>NZ_QHKS01000096.1 GCF_003353175.1 Paraburkholderia lacunae | reverse complement strand
GGCGGATTCAACCGGTGGATGCAATAGTTTGCTGGAATCGTTCGGCTGGCGTTTCGTAGTTCAGGGTTTTTCTCGGACGCTCGTTCAATCGTCTCGCTACGGCATTGAGTTTAGCCTGTGAATACACTGACAGGTCGGTGCCTTTGGGCAAATACTGCCTCAATAGCCCGTTCGTATTTTCGTTCGATCCGCGCTGCCATGGATGATGGGGGTCGCAGAAGTAGACCTTGATATCGGTGGCCACGGTGAAACGTTTGTGCCCGGCCATTTCCGTTCCCCGATCCCATGTCAGCGATTTATAGAGTTCCTGCGGCAACTTGCAGGCATGCCTGATGAGTGCATTGATGACCGTCTCGCTATCCTTGCTGGCGATCTTAACCAGCATGACGTAGCGTGTCTGCCGTTCGACGAGTGTCGCGATCTGGCTGCTGCCGCTACCGCACAGCAGATCACCTTCCCAGTGGCCCGGTACCGCGCGGTCTTCAACTGTAGCTGGGCGTTCGCTGATCGATACCGTGTCGCGAATCCTGCCGTGATCATCCGTCTTCTGCGTGTGATGGCGCGAACGGCGCATAGCCCGCGTGCGCCGCAAGTGCGCCAGCAACTCCTTCTTCAGGGCACCACGGGCCTGTATGAAGAGAGTGCGATAGATGGTCTCGTGGGACACGTGGAAGTCCTCGTTGTCCGGGTACGCGCGCCTGAGCCATCCGGCAATCTGCTGCGGTGACCACTGCAGCTGGAGCTTGCCTGCCACGATGTGCGCCAGCATCCGGTGCTCAACCAGTTTACAGGCTTTGGGACGCCGCGCCCGATCCCAGGCAAGCTGGTCGGCGTGGCTCGCCCGGTAGCCGTCCGGTCCGCTGTTACGCTTGATCTCACGGCAGATGGTGGAGGGAGCTCGCGAAAGTCGCCTCGCGATCGACTGGATCGAATCGCCAGCCACGAGCGCCCGTGATATCTCTTCGCGCTCAGCCAACGTCAGCGACAATCCCGAACGGTGCCTTTGTGGTGGCCGGATCCCACCTGTCTCAGCCAGAATCCCCTGGACCGACGAGTGGTTCCGATCAAAAAGCTGGGCGATCTTCTGGAGAGATTCGCCCTTCTGCCAACGTTCCCACATCAGCGCTTTCTG
>NZ_QHKS01000095.1 GCF_003353175.1 Paraburkholderia lacunae | reverse complement strand
GGAACATAGTGGCGCAGATCGTGCGGCGTAACTGCATCCTTGCCAGTCCGGTCCTTCAACTCCATTACCACCTCGACCGGCAAGCAGCGCGTAATCTGTGCAAATACTTTTGTCAGTGTTTCCGTCGACAACGGAGCGTCGCTCTGGGAGTTCAGCAGGAACGAGTGATCGGGACGGCCCCGATAGTTTTCGACGTAGCCTTGCACAACGCTTGCTGTCAACTCGCTGACGGGCACCTGGCGAATCGAGTGCACATTCTTGATGCTGGGCTTTGAATAGCGGGAGTCGACTTCCGTGTCCTCGTATTCGTTTTCCTGCACATTGAGCCAGTGACGCGTCCGTTGTTGCTTGTGATCGTAGGCACTTTTGACGGCGTCGGCCGGAAGCAACAGAACTTCGCCGCGGCGCAAGCCCTGATGCAGCATCAGCACAAATGCGACGAAGACGCGCCAGCGTGTCCTGTCACGCCTGAACGGATTCTGTGGAGATTCCGGGTCAAGCATCGCATACAGTGCTTCAACGACACTCGCTGGCAACGAGCGAACCGTCTCAACCGAATTATCCCGGCGAACGTGAAGCTGGCTATAAAGCGCAGATAGCCTGTGCAGTCGCTGCTCGACGCGCTGAAGCCGATCATCAGCGGCCTCGCTCTTCGATAACCAGGTGACGACATCCGTCACAAAGCCAAACCCGGTTTGCCAGCGCTTTTCGTCGGCACCTGTTACCACCGGCTGATTTCGAATGGAAACGAACCACGATTCAAGAATCTGGGCCAGCACACCGTCGTCGAGCTCGGTCAGCGCGTTGTCCAGAGCATTCGTGCCGCAGAGATTATCTGCATGTTGATACAGATCCTCCAGATATCGCAGTTTCTTCGTATGCGTGGAATCCGCCAGTTGCGCGGCCGACATTACCGACCAGACTGCGGTCCAAAACCGCGGCAGCCCGACATCGTCGACCAGCATCGGGCCACGAAGCGCCGCCGGAACCGCGGCACCGAACAATTGTTGAAACACTGGGATCGCCCGCAAGAATACGCAACGGGCAAAGATACCATTAATGGGATCAGGTGTTGCTCAGAAATCCAGTGAGAAGCTCGCTACACGCAACGGCCCAGAACATACCAGTTGTCA
>NZ_QHKS01000094.1 GCF_003353175.1 Paraburkholderia lacunae | reverse complement strand
TTACTCGAGAATCTTGGCAACCACACCTGCACCGACCGTACGACCGCCTTCGCGGATTGCGAAGCGCAGACCTTCTTCCATCGCGATCGGGTTGATCAGCTTCACCGTGATCGACACGTTGTCGCCCGGCATGACCATTTCCTTGTCCTTCGGCAGCTCGATCGAGCCCGTCACGTCCGTCGTACGGAAGTAGAACTGCGGACGGTAGTTGTTGAAGAACGGCGTGTGGCGGCCGCCTTCGTCCTTGCTCAGCACGTACACTTCTGCCGTGAAGTGCGTGTGCGGGTTGATCGAACCCGGCTTCGCCAGAACCTGGCCACGCTCCACGTCTTCACGCTTCGTGCCGCGCAGCAGGATACCGACGTTGTCGCCCGCCTGACCCTGGTCGAGCAGCTTGCGGAACATTTCCACGCCCGTGCAGGTCGTCTTCACCGTCGGCTTGATACCGACAATTTCGATTTCCTCGCCGACCTTGATGACGCCGCGCTCAACGCGACCCGTCACCACCGTGCCGCGACCCGAGATCGAGAACACGTCTTCCACCGGCATCAGGAACGCACCGTCAACTGCGCGCTCCGGCGTCGGGATATACGTGTCCAGCGCGTCGGCCAGGTTCATGATCGCCACTTCGCCCAGCTCGCCCTTGTCGCCTTCCAGCGCCAGCTTCGCCGAACCCTTGATGATCGGCGTGTCGTCGCCCGGGAAGTCGTACTTCGACAGAAGTTCGCGCACTTCCATCTCGACCAGCTCCAGCAGCTCAGCGTCGTCCACCATGTCGCACTTGTTCAGGAACACGATGATGTACGGAACGCCAACCTGACGCGCCAGCAGGATGTGCTCACGCGTTTGCGGCATCGGGCCGTCGGCTGCCGAGCACACCAGGATCGCGCCGTCCATCTGCGCTGCGCCCGTGATCATGTTCTTCACATAGTCAGCGTGGCCCGGGCAGTCAACGTGCGCATAGTGGCGGTTCGCCGTTTCGTACTCGACGTGTGCCGTGTTGATCGTGATACCACGTGCCTTTTCTTCCGGCGCCGCATCGATCTGGTCGTATGCCTTCGCTTCGCCGCCAAACTTCTGCGTCAGAACCGTCGTGATCGCTGCCGTCAGCGTGGTCTTGCCGTGGTCAACGTGACCGATCGTGCCGACGTTCACGTGCGGCTTGGTCCG
>NZ_QHKS01000093.1 GCF_003353175.1 Paraburkholderia lacunae | reverse complement strand
TCAGGCCTTGATGATGTTGTGCTCCGGCCCGTACCTGAATCCGGTGATGTTGGTGGCGTCTTTCTCGCCGACCACGAGGATGTCGTGCTCGCGATAACCACCCGCACCGGGCAGGCCTTGCGGCAGCATGATCATCGGCTCCATCGAGACGACCATGTTCGGTTCGAGCACCGTGTCGATGTCTTCGCGCAGTTCGAGTCCTGCTTCGCGGCCGTAGTAATGCGAGAGCACGCCGAACGAATGGCCGTAGCCGAACGTGCGGTACTGCAGCAGGTTGTACTCCGCGTAAATCTTGTTCAGCTCGTGAGCGATGTCGCTGCAGCGCGCACCCGGCTTGATCAGCTTCAGCCCCGCCTCATGCACTTCGACGTTGACCTTCCACAGGCGCAGGTGCTCGTTAGAACAGTGGTCGAAGAACATCGTGCGTTCGAGCGCCGTGTAGTATCCCGCGATCATCGAGAAGCAGTTCAGGCTCAGGATGTCGCCCTTCCGCACCTTGCGCGTGGTGACCGGATTGTGCGCACCGTCCGTATTGATGCCGGACTGGAACCACGTCCACGTGTCCATCAGTTCGGAATCGGGGAAACGTCTGGCAATTTCACGCACCATCGCCTGGGTGGAAGCCAGTGCCACTTCATGCTCAGGCACGCCTTCATGTACCGCCGCCGCCAGAGCCGCCCCACCCACGTCGCACACATTGGCGCCATGTTTGATGACTTCGATTTCCTCGGCCGACTTGATCATGCGCATGCGCATGGTCTGCGCGCTGACGTCGACGAATTCCACCGACGGCAGCGCCGCCTTGAGCTTCTCCAGCACATCCACCGGCACCTGGTCGAACTCGAGGCCGACGCGTCCCTTGTTGTCGATTTCCTGTTGCACGCCGCGGAAGAAGTTGTCGCGCTGCCAGTCGGTATAGACCACGTTGTAGTCACCGACCGTGCGACGCCACGGCTGGCCGCCGTCGATGTTCGCCGAGATGGAGACCACTTTCTTGGGCGTGACGACCAGCCCGTACTTACGGCCGAACGAGCAATACAGGAAGTCCGCGTAGTAGTTGATGTTGTGATACGACGTGAACAGCACCGCGTCGATATTTTCATTGGCCATCAATGCGCGCAGCTTGCCTTGGCGGCTCGCGTACTCCGCATCCGGGAAGGTGTGCTTCACCTTTTCGCCATTCTCGATCCGAATCAGATTTTCCAGTTTCATGCGCTCGCTCCTTGGTGTAAAACGCCAGTAGGTG
>NZ_QHKS01000092.1 GCF_003353175.1 Paraburkholderia lacunae | reverse complement strand
CACACGTTTGCCGTCGAGCGACTGACGCAATGGTGCCTGGAGGGGGCACCAGTCCAGCAATGGATACCGAATCTGTCGGTTTATCTGGGACATGTCAGTCCCGTGGAAACGTACTGGTACCTGACCGCGACGCCAGCGCTCCTGCTGACCGCGGCGACGGCGTTTCGGGAATACGCCAGCCTGGGAGAAGCGAAATGAAGACCACCACCATGATCGGCCCACTGCTGCAGGGCTTCTTCGTCGAGCATCTGCTTGCCCATAAACACGTCAGCCCGCAGACTGTTTCGAGTTACCGAGACACGTTTCGCATGTTGCTTCAGTTTGTTCGGGATCGAACGCACACCGAGCCATCGTCATTGCGCGTGGCCGCGCTGGATGCGCCGACCATTCTGTCGTTTCTCGATCATCTGGAATTTGCGCGACACAACTCAGCTCGCTCGCGCAACGTCAGGCTTGCGGCGATCCGCAGTTTCTTCCGATGGGTTGCGCTATGCGATCCCGAGCTGGCTGGGCTGGCTACGCGCATTCTCGCGATACCCACGAAGCGAACCGATCGACGACTTGTACAGTCGCTCAGCCGCGCTGAAGTCGATGCCGTGCTTGCGGCGCCCGACCGGTCCCAATGGCGCGGACGCCGTGATCATGCATTGCTGCTGACGCTGTATAACACCGGAGCCCGTGTTTCCGAAATCACGGCGCTTCAGCAGGCGCAGGTCCAGTTCGGCAGCAGCTCGGTCATCAATCTGAAGGGGAAAGGCCGTAAGGAGCGAAGCATCCCATTGTGGTCAAACACCGCTCAAATCCTGAAGGCATGGTTCCATGAACTGGAGGGTACCCACACGTCGATTGCGTTTCCCAGCTACCGTGGCCGGCAGCTATCGCGTAACGGTGTTGACTACATCCTGCAGCAGGCCATCAGCCGGGCCAGCTCGCATTGCCCAAGTCTGACGGGCAAGCAAATTTCTCCGCATGTCGTGAGGCACACGACCGCCGCACATTTGCTGCAGGCTGGCATCGACATCAGCATCATCGCCCTCTGGCTCGGCCACGAGAGTATCGAGACCACGCACATCTATATTGACGCCGACCTGGCAACAAAGGAGCGGGCCCTCGAGAAGCTGGCGCCCACAGACGCAACTTCACTTCGGTTCAAGCCGGCCGACAGCGTACTTGCCTTCCTGCAACAGCTCTGATTATCTATAGTTGGTCCGCCGGTGACCCCGAGACATCCGATCGTCGGCGGGCGAGCTGGATATAACCCGGAACTGTGTCTAAAAGCGCTTATCCTCTGCAGAGCATAAGCGCT
>NZ_QHKS01000091.1 GCF_003353175.1 Paraburkholderia lacunae | reverse complement strand
CGGCTTACGCGGGGTATCCGACAATCACGGTCCACGGTTGCATGACATGAGGCATCTGTTTGCGACAAGAACGCTGGTGCGCTGGTACCAATCCGGACAGGACCCCGAGCGCCGACTGCCGATTCTGTCGGCCTACCTAGGTCATGCTCATGTCGCTGATACACAGTGGTACCTCAGCGCCACGCCAGAACTCATGCGTGAATCGATGCGCCGACTCGAGCGGTACTGGGAGAACCGGTCATGAACAAATCTGCCAGCTTTGCCCCGCTTCTGGAGCGCTTTTTTATACAACGCCTGATGCAGCAGCGCCAGGCAAGTCCTCACACAATCAGTTCGTATCGGGATACCTTCCGTCAGTTTCTGAAGTTCGCGCAACAACGTCTGCACAAGCAGCCCTCACGCATGAATTTCGAGGAAATCGACGCCCCCTTGATCGTTGCATTTCTGGACGACCTGGAGAATCATCAAGGCTTGAGCGTTCGCAGCCGGAATTTGCGTCTAACAGCGATTCACTCCTTCTTTCGTTACGCGGCGCTCGAGACACCAGCGAATTCCGCGCAGATCCAGCGGGTACTGGCCATACCCAGCAAGCGTTTTACCCGCACCCTGGTGCACTTCCTGACGCGTCCCGAAGTCGATGCCTTGCTCGCTGCGCCGGATCAGCGTACCTGGTCTGGCCGACGTGATCACGCCTTCATGCTGGTCGCCGTGCAAACAGGCTTGCGCCTCTCCGAGATGACCGGGCTCAAACGCGACGACCTGATTCTCGGAGCTGGCGCACACGTTCGCGTGATCGGCAAAGGGCGCCGGGAACGCTGTACGCCCATCGCCAAATCGACCCTCGCCGTATTGAAAGCGTGGCTGCGAGAACCGCAGCGTGGTGACGGTGATTTACTGTTTCCGAGCGCGAGGGGAGAACGCCTCACTGTCCACGGCGTGCAGTACCTGCTAAACAAGCATCGCGAAACGGCGTCCAGAGTTTGCCCGTCGCTGAAACAGAAGCGGGTCACCGTTCACTGTTTGAGACACACGATGGCCATGGACCTTCTGCAAGCGGGCGTTCGTCGTTCGGTGATAGCGCTTTGGCTCGGACATGAATCGGTCGAAACCACGCAGATCTATGTCGAAGCGACACTGGCAATGAAGGAGGAAGCTCTTGCGAAGACATCTCCGCCCCGCGGCAGGCAAGGACGCTACCGGCCCGCGGACCAGCTTCTCGACTTTCTGAATAGCCTGTAGGACCGCGAAACTACATCGGGCGATTAGCCGGGCATACCGCCGCCCCTCCAAGCGTATCAAGGTGGCCAAGGAGCCCATCCAAATTACCCGATATAGTCAGGTAGGGAACATAGTG
>NZ_QHKS01000090.1 GCF_003353175.1 Paraburkholderia lacunae | reverse complement strand
CTAGCAGGCTGTTGAATTTGGGTCCCGTGTAAACGGGGTTTGAGGGACAGGCGTTATGGATATCGTGTTCATGATCTTTGGCAGTGGATGCGATGCGCGGAATGGATGAGATGCAGGAACCCCTGTTTACGACGGTCAAGCTGGAGGATTTCGTCCCGGCGGATCACCCGCTGCGGCCGATCCGGCTGCTGGTGAATGACGCGCTGAAACGGCTCAACGGGCTGTTCAACGTAATCTATGCGGACACCGGCCGGGCCTCGATTGCCCCCGAGAAACTGCTGCGTGCGCTGCTGTTGCAGGTGTTCTACTCGGTGCGCAGCGAGCGCATGCTGATGGAGCAGATGCGCTACAACCTGCTGTTTCGCTGGTTCGTCGGGCTGGCGATCGAGGACGCGGTGTGGGACCACTCGGTGTTCTCGAAGAACCGCGACCGGCTGCTGGAGCATGATGTCGTGGAAGCGTTCTTCACTGAAGTCATGAGCCTGGCGGACAAACGCGGCCTGCTGTCCAGAGACCATTTCTCGGTGGACGGCACGCTGATTCAGGCATGGGCCAGTCACAAGAGCTTTCGTGCGAAGGACGGCTCGGACGATGGACCGCCGGCAAGCGGCGGGCGCAATGCCGACACCAACTGGAAGGGCAAGCGGCGCAGCAACGACACGCATGAGTCGGACACGGATCCGGATGCACGTCTGTTCAAGAAGAGCAGGAAGAGTCCAGCCATCCTGTGCTACCACGGGCACATCCTGATGGAGAACCGCTCGGGGCTGGTGGTCGGCGCTGTAGTGAGTCATGCGGATGGCTTCGCGGAGCGCGCGAGCGCATTGCGGCTGCTCGACTGCGTGCCTGGCAGCCACGCAAAGACAGTGGGCGCTGATAAGGCTTACGACACCCGCGACTTCGTGAGCGATTGCCGGGCTCGCAACGTGACACCGCATGTCGCCCGCAACGAAGATCGCCACGGCGGTAGTGCGATCGATGGCCGTACTTCGCGTCACGCGGGTTACCGCTTGAGCCAGATCATCCGCAAACGTATCGAGGAGCATTTCGGCTGGGGCAAGACCATCGGACGGATCCGGCAAACGGTCTATCGCGGCATCAGGCGCGTCGACCAGCACTTCAAGCTGACGATGGTTGCGAGCAATCTGACCCGCATGGCGCGAATGCCAGGTGTGGTGCCGCAAGGAGCGACGCGATGAGCCGCCGCGGCGTGGGGACTGCACGGCGCGGCGCCTGCGCGCATGCGCATTGCCTGCAAAAACCACCCGGCGAACCCGCAATTCAGCAGCAAATCGCATGCGCAGACCTCGTGAGCACTGCTTCGGTCATCGTGACGGGGCGCTTTTCAACAGCCTGCTAGG
>NZ_QHKS01000009.1 GCF_003353175.1 Paraburkholderia lacunae | reverse complement strand
TTGCGGCGCGTCGAAGATGTTTTCCTTCTTGAAGCCGCCGGCGAGCAGCGTTTGCGTCGCGCCGTCGGTGCGCAGTTTCGCGGTCGGCAGTTCGTAGTTCGTGATGCGCAGCGCGCCGACTTCCTCAGGCTTCCAGCCGCGACGCTTCATCTCTTCGGAGATCGCCGTGCCGACCTGATTGCCGATCTTGAACGCCGACATGCCCAGATGCGGCACGTTCGCGAGCGGCTTGCCGGTCGAGTCGACCAGTTGATCGTCGACGGTGACGAACTTCATGTTGTAGCGCTTCGCGCGCGCCTGAATCGCCGGTCCGAGGCGCACGTCCGGCGCGCAGATCACGAAGCCTTTGGCGCCTTGCGCGCCGAGGTTATCGATGGCGGCCAGCACTTTTTCGCCGTCCGGCGTGCCGATGTTGACCACCGAGAAGCCGTCCTGCTGGCCGAGCGCGGTGGCGGCCTTCTGTTCGTTGATGAACCATGCCTGTTCCGGCATCTTCACGAGGAAGCCGACTTTGAGCGGCTGATCCGCGTGCGCGGAAAGTTGCGCGGCAAAGGGCGCGGCGAGGGCGGCGGCGGCCATCGCGGATAGCGTCAAACGGCGAAGCTTGCTGGTCATGTCTGTCTCCTGACGTTGAAAAGCTGCATTGATTTCGTTTAGTTGCAGCGGGGCGATGCACGGCCGGCGTCAGCCGGGACGTGGATAGGCGGACGGATGCGCGGATGTCATGACGATCAGCCCGCGACGTAGGCCGTTTTCACGGCCGTCCAGAATGCGGTGTCGGCGGCGCCGTAGGCCGACGCTTTGCGCCCGCCTGCGGGCGCGTGATGCTCGACCGCGGTGGTCGGCAGGTTGATCGTCACGAGGCCGCTCTGCACGTGACGCCGGAAATGCCGCGCGCGGGCGAGCGAGCGTGTGCAGACGCCGGCGCATAGACCGTAGGCGGTGTCGTTCGCGAGATGCAGCGCGTGGTCGTAATCGTCGGCGCGCAGCACGACGGCGAGCGGTCCGAAAATCTCTTCACGCGCGATACGGTGTTCGGGTTCGCCGATGAATAGCGCCGGCTCGAAAAAGTAGCCGCGCGTCGCGCGTTCCAGTTGCCGGCCGCCATGCAGCAATTGCGCGCCTTCCTGTTGACCGATACGCACGTAGTCGAGATCGCGCTCCAGTTGCGCGGCGTTCGCGACCGGGCCGATATCCGTGCCGTGTTTCAACGCATGATCGACAGTGAGTTTGGCGAGCTTCGCCTGCAACGCATCGACAAACGGCTCGAACACCGCGCGTTCGACAATCAGGCGCGACGCCGCAGTGCTGCGTTGACCGGTCGAGCCATATGCGCCGCTCAAGGCCGCCTCGACGGCGCCGTCGAGATCGGCATCGGCCAGCACCACGAACGGATTCTTGCCGCCCATTTCCAGCTGCACGCGCGCCTGCCGCGCGGCCGCGGCTTGCAGAACCCGCGTGCCGGTTTCCGCCGAACCGGTGAAGCTGATAGCCGCCACCAGCGGATGCGCCGCGATCCGCGCGCCGACCTGCCGGCCGCTGCCCATGACGAGATTGAAGACGCCCGCCGGCATGCCGGCGCGGCTCACGATCGTCGTCAGCGCCGCCGCGCACGCCGGTGCCGATTCGGCCGGCTTGAAGACGACGCAATTGCCGTGGGCGAGGGCGGCGCCGAGCTTCGCCGCGGCGATCGCGAGCGGCGCGCTCCACGGCGCAATGACGCCGACCACGCCGAGCGGCTCACGCGTCACGTCGATTTCGACACCGGCGCGTGCCGGGGCCGCCGGCTCGCCGAACGCGCGCACAGCCTCGGCCGCGAAAAACTTGAAGATCTGGCCGGCGCGCGTCGCTTCGGCCAAGGCTTCCGGCAAGGTCTTGCCGACTTCGCGCGCCAGCAGCCGGCCCAGCTCGTCGCGGCGCGCGAGCATCTCGCTGCCGATCGCGTCGAGCGCATCCGCGCGGCGCTGTACCGAACCCAGCGACCATTCGCGGAACGCCGCGCTCGCCGCTTCGATCGCGGCATCGGTCTGTCGCGCATCGGCGCGCACATAATCGCCGACCGGTTCGTCGAGGTCCGATGGATTGAGCGACACGCCGGTGGTCGCACCCGTCTCCCAAGCGCCGTTGATGTAATGGCGGAACGGACTTGCAACGAGGGGGACGAGCGGATCGCGATTCATCGAAGTCGAAGGGAAGACGCCACGTGAGGAAGCTCGGAAAGTTCACGAATGGTATGAGCCGCCCCAATAACTTTCCAATCCCTTTTTTGGCTATCGCGATATCAATTCCGGTATGGCATGATGAAGCCTTCGCACCAGCAGACGGCCTCGAGCCGCTTAATGGAGACAGGCCATGACCCGCAGCTACTCGAACTGGTTCGTGCGCGCGCGGCTGAAGACGCGTCAGTTGCTGTTACTAGCGGCGATGGAAGAGGAGGGCAACGTCCGGCGCGCCGCCGACGTGCTCGGCATGACGCAACCCGCCGCGTCGCGTCTTCTGAAAGAGCTGGAAGACATGCTGGAGGTGAGTCTGTTCGACCGCACGCCGCATGGCATGCACGCCACGCTGTACGGCGAAGTGATGATCCGCCACGCGCGCATGGTGCTGTCGAACCTGAGCCACGCGCACGACGAAATCTCGGCCTTGCGCGCCGGTCTGGCGGGCCAGGTGCGCATCGGCGTGATCGCCGCCGCCGCCGCAACGATGGTGCCGCGCGCGATCGCCAGCGTGAAGGAGCGCTATCCGCAATTGCAAATTTGGGCGGAAGTGGAAACCTCCGACGTGATGCTGCCGAGAATCGCAGAAGGCGAACTGGACATCATGGTCGGCCGCGTGCTGGAACGGCAGAATCAGTTCAAAACCGAGATTCGCTATGAACCGCTCGCCGACGAACCGCTGTGCGTGGTCGCGCGTCCCGGTCATCCTCTCGAAAATGAAACAGGTTTGACACTGCGGGGTATCGTCAACGCGAGTTGGGTTTTGCATCCGCCGGGCAGCGTTTTGCGCCATCGTTTCGATCTGATGTTTTCGCAAATCGGGCTGAATCCGCCGCAAAACGTGGTCAATACCAACAATTTTCTGGCGATTTCGAGCCTGCTGCTGCAAAGCGACATGCTTGCGGTTTTACCCGACGAAGTGGCGCGTCAATACCAACAGTACGGTGTCATGAAGCGGGTGCCGATCGATTTACCGTACAGAATGGATACATTCGGTATCATCACGCGCCAGTCGCACCTGCTTTCACCGGCGGCCTCCGTCGTGCTCGAAGCCTTGCGGGAAGCCGCTGTCGAGGTTTACGGCACCCCCTTCGGACCGGCAGTGGCGCGATAAATGCTTCTCCCGTTGCAGAAAGCAGCCGGTCGCGCTGTCTGATTGACCGCATTCAGACAGCGCACCGCGGCCCGTCGGCCGCACGTTTCGCTGCGATCCGAACCGCAGCGGAACGCCGGCATTCGGCACGGGAGAGGCAAGCGATGTACAAACAACACCGAAAACGGCAACGCGCCGTCGACGATTCTTTTTCTGTTCGCTCCGCTGGAGCGAACGCCTGGTATAGCAACGGCATGGCTCTCAAATCGACGATTTACAAGGCGGAACTCCAGATCGCCGACATGGACCGGCACTACTACGCCGACCATTCGCTGACGATCGCCCGCCATCCCTCGGAAACCGACGAGCGGATGATGGTGCGCGTCGCCGCGTTCGCGCTGTTCGCACAGGAACGGCTCGAATTCTGCAAAGGCTTGTCGGATGTCGACGAACCGGACCTGTGGCAAAAGGACCTGACCGGCGCGATCGAAACCTGGATCGAAGTCGGCCAGCCGGACGAACGGCGCATCGCCAAGGCGAGCGGCCGCGCGAACGAAGTGATCGTGATCGCTTACGGCGGCCGCACCTCGGACATCTGGTGGCAAGGCGTGAAGAACAAGGTCGAGCGGATGCGCAATGTGACGGTGTGGACACTCGACGAAGACGTCGCCGCCGCACTCGGCTCGCTTGCCGAACGCACGATGCGTCTGCAATGCACCGTGCAGGACGGCGAAGCATGGCTCGGCAGCGCCGAGGCGGACGCGGTGCCGATCAAGTGGACGGTGTTGAAGGCGCCGGCTGACGCCTGATTGCATTACGTGAAGGCGCCTTCCGCGCCTGCACCTGCGTTTTCCGCTGCCTCGGCGCTCAACAACGACGGCGTGCCTACAGCGAGGTCATTCGCGCCGCTTCCGGCGGCCCTTTCAGCTCGACCATATTGCCCTCCGGATCGAACAGATACAGCGATGGACCGAAGCCGTCCGCGCCGTAGCGCAGCGCCGTTTCGCCAAGCCGCGCGCCGTGTTCGGTCAGATGCGCCTTGAGCGCGTCGACATCGAACGGTTCGATCCGCAAACACACGTGGTCCATGTTGCGTCCCGCGCCGGGTGTGCCGTTTTCGGCGTGGTCGAGCTTTGCGCCGACCTGCAACAGGTCGATCAACGAGCGCCCGGCGCGCAACTGCGTCAAGCCCAGATCGCGCTGCTCCTTCTCTACGCTGCAACCGAGCACGTCGCAATAGAAACGCGCCATCCGCGCTACGTCCGCCGCTCGAATGACGATGTGATCGATCTCGCGAATGTGGATTTTCATGTCGAACGCCCCTTGCATGGTTCGCTGAACGGATGAGTAGCCAGTGTAGGAGGAAAGAGTGGCGCCGTGATGGCAGCGTGCAGTCCGTCATCGATCACCCGCAAAGGGACGGATCAGGACACGACAGATGAAAGGTACGGGCGAAAAAAAGCCCGCTCTATGTGGAGCGGGCTGAATCCATATCAGGAGGAGACATGGAGGAGACAAGTACTAATATACACATGGGCTTGGTGCGACGCAATAACTTTTTAAGGGAAAACCCGATATCGTGCCAAATTGTCGCACTTCGCGGCAAAACGACCGCCTGGAACGGCTTCCGGCCTACGAGCAAGCGCAATGACAGAGCAAGGACCGGAGCGTAGTGTGTCGGCATGCGGCTTACATTGGTGAGCATCGACACTGCCTTTCCGGAACCATCATGAACCGCACCGACCACACCGCTGTCCCCCGTTGGTCCTCCGACGCCGAGCGCTGGGACGCCGTCAACCGCCGCGATCCGCAGGCCGACGGCGCGTTCTTCTATGGCGTCAAAACCACCGGCGTGTTCTGCCGCCCGTCGTGCGCGTCGCGTCAGCCGCGCCGTGAAAACGTCGATTTCTTCGCTGACGCGGACGCCGCGCGCGCCGCGGGCTATCGCGAATGCAAGCGCTGCCAGCCCGGCGGCCTGCCGCGCGAGCGCGAGATTGTCAATCGCGCCTGCGCCGCGCTCGACGCCGATCCGCAACAACGCCTCACGCTCGCGCAGTTGAGCGACGCCGTGCACGTCAGCCCGTTTCACTTGCAGCGCCTCTTCAAGCGCGTGGTGGGCGTCTCGCCGCGTCAGTATCAGGCCGCCAGGCGCGGCGCCGCCTTGCGCGAGGCGCTCCAGCGCGGCTCGGACGTCACCCGCGCCACGCTCGACGCCGGCTTCGGTTCGCCGTCGCGGATGTACGACAGCGCGTCGGCCGAATTGGGCATGGCGCCGTCCGCGTTTCGCCGCAAGGGCGCCGGCTCGACCGTGCGCTACGCCAGCGCGCCGACTTCGCTCGGCTTCGTGCTGGTGGCCGCCACCGACAAGGGCATCTGCAAGATCGGTTTCGGCGACGCCGCCGCGGCGCTCGCCGACGAACTGCGCAGCGAGTTTGCCAATGCCGAACTGGTCGAGGATCCGGCGCGGCTTGCTCCGTTCATCGCGCAAGTGGAGGCCTATTTGCACGGCACGCGCCAGCGCTTCGATCTGCCGCTCGATATCGCCGCAACCGCCTTCCGGCAGCGCGTGTGGGACGCGCTGCGGCGCATTCCGTATGGCGAGACGCGCAGCTATTCGGAAATCGCCGAAGCGGTCGGTTCCCCCCGCGCCGTGCGCGCGGTGGCGAGCGCGTGCGCGACGAATCCGGTCGCCCTGGCGATTCCTTGCCATCGTGTGGTGCAGAAGAGCGGGGCGCTGGCGGGCTATCGCTGGGGACTGCCGCGCAAGGCTGCGCTGCTCGACAACGAAGCGCAACATGCGCACGACGAACACGACGCCGCCGGCCGGGAACGCAAGACCGCCGTCATTGCCGACGCTACCACCAACCTGGACCATGCCGCGTGAGCACGCTTGACGAAGTCGCAACACTCGAACTGCCGTTCAAACCTCCCTTCGACTGGCCGCGGCTGCTGCGCTTTTTCGGCGGACGCGCAACGCCGGGCGTCGAAGCGGTCGAAGACGGCGCTTATCGCCGCGCCATCGATTGGGCCGGCGACAGCGGCACCCTGACCGTGCGTCTGCATCCGCGCAAGCGCTGCATCGTCGCGAGCATCGAGGGTCTCGTGAGCCGTCACGCGGACGCGCTCGCCGCGCCGATCGCGAAGATGTTCGACCTGCACGCCGATCCGAACAAGATCGGCGCGGAACTCGCCGCCGACCCGTGGCTCGCGCCTTTGATCGAATCGGTGCCGGGCCTGCGCGTGCCGGGTGCGTGGTCGGGCTTCGAACTGGTGGTGCGCGCGATCGTCGGCCAGCAGGTCAGCGTGAAGGCCGCGACCACCATCATCGGGCGGCTGGTGCAACGCGCCGGCGAACGCATCGAGGGTCATCCGCATGAGAACACCGCGTGGCGCTTTCCGACGCCCGCCGCGCTGGCGGCGGTGGATCTCGAAAAGATCGGCATGCCGGGTAAACGCGTAGCCGCGTTGCAAGGCTTCGCGCACGCGGTGGCGTCGGGCGACGTGCCGCTCGACAGCAGCGTGGCCGACGCCACCAGCCTGCGCGCCGCGTTGCTCGCGCTGCCTGGCATCGGCCCCTGGACGGTCGAGTACGTCGCCATGCGCGCATGGCGCGACGCCGACGCGTGGCCCGCATGGGACCTCGTGTTGATGCAGGCAATCTGCGCGCGCGATCCGTCGCTCGTGCGGCCCACCCAGCAGCGTGCCCGCACCGACACGTGGCGGCCGTGGCGTGCGTATGCGGCGATGCATCTATGGAACGAGGTGGCAGACCGGGCCGGCGCCGCGCGCGGCGGCTAACCCGCGGCTAACCCGGTCTCAGCCGTGCAAGCCCCGCCAGCCGGGGCGAGCCGGGGAGCACCGCGGATCGCCCCGGCTGGCGCGTGAAAGGTAGAGTGAGCGGGTCGCCGCCAGGCCGATTCGGCCGGAAAATAGAGCGGCTCGAGTGCCGCGAAGCGGCCTCAAGCAGCCGTCGTGGCGAGATGTTAAAGTGCCCGCTACCTGAAAATTCCGCCGAACGTTGTCAACCGCCAGCGCTGCATCGAGTGCAGACACGCGGCACATGGCGGCCGACAACGCCCGACTTGCATCGATGCCAAACAACACACCTTCCCGCACGACCGACGCGTTCTTGCACCGCCTGTCCACGCTGAGCTCCGGCCCGCAGCGCGACGCGCTGATCCGCGGCCTGCGCGGCATCGAAAAGGAAAGCCTGCGCGTGACGCACGACGGCCAGCTCGCGCTGACCCCGCACCCGCGCGCGCTCGGTTCGGCGCTCACACACCCGTCGCTCACCACGGACTATTCCGAAGCGCTGCTCGAACTGATTACCCCGGCGGAGCACGACGCCGCCATCACGCTCGAGAAACTCGACGTGCTGCATCGTTTCGTCTACGCCGAACTCGGCGACGAAATTCTGTGGAACGACTCGATGCCGGGCCTGTTGCCCGATCAGGACGAGGGCATTCCGATCGCGCAATATGGCACCTCGAATATCGGCAAGCTGAAGTACGTGTACCGCGTCGGCCTCGCGCTCCGTTACGGCCGCACGATGCAGTGCATTGCGGGCGTCCACTACAACTATTCGCTGAACGAAGAAGTGTGGCGGCTGTTGCATGCCGACCAGCAGTCCACCGCGAACGCCGTCGATTTCCAGTCCGAACGTTATCTCGCGCTGATCCGCAATTTCCGCCGCACCAACTGGCTGCTGATGTATCTGTTCGGCGCGTCGCCGGCGCTGGATCGCCGCTTCCTGCGCGGCCGGAAACACAGGCTCGAGACGTTCGACGCCGACACGCTGTACCGCCCGTACGCCACCAGCTTGCGCATGAGCGATCTCGGTTATTCGAACACCACCGCGCAAGCCGCACTGCATGCCGACTACGACACGCTGCCGGGCTACCTCGACGCCCTCGCGAAGGCCGTGAGCCAGCCGTATCCCGCGTATGAGGCAATCGGCACGCAGCGCGATGGCGAGTGGGTACAGATCAACACGAATGTGTTGCAGATCGAAAACGAGTTCTACTCGACGATCCGGCCCAAGCGCGTCACCTATTCCGGCGAGCGTCCGCTGCATGCGCTGGCCGCGCGTGGCGTGCAATACGTCGAAGTGCGCTGCATGGATATCGATCCGTTCGAGCCGATCGGTATTTCACTGGAAACCGCGCGGTTTCTCGATGCCTACCTGCTGGTCTGCGCCCTCGACGAGAGCGCGCCGTTGCCTCCCGACGCCTACGCCGAAGCGAATCAGAACTTCGGCCGCGTGACGATGGAAGGGCGCAAGCCGGGGCTCGAACTGACGCGCAACGGCCAAACGATTGCGATGACGGATTGGGCGAACGAACTGCTCGTCAAGATCGACGCGGCCGCAGCGACGCTCGATGCGTTGCAGGGCGGCGACGCGCATACGCGCGCCGTGGCGGTTCAACGCGCGAGGCTGGCGGACCCGTCGTCGACGCCGTCGGCGCGCGTGCTGCAAGCCATGCGCGACAAGCAGCAGAGCTTCCTGGCATTCGGCCTCGAACAAAGCGAGGCGCATGCCGCGCATTTTCGTGCGCGTCCGCTGGATGCCGCGCAAATGAAGGCGTTCGCCGAACTCGCCGCGCAGTCGCTTGCGGAGCAGACCAAACTCGAACAGCAGGGAGTGGGTTCGTTCGACGCATTCGTCGCGGCTTACCGGGCGTATACGTTGAACCGGTTTAGCGTTTGAACGGCGCGAAGCTGGATGCGAATAAGGCGGCCATCGAGGCCGCTTTTTTATTGCTCGCAGGTAACCTCTGCGCGCGGCCGAGCGGCGCGAAACCATCGCAGCCTGTCTCATCGCCGATGCACCCGGATACCTTACAGGGCCAATCGATCCTGGGAACGAATCGCGAGTCGCGCATCGATAACGCAGTGAAGCGGGAAGGCAACGCCGTGGGCAAAAATGGCATCAGTGTCCCGTCGAAGGCCCGACCCCCTTGCGCGGTTTAGTCATCCAAACCAGCGCCGCCAGCGCAACAAACGCTGCACAGGAAATCCGGAAGAAATCATTGGTTGCCATCATATAGGCCTGAGCCGTGACGACCTGATTCAACTGCGCGGTGATCCCGTCGCCCGAGAGCCCGAGGCCCGCCAGCGCATTCGTATAAGAATTGGTATTGGCCGCGTAAGCATTCACCGAATCGGTCAACATCGCGTGATGGTAAATCGTGTCGTTCTCCCAGTACGTGGTGCTGATCGCCGTCCCAATCGCCCCCGACAAAGTCCGAAAGAAGTTAGATAAACCAGAGGCACTGGCCAGCCGCTCATCCGATACGCTGGACAGCGTAATCGTGGTCATCGGCACAAAGAAACAGGCGACCCCGATGCCTTGCACCAGCCGCGGCCAGATCACATGATTGAACGGCACATCGAGCGTAAAAGTCGAATTCCAGAACGACACAAGAGCAAACACGATGAACGCAAAACTCGCCACGATCCGCAGATTGAGCCGATGCATATTTCGCCCGATCAAAGGCGACAGGAACAGTGCGAGCAAGCCGACCGGCGCAGTGGCAAGTCCGGCAAGCCCGGCGGTATAGCCCATTACCGTCTGCAACCAGAGCGGGAAAATCACCACCGACCCGAAGAACGCCATAAAGCCGAACGAGATAATCACCACGCCGAGCGCGAAATTGCGATCCTTGAAGAGCGACAGATCGACGACGGGCTCTTTCTCGGTCATCTCCCACACCAGCATGAACGCGATCGACACTACCGCGACAATCGCCAGTGCAACGATAAACGTCGAGTTGAACCAGTCGCGATCCTTACCCAGGTCGAGCATCATCTGCAGGCACGCCACGCCGATCACGAGTAACGACAGGCCGACTGCGTCGATGCGCTGTCTGGTGATTTTCGTCTCGCGGCCACGCAGCAGCAGGAACGCGCACACCGCTGAAAACACGCCGATCGGCACGTTGATGTAGAAGATCCACGGCCACGTGTAGTTGTCGGTGATATAGCCTCCCATCACGGGCCCGAATATCGGTGCGCAGATCACGGTCATGGCCCAGAGACCCAATGCTAGCCCGCGCTTTTCCGGCGGATAGGAGCGCATCAGAATCGTCTGCGAGAGCGGGACCATCGGCCCGGAAACGAGCCCTTGCATGAGCCGGAACGCGATCAGCGACTCGAAGTTGTGCGCGAAGCCGCACAGCGCCGACGCGATCGTGAAGAGCAGCACCGACAAGGTAAACAGCCGCACTTCGCCGACCCGCCGTGCGAGCCAGCCGGTCAGCGGCACCGCGATCGCCGAGGCCACCGAATACGACGAGATGACCCAGGTGCCCTGGCTGGTCGCCACGCCGAGGCTGCCGGAAATGGTCGGCACCGCGACGTTCGCAATCGATGTATCGAGCACTTCCATGAAGGTGCCGAGCGCAAGACCGACGGTGAGCAAAGCCAGCGCGCCGCCTTTGAGCGCAGCGGGTTCGGCGGCGGGTAGGGCAGCGGCGGAAGCCGTGGCAGCCATGTGTTTCTCCTCAGCCGGGAAAGCTTGTCGCGGCACCTTTATCGCGCGCGCCGAATGGTGCGCTTACATGCCGGATCACCCTCTGCCCAGACAGATATTTGCAAATAATGGCGCGTTCAAAAGCGCCGCTTGGTTACCGCTCGCCGTGTTCCGGCGGCACCGCTTCAGGTGATTCCTCTGCTGATTCTTCCGACGATTCTGACGAAGGTCCGAGCCCGCACGCAGTGCTCGCGCCCGCGCCGATGCCGTTGGCGATGAAACGGCGCAGCAGGTCGAGCAACACGGCATGGTCCGCTGCGGAAAACCCGCGCAACTGCTCGTTCAACACCGCCGCACCCAATCCAGGCAATTGACGCGCGGCTTCGTGGCCTTGCGGCGTCAACTCCAGCTTGACCATCCTGCGATCGGCGTCGCTACGCGTACGGACCACAAAGCCTTTCTTTTCAAGGCGATCCAGCAGCCGGGTCATCGATCCGCTGTCGTATGACATGACCCGCGACAGCTCGAACGGCGTGTTCGCGCGCCGCGCCGAGAGCAGCAGGATCACACCGATCTGCTGGGCAGTCAGCCCCAGCGGTTTGACCGCGCGATCCATCCGCTCGACGAGCACGTTTCGCGCTTTCGTCAGGTAATAGCCGAGACTCGATTCGAGGTGAATCTCATCCGCGTTGTAGGGACCGTCGGTCATCGTGTATCCAGGGGGACATCGCCAGCACAACGGATTTTAGCTGCCTAAGCAGACACGTCAAATTTGATTTTGTGACAAGTGGACGGTGGAAAAACAACATCGCCGTTTGCTGCGACGCAAAGTATCCTGAAATTTAATTGCATGGTCAATATTATTATAGGCAACGAGTTACGTGCAATCCGCGCCACCCGAGACTATGTTCTGACCGATTGTCTGCACGCTACGTGTGTGGTGTGCAAAAAGGATTCCCCGATGCTGTACCTGAAAAACTCCCTTGGCGGCTTGAGCCGCTCCTTGACCGATTCCGCGCTGAACAGCTTTCAAGGCCCGCATCGCTGGTGGAAACTCGCGTTGTTTGCCGTGCTGTTTGTGCTTCCCGGAGGGTCGGTGGGGATGATGGTGTTTGCCTGGGTTGAGCATCGGCGGGGGCAGAAGGGAGGGTCTTCCATCACTGCGCCAGTGGAGTTGGCGGGTTCCGTCGTGGCGGCGAAGAAGGTCGCTGGGGCGGTGATTTCAGTTGGCACCTGCCGGACACACGGCGATGCCCCGTGTCGCGCGGCTGCCGGTAAACAGGCTCGGCAAGCGAGCACCGATTTGCGCGGTTGATCTCTGCGCGGTTAATTTCTGTTTTCTGGTGGAGTTGCCGCGCAAGCCAAAAACCCGTAACACCACGTAACCGTCCCGTCACCCTAAGTAACACACCACCTACCTCCCGCGCATTACCCTTTCAGTTTCCCGCGTCCTGGCGGGCCCATACGCTAACATTCCAGCAGAGCCATGATCTCGTCCAGCTGGCGGTGCCGCCAATGGCCGCACCGTGGCGTCCAGAAGGAATCCATTGCACATGCAGTTTGATCGAATCGCGCGCGCGCGGACCATTGCGCCGCGTGCCCTGACCCTCGCCGTGGCGGCGGCGCTCGCCACCGTACTGGCCGGCTGCGCGGTCGGCCCCGACTACGAGCGGCCGGCTGCCCAGATTCCCGCCTCGTACAAGGAAGCCGCACCTGGCTGGAAAGTCGCTCAACCGGCCGATCAACAAGACCGCGGCGACTGGTGGACCATCTACGAAGACCCACAGCTCAACGCGCTCGAAGACAAGCTGAACGCATCGAACCAGACCATTGCCCAGTTCGCCGCCGCTTACCGGCAGGCGCGGGCGCTGGTCGGCGAAGCGCGGGCGGCCTATTTCCCGACCGTAGGCGCATCCACGGGCGCGACACGTTCCGGCAACGGCTCGTCGTCCACCAGTTCGAGCAGCTCCCGCGTCAGCAACAGCTTCAACGTCCAGCTCCAGGCAAGCTGGGAGCCGGATCTGTGGGGCTCGGTGAGCCGCTCCGTCAACGCCCAGAAAGCTGGCCAGCAGAGCGCCGCCGCCGATCTCGCGAACGCCCGGCTATCCGCTCAGGCCACGCTCGCGCAGACCTACTTCTCGCTGCGCTCGCTCGATGCCACCCAAAAACTCCTCGACGAAACCGTCGCGGCCTATCAGCTCTCGCTGCAACTCACGATAAACCGGTATGCGACAGGCGTGGCCGCACGCTCGGACGTGATTCAGGCACAAACACAGCTGCAATCGGCACAAGCTTCCGCAATCGACAACGGCGTCCAGCGCGCCCAGGACGAACACGCCATCGCCGTGCTCATCGGCGAACCGGCTTCGACCTTCTCGATTCCGCCGACGCCGCTCACCGCCACGCCGCCCGATGTTCCCGAGCAAATGCCGTCGGCGCTGCTCGAGCGGCGCCCGGATATCGCATCGGCTGAGCGCAAGGCGGCGGCGGCGAACGAACAGATCGGCGTCGCGATTGCGGCGTTCTTCCCGACGCTGACGCTGTCGGCCACCGGCGGCTTCCAAAGCTCGGTGCTCTCGCAATTGCTGACGGTGCCGTCGCGGTTCTGGACGCTCGGCCCGCAACTCGCCGCGACGATCTTCGATGCCGGCTTGCGCCAGGCAAAGACCGAAGCCGCGCGCGCCACCTACGATCAGGACGTCGCGAGTTATCGTCAATCGGTGCTAGCCGCATTCCAGGATGTCGAGGACAACCTGGCGTCACAGCGCATCCTCGCCCAGGAAATCGTCGTGCAACAGCAAGCGGTGGAGTCGGCCCGCCAGGCGCTGGCCATCGTTACGAACGAGTACAAGGCGGGTACGGTCGGCTACATCAACGTGCTGACCGCGCAGACCACGGCCTTCACGGCCGAGCAGAAGCTGCAAAGCATCGCCGGGCAGCGGATGGTGTCGTCGGTCGGTTTGGTGAAGGCGCTGGGCGGCGGCTGGGATGTCTCGCAGATGAATCGCGAAACCGGCGGCGTCGCGGCACCCGCGCCGCTGCCCGCGTCGTCGGCCACGCCGGTGGCGCAAAGCGGCACCGCCTCGCCGCAACAAGCGCCGAGCAACTAGGCCCGCTCGTCACGCCAGCAACCGCGCGACCGCACGCCTCAGGCAGGCTTCAGTGCGCGAACGTCAACGTGACCGTATCCGGCCCGCTCGGCCGCCCCAGCAGATTCAGCAATCCCGCGAGGTTGTCGCGCGCTTCCGGCGCGGCGCTGGCCGTGCCGCGGAACAACGTCGAGACGGCCGACACAGTGCCGTTGCCAGTCAGCATCAGCGGGCCCTTGAGCGTCGTCAGATCGATCGTGGACGACACACCTTGCGCCTGGAACAGCAGCCGATACGACCCGAGCGGCTTGACCAGGGACACACGCGAACTGACGTCGTTCAGCGTCACGGTCAGCTGGCCGAACGCTTCCCTGTTGAAGCTGCGCCAGTCCGACCATGACAGCCGCACGTCGCCTTGCAGATCGAGCGTATTGAACGGTGCGCCCAAGCCGGTCAGCAGCGAAGCCGGCACGCCGATCGTGCCTTGCGTGACGGTCGCGCCGCGCGGGCTGGCGTCGACGGTGATCGGATCGGGCATCACTTCGCTTTGCCGCATGGTCATGCGCACGCGGCCGGTGAAGAGCGGCCAGAACGCCGTGCGCCATTCGATCCGTCCGGGCAGCAGCGTCGCCGCACTCAGGTCGGAGCCGGCGGCGAGCATCAGCGTCGCCGAGCCGTGCCACAGCGAGCCGGCAGGATCGACAAGATTGACATGACTGCGGGTCAGTTTGGCGAATTGCGGGGTGATCCAGGCGGCCGGCAACAACGCGAGCATGACGGCGGCGCTCGACAGCACGGCGACCGCCAGCCAGGGCAGCGCGGCGCGCAGGCGCCGCATCCAGAAAGTCATGCGGGATCCTGTGACTGCGCGGTCATTTGACGGTCGACGGCTGCAACGACGCCGTCAGATCCACCTGGCCGTCTTCCTTGAGCGCGGTCACATGGGCCTCCGCGACCTGAACCTTGAACTGCTTGCGCACATCGTCGACCCAGCTCGTCCACGCCGGAAACGACGCGTTTTTCATCTGGATCTGCACCGCGTTGCCGATCACCTGCACCTGGGTCGGGGCAAGGCCATGATCGTTGAGCGATGCGGTGAGCGCGTCCTTCAGCGCACCGCCGGTCGGCGCGACGCCTTGAGCCGCCGCGGACAGTTGCCGCGCTTCATTGGCCTGCGCGGTCATCTGGGCCAACTTGAGCTGCATTGTGGGCAGCGATTCGCGCAGATGAGCACGGCCGTCCTGCGCCGGCGACCACAGCACCGACCACGCGATCACCACCCCCAACACCGCGCCGCCCCACGTCAGCAGCATTTTTTCGCGCTCGGTGCGCTGCGCCCAGAATCCAGCCCACGATTGGGCGAGTTCAGCTTTCATTGTCCGTTCCTGATGGTCCACTTGCCGGTATTGCTGTCGATCGCGCCGTTCAGACCGTTGCGCGCAAGGCGTTTCGCGAAATCGGGATCGACCTTGATCTCAGGCTTGAAGGCGACATCGAGCCGGCGGTCGTGATAATCGAGCGCGGCGATGCCGTTGACCGGAACGGCTCCCAACGACCGCGCGAGACGGTCCGCCAGCGACAGGAAATCGTCCGGCGACAGTTCGCCCGCCGCCACGCGCAGCTGCTGCAGCTGGCGCGACATCTGATCGGGTGCATCGAGCACGACGGTCGTTTTCGGGAAGGCGTTGAGCAGCAGTTCGGTCATCTGCGTGTTGATCGCGTCGCGCTGACGCGCGAGCATCAGCCACTGCACGTTCGCACCGACGATCGCGACCACGAGCGCGCCGAGCGCCAGCAGCACCGGCAGGCGCAGGCGCCGCAGCGTCGCGCGGTCGAGGCGCCACGGCTGCGAAGCGAATTCAAATTGGCAGAGGTCGAGGCGGCAATCCAGCGCACGCCGCGCGAGTTGCTCGAACGGCAGCGGACTTGCCCCGTGCACATGGGCCGCAAGTCTCGCCGGGCTGGTCTCGGCGAGAATCGGCTCGTTGCCCGGCACCTCGGTCAGCATATACAGCGTGACCGGGGCCGCGCCCGCCAGCGCGGCGAGCGTCGCGTTCACCGCGCTGGCCGGCACCGCCAGCCCCTCGCCCTGCACGCCGCGCGCGATCGCCAGTTCGACGCGCGGTGCGCCGGTTTCGATCGCACCTTCGAGCAGCAGCGCCGGCGCGGTCTGAACCACTGCGCCCAGTACGGCCGCCACCATCGGTACCGCCGGCGCGATCCCGGGCGCAACCGCAGCTGCGGCGCCGGGCGCCGCTGTCGCCGCGCTGGCCGGGCCCGCCGGGTCGCCTGCAGCGACTGTTTCAGCGACTTCAACGGGCGTATCGAGCGCGGCCGCTTGCGGCAGGCAGCGGGTCACCGGCACGGCGCGCAAGCTGCGGTGTCCGGCAGCGGCGAAGCCTTCGCAGATGAAGCGGAACCAGCCGCGGTCGATGATCGCGAGCAATTGCCGGCCGTTTGCGAGCGGTTGCGGATCGACAGCGATGTGACAGGTTTGAGG
The DNA here is from genome assembly GCF_003353175.1 of Paraburkholderia lacunae. Lineage (GTDB taxonomy): Bacteria > Pseudomonadota > Gammaproteobacteria > Burkholderiales > Burkholderiaceae > Paraburkholderia > Paraburkholderia lacunae. Next base: position 296,880 of record NZ_QHKS01000009.1, on the reverse strand, counting down.
ATCCTGGATCAGTTGATCCTCGACGATGTTGGGCAGCGCCTGACGTAACCGCGGTCCGCGCAGCGGCGGCAGCGCGGCGGGCATCATCAGCAGGTCGCGCGCGGCGACCATCAGCACCGTCGACGAAGCGCGCGGCAGCAGCGCGAGCGCCGAGCGGCCTGCGCGTTGGGTGCGGCCCGACTTGTCGAGCAGCAGGAACGGCAGCTCCGGTAGTTGCCATTCCTGCGATGGCACCGCCGGGTCGCGCGGCGGCAGTAGGACGATCAGCGTGCTCAAAGGCCACTCTCTCGGGAAAAAGCGTTACTCATAGTTCGTCTTGTACCCGCACGATACGCGTAGTGTGAGTCAATGCGTCGCGATAGACGAGGGTCGTGCGGTCCACGTGCGCACGTTCGTGCTGCACGCGGCCGTGGATCAGAAAGTAGTTCGTGTTGACGTCGAGTTCGCTCGTATCGGTCGACACCGACTGCAAGCCGGCGCCGCGCAACGCGAGCTGCACATCGGCGGCGTTACGGAAAAACACCGTCTGCCGCCGCGCGACGAGGGCCTGCGCGCTCGACAGGTTCAGGCCGGGCACGACCGCCGCGATGACTTCGGCTGAGGCCGTGTTCATGTTGACCGCCGACGGCGTCGGCAGCACGGTGACGAACGGACGCAAGCGCGCGACCATCTCCTGCGTGTAGCCGGGAATGTCGAGCAGCGAATCGACGCTGGTCATTTGCAGCGGCGCGACCGCCGCGTTCTCGTTGCTGTCTTCGATACCGGGGTTGTCGGTGTAATTGCTGCCGCCGGTCGCGCCGCCCTGGATGGACGGGGTCGCCGGCGTGCCGGTGAGGGACGTGACGGTTTGAAAACGTGTCGCCGAATGAGCGAGGCTCGCGCGCATCTGGACGGCGGTGTTTTTCGCCAGTTGGCTGTTCACACCGAGTGAGACAAGCAGACGCTGGTAGGCAGCAACCTGGTCCAGGTTCAATTGCAACACGCCTGGGGCTGGGCTTGCTACCAGATTGCGGAGGTTGAATTTCGCCTGGGCGTCTTCGATCGAACCTGACAGGTAGGTTGCCGCGCCTCGCTCGGCTCTGCCTTCGCCGATCTGGCCGAGGAAATCCGACAGCCGGGTTTTGGCGATGGGGACGCCCCACAGGCCACCCAGGTAGGTAATTCCTGCGGAGGTGTCGCCTTCCGAACGGAGGATCAGGCGCGTCCAGTCCAGCGCGCCTCTTGCCACCCATTGGGCTTGCGACAGCAGGCGCTGGTTTTCTATCCTCCGGATCTGGACTTGCTGGCGCCAGAGCATGCCGGAGACCAATATCGCCGATAGCGCGACGACCAGCAGCGCGCTGATGATGGCTGCGCCTTGCTGCTTTGCCCGCGGCGCAGGCAAACGCGGAGCGGGCAAAGACAACGGCGAGGAAGAAGCAGACCGTCGCGGAGACAACCAAGAGAACTTCATATCATTCTCCGACGAGAAAAACCCGCGTAACCGGCCGCGCCAACGACGTAGCCCCAATGCCGACTTCGAGCCCAGTCACGGACCGCGGCAACGGCGCATTGCCGAGCTGCGGCACTTTCAGATTATTGTCGTTCTCCGTGATCGCGGCCTGCACATCCTTCATCTGCGCGGTCCAGCCGAGCTTCGGCACATAAACGCGAGTGGAAATGGTCCCTACGCCACCCATCAAAGGCACCGCGGTCCATCCTTCGCCTTCGCCACCTCGCAGCGCCCGGCGCAATTCGCCGACATTGCCCAACGGCGGCGACGCATAGCGAGTCACGCGTCCTTCTGAAACCCGGTACCGCACCACCTGCAAACGCGGCGCAGCCTCCGGCACCGCCATCTGCCGCACGATCTGCAGCACGCTGCCGTCAATCGAAACGGCCGCCTGCCCAGACTCGTCATCCGAAGCGGCCTCGCGCGCATCGATCCGCATCTGGTCGAACAGCTGCGCAAAGACGCGCTCGTCTTCCATTGCGCTTGTAATGGTCTGCCGGCCGCGGATGATCTGATCGAGCCCGCGCCATGACAACACCGCGATCACCGCCATGATCGCAATCGCGACCAGCAGTTCGATCAGCGTAAAACCGCCCGCGACCGGCCGGCGGCGACGCTCAGAGCGAACGGTTGTTTTCATTCGCGACCACCGTGACCATCTGAGCGAGATTGCCGGAACTCCCGGGCATCGTCACTATCACTTCCACTCGACGAAACACCGGATTCGGCGTCGCCGTCACATGCTCGGTACAGGTCAACGGCAAGTTGCCCTGCGAACAGTCAAAGCTGGTTTCGCCGACGTTCGGCCAGCCATGCGTGAGATGCAACAGCGCAAGCGTATTGTCCGCGCTCCAGCCAGCCAGCAGGCGCCGATGCAGATCGGCTTCGCCGCTCGCCAGACTGCCCACTGCGCGCAGCGACGCGGCCAACGCCACCGCGATGATCGTCAGCGCCACCAGCACTTCGATCATCGTAAAACCGCGCTGCTCTGCGCGACGGCCCAAGCCCCTGCAACGACGCATCTCAGTGCACCTCATAGCGGCCATTGCCGGTGCCGACGATCGTCGCGCTGCCCGCCGCCGAAAACAGCGTGATCTGCACCGGCACGTCGATCGCCTCGGTGCCGAACACGACACGGCTCGGCTGCGCGTCCGAGCCGGGATAGTTGATCGTCACGCCGGTCACGCCACCTTCCCACTGGCGTGGGCCGAGCAGATCGTCATGCAGCGGACGCCAGCCGTCTTCGGTACGCAGGTCGAAACGGAAACCGCCATCGAGCGGCTGCCACGCGATCGGCTGCGCGCGCACCTGGGCTTCGTCGCCGGCCGATTCGAACAGCAGCGCGAGACGCTGTGCTTCTTCGTTCAGATCGGTGCGCGGATTGCGCGTCATCGTCAGCGCCGTCAACGACACCAGCAAGCCCGCGATCATCAGCACCACCAGCATTTCGAGCAGCGTGAAGCCCGCTGCACGCTTCGATCCGCGCACGCGCGCGCCGGTGCACGCCGCGCGTGGCATCGGCGCCGTACACGGTGTGTCCACACGGGACTTGCAAGCGGACATACGCATAGTGCCGGCCACGAACGATCAAATACGAAAAGTCGATAAAGCGCGCGGCGGATCGCTGAAGAGAAGAGCAACCCGGCGCGCCTGAAAATCAGTGTATTACTGCCACGAACCTATGTCGGCGTCGTTACCTTCGCCGCCCGCCTTGCCATCCGCGCCGTAACTGAACACGTCGATTTCGCCGTGCACGCCCGGATTCAGATACTGATAGCTATTGCCCCAAGGATCGTTCGGCAGACGCTCGAGATAGCCGCCGTCCTTCCAGTTGTTCGGCACCGGGTCCGTGCCCGGTTTTTCGATCAGCGCGCGCAGGCCCTGCTCCTGGGTCGGATAACGGCCATTGTCGAGACGGTAAAGTTTCAACGCCTGCATCATCGTGCCGATGTCCTGCCTGGCGGCGACGCGCCGTGCTTCATCGGGACGGCTCATGATCTTCGGTACGATCAACGCGGCCAGAATGCCGAGAATCGCGATCACGACCATGATTTCGATCAGCGTAAAACCGCGTTGAAGGCGGCTGCGCGAACCCGCGAATTCCGTGCGGCGAGTGGTCGACAGTTGCATAGATTGCTACCTCTTTTCAGGTGAAATTTTCGATCGGGCGGGATTCGCGCAATGGCAGACGCACTCGCAATCAGGGTGCCATTGAACACGCCCAGCCGGTCATTTTAATGTCATGCAGTTGAAGGGTCGTGAGAAAACGCCGGGCCGCCCCAAGTTTGCTCACCCCCTCGGGGGCCTGGCGCAAAGCGCCAGGTTAAGGGGCGCTTTCAACCCAACGCAAATTTCACAATAGTCCGTACAATGATGCGCATGAACGCCATCCAAATTCGCCTTCTGTCGCTCGCGCTATTCGCCGTGTTCTGCGCGACGCTCACCTACTGGGTCATCACACTGTCCACGATGTCGGGCGCTCCGTTGCCCGCCGCCGCAGCGCACCCCCCGATCTCGACCGAACAGGCGGCTACGCTGTTCGGCGGTCAGCTCACGCGCAACGCGAACCAGGACGTGCATCTGTTCGGCATCCTTGCGTTGCATGAAGGCTCCGCGGCGATCGTTAGCGTCGGTGGCGAGCCGCCGCATGCAGTGTCGCTCGGCAGCGCGCTCATGCAAGGCGCCAAACTCTCCGAGGTCCGCGCCCGCTCGATCATCATCGATCGCAACGGCGCGCATTCCGAAGTGTTCCTCCCGGCTAATGCGGCAGGTCCTACGATCTACGTGCGCTAAACCAGCCGGCTCCGATCCGGCAGATTGCGCGGCTGTGGCTGTCATACCCCGCTATAACCAGCCATAAGCCACGGCAACCGCGGCGACCGCGCAATCAGCAAACCCCGCCGCTTTACTGCACCAGGTTGTTCAACTCGATGATCGGCAGCATCACCGCCAGCACGATCACCAGCACCACTCCCCCCATCGCCAGAATCAGCAACGGCTCGAGCAGGCTCGTCAGGAACATCGTGCGGCGCTCCAGTTCGCGTGCTTCGCCGTCGGCGGCGCGGTCGAGCATCGTCGTCACGTCGCCGGTCGCCTCGCCCGAACGGATCAGGTGAACCAGCACCGGCGGAAACGTCTTCGTATTACCGAGCGCGCGCGACAACGACGTGCCTTCACGCACGCGCACGATCGCGTCGTCGATGTTCGCGCGCATCGCGTTGTTGCTGAGCGTTTCGGCCGCGGCCTGCAGCGCGCGCAGAATCGGCACGCCGGCGGCGGTCAGAATGCCTAGCGTGCTGGCAAAACGCACGGTGTTGTAGCCGCGCACGAGCTTGCCCAGCAGCGGGGCGGTCAGCAGCCAACGGTCGAATGCGAGGCGCGGGCCGGGTTGCTTCAATATCGAGCGCACCAGATACGCCAGCACGGCGACACTTATCAGCACCGCCCACCACCAGCTCCGCACGAAACCGGACAGCGCCATCATCAGCACGGTGAGAAACGGTAACTGCTGTTTGGTGCTGGCGAACACGTTCACGACCTGCGGCACCACATAGCTCAACAGAAACGTGACGATGCCGAAGGCGATGATCGTGACGACGGCCGGATACGTGAACGCGAGCACGATCTTCTGCTTCAGCGCGTTGCGCTGCTCGATGTAGTCGGCCAGACGCGACAGCACGAGACCGAGCTTGCCGGTGTGTTCGCCGGCGGCCACCAATGCGCGATAGATTTCGGGGAAGTCCCGCGGATGCTGCGTCAACGCATTCGCGAGCGAATGGCCGCCGAGCACTTCGGCGCGAATCGACGCCATCAGTTCGCGGATGTAGTCGCGCTCCGATTGCTCGGTCAGCACCGCGAGCGCTTCGTCGAGCGGCAGGCCGGCGATCAGCAGGCTCGCCAGCTGGCGCGTCAGGATCGCCTGCTCGCGCTGCGAGAGGCGCCGCCCCAGCGACAAACGCTGACTGCGCTCGCCGCGCGTGCGCGTCGCGGCCGGTTCGACCACCAGCGGCGTCAGGCCTTGCGAACGCAGATTGGTCCGCGCGCCGCGCGCGCTGTCCGCGTCGAGCACGCCTTTTTGCGCTTTGCCCGCCGCGTCGATCGCTTCGAAACGAAATGCCGGCATGCGCTTATGCTCCGCCCGTCACGCGAATCACTTCTTCCAGCGATGTCAGCCCGGACGCAAGCCAGCGGTCCGCATCCTCGCGCAGCGTGCGCATGCCCTGCGCGCGGCCGGCTGTCAGAATCTCCGCGTCGGATGCGTTGCGGTGAATCAGCGTGCGGATGCCGTCGTCGATCAGCAGCAGTTCGTACACGCCGCGCCGGCCCGCATAACCCGACTGGCCACACTTGTCGCAGCCCACCGGATGCCAGTGCACGCGGCCATCTTCCTCGACGCGCTCTTCACGGCACACCGGGCACAGGCGCCGCACCAGCCGCTGCGCCAGCACGCCGAGCAGCGACGACGCCAGCAGATACGGCTCGACGCCCATGTCGGTCAGACGGGTGACGGCGGAGGCCGCATCGTTCGTGTGCAGCGTCGCCAGCACAAGGTGGCCGGTGAGCGATGCCTGCACCGCGATCTGCGCGGTTTCCAGATCGCGGATTTCGCCGATCATGATGACGTCCGGGTCCTGCCGCAGAATCGAGCGCAGCGCCCGCGCGAAGGTCATGCCGATCCGCTCGTTGACCTGCGTCTGGCCAATGCCCGACAGGTCGTATTCGATCGGGTCTTCGACCGTCATGATGTTGGTGGTCGCCGTTTCGAGCCGCGACATCGACGCGTACAGCGTGGTCGTCTTGCCCGAGCCGGTCGGGCCGGTCACCAGCACGATGCCGTGCGGCCTGGCGATCAGCCGGTCGAACTTGCCGAGCGTGTCGGCGCCCATGCCGAGCGCTTCGAGATTCAGGCGCGATGCGTCCTTTTCCAGCAGACGCAGCACCGCGCGCTCACCGTGGCCGGTGGGCAGCGTCGAGACCCGCACGTCGACCGGACGGCCGCCGACGCGCAGCGTGATGCGGCCGTCCTGCGGCAGACGTTTCTCGGCGATATCGAGCTGCGCCATGATCTTGATCCGCGAGATCAGCGCGCCGTGCAGCGCCTTCTTCGGCCGCACGACGTCGCGCAGCGTGCCGTCGACCCGGAAGCGCACCACCGACGACGTCTCGAACGGCTCGATATGAATATCCGAGGCCTGTTCGCGCGCGGCCTGCGTGAGCAGCGCGTTGATCATGCGGATGATCGGCGCGTCGTCTTCCGATTCCAGCAGATCCTCGACCTCGGGAATGTCCTGCATCAGGCGCGACAGATCGACTTCGCCTTCCACTTCGCCGACCACCTGCGCGGCGCTGCCGTCCTGGCGCGCATACGCCTGGTTGATCGCCTGCGCGAGTTCGTCGGCGGGCAGCCGCACGACCGAGAGAGCGCCGAAGTTGCGCGCGACTTCGGCGAGCGCGGCATCGCTCGTGCGTTCGCTGATCCAGACTTCGAGGCTGTCGGCATGCTGATGCGCGACCAGAATCTGGCCGCCGCGGGCGAAGCCGTAGGGCACGAGGCGCGCGGCAACCGCCGACGGCGCGGCACGTTCGGCGTGCTCGCCCACGACTGCGGGCGCAACCGTGGTGGCCCGCGCCGATGCCGACGACGTTGTAGCTGACGGCGGCGTGGACGGCGTGCTCACGGCTGCGCTCCGGGCGACGCGGTGGACGGTGCAGCGGGCACAGGGTTGGCCTGCACCGCACCGTTTGTCGCCGCGGGAGCGCTGGCCGGCGGCGGTGGCGCCATCTGCTTGCGCCGCATCTGGTCGAGATCGAACAGGTTCATGGCGGCCGAGCCGCCCTCGGCCGGGCCGATCGGCTTAGGCGGCACCACCGGATCGTCCTTGTCCTTGATCAGGTTGTTGTCCGACCTGTAGGCACCCTGTACGCCCTGGATGTAGTCGTAGCGGTTCGACGTCACGGCCTGCGCAGTATCGCGATCGCTGATGATCACGGGGCGCAGGAACACCATCAGGTTGGTCTTGTTGCGGGTCTTCTGTTCCGAGCGGAACAGCTGGCCAAGCCACGGGATATCGCCCAGCAGCGGCACCTTGCTGTTGCTGACCTGGTAGTTGTCCTGCATCAGGCCGCCCAGCACGATGATCTCGCCGTTATCGGCGAGCACCGTCGACTGGATCGAACGCTTGGTGAACTGCGGGCCGGCCGGGTTGGTCGCCACGTTGGTCGTGCCGTTCACGATCGCCGAGTCTTCCGTGTAGAGCTGCAGCTTCAGGATTCCCCCATCGGTGATCTGCGGCTTGATGTGCAGCGTCAGACCGACGTCGACGCGGTCGAAAGTATTGAATGCGTTGCCCGTGGTGCCGCTCGTGAGGTTCGAATACGAACCCGTCTGGATCGGCACGTTCGTGCCGACGACGATCTTGGCTTCCTCGTTGTCGAGCGTGATGAGGTTAGGCGTGGACAGCACGTTTGCATCGGCGGTCTGCGACAGCGCCTGCAGCAGCGCACCAAGTCCCTTCACGCCAAAAATGTTGTGTACCCAGCCGACGTTGAGCCCCTGCTGGAGATTCTGTCCTACGAGCGCCCCAGCGAGACCGCCGGTGGTCGCGTTCGCCGCCGCCGCAGTCAGATTGACGATGCTGTTGCCCGAACCGGTCGCCAGATTGGTGCCGGCAAAAACCTCGTTGTTCGCCACCTGCCATTGAATGCCGAGATTGGCGTTCGTGTTCGAGTTCAGTTCGACGATCAGCGCCTCGATATAGACCTGCGCGCGCCGCGCGTCGAGCTGGCCGATCACCGCCCGCAGGTTGCGGTACACCGGGTCCGACGCCGTGATGATCAGCGAGTTGGTGGCGGAGTCTGCCTGGATCATGCCGCCCGGCTGATTGTCCTCGCTCTTTTCCTTTTCGCCGCCGAGCAGGCCGCCGGAACCGGCACCGCCGCTCGAGCCGTACGCCCCGCCTGCGCCGCCGCCCGCCGGCGACCCGAACGAGCTGCTTCCGAGTCCACCCGATGGCAGGGGTGGCGTACCCGCTGTACCCGTCGAACTGCTGCCAAACGAGCCGCCGCCGCCGCTCTGGTTGAACGAACTCGCTTCGTTCGAGCCGGTCGCTGCGCCGGTCTCGCCGCCTTTGCCGAGCATCCCGCGCAAGGTCTTCGCGAGTTTCGTCGCGTCCGCGTTACGCAGCGCCACGACGTGCATGTTGCCGGGCTGTCCGGTCGGCCCGTCGAGCTGTTTCGCGAGGGACTTCGCCGCGTTCAGCCGCCCGGCGTTCGACGCGCGCAGCAGCAGCGAGTTGGTGCGGGGGTCGGCCGTGACCGATACCTTTAGCGTCGTGTCGGTGCTGCCGATGGTGCCCGGATCGAGCATCTTCGTGAGCTGCTGCGCGGCGTCGAGCGCGTTCGCGTTTTTCAGCGGCACAACCTGGACCTGCTGGCCCGCAGCCGTATCCACGCCCGCGATGATCTGCGCGATACGCCGCACGTTGTCGGCATAATCGGTCACGACAATCGTGTTGTTGGCGGGATAAGCCGCCACGGTATTGTTCGGCGAGATCAGCGGACGCAAAACGGGCAGCAGATTATTGGCCGACTCGTTCTTCAGCTGGAACACCTGCGTGACCACCTGGTCGCCGCGCGCCACCGGCGCGTTGCCGATATAGGTCGGCACGCCTTGCAGCTTGGCGTCGGCTTCGGGCACGACTTTCAGCACGCCGTGGTCCTGCACCAGCGCGAAACCCTGCATCCGCAACGCAGACTGCAAGGTCTTCAGCGCCTGGTCTTCTGGCACCGCATTTTCGGACACAAGATTCAACTGACCTTTCACGCGCGGGTCGACGATGATCGTTTTGCCGGTTGCCGCGCCGATCGCCTTGGCCACCTGATCGATGTCGGCGTTCACGAAATTGAGTGTCACCTGTGCCTGTGCTGTCTGCGCGGTGATCAATCCGACCACCAGCAGCGCCGTTGCGACGCGACGCAAAGCCATACGATTTCTTCTCATGGAATGTGGTATCGATACCGGCAACCGGAGCCGCCGGCGGTCATGCAGTGCGGACATGTGAGCAGGCCGCAGCCCCCTCGATCTGCCGGCGGGCTTCACGGGCAATCGTCGCCTTGGATGCTGGCCGCCCAATTTCCGAAAAAAAGGAACAGTAACAGTTTTTCATGTCGGATTTGTCACAAATCGAACAGCGCCGTGCGATTACTCTAAATAGATTTCCGGACTGTCAAATATTTGAAAGCGTTTGCGCTTCCGTGCGCGGTGCCGCATAAGTGCTGCGTTTTTGGCTGGATTATGTCGGTTAGCCAACTTGACGCTCGATTGCCTGCCGGTATGATACGAGCCGTTCGGGGTGCCGGTTGCAGCTGGACTACGGGGGTTTTCCCCCGTGCCCGGCTCACGCCCGGCCAAGGCGGCTCTCCGGCCTTGCGCGACTGAAGTTTGGCCGATCGATGCCCTTACCAGGCCTTACTCTTGCAATTTGTTCAATCATCTTGACCGATGAAACAAAGCCTCGTCACCGTCGCCGCAGGACTTGCCGTGCTGATAGCAGCAGGGTCCGCGCGCGCCGACTGCTTTGACGCGGCAGCCGGGTATCAGAAGGTCAACCCGTTGATTCTGCGGGCGATTGCGTGGCAGGAGTCGCACAACCGGCCGGACGCGTTGCATAAGAATGCAAACGGCTCGACCGATTACGGGGTCATGCAGATCAATTCGATCCATCTGCCTACGCTCGCACAGTACGGCATCTCGCAAGGCACGCTGATGGAGCCTTGCAAGAACGTCTATATCGCCGCATGGCATCTGCGCCGCCAGATGAACAAGTACGGCAATACGTGGCAAGCAGTCGGAGCCTACCACTCCGAAACACCGGCGCTGCGCGATAAATACGCTCAGGAGATCGCCGCGATCCTGCGCAAGTGGAACCTGATGCCGGCGACTGCTGCGCGCTGAGCCGCAGTTGTACGGGCGAGCACGGCGTTCCTGTTCACGCGTGCGCCCGAGCTTGCGCGAGTCGCCGCTCGGAGCCAGTCACGCGGCCACTGTCCGTTTGATGCACAATGCGGCTTCGTGTTGCCGGCGGTGCATGGCCATCAGTCCGGTCATGGCGTCATCAGACCCCGCGCCCGGCACGCCTTCCAATCCTCTTGCATTTCCGTACTGCGATGAACCAGCCGCTATTGCCCGTCACCGTGCTCTCCGGTTTTCTGGGCGCCGGCAAGACCACGCTCCTGAACCACATCCTCGCGAATCGGGCGGGTTTGCGCGTGGCCGTGATCGTCAACGATCTGGCCGCCGTCAATATCGATGCGACCCTCGTGCGCGATGCCGCCGCGCTCTCACATGTCGAAGAGCAGCTCGTCGAACTGTCGAACGGCTGCATCTGCTGCACGCTGCGCGACGACTTGCTGGTCGAGGTCAAGCGCCTTGCCGGCGAAAAGCGCTTCGACGCGATCCTGATCGAATCGACCGGCGTGGCGGAACCGATGCCGATCGCAGAAACGTTTACCTTCGTCGATGGTGACGGCGTGTCGCTGTCCGACGTCGCCCGGCTCGACACGATGGTGACGGTAGTCGATGCGTTCAATTTCCTGCGCGACTACGCTTCGGCCGACGCGCTTGCCGAGCGCGGCATCGCCGCCACTGAAGAAGACGATCGCACGCTGGTCGAACTGCTGATCGAGCAGATCGAATTCTGCGACGTACTGGTGGTGAACAAGGCCGATCTCGTCAGCGCCGACGACCTCACGCGTTTGCAACGTATCCTCGCGCGCATCAATCCGCGAGCCACGCAGGTGGTGAGCCGCTTCGGCGCGGTGCCGCTCGCCGAGGTGCTGAACACTGGCCGCTTCGATTTCGACGAAGCGTCGAGCGCGCCGGGCTGGCTGGCCTCGCTGAATCACGAGCACGGCCATGCGCATCAGGGCGAAGCCGACGAATTCGGTATCGGCAACTTCATTTACCGGGCGCGGCGGCCGTTTCATCCGGAACGCCTGTGGGCGCTGCTGCATCAGGAGTGGCAGGGCGTGTTGCGCAGCAAAGGCTTTTTCTGGCTTGCGACGCGTAACGACATCGCCGGTTCGCTGTCGCAGGCGGGCGGCGCATGCCGGCATGGTCCGGCGGGAATGTGGTGGGCCGCTCAGGATCGCAGCGAATGGCCGGAGGGCGGCGATGAGCTGGCCGCCGAAATTGCCGGCGACTGGCACGGCGATCCGCACGATATGAGCATCGGCGACCGGCGCCAGGAACTGGTGTTGATCGGAATCGGCATCGACCCCGCCGTCTGGCAGGCGAAGTTCGACGCGTGCCTGCTGACCGACGCGGAATATGCAGCGGGACCACAATCGTGGCAACAGTTCGCCGACCCGTTCCCGGCATGGGACTTCGACGAAGACGATCACGACCATGGCGACCATGACCACGATCATCATCATGACCACGATCATCATCATGACCACGATCATCATCATGACCACGATGGTCATGGTCACGGCGAAATCCTGCATCCCCACGACTGAGCCGGTCTTGCCGGCCAGAATGTTGAGCTGCGGCACCCATCGCGGCTCAACCGAAAACAGATCGCAGACGAAAAAAAACCCGCCGTCGGCGGGTGTCAACTGCCAGGCAGTAATCTGCTTAGCGCTTGTTGACTGCGTCCTTGAACGCCTTACCAGCCGTGAACTTGACGGTCTTGGCGGCCGGAATCTTGATAGTTTCGCCGGTCTTGGGATTGCGACCCGTACGTGCTGCGCGCTTGCCCGAACCGAAGCTGCCGAAGCCGATCAACTGTACCGCGTCACCCTTCGACACAGACTTCTTGATCACTTCAAGCAACGTGTCCAGCGTTTCACCGGTTTGAGCCTTGCTGGCGCCCGTCTGACCTGCGACGGCGTCGATCAGTTCCTGTTTGTTCATTAAGGTTCCTTTCTGAGTTTAGGTTGACACGAACAGCGCGAACGCGCCGATTATACGTGCGCGGGCCGCGCCGTCGAGCAGCTGCGGCTCCGGATCCCCTCCGGACATAGCGCCGGACAGATAACCGTCCGGCGGCCGTGCCGCCGCTCCCTTCGCGGCGCTTGCTATGATAGCGCAGCGCAAACCCAATCAGGACAAGGGTTTCGAAGATTTAACGCTGGCGAGGCCGATGCAACAGGGAAATCGCTGTTTTTGCTGTTCGCGGGCTCGAACCGAGGGCTGAAACCCAGTACGGACGGGGCTTGGCGTTGGTTTTTGCCAACGTTCGGCGCTTCTTTTTCGCTGCCCGGCGACCTGCGCCTCCTGGCGATAACGTGTGACCTGCTCTTTCGAGCGTCTTTTTTCCGCCGCGCATGACCGATCCGCTGATCCCCGCCACCCTCGCGTTTCGCGACAACGGCACACCTTTTTCCCCGCTTTACGACGACATCTATCACAGCGCCGTCGGTGGACTCGAACAGTCCCAATACGTTTTCCTGCGCGGCAATGCGTTGCCGGACCGGTGGCAGGGACGCCGCATTTTCACGGTGCTCGAAACCGGCTTCGGCATGGGCATCAACTTCCTGACGACCTGGGCCGCCTGGCGTGCCGATCCGGCACGTTGCGAGCGGCTGCACTTCGTCTCGACCGAGAAGCACCCGTTCACACCGGCCGACTTGCGCAGCGTGTACGCGAAAACGATTTCCGATCCGTCGCTTGCCGCACTCGCACTCGAGCTGACCGGCGCATGGCCGATGCTCGTGCCCGGTACCCATCGGCTGGAATTCGAAGAAGGGCGGGTCACGCTGACACTGGTGTTCGGCGACGCCACGCAGAGCTTGCCGACCTTGAGGCTACGCGCCGATGCGTTCTACCTGGACGGCTTCGCGCCGGCCAGGAATCCGGAATTGTGGACGCTGGCGATCTTCAAGGCGCTTGCGCGTCTGGCGGGCGAGGGCGCGACGTTCTCCACTTACAGCAGCGCCGGCGACGTCAAGCGCGCACTCACGCAATGCGGCTTCGAATATCGGAAGGTGGAAGGCTTCGGCTGGAAACGGGCGATGCTGGCCGGTCACTTCGCGCCGCGCTGGCGCGTGCGCCGTTATGAGCCGCCGGCGCCGCTCGCAGTCGACGAGCGGCATGCCATCGTGATCGGCGCCGGGCTCGCCGGCTGCGCGGTGATCGAGCGGCTGGCCGCGCGCGGCTGGCGCATCACGTCGCTGGAGCGGCATGCATCGGTGGCGCAAGACGCATCGGGCAATCCCGCCGGCGTATTCCATCCGATGATCTCGCGCGACGACAGCGTCGCCTCGCGCATCACACGCGCGGGTTTTTTTTACGCGCTCGGGCGCTGGGCCGCGCTCGAACGACTGGGTCACAAGCCGTTGCGCGGTGATTCGGGCCTGCTGCAGATCGCCGCGAACGACGAAGAAGCGCGTTTGATGAGCGAGGCGCTCGCGGCATTCGGCTATCCATCCGACTATGTGACACCGGTGTCGCGAACCGAAGCGCAGCGCCTCGCCGGCATGCCGCTCGCGCAGAAGGGCTGGCTCTTTCCGCACGGCGGCTGGATCGACCCGGCGTCGCTGTGCGCCGCGCAGTGTGCAGCGGCGGGTGCGCAACTCGAACGGCGCTTCGGCGTGGACGTCGCGCGAATCGAGCAAGCGGAACATCAATGGACCGTATTCGATGCAGCAGGACATGCGCTCGCTCGCGCGCCGGTGGTGATCGTCGCGAGCGCGCACGACGCCGCACGCATCGCCGGTTTGCAGCACGCGCCGACTCGCAGCATACGCGGCCAGCTAACTTTGCTGCCGCGAGGCAGCGTGCCGCCGCTCTTCATGCCGGTGATCGGCGAAGGCTACGCCGTCCCGCTCTCTGACGGGCTCACGCTGACCGGCGCCACCTACGATCTCGACGATCCCGACCCCTCGCTGCGCGCCGCTGGCCACCTGGAAAACCTGGAGCGCGTCGCGCAGATGCTGCCGGCCTTCAGCGGCATGGTGGATTCGGCGCGGGCGGCTTCGCTGCCCGGTCGCGTCGCGTTTCGCTGTGTCACGAGCGACCGGCTGCCGATGATCGGCAACTTCGCCGATGAAGACGCGGCGACACGCGATGCCCAGCGTCTGCGTGGCGCATGGCCGCTCGACCTGCCGCGTACAGATGGCCTGTACGGCGCGTTCGCTTACGGTTCGCGCGGCCTCGTGTGGGCGGCGCTCGGCGCGGAGCTGATCGCCTCGCAGATTGAAGGTGAACCGTGGCCGCTCGAGCGCGATCTGGCCGAAGACATCGATCCAGCGCGCTTCCTGTTGCGCGCATTGCGGCAAGGCGCCTTGGGTTAACGGTTATAAAAGCACGTCATAACGGCAGGTCCTAACGGTATGCAAGCACGTGCGGTGTGCGGGAAAGGTTATCCACCGGAACATGTGGATAACCGCTTGGTTTACGAGCACAACTCGTGTGGAACCGCTGTGGACGTAAACGGGGTAACTTTGCCGCCGTCGAAAATCCAGAAAAGTTACCCCGGTATACCCGCAGCAGCCGCACACGCTGTGCATCCTGTTATGCGGCTGGCAAGCCGATGATTCGTTTCGGTAAACCAAGGTTATCCACAGAAACCGAGTCAGCTTGTTAACTGTTACTACGTATACATACAGTAAACCAGTAAACCCGAAAGGCCGTCGCCAGATCGGCCCGCATCGTTCTGGAGGGACCCCAAAAATCGGCGCCAAAGACGTGCGCGCCGTTGCCGTCAAAAGCACGTCGGTCTTATTCAACCTGTACTCTGTCTCGGCCCAATTCAGCCGCGAAACGGTCGCTTTTTCCACCCATCGCGAAGATGGCGTACGTTTTTACCGTTTTGACGGCATGTTCGTGTGTTTTCGGTTGAGTCTGAAAAAGCTATGGCACAATCGCCGTTCTTCCCGCGTCTGCCAGGCCTCAAACGGCACACGCACCGAACGGAACGGTGCCGGTCAATCAGAATCTGATTCAGGGTCGACGGCGTTCTTTCCACCGTGCCGTGCCGCTTGCTGCGGCCGCACCCCAGAATGCGCCGCGCTTCCTGCGGCTGCGGCATATTCAGATCATCCGATCGTCAGAAACTCGCAACGCTGGTCACGCGAAGCGATCGCGACGGTGAGCGACTCATGCGCCCACCCGCTCGCCGGTGTTTGCGCCGGTTCGTATCGCCGGCCGTTGCAGCTAAGGAGAACCCACCACGATGAAGTCGGCGTTTTCGTTTTTTCCAGCCTGGCCACTCACGCCCGACGCCATTTTTTGGGCTGGCCTTGCTTTGCTCGCCGCGGGTCTATGCGGTGAACTCTGCTATCGGGCATGGCGTCTGCCGCGTATTTCCGGCTATGCGGTCATTGGTCTCGTGGCCGGTGCAGCCGGTTTCGGCGTGATCGACGCGGATTCCGCCAGCGACGCACGGCCGCTTCTCGATGTCGCGCTCGGGCTGTTGCTGTTCGAACTAGGCAGTCGGCTCGATCTGCGCTGGATTCGTCGCAATCCCTGGATGATTCTGTCGAGCGTCGCCGAAGCCACGCTCACCTTCGCGCTCGTCTTGCCGGTTTTGCTGTTCCTGAACGTGCCGCTAATGGTAGCGACAGTACTCGCCGCAATCGCCATGGCGACTTCTCCCGCGATGGTGATCCAGCTCAAAACCGAACTGCGCGCCGAAGGTCAGGTCACCCAACGTTTGCTGACCTTGACCGCGCTCAACAGCATGTATGCGGTGGTGATCGAAAAACTCGTGTCGAGCTGGTTGCATCAGGAGGTTTACGGCAACGTCTTCGCCACGATTCTGCAGCCGTTGTATCTGCTGATCGGCTCGCTCGTGCTGGCCTATCTGCTCGCGCGCACCTGCACCTTTTTTTATCGCCGCCTGAACATGCAGGACGAGCATTCGTTCGTCGCGCTAATCGGCCTCGTGCTGCTGGGGATCGCGATTGCCCATCTGTTCAAGCTGTCGACCATTCTTGCGCTATTGGCCGCGGGCATCATCGTGAAGAATCTTGAAGCGCGTCCGCAGTTGTGGCCGCAACACTTCGGCACGGCCGGCTGGTTGTTGACTGTGATTCTGTTCGTGCTGACGCTGACTTCGTTCGAATGGAAAGATATCGCGCTCGGCGGCGTCGCGGCGCTCGGTCTGATTGTTGCGCGGCTGGTCGCCAAACTGGTGGGCGTATTGGCATTCGCCAAACCGAGCGGTTTGAACTGGAAGCAGGGGATGGCGCTCGGTTTGTCGCTCTCGCCGATGTCGGCGCTTGCCTATCTGCTCGTCGACGATACCTATAACCTCTATCCGAACTTCGATCCGCAATTGCGCGCTATCGTGATGTGTTCGATTTTCGTGCTGCAGATTCTCGGGCCGTGGCTCGTGTATCGCAGCCTGGCGCTGGTGGCCGAACGGCGTGAAGAGTAAGCCGACGCCGCGCGTTTCGGCACCGCGCTTCCGGACGCCCGTTTTTTGAACGCCGTAATACGCTTTATCCCAACTCATTCGATTCAAAACGGCCGGGCATCCGACACACGCCCGGCCGACCAGACTCAGGGGACGCCATGTCACTCGAACCCTTCATCGATTCGAAACCGTTCACTTTCGGCGTCGAACTCGAGATGCAGATCGTCAATACGCACGACTATGATCTGACCAAAGCCGGCTCGGATCTGCTGCGTCTCATCAAGGACGAAAAAATCCCCGGCAACATCACGCCGGAAATCACCGAAAGCATGATCGAACTGTCGACCGGCATCTGCACGACGCATGAACAGGCCGTCGCCGATTTGCGCAAGATTCGCGACACCCTGGTCTCCGCGGCCGATCATCTGAACGTCGGCTTGTGCGGCGGCGGTACGCACGCGTTCCAGCAGTGGAGCGAACGGCGGATCGTCGATACGCCGCGATTTCAATACATATCCGAGTTGTACGGCTACCTCGCCAAACAGTTCACGGTGTTCGGCCAGCACGTGCACATCGGCTGCCCGGATCCGAATAGCGCGCTGTACCTGTTGCACTCCATGTCGCGCTTCATTCCGCACTTCATCGCGTTGTCCGCTTCCTCGCCGTTCGTGCAAGGCGTCGATACCGGTTTTCATTCGGCACGCCTGAATTCGGTGTTCGCGTTTCCGCTGTCGGGCCGCGCACCGTTCGTGCTGACGTGGGACGGCTTTGAGGAATATTTCTCGAAGATGGTCCAGACGGGCGTCGTCAACAGCATGAAAGATTTTTACTGGGACATCCGGCCGAAGCCGGGTTTCGGCACGATCGAAGTGCGTGTGATGGATACGCCGTTGTCGGTGGATCGCGCCGCGGCGATCGCCTGCTACATCCAGACGCTCGCACGGCATCTGCTGCTCGACAAACCGCTGACGCCGAAGGAAGACGATTACCTGGTCTACACATTCAACCGTTTCGAAGCATGCCGCTTCGGTCTGGCCGGCACCTGCATCAATCCGCAAACGGGCGAACGCAAAACGATTTCCGAGGACATCCTCGAGACGCTTGACCTGATCGCGCCGCATGCCGAGGCATTAGGTTCAGGTAACGCCCTCGCCGAGATCGGTGCAATCGCGCGCGGCCAGGTCAACGACGCGACATGGTTGCGCGGCGTTTTCGAACAGGAAAAATCGTTGCACGAGGCCGTGCGGCAACAGTGTTTGCAGTGGCGGGCCTAGCCGGGAGCAGCACGGCGTGCGTTAAAACGTAAGGAAGACCCATCTTGAGCGGTTTTTCTTAAAATTTTATTTTCCAGCTCAGGGGACCTTAGGTTTTTCCAAAGTTGATGTATACAAACGTAGTAGTAGTTAACAAGCATTGCATTGGCCTGTGGACAACTGAATAATTCCCTGAAAAGTCAAAGCACTGCGTAAACCATAACCGGTCTGATCAGACGTGCATCGGCGCCGGTAAGCGAGGACAACTTTGGCAGGGCGAGGTGAGGCGAGCGGGCTTATCAAGAATCGGCACACAGGCAGTCCCCGGCGTTTTCCCGTAGTTATCCACAGCTTGTGTTGGATAACTTAGCTGTACGATTCGCCGCTCTCGCATAGAATGTCGTTTTCGCCGCCTTGGCTTGCAAGGCGGTAAATTTTTGAGATAGTAGAT
Source organism: Paraburkholderia lacunae (assembly GCF_003353175.1). GTDB lineage: Bacteria > Pseudomonadota > Gammaproteobacteria > Burkholderiales > Burkholderiaceae > Paraburkholderia > Paraburkholderia lacunae. The sequence continues at coordinate 278,322 of NZ_QHKS01000009.1, read as the reverse complement.
TCCGTCTCGTCCGCAGTTGGGCGAGGCTACCCCACATAGGCTACGGGTGAGCTCGGCAGGCAATCTGCCGGCATCGCACGCATGCTTTAAATAAACCAATCGAAGATTATGAGCGAAGGCGTATACGGAGAACAGGCAACCGGGCGAGTGACCCACAGCCTATTGCGACTGAGCACGGCGATGCGAAGCCAGGCTTGGGAATGGGCGGAAGGCGCGGGTCTCACGCCGACTCAGGGCGAAATCCTGGTCTTGTTGATGCAGCGCAAAGGCCCGATGCGTCTCGGCGAAATCGCCCGTGAAACGGCCCTGACCGCCGCGACCACCAGCGATGCAGTGAGCACGCTGGAAACCAAGGGTCTGGTTGAAAAGCGCCGCGCTCTCGACGACGGCCGCGCCCTTGCGGTCCGTCTGACGGCGCGTGGCCGCACGGCTGCCAAGCGGGCCGCGCAATGGCCGGACTTCCTGGCCAAGGCAGTCGGCACGCTGCGCGACGAAGAGCAGGCGTTGTTCTATCGCACGCTGCTCAAGACTGTTCACCAACTGGAAGCGCAAGGCAACATTCCGGCGCACCGCATGTGCCTGAGCTGCACGCACTTCGAGCCCAGCAAGAATCCGAAGAAGACGCCGCATCACTGCGCGCTGCTCGATCTGAACATGGCGGATACGGATCTGCGTCTCGATTGCTCGGTGCACGAAACCGCCGACGTCGCCACCCAGAAAAAGACCTGGAAGATCTTCGCCCAGTAAGGCGGCTTCTTCCGGCACAATCCGCTACACTGCGAAACCGTGCTCCGGCGGGCGGCAGATGCCTCCTGCCGGCCGGTTCGCGCCGCGCAGCGGCAAGTCCTTGGTCAACCTGAAGGTGACAGGCTGATGAATCGCGAAGTTCTGGCCATTCGCCACGTGCACTTCGAGGATCTGGGCAGTCTTGAGCGGGTGCTCGGCGAGCGTGGCCGCCCGGTACGTTATCTCGATGTCGGCTTTGCCCGTATCGAGGCGCCGAATCCGGTTGCGGCTTCGTTGATGGTGGTGCTGGGCGGCCCGATCAGTGCAACGGACGATGCGCTTTACCCGACGCTCGTGCCGCTCCTGTCGATGATCGAAAAGCGCATTGCCGCCGGTTTGCCGACGCTGGGTATTTGCCTCGGCGCTCAATTGATCGCGCGTGCGCTCGGTGCGCGAGTGTATCCCGCGGGCCACACCGAACTCGGCTGGACTCCGCTCACGCTCACCGATGCCGGCCGCGCTTCGCCGCTGCGTCATCTGGACGGCACGCACACCTCCATGCTGCATTGGCACGGCGATACTTTCGATCTGCCCGAGCACGCCACGCGTCTCGCGTCGACACCCGCCTGCGAAAATCAGGCGTTCGCCTGGGGCGATCACGTGCTGGGCCTGCAATGTCATCCGGAGATTCGCGCCGACCGTTTCGAGCCATGGCTGATCGGCAATGCCGGCGAACTTGTAGGCCACGGAATCGACGCGCGTCAATTGCGCGCCGAAACCGCGCAGTTCGGCCCGGGGCTGGAAGCCGCCGCGCGCCAGATGTTCAGTGAGTGGCTCGATCAGGTCGAGTCGAAGCCTTGAGCTGCGCGCGCCTGCGGTAAATCACCCGCGGTGCTATGCTCGACCGCTCTCGGGCTTTCACTGGGTGTAATCCATGAGCGCGCTTTTTTCTCCGCTCACGCTGCGTAGCGTGACGCTTCCCAATCGTATCGTCGTGTCCCCGATGTGCCAGTATTCCGCCGACCGTGGCGAGGCAACGGCGTGGCACATGATCCATCTCGGCAGTCTCGCTTTGTCCGGCGCCGGCATGTTGTGCATCGAGGCGACCTCGGTCGAACCGGATGGCCGCATCACGCCGGGCGATCTCGGCTTGTGGGACGACGTCACCGAAGCCGCCCTGGTGCCGGTGCTGGCCGCGATTCGCAAGCATTCGCATATTCAGGTGGCAATGCAGCTGGCGCACGCAGGGCGCAAAGCGTCGAGTCACACGCCATGGGAAGGCGGCCAGCTGATTCCGGTATCGCAAGGCGGCTGGCTGCCGCATGCGCCGTCGTCATTGCCGCACAAGGCGGGTGAAGAGCCGCCGCTGGCGCTCGACATAGCGGGATTGAACCGGATCCGCGAAGCGTTCGCTGCCTCTGCGCGCCGCGCCGCGCGCCTCGGTATCGATGCGTTGGAAGTGCATGCGGCGCACGGCTATCTGCTGCATCAGTTCCTGTCGCCAATCGCCAATCAGCGCAGCGATGACTACGGCGGTTCACTGGAAAACCGCATGCGCTTGCCGCTCGAGATATTCGACATCGTACGTGCCGCGTTTCCCGCCGACAAACCGGTTGGCGTGCGTGTGTCCGCAACCGACTGGGTCGACGGCGGCTGGACGCTCGACGACACGATCGTGTTCGCGCATGAGTTGGAAAAGCGCGGCTGCGACTGGATCGACGTGTCGTCCGGAGGCGTGTCGCCGTTGCAGAAGATTCCGCTCGAGCCGGGTTATCAGATACCGTTCGCGAAAGCCGTCAGACACGCAACCGGTCTCACCACCATCGGCGTGGGTCTGATCACCGATCCGCTGCACGCCGAGCAACTGATCGAAGCAGGCGACGCCGATCTGATTGCGCTCGCCCGCGGGCTGCTCTACAACCCGCGCTGGCCGTGGCATGCGGCGGCGCAGCTCGGCGCAACGGTCGAAGCGCCGCCGCAGTACTGGCGCTCGCAACCGCGTGACCAGAAGGCGCTGTTCGGCGACATTTCATTCGGACAACGGTGAAGCTGCCGGCGCGCCTCATGCGAGCACGTCTCTTTGACGGTTGAAGGAAGCCGTCTTGAGCGTGTAGGATGCCGATTGTGGCGCATGAGCGTCGCAGATCGACGCGGCGCTCGCAGGGCGCCGCGTTTGCTATCCGCGTCAGAAAAAAGCAGCGCGCTAGATGCGGGCATTTCTGGCGGCACTCGGAACTTCACTCCCAGTTCTTCACAAGGATTCATTCAATGAGTTCACGCAGGATCGCCGTGCGCCGCTCGGGTGTGCACGGCAAAGGCGTGTTTGCCCTCGAACCGATCAAGGCCGGCGAGCGGCTGATCGAATACAAAGGCGAGCGGATCTCTTGGAAAGAAGCATTGCGTCGCCATCCGCACAATCCGGACGAACCGAATCACACCTTCTATTTCGCGCTCGACAGCGGCAAGGTGATCGACGGCAAGGTGAACGGCAACAGCGCACGCTGGATCAATCACTCATGTGCGCCGAACTGCGAGGCCGAGGAGATCGACGGTCACGTGTACGTGCATGCGTTGCGCGATATTGCCGAGGGCGAGGAAGTCTTTTACGACTACGGCCTTGTGATCGACGCGCGTCAGACCAAGAAGCTCAAGAAGGAATACGAGTGCCGTTGCGGCGCGCGCAAGTGCCGCGGCACGATGCTGGCGCCGCCGGAGAAAGAGAAGGGCGCCGACAAATCCGGGAAGTCCGTCAAGTCGGTGAAAGAGGCGAAGACGTCGGCGAAGAAAGAGAAGAAGAAATGAAACACGGGCTGCCTGAGGTGAACGAAGGCGGCCCGCTGATCATCATCCGTCACATATCGATCGGCGCCGAGTGCGCCGATTTTTTTGCCGGCAGACGCTTGTCGGTTTCGCTGGCGGCGCCCTGTTGAACGCTGGCCGGCACGAGCGGAATGCGCACGATAAAGCGCGCACCGCTATCCGGCGCGTCTTCGTAATGCGCGCTGCCGTGATGCAGCACCATGATGTCGTGGACGATCGCGAGGCCGAGACCGGCGCCGCCGTCCACGCCGCTGTCGCTCTGGCCGTCGCCGCGGAAAAACCGTTTGAACAGATCGGCTTGCTGCGTGAGCGGCACACCTGGGCCGTTGTCTTCAACAACGATCTCGGCCATGCGCAGTTCGTCGATCACCGTTTGCGAAACCGTCACGGTAATGCGGCCACCGTCGAAACGCGATGGCGGCACGTATTTCAGCGCGTTATCCAGCAGATTGGCGATCACTTCGTGCAGCAACACCGGATTGCCGCGCGCCATCAGCGGATGATCGTTGGCCGGGTCGTCGAGACGCTGAAAGCCCAAGTCGACATGGGACGCCAGCGCGCGCGGCACCCATTCGGCGCCGGTGTCGAACGCGAGCGCGGCCATATCCACAATGACGAAGCGGGCCGCCTGTTCGCTCGGCTCGGCGCGCGCGAGCGACAGCAACTGATTCGACAGCCGCACTGCGCGGTCGGCCGCGGCACGCAGTTCGCGCACCGCGGCGAGCGTCTGCTGCGGGTCACGCGCGACCGCTGCCTGTTCCGCATGCAGCTTGACCGCGGTAAGCGGCGTGCGCAGCTGGTGCGCGGCGTCGGCGATAAATTTGCGCTGGCCGTCGAGTGCGGTTTTCAGACGACCGAGCAGCGCGTTCAGCGCGCCGGTAAGCGGACGGATTTCAACCGGCACAAAAGTCTCGTCGACCGGTTCGAGCGACGTGTGCGTTTGCCGGTTCAACGAATCCGCGAGATCGGTCAGCGGATTGAGCTGTTGATTGACGACGCGCCACACGATCACCCAGCCCGCGAGCAGCAGTAACAGCAGCGGCATCATGATCGCGACCAGAAACTCGGCGGCGATTCGAAAACGATGATGCACCGGTTGACCGACTTCGACGACGATCGGGTTGCCTCTCGGCTGATCGACGCGCACCTGGGCCACGCGCACCGTTACGCCTTCGTGCTGCGTTTCGAACACGTAAGCGTAATGCATGCGCCGCACGCTGGTGCCTTGCAGCGGAAGGTTGTGGTCGCCGGCGATTTCGGTTTCACCGTTGCTGATCCGATAGACGAGCTGTTCGACCGGATCCGAGAACATGGCCTGCGCGAGCGGCGGCACCGTAATCGGCGCGTCGGGGCCGGCGATCTGGATCTGTTTGGAGATGGCAGTGGCAAGGTCGGCGAGCGAGCGGTCGACCACATGCTGCGTGTACTGCCACGCCAGCCAGTAAGCGATGAGGCCGCTCATCAGCGCGAGCAGCGAAAGGGGAGCAGCGAGGCGCCGCAGCAGCGTGCGGCGCAGACTATTGGCGGCCGGCTGGGGCATCATCGAACGCGCAGGAAAGAGGCAACGGCGAAAAGCGCCGTGAAATGCCGCCGGATGCCGGCGAGTCGCGCACCGGGTGCGCGGCGCCGGCCCGGCGCCGTCAGGCCGCGACGAAGTGGGCGGCCTTCACGACGATTATGCGGCCTGGCGGATTTCCTGCAACAGGTAACCAAAGCCGCGCACCGTGACGATTTCGACGCGGCAGTTCTCGAGCTTCTTGCGCACCCGGTGCACGTAGACTTCGATCGCGGTATCGCCGAGATCGCCGCCGAAGTGCGTCAGGTGGTCTTGCAACTGGGCTTTGCTGACCACGCGGCCGTGGCGCAGCAGCAGCATTTCGAGCACCGCGAATTCGCGCGGCGACAGCTCGAGCGGCTTGTCGTCGTTGAAGATGCGGCGATCGACGCCCGACAGGCGCACACCGCCCAGCGATACTTCCGGACGCGGCATATCGCCGTGCGGACCGCTGCGGCGCATCACCGCGCGGATGCGCGCTTCAAGTTCGGTGGGTTCGAACGGCTTCAGCATGTAGTCGTCCGCGCCGGAATTCAGCCCTTGCACGCGGTCGTTCAACTCGTCGCGCGCGGTCAGAATGATCACCGGCGTGTGGCGATTGCTCTGACGGAAGCGCGACAGCAGCGTCATGCCGTCGATGCCGGGCAGACCCAGATCGAGGATCACGAGCTCGTGGCGGTTTTGTGTGAGGGCCTGCTCGGCGAAAATGCCGTCATGGACCATGTCGACCGTGAAGCCGGCTTGTTCAAGACTGCTTTGGATGCCGCGTGCGATGGGGCGGTCATCTTCGATCAGAAGGAGTCGCATGGATTTCGCTCAAGTACAATGGGTTAGGCGTTTGGGCAAGCGGTTCGCCGGGGCGCCTGCTACACAGCGGCGTGCGGCGTGGCCGTGCCGGACCGGCATGAAACGGCCATCGAGCAGCCATAAAGCAGCCATCAAGCGGCCGTAGAGCGATCACGAAAGTCATGTCCGAGATAACGATTCACGAACTGGAAGCCGCGATCAACTTCTGGCGCGCCCGCTCACCTTCGAGCGGCGACGAACTCGTTTTGTGCAAGGAGGCAAGCGCGCTCTCCAAGCCGTACGCGCTGATGATTGTACAGCGTCAGCACGCGCTATCACCGGATCGTTTGGACGGGATTGCGAGGCAGGCGTGGGATTCTTACGTGCGCCTTAAGAATGGCCTGTAGAACTGAAGGTTTTGGGGCCACATTGCCTGCAAAGCCCTTTCACGGCTGCCGAAGGCCTTTATACGCGATGCGTGACTGCGCGTGAGCGCTCGTATCAGGCGGAAATGCTGTCGATAAATCGGGCCAGTTTGATGTCGCGCTCGGTCAAGCCGTTTGCCTCGTGCGTGGACAGCGTGATCTCCACCTTGTTGTAGACGTTGAACCATTCCGGGTGGTGATCCATTTCCTGCGCCTTGATCGCCACGCGCGTCATGAAACCAAACGCCTCGTTGAAGTCGGCGAACCTGAACTGGCGCTGGATCGCGTCGCGGCCTGCCACGGCCTGCCAGCCATGCAGTTGCGCGACCTGGGTTGCGCGCTCTTCGGAAGTCAGTTTGTGAATCATGGTGCTACCTCGTTCATCTAGACAGGCGCGCCGGTGGACGCGCGCATTCGTTATTTTTTCACGGATGCGGCAAGCTCGCAGTCGGCCGGTTCAGCCTGTGCCGTCAGATATCGCCGTCGGCTTGCCAACCGTCCTGCGAGCCGCGCGTGATGACCTGATCGCCCTCGCACACGTCGCCTGCCGCGAACGCCGGTTCGGCGGCCAGCCTTGCCAGTAGCGGGGCGAAATCGGTTTGCGCGACGCCGAACAATTGCGCGAAGTCGTCAATCACGAAATAAGTCTTCTGGAACGTGTCGATGCGGTAACGGGTGCGCATCACGCGTTCGAGGTCGAAGCCGAGCCGGTTCGGCGCCGCGCTCCGCTGGCTGTAGAGCGTTTCGCCCTTGCTCGATACGATGCCCGCGCCATAGATCTTCACGCCGTTTGGACTCGCCGCGTCGCGGATCAGGCCGAATTCGACCGTGTACCAGTACAGCCGTGCGAGCAGAGGCAACGCGCCGGCGTCATTGGCGGCGAGCGCGGCACGGCCGTAGGCGTGTATGTAATCGGCGAACACCGGATTGATCAGCAGCGGCACGTGGCCGAACAGATCGTGGAAGCAGTCCGGCTCTTGCAGGTAATCGAGCTGGTCCGGGCGGCGCATCCACCATGTCACGGGAAAGCGGCGGTTGGCGAGGTGCTCGAAGAACACCTGATCGGGCACGAGCCCAGGCACGGCGACGATTTGCCAGCCGGTCGCGGGTGTGAGCTTCGCGTTGATTTCGTCGAACGAGGGCACGCGGTCGGCCGGCATACCGATGCGCTCAACGCCCGCCAGAAACTCGTCGCACACCCGGCCTTTGAGCAGCGCGATCTGGCGCGCGTAAAGCTGTTGCCACGCCGCGTGATCGACGGCGCCGTAACGATCGGACGGCTGGTCGATGGTGAAATCGGCGCGGGTTTCGAGACCGGCGTCGAATTGCTCTTTCAGTTTGGCGGTGTTCGCTGTGGACATGGCGCTGCGCTCTACGTGACTGCGAGGTTGAATCGATGATGCAAGTGTAGAGCGGAGCGTGCGCGGAAAGGGCGCAATGATGGCGCATATCTGCCTTAACGTGCAATAATCGTGCATACAAACACGACTAAATGCGGATATCGATCATGTTGGAACTGGATCACTTCGATCTCGCGCTGCTGGATGTGCTGCAGCGCTTTGGGCGCGCCACGCATCAGCAACTGGCCGAGCAGGTACCGCTGTCGCCATCGCAGATCGGACGGCGCTTGCAGCGGCTGGAGCAGGTGGGCGTGGTGGATGGATATCGCGTCGTGCTGCGACCGGAGAAGCTCGGGCTCGGCGTGACGGCTTTTACGAGTCTGAAGTTGAAGCATCACGGCGATTCGATCATCGAGCAATTCCAGCAGCAGATCGACGTGCTGCCCGAAGTGCTCGAATGTCACGCGGTGGTCGGCGACGCCGATTATCTGCTGCGCATTGTCGCGCCGGATCTCAACGCGCTATCCACATTTGTGATGAAGAAGCTGATGCGTGTACCTGGCGTCGATAGTGTGCGCTCGAATATCGTGCTGACCACCTTCAAGCGCAACGGACCCCTGCCGCTGGGTCATCTATCGCCGGGCGCGAGCGCCGCGTGATGCGCCGGGTCTTACGGCGGATTTCACCGCGGGTTTGACTGCGGGTTTGACTGCGGCCGACGGCGGTGAAGAGTTATGCCGCCTGTTTCGGCTCGCTGCCCGCGTTGAGCAAATCGACGTAGGCCACCGCCACCAGATCCGATTCCGGCACGCCGAGTCTCGCAAACATCGCATGCGCTTCGGCGTGGCCGCCTTCTTCGTCGTCATCCTGGGCTAGCACGACTTCGAGTTCGACGAAGTCGCCGAGGCCGTCCACGCGGTCCAGATGAATCCGCGTACGTCCGGTCAGATACACGTGGCGTTCTTTCGTGACGATGCCGCGCGTGGTCAACGCGGTGGCGAGCAATGCGTGCATCGCTTCGGCATTGGTCACGGGGCTGCGCGTGTAGTACGACGCCTTCGGGCCGTCGCGGTCGTCGCGCTGATAGAAGATCAGTTCGGCCGGCGTGCCGTCGTCGAATTGGCGCAGCTTCAGACGGCCGCGCGGCACGTCATAGAAGAAGTCCTGCTGGCGGAAGATCAGCGGCGCCTCCGACGCAAGCTGCGCGGCGCGTTCGCGCAGTTGCTCGAAATGCTGGGCGCGGGCTTTGATTTCAATGTTGCGTGCCATGTCAGGCTCCTGTCGAAGGATGGAGTGAACGGCGGCTTCCCGTGTTGCCGGGGCGAAGCTGCCGGGAAGGACAAAGTCAAACGGAACGGAAAGCGCTGCGAGGCCGGCGCGTGGGCGCAAACCGTCAATCTAACAAAAAGTGCGTGACGGTGTGGTTTCAGCTGAAGGCGCCCGCTCAGGGGGCTACTCAGGCGGCAATTGTCCGCGCGGTGCGAGGCTGTCATGAGAGCGGCTCATATCGCGCTCACGCTGCTTCTACGTTGCCCATTGCTGCTCGATCAGCTTCAACGCGGCCGCTATTGCCGGTTCGTCTTTGCGTGCGGCGAGTGTGATGAAGCTGAGCTGGGTCGGCACGGTGACGCCCTCGACGATCGTCAACGCGTGCGCGTGAGCTTCGGCGATCGCGGTAGCATCCCGCGCGAGCGTGAGGCCGACGCCTGATTTGACCAGATCGAGCATCGACGGCTCCTGATCCACTTCCGCCACCTTGACCGGTTTTACGCCTGCTTCGGCGAAGAGCCGCGACAACAATCTATTGTGCGCGGAGGCCGGGGGCGTCCAGATCCACGGCAGCGCGGCGAGCGAGCGCCAGTCGCGCGCGCCTTTCACGCGATCTTTCCAGCCGGCCGGCGCCAGCACGCGATACTGGAAGTGCGTGAGCGTGACAGCGTGGAAGGCGGCGCCGTCGCGCGCATCGTCGTCGGAGGGCTGACCGATGTAGTAGCCGACGTCCAGCTCGCCCGCGCGAACCTGCTCCAGCACCCAACCCGACATGCCGTGGCGCAAGGCCGTTTCGATGTGCGGCCAGGTTTCCACCAGTTGCTTGAGAAAACCGCCCAGACGAAGAAAGGCCGGATCGAGAATCGTGCCGATCTGCAATCGTCCGCGCACTTCCTGACGCAGCGACGCCGCGGCGCGCTGCACGTCGCTGGCCGCACCGAGCGCGCGTTCGGCGTGCGGCAACAGCGCCTGGCCGTCGCGTGTCAGCGAGAGCCCGTGCGAGGTCCGCGTGAACAGCGTCACGCCGAGCGTCTCCTGCAAGTGCTTGATTTGCAGGCTCACGGCCGGTTGGGTCAAATGTAGCTGCACCGCAGCACGGGTGAGGTTGCCCTCGCGCGCGACGGTGACGAATGCCCGGAGCAGAATCAGATCCATATCTTGATATTAGCGCGGCTTATAGCGCAGTTGAGCATTACTCATTGGATTTGTCGCCCCGAAGCGCCGTAATCTTTGGCTCATCGCACTGTTTGCGGCAGGCGTACGACTTCACACGACGAGGAAAAAATGAGCGAGACATATCAGGACGAGACGCTTCGAAGCGAGACGAGCGCACGCGCGCTGACTCATTTCATCAACGGCAAGACGATCGAGGGCACGAGCGGGCGTTTCGGCGACGTCTTCAATCCGGCGGTTGGCAATGTGAGCGCGCGCGTACCGCTGGCGAGCGTCGCCGAAGTGGATGCCGCTGTCGCTGCCGCCAAGGCTGCCTTTCCCGCCTGGAGCGAAACGGCGCCAATCAAGCGGGCGCGCGTGTTATTCAAATTCAAGGAATTGCTCGATCGTCATCACGACGAACTCGCCGAACTGATTACGCGCGAGCACGGCAAGGTGTTTTCCGACGCGAAGGGCGAAGTGATGCGCGGCATCGAAATCGTCGAGTTTGCGTGCGGTATTCCGAATCTGCTGAAGACCGACTTTACCGACCAGATTGGCGGCGGCATCGACAACTGGAATTTGCGTCAGCCGCTGGGTGTCGTCGCCGGCATTACGCCGTTCAATTTCCCGATGATGGTGCCGTGCTGGATGTTCCCGGTGGCGATCGCATGCGGCAACACGTTCGTGCTGAAGCCGTCCGAGCGCGATCCGTCGGCATCGAACCGGTTGGCTGAATTGTTGAGAGAAGCCGGTTTGCCGGATGGCGTGTTCAACGTCGTGCATGGCGACAAGGTTGCGGTCGATGCGTTGCTTGCGCATCCGGACGTGAGTGCGTTGTCGTTTGTCGGCTCGACGCCGATTGCCGAGTACATCTACACCGAAGGCACGAAACGCGGCAAGCGCGTACAGGCTTTGGGCGGTGCGAAGAATCATCTGGTGGTGATGCCGGATGCGGATCTCGACCAGGCCGTCGATGCGTTGATCGGCGCTGCGTATGGTTCCGCCGGCGAGCGCTGCATGGCGATTTCGGTGGCCGTTGCGGTCGGCCATATCGCCGATGAGTTGATCGAGCGCCTGACGCCGCGGGTGAAGAGCCTGAAGATTCTCAACGGCATGGAATCGGAAGCCGAGATGGGGCCGTTGGTGACGGCGGCGCATCGCGAGAAAGTGGCCGGATATATCGAGGCTGGGGTGGCTGCCGGCGCGAAGCTGGTGGTCGATGGACGTGGGCATCAGGTGGCTGGGCATGAGAAGGGCTTCTTTCTCGGCGGCACCCTGTTCGACGATGTTTCCACGGACATGAAGATTTACCGCGAAGAAATTTTCGGACCCGTGTTATGCGTGGTGCGGGTGCCCGACTTTGCGTCCGCGGTGGAACTCATTAACGCGAATGAGTTCGCTAATGGGGTTGCGTTGTTTACCTCCGATGGCGGCGTTGCCCGGGCGTTTTCGCGGCAGATCCAGATCGGCATGGTTGGGATCAATGTGCCTATTCCTGTGCCGATGGCCTGGCATTCTTTTGGTGGATGGAAGAGGTCTCTCTTTGGCGACCACCATGCCTACGGCGAAGAGGGGGTTCGGTTTTATACGAGGTATAAGAGCATCATGCAGAGGTGGCCCGATAGTATCGGGAAGGGGGCCGAGTTCACTATGCCTGTAGCCAAGTAATTTTTTGCATCTGCGGCGCTATGGTTTGTTCGCCAATGGCGTTGACCTTTCCTCGCTTTGCTGTTGGTTCATTGGTGTCGCCCTACAACGGGTAAGGCCAATGAACCGAATGAAAGGAAATGTCAACGCCGTAGGCACAGGGACAACCAGGCCGCTGGGAAGCAAAAAAGCTTAGGAGACAATGATGCCCACAACAAAAGCCACCCGTCGTGTGGAAGGCGAATTCGACTACATCATAGTCGGCGCCGGTACGGCAGGTTGCGTGTTAGCCAACCGCCTGACGGAGGACCCGGAAATACAGGTTCTGCTATTGGAAGCCGGTGGCAAGGATGACTACCACTGGATTCACGTGCCGGTAGGCTACCTCTACTGCATAGGCAACCCTCGCACAGACTGGCTCTACAAAACCCAACCGGAGCCTGGCCTGAATGGCCGCTCCCTGTCATATCCAAGAGGCAGGGTATTAGGCGGCAGCTCATCGATCAACGGCATGATCTACATGCGTGGTCAGCGCGAAGACTACGATGAATGGGCCAGGATCACTAACGACGCCTCCTGGTCATGGACCTCGGTGCTCCCTATCTTTAAACGCAGCGAAGACCACTACGCCGGCGCGTCCGAATCGCATGGAGCGGGTGGCCCCTGGCGCGTCGAAAAACAACGCCTCAAATGGAAAATTCTCGAAGAGTTCTCGAAAGCCGCGCAGCAAACCGGCATCCCCGCCACCGATGATTTCAACCGCGGCGACAACACCGGCGTCGGCTACTTCGACGTCAATCAGAAACGCGGCATCCGTTGGAGCGCATCGAAAGCATTCCTGCGTCCGGTGCTCAAGCGTCCGAATCTCACCATCATCACCGGTGCACACACGCAACGCGTCGTATTCGAAGGACGTCGCTGCACCGGCGTCGAATATCGCGGCGATCACACGGACTATCTGGCCAACGCCCGCTGTGAGGTGATCCTCAGCTCAGGCGCAGTCAACTCGCCGCAATTGCTGGAATTGTCCGGCATCGGCAACGGCGCACGTCTGCAGAATCTGGGTATCGAGGTCGTCAGGGATCTGCGTGGCGTCGGTGAAAATCTGCAGGACCATTTGCAGCTGCGCATGGCCTACAAGGTCGACGGCGTGCGTACGCTCAACACCGCGTCCGCGCATTGGTGGGGCAAGCTCATGATTGGAATGCAGTACGCACTCTTTCAAAGCGGTCCCATGTCCATGTCGCCGTCGCAACTCGGCGCGTTCGCCAAATCCGATCCGGACGATCGCTCGCTCACGCGCCCCGACCTCGAATACCACGTGCAGCCGCTTTCGCTCGATCGCTTCGGCGAACCGCTGCATCGCTTCAACGCGTTCACTGCGTCGGTGTGCCAGTTGCGACCGACTTCGCGTGGCAGCATTCACATCGAATCCGCCGATGCTTCGGCGCCGCCGTTGATCGCGCCGAACTATTTGTCGACCGATTACGACCGGCGCGTCGCCGCCAACGCGCTGCGTCTCACGCGCCGCATCGCCGCGGCGCCCGCTCTCGCGCGCTATCGGCCGCAAGAGATCTTGCCCGGCGTCCAGTTTCAGACCGAAGAGGAGCTTCAGCAGGCCGCGGGCGCGGTCGGGACGACCATCTTTCACCCCGTCGGTACCTGCCGCATGGGTTTGAGCGACGATCCGGGTGCCGTGGTCGACAACCGGCTACGAGTCATAGGTGTTGACGGTCTGCGCGTTGTCGATGCATCAGTCATGCCGACTATCACGTCGGGCAACACCAACTCGCCGACGCTGATGATCGCCGAGCGCGCCAGCGACATGATCCGCGAGGATCGTCGCACCCGCGTGGCCGGCAATGCGGTAACGCAGACGAACGCTTCGCCTTCGATGTCAGCGGTGTGACAATCAACAAGAGAACCCGCTAGACAGCCAGGGCGACAACGGGCATGGCGGCGAGGCGCCGCGAAGCCGCCACGGGCCTCCGCGGCCCCTTGCGCGTGCATAAAACGGGCACCGCCCACTAAGTGCAAATCCCAATGAATGCGCTGCATCATTGGCGCGACAATGGCACCCATGCTGCGTGTGGCGCCATGGATTACCGTCCGGATTGGTGCAGCACGCCAACGAGCGGCACGGGGGTTGCCGCCGTCATCCAACGTCGCGCAGCGGTTCGCGCGGAAGATCGTAGTGCTTCGCCTTACTCCGTATGGAAGGGAACATGATTCTCGGCGATACGATTCTCGAAACGCGCGGCCTCACCCGCGAGTTCAAAGGCTTCATCGCCGTGAACGGGGTGAATCTGCGCGTGCGCCGTGGCTCGATCCATGCGCTGATCGGCCCAAATGGAGCGGGCAAGACCACCTGCTTCAATCTGCTCACCAAATTCCTCGAACCGACGGCGGGTCAGATCGTCTTTAACGGCATCGATATCACCAATGAACGGCCGGCGCAGATCGCACGGCGCGGCATCATCCGGTCGTTCCAGATTTCCGCTGTATTTCCACATCTGACAGCATTGCAGAACGTACGTATCGGTCTGCAGCGCGTGCTCGGCACTGCATTTCATTTCTGGAAGAGCGAACGTACGCTGCGCCAGCTCGACGACCGCGCCATGGACTTGCTCACGCAGGTTGGATTGACCGATTTCGCCGACGTGCTGACAGTAGAGCTGTCCTATGGCCGCAAGCGGGCGCTGGAGATCGCCACTACGCTCGCGATGGAACCGGAATTGATGCTGCTCGACGAGCCTACGCAAGGCATGGGCCATGAAGACGTCGATCGCGTCACGGCGTTGATCAAAAAGGTATCGAGCGGCCGCACCATTCTGATGGTCGAGCACAACATGAACGTGATCGCCGGCATTTCCGACACGATCACCGTGCTGCAACGCGGTGAAGTGCTCGCTGAAGGCAGCTACGCCGAAGTCTCGAAGAATCCGCTCGTGATGCAAGCCTACATGGGCAGCGCTGACGCGGCGCTCGCCGGAGCCCACGCATGAATACGATTGCCGAGCGCGAAAGCCTCGAAGTGAGCGACACAACCAGCAGCGCCCCTGCGCTGGAAATTGCGGGTCTGCAAGCGTGGTACGGGGAATCCCACATCCTGCACGGCGTCGACCTGACGGTGAATCGCGGGGAAGTCGTCACGCTGCTCGGCCGCAATGGCGCGGGCCGTACCACGACGCTGCGCGCGATCATGGGGCTCACTGGCCGCCGCACCGGTTCGATCCGCATCGGCGGGCGCGAAACCATCCACCTGCCCACGCATCGCATCGCGCATTGCGGCATCGGTTATTGCCCGGAAGAGCGCGGGATTTTTTCGAGCCTGTCGTGTGAGGAAAACCTGCTGCTGCCGCCGCCCGTCGGCGACAAGGCGCACATGATGTCGCTCGAAGAAATCTATTCGATGTTTCCGAACCTGCACGAACGCCGCATGAGCCAAGGCACGCGTCTGTCGGGTGGCGAGCAGCAGATGCTGGCGGTCGCGCGCATTCTGCGCACCGGCGCAAGCCTCCTTTTGCTCGACGAAATCTCGGAAGGCCTTGCGCCCGTCATCGTGCAAGCGCTCGCGCGCATGATCGTCACGCTCAAGGGTCGCGGCTACACGGTCGTGATGGTCGAACAGAATTTCCGCTTTGCCGCGCCGCTCGCCGATCGCTTCTACGTGATGGAACACGGCGGCATTGTCGAACACTTCGAGGCCAGCGAACTCGAAAGCAAGATGCCGGTACTGCACGATCTACTGGGCGTATAAAAAAGCGTCCGATTGCCTCTGATAACCACAAGCCAGGAAACCAGGAGACAGGAATGAAGAAGAACCCAATCGCGCGCCTAGCGACACTTTGTTTTGCGGTTGCCGCCGGCGCCGCTTTGACGATGGGCAGCGCGCAGGCCGCTGACGATGCCGTAAAGATCGGCTTCATCACCGACATGTCGGGTCTGTACGCGGATATCGATGGCCAGGGCGGTCTCGAAGCGATCCGCATGGCGGTCGCGGACTTTGGCGGCAAGGTCAACGGCAAGCCGGTCACGGTGGTCTACGCGGATCACCAGAACAAGGCGGACATTGCGGCATCGCGCGCGCGTGAGTGGTTCGATCGCGACAACGTCGATCTGCTGATCGGCGGCACGAACTCGGCAACCGCGTTGTCGATGAACACGGTTGCCGTTGAAAAGAAGAAGGTCTACATCAGCATCGGCGCGGGCGCAGATACCCTGACCAACGAGCAATGCACGCCGTACACGATTCACTATGCGTACGACACGACGGCGCTCGCCAAGGGCACGGGCTCAGCGGTGACGAAGCAGGGCGGCAAGACGTGGTATTTCCTGACCGCCGACTACGCGTTCGGCAAGGCGCTCGAAAAGAATACCGCCGATGTGGTGAAAGCGACCGGCGGCCAGGTGCTGGGCGAGGTGCGTCATCCGCTGTCGGCGTCGGACTTTTCGTCGTTCCTGTTGCAGGCGCAGGCATCGAAGGCGCAGATTCTGGGCCTTGCCAACGCCGGCGGCGACACGATCAACTCGATCAAGGCGGCGAAGGAATTCGGCATCACGAAGTCGATGAAGCTCGCCGCATTGCTGGTGTTCATCAACGATATCCACAGCCTGGGTCTGGAAACCACGCAAGGCCTGGTGTTGACCGACAGCTGGTACTGGAACAGGGACGCCAACACGCGCAAGTGGTCGCAGCGCTACTTCGACAAGATGCGCAAGATGCCGTCGAGCCTGCAGGCCGCCGACTACTCGGCGACCATGACCTACCTGAAGGCGGTGCAGACAGTCGGCTCGACCGATTCCGACAAGGTGATGGCGCAACTGAAGAAGACCAAGGTCGACGACTTCTTTGCGAAGGGTTACATCCGTCAGGACGGCAGCATGATCCACGACATGTACCTGATGCAGGTGAAGACGCCGGCTGAATCCAAAGAACCGTGGGACTACTACAAGATCACCGCGACGATCCCCGGCGAGCAGGCGTTCACCACCAAGACGGAAACGCGCTGCGCGCTATGGAAATAAGCGAGGACTGAAGGCCGTCTAGCGGTCCGCGCAACGACATGCCACGTGCCAGGCGCGCTGCATGTCGTTGCGTGGGCGGCCGGGCGGCAAACCGTTTCACATGCCGCGCGCGACCGGAGCAGTTCCCGTCGATTGCGCGGCGGCCGGATCGTGCGTAACCGATCTCACCTTGGCGATGGGTTAGGGCTTCAATGGACATCTTTGGCGTTCCGCTACCGGCAATGCTGAGCCAGCTGCTGCTGGGGCTCGTGAACGGCTCGTTCTACGCGATTCTGAGCCTCGGCCTTGCGGTGATCTTCGGCTTGCTCAACGTGATCAACTTCGCGCACGGCGCGTTGTTCATGCTCGGCGCGATGCTCGCGTGGATGGGCTTCTCGTATTTCGGTCTGCCGTATTGGGCGATGCTGGTGCTCGCGCCGCTGGTCGTCGGCCTGTTCGGTGTCTTGATCGAACGTTCGATGCTGCGCTGGCTGTACAGGCTCGATCATCTGTACGGACTCTTGCTCACATTCGGACTCACGCTCGTCGTGGAGGGCGTGTTCCGTTCGATCTACGGATCTTCCGGCCAGCCGTACGACGTGCCGTCGGCGCTCTCCGGCGCAACCAATCTCGGCTTCATGTTCCTGCCGAACTATCGCGCGTGGGTCGTGGTGGCCTCGCTGGCGGTCTGCTTCGCGACGTGGTTCGTGATCGAGAAGACGCGCCTTGGCGCCTATCTGCGCGCGGGCACCGAGAACCCGAAACTGGTTGAGGCGTTCGGCATCAACGTGCCGCTGATGATCACGCTCACCTATGGCTTCGGCGTCGCGCTCGCGGCGTTTGCCGGCGTACTCGCGGCACCGGTGATCCAGGTCTCGCCGCTGATGGGCCAGCCGATGATCATCACCGTGTTCGCGGTGGTCGTGATCGGCGGGATGGGTTCGATCATGGGCTCGATTCTGACTGGCCTGTTGCTCGGCGTAATCGAAGGATTGACGCGGGTGTTTTACCCGGAAGCGTCGGCCACCGTGGTCTTCGTCATCATGGCGCTCGTGTTGCTGGTGCGCCCGGCGGGTCTCTTCGGCAAGGAAAAATGATGCAGAGAAAAGCGCTCTACGGTCTGCTGCTGCTCGTGCTCCTCGCGGTGCCCGTGCTCGGCATCTATCCGCTGTTCGTGATGAAGGTGATGTGCTTCGCGCTGTTCGCGGCCGCGTTCAATCTGTTGATCGGCTACACCGGTTTGCTGTCGTTCGGTCACGCGATGTTTCTCGCCTCGGCCGGCTACATCACCGGCTATGCGATGCAGACGCTCGGTCTCCCGCCGGAGCTCGGCGTGCTGGCCGGCACGGCGTCGGCGACGTTGCTCGGCTTGATCGTCGGCCTCTTCGCGATCCGCCGGCAGGGCATCTACTTCGCGATGGTGACGCTGGCGCTCGCCCAGATGGTCTACTTCGTGTTCCTGCAAGCGCCGTTCACGCACGGCGAGGACGGTCTTCAAGGCGTGCCGCGCGGCAAGCTGTTCGGGTTGCTGAATCTGTCGTCCGACGTCACGCTGTACTTTGTCGTGCTCGCCGTGATGGTGGCGGCGTTCCTGCTGATCGTGCGGATCGTGCATTCGCCGTTTGGTCAGGTGCTGGTGGCGATCAAGGAAAACGAGCCGCGCGCGGTGTCGCTCGGCTACGATACCGATCGCTTCAAGCTGCTGGCGTTCATTCTGTCTGCGGGGCTCGCCGGCCTTGCGGGTTCGCTGAAGGTGCTGGTGCAGGGTTTCGAGACCTTGAGCGACGCGTACTGGACCATGTCGGGGCTGGTGGTCCTGATGACGCTGGTCGGCGGCATGGGCACGCTGTTCGGGCCGCTGCTCGGCGCCGCGCTGATCGTCGCGCTCGAAGATCGGCTGGGCGATATCGGCGGGGCGCTAGCGTCGTCGACGGGCATCGAATGGTTTCGCTCGTTGGGCGAGTCGGTGACCATTGTGACGGGCGTGATTTTCATCGCCTGCGTGCTGGCGTTCCGGCGCGGCATTGTCGGCGAGATCATCGCGCGTGTGCGGCCGTTGAGGGCCTGAAACACGCGACGTTCGAAATTGATTCGGAATCCGACATAAATCACCTGGGATGGCGAGCGCCGCTGGCGGATGGCAACCTTGCCCGATTGGCGCGAAGCGTGCCCCAATTCAGTGCCGCAGTGCACCACTAGGGTAATTGCTAGTTGTAGAGGGCCAGGTGCTCGTTTAACCTTCATGCAGTTCTGATGCAGCACGAATTTTGCAGGCGGAGAACGAGGAGACAATGAGGCACTCAGTGCCCAGACGAAAGCGCTGTTGGATTAATATCCGACAGCGCTTTTTATTTGGCTTTTCATAAAGCGCTATTCAAATCTTCCGCTAATTCGGTGGCTTTTTTTATGCACCGGACAATGCCCTGTTTCAAACGCCGATACCCTGCAAAGCGCTTGCAGCGCGCGGGTCTGCTCCGCTAAACTCGCTATTCACCGACCGCTGGGTCGGGATTTAAATCCACGGATTTAAGTTCGAGTGAATAACGGGGTAGATCGAGGAGCGGAATGAAGTCGGCATTGCGTTGGATGAGCGCGGCATTGGTCGCTACCGGAATATCCGCGGCATGGAGCGGCCATGCATTCGCGGAAGTGAAAATCGGCGTCACCGTATCGGCAACAGGCCCGGCCGCGTCGCTCGGTATTCCGGAAAAGAACACGATTGCGCTGCTGCCCAAAGAAGTGGCAGGCCAGAAAATCGACTACATCGTGCTCGACGACGCCACCGATTCGACCCAGGCGGTCAAGAACGCGCGCAAGCTCACCAGCGAAGATCACGTGGACGCGCTGATCGGCTCGACCGTCGTGCCGAATTCGCTCGCCATGACCGATGTCGCCGCGCAAAGCATCACGCCGATGATCTCGATGGCTGCGGCCGCAACCATCGTCGAGCCGATGGACGCGAAGCGCGCCTGGGTCTTCAAGACGCCCCAGAACGACATTCTGATGGCCACCGCGATCGCGCAGCACATGGCGAATCATGGCGTGAAGACCGTCGCATTCATCGGCTTTGCCGATGCTTACGGGGAAAGCTGGTTCAAGGAATTCGGCAAGGCTGCCGATCTTGCCAGGATCAAGGTCGTCGCAAACGAGCGCTTCGCGCGTAACGATGCGTCAGTCACCGGCCAGGTGCTGAAGATCATGTCGCAGAATCCGGATGCGGTGCTGATCGCCGGCGCGGGCACGCCGGCCGCGTTGCCGCAGAAAACCTTGAAGGAACGCGGCTACAAGGGCAAGTACTATCAGACGCATGGCGTCGCCAATAACGACTTCCTGCGCGTGTGCGGCAAAGATTGCGAAGGCACTTATCTTCCGGCCGGCCCGTTGCTGGTCGCCGACCAGTTGCCTGACTCGAATCCGGTGAAGAAATCCGCGCTTGCCTACAAGCGCGCATACGAAGGCGCATATGGTGCCGGTTCGGTTTCGACCTTCGGCGGTCACGCATGGGACGCAGGCTTGCTGCTGCAGCGCGCGATTGCGCTGGCGCTGAAGAAGGGGCAGCCCGGCACGCCCGGCTTCCGCGAAGCGCTGCGTGCAGCACTTGAAAGCACCCAAGACATGTCCGCGTCGCACGGCATCTTCAATATGAGCGCGAACGACCACGCTGGCCTCGACCAGCGCGCGCGCGTGATGGTGGAGATTGTCGGCGGCAAGTGGAAGTTGTCCGGCGACTGAGCGAAGGCGAAGCGATACGGAACCCCAAAAAAAGACGCGTGCAGTTGACGCGTCTTTTTTACTGCTCGCGCGCGGCATGGCGGTGCAGGACGTGCCGTGCGGCGGAGCAACTGTGGATAAGCAGCGAATTCGCTATGGCGCGGCGAGCTTCAGGACAAACCCGCATTCAGGCGAGAGTCTATTGACCGTGGATGATGCAGAACGCAATACTACTAACATGTTAGTGTTCTGCGCGCATACGCAAATAACGCGTGTCGCGCACGTACGCATATGAAATCGCAGTAGCGGTACGCAGCAGGGGAGTGGCACCAAAGCGGCGAGGGTATTCGCACTGAGCAGGGAAAACCATGCTTGGCATGCCTGAACCCTATAACTAGATTCAGACACCCGGTTCGTGAGCCGGATTACAGATACGCGTTTCAGAGCGTTTGGAGACTGGCAATGAAAAAGACAAAGCAATGGGTGCGCACCGGCATCGCAATGGCGCTGATGTGCAGCGCGGGCGCTGCCTTCGCGCAGGTGAAAATCGGCGTCACGCTGTCCACGACGGGGCCGGCCGCATCGCTGGGAATTCCTGAGAAGAATACGATCGCGCTGCTGCCGAAAGAGATCGGCGGCAAGACCGTGCAATACATCGTGCTCGACGATGCATCCGACACCGGCAAGGCCGTGCAGAACACGCGCAAGCTGATCGACGAAGACCACGTCGACGCGATCATCGGCTCGACCGTCACGCCGAACTCGTTGGCGATGCTCGATACGGTTTCTGAAGGCAAGACGCCGATGATTTCGCTGGCGGCGTCGGCGGCGATCATTTCGCCGATGGACGCGAAACGTGCGTGGGCCTTCAAGCCGCCGCAAAACGATAGCCTGATGGCCGACGCGATCGCCGACTACATGGAGCATCACGGCGTGAAGACGGTCGGTTTCATCGGCTTCGCGGATGCATACGGCGACAGCTGGAACAACGTCTTCATTGCGGCGGCCGCGGCGCACCATCTGAAGATCGTGTCCGGCGAGCGCTTTAATCGCACCGACGCGTCGGTGACCGGCCAGGTGCTGAAGACGATCGGCGCCAACCCGGACGCGGTGCTGATCGCCGGGTCGGGCACGCCGGCGGCGCTGCCTGCCAAGACGCTCAAGGAGCGTGGTTACAAGGGCAAGGTCTATCAGACGCACGGCGTCGCCAATAACGACTTCCTGCGCGTGTGCGCGAAGGATTGCGAAGGCGAATTGCTGCCCGCCGGCCCGATCCTCGTAGCGGACCAATTGCCGGAATCCAATCCGGTGAAGAAGTCGTCGGAAGCGTACAAGGCGGCCTATGAAAAGGCGTATGGCGCGGGTTCGGTGGCGACTTTCGGCGGTCACGCATGGGACGCTGGCCAGATGCTGCAACATGCGATTCCGGAAGCGCTGAAGACCGCGCAACCGGGTACCGAAGCGTTCCGCACTGCATTGCGAGCAGCGCTCGAGAACATCAAGGAATTGCCGGTTGCGCACGGCATCATGAACACCACCACAACCGACCACAACGGCCTCGACAAGCGTGCGCGCGTGATTGTGCAGATCGTCGACGGCAAGTGGAAGCTGCAGAACGACTAGCGCCAACAGCGGTACGCGCCTCTCGCGCAACGTGCGGCAGCTGACGCCGCACTGCCATTCTGTTCGATGACAATGGCACCGACCGCCGCGCCGCGTTCCGGCGCGGCGGTCGTCTTTTCGGGCATTGCAGGTCGATGGCCGGCCGCCGGTTGTGCCGCCACGACGGTTTCCCAGTTTCGATTTCGACGCTTCAGGACGAGGAAGTATGGATCTATCAATTGCGGCGATCCTCGCGCAGGACGGCATCACCACCGGCGCGATCTACGCGCTGCTCGCGCTCGCGCTGGTGCTGGTGTCCTCCGTGACGCGGGTGATTTTCATCCCGCAGGGGGAGTTTGTTTCATACGGTGCGCTGACGCTCGCCGCATTACAGACACAAAAGCTTCCGGCAACGTGCTGGTTGCTGATGGCGATGGGCGCCGCCTGTTTCGTCGTCGAGACGGCGGGGCTGGTGCGGCATCCAGAACGGCGTCGGCATGCCGCGCGCACGCTGGTGATGCTGGTTGGCAAATATCTGCTGTTCCCGATCGCCGTGTATGCGCTCACGCGCGGCGTTTTCCTTCAGCCACTGCCGATGCTCGTGCAGATCGCGCTGACGCTGCTGATCGTGATTCCGATGGGACCTTTCGTCTACCGGCTCGCCTATGAGCCGATCGCCGAGGCGACCACGCTGTTGCTGTTGATTGTGGCGGTGGCGGTGCACTTCGCGATGGTCGGCCTCGGCCTCGTGATGTTCGGCGCGGAAGGCTCGCGCACGACGGCGTTCTCCGATGCGACCTTCAACCTCGGCAGCCTGTCGATCTCCGGGCAGAGTCTGTGGGTGGTCGGCACGGCCATGGTGTTGATCGGCGCGCTGTATCTGTATTTCGACCGCTCGATCTCCGGCAAGGCGTTGCGTGCGACATCGGTGAATCGCCTCGGCGCGCGCCTGGTCGGTATCGGCACCACGCAAGCAGGGCGTCTCGCCTTCACGCTGGCTGCGGCCCTTGGCGCACTGTGCGGCATCCTCGTCGCACCCTTGACCACGATCTACTACGACTCGGGCTTCCTGATCGGTTTGAAGGGCTTCGTGGGCGCCATTATCGGCGGCCTGGTCAGCTATCCGCTGGCGGCTGCCGGCTCGATTCTGGTCGGCTTGCTGGAGTCGTATTCGTCGTTCTGGGCGAGCGCTTATAAGGAAGTGATCGTGTTCACGCTGATCATCCCGGTGCTGCTGTGGCGAAGTCTTGCCAGCCCGCATGCCGAAGAGGACGAGGAGTGACACGATGAAATGGATCATGCAAAACAAGTTCTTCTGGCTGTTCCTCGTGGTGCTGTTCGCGCTGCCGGTGTTGCCGCAGCCGATCCATGTGCCTGAATACTGGGTGACGCTGCTCAACTACGTCGGCTTGTATTCGATTGTCGCAATCGGTCTCGTGCTGTTGACGGGCATTGGCGGGATGACGAGCTTCGGGCAAGCGGCGTTCGTTGGCATCGGCGCGTACGCGACCGCCTATCTGACGACACGCTACGGAGTGTCGCCGTGGTTTGCGCTGATCGCGGGCGTGGTGGTAACGGCGTTGATCGCACTGATGCTGGGACTCGTGACGATGCGTCTGTCGGGCCACTTCCTGCCGCTCGGCACAATCGCTTGGGGACTCGCACTGTTCTATCTGTTCGGCAACCTGGAGTTGCTCGGTAAGTACGATGGCATCAACGGAATTCCGGTGCTGAATGTTTTTGGCATCAATCTGGAATCCGGCCGCCATATCTATTACCTGATCTGGCTGGTCGTGCTCGGCGCGGTTGTGTCTGTTCAGAATTTGCTTAATAGCCGGCCGGGGCGGGCGATTCGCGCCCTGCGAGGCGGCGGCTTGATGGCCGAGGCGATGGGCGTCAACACGGGCTGGATGCGCGTGGTGATCTTCGTCTATGCGGCGGTGCTGGCGTCGATCTCGGGCTTTCTGTATGCGCACCTGCAACGCGCGGTGAATCCGACGCCGTTCGGTCTGAACCACGGTATCGAGTTTCTGTTTATGGCGGTGGTGGGAGGTGTGGCGCATGTGTGGGGCGCGGTGCTCGGCGCGGCGATCCTGACCGTGCTGCAAGACTATCTGCAAACGCTGCTGCCGAAGCTGCTCGGCGAAAACGGCAACTTCGAAGTGATCGTGTTCGGCATCCTGATGGTGCTGTTGTTGCAATACGCTCGTCGAGGTGTCTGGCCGTTCGTTGCGCGCTTTTTCCCGCGCGGGCCGCACGCGCATCTGCCGGATCATGCGGATCCGCTGCCGCAGCGCAGCAAACCGACTGCCGGCGAAGAGTTGTTGACCGTCAATAGAGCACGCAAGCAGTTCGGCGGACTGGTGGCGGTGAACGACGTCAGTTTCAACGTGAAAGCAGGGCAGATCATCGGTCTGATCGGCCCGAATGGCGCCGGTAAATCCACGACTTTCAACCTGGTCACCGGTGTATTGCAGGCGACCAGCGGTGAGATCACATTCCGCGGCGAGCGGATCGATGCGCTGAGTTCACGTGAAATCGTCAAACGCGGAATCGGCAGGACCTTCCAGCACGTCAAGCTGTTGCCGGGCATGACCGTGCTGGAGAACGTTGCGATCGGCGCGCATCTGCGCGGCCAGGCCGGCGTTTGGCGCAGCGTGGCGCGGCTGAACGGCGCGGAAGAGGCACGCCTGATGGCGGAAGCGGCTCGGCAGATTCGCCGCGTCGGGCTCGAGCAGCATATGTACGACGAAGCCGGCAGCCTGGCATTGGGGCAGCAGCGGATTCTCGAAATCGCCCGTGCACTGTGCTGTGACCCGACGCTGCTGCTGCTGGATGAACCGGCCGCGGGTTTGCGTTATCAAGAAAAGCTGCAACTCGCCGATTTGCTGCGCAGGCTGAAAGCCGAAGGGATGAGTGTGCTGCTGGTCGAGCACGATATGGACTTCGTGATGAATCTGACCGATCGCCTGGTGGTCATGGAATTCGGTACTCGGATCGCGGAAGGCTTGCCGCAGGACGTGCAGCAGGATCCGGCGGTGCTCGAAGCGTATCTGGGCGGGGTGGAATGATGGAGACAACAATGGACGGTGGCGCACCCATTCTCGACGTCGATGGATTGTCGGTTCGGTATGGCAAGGTCGAGGCGCTGCATGGCGTTGGGATCAAGGTGCGGCCGGGGCAAATCGTCTCGGTGATCGGCCCGAACGGCGCGGGCAAGTCCACGCTGCTCAACGCGATCATGGGCGCACTGCCACCGACCGGACATGCCAAAGGCGCAATTCGCTATCAGGGCGAAGACGTCAGCGCGGTGCCGGTTGAAAAACGGGTGGCGCGCGGCATGTGTCTGGTGCCGGAAAAGCGCGAGTTGTTCTCGACGATGACAGTTGAAGACAATCTCGTCCTCGGCGCATATCGGCGCAGGCGGGCAGGGGAGCGCAACTTTCTCGACCAGCTCGAGCCGGTTTTTGCGCTGTTTCCGCGGCTGAAGGAGCGCCGCAAGCAGGAGGCCGGGACGTTGTCCGGCGGTGAGCGGCAGATGCTGGCGGTTGGGCGCGCACTGATGGGCAAACCCGATTTGCTGATGCTCGACGAACCGAGCTTGGGTTTGGCGCCGCTGATCGTTAAAGAGATTTTTCACATCATTAGTGCACTGCGGCAGACAGGCGTGGCGACGTTGCTGATCGAACAGAATGCGCGTGCTGCTCTGCAAATTTCCGACTATGGCTACGTTCTGGAAACCGGGGAACTGGCGCTAGAAGGACCGGCAGCGGACCTGGCGCAGAATCCGCGAGTGATCGAAACCTATCTGGGGTTGACCAAGAAAGTGGCCTAATCGCCGGTACGCGATTCTCTCACTGTCATTCGAAGCGGTGTGTTTCACGTGAAACACACCGCTTTTTTCATGGTTAGCCATTCGGCCGAAATTCGGGCCTAAACCGAACCCGTTATAATTCGCCCATACATTTTCCTTTGAAAGGCTCACGCGACGATCTGGCGTGAGATCCCGCCATGCTTTTTCCCACAGAATTTGACGTAATCGTCGTCGGCGGTGGTCATGCCGGCACCGAAGCGGCCTTGGCTTCGGCGCGCATGGGCAATACGACGCTCCTGCTGACGCACAACATCGAAACTCTTGGTCAGATGAGTTGCAATCCGTCTATCGGCGGCATTGGCAAGGGCCATCTGGTGAAAGAGGTTGATGCGCTTGGCGGTGCGATGGCGGCCGCGACGGATGAGGGCGGAATCCAGTTTCGTATCCTGAATTCGTCGAAGGGTCCGGCTGTTCGCGCAACGCGCGCGCAGGCCGACCGTCTCCTGTACAAGCAGGCGATCCGCCATCGTCTGGAGAATCAACCGAACTTGTGGCTGTTCCAGCAAGCCGTCGATGATCTGATGGTGGAGGGCGACCGTGTGGTCGGCGCTGTCACGCAGGTGGGCATTCGTTTCCGCTCGCGCGCAGTCGTGCTGACGGCTGGTACGTTCCTCGACGGCAAGATTCATGTGGGTTTGAACAACTACACAGGCGGTCGCGCTGGCGACCCGGCTTCGGTCTCGTTGTCAGCTCGGCTGAAGGAATTGAAGCTGCCCCAAGGCCGTCTGAAGACAGGGACGCCGCCGCGGATCGACGGCCGCACGATCGATTTCTCGAAGCTCGACGAGCAGCCGGGCGATCTCGATCCGGTGCCGGTCTTCTCATTTCTCGGTCGCGTCGAGCAGCATCCGCGGCAAGTACCGTGCTGGGTCACGCATACGAACGAGCGCACGCATGACATCATCCGTGGTGGGCTCGACCGGTCGCCGATGTACACGGGCGTCATTGAAGGGGTGGGGCCGCGCTACTGTCCTTCGATTGAGGACAAAATCCATCGCTTTGCATCGAAGGAATCGCATCAGATCTTCCTCGAACCAGAGGGTTTAACGACCAACGAGTTCTATCCCAACGGGATTTCGACGAGCCTGCCGTTCGATGTACAGCTGGAACTCGTGCGTTCGATGCGCGGGTTGGAGCACGCCCACATCCTGCGCCCCGGTTATGCGATCGAATACGATTACTTCGATCCACGCGGGTTGAAGGCATCACTGGAAACCAAAGTTATCAACGGGCTGTTCTTTGCCGGTCAGATCAACGGTACGACCGGGTATGAAGAGGCGGCGGCGCAAGGTCTGCTGGCCGGAATCAACGCCGGCTTGCACGTGCAGGGCAAGGAAGCTTGGTGTCCGCGACGCGATCAGGCATACCTTGGTGTTTTGGTCGACGATCTGGTGACGCGCGGCGTGTCGGAGCCGTACCGGATGTTCACGAGCCGAGCCGAGTACCGTCTGAGCTTGCGTGAAGACAATGCGGATATGCGTCTGACAGAAATAGGTCGTGAACTCGGGGTTGTCGATGACGTCCGCTGGGATGCATTCAGTCGTAAGCGCGACGCTGTTTCACGTGAAACAGAACGTCTGCGCACGACGTGGGTTAATCCTAAGACGTTATCGGCCGACGAGGCAACGGCGCTGCTCGGTAAGCCGATCGATCACGAATACAGTCTCGCTGATCTGCTGCGTCGTCCGGGCGTGACCTACGACGGCGTCTGCGGTTTGCGGGAGGGCGCGTGTGCCGCACCCGAAACGCTGGCTGAGGACGACGTTCTGCTCGCCCAGATCAAGGAGCAGATCGAGATCGGCATTAAGTATCAGGGTTATATCGACCGCCAGGCCGGTGAGATCGAGCGAAATGAGGCGCATGAAAGCACGCGTCTGCCAGAGGGATTGGACTACGCGGAAGTCAGAGGGCTGTCGTTCGAAGCCCGTCAGAAGTTAACGCAATTCCGCCCGGAAACCATCGGCCAGGCGTCGCGCATCTCTGGTATTACGCCGGCAGCGATCTCGCTATTGATGGTTCACTTGAAGCGTGGCTTGGGGCGTCGTTCGACGAACCCGGCCGAACCTGGCGCCGATAGCACGCCGGTGGCGCAATGACGGTGCGTCAGAAGAGAAGCGGAGCAGAGGCGTTGGCACCTTTGCTGGAGGACGGCGTCCGCGAACTCGGCCTTGATTTAAGCGACGCCCAACTTGGCAAGCTGCTCGACTACGTCGCCCTGCTGGCGAAGTGGAATGCAGTCTACAACCTGACGGCGATCCGCGATCCGCGGCAAATGCTGATTCAGCACATACTCGATTCGCTGTCGATCGTGCCGCATCTTGCGACGCGTGGGCCTTCCTCTGTACTCGACGTGGGTTCCGGCGGCGGCTTGCCGGGGATCGTGCTGGCCATCGTTTTGCCCGGCTGGACCGTCACCGTGAACGATATCGTTCAAAAGAAGACGGCTTTTCAGGCTCAGGCCAAGGCCGAACTCGGCCTGGCGAATCTGTCGGTTGTCACCGGCCGGGTCGAAACGCTGCGGCCAGGCGCCGAAGTACCGGTGAAGTTCGACGTAATTGTCTCGCGCGCATTCGCAGAACTCGCGGATTTCGTTACACTGGCCCGTCACTTGGTCGCGGAGCAGGGCGCGATCTGGGCGATGAAGGGCGTGCGTCCGGACGGCGAGATTGAACGCTTGCCGGCGGGCTCACACGTGGAAGAGATCATCCGCCTGCACGTTCCATCACTCGACGCCGAGCGGCACTTGATCAAGGTGCGGGTGGATGGCGAGGGCTGACAACCGCCGGTAGCCCGGCGGTACGCACCGAATAGCAAGAGCGCTTTTCAATTTACTCAAGCAGAAAAAGGGACACACCAACGATGGCAAAAATCTTCTGCGTTGCGAATCAGAAGGGCGGCGTCGGCAAGACAACGACAACGGTCAATCTGGCCGCGAGCTTGGCAGCGCAGGGACAGCGTGTCCTTCTCATCGATCTGGACCCGCAGGGTAACGCCACGATGGGCAGCGGCATCGACAAGGCTGCTTGCACGAACACCGTCTACGAAGTGCTCGTGGACGGCATATCGGTAGCGGATGCACGGACACGGACGGAAGCAGTCGACTACGACGTGTTGCCCGCCAACCGTGAGCTGGCTGGCGCCGAGGTCGAGTTGGTCAGCGTGCAAAACCGCGAGCGTCAATTGAAGTCCGCGCTGGCGGCAGTCGAGGGCGAATACGATTTCGTGCTGATCGACTGCCCGCCGGCGTTGTCGTTGCTCACGCTCAACGGCCTATGCGCCGCGCACGGCGTGGTGATTCCGATGCAGTGTGAGTACTTCGCGCTCGAGGGCCTGTCGGACCTCGTCAACACGATCAAGCAGGTGCACGCCAACCTGAATCGGGACCTGAAGGTGATCGGCCTGCTGCGCGTGATGTTCGATCCGCGTATCACGCTGCAACAGCAAGTCTCCGATCAGCTGAAGGAGCATTTCGGCGACAAGGTGTTCGACGCGGTGATCCCGCGCAACGTGCGTCTGGCTGAAGCGCCTAGCTATGGTTTGCCGGGCGTGGTGTTCGACCGGGCGTCGCGCGGCGCGCAAGCCTATGTGCAGTTTGGTGCAGAAATGATTGAGCGGGTGCGCGCACTGAGCAGCGCGCACCAGGCATCCTAAGCGGATCGAGGAAGCGCGATGAATGCAGTAGCAAGAAAAAAGGGATTGGGCCGGGGTCTTGAAGCACTGCTCGGCGGCAGTCCGGATATCACCGAGGCAGTGGTGATTGAGGGCGCGCCCAACGTGCTGCCGCTCAGCAAACTGCAGGCCGGCAAGTACCAGCCACGTACGCGCATGGACGAAGGCGCGCTGCAGGAGCTGGCAGCGAGCATCCGTGCGCAGGGACTGATGCAGCCGATCCTCGTTCGGCCGGTTTCGGCGGACAAGTACGAGATCATCGCCGGTGAGCGGCGTTTCCGCGCGGCGCGTCTCGCCGGCCTCGACGAGGTGCCGGTGCTGGTGAGGGACGTACCGGACCAGACTGCTGCGGCGATGGCGCTGATCGAAAATATTCAGCGCGAAGATCTGAACCCGCTCGAAGAAGCGCAGGGCATTCAGCGCTTGCTCGATGAATTCCACTTTACGCATGAACAGGCGGCTGAGTCGGTCGGCCGCTCGCGCAGCGCCGTCTCGAACCTGCTGCGTTTGCTGAACCTGGCGTTGCCCGTGCAAACAATGCTCCTGGCCGGCGATCTCGACATGGGGCATGCGCGCGCGTTGCTGGCCGTCGACGCCGCGACGCAGATCACACTGGCCAATCAGGTCGTCAACAAACGCATGTCGGTGCGTGAAACCGAAAAGCTGGTGACCGCGACTACCAAAGCGGCGCCAGCGGTGAAGGCGCGCGCAAATCAGGACGGCGGCCGCGACACGCGACGCCTCGAAGAAGAATTGTCTGATCTACTCGCCGCGACGGTGAAGATCAAGCTCGGCCGGCGGGGCCGCGGCCAGGTGCTGGTGGATTTCGGCGACCTGGATGCACTGGAAGGCATTCTTGTCCGGCTGCGCGGCAACGCCACGGCCTGACCGCGACGGCGAATCGAATGCGAAGCATGCCGAACGTGCTTGTGAATCGTCTGGATGGAGATCCGATTCGCAAGCGGTTCGGCGGCGGGAGGTGCATCGCGGCGGCCGCAATCACAACCTTGAACGTTCGCCGCTCTCGCCAATTCATTTGCATGCCATATTGATATCCGATGGATTCCTGAATTTAAAACTGGCGATATATATTGAGGATTCCTGATGTGAAAGGCCGATGGCACCATTTCGCTTGCCGCTGGGTACGCGCCGGTGCCTCCCCGCATAGTGTGGTGGCGAGCGCCGGATGCTGGGACCGCTCGGCAATCGCGCGAATGCTTCTTCACCCTCCCGCGTCGGATCCCTATCGACGTCGAATTCCGCGTTGGCCGCTTTCCGATCCGGCGCCGGCGAGTTGTTCGCGATGCCGCGGATGATTTAAGTGCTGCGGGGCAGGCGCGCAGAGCGCTGCCGCCGAAAGTCCTGCAGCCGCGCGGCATCATCGGGCGGTATCAAAAACGTGTTCGCAGTGGTCGCGTGGTCTGTAGGGAATCGGTATCCGCCCACCGCATTGCACTACCCGTAACTGTGACGCAAGTCCACCGTACCACGCGAAAATTAACTTCTGTTGCATTTTTGAGACGTACGTCATAGCGCCGAAGCGACGTATCTGCGGGATCGAAACCGTCTAACTCATCACGCATATTTGGCCATCCCCCGACCGCCTTACATTTGCCGTGAATCACTGCGGGAAGACGCCGCTTCCATATGGTGAAGGCCGGTTTCACGCGGTTTATTGAACGGCCTAAAGTCTTGAATTGCCTGCAACTATCGCTTACAATCGCCCGGATTTAATTGCACGGCAACCCCGTAAGCGCGGCGTAAGCTCGCGGGCTGGAACAAGACTTTTGGAACACTGCGATGGCGGTCAAAGCGTCGAATCAAGCGCCGAAGAATGGGCACGACGAACACCCCGCTGAGCGCACCCCTTCCGTTGCGTCCACCGGTCAGCACGCTTCACCTGATGATGCGTGGGATGTCGAGCAGCAAGATAACAATATCGTTCCGCTTACGCGGGCCGAGGCTGAAAAGCTGTTTGGTCCCAATGTGAGTCGTCCATCGCGCGTCACGCCTGCCAAGGTCGTGGCAGCGCAAATGGTTTTGTCCCTGGGTGCTACGCTGGTGTGGTGGCTGTTCTACAAGCCGCCGGGCGCTGCTGCGCTGTCCGCGTTCCTGGGGGGAGCGATTTGCTGGGTGCCGGGTGCTTTGTTCGCGGCACGCCTTAGAACGCTGAGCGGCGCCGAGACAGTGATGAGCTGGATGATCGGCGAAGCGCTCAAGATGGGGACAACGATCGCGATGTTTGTAGCCATCGCCTTCTGGTATCACGACGTACGCTGGGTGCCGCTGCTCGTGACCTACCTCATTGCGCTCAAGACGTACTGGATCGCCCTGGCGTGGCGCTAAGGAAGCAGCAACAAAGTAGTAGCAAAAATTCAGGCTGGCGCGCAGCGCCGCCAACAGGAGTGCGGATATGACATGATCCGCACCCGGCGTGTTCCCGCAATACAGTATTGCGGCGGGAGCGGCCTAAGACGATTTTCGACAATTTGGGTGGCTTTAACGATATGGCAGCTAGCGAAGGCACGCGCGCAATGGATCCGTCCGAGTACATCGCGCACCACTTGCAGAACTTTTCCACCGCGCACCAGACGTCGATTTTCGACATTCACGTGTGGAATCTGGACACCCTGTTCTGGTCGATCGTTTGCGGTCTGGCCACCATCTTCATTCTGTATCTCGCGGCCCGTAAGGCGACGTCGGGCGTGCCAGGCCGTTTCCAATGCGCGATCGAGATGCTGGTCGAAATGGTCGAGGATCAATCGAAGTCGATGATCCACGGCACGCGCACCTTCATCGCACCGCTGGCACTGACCGTGTTTATCTGGGTCGCGCTGATGAACTCGCTCGACTTTATCCCTGTCGACCTGCCGGGCCACGTGATCGGCTGGCTGGGTCTGTCCGAAGTCATCCCGCACCACCGCATCGTTCCGACCGCCGACCTGAACGGTACGATCGGCATCGCCCTCGGTGTGTTCGCGCTGATGATTTACTACAACTTCAAGATCAAGGGCGCCGGCGGCTTCGTGCATGAACTGCTGTCCGCTCCGTTCGGCGCACATCCGCTGCTGTGGATCCCGAACCTTGCACTGAACATCATCGAGTTCGTCGCGAAGACGGTCTCGCTCGGCATGCGGCTGTTCGGCAACATGTACGCGGGCGAACTGTTGTTCCTGCTGATTGCCCTGCTCGGCAGCATCTGGAGCTTCGGCGCGGACACGACGGTGCTTGGCTTCATCGGCCACGTGATCGCCGGCAGCGTGTGGGCAATCTTCCACATCCTGATCGTTCTGCTGCAGGCGTTCATTTTCATGATGCTGACGCTGGTGTACATCGGCCAGGCACACGACACGCACTAAACTGCGCCGTCGGACAAAAGAATCGTAGTTTTTTAAATCCCAGTTCCAACCAGTTCTAAAAAGACTTTTCACAAAGGAGTGATCATGCAAGCTTTCATCGCCAACATCCAGGGTCTGACCGCCATCGGTATCGGCATCATCATCGGCCTGGGTGCAATCGGCGCCTGTATCGGTATCGGCCTGATGGGCGGCAAGTACATCGAAGCATGCGCTCGTCAGCCGGAACTGATGAACCCGCTGCAAACCAAGATGTTCCTGCTGGCTGGTCTGATCGATGCGGCGTTCCTGATTGGCGTTGGTGTGGCAATGCTGTTTGCGTTCGCGAACCCGCTGCTGTCGAAGCTGGCAGGCTGAGGTTCCTCGGAAGTTTGCGCCTGAGCTATAACTAGTAAAGGCGCAGGGCGGAACGGGCACTTGGGCGCTGATCGAATACAGAATCGATGAGCGCCTTGCCGTTTCACTTTCCGAACTAGCAACGTTTAAGGAAACACCGTGAATCTCAACGCAACCCTGTTTGCGCAAATGGTCGTGTTCCTGATCCTCGCGTGGTTCACGATGAAGTTCGTGTGGCCGCCGCTGATCAACGCCCTCGACGAGCGCTCAAAGAAGATTGCTGACGGTTTGTCTGCCGCTGAAAAGGGCAAGGCTGAACTCGAAGCCGCCCACAAGCGCGTCGACCAGGAACTGGCTCAGGCACGCAACGACGGTCAGCAACGTATTGCTGACGCCGAAAAGCGCGCTGTGGCAGTCGCCGACGAAATCAAGGCTCAAGCACAAGCTGAAGCCGCTCGCATCATCGCGCAAGCGAAGGCCGACGCGGACCAG
The DNA here is from genome assembly GCF_003353175.1 of Paraburkholderia lacunae. Taxonomy (GTDB): domain Bacteria; phylum Pseudomonadota; class Gammaproteobacteria; order Burkholderiales; family Burkholderiaceae; genus Paraburkholderia; species Paraburkholderia lacunae. The sequence goes on along the minus strand of NZ_QHKS01000009.1, from coordinate 244,552 downwards.
CAAGTCGTGAAGGCGCGCGAAACGCTGCGCGGCGATGTCGCTGCACTCGCCGTGAAGGGCGCTGAACAGATCCTGAAGCGCGAAGTCGACCAGGCAGCTCACGCTGACCTGCTGAATCAACTGAAAGCCGAGCTCTGATCATGGCCGAACTTGCAACCATCGCCCGTCCGTACGCAGAAGCGCTGTTTGGCGTGGCCGAAGCTGGTGACATCGCCGCCTGGTCCACGCTCGTGCAGGAGCTGGCACAGGTTGCGCGTCTGCCCGAAGTGCTGTCGATCTCCTCGAGCCCGAAAGTGAGTCACGCCCAGGTCAGCGAACTGCTGCTGGCCGCGGTCAAGTCGCCGCTCAAGGACAATGCGCAAGCGAAGAATCTGGTGCAAATGCTGGTCGATAACCATCGCCTGCAATTGCTGCCGGAAATCTCCACGCAGTTCGAAGAGTTGAAGAACGCCCGCGAAGGGGCGGCAGATGTGCTGATCGTTAGCGCATTCCCGCTCGAAGGCGCGCAGTTGAACGACCTCGTCGCAAGTCTCGAACGCAAGTTCAAACGCAAGCTGAAGCCGACGGTCGAAGTCGACCCGTCGCTGATCGGCGGTGTGCGCGTGACGGTTGGCGACGAAGTGCTCGATACCTCGGTCCGCGCGCGGCTTGCCAGCATGCAAACGGCTCTGACGGCCTGAAGCGCCTGAAGCGCTTCAGCGGCTGGCACGCAACAGAATTGACTATCAGGAGCGAATAATGCAACTCAATCCCTCTGAGATCAGCGAGCTGATCAAGAGCCGGATCCAGGGCCTTGAAGCGAGCGCAGACGTTCGCAACCAGGGCACGGTGATCTCCGTGACCGACGGTATCGTGCGTATCCACGGCCTGTCGGAAGTGATGCAGGGCGAAATGCTCGAATTCCCGGGCAACACCTTCGGTCTCGCACTGAACCTCGAGCGCGACTCGGTCGGCGCCGTGATTCTGGGTGAGTACGAACACATTTCGGAAGGCGACATCGTCAAGACGACGGGCCGCATTCTCGAAGTGCCGGTGGGTCCGGAACTGCTCGGCCGCGTGGTCGACGCGCTCGGCAACCCGATCGACGGCAAGGGCCCGATCAACGCGAAGAAAACCGACGCAATCGAAAAGATTGCTCCTGGCGTGATCTGGCGTAAGTCGGTTTCGGAACCGGTCCAGACCGGTCTGAAGTCGATCGACGCGATGGTGCCGGTTGGCCGTGGCCAGCGTGAGCTGATCATCGGCGACCGCCAGTGCGGCAAGACCGCAGTCGCAGTCGACGCGATCATCAACCAGAAGGGCAAGAACCTCTTCTGTATCTACGTCGCGATCGGCCAGAAGGCTTCGTCGATCATGAACGTGGTGCGCAAGCTGGAAGAAACCGGCGCGCTGGAATACACGATCGTCGTGGCCGCTTCGGCTTCGGAATCGGCTGCAATGCAGTACCTCGCACCGTACGCCGGCTGCACGATGGGCGAATACTTCCGCGACCGCGGTCAAGACGCGCTGATCGTTTATGACGACTTGACCAAGCAAGCTTGGGCATACCGTCAGATCTCGCTGCTGCTGCGCCGCCCGCCGGGTCGTGAAGCTTACCCGGGCGACGTGTTCTATCTGCACTCGCGTCTGCTGGAACGTGCTGCTCGCGTCTCGGAAGAGTACGTCGAGAAGTTCACGAACGGCGAAGTGAAGGGCAAGAGCGGTTCGCTGACGGCACTGCCGGTCATTGAAACGCAGGCAGGCGACGTGACCGCATTCGTTCCGACGAACGTGATCTCGATTACCGACGGCCAGATCTTCCTGGAAACCGACCTCTTCAACGCAGGTATCCGCCCGGCAATTAACGCCGGCGTGTCGGTGTCGCGCGTCGGTGGTGCGGCTCAGACCAAGGTTGTGAAGAAGCTGTCGGGCGGTATCCGTACCGACCTCGCACAGTACCGTGAACTGGCTGCGTTCGCGCAGTTCGCATCGGACCTCGACGAAGCCACCCGCAAGCAGCTCGAGCGCGGCCGCCGCGTGACGGAACTGCTGAAGCAGCCGCAGTATCAGCCGCTGCAAGTGTGGGAACTGGCGATCGCCCTGTTCGCCGCGAACAACGGCTACCTCGACGATCTGGAAGTTGCGCAAGTGCTGCCGTTCGAAAAGGGCCTGCGCGACTACCTGAAGTCGAAGCACGCTGACCTGATCAAGCGCATCGAAGACACCAAGGAACTCTCGAAGGACGACGAAGGCCTGCTGCACACGGCTCTCAAAGACTTCAAGAAGTCCGGCGCTTATTGATCCGCGAGTGATCCGCAAGGCATAAACGGACCTTGAGGCGGCGCGGGCCGCATGTGAATGCCCCCGCGCTGCTTCGATCGCTTTGCATGGGACCCGAGTAAGCGCTGAAGCGCTAACTCGGGCCGACAAGGAGCAAGCAATGGCTGGAATGAAGGAAATTCGCGGCAAGATCAAGAGCGTGCAAAACACGCGCAAGATCACGAAAGCGATGGAGATGGTGGCCGCATCGAAGATGCGCCGCGCTCAGGAGCGCATGCGCGCTGCTCGCCCGTATGCCGACAAGGTCCGCGATATCGCTGCACACATGAGCCGTGCGAACCCGGAGTATCGCCACCCGTTCATGGTGTCGAACGAAGGCGCGAAGACGGCGGGCATCATCCTCGTCACGACCGATAAAGGTCTGTGCGGCGGCATGAACACCAACGTGCTGCGTGCGTCGCTGCAGAAGTTCAAGGAACTGGAAGGCCAGGGCAAGACGATCGAAGCAACTGCGATCGGCACCAAGGGTCTGGGTTTCCTGAATCGTCTGCGCGCCAAGGTGGTGTCGAATGTCGTGCATCTGGGCGACACGCCGCATCTGGAAAAGCTGATCGGTGCGGTGAAGGTGCAGCTCGACCTGTACTCGGAAGGCAAGGTTTCGGCGGTGTACCTGGCGTACACGCGCTTCGTCAACACGATGAAGCAGGAGCCGGTGATCGAGCAACTGCTGCCGCTGTCGGCAGACCAGTTCGAGCGCAAGGAAGAAGACGGCACGACGCCGAGCACGCAGTGGGACTACATCTACGAGCCGGATGCGCAGGCAGTGGTGGATGAACTGCTGGTGCGTTATGTCGAAGCGCTGGTCTATCAGGCCGTCGCGGAAAACATGGCATCGGAGCAGTCGGCACGGATGGTCGCGATGAAGGCCGCTTCGGACAATGCGAAGACGGTCATCAACGAACTGCAGCTCGTGTACAACAAGAGCCGTCAGGCCGCGATCACAAAAGAACTGTCGGAAATCGTCGGTGGCGCAGCGGCAGTCTGACCTTGACGGTCAGGCACACCGCTTGGTGTGCGCCGTCGCGGCGCACCCCCATCGAAACTGCGCCTTTGCGCGAGTGAAGAATTGAGTATCTAAAGGAAAAGCGATGAGTACTACTGCTTTGGTAGAAGGCAAGATCGTACAGTGCATCGGCGCGGTGATCGACGTGGAATTCCCGCGTTCGGACATGCCGAAGATTTACGACGCGCTCATTCTCGAAGGTTCGGAATTGACCCTCGAAGTCCAGCAACAGCTGGGCGACGGCGTCGTCCGTACCATCTGTCTGGGTGCATCGGACGGCCTGCGCCGCGGTACGGTCGTGAAGAACACGGGTCACCCGATCAGCGTGCCGGTCGGCAAGCCGACCCTCGGCCGGATTATGGACGTGCTCGGTCGCCCGATCGACGAAGCCGGCCCGATCGCCTCGGACGTGGTTCGCGGTATTCACCAGAAGGCTCCGGCGTTCGACGAGCTGTCGCCGTCGACCGAACTGCTCGAAACCGGCATCAAGGTTATCGACCTGATCTGCCCGTTCGCCAAGGGCGGCAAGGTGGGTCTGTTCGGTGGCGCCGGCGTGGGCAAGACCGTGAACATGATGGAACTGATCAACAACATCGCTAAGGAACACGGCGGTTACTCCGTGTTCGCCGGTGTTGGCGAGCGTACCCGCGAAGGGAACGACTTCTATCACGAAATGAAGGACTCCAACGTTCTCGACAAGGTCGCGCTGGTGTACGGCCAGATGAACGAGCCGCCGGGCAACCGTCTGCGCGTCGCGCTGACCGGTCTGACGATGGCTGAGCACTTCCGTGACGAAGGCCTCGACGTGCTGTTCTTCGTCGACAACATCTACCGTTTCACGCTGGCCGGTACCGAAGTGTCGGCACTGCTCGGCCGGATGCCGTCGGCCGTGGGCTATCAGCCTACGCTGGCTGAAGAAATGGGTAAGCTGCAAGAGCGTATTACGTCGACCAAGACCGGCTCGATCACGTCGGTTCAGGCCGTGTACGTCCCTGCGGACGACTTGACCGACCCGTCGCCGGCTACGACCTTCGGCCACCTGGACGCAACCGTCGTGTTGTCGCGTGACATCGCTTCGCTGGGTATCTACCCGGCAGTCGACCCGCTCGATTCGACCTCGCGTCAGATCGACCCGAACGTGATCGGCGAAGAGCATTATTCGATTACGCGCGGCGTGCAGCAAACGCTGCAACGCTACAAGGAACTGCGCGACATTATCGCGATTCTGGGTATGGACGAACTGGCGCCGGAAGACAAACTCGCCGTCGCGCGCGCTCGTAAGATCCAGCGTTTCCTGTCGCAGCCGTTCCACGTCGCTGAAGTGTTCACGGGCTCGCCGGGCAAGTACGTGCCACTGAAGGAAACGATCCGTGGGTTCAAGATGATCGTTGAAGGCGAGTGTGACCACCTGCCGGAACAAGCGTTCTACATGGTCGGCACGATCGACGAAGCCTTCGAAAAGGCCAAGAAGATCCAGTAAAGGTCGGGTGTAACGAAGCGGGCGCCGGCCTCGCGCGTATCGATACCTGTTGTATCGGAACGCAAAGCCGGCGCCTCTTACTACGCTCAACCCAGCCTTGCATGGGACGAGAGTAAGCGCTAAAGCGCTAACACTCGTCGCGCTTTGCATGGGACCAGAGTAAGCGCTAAAGCGCTAACTCTGGTCGCCACAGGAGTCGATATGGCAACCATTAAAGTAGACGTCGTCAGCGCGGAAGAGCAGATCTTCTCGGGCCAGGCGAAGTTCGTCGCGCTGCCGGGCGAAGCGGGTGAACTCGGCATTCTGCCGGGCCACACGCCGCTCATCACCCGGATTCGTCCGGGTGCGGTGCGCATCGAAGCTGAAAACGGCGACGAAGAGTTTGTGTTCGTCGCCGGCGGCATTCTCGAAGTCCAGCCGGGCGCCGTGACGGTTCTCGCCGACACGGCAATTCGCGGCAAGGATCTCGACGAAGCCAAGGCCGAAGATGCGCGCAAGCGTGCGGAAGAAGCGCTGCAAAACACGGGTTCGAACCTCGAATACGCAACCGCGCAAGCGGAACTGGCGTATGCGACGGCTCAACTCGCTGCGATCCAACGTCTGCGCAAGCTGCGCAGTCAGAAGTAAGCAACACGTTCCAGAAAGAAAGCAGCCTTCGTGGCTGCTTTTTTTTGACCTCTGCTTGACGTTTACGGAAAGGTCAGCAAAATCATGTGTTCAGACGGGGTGGCGGACGGACGGAATAAGCCGCAGATGCGTGCGGGTAAGACTTGATGCCGTCCCGACACGCGCCGGTGGCACAATCGATTTCAAATTCATTTCAATAGGGCGAGCTTCCGCTCACGGAGACAACACCATGGCAACGCAAGTGTCAGGCGAAGGCGCACTCATCGCACCGAAAGACGGCCTCTCGTATGTCCGCGGATCGACCGATATTCCGTTGAGTGAAGCGACGATCGGCCAGTTCTTGCGCGATACGGCGGAACGGTTCCCTGACCGTCCAGCCGTGGTGTTTCGCGAGCAGCGCATTCGCTGGACGTGGAAAGAGTTCGCGGAAGAGGTCGACGTGCTGGCAGCCGGGCTCCTCGCGATCGGTATCGAAAAGGGCGACCGTGTAGGCATCTGGTCTCCGAACCGGGTGGAGTGGCTGCTCACGCAATTCGCGACTGCGCGCATCGGCGTCGTGCTGGTCAACATCAATCCGGCTTACAGGCTGGCCGAGCTCGAATACGCGTTGAACAAGGTCGGCTGCAAGGCGATCATCGCGGCGGAGCGCTTCAAAACGTCGATGTATCTCGACATGCTGCAGGAGCTCGCGCCGGAACTGGCCACGCATGCGCCAGGCGAGTTGCATGCCGCGCGTTTGCCCGCTCTGCGCTTCGTGATCCGCATGTGCGACACGCAAACGGCCGGCATGCTGAGCTTCTCCGAAGTCATCGAGCAGGGCCGCGCGACGCTCGATGTCGCGAGGCTCGACGCCATCGGTGCGACGCTGTCGTGCCACGAATCGATCAATATTCAGTTCACCAGCGGCACTACCGGCAATCCGAAGGGTGCGACGCTGACGCACAGCAATGTCGTCAACAACGCACGCTATATCGCGATGGCGATGCGCCTGTCCGAGAAGGACGCTTTGTGCATCCCCGTGCCGCTCTATCATTGCTTCGGCATGGTGCTAGCGGTGCTGGCGTGCGTATCGGTCGGCGCGAATATGGTGTTTCCGGGCGAGGGCTTCGACCCCGCCGCTACCTTGGCTGCCGTCGCCGAAGAGCAGTGCACCGCACTACACGGCGTGCCGACCATGTTCATCGCCGAACTCGATCATCCTGACTTCGTCACCTACGACTTCTCGCGTCTGCGCACGGGCATCATGGCCGGCTCGCCGTGCCCAATCGAGACGATGAAGAAAGTCGTCTCGAAGATGCATCTGAACGAGATCACGATTGCGTATGGCATGACGGAAACGAGCCCGGTGTCGTTCCAGAGTTCGACCACCGATCCGCTCGACAAGCGCACCACGACGGTCGGCCGCATCCAGCCTCATCTTGAAGTGAAGATCGTCGATCCGCTTGGCAATATCGTGCAGGTGGGCGAGACGGGCGAGTTGTGCACCAAGGGTTATTCGGTGATGCAAGGCTACTGGGACGACGAAGCGAAGACGCGTGAAAGCGTCGTCGATGGCTGGATGCATACCGGCGATCTCGCTACGCTCGATGCCGAAGGCTACTGCAATATCGTCGGTCGCCTGAAGGACATGCTGATTCGCGGCGGCGAGAACATCTATCCGCGCGAAATCGAAGAATTTCTGTTCCGCTACCCGAAGATTCAGAGCGTTCAGGTGTTCGGCGTGCCGGATTCGAAGTACGGCGAGGAAGTGTGCGCGTGGATCGTCCTGCGCTCAGGCGAGCAGGCAACGGCCGAAGAGATCCAGCAATTCTGCCAAGGTCAGATCGCGCACTACAAGGTGCCGAAATACATTCGCTTTGTCGATGAACTGCCGATGACGGTGACCGGCAAGGTGCAGAAATTCATCATGCGCGAACGAATGATTAGCGAACTGAAGTTGAAGGAAGACAAGACAGCGTGACCCACATGCCGGCTCGCCGCGGCGCGAACGCCCGCACTGAGCCGGCCTGCATTTTGAGGGACACGTTGGCCGAGGCGGCGCGCGAAAACGACCCTGAAAAAGCGCGCAAACGTTTGAGTAGACGAAAAAAAAGCGGGCCTGGAGCCCGCTAAAAACCACACGCTACGGGGTTAGCGCGAGGAGACCAAAGGAGGAACCGACTGAGACGACGACCCTGCGCCGACTACGGCCCCAGCAGGGATGCCCCTTCACAGGGCTTCGGCAAGCGCCGACCGGCAAGTGCATCGTATCCGCTCACACTACGCACCCACCCACATCCGTGTTGAAACCGTTGAGGGCATTGTGGGCGAATTAACCTACGAGCGCGGTAACAAAGTGTTTCAGGTTGTAACGCCCGCCAGATAAGGCGTTGCGGGATTTATTGCCAAATTGAAACGTTTTAAACGTAAGTTTTACCGATGACTGAGCCGCAATTTAATACGCCTGATTGATGCCATTCGCGACGCATATTGCGAGGCAATCCATTCAGTCGATTCCGCATGAAATGGTTGCACGGTCATCTTTTTTGAGGGCGATCGCCTGTGTTACAGGCTCTTGCCCGACCCGCGTACCTTACCTCTCCCGGCGTCAGTGAGCACGCTGCGTCGCAGCACGCGCAAAGGAGGGGCAGAGTAAACATGCCGGTTAATCCAATGCAATGACCGTTGGCCCGCATTGTTCTGCTTTTGCTTACATCCGACGATTCTGGTTACAGGATTGTGTCGACAGTGCGCAATTATTAAAAAAGGTCTATATCGATCCGGCCCGTCGCCGAGCCAGACGGAGCACACACGGCCTGCTAGCAGCAAGCGTAGCCCGCAACCAGCAAGGCTGCTTACTTCAGCCATTTATCCGAGATCGCCTGATATTCACCGGTTGCTCGCGCCAGATGTAGCCACTGGTCGACATACTGTTGGAACGCGACGTCGCCACGTGGCAGAAGCCAGGCCTTTTCGCCGTATTGGAACGGCTTGTCAGGATGCACGGAGCAAAGACCCGGATTCAGCTTTTGCTGCAATAACGTTTCTGAGGCATCCGTCACCATGACGTCCGCCTTGCCGGCCAGGATCTGCTTGAAGATCGTCACGTTGTCCGGATAGACGGTGACGTTGGCGTGCGGAAAGTACTGTTTCGCGAAGCGTTCGTTGGTACCACCCGGATTGACGATTACTCGGGTAGCCGGCTGATCGATCTGCGCGACAGTTTGATATTTGTTGACGTCGTCGCACCGCACGATCGGCGTCTTGCCGTCAATCATGTACGCCTGCGTGAAGAACGCGCGCTTTTGCCGCTCGAGCGTAGGCGAGACGCCGCCCACGCCGACATCGCACTTCGCCACGAAGTCGTTCATCAGGTTCGGCCACGACGTTTTGACGAATTCCGCCTTCACGCCGAGCGACTTGGCGAGCGACTCAGCCATGTCGATATCGATGCCTTCGAACTGGCCGTCGGCTTTATAGAACGAGTACGGTCTGTAATCGCCGGTCGTGCAGGCGCGCAGCGTGCCGCGCGCAAGAATTTCGTCGAGCCGCGAAGGCGCCGCGGCGGTCGCGCTGGTCTGTGCGTGGACCACGCCGCCTTGCATCAAAACACCGGCCAGAACGCCGAGCAGTGCGTGTGCTGCCTTGTTCATCGAGTCTCCTTGCTTACGTGTCGTTGTCTGGTTGAGCCGTCGGATGATAGCCCGGCCAATCGCGGTTGAATATTGGCCGGTCAGCCGAGTCATCTTGCCGCGCAGGGCGTCCCAAAGAAGGCCGCAAGCAAGGTGCGATGCAGTTATTGCCCGCATCAAGCGCGATGTGGCGAGCCGGGTCCGGTAAAATGCCCCTTTGCCCTTAGTCGCACGCAACGTGGCTCATAACCTCCTGAACGACACTTTCCTGCGCGCGCTGTTGCGCCAGCCGACCGACTACACGCCCATCTGGCTGATGCGGCAGGCTGGCCGCTACCTGCCGGAATACAACGCCACGCGGGCTCGCGCGGGGAGTTTCCTCGGTCTGGCGAAGAATCCGGCCTACGCAACGGAAGTCACGCTACAGCCGCTCGAGCGCTATCCGCTCGACGCGGCGATCCTGTTCTCCGACATCCTGACGGTGCCCGACGCAATGGGCCTCGGCCTCGAGTTCGTTGCCGGCGAGGGCCCGCAATTCGCCCGGCCAGTGCGCACGGAAGACGACGTGGCGCGCCTCGCGGTGCCTGACATCGACGCCACGCTGCGCTACGTCACCGACGCCGTGCGCGAGATCCGCACGGCGCTGACCGACGCGCAGGGCCGCCAGCGCGTCCCGCTGATCGGCTTTTCAGGCAGCCCATGGACTTTGGCGTGCTACATGGTCGAAGGCGCCGGCTCGGATGACTTCCGCACCGTCAAGTCGATGCTTTACGCGCGCCCTGACTTGATGCACCGCATTCTCGATGTCAACGCGCGGTCCGTCGCGGCGTATCTGAATGCGCAGATCGAAGCTGGTGCGCAAGCCGTGATGATTTTCGACACATGGGGCGGGGCGCTGGCGGACGGTGTCTATCAACGCTTCTCGCTGCACTACATTCAGCAGGTCGTGAGCCAGCTGAAGCGCGATCACGACGGCGAAAAAGTGCCAGTGATCACTTTCACGAAGGGCGGCGGCCTGTGGCTTGACGAGATCGCCGATACTGGCGTCGACGCGGTCGGGCTCGATTGGACGGTGAATCTGGGCAAGGCGCGCGAACGCGTGGGCGGCAAGGTGGCGCTACAGGGCAATATCGACCCGTCGGTGCTGTTCGCGCCGCCGTCTGCGATTCGCATGGAAGCGCGCGCCGTGCTCGACAGTTTCGGCAACCATCCGGGCCACGTTTTCAATCTCGGCCATGGCATCTCGCAATTCACGCCGCCTGAGCACGTCGCCGAACTGGTCGACGAGGTTCATCGTCATAGCCGCGCAATTCGCAGCGGCGCTCATGCACCAACGTGACGCTGTAACCGTTACCACTTCTGCTGCAGTGCAGCGAACTGGGCTCTCGGTCTAAGGGGAAAACACTAGGCTTCGGGCCGTCAGATGGTGATCTCGTACTTGTCAAGACTTGACTTATACACATTCATCACGTTGCGACGCGGTAGAAGCTTTCATCGTGCACCGGCCCTTGCACATTGCAGGCGCATTTGATCCAGGCCTTGTCTGGCAAGGCTTTCACGGCTTCGAGACGAAATGTGCGGAATCCCACAGAACGCTGCTGCGGCGCGGTTCTTGGGCGTTCCGGACGAAGTTCTCAACAAAGTTATCCACAGGCACGCGGACCGATTGCAATTGTTCAGCCGAATCCAAAACTTAGCGCGGAAATTGAAGTTTTACTTTAACTTCGGCGGATTCGCCTCCTGCCCAATGTGGACCGTGACGCGGCGTTGTGCCGCATCAACGCATCTGACCCAGACTGCCGCGTGAGCGCCGTATTCGTCCGCGTCGCGCTGGATCATCCGCTGCCGACCTTGTTCGACTACCGTTGCGGCACGCCCGAGCGCGTCGTTCCGGGCACGCTGGTGAGCGTGCCGTTCGGCAAGCGTCACGTGGTGGGTCTTGTATGCGAAGTGACCGCTCACAGTGACGTCCCCGCCGAACGCGTGCGCGCGGTCGACCATGTTTGCAGCGCGTGCCCGCCGGTGTCGGCGGAATGGCTGGCGCTGGCGGCGTTTGCAGCCGACTACTATCAACGCGGGCTTGGGGAAGTGGCGCTGCCCGCCTTGCCGCAAGCCTTGCGCGACGCGTCGCGCTGGACGCGTCTGTTCGCACCCGAAGAGCGTTACCGGCTGACTTCCGCAGGCCGCGATGCATTGCCGGAGGCATTGCCTGTCCGCGCCAGCGCGCTGAGAAAGCTTGCACAGGCGCTCGCCGAGGCCGATTTCTTGTTGGCCGCCGATGCCCGCGCGCTCCATCCCAGGGCGATCGCGACCCTCGACGCGTGGCAGGCCGAAGGCTGGGTCGCGCTGGACATCGTCGAAGCCGCTGCGGCGCTTGCCGCGCCGACGTCGCCGGAGGCGCCGCCGTCCCCGCTGCCCACGCTTACCGACGAGCAGGCGGCCGCTGTCGAAGCGATCCGCGACTCGAAGGGCTTCGCGCCGTTTCTGCTGCACGGCGTGACCGGCAGCGGCAAGACTGAGGTTTACCTGCGCGCGCTCGCCGAAATTCTTGCGGCGAAGCCCGACGCACAGGCACTGGTGCTCGTCCCTGAAATCAATTTGACGCCGCAGTTCGAAGCGGCCTTCCGGGCGCGTTTTGCCGCGTTGGACGGCACGTCGATCGTTACGCTGCACAGCGGTCTCGCGGAAGGCGAGCGTGCCCGCAACTGGTTCGCCGCGCACACGGGGCGCGCCCGCATCGTGCTCGGCACGCGCCTCGCGGTGCTCGCTTCGCTGCCGAAGCTCGCGATCATCGTGGTCGATGAGGAACACGATCCGGCCTACAAGCAGCAGGAAGGGCTGCGCTATTCGGCGCGCGATCTGGCGATCTACCGCGCCAAGCAACTCGGCGTTCCGGTGGTGCTCGGCTCGGCCACGCCGTCGCTGGAAAGCTGGTGGCAGGCCGACCAGGGGCGCTATATGCGTCTTACGCTGTCGCGCCGTGCGGTCGCCGCGGCCGTGCTGCCGGCCGTCAGGCTGATCGATCTGGAAGAAGAACGGCGGCGGGGACGGGCCTCGGTGGAAGGTTTGTCGGGACCGTTGCTCGCCGCGCTGAAAAGCCGGCTCGAGCGCGGCGAGCAAAGCCTCATGTTTCTCAACCGCCGCGGCTACGCGCCGCAGCTCGCCTGCGACGCCTGCGGCTGGGTCGCCGGTTGTCCGCGTTGCAGCGCGTACGTCGTCTTGCATAAACCCGAGCGCGCGCTGCGCTGCCACCATTGCGGCTGGGAATCGCGCATTCCGCGCTCGTGCCCGGACTGCGGCAACGTCGATATCGCGCCGATGGGGCGCGGCACGCAGCGCGTCGAAGAAACGCTGGCAAGCGCGGTGCCCGGCGCCCGCGTGCTGCGTATCGACGCCGACAGCACGCGCCGCAAGGGCAGCGCGCAGGCGCTGTTCTCCGATGTGCACGCGGGCGAAGTGGATATCCTCGTCGGCACGCAGATGATCGCCAAAGGGCACGATTTCCAGCGAGTGTCGCTGGTCGGTGTGCTCAACGCCGACACCGCCTTGTTCTCGCACGACTTCCGCGCGAGCGAACGCCTCTTCGCGCAACTGATGCAGGTGAGTGGCCGCGCCGGCCGCGCCGGTTTGCCGGGTGAAGTGCTGGTGCAGACCCGCTATCCGCGCCATGCGCTGTATCACGCGCTGGCCCGGCACGACTACGTCGGCTTTGCCAATTCGACACTGACCGAGCGCCGCGACGCGCACTTGCCGCCGTTCGTCTATCAGGCGCTGCTGCGCGCCGAAGGGCGCACGCTCGACGCCGCGCTCGCCTTCTTGCAGCAGGCGGCTGCGGCGTTGACGGAGATTCCGGCGGCCGAACGCGTGACCGCCTACGACGCCGTTCCGCTCACCATCGTCAAGGTGATGCACGTGCATCGCGCGCAGTTGCTGATCGAAAGCGCGTCGCGCGCAGCGTTGCAGGCGACCCTGCGCGCATGGCAACCGATGCTGCGCAACCTCAAGGGCGTGCTGCGCTGGAATCTCGAAGTCGACCCGCTCGACATCTGACGCTAACCCGCGCCCAACTTCAGCGTTACTCCTTTACGTCATATTCATAGAGCGATTGGTCGTTTCGTTTTACGATCTCGCTCGCCTATATTTCGCAAAATCGGCGCAAGTTTCACAACAATCCCGAAATCCGCGCGTCGCGTCGATGCATCTCAACTTCCCCGAGGGCATTGCGATGAGCGATACCAACCACACGCTTCCGACAGGCGCCGCGCCCAGCAGGCAGCAAAGCACGCGTGGCGGCGGTCTCTTTTCCACTGAAGACTGGTGGGCCGTGTGGATCGGCCTGTTAGTCATCGTCGTGGCCTGGGCGCTGTTCGCGTCGGGCAGCAGCATCAAGTGGCTGGCGGTGGCGCCGGCCAAATGGTCGAGCGTCGGCCAGACTGCGCGGGACGTCGGCAAGCATCTGCCGAACTACGTCGCGTTGTTCATCGTGTTCGCGTTCCTGTTCGGCGTGAGCCTCGCCGCGCTGAAACAGCGCATCGGATCTTTTCTCGGCTCGTTCCTGATCCTGTTCATCGCGTCGGCATTGATCTTTACGCTCGGCGCCTGGATCAACGCGTCGAAGTACAACCTCGAACCGCCGCTGGTGGCGCTGGCGCTCGGCTTGCTGATTTCGAACGTGTTCACGCTGCCCGAGTGGTTTTCGGCGGGCTTGCGCGTCGAGTTTTATATCAAGGTCGGCATCGTGCTGCTCGGCGCGACGCTGCCGTTCACGCTGCTGGTGTGGGCAGGTCCCGTCGCGGTCGCGCAGGCGACCATCGTGTCGCTCGTCACCTTCTTCGTGATTTTCTTCGCCGCCAAGGCGTTCGGCCTCGACCGGCGCTTTGCCGCCGTGCTCGGCGTGGGCGGCGCGGTGTGCGGCGTGTCGGCGGCGATCGCGATTGCCGGGGCGGTGCGGGCCAAGCGCGAGCAGGCGTCGATCGCGATTACGCTGGTGGTGCTGTGGGCGATCGTGATGATCTTCGTACTGCCGTTCGCGTCGCGTTCGCTGGGACTATCGACAGCGGTCGCCGGCGCGTGGATCGGCACCTCCGAATTCGCCGACGCCGCCGGCATTGCCGCCGCGCAAGCCTACGGCGACTTCGCGAAGCACGCCGGCGGCGCGATTGCAGGCGCGCCGGAAGCGTCGTTGCAGGCATTCACGCTGATGAAGGTGGTGGGCCGCGATATCTGGATCGGCATCTGGGCGTTCGCGCTGGCGATCGTTGCGACCACACGTTGGGAGTCGCAGGACAGCGGCGTTGAGACTGGGGTCAACGCCGGTGAAATCTGGGCGCGCTTTCCGAAATTCGTGATCGGCTTCGTGATCGCGTCGGCGCTCGTGACGTGGATCGCCAGCCACTATTCGCTCGCCGACTACCGCAAGGTCGTCACGCCGGAATTCGTTGCGCCGATTACCGCGCTGCGCACGTGGGCGTTCACGTTCTGTTTCCTGAGCATTGGACTGACCACGCGCCTGCGCTCGCTGACGGCCACCGGCCTGAAGCCGTTTCTCGCTTTCACGGCGGGCGTAGTGGTCAATATCGCCATCGGCTACGTGCTGTCCGCGCACGTGTTCGCACCGTACTGGAGTAGCCTGGGGCAGGGCTCGTGATGAGCGTGACAGTGCGCATCGCCAGCACCGCGGATGCACGCGACGAAGCGTGCGGGCGGTGCTGCGCAAACTGCCGGTACCGCGCAGACGATCGGCATTCACTGGAACAGCGCATTCCGGGCCTCGTCGTGTTCAGTTCTGGTTTTGGCGCGAGCGTGGCGGACAGCCGGCTATGCCGTCTGCACGACCAGTTCGTTTCCCCCGGCGACGTGTGCGCGCGGTTCGAGCCGGTCGCGGCACTGACGCGCGCGCTCGCATGGCCGCCTGGCTAAGCCGGGCGGCGCACTCATCATCGAAAACCGGCGCTTCTACCTCTTCTACCGCTTCAATCGCAAGTCGCCGGATCCGGCCGCTCAATCCCGCACAGGCGCCCGCGTGTCGCCAGCGGAAACCCGCGATGCCTGCCGGGTGCGTCCTTCCCCGGAGGCGCGCCTGTCCGGGCCGCCCGTTGCACCGCGGATGAACAGCACCGCGCAAGTCGCGCACATGGCCCAGATGCCCAATATCACTACCCACTTTTCCATTTCGCCTGTCCTCTAAAACCCCGTACCGTTTTTATGTGCGTGCCCTGCGGCCGCGACCAGCCATGTTCTGTATAACGGCGCGCCGCGCGATTGGATGAGGGCAGACAGACGCAAAAAGTATCACGCCAGGGAAAGCACTGATCTCAACCGGTGTCGCCCGGCCGGGCGCGATCCGGCGCAAACCCCGGCTGCACAAAGCTTCCGCAAAGGTGCAACCATGCGCCATGAATGGTTGCACCTTTTTATTTGGAGGCGTACGATTCGGCCAACTTTTAGTCTTTCGCCAGCTTACGTTGACTGGTATCCGAAGAAGGAAACATGGCTAGCACCACCCTTGGCGTCAAGGTCGATGACCTCCTGCGTTCCCGGCTGAAAGATGCCGCCACTCGCCTCGAACGCACTCCGCACTGGCTGATCAAGCAGGCGATCTTCGCGTACCTCGAAAAGATCGAGCACGGCCAATTGCCTCCCGAACTGTCGGGCGCGACGGGCTCGGCCGATCTGGCCGATGGCGCCGCTGTCGAAGGAGAGGAAGACGGTGCGTCGCACCCGTTCCTCGAATTCGCGCAGAACGTGCAGCCGCAATCGGTGCTGCGCGCGGCGATCACGGCTGCGTATCGCCGTCCCGAGCCGGAATGCGTACCGTTCCTGCTGGGTCAGGCGCGTTTGCCGGCCAATCTCGCGGGCGACGTGCAGGCCATGGCGGGCAAGCTGGTCGAAACGCTGCGCACCAAAAGCAAGGGTGGCGGCGTCGAAGGGCTGATCCATGAGTTCTCGCTGTCGAGCCAGGAAGGCGTCGCGCTGATGTGCCTCGCCGAAGCGCTGCTGCGCATTCCCGACCGCGCCACGCGCGATGCGCTGATCCGCGACAAGATCAGCAAGGGTGACTGGAAATCGCACGTCGGCCAGGCGCCGTCGCTGTTCGTCAATGCCGCGACGTGGGGCCTGATGATCACCGGCAAGCTGGTGACGACCAATAGCGAAACGGGTCTGTCGTCGGCGCTCACGCGCCTGATCGGCAAGGGCGGCGAACCGCTGATCAGGAAGGGCGTCGACATGGCGATGCGCCTGATGGGCGAGCAGTTCGTCACCGGCGAGAACATTTCCGAAGCGCTGGCCAACAGCCGCAAGTACGAAGCGTGCGGTTTCCGCTATTCGTACGACATGCTCGGCGAAGCGGCGACCACCGAAGCCGACGCGCAGCGCTACTACGCGTCGTACGAACAGGCGATCCACGCGATCGGCAAGGCTGCCGGCGGCCGCGGCATCTATGAAGGCCCGGGCATCTCGATCAAGCTGTCGGCTT
Source organism: Paraburkholderia lacunae (assembly GCF_003353175.1). Taxonomy (GTDB): domain Bacteria; phylum Pseudomonadota; class Gammaproteobacteria; order Burkholderiales; family Burkholderiaceae; genus Paraburkholderia; species Paraburkholderia lacunae. The sequence continues at coordinate 228,035 of NZ_QHKS01000009.1, read as the reverse complement.
TGCACGCGCGCTATTCGCGTTCGCAGCAGGAACGCACGATGAGCGAACTGCTGCCGCGCGTGCGCTCTTTGGCGATCCTCGCGCGGCGCTATGACATCGGCCTGAACATCGACGCCGAAGAAGCCGACCGCCTCGAAATTTCGCTCGATCTGCTCGAAGCGCTGTGCTTCGATCCGGAGCTGGCCGGCTGGAACGGCATTGGCTTCGTGGTGCAGGCGTATCAGAAGCGCTGCCCGTTCGTGATCGACTACATCGTCGACCTCGCGCGACGCAGCCGGCACCGCATCATGGTGCGCCTCGTGAAGGGGGCGTACTGGGACACCGAAATCAAGCGCGCGCAAGTGGACGGCCTCGAAGGCTATCCGGTCTACACGCGCAAGATCTACACGGATGTCTCCTACCTCGCCTGCGCGAAGAAGCTGCTCGGCGCGCCGGATGCGGTCTATCCGCAGTTCGCGACGCACAACGCACACACGCTGTCGGCGATCTATCACCTCGCGGGCAATAACTATTACCCCGGCCAGTACGAGTTTCAGTGCCTGCACGGCATGGGTGAGCCGCTGTACGAGGAAGTCACCGGCCGCGACAAGCTGAACCGTCCGTGCCGCGTGTATGCGCCGGTCGGCACGCATGAAACGCTGCTCGCCTACCTCGTGCGCCGTCTGCTGGAAAACGGCGCGAACACGTCGTTCGTGAACCGTATCGCCGATGAAAGCGTGGCGATCAAGGACCTGATCGCCGACCCGGTCGACGAAGCGTCGAAGATCATGCCGCTGGGCGCGCCGCACGCGAAGATTGCATTGCCGCGCAATCTGTACGGCGCCGAGCGCCTCAATTCGATGGGCCTCGATCTGTCGAACGAACATCGTCTGGCGTCGTTGTCGTCGGCGCTGCTGGCGAGCGCGCATCATCCGTGGCGCGCCGCGCCGATGCTCGAAGACAGCGAAATCGCCAGCGGCGCCGCCCGCGACGTGCGCAATCCGGCCGATCACCGCGATCTGGTCGGCACGGTGGTCGAGGCCACGGCGGAGCACGTGAGCGCCGCCCTCGCCCATGCCGTGGCCGCCGCGCCGATCTGGCAAGCCACGCCGGTCGATGCGCGCGCCGATTGTCTCGCACGTGCCGCCGACCTGCTCGAAGCGCAGATGCACACGCTGATGGGTCTGGTGGTGCGTGAAGCCGGTAAATCGCTGCCGAACGCAGTGTCGGAAATCCGCGAGGCGATTGACTTCCTGCGCTATTACTCGACGCAGATCCGCAACGAGTTCTCCAACGACACGCACCGCCCGCTCGGCCCGGTCGTGTGTATCAGCCCGTGGAATTTCCCGCTGGCGATTTTCATGGGCCAGGTGGCGGCCGCACTCGCAGCAGGTAACACGGTGCTCGCCAAACCGGCCGAACAGACGCCGCTGATCGCCGCGCAAGCCGTGCGCATCCTGCGCGAAGCCGGCGTGCCGGCCGGCGCGGTGCAACTGCTGCCGGGCGGCGGCGAAACTGTCGGCGCGGCGCTGGTGGCCGATCCGCGCACCCGCGCGGTGATGTTCACCGGTTCGACCGAAGTCGCGCGTCTGATCAACAAGGCCTTGTCGGGCCGCCTCGATCCGGACGGCAAGCCGATTCCGCTGATCGCCGAAACCGGCGGCCAGAACGCGATGATCGTCGATTCGTCGGCGCTGGCGGAACAGGTGGTCGCGGACGTGCTGCAATCGTCGTTCGACTCGGCCGGTCAACGGTGTTCCGCGTTGCGCGTTCTCTGTCTACAAGACGATGTCGCGGACCGCACGCTGGAAATGCTGACCGGCGCGATGCGCGAACTGGCAGTGGGCAATCCGGATCGTCTGTCGATCGACGTCGGTCCGGTGATCGATCTCGACGCGAAGCGCGGCATCGACGCGCATATCGCGGCGATGCGCGAGAAGGGCCGCAAGGTCGAGCAACTGCCGGTGCCGGATGGCTGTGCACAAGGCACCTTCGTGCCGCCGACGCTGATCGAGCTCGACAGCATCGACGAGCTGAAGCGCGAAGTGTTCGGCCCGGTGCTGCACGTGGTGCGTTACCGCCGCAGCCAGCTGGACAAGCTGCTCGAACAGATCCGCACGACCGGCTATGGCCTCACGCTCGGCATCCATACGCGGATCGATGAAACGATCGCTCACGTGATCAGCCGCGCGCATGTCGGCAACATCTACGTGAACCGCAACGTGATCGGCGCGGTGGTGGGGGTTCAGCCGTTCGGCGGCGAAGGTCTGTCGGGCACGGGTCCGAAGGCGGGCGGCGCGCTGTATCTGCAACGTCTGCTGGCCACGCGCCCGGCGGGTTTGCCGAAGTCGTTGGCGCAGGCGCTGGTCGTGGATGCACCGCAAGCCGCTGAAAACAGCGACAATCCGTCCGCCGCGCTGACCGCGTTGCGCGACTGGCTGATCGCCGAACAGCAGCCCGTGCTGGCCGCACGCTGCGACGGTTATCTGTCGCATGTGCCGGCAGGCGCAACTGCGGTATTGTCGGGGCCCACCGGCGAGCGCAACACTTACACGCTGGGCGCGCGCGGCACGGTGCTCTGCATCGCGTCGACGGCGAGCGGCGCGCGCATGCAGCTCGCGGCGGCGCTGGCTACGGGAAATCGAGCGGTGTTCGAAGGCGCGGCCGGGGAACAATTGGTGTCTCAGCTGCCCACGGCGCTGAAGTCTCACGCAAGCATGAAGAAGAGTGCCGATACGCCTTTCGATGCGGTGCTGTTCGAAGGCGACAGCGACGAACTGCTGGCGCTGGTGAAGGAGGTCGCGAAGCGTCCGGGGCCGATCGTCTCGGTGCAAGGCGTCGCGGCGCGCGCACTGGAAAGCGGCGACGAAGATTACGCGCTCGAGCGTCTGTTGACGGAACGCTCGGTCAGCGTAAATACGGCAGCAGCAGGCGGTAATGCGAATTTGATGACGATCGGTTGAGCGAACCTCACCGGTCCTCTCAATAGAACGGAAGCGGTACGGCGACCCCGAAACCGCTCCATCCACACCTGGTACCAAGGAGAAGCTATGCAACACAAGATGAAACAGCTGGCAGGCGCAGCGCTGGTTGCAGCGATGTCGCTGGCGGGGACGGCCAACGCTCAATCGACGGAAGACGTGAAGATCGGCTTTGCCGGTCCGATGACGGGCGCGCAGGCGCATTACGGCAAGGACTTCCAGAACGGCATCACGCTGGCGGTGGAAGACATGAACGCCACCAAGCCGGTGATCGGCGGCAAGCAGGTTCGCTTCGTGCTGGATTCGGCCGACGACCAGGCTGACCCGCGCACCGGCACGACCGTTGCACAGAAGCTGGTGGATGACGGCATCAAGGGCATGCTTGGCCACTTCAACTCGGGCACCACGATTCCGGCTTCGCGCATCTACGCGAACGCGGGCATTCCCGAAATCGCGATGGCGACGGCGCCGGAATACACGCAACAAGGCTTCAAGACCACCTTCCGCATGATGACGTCCGACACGCAGCAAGGTTCGGTCGCCGGCACGTTCGCGGTGAAGAGCCTGGGCATGAAGAAGATCGTGATCGTCGACGACCGCACGGCTTACGGCCAGGGTCTGGCTGATCAGTTCGAGAAGGCGGCGAAGGCAGCGGGCGGCACGATTGTCGATCGCGAATACACGAACGACAAGGCCGTCGACTTCAAGTCGATCCTGACCAAGCTGAAGTCCGTGAACCCGGACCTGGTGTACTACGGCGGCGCAGATTCGCAAGCGGCACCGATGGTCAAGCAGATGAAGACGCTCGGTATCAAGGCGCCGCTGATGGGTGGCGAAATGGTCCACACGCCGACCTTCCTGAAGATCGCCGGCGATGCCGCGAACGGCACGGTGGCGTCGCTCGCGGGCCTGCCGCTGGAAGAAATGCCGGGCGGCAAGGACTACGTCGCGAAGTACAAGGCGCGTTTCAACGAGGACGTGCAAACGTACTCGCCGTACGCGTACGACGGCGCGATGGCGCTGTTCACCGCGATGAAGAAGGCGAACTCGACCGATCCGGCCAAGTACCTGCCGATGCTCGCGAAGACTTCGATGCCGTCAGTGACGTCGGCGGACCTCGCGTATGACGCGAAGGGCGACCTGAAGAACGGCGGCATCACGCTGTACAAGGTTGTCGACGGCAAGTGGACGACGCTGCAAAGTGTGGGCGGCAAGTAAGCGTTTTAGCCTGAGCTTTGAGCGCCGCGGCCGGGTTTGGCGCGGCACTCGACACGCAAAAGCCCTGCGGGTGGTGGAGCCGCAGGGCTTTTTCCTTGATGCGTTGCTGTATGCAATTTGCGCTATCGCTTCACGACTCTCCCCGCAGCTTGCGCCCCTGCTCCCGAATCTGCTCCAGCGTCGCGCCTGGCGTGCTCGCCTCTTGCGGCATGCGAATCTCGATCACGGCCGCACGCTTCGCCTCAATCGCACGCTGCAATGCCGGCAGAAAGTCTTCAGTGCGCTCCACTGTCTCGCCGTGCGCGCCGAACGAGCGCGCGAACGCCGCGAAATCCGGATTCGTGAGACCGGTGCCGTGCACGCGATTCGGATAGTGCCGTTCCTGATGCATCCGGATCGTGCCGAATTGGCTGTTGTTCACGACGATAAAAATCACATGCAGGTCGTATTGCATCGCTGTCGCCAGTTCCTGCGCGGACATCATGAAGCAGCCGTCGCCAGCCAACGCGACCACCGCGCGCTGCGGATACAGCGACTTCGCTGCAATCGCCGCCGGCACGCCGTAGCCCATCGCGCCGCTGGTCGGCGCGAGTTGCGAGCGGAAATGCCGATACGAGAAGTGCCGATGCAGCCATATCGCGTAATTGCCGGCACCGTTGGTGACGATCGCATCTTCGGGCAGATGCGCGCGCAATTGCTGGATGACTTCGCCCATTTGCACGTTGCCTGGAATCTGACGCGGTTTGCGCCAGTCGAGATACGCGCTATGGGCCTCTTGCGCCGTGCCGGACCATGCGGGCGTGCCGGAAGACGGCTTTAGCCCGGCAAGCAGCGCGGTCAGCTCCGGCATGCCGGAGACGATCGGCAGATCCGCCGCGTACACGCGCCCGAGTTCCTCCGCGCCTTGATGCACGTGAACCAGCGTTTGTGTGGTCTTCGGGATATCGAGCAGCGTGTAGCCGTTCGTGGTTGCTTCGCCCAATCGAGGGCCCAGTGTGAGCAACAGGTCCGCATCGCGGATGCGTTGCGCGAGCGCCGGATTGATGCCGAGGCCGACGTCGCCGGCGTAGTTCGGATGTTCGTTGTCGAGCGTGTCCTGGAAGCGGAACGCGAGGCCGATCGGCAGTTGCCAGTTCTCGACGAAGCGTTGCAGGTCCGCGCACGCTGCCGGCGTCCAGCCGCTGCCGCCGGCGATCACCATCGGCCTTTGCGCGCCTTCCAACAGTTGCCGCAACTGTTCGATCTGCGCCGCGGACGGCGATGCCGCGACGCGCTTGTAGGCTGGTGCGCCGGCAACCACAGCGCATGCGTCGCTCAACACGTCTTCCGGCAACGACAGTACGACTGGCCCCGGACGTCCCGACGTCGCGGTGTGAAACGCATGACTCAGATATTCGGGAATGCGCTTGGGGTCGTCGATTTGCGCGACCCACTTCGTCATCTGACCGAACATGCGCCGGTAGTCGATTTCCTGAAAGGCTTCGCGGTCGAGATGTTCGCGCGCGCATTGGCCGATCAGCAGAATCATCGGTGTCGAATCCTGGAATGCAGTGTGCACGCCGATCGACGCATGCGTCGCGCCCGGTCCGCGCGTGACGAGCGCAACGCCCGGACGGCCGGTCAGTTTTCCGACGGCTTCAGCCATGTTGGCTGCCGCTGCTTCGTGCCGGCAGACGATGGTCTGGATACGCCCGGTTTCGTCGTGCAGCGAATCCAGAACGGCGAGGAAGCTCTCACCGGGCACACAAAAGACACGTTCGACACCGTGCGTCAGCAAGGCGTCGACGACGAGACGCGCGCCGGTGGTTTGGGCGGTGGGAGAACCGGAAACGGGCGTATTCGGCAGCGACATTGCGATGAAGTCTCCTGACATTGCGTGAGTGCGGTCGGATGATGCGGCATCGGCCTGAAGCCAGCCGATACGCGCTGGCACAGCTTACGCCGAGCGCGCGTCCGATGTCACGGCGCGGCGCAACTGTCATACGTACGCATCACATGAGACGCAAAAACAAAAACGCGGGCCGAGGCCCGCGTCGAATGCCACTTGCGATCACGTGCAAGCGCTCTCAACACTCGACGATATTCACCGCCAACCCGCCGCGCGAGGTTTCCTTGTACTTCGTCTTCATATCCGCGCCGGTCTCGCGCATCGTCTTGATGACCGAGTCGAGCGACACGTAGTGGCTGCCGTCGCCGCGCAACGCCATCCGCGCCGCATTGACCGCCTTCACCGACGCCATCGCATTGCGTTCGATGCACGGAATCTGCACCATCCCGCCGACCGGATCGCACGTCAGCCCGAGGTTGTGTTCCATACCGATTTCAGCCGCATTCTCGACCTGCCGCGGCGTGCCGCCCATCACCGCGGCGAGCGCGCCCGCGGCCATCGAACAGGCGACGCCCACTTCGCCCTGGCACCCGACTTCCGCGCCCGAAATCGACGCGTTCAGCTTGTACAGAATGCCGATCGCCGCCGCCGTCATGAGGAAGTCGATCACGCCTTGCTCGTTCGAGCCCGGCATGAAGCGCGTGTAGTAATGCAGCACCGCCGGAATGATGCCGGCCGCGCCGTTGGTCGGCGCGGTGACCACGCGCCCGCCCGCGGCGTTTTCTTCGTTGACGGCGATGGCGTACAGGTTGATCCAGTCGACCATCGACAGCGGATCGCGCAGCGCCAGTTCCGGATTGCCCGACAGCGCGCGATACAGCTGCGGCGCGCGGCGCTTCACCTGGAACGGGCCGGGCAAATTGCCGTCGGCAGCGGGATTGTTGATGCCGCAGCCGCGCGCCACGCACGACTGCATCACGTCCCAGATCTTCAGCAAGCCTGCACGCGTCTCTTCTTCGGTGTGCCAGACGCGCTCGTTTTCCCACATCAGCTGCGCGATGCTCTTGCCGGTCGATTGGCACAGTGCGAGCAACTCGTTGCCGCTGCGGAACGAGTGCGGCAATTGATCGACGGCGCTCAGCACCTTCGTGTTCGGTGCGCCCGCCGTCACCACAAAGCCGCCGCCCACCGACAGATAGGTGGACTCGCGCAACGTCTGCCCTTGCGCGTCGAACGCGCGCAGCGTCAGGCCGTTCGGGTGCTCGGACAGCGCCTGCCGATAAAACGAAATGTGATCTTTTTGCACGAACGGCACGACGTGCGTGCCGAGCAAAGCCAGCTTGCGTGATACCCGCACCGCTTCGAGACGCTGCACGATCGTGTCGGGGTCGACGGTGTCAGGCGCATCGCCCATCAGCCCGAGCATCACGCCGCGATCCGTGCCGTGGCCCTTGCCGGTTGCGCCGAGCGAACCATACAGATCCACCTTCACCGATGCCGTCGCGCCCAGCAGCCCGTCGCGTTCGAGCCCTTGCGCGAACATCAGCGCCGCACGCATCGGCCCGACCGTATGCGAACTGGACGGACCAATGCCGATTTTGAAGAGGTCGAATACGCTGACTGCCATGACTGCTCCCTGCTGATAAAAGTAAGTTTAGCGCGCCGGCAGCGGTAAGCACACGGCGAGCCACGCGGGCGGCGCCGGTGCGAGCTGCAACGCGATCGGCGTATAGCGTCCATCGAGACGCGCCGCCAGGTGAAACAGTTCCGTCGCGCTTTTCGGGTCCCACTGACCCGAATAGCCGGGCAAGCCGGCCTCGCGACGTTGGGCATCGAACGCGACGTTCGAATGCACGAATTCTTCATGCGTCTTGCTGCCATCCGCATACGGCGCAAGCCAGTTGAGCGCGCCTGCCAGCGATGCGCCGTTCGTGCCCTGCTCCGGCAACCAGTTGCGGTTGTGGCGGCGCGCGGCGAGCGCGGCCGTCACGAGCGGCTGCAGGTCATAGGTGACGTAGTGCAGTGCGTCGCGCTCGCCGAAATCCACGGTCGAGCCGTCCGGCGCGATGTTGTCGCCGATATGCTCGTCGAACAGGCGCTGCGCCGCGTTGATCATCTTGCGGTTATCGAGCGTGAACGCGGCCATCGCGACCAGCTTGATTCGATGACTTTGCCAGTTGTTGCGGTACGTGCCCTTGAGCGGGCGCGGCTGCGCGTCGATCTGCGCGATGTAGCCGCTGGCGAGCTTCGTCAGAAATGCCATTGACGCGTTGCGGGTTTTCACCGGCAACGCGCTCGCGGTCATGTCGTAGGCGAGGATCAGGCCCTCAAAATGGGTTTCGTCGATGGGATTGAAGCTCGGCTGGTAAGTCGTGACCCATGCGAACAGCAAACGGTCGACCAGCTTCAGATAACGATCGTCGCTGGTCGCGCGCCATGCCAGCGCGGCGTCGCGCAGCAGAGCGAGATCTTTTTCCGCCTCGACACTCTGATCGTAGATGCCCGCATGCGGCAGCGTGCCTTCGGTATGCAGTTTCGCGAGGGCGCGCGGCGGGTCGTTCAGATGCGCCTGCACGTTGCTCACCAGGGCTTTGACGCCGGGATCCGCGCTGGTCCGCTCGCTGGTTTGCAGCGCGGGCGCCGCACAAAAATTCATCGCGGCTCGCGCTTGCCGCAGCGGCAGCAGCACGGCCGCGCTAGCCAACAATAGCGCGCACGCCTGCTGCCGCGTCTGGGCTCGCCTTATTTCGGTCCGGCTTTGCATCAATCGCACCTTTCGCGCCATGCGAAACTCCTCGTTGGGCTGATTCGGTGTGTGATGTTAGCCGTTTGCGGGCACGAACGACAGAACCTCGCAGTGCCCGCTTACAACCTGCGGGCAATGCGCGGTAGCGGTAATGGCCGCGATTACTCGTAGTCGGCGACCGGCACGCAGGAACAGAACAGATTGCGGTCGCCGTACACGTTGTCAGCACGGCCGACGGGCGGCCAGTACTTCTTCGCGATCAGCGTGGGCAGCGGATAGGCCGCAGTTTCGCGCGCATACGCATGCTTCCAGTCATTCGCGATGACTACCGCTGCCGTATGCGGCGCATGCTTGAGCGGATTGTCTTCGCGGTCCGAGCGGCCTTCTTCGACCGCGCGGATTTCCTCGCGGATCGCGATCATCGCTTCGATGAAACGGTCGAGTTCTTCCTTCGATTCCGATTCGGTCGGCTCGACCATCAGCGTGCCCGGCACCGGGAAGCTCATGGTCGGCGCGTGGAAGCCGTAGTCGGCGAGGCGCTTGGCGACGTCGTCGACGGTAATGCCGCTCGTCTCCTTGAGCGGGCGCAGATCGAGAATGCACTCGTGCGCGACCAGTCCGCCCGGGCCCGAATACAGCACCGGATAATGCGGCGCGAGCTTGTTCGCAACATAGTTCGCGTTGAGGATCGCGGTTTCGGTGGCGGCGGCGAGGTTCTTCGCGCCCATCATCGCGATGTACATCCACGAGATCGGCAGGATCGAAGCGGAGCCGTACGGTGCGCCCGATACCGCGCCAATGCCGTTCGGCGTGCGTTCGTAGCCCGACGAAATCTGGTTCGGCAGGAATTGCGCGAGATGCGCGCCGACCGCAACCGGACCGACGCCCGGTCCGCCGCCGCCGTGCGGAATGCAGAACGTCTTGTGCAGGTTCAGATGCGACACGTCGCCGCCGAACTGGCCCGGCGCACACAGGCCGACCATTGCGTTCATGTTCGCGCCGTCCACATAGACCTGGCCGCCGTGTGCATGCACGATCTCGCAGATTTCGCGGACGTTCTGCTCGAACACGCCGTGCGTCGACGGATACGTGATCATGATCGCCGCGAGTTTCCCGGCGTGTTGCGCGGCTTTCTTCTGCAGGTCTTCGATATCGACGTTGCCTTGCGCGTCGCACGCGATCACGACCACCTGCATGCCGGCCATGTGTGCCGAAGCGGGGTTCGTGCCGTGCGCCGAAGCGGGAATCAGGCAGACGTTGCGGTGCCCTTCGCCGCGCGACGCGTGGTACGCGTGAATGATCAGAAGGCCCGCATATTCGCCTTGCGAGCCGGCGTTCGGTTGCAGCGACACGGCCGCGTAGCCGGTGGCCGCGACCAGCATCTGTTCGAGCTGATCGATCATTTCGCGGTAGCCGACCGTTTGCTCGGCCGGAGCAAACGGGTGAATCTGACCGAATTCGGGCCACGTGACCGGCAGCATTTCCGAGGTCGCGTTCAGCTTCATCGTGCACGAGCCGAGCGGGATCATCGAGCGGTCGAGCGCGAGGTCCTTGTCCGACAGGCTGCGCAGATAGCGCAGCATTTCCGTTTCCGAATGGTGACGGTTGAACACGTGGTGCGTGAGATAGGCGCTGGTGCGCTCGAGCGCTGCCGGCACCGTGCCCTGTGCGGGGAGTTCCGCTTCAAGGGCATCGATTTGCGGGACTTCGTCGACAAAGGCTGCTTGCGCGAACGCGGCGAGCAGGTCGGCGAGATCGCTGCGCTTGGTGGTTTCGTCGATCGAGATGCCCACGCGCGTGTCGCTCACGCGGCGCAGATTGATGCGCCTCGCCGTCGCCGCGTCATGCAGCGCCTGGGTGCGCGCGCCGGTTTCGAACGTGAGCGTGTCGAAGAAGGTCTCATTGACGAGCGTATAGCCGAGCTTGTTCGCGCCGGCTGCGAGCAGCGCCGCAATACGGTTCACACGCAGCGCGATCGTCTTGAGACCTTGCGGGCCGTGATAGACCGCGTACATGCTCGCCATGATCGCGAGCAGCGCCTGCGCGGTGCAGACGTTCGAGGTCGCTTTCTCGCGGCGGATATGCTGTTCGCGCGTTTGCAGCGCGAGACGCAGCGCCGGATTGCCTTGCGCGTCGACTGTGACGCCGACCAGGCGCCCCGGCATCTGACGCTTGAATTCGTCGCGCACGGCGAGGTACGCCGCATGCGGGCCGCCGAAACCGACCGGCACGCCGAAACGCTGCGTATTGCCGACGGCCACGTCCGCGCCCCATTCGCCCGGCGGCGTGAGCACGGTGAGCGCGAGCAGATCGGCGGCGACCACCACATGGCCGCCTGCGGCGTGGATCGCTTCGGTCAGTGCGCGGTAGTCGCGCACGTCGCCGTTCACGCCCGGGTATTGCAGCAGCACGCCGAACGCGTTGGCGTTCGCGGCGTCCGCGGCCGGGCCCACTTTCACTTCGATGCCGACCGGCGTCGCGCGGGTCTTCACCACTTCGATGGTTTGCGGCAGCACGTCGTCGGCCACGAAGAACACGTTCGACCTCGGCTTGCCGACGCGTTGCAGCAGCGTCATCGCTTCGGCGGCGGCGGTGGCTTCGTCGAGCAGCGATGCGTTCGAGATCGCCAGACCCGTCAGGTCGACGATCATCTGCTGGAAGTTCAGCAGCGCTTCCAGACGGCCCTGTGAGATTTCCGGCTGGTACGGCGTGTACGCGGTGTACCACGCCGGATTTTCCAGCACGTTGCGCAGGATCACCGTCGGCGTGTGCGCGTTGTAATAGCCCTGCCCGATGTACGAGCGGAACACCTGGTTCTTGTCCGCCAGTTCACGTAACGCGGCGAGCGCTTCGGCCTCGCTCTTCGGCTGGGAGAAGGGGCCGAGCGGCAGCGCTTCGCCGCGGCGGATCGTCTTCGGGATGACGGCGTCGATCAGCGCGGCGCGCGACGCGAAGCCCAAGGCTTCGAGCATCGCATGCTGGTCGGCCGAATCCGGGCCGATGTGCCGTTCGGCGAAGGCGTCATGCACTTCGAGCGCGGCGAGCGAGAGAGGAGTGCGGTTCATCAGACGATCCGGGTGTTCGAGCTTCATGGGTGTTCCTGGCGGTGCGGCGCGCCATGCTGACGCAGGCCGCACCTGACGGTTTAGACGAGTAGGTGAATCAGGCGCCGATCGACTTCGAGTACGCGTCGGCGTCGATCAAGCGATCTTGCGTGGCGCCGTCGGCCGGCTTGATCTTGAAGAGCCAGCTTTCGTACGGCGCGCTGTTGACGGAATCAGGCGTGTCGGTCACGGCCGTGTTCGCTTCGATGATTTCGCCGGAGACCGGCGCGTAGATATCGGATGCGGCTTTCACCGATTCGATCACGGCGACGGTGTCGCCTGCCGTCACGGTCTTGCCCAATTCCTGGACTTCGAAGAAGACGATGTCGCCGAGCGCTTCCTGCGCGTGGTCGGTAATGCCGACCGTCAGCGTGCCGTCCGTTTCGGTGCGGACCCATTCGTGCGATTCGGTGTATTTCAGATCGGCCGGGATGCTCATCGGATGCTCCTATGCGGTGTAATTCGGTAGGGACTTCATAAAGGGGCTCCCAAACCTGTCGCTTCGCGCCAGGCCCCCGGGGGGGCAAGAAAACTTGGGGCGGGCCCGGGGTTTTCTTGCGGGAGACGCACGCGCGGCCGCTTAAACCGCCAGCACTTTGCCGTTGCGCACGAACGGCAGTTTTACCACGCTTGCGGGAAGGGCTTTGTCACGAATCTGAACGTGAACGGTGTCGCCCGGCTGCACGCCTTTCGGCACGCGTGCGAAGGCGATCGATTCCTGCATGGTCGGCGAAAAGGTGCCGCTCGTGATTTCGCCGTCGCCGTGCGGCGTGACGACTTTTTGGTGCGCGCGCAGCACGCCTGCCGCCTTGCCGTTGTCCTTCAGCAGAATCAGCCCGACGAACGCAGCCTTCGAGCCTTCTGCTTCGAGCTTGTCCCGGCCGACGAAGTCGCGCGGCGACGTCAGATCGACGGTCCATGCGAGACCGGCGTCGAGCGGCGAGACGTTGTCGTCCATATCCTGCCCGTACAGGTTCATGCCGGCTTCGAGGCGCAGCGTGTCGCGCGCGCCGAGACCCGCCGGGCGCACGCCTTGTGCTTGCAGCGCGTTCCACAGCGCGACGACGTGATCCGCCGGGACGATGATTTCGAAGCCGTCTTCGCCGGTGTAGCCGGTGCGCGCGACGGTCAATTCGCCGAACGGCGTGCCTTCGACGCGAGCGGCGTTGAAGGGCTTTAGAGCTTCGGTGGCGGCGCGCACCGCCGGCACGGTTTGCCAGACTTTTTCGCGCGCATTCGGGCCTTGCACGGCGACGATCGCGTCATCGCGGCGCGGCGTGATGGTCAGGCCGAAGCCGCCATCGGCGTTGAGCTGGACGAACCAGGCGATGTCTTTATCGGCGGTGCCGGCGTTGACGACCACGCGGAAGTGATCTTCGCCGAAGTAATAGACGATCAGATCGTCGATCACGCCGCCGTTCGGATTCAGCAGGCAGGAGTAGAGCGCGCGGCCCAGCGTTTGCAGCTTGGCGACGTTGTTCGCCAGGGCGTATTCGAAGAAGGCGCGCACGCGCTCGCCGGTGAAATCGACGACGCACATGTGCGAGACGTCGAACATGCCGGCGTCGGTGCGCACGGCGCGGTGTTCGTCGATCTGCGAGCCGTAGTTGACGGGCATGTCCCAGCCGCCGAAATCGACCATGCGGGCGTTGAGCGCGCGATGGGTGGCGTTGAGCGGGGTGTGTTTGAGTTCGGTCATGGGGCCTCGGGCATCTCGCGAAACAAAAAAGGCCATGCGGCGCGACGCCTCGCGGCCTGATGCCTGCGAGCGATGCGTTGCATGACCCCTCTGTCCTCGATACCTGAGAGATTGCGCTGCCGGGCGACGTGATTCGAATCGCTACGGTGAAACGCGCGCCCCTTCGGTGGGCAGCCTGCCTAAGTCTGAGTCATATGCACGACGCAGACGGCTACTGCCGCTCTCCAGAGTGCGAAAAACCTTGGCCGTGAGGCGGGTTCTTCGACGCGGCCGGTCCTTTTGCCTGAGAGTTTGCGGGTGTGCCCCTTCGGCGGCGCGGCCTGCTGAACAATGCGGCCAGCGCGCTCTCCCGACGCGTGCGGCGAATGTACGCGAGGGCCGGGGGCTTGTCAAATAAAGGCCTGCGAGCGGCATGTCGACTGGCGCGGCGGGCTCGCGCACCGCAAAAAAAAGCGCGGGACGTGATGCCCGCGCTATGGCTGCCGTTGTTCAGATGCCTGACCTGTTGCGCGATTATTCGCCGATGGCGTGGGCTGCGTTGTCCAGTTCCTGATTCAGCACGCGTTGTTCGTCGCCGGAGATGCCGCCGCCGTGCTGTGCTGCCATGTCGTGGGCTTCCTGACGGATCACGTCCAGCCGATGATGCAGCGCGGCACCTTGCGGGGGCGGGTAGTAGCCCTCGTTCACGCGGGCGTCGATGCGGCGGCCAAGGTTATCGATGCGGCCGTCGACCTGATGGAGACGTTGGTCCGCGATCTGCTGCGGATTCGGGCGCGGCGCGGGCGCGGGTTGTGGCGCCACCACGCAGGCGGCCAGCGAGGTGAGCAATGCGCATGCGGCTAGTGCGCGGATGGAACGATGCATGGATTCTCCCGAGTTTGTTTTGTTGCTTGGGATAGGAACGGTTTCGCCTTGCCGGGCGCTGACCGCCCGGGTGGTTTTTTTGTAACGGGATATTCCTTTCTGGATTGTCAGTTCTGATTTGTTGGGCGGGGGCATTTGTCCGCCTGCCCCCGCGCCGCGGGTTTTTTCTTTCTTACCGAATACGCTCAAACGGCAACCGAACCCCTTCATCCGAACTCCGGGCAGCAAGCTCGACAACCGTCATGACATCGACAGCATCCTGCGCGCTAACAGGAAACTTCACGCCGTTCTGAATGGCATCAGCGAGAGCAATATAAAACCCGACATAGTTCCCGTTGCGAGTGGGGACCTCGCGTTCAACCTCTTGCGAGCCTTCAAGCACACGCAATACGCCCGCCGTATTGCCGGCGCCAAACCCCTCATTCCCCGGCCGCAAGCCGGCCTTCAACTGATCTTCCTGCGTATCGAGCCCGTATTTCACGTAGCTGCCGCGCGTGCCGTGAATCGCAAACCTGGGCGCGACCAGCGCCGTCAGCGCGCTTGCATGCAACACGACCTCGAACGCGCCATAGCCCAGCTGGATATGCACATAATCCGGCGCGCCGGCCTGATCGCGATGCGTGCGGACCGTTGCCGACACCGTCGCTGGCGCGCCGAACAACGCCAGCGCCTGGTCGATCAGATGCGGCCCGAGATCGAACAGCAAACCGCCGCCTCGGGAAGCTTCCTCGCGCCAGCGTTGCCGAATCTCCGGCCGGAAGCGGTCGAAATGCGATTCATATTGCGTGACGCGGCCCAACTCGCCGCTGGCGAGCAGATCGCGAACGGTCAGAAAATCGCCGTCCCAGCGACGGTTGTGAAAAGGCACGAATAGCCGGCTACGGGCGAGCGCGATGTTGGCGAGCGTGTGGGCGTCGGCGGCGGTGAGCGTGACCGGCTTGTCGACCACCACGTGCTTGCCCGCTTCGAGCGTGCGGCGAGCGAGGTCGAAGTGCGTGTCATTGGGCGTGGCGATCACGACGCAGTCGATTTCATCGAGCGCAAGTAGCGCGTCGAGATCAGCGACTACCTTCGCGTGCGGATAGTCGGCCAGCGCGTGCTCGGGTTGGCTGGTCGCGATCGCGGCGACGCTCGCCCGCCCGCAGTGCTCGATCACCGGCGCGTGGAAGGTCGCGCCGGCAAAACCGTAACCCATCAATCCAATCTTCAACGATGCGGACATGCGTGTCTTCCTGCAAAAACGGCGCGCCGCTTTGCCACCGCGGCGACGGCGCGCAACGACGTAATTGTGGCATGTCCTGAAGACGGACTGTCTGCGTCGTCGCGGGCGTCTGTCGGGGAGATCTGTCGTCGCGGTTGTTAAGGCAGCCACGGCGGGCTTCCGTGGGTCTTCCGTGGGTCTTCCGTGTTAACATCGCTCCTCTCGCGCGGATCGCGGCGCGCCGGAACGCCCTTCGCACCACGAGAGGCGCCCGTTCCAGCCGCCCGCCCCGTGCAGCATGCCCCCGGGCCTTCGGTCCAGCGACCCGCACCCAAGCGCCCTCAACCGCATTACCCATCCACAGACGATGTCAGCAGGCCTGAACCCCGCTCAAAATGAAGCGGTCCGTTATCTCGACGGTCCGTGTCTCGTGCTCGCCGGTGCAGGCAGCGGCAAGACGCGCGTGATCACGCAGAAAATCGCGCACCTGATCGAAGCCAAAGGCTTCGAGCCGCGCCACATCGCCGCCGTCACGTTCACGAACAAGGCCGCGGCGGAAATGCGCGAGCGCGTCGGCAAGCTGCTCGAAGGCAAGACGCTCACCACGCCCGGCAAGGAAGGCCGCAAAGTGCCCGTCAACCAGTTGACGGTCTGCACCTTCCACTCGCTCGGCGTGCAGATCCTGCGTCAGGAGGCCGAACACGTCGGCCTGAAGCCGCAGTTCTCGATCATGGATTCGGACGACTGCTTCGGCATGATTCAGGAACAGGTCGGTTCGACGGACAAGGGTTTCATTCGCAAGATCCAGTCGATCATCTCACTGTGGAAAAACGGCCTGATCATGCCCGAAGAGGCCATCGCGATCGCCGCGAACGAGGACGAACACCAGGCCGCGATCGTCTATCGCAACTACGTGGCGACGCTGCACGCGTATCAGGCGGTCGATTTCGACGACCTGATCCGCCTGCCCGCCGAACTCTTCGCGAAGAACGAGCAGGTGCGCGACCGCTGGCAGAACAAGCTGCGCTATCTGCTGATCGACGAGTATCAGGACACCAATGCCTGCCAGTACGAGTTGCTGAAGCTGCTGGCCGGTCCGCGCGCGGCGTTCACGGCGGTGGGCGACGACGACCAGGCGATCTACGGCTGGCGCGGCGCGACGCTCGAGAACCTCGCGCAGCTCGGCAAGGATTTCCCGAAGCTGCATCTTGTGAAGCTGGAGCAGAACTACCGTTCGACGGTGCGCATTCTGACCGCCGCCAACAATGTGATAGCGAACAACCCGAAGTTGTTCGAGAAGAAGCTGTGGTCCGAACACGGCATGGGCGACTCGATCACCGTCACGCCGTGCAACGACGAAGAGCACGAAGCGGAATCCGTGGTGTTCCGCCTGTCCGCGCACAAGTTCGAGCGGCGCGCGAATTTCCGCGACTACGCGATCCTGTATCGCGGCAATTTTCAGGCGCGCATCTTCGAGCAGGTGCTGCGGCGCGAACGGATTCCGTATGTGCTGTCCGGTGGGCAGTCGTTCTTCGACAAAGCCGAGATCAAGGATATTTGCGCCTATCTGCGCCTGATTGCCAACGCGAACGACGACCCTGCCTTCATCCGCGCGATCACCACGCCGCGCCGCGGCGTCGGCAATACGACGCTCGAGGCGCTCGGCTCGTTCGCCGGCCAGGCCAAGGTGTCGCTGTTCGAGGCGGTGTACATGGGCGGCATCGAGGCGCGGCTGTCGCCGCGTCAGATCGAGCCGATGCGCGTTTTCTGCGATTTCATGCAGCGTCTCACCGATCGCGCCGAGAAGGATGCCGCGGGCACCTTGCTCGACGAACTGATGGACGCGATCCACTACGAAGCCTATCTGTACGACGCATTCGACGAACGTCAGGCGCAGGCCAAGTGGCAGAACGTGCTCGAGTTCATCGAATGGCTCAAGCGCAGGGGCACCAAGGCTGAGCCCGACCTTGCCAACGGCGGAGAAGCAACCGGCTACGACAACGCCGACGGCCTCGCCGACACCGGCAAGAATCTGCTCGGCCTGATCCAGACGGTCGCGCTGATGTCGATGCTCGAAGGCAAGGAAGAAGATCCGGACGCGGTGCGACTCTCGACGGTGCACGCATCGAAGGGGCTGGAGTATCCGCACGTGTTTCTGGTGGGCGTCGAGGAAGGCATCATGCCGCACCGCGGCGGCGCCGACGACGAACCGATCGACGACGCGCGCATCGAGGAAGAGCGCCGCCTGATGTACGTCGCGATCACGCGGGCGCAGCGCAGCCTGCATCTGAACTGGTGCAAGAAGCGCAAGCGGGCGCGCGAAACGGTGGTGTGCGAGCCGTCGCGCTTCATCCCCGAAATGCTGCTCGACGATGCGCCGCCGCCGACTCCCGAGGAAGCGCCGATGTCGCCGAAAGACCGGCTCGCGAGTTTGAAGGCGCTCTTGCAGAAACCCTGAACGCGGACGCGATCGCGCGTTGGCAAGACCCCGCGCGCGGCAGGTGCATCGGCGGATTTGAAGGGCGCCGGCGCTACAGTGGCACGGCTCGATAACTGGACGTTACCCGGAGACCGTTGCATGACCACGCCGCCCCTCGCGCACTATCGCCGCGCGCTCGAAACCTACATCGACGCGAAGGACAACACGCGCGCCGAACGCATCACCGAGGCCTTTGCGCTGGACGCGGTGCTGACCATTTCGTTGGCGACGTCGAATATCGCGTTTCCGGCGCGCACTGTCGGAACCGATGCGATCGCGAAAACGCTCGTGAGCGACTTTGGCGCTCAGTATGCGCAGTGCCGCACTTATTACGTGTGCGACTCGCTGACCATCAATGACCGCACGATCGACGCTTTGCCGTGGCTGGTGGTGATGCGCGAACCCGCGACCGGCGCCTTGCGCGTCGGCCACGGCGTGTACCGGTGGACGTTCGACGAAGCCGCTAGCGTCACGGGTTTTCACATCCACATCGCCCGCATGGACGTCGTGCCCGATGCGGACGGTGCCTTGCTCGCGACGTTGCAAAAGGGCTTGAGCTATCCGTGGCTCGCGCCGGCTGACTTGCACGAGCATCTCACGTCGCTCGCGCGAAGTACGCCGGCGCTGACCTTCGTCGAGGCGTTCAGCCGGCCGGCGATGGTTGTTGTTGTACCTGACGACGCGCATACCGGCAACGGCGCGTAAAACGAATCACGCGTAAAAAATCCCTGCCCGTGTAGCCGCGGTGCAGGGATTTTTCGTTTTGCCGGAAACGGCGGAGAAGCGGGTTACTTCGCCGCGCTGACCATGTAATCGACAGCGGCTTTGACGTCCGCATCGGATGCAGTGGAGCCGCCTTTCGCCGGCATCGCGCCCTTGCCGTGCAGCGCGTAGTTGTAGACGGTGTCCATCGGCTCTTTCAGACGTGCCGCCCAGGCATCCTTGTCGCCGAATTTCGGTGCGTTCAGCACGCCTGCCGCGTGACACGCCTGGCAAACCTGCTGATACAGCGCCTTGCCGGCTTGCGATGCATCCGCGCTTTGCGTGGTGCCGGCTGCCGGCGCGGCTGCTTGCGGCACGCTTGCCATCGCTGCCAGGGCGGCAGCGGCTTGGGCGGCGCCGGTATCCGACGCACCCGCCGTCGCGGCGGCGGCGCCCGACGCTGCGGCCGCGCCCGAAGCCGCAGCTGCGCTCTGAGCCGGTTCAGGGAAGCTCGCGCCGGAGTTGTTGGCCATGTAAGCCACCGCGCGGGCGACTTCGAAGTCGCTGTAGTCGTCAGGGCTGGTGCCGCCGCGCGCGGGCATCGCGCCCTTGCCGGTCAGCGCCGTATGCAGGAGCGTGTCGAAGCCTTGCGCGATGCGCGGCGCCCAGTCGGCGGTATTGGTGAATTTCGGCGCGCCTGCCGTGCCCGACGCGTGACACGCGGAGCAAACGGCCTTGTAGACTTCTTCGCCCGATTTGTAGACGCGCGGCGCATTGGCGTCACGAATGTCGACCTGCGCCAACGGCTTGATGCGGGCGCTGACCGCGGCTTCGGAGAGACTGTCTGTGCCGGCGCCGGTACGAGTCGAAACATCGACGTAGGCCGCCAGCAGAACGATGATAAAGATCGGGACAGCAAACCCCGCAATGATCGCGGCGACGAGCTGCTTGGGGGTTTTGATCGGGGCTCCGTGTGGTGCTTCGCTCATGCTTGTCTCGTCTCCGTGGGTATGTGAGCGGTACAGCGTGACGGCAACTTCTTGTTCTTGAATTAGCCAGGGACGATTATAGACGCAACGTTTCTGCGGCGGCGAGCGGCGCGGCGAGGTGTTCAGCAGGCGTTTACCCGCATCGTGGGGCGCGCCTTGCGGCGCTCGGGTGGCGGTTTTGACGCGCCAAATATCGCCATACGGGCCGCCCGGTGGACGGTTTGACCGAAACCGGGTATCCTTCCGGTCTCGCTTTGGCGCGGCTCCCGTTCGGGTTGCCGCGCTTTCGTGTTGAAGCGCCCGTAGCTCAATGGATAGAGTACTGCCCTCCGAAGGCAGGGGTTGCTGGTTCGATCCCAGCCGGGCGCGCCAATAGCCACAAGGCTTTCAGCGGTTTCTCTGTGTGGCGTTTCGCCACTGATGTCGTAAACGACATCAGTGGGTAGCACGAACAGCTGCAAAAAGTCCCGTCTTAGACTTTCCCCTCCATTTGTCCGCAACTCGGATGACTTGGCAGCATGAGGCGCTCCGGCTCTCGACCTCGCGCAATCATCACCCCTGTCGCAGCGTGTGCTTTTCGCTGGGCTCGCTCCGCGTTTTGGCGCCTTCCCAAGGATTTGACTTTTCCACGCATGCGCTCGATTACCAGCCTGCGCGCGGGGTACCATCGCATCGCAAACCGACGCAGGGGGTGCAAGGATTCTCAGATTGCAGATCACCCACGTACTGGGCGTCGGCGGCGGCGCGTGGAGTGGACCCAAGGCTACGGCGGTGTCGGCGGATCTGATTGAAGACGGCAAGGTCACCCGTCACACCAGGATTAACCGCTGGTCGGTCGGCGGCGTGTGGGGCGCGTTCAAGGGGACCTGTTCGATCCTTGATCGCACGACCATTGTGATTAGCAAGGACCTGAGCCGTTGGGTGCGCGACTCGTCCTATGAGATCAAGGAAGAGGCGCCGCCTAAAGAGGCTTCCGCACCGACGGCTCAAACCGATCCGGCAAATTCGGCGAAGGCCGAATAATCCTGCGTCCAGCAGCGGGCGCAGACGGCGTTGAAATCAGGCGTGGACTCGTGGAACCCTTCGCTTTCAGACGGACCGTTTGCCGAGTCATCCCGTAGACACGCGCAAGCTCGGATACCGATGAGCCTTGCGCGAGCCGCTAGCTAATCCGGCTGAAAATCTCCCGCGCATCACGAATGGGTGTCCTTCGCCGACACCCGCCGCTCGACCCGCATGCGGTCCGGCGGCTCGAAATATGTCCCGAACCGCACGAGTCCCGCCTTCTTCAGGTGGCAGATCATCACGTAGCTGACCTTCAGGCCCGGATCCGGCACTTCGTCCAGATCGATGTCGATCGCCCGGATCCGTGGCTCGTAGGCGAGCAGTGCGGTTTCCATCTGCTGCTTGAGCAGTTGGGCGGATGCCGGCAGCGCCTGGTAGATGTTCGTGAGATCGAGCAATCCGTAGTCGGGCAGGTGCTTGAGCGAACCCGCGCGCGTGTTGAGAATGCGCCTGATGTTTTCCTGGACGCTGAGGATTTCGAGTGTCTTGTCGTCGTAGGCATCGAGCGACACACCACCAATGTGTCCTAGCAGCATGTCATAGAGCGAAGGACCTGTCGGCATACCTTTCCTCAGTTGGCGGTGCAGTCGGTTGCGACGGTTTCTGCCTCGGCATGGTCGACGAAATCGATCGTCAGATTGCCACCGGCCGACGCCCCGAAGGAAGTCCCCTTGCGGGGCGCCGCGAAGGAAGTCCCCTTGGGGGACGTCGAGAGCCGGATCCCGACCGGCATTTCACCGGACGCCATCCGTGCAAGCAGTTCGCGCGAGACGGCTGGAAGGATGCGCTGATTCAGAAATGCGTCGACGTTGCGTGCGCCGGACTCGCGGGCGAGGCATAGCTGCGCGAGTGAGCCGGTCAATGCGTCGTCGCAGGTAAGGGTGATGTCATATTGACGACGCAGCCGTTCGGCGATTTTCGCGACCTTCAGCCGCACGATCGACGCGAGCGCATCAGCGTTGAGCGGCCGGTAGACGAGCGTCTGGAACCGGGCAAGCAGCGCCGGCTGGAAGTGTGCAACGAGCGCCGGATGAATCGCCTCGAGCAGTTCGCCTTGCGAGATCGCCGGATTCTCTGCGGTGGCCTCGTCGATCTGCACGCTCCCGAGATTGGACGTCATCAGGATCACACAGTTGCGGAAATCGATCTCGCGTCCCTCGCTGTCACGCATGGTGCCGCGATCGAAGACCTGATAGAAAATGTCGAGCACGTCCCGATGCGCTTTCTCGACTTCATCGAGCAACACGACGCTGTATGGCCGCTGACGTACCGCCTCGGTCAGCACTCCGCCGCGGCCGTATCCGACGTAGCCCGGAGGCGCCCCTTTAAGCAGGGATACCGTGTGCGATTCCTGGTATTCCGACATGTTGATCGTGGTTAGTGCTGCCTCGCCGCCGAACAGCAGGTCCGCCAGTGCGAGCGCCGTCTCCGTCTTGCCAACGCCGGACGGGCCAGCCAGCAGGAAGACGCCGAGCGGTGCGTGCTCGTTCCTGAGGCCCGCCTTTGCCGTGCGCAGGCTTTCGGCGAGCGCACTGAGCGCATCATCCTGCGCGACGACACGCGCGCCGAGGTCCTGCTCGATCGCCAGCAGACTCCGGAGTTCGTCGTCGACCAGATTGCCGACCGGCACACCGGTCCACTCGGCCACCACGCGCGCAATGGCCTGTGCGTTGACGTCGGCAAAAATGAGCGGCGCCTTGCCCTGCGCGTCCATCAGCGCGCGCTGCGCAGCCGCGAGCGCATTGCCGGCGTCACCCGTGTCCCGGTGGGCTTCGCGCTGCGCATGCAGCGCGTTGACCAGTTCGAGTTCGCGCTCATACCTTGTCTGGAGACTGTCGTGCTCGGTCTTTGCGTCGAGCAGCGCGCCCGCCAAGGCGTCGAGACGCGCCTGCAGACCCTCGACACCCGCCTCTACGTCGGCATCGAGCGCGGCAAGCTCCGTTTCCAGCGCGGCCACCGATGCGCGTGCGCGCTGCAACTCGGAGGGAGGTGATTCAAGCCCAATACGCACGCGTGCAGCGGCCGTATCGATCAGATCCACGGCCTTGTCCGGCAGCTGTCGCGCCGGAATGTAGCGCCGCGACAGCCTCACGGCCGCAACGATCGCCTCGTCACGGATATGCGCGTTGTGGTATTTCGCATAGCGGCTCGCCAGACCGCGCAGCATCAGGCACGCGGCGGCATCGTCCGGCTCGTCGACCTTGATAAGCTGGAAGCGCCGCTCGAGTGCGGCGTCACGCTCAAAATATTCCTTGTATTCGGACCAGGTCGTCGCGGCAATGGTGCGCAACTCGCCACGCGCGAGCGCGGGCTTGAGCAGGTTCGCCGCATCGGCGCCGCCGGCGGCGTTGCCTGTGCCGATCAGCGTGTGCGCCTCGTCGATGAAAAGCAGGATCGGTACGGGCGATGCCTGTACCTCGTCAATCACGTTCTTCAGGCGCTGCTCGAATTCGCCCTTCACTCCAGCTCCTGCCTGCAACAGACCGAGGTCGAGCGTGAGGATGCGCACGTCGCGGATCACATTCGGCACGCTGCCTTCGGCGACTCGCAGCGCGAGCCCTTCGACGAGCGCGGTCTTGCCCACGCCGGGTTCGCCCACGAGGATCGGGTTGTTCTTGCGCCGCCGGGCGAGCACGTCGACCATTTGCTGGATTTCACGATTGCGGCCGAGCACGGGGTCGATCCCGCCACGCCGCGCCTTTTCCGTCAGGTCGATGGCAAACCGGGCGAGCGGGTCGCCGTTCGTGGAGCGCGTAACCGGGTGCGGCGCTGCAGGGCGCCGGTTCTCAGCATCGGTCGATTGCACCTCGCCGTTGGGCGAGGGCGACGCTTCGTTCCGCGGGGTTATGTCGTTTGCCGTCGGTGCCGCGCCGCGTTGCAGCGCTCCTTCGATCGAGTGTCGATCCAGTTCGGACAGCAACCGCTGGATCTGGGTCGCACTGACGGACAACAGCGGCCAGGCGTTCGTCGCTCGCAGCAGGTGCGGTGCATCCGCAATCGCCTGCAGCAGGTTTGCCGAGCGGATCGGTTGCGCAGAATCACCTGACGACGCGTACAGCCAGGCGCTTTCCAGCACGCTAGCGAGCGAACGGGACAGGGACGGCTTGCCGCGCAGCTCGCGAGGCACGCGGTCAATCGCCTCGAGCAGCGCATTCCACACGGCATCGATATCGATTTCGTAGCGGCGTAGGAGCGCCGGAATGTCGCCGTCACCGGCCTCGATGAACTTCAGCAGCCAGTGCTCAACGGTGATCTCGCCCGCGAGGCGTGCGTGACAGAGATTTGCGGCCGCTTCGAGCGCATTTGCGCAGTGCGGATTGAGCTTGCGAAGCAGGTGAGTGGTGTCGCGTATCGTCATGTGGCTACCCGGTCATGCGGCGCGGCAGCGCTATGGTCTGCCACTAACAAAAAGCGCCAGCCAGCAGAGAGTCGACTGGCGAAAAGAAGGCCGGCACACATCGGACGCCGGGATCCGATGGGCCAGTGCCGGCTTCCGGGCACGCGGTTTTACGAGCGCTCGTTCCAGCTGTCGGCGTGGATGATGTTGCCGTCCTTGTACGACCAGGTGATTTTCTCGTAGCGCAGTTCGATGTCTTCGAGGTGGTTGTGCTTCTCGTATGCCGGGTTCTTGATATCGAGCATCTTCGGCGTCACGCCGACGATCTTGACGTTGTCCAGCTTCGTGTTGAAGTACTCCTTCTCCTTGCCCGCATCGTCGATCTTGTACCACCTTATCTCGACGGACTTGAGCGTCTGGCCGCTCGTCACCGCCTTGTAGAGGTACGGCGTGGACGCATCGGTTTCCTTTGTTAGCGTAATCGGCTTGTGCATGCGCGTTCCGGTCAGCTTGCCCGAGTTCGCATCGGTCGGGATGTTCACGCTATGGTCGAACGCGACGAGTTCGACGCTGCCCTCGCGACCCTGCACCGTGACCGAACCTTTGACGTCGGCGCCACCGTCGTCCTTGATCCACATGTATGCGGGAATTGCCATCTTCTTCACTCCTTCACAGGTACTGCGACAATCGCCCGGAGCGTGCCCCCGAGCCTTGAGATCCTGAAGCATCGTGCTTCAGGGGCGTAAAGCGTTGCGTGTTTCCTGGTTATCGAGCGTGTCCCACGCCCCAAGGGCGCTTCCTTCGGGGCGCACGGGGACTTCCTTCGGGGCGTCCGGCACGAGCGTGATTTCGACGCGCCGGTTCCTTGCGCGGCCGGCAGCTGTATCGTTGTCCGCGATCGGTCGCGTGTCGCCGTAGCCCTGAATCGCAAACTGCGTGGTGGCAATGCCCGAGGCCTCGACGAGCCAATCCCGTACTGCCCCCGCGCGTGCGACCGACAGCTTCAGATTGCTGTCTGGATTGCCCACGATGTCCGTGTAGCCCGCCACGAGTACCCGCTTGTCGGGGTGTGCCTTGATCATCTCGAGCGCACTAACCATAGCGCGGGTGGATCCCGGCTTGAGCTGGGCGCGGCCGCTATCGAAAAGGGACATGCTGTCGAGCGTCACGACCGTCGGCGGAGGAGGTGGTGCCTGATACGAGGCGATCGCATCGTTGAGCGCGGGCATCAGTGCCTCAGCGCGATACATCCCGAATGACAGACGCATCGGCACGCCGGTACGCGAGAAGCGCTCAATCTGGTCGCGGTCGGCCACGAGTGCCTGCAACGCATCGCGTCGCGCGCTGTCGTGATCAGCCGGAATCGTGGCAAACCTGCCGAGATCGGCGCCGATGTGCGCGAGCAGCACCTGGTTGTTCCTGGCCGACCCCCACATTGCCAGCGCGCCCGCGCAGGCGAGCAGGGCGATGATGTGTGCAAGTGCCGCCATACGGGGCGAAACCCACAGTCGGCGGGGCATCGCTTCGATCAACGGCTGAGGCAACGGCCATGGGGCAGGGGAAGCGGCCATCGCCGGTGGAACGATCGCGGTTTGGATCTCGACGTCGCGCGCCCACGGTGTCCCCGGACCACTGGCCGGGCCGCAATCGATCCAGCCTGCCCCGAAAAGCGCCCATGGCGCCGCCGGGTGCCGCGGGTCGTTGAGGGCTCCAATCGCCACACGCTGCGTCCAGCCAACAACCGAGGCGAGGCCTGCGGCGCGGGCGGCAGCGGGCGCGGCAAGACCGGGATCTCCGTGTGCCTGCTGGACTTCCGCTTCGGCAGCCCGTATCGGCACGTCGAACCGTTGGGCTCCCGTGAGCCGCGTGGCCGACGACACGCCGTACCATTTCGGGGCGCTCTGCGTTGCCTGGGCGGCGGTCAGCCGCTGATAAACGGCGACATAGCCCGGTAGCCGGGCGCCGAGCATGCGTGACGCATCGCCCACGGCCTGACGCACGACGCTCAACATCTGCGTCAACGCCTCTTCGCTGGCATGCAACGCGGGCGTGATCGCCAGCACGATGCCATCAGGCGCGCGTCCGTCACGCCACTGTTTCACGGCCACCGCGAGCCGTGGCAGATCCTGCGCCCGGTCAACCCGCAACCAGATCGCACCATCGCCAACGTGGGCGAACTGCTCCTCGCCATCATGATTCGCGTCGCGATTGAAAAGTTGCGCCAGCGCGTCGCCCACTACCATCACGAGCGGCATCCGCGTGCGCAGGCTCACCGGAAGGTCGGCGGCGGTCGTTCCGAGCGCTGTCAGCACATGCGCGCTTTGCTCACGGGTACGCGCGAGCTGGTGGCTGCGCAGGGCGACCAGGAGGATCGCGAAAATGGCGACGGCGACCGCCGTAGTCCACGCGAGGCCACGGCCGACCGGCAGGACAAGAAAGAGCACCGCGATTGCGAGCGTGGCCGCGAAGACCGTCATCGTGCGGAAAGGGTAGCAGCCGAGGCGCAGGTCAAACATCACGGCTTGTGTGGCAACTGAGATGGCAGCGGCGATGGCATCAGATGCGCGAGCTGCAGGTCGAGCGCCTGGCGCCAGACCAGGTAGACGAGCGCGGCGGCCACACAACCGAGTCCCGCGATCGCCCACGGCGAGAGCCGGTAGAACCAGTTCGCCGGACGTCTGCCGCTGCCATCGACGATAAATGTACGCGTCGCAGCGGGGCGCAGCTCTTCCAGTTGGGCGTCGAGGGAAGCCATCAGCGCCACACGCTGCGCCTCGCCTTCGCGTACATAGCGACCCATGAAGCCCAGCCCGAGGATCGCGGCATAGCCTTCGAGCAGATCCGCGTTGGGCACAGACTCGCGCATGCGCTCCGTGAGACGTTCAAACACACGCTCACCGGCGTCGTGTTTGCCGAAGCGCTCGACCTGCAAGGGCTGCGTGTCCCACTGGGGCCTGTCGTCCATCGGCAGTGCCCGCAACACTGCCTCGTCGAGCAGCCCGCACTGCGCATAGAGCGCATCTTCCTTCACGTCCGCGGCCACGCCGCGCTGTTCGAGCGCAGCAGAAAATCCGGACATCAACTGCTGGCAACACTGGCGCAACACCGTCACGGATTCCGTCTTGCCACCCTGTGAGAGGGTCGTCACGAGGAGCGCGGTGTCGCGCAGCAGGTCGCGAATGCCGGCGCCGAGGAGGCGATTGCCGGCCGGCTGGTGGTCCACGAAAGATGTCATGATCGCAGCACCGCATAGAGTTCGAGCGAGGCCTCCGGCACCGTCGTCGGCAGGTAGATCTGGCAGGCTCGCGCCGCGAGCATTCTCGCGTGTGCCGGATCGTTCGCATCGAGCGCAAAGTAATGATTGTCCAGGCGCACCGGAATGGTCGCGGGTACCCGTTGCACCGCCTTGAGCGGAATGCCGGCGAGCGCGGAATTGACAATGTGTTCGACGTCGTCGGGCGCGCCAATCTTGCACAGTCGTGGCAACTGCTCGACCAGTTCGAAAGGTGTGAGCGCGGCATTGACAGACAGGTAATAGTCGGCGCCAGAGCGTAGCCGCTCGTCGAGGAACTGGCCCGTCCACGTTGTCGGACTCTTGCGTGTGAGGCCGATCGCCACGACACGCGACGGAATGATCGCATCGAGCAGATCACGGATCAGGGTCTCAAGCTTCCTGAAAATCTCGTCCGCGCGTGCATGGTCGTAGGCAGGGATGTCCGCGAGCTGTGCGCCGGTTGAGAAGGTCATCAGCACGCTGACCAACTGCGCGAGCGTCGAATAGAGGCGCTCCGGCGGCTGGTTCGGATGCGTGGCGAAGAATCGCAGTTGCGGCCAGTACGTGTGAATGGAGTGCAGCAGCCAGAAGAGCGACACGTCCGCCACGCCATATTCCGCGACGTCGTCGATGCGCTCGCTCTTGCGCGCACCCAGCGCCGCGCTTTTCGCCTGCAGGATGTCGGCGAGACGCTTCACCCGTTCGATGTGCAGGGGGTGGCCCGCTAGCGTCAGACACGGCGGCACATAGCGCGGGTCCACCTCGAACTGGCCGCTTGCGCCGCGCGTGAGCCGCGCAATCGCACAGACGGTGTCATCCGCATGGGGCTCGAAGTCGAACAGCAGCCGCACCGCGTGGCGTTCAGCGGCGATCTCAACTTCTGAGGTGCCGTTCAGATCCGTGACCTTCACAAATTCGCGATAGGAGCGGCGCGGGCGCGCGAGCGACGTTTCATCGAAGCGGCAATTGCTGCCCGTCGCATTCAGGAGCGGCAACGCGGCCAGCACCACGACACTCTGAACATCACCGGGCACGCTCTGCGCGAGATCACGCGCGGGAGGTAGTGAATCGGCCACCGTGGTATCGATCGGCGTGCCATCGGGAAAGCGCAGCTGAAGATGCGAAACCTTCAGACGACCTGTGAGCAGCGCTTCTTCGTCGAGCCTGACGCCGAGTGAGCCCCATCCTTCCGCGATCGCGGCCGAGGCGAACTGACGGTACGCGAAACCGATCCACCGCTCCTGCTGCTGCAGGTGATGTTGCCTGAGATTCTCGCCCTCGTGCCAGAGTGGTTTGTCGATCCGCATAGGTGTGTCGTGTGCCGTTGCTTATGGTTGTCGATCGCGGATTCTATACGGGTGTTGCGGTCTTCGTATACTGTTGTCTAATTAATTCGGTATACAAAGTATCGTGTGTGCGGCGAGTTGTCTCATCGATGAGAGAAGCGTCATGAAAAAGCTGTCACAAATCATCGACATCCAATGCGCAATCTCAAAAATTGAGTCGTAAAAATAGGATTATTCTCATTGGCAAGTCTAATGCTGGTGCGGCATTCAGGCCCGTCTTTGCGAAAAGCGAAGCATGATCTTCCATGCAACGTCCATGAGAAGAGGTTCAGAGATTTTCAAAGTTAACAATTGTTCACCTTCTCTGACATTCATAGGTTGCAGACCCTTTGACTTAATGTAGGACTACCGTGTTTAATGCGGGGCGGCGATCAAAGATCGCACAAAGGAGGGCCGCGCTGTGGAGTATCTGGCAACGTCGTCGGAAGATTGGGCCGCATCCGTTTGCCTGACAGCGAGAAAGAGGACGCCGCATCGTATGGGACCGCCTTCGGCGATGCCCCGGGTGATTTCACTTTATTAGGAAAACGAATGGACAGCTTCCAGCGCGAGATTCCGAAAAGTCGCGTCTCAATCACATTGGATCTGCATACGGGCGGTGCCCAGAAGAAGGTCGAATTGCCGCTCAAGCTCCTTGTCGCGGGCGACTTCAGTGCGGGCAAGGAGCAGGCGCCGCTGGCCGAGCGCAAGAAGGTCAATATCGACAAGAACAACTTCGATGCCGTCCTCGCCGACTATCAACCGGAGCTGAAGCTTACGGCGCAGAACACGCTCGCCGGCGATGGTTCGCATCTGCCTGTGAACCTTTCGTTCAGTTCGATGAAGGACTTCGAACCGGAACAGGTGGCACGCCAGATCCCCGAACTGCAGGCGCTGCTCGCGGTGCGCAACCTGCTGCGTGACCTCAAGTCGAACCTGCTCGACAACGGCACCTTTCGCCGCGAGTTCGAGAAGATTCTCAAGGACAGGGGCCTTTCCGATCAGCTGCGAGGTGAACTCGCACAGATCGCGACGGCGGCCACCCAGCCTGAAGGCCATGCCTGAGCGCGTGAAGGCGAAGAGAGCCTTTGCCGCATCCCGAAACCAGGTAGCGTTAGTACCGCAGACAGGACAGCAAATGAACCCCAGTGAAAGCCGTCAGGGCAGCACGGTGCAGACCACCGTGCTGGAAAGCGATAGCGTCTACGCGTCGCTGTGCAGCAAGATCAACCTCAATCCCGTTAGCGAAGCACGTCCGCTCGAAGCGTTCCGCGACAACGACCTGCTTTCCGAGTCATCAGCCGACGAACGGATTGCGCGGGGCATGAGCGCGTTCCTCGACCTCGTCGCCAAGGCCAGCAAGCCGGTCGACCGGCTGGACAAGTCGCTGCTCGATTTCCATATCGGTCAGATCGACCGGCAGATCAGCCGGCAGCTCGACGCGGTGATGCACACGTCGGAATTCCAGGCGCTGGAGGGACGCTGGCGGGGTCTCAAGATGCTCGTGAGCCGTACGGACTTCCGCAAGAACGCGCGCATCGAAGTGCTCGACGTATCGAAGGAGGCGCTTATGCGCGACTTCGAGGACACGCCCGAGATCATCCAGAGCGGACTGTATCGCCTCACCTACATCGAGGAATACGACACGCCGGGCGGCCAACCGATCAGCGCGATGATCAGCGACTACGAGTTCGCCAACTCGCCGCAGGATGTGGGTCTGCTGCGCAACATCTCGAAGGTGGCTGCTGCCGCGCATATGCCGTTCATCGGCTCGGTCGGCCCGGCTTTCTTCGGCAAGCAATCGATGGAAGAGGTCGCCGCGATCCAGGACATCGGCAACTACTTCGATCGCGCGGAGTACATCAAGTGGAAGAGTTTTCGCGAGACCGACGACGCCCGCTATGTTGGTCTGACGATGCCTCGCGTGCTGGGCCGCCTGCCGTACGGCAAGGATACGACGCCGGTCCGCGCATTCAGCTACGAAGAGGCCGTCAAGGGTCCGGACCACGACCGCTACCTGTGGGTCAACGCGTCGTTTGCGTTTGGGGCCAACATGGTGCGCAGCTTCACCAGCAACGGCTGGTGCGTGCAGATCCGCGGCCCGCAAGCAGGTGGCAAGGTTGAAGACCTTCCGGTTCACCTGTACGACCTTGGCACCGGTGCGCAGCCCAAGATTCCGACAGAAGTGCTGATCCCCGAGACGCGCGAATTCGAGTTCGCCAACCTCGGCTTCATCCCGCTGTCGTTCTACAAGAACCACGACTTCGCCTGCTTCTTTTCGGCGAACTCGGCGCAGAAGCCTGCAATCTATGAGACCAGGGAAGCAACGGCGAACAGCCGGATCAATGGGCGTCTGCCGTACATTTTCCTGCTCTCTCGCATTGCGCACTACCTGAAGCTGATCCAGCGCGAGAACATCGGCACGACCAAGGACCGGCGTCTGCTCGAACTGGAGCTGAACAGCTGGATCAAGGGTCTCGTGACAGAGATGAAAGACCCGGGCGACGAGCTGCAGGCGTCGCACCCGCTGCGCGAGGCGAAGGTGACGGTCGAGGACATCGAGGACAACCCGGGGTTCTTCCGCATCAAGCTGTTCATCATCCCGCACTTCCAGGTCGAGGGCATGGACATCGGCCTGTCGCTGGTGTCGCAGATGCCGAAGGCCAAGAGCTGATGAAGTGAATTCCGGGTAGCTCATGTAGCGCGCCGGGGCGTGTGCGGAGAAGGTCGACGCCGCGCCCTGGCTTCGTCATCTGCGACGTCAACGTTCAACGGAGTGATTGATGGGTTCGATGGTTCTACCGTCCCAGGCTTATGAGGTGAAGCTCGCGCCGCATCCGGCGCCGTTCTCGGTGGTGAAGTTTCGCGGGTTTGACAGACTCAGCGAGCTGTACCGGTACGAGATCGAATTCACGAGCCCCGTCGCGGGTATTCCGATGGACAAGGTGCTCGGGCGGCCCGCGAAGTTCATCATCGACCCCATC
Source organism: Paraburkholderia lacunae (assembly GCF_003353175.1). Lineage (GTDB taxonomy): Bacteria > Pseudomonadota > Gammaproteobacteria > Burkholderiales > Burkholderiaceae > Paraburkholderia > Paraburkholderia lacunae. The sequence continues at coordinate 196,260 of NZ_QHKS01000009.1, read as the reverse complement.
GACCCGAACATGGACTATCTGCGCAAGATGTTCGGCGAGAACGCGGAGAAGTTCAGCGACAAACCGCCAGCACGCACGATACACGGCATTGTCACGCAGTTCGACGAGTTCGGAACGTCCGCAGACGAGACTCGCTACAAGCTCATGATCGAGCCGCGCACCGCTGATCTCGCACGCGCGGTCACGAGCCGGTTGTTCCAGAAACAGTCAGTGCGGGAAATCATCACGGACACGCTGAAGCACTACGGGTTTCGCGAAGGCGTTGATTTCATGTTCAACCTGCGGGCGAAGTACAAGCGTCACGAATACATCACCCAGTATCACGAGACCACGTTCGCGTTCGTCCAGCGCGTTGCTGCGGAGGAAGGCATCTGGTTTCGCTACGAGCAGAAGAAGGACCGCGAGATCATCGTCTTTGGCGACGATCTGGATGCGTATGCGCGTAACCAGCGCACGGTGCCGTTCCGACGTGACGCGGGGCTGGAGAGCGTCGGCGCCGAAGCTATCAAGTCGCTTGAGCGCCACACTCGGCGAGTGCCCGGGGCAGTCCGCCTGAACGACTATAACCATCGTCAGGCCGGCGTGTCGCTGCTCGTCGAAGAAAACGCGGCGCGCGACGATAAGACGACGAACGCTGTCGATTATCGCTGGGGCGAGCACTACGAGACGCCCGAGGAAGGGCAGCGCATTGCGCGGTTGCGTCATGAGGCCCATCTGTCGAAGCAGATTACCTATGTGGGCAAGGGCAATGCCTTCGCGATCGAGGCGGGCGAGGTGCTGCGTCTCGACCGGAACCCTGCGGACGCGCCGCACGGACTGTTCCTGACGTCGGTGGAATCCGGCGGCGGCCGCAGCGAGGCTTACTGGAACACCTTCACGGCGATTCCGTCCGATCGTGTCTGGCGTACGTCGGTCGACCCGGCCAAACGGCCAGTGATCGACGGCATCCTGCCGGCGCGCGTCACGTCGCCTGGGGACTACAAATACGCCTACCTGACAGGCGAAGGCTGGTACGTGATCAAGCTGCCGTTCGACCTGGACGAATGGAGCCCCGGCGGTACAAGCCGGGCGGTGCGGCTCGCGAAGCCGTACAGCGGCGACAACTACGGCCATCATTTCCCGTTCATCGATGGCACGGAAGTCGCGATCATCCATACCCTGGGCGATCCCAACCGGCCTGTCATTATTGGCGCGATGCACGATAGCCTGCATCCGGACCTGGTCAACAACCTCAATCACACCCGGAACATCATCCGTACCGCGGGCGGCACGGAGTGGCGGATCGAGGACAAGAAAGGTATCGAGCATAGTCGCCTGACGACGCCCTATCAGACCAGCGAGTTGAACCTTGGGCACATGGTCGATGGCGAGCGCAAGGAACGAGGACAAGGTGCGGAGCTACGCACCGATGGACATCTGTCTGCGCGGGCGGCCAAGGGCATCCTGCTCAGCGCCGAGGCGCAGCCCGGCGCTTCCGGTCAGCAACTTGCGATGCAGGACGCGGAAAGCACCTTCGAACAGGCCGAAGAGATCCTGCGCTCGCTCAACAATTCGGCCAATGCAGCAAAGGCCTGGCTGGCCGAAGTAGACCAACAACGCACACTCATCGAGCAGAAGCTCTCGAAACTCCAGAAGCCGGTGATCGTCGCCAGTGCGCCTGAAGGCGTAGGCATTGCGAGTGGCCAGCACATGCAACTGGCCGCGCGCAAACAGATGTTCGTGACGGCAGGAGACGGCCTGGATATTGGTGTTTTCAAACGCATCACTGCCGCTGCGGGCGAAGCGATTTCGCTCTTTGCCGCGCAGCTTGGCATTCGGATATTCGCGGCAAAGGGCAAGGTGCAGGTCCAGGCGCAGGGCGATGCGATGGAACTGATGGCGCTCAAGAACGTTGCAGTCAGCTCGTCCACGGGCGAAGTGATCATTACCGGTTCGAAGGGCATCACGCTGGGTGACGGCGCTGGTGCATACGTGAAGATCGCCAACGGGAAGATCGAGATCGCGAGTCCAAGCGGGCAAATCGAGGTCAAGGGCAACCTGAATACCGCCGACCCGGCGGGTGGCAATTTCACGTTCCCCAACTGGTCCGACGCTCCCCTCAAGGAGGTGAAGGGAGATATGAACTTCGGGTTTTCTGAATAGACGCAATCATGGCAAATACGACACCGCCGAATCCGCCCGGCGCTCCGTTGAAGCAGCCTGGCTTCGCGTTTCCGTTTCGCAGGAAGGGGCAAGGCAATGCGGGCTCATCCGCTGACTTTACCGATGAGCACGATTTCCACAAAGTATTGAGACAGGAACCGTCGGGCTGCTATTCGGTCAGCGGCAAGGGGATGTGGCACGGCGGAATTCATGTTACTGAGGCCGGAGCGGGCCGATCGCTGGACCTGAAAAATGGCGTGCGATGCATTGCCGAGGGCGAAGTAGTGGCCTGGCGCGTCAACCGCGCCTACCCGGTCAGCGAAATTCCTGCCGAGAACGGCAAGCCGGCGATCAGCGCACCGTACAGCACGGGGTTTGCGCTGGTACGCCACTCGATGGAGTTTCCGCGAGGTACCACGCTGACGTTTTTCAGCCTGTACATGCACCTGCAGGATCTCGCAGGCTATGAAAGTGATACGTCACAGCCGAAGCCTGCGTACTGGTCGACACAGTTCAAGGTCACCGGGTTTGCCTGGGACAAGCCTCACGCCGGCCCGAACGGCCAGGTGGCACCCGCCGAACAGCAGGGGTTAAGGATACGGGCGACCAGGCCACACGGCACGATCCTGGGCATCCTGCCGCAGGGGGCGCAGGTCAGCCTGAGCAAGCGTGAAGGGGACTGGGGCCAGCTCAAGGATACGCACGGAGCGCAACTGTTTGCGCCGACGGCGGGCGCGTATGTCAATCCGGATGCGGCGATCAACGGGTGGATCTTTCTGGGCAAGGAAAACGGCGGCCCCGTTGTCGAGGAAATCATGCCGGACTCGTCGCTCGATCGCGTGGTGGTGCCGTCCACACCCGTTCCGATCAAGGCTGGCGAACTGATCGGTCATCTTGGGCGCTATGACTCGTTGAGTCAGCAGACCGCCAGCCGCATGGTCCACATTGAGGTGTTCTGTGACGACAGCATCAAATCGTTTATGGAGCAGGGTCGAACATGGATCAGCAATAACGGGGCGCATCCTGACCGATGGCAGCAATTGGGGCTGCCGAGCGCCCCGACGATCCTGCGCGTCGACAGAAATACCACACTGTATGGACGGGCAGAGCGGCAGGGACAGGACGCGAAGCAAACGGGCGTGATCCTGGTCACTGCGCTTGCGGAGTTGGCGAAGCATCACGAACCGCACGTGGAAAGAGAGCCGGGTCCAGACGGGTACAAGCGGCACTGGTGGCATGTGGACAGTGCCGACGTGCAGGGTAAAGCCATCGATGGCTGGGTGCGGGAAGAAAGCTTTGCGGGCGGGCGAGTGACGCGCGAGTTCGCGCAGAAGTGGGTGGGCTTCCAGATCCTGTGGGACGCGCACGACCCGACGCATACGATGTTTGCAACCACGAAGGCGTTTGTCGACCATGCAAGCGGCGCGGACGTGCCGGAACCGGCAGCGCTCGGCAAACTCAGTCCGCTGATGGCATCAATCTATCGGGCGCTATATCCGACCGGAGATGGCAGCAGGGCTGCGGGCGATCTCTGCGCCGCCGCGGAGGACCCGTGGACTGCCTTGCGCATGTCGAGGTTGATCATCAGGCACGAGAGCGAGTGGGCCAATCCAGACAAGTGGAAGCAACTCATCGCGGAGATCGAAAAGCAGACCGGCCCGCAGGTTCAGCACGAGGCGGAGCAGAGGCGGATCGAAAAGCTCGTCTGGTGGGATGACGTCAAGCCGCACGTGACTGATCTGCCTGGGTCGGACGTCTTTCATATTCATCCGATCGGGTTGGTGGGGAATTTCTGTAAAGGCAAATTTCAGTTTACGTTGGCCATGATGCAGCGGCTTTTTCCGCACGCAGACCGTGACGTGCTGCAAGAGGTTGCCGACGAACTCAATGCCCATCTTGAGGCCTACAAACTTGACACGCCACTTCGAAGAACCCATTTTTTTGCCCAGGTGATGCAGGAAACGGGACCCTCTCTTAGTCGCGAAGAGGGCTTCGTCTGGAAGGCAAGTTCATTGATATCGTCGTTTTCCTATTTCCATCATCATCCCGATCAAGCAAACGGGCACGGCTACCATCAGATAAAGGGAATTAAGGCAGATGGCACTCATATGAGTCAGGCCGACTTCGAAGCCATCGCCAACGGCGCGTATGGCGGACGTACTGAATTGGGTAACGGTGACTACGCGAGCGGGGATGGTTGGCGATATCGAGGGCGTGGCCTAAAGCAGCTTACCGGGCGGGCGAACTATCGAACCTTCTCAAGGTGGCATGCGACTCTTCAAAACGAATGGCCCGGGGAGGTCCTAGATTTTGAAGAAAACCCAGACCTCCTGGTCCAACCGAAATACGCGGTGAGATCTGCTGCGTATTTCTGGGTCGCCCACAATCTTCCTGCAAAGGCAGATAAAGGAGCGTCTGCTCAGCAGGTGAATGCCATTACTGCGATTGTTAACCTAAATGCTGATAGTTATGCAGCACGCGTTAGCAACTTCAATACGATCTACAGCAGAGGAGATTTCAATTGACAGACAACATCCGTCTAACGGTACTCGCGAGGGCAGCTTTTGTCGCGGGACTGATTCTATTTGGTACAAAAGTAGCGTCTGCCGAAGCTACCCTTTGCCAGTCTCATGAGGAGGTGTATTTCAGTTGCCCTACTGACGGGAAGGTGCTGTCAGTCTGCGCGTCAGGAAACATCTCGCCAGATAATGGATACGTTCAATATCGCTTTGGCCGAGTTGGTCGCATCGAACTCGAATATCCAGAAAAACCATATCCACCCCGCAAACTGTTCTCGATTAGTCATATATCGGGCGGGAACTTAAGTTTTACGCACTTTAAATTTAGCTCTAGAGGCTATCACTATGTGCTGTATCAAGGCGATCCAAGTGGGATTTATATAAAGCGCAATGGAAAGGTGGTTTCAAACCGAATCTGCGATCCTGGAACTTATCAGCCGATCAGCCCTCGAGTATTTAGAGGAGTCAAAACTGTGCCACCCATTGACGGTATCGATAACTAGCCGACGCTGAGGCGTGCCCACGCAGCCTTGATTGTCGGATTCGCGTAGAACGCGTTTTTCATGTCATTTCAAAGGATGCGTCAACCTATGTTTTCGGCCTATAAGTGGTTACTAGTTGCTTTAATCGCAAGTTGGTCATCAGTTGGTTTCGCAGAAAACGGAGCAAAAAATGAGGGCCTGGTTGGTGGTTGTGATAGTACGCAAGAATGCGTAGTTTCGATTCACATTCAAGGGGCCGCGCAGCATCGCCTGTGTGAGTCCTCTGATCTTTCGGCTTTATGGATTCGAGGGAGTGAAAAATATCTGATTCAATGTAGGAGTGGAGGCACAGCTGAAGACAACGTTGTGTGGGTTATTGATCTGAGTGCGAAGTTCTTCGGTCGATTGAACTACGGTCGATTCATAATAAAGAGTGCTATTGAGAGAAATCCGAATTTGAAAGTTCCAGACAAATTCAGTTCGCGCGGTCTTTGCGAGCCAATCGACGTGACCAAGCTTAAGACGAGCGACTTCCTGCTGCTCGATAAAAGGCCGACGGATTCGAACGAGGACCCGTACTGTTACGACCCAACGTACTTGGAGGTGGGGGGCGGGAAGCTGACTATCGCCACCAGCCGCGGCCCAGCAACACGTAGCGATTTGGAACATGTGGTGAATTCGGTCTCAGCGTTGGATCGCAAGCGCTTGATGCGTGTGTTAGACACACTGCGACAGTGGCAACTGCGGCAGTGAGCATTTATAAAGTCATGAAAGAACTAGCGGTTGGCACGTGTGGATCGATGTTTGGACTACAAAGGATAGAGATCATGAGGACGCTTAAAACCACGATTGCGCTTGCTTTCATTGCAGTGACTACAATTTGCAACGCGTCGCCAACGAAGACGTCGCTCTCCGGAGAGTGGGATTGGGCAGACGCGCCTGAATCGAGAACGTTTTCGATAGATTTGAAACTGAATGGAAATCAGATTGTCGGCCAATACTGCGCCGTTGCGCAGAGTGGAAACAAAACTGATTGCGATGACGAGAAAAATCCAAATCTCCATGGTGAACTCGATAGAGCCGGTCGGTCGGCAGCTGTCGAGTTCACCTCTTTCTTTGGGGCCAAAAAGGGGAAGGCGGTGTTAAAAATTAGCAAAGGCCGCTTGATCTGGCACGTCACGCAAGATCCCGTTGATGGAGAGTTTTATGCACCCAGAGACGCGGTGATGGATCGTCACTAATTGCTAGGCTATGGGAAAAGCGAGCCAATGAGAACGCATGCTTTAGCAACCGTTGTGCGAGTATTCATTCTGAGTTTGAGCCTCACCTTTTTCTGGTCCGGTATATCTACTGCAGCCGAACGGCAGAGCTACCGCATTCCATTTTTGGGTGGTGGGGCGAGCATAGAGTTCCGTTCGGAGCAGAGCCAGGATGGAGATGGAGTAGGGGCATATATAACAGGTGTTACAGCAACACGCAGTGTTTTCGTTGATTTGTTTGATGCGGAGGGCGGGGTTACTCCGGAAATCAAGAGCGTATTCGTGAATGGAAAAAAGCCGAAGAAACTTTTTATCATAGTGGCCTTGGCTGCTGACCGTCCATCCATAGGAACCGGGGGAAGCATTTATCAGGTGTTTGCCTACGACGAACGGATCGAGAAACGCGGGGTGTTGCCGAGGTTGCGGCAGGATACCGGACTGACCAAACGCTTCGGCGTCGGGTTCGATGGTACGCGCGAAGGACAGTCCGTAACGTACAAATATAAGAATGCATCAGCTGTAAAACGCCAGCTCCTTGAATGGGGCTACAAGTGATTTCATTGAGGCGACGTCAGGCTTATAACCGATGCGAGCTCGCCTGGCTCATTCCAGACCGTTACACGCATTCGATCGGCGAGTATTTCCAATCGGACCTCGGCCGAGCGACCGCTCTTGACCAGCACGTTAATCGTCCTAACAACGTTGTGAAGGACGCAGGACGCGGGCTGAAAGTTTTTTTTCACGCCCATCCTTCAGTGCAGGCGGATCCGTCCACGTGGGGCCAATCGCGACCTGCGTATGAAGGCGATAGCACGAGCCACGGCGGAAAGATCCTCGGCGGTTCGGACGGCATCAGGATTAAGGGACGCCGGGCGGCACGGATCGGCGACATTCACGCGGCGTTGATTGTTGGGCTCGCATGTGTGGCGACGAACGCGCTAGCGAAGGACGTTATGCAGTTAGTGGCCAATGCTTCTGACTCAGCGCAAGAGAAAACGCTCTGCACGGCCGGCGAGGACGTGCACTTTAGCTGTGAGCTAGACGGTGTGCACAAAATCGCGTCTGTCTGTGCAGCAAAAAATGTCTCTCCAGACGATGGTTACGTCCAGTACCGATACGGGACTCAATCAAAGTTGGACTTTAAATATCCATCGACTCTTGTGTCGCCGCGAAACACCATGTCGATTATTGATGTGTCAAGAACAGCACAGGGACTAGGTGCTCATTTGAAATTTAAGAATGGCAACTACCATTACGTGGTTTCAAATGCTTTTATCCCCGGTGAGGTGTACGTCGCGAAAAATGGGAAAATTATATTCGATAAAATTTGCAAAGGAACCGACTACATACCATTCTCTGAAAAGGCCAAAAATGAGGTGCCATGGGGCGCCTTGGAGAAAATCGATGGTTTGGACAATCATTGAATTTGAATCCGATTAAGCTGACGCCGCGATCGCGGACACCGGTAATGTTCGCGCCGTTACGAGAAAAGTTAACGGTGGTGATAATGGATATTCCGAGAAAAAACGCGATTAACAACGTTGCCTCCCTTATTCCAATTGCAGGGGCATAGCATGTTCGCCAGAAAATTACTACTTACTTTTTTCGCCATTTTTTCGGTACATACTATTTCTCTGGCTTCTGATGCGCAGGTCAAATGCCCAGCTGCTCAGATCGGTCACAACATATTTAAGGCATCGCAGATATCAAAAAATTCTGTTGTTGCCATCGAGAGGAGAAATGGTGACTATCCTATCGTCTTGGTCATGTATAACCAGGCTGATAGCGAGTTATGCAATAAATCAGAGTTTGCCAGGTACTCAATAGAAGGATCTGCCCCGACAGTTGAATCTCTATTTTTTTATAAACTGGATGGGGAAATCAATCTTTTTACGATTGTCTCGTGGTCTATAAATAACAGAGGTGAGGGTACATACGGGACGCTTTACCAAGTCTATGCTTACAGGAAAAGCAATGACGGTTCTTTGAAAGAAAACAAGAAAATTACTGAAAATAATGAGATGACGGGAATGGACGGCTACGACAATGGGCAACAATCCACGTTCCCCTATAGGACAGCCGCCGATGTGAAAAGGGCTTTATATCATTTCCATGGCCGCAGTTAATTACATTGACGACCAATATCTTACTCACAGGATTGGGGGCACGCATGAAAAAACTAGCATACGAAGGCGATAGCACGAGCCACGGCGGAAAGATCCTCAGCGGTTCGGATCGCATCAAGATCAAGGGTCGCCGGGCGGCACGGATTGGCGACATCGTGTCGTGCCCGATCCACGGCGACAACGAAATTGTTGAGGGAGGCACGAGCATGACAGACGCCGGCGTGCCAGTTTCACGGGATGGCGATCGGACCCAATGCGGCAGCTTCCTCATTGCCACGTCGGACGGAGCGACGGTCCGATAGATGCCAATCGACTTTGCACGGGTGCCGCCACGGGTCGCGGTGCCGGAGCCTCCGCGACCGTCAAAGCTTCTCTGGGCCGTCCTGCTCGGTGTGGTTATGTGCCTGGGCGCCGCGCTGGCGATTTTTCTGTGGCCCGCAGGAAGGCCGACGAACACCGTCCGGTTCTGGGTCCGCGTGATCGTCTATCCGGTGCTCGCGTGGGTGTTCCTGCTGTGTTGTCGTCTCGGCTATTCATACGCACGACGCAGCGGAGCGATTGCGAACAATCGGGTCAGCGACGATGAGGAACTGAAATGCCACAAGCTGGCCAGCGTGCCCCTCGCGGTGCTCGGGCATGCCTGGTGTTTTTCCTGTGACGATCAGGAGAACGGCATCGGGGGACTGGTCAACGGCAGTGTGAAGATGGCCGTTCGATCCAGCCGGGCGGTCCCGGGGCTCGATGTCAAGGCCCGGTGGCTGGAAATCCCTGGAAAGCCGTTCTACGCGGGAAATGAACTGACCGAGCACGCACGTCATCGGGTGGTGTCCGACTGGCTCCTGAACAGGTTGGTTGACGGGATTGGTACCGAACTGGCCGCGTTGCCCGGTCGCACCACCCTTCAGGTCGATCTGTGCATACGGTCGGAAATGGACCTGGCGAACGTCCGCGCCCGCTTGCAAGAACTGATTGCAGCCAGGGCGCCGGCTCTGCGAGTGACCGTCAAGGCGAGTGGAGAGCACCTATCGCTCTTTCAGACGGACGCGTGGCATGACGGCCTGAAGGCCGGCGAGGCGCATTTGCTAATCGCGATCCAGTTGCGTAAAGCGGTCAGCGAACGGTTGCAGGACGGCGTCTCCGAGACAGGCGTTGCGCTGTTGCTGGGCCACCCTGCCATCGTCCGGAACATGCCTGCAATCGGGACGTCGCTCCGCTTGCATCGCCCGGCTATCGGAGAGTCAGACACGGTGAGCAAGCCACTCGAACTTGCCGCGCGCTGGGGGCAGGCTGATTCAACTTACATCAAGACGGTGTGGAGCCACGGCCTCGCCGAAGAACTCGTGCGTTCGGTCAAATCGTCGCCTCAGTTCGGTGAGAAAACGCGATGGGTTGACCTTGGCGCAACGGTCGGAACATGTGACGGCGCGGGCGCCTGGCTCGCAACGACCCTGGCCGCGGAACACGCGTCGCTCATCGGCGATCCGCAACTCGTCCTCACCCAGGAAGGCACCGACATGATTGCCCTCGTGTGCAGAAAGCAAATATGACTGAATACAAGCCACAGCCTGTACCGATCTTCATCGGTATCGCAATTGCCATCGTTTTCCTTGCGTTGGGCATCGCCGTTTGGGTCGAGGGACCCGGACGGGGATGGTCGCGCGATACAAGGATCATCATCGAGTTGAGTCTGTTAGCGGGCTTACTTATATCAATCATTCTCGTGAAGTACTTCGAAGCTGTCGTGTTGCGGATCGCTTCGATGCGTGCAGCGAGGTGGCTCGCGCAGTACGACTGGAAACGGCAAGCTCACGGTGGCGCTGGACGAGCCACGCCGTCGCAAGAAGGGGATCTGGGGCGACCTGATGCACTGCGCAATGCGCTTCGCGAGCGTCATGGGCGGCGCTGGCGGTACCGGGATCGGTGGGTGGTGGTCGCTGGGGATGAGTCGATCGTCAAGCGCCTCGCACCCGGCCTCGTACGAAGCGGCTACACGATCTCGGGCAACACCGTCCTGCTTTACGCGAAGCAGACCGGCGATCAGCTGGATACCTCCTGGCTCGATCAGATCCGTCGCCTGCGCCGCCGGCGACCGGTCGATGCCGTCGTGGCAGTGGTGCGAACCCATACTTCGGGCAATCGGCCGTTTGATGCGGAACGCACCGCCCAGCGTCTGGTTCGCCACACCCGTGCGCTGCGTTGGGCCGCGCCCGCGTATCTGCTCAACGTGACCGAGGTCGGAAGCGAAACGCCCGGCCCGGACGAAGCGATCGGCTGCACCTGGTCGAACGCACGGCTCGGTCCGGATGAGTTTATCGCCTCACTGCGCGGAGTCTCCGACGAACTGGCCGATGCCGGTGTCGTGCGCCTCACGAAAGATCTGACAGACCGCTATCCCGCCGAACTGTCGCACCACATCGCGCAATACGGCAGCGCACTGTCGGACCTCGTGACCCAGATCGGCCGGTCGCGTATCTGGCGCAGCGCGATTCATGGCGTGCTATTCACGCCGCTATTCAAAGAGCGCGCTGCGGGCGAGTCGGAAGCCGAGACGGAGGGCGGCGAAGGTAACACCATCGGGCAGCGTACGGTCTGGCAAACCATTGCCGACCACAGCCGCCGCATCCACGGCAGGCGTGTCGGGTTCTCGCTCCCGACTGCGGCTGCGTTGGCCGTCACGGCATGCGTCGCGTTCTGGATCGCGGGCACCTTTTTCTCGGGCTTCACGAACCGCGCGACGATCCAGGCAGCGGCGGACACAGTCGCCAAGCTCTCGGCCACACAAGACCGCACTCAGGCCGCACTGACGCTCGACAGCCTGCAGAAACAGCTCGATACGCTCGAGGTTCGTCAACGCGATGGCGCACCGTGGACCACGCGCTTCGGCCTGAACCGCGACGCAAAACTCTTCGCCGCGCTATGGCCGGGCTACGAAAGCGGTGTCGGCCGCATTGTCATCGCTCCCATCCGCGAAAAGCTGGAACAGCGCCTGCAACAACTCGCCTCGCTGTCGGACGCGGAGATTGCGAGCGGCGGCGACGCGCAGGTCAAGTCCGCCTATGACACGCTCAAGACGTACCTGATGCTCGCGAGGCCCGAACACGCCAACGCAGCGTTCCTCACGCCCCAGCTGATCGCAACAGCGGCCCCTGCACGCCCGCTCAATTCCCCCCTGAGCGAGGGCGCGTGGCAGGACCTGCGCCAGCACCTTATCGCCTTCTACGCAAATCATCTTGGCCAACGCGTGACGGCCGGAAGCACGTCGCTCGCGATCGTCCCCGACGCGTTGCTCGTTAGCGCGACGCGTCAGACGGTAATCGGCGTCAGAGGCATCCAGAACTCGATCGATACGATCTATCAGCAGATGCTGGATGAAGCGAAGCCGAAGTATCCGCCTGTGTCGCTCGCGACGCTGCTCGGCGACATCAGCAGCCGAGGTCTGTTCAGCACCACCGCCACCGTGCCCGGCGTTTTCACGCGCGCGGCCTGGGACGAACGTATCTCGAAAGCGATCGACGAAGCGAGCGAGCAGCGCAACGTTGCCGGCGACTGGGTGCTCTCCGACACCCCGAAGGAAGCCTCCTTGGGTACCCGCACCAGCGCGACGCCGACGGCATCGCTAAAAGCCGAACTGCGGCAACGCTATTTCGACGACTACGCTCGCGCATGGCAGCTGTTCCTGAATAGCATCCACTGGCAGCCGACACCGACGCTCTCGGGCACGGTCGACCAGCTCACGCTGCTGGCCGACCCGCAGCGCTCGCCGCTTGTCGCGCTGATGAACGTTGTCGTGTATCAGGCGGGCGCCGGCGCAACGGCACAGTCGCTGTCGGACGCACTGATCAGCAAGGCGCAGCAGCTCGTCGGTGCTGAAGAATCCCCCAAGGGGACTTCCTTCGGGGTGAGGGATCCGTCGAAGATTGCCCAGCCGCAGAACACCGCGCCACTCGCAACCGCATTCGGCCCGCTGTTGCGCCTGACCGGCAGTGATCTCGCCGCGGGCGGCGCCGGCAACGGCAACGCGGCCGCACAAATCGCCGCAACGGGCGACCTGAGTCTTGCGCGCTTTCTCGAACGCGTGACCGCGATGCGGCTGAAACTGCAGCAGATCATGATGGGCAGCGATCCGGACGCGATGTCGCGTGCCGCGGCACAGGCCGTGCTGCAGGGCAAGACTTCCGATATTGCGGACAGCCGCGACTACGCGAGCCGCGTGGCCGCGAGCCTTGGCGAGCAGTGGGCCGGCTTCGGGCAACTCCTCGAGCAGCCGCTCGACCAGACTTGGCAGGTGGTACTGCAGCCGGCTTCGTCGAGCCTGAACGACACGTGGCGCACGGCGATCGTCGCCGACTGGGACAAGTCCTTTGGCGGCCGCTATCCGTTTGCCGATTCCGACAACGACGCGTCGCTGCCGGAGATGGCGCGTTTCATGCGCCCAGACAGCGGCGTGATCACGCAGTTCGTGACGTCGCAACTCGCCGGCATCGTCGAGCGGCAGGGCGACCGCTGGGTGCCGGCGCAAGGTGCGAATCACCGCGCTCTGACCGTCGACCCGGCGTTCCTCGCCGCACTGAACAAGCTCATGCGCGTCTCTACCGTGCTCTTTCCATCCGGCGACGCCCATGTACGGTACGAACTGCGCGCGGTGCCGACGCCCGGCGTTACCGACATGAAGTTCGTGCTGTCGGGCCGGGAGCTGCACTACTTCAACCAGAAAGAGGAGTGGACGCCATTTGTCTGGCCGGGTGATGCGATGGAAAACATCACTCACGTCGAATGGCAGACCGAGCAGGGTGGTTTGCGCTCCGCACTTGACCGACAGGGTCGTTTCGGTCTGATCCGCCTCCTCGAGCGAGCCACAGTCACCCCGCAGGACAGCGCGCGGTATCTGCTCGCGTGGAAGCCAGACCAGAGCCTGGGCATTCCGCTGAGTGTGCAGCTGCGCAGCGAAGCCGGGGCGGGGCCGCTCGACGTGCTCGCGCTGCGTCACTTCACATTGCCGACGCGGATTTTCGTGACGGGTCCGGCGAAGGCGGCACAGAAGCAGGCCTCCTCCAAGGGGACTTCCTTCGGGGCGCCCCCCAAGGGGACTTCCTTCGGGGCGTCGGCCGGTCCGCCACCGTTGCCGCCGGCGGCGATCGCCGCCGCGAAACACGCGGCGATGCCGCTGCCGCACGGCGTACTGCCGGAGGTCGAATGAGCATGCTGCCCAATCTCCTGAATGCGCTGTTTCCTTCACGCGACCCGGACCAACTCGTGCGCGCGCGCATTGACGCGTGGAGCGCGTGGCTTGCTCCGCTGCCGGGTGCAGACGGCGTGGGCCGTGATCCCGGCTACGAGGATGCGTTCTTCGCACTGAAAGACGAGGTCACAAAACTCTCCGGAATCGACGATGCATTAGTCGTGCGTTCGTGTGAGCAGCTGATCAGGGAAACCGGCAAGGATCTGCGCGTGGCCGGTTACTACGCCTTTGCGCGCCTGCGTCAGGACGGGCCTGCCGGCCTTGCGGACGGGCTGGAACTCGTCGCTGCGCTCGTGGACCGCTTCGGTGAAGCGCTGCTGCCAGCGCGGGCCGAAGCGAAGAAGGGTGCGCTCGAGATGCTCGCCACCTCGCGCATGATCGACCTGCTCGAAAGCCGCGGCGGACCTCACAACGGGTTCGCGCCAGCCGACCTCGAACGTGCCATCGCGGCGCTCGATCTGCTCGTTACGCGCACCGGCGAGTGGACGGAGGCGGCACGCCCGAACCTGCAGCCGCTGGTTTCCCGCTTCGAGCGCAACGACGACCCGCCGCGCAGCGAAGCGTCCGGCATGCCGACAATGTCCGCAACGGATGCAGGCAAGCCGGCGATACCGACATGCTCGGTGTCTTCCACGCGCGACCTCCTGGACCAGGCGCGCACGATGGCGACCTGGCTGCGCGATCAGGAAAACGGCTACCTGCCATCGGTGCGGCTCGTGCGCAGCGTCAGGTGGGATACGTTGCACGAGGTGCCGCCGGCGGATGCACAGTCGCGCACGCGTCTTGTGCCGCCGCGCACCGAACTGCGCCAGCAGATGAAGCGGCTCGTGCTACAGAAGCAATGGCACGAACTGCTTGAACGCGTTGAAGGCGCGTTCATGGAAGGCGTCAATCACCTGTGGTTCGATCTCCAGTACTTCCAGCACGTCGCGCTCGACCACGTTGGCGCGCCCTACAGCGGATGGCGCGAGCTGCTGAGAGCCGACCTTGCCCTGTTCCTCGAGCGCCTGCCTGGCGTCGAGCGGCTTGCGTTCAATGACGGCACGCCGTTCGCGGACGACACGACGCTGGAGTGGATCGCAAGGCACGCAGTGGTCCGCGATCTCGAAGCGGGCGAGACGGTCGCGCCGCCTCCGGTCTCGGCCGACAGTGAAGACGGCGCCGCCAGCGACTGGCCGGAAATCGAGGCGCAGGCACGGGACATGGCCGCAAGCCAGAGCCTCGAAGCCGCCTTCGCTTGGCTGGAGGCATTGCCCGGCATCCGAACCGAACGACAGCGATATCTGCAGCGCCTCGTGATGGCCCGGCTCGCCGATCATGCGGGACGCACGGACGCCGCAGTGCCTCTGCTCACCGAACTGGACGCCACGGCGCAAACGGTACCGCTGATCCGCTGGGAGCCGGCGCTCGCCTTCGAAGTCAAGCACCAGTTGATCCGGGCACTGAAGGCGATGAGTAACCGCAAGGACGCCGACAAGCCCGCGCTCGCTCGCCGCATCGACCAGTTGCAGGGCGAGCTGACCGTGCTCGACCCCGCCCGCACGCTGACCCTGTCATAAGAACGAGTCTCCATGGAACACGACGATCCGATCCTGCGGTACTACGAAGCCGAGATGCGCTATCTGCGCGAAGCCGGCAAGGAATTCGCGAAGACGCATCCCGACCGGGCGCGCATGCTCAACCTCGACCGAGTCGGCGATCGCGATCCCTACGTCGAACGCCTGTACGAAGGCTTCGCGTTCCTGACCGGCCGCCTGCAGCAGAAGCTCGACGACGAACTGCCGGAACTGACGGAAGGTCTCGTGAGCCTGCTGTGGCCACACTACCTGCGCATGATCCCGTCGCTGTCGGTGGTGGAACTCATTCCGCTCGCCGACAAGCTGCAGAAGACGGAAACGGTTGCCGCCGGCATACCGGTACGCTCGGCGCCCATTGCCACCCCGGCGACGCCCGTGACATCCGGTAGCGAAGGCACGACGCCGAAAACCGTGCAGTGCGTCTATCGCACCACGCAGCCGGTGACGCTGCAGCCCGTACGTCTCGCCAGTGCGGGCCCGGCTGTGCGTCACGATGGCCGTTCGGCGATCAGACTGCGCTTCGAGATCGACCAATCGGCGCAGCGTGAGGAAACCGAACTGTCGCGACTGCGTCTCTACCTGAACGCGGATCTGCCGACGGCGTTCGCGATGCATCTCGCGTTGACACGTCAGGTCGATTCGGTTGCGTGGCGTATTCCGGAAGTGCGCGACGGCGAGGCAATGCCACTCCAGGGCGTGACGCTCGAGCCCGCCGGCTTTACGACGGAAGAGCGGTTGTGGCCCAAAGCGGAGGCTGCGTTCTCCGGCCTCCAACTGCTGCTCGAATACTTCACCTTCCGCGAGAAATTCCTGTTTGTCGACCTGTGCGGACTCGACGTCGCGAAGCTGCCAGAGAATGCATTCAGCTTCGAGCTGGAAATCCTGCTGAAGCACAGCTATCCGTCCGACCAGCGTTTCACGAGCGAAAACGTGCGGCTCTTCTGCACGCCGGTGATCAACCTGTTCACGCTCGATGCGGAGACGATCCAGGTGAATCATCACGAGACGGAATACCGGGTCGTGCCGGCCGGCCATCAGGGTGAACACGTCGAAACCTACTCGGTCGACGCGATCGAATCATTCGATCACGAAACGGCGGAGCGTTACGAATACGTGCCGTTCGCCACCTTCCGGCATCGCGGCGGCATGATGCGCCACGAAGCGCCTGAACGGTACTTCCACACCCGGGTGCGCCCGGGTGTGACGGGCCTGCACGAGACGTGGGTAATTCTGGGCGGCCACGCATGGGAGTCGATGCAGGATCTGCCGGAGGAGAGCCTGTCGCTACGCGTGACCGGCACGAACGGCATGCTGCCGCGAAAAGGACTGCGCGAAGCGAGCATCGATGAGCTGGCCGCGAGCACGCCGAACCTGACAGGCGTACGCAATCTTGCCGCACCGACCCTGCCGTTGTATCCCCCGACCGGCGACCGCTTCCAGTGGCGGGTTCTGTCGCATCTCGCGCCGAACTTCCTGTCGATGATGGACGCGGAGGTGCTGCGTGGCGCGCTGGCGCTTTACGACTGGACCGGCGACGAACTGAACCGCCGGCGTCTCGCGGGCATCCTGCACGTGTCGGAAGAACTGATCGAGGAAGTCTCAGGCGGTTCGGTCGAGCGCGGCGTGCTGATCGAGGTGACGCTCGACAGTCACGCGTTCGCAGGCGTTGGCGACCTGATGCTGTTCGGCGAGCTGCTGCACCGCTTCTTCGCGCTATACGCCGAGATCAACCTGTTTACGAAACTCGCGATTGTGAGCCTGCCATCGCAAACCCGTACCGAATGGCCGCGCAGCAAGGCGCGGCGCTCCCCGCTATGAAGCAGTACGCCCCGAAGGAAGTCCCCCGCCCCGAAGGAAGTCCCCCGCCCCGAAGGAAGTCCCCTTGGGGGATTGGGGGATTGGGGGACCCCACACCGGATCGGGAGCACCCGGATACGGAATCGCTCGTGAGATCGCTGCTTGCGCGCGCGCCGACGATGAGCTTCATGCAGTTATGCCGATTGCTCGAAGTGCGCGTGCCGGACCATCCGGGCTTTGGCACCGGCGACACACTCGAACATGAGGTCGTGCGATTCCGGCCGCGGCCGCGTACAGGGTTTCCCGCCGGTGAGGTCGCGTCGGTCGAATTTGCGGACGGGGCCGACACCGGGCTGGATACATCCGGGCCCTTAACTGCCTCAACCTTGCCGCCGACCGTGCGCACGACGTTCATGGGGCTGTACGGCGTCGACGCTGCAATGCCGTCGTACATGATCGACGACATCGTGCTCCGGGAGGAAGGACACGAGGCGCTCGAAGCGTTTCTCGACCAGTTCAATCACCGGTTCGTGACGCTGCTGTACCGTGCATGGAAAAAGTACCGCTACCCGATCGGCTTCCGTCCGGGCGCGACCGACGAACATTCGCTCAAGCTGCTCAGTCTCGCCGGCTTCGGCTGGGGCGAGAAACCCGCACGCGCCGGGCTGCCGGATTCACGCGTGCTCGCGCTGCTCGGATTACTGATCCAACGCACGCGTACGTCCGAGGGGCTCGCTGGTGTGGTCGCACTGGCGGTGCCGGGCGTCGAGGTGCGTGTCGACGAATTTCATCCGACCTTCAAGGCTGCCGGCAAGCCGCATGTACTCGGTTCGACCGGATCGGACAAGGCCGACGACGGTGCTAACGACAACTCCGGCACACTCGGTGCCGGCTACACGCTCGGCACACGCGTCGCCTACCGCGGTCGCGCGGTGCGGCTCACGATGCGGCCGGCGAGCGCCGTACAGGCGCACGACCTGCTGCCCGGGGCGCGGCTGCACCGCGAGCTGATGGCGTTCCTGCGCCTGTACGTCGGCACGAAGGCTGACGTGTTCCTGCGCATGGAAGTGTCGTCGCGGCACGTGCCACCCCCAACCATGACCTCAGCGTCGAGTGGTCCGCTGCCGCGCCTTGCATGGACCACTGTGTTGCCATCGGAGAACGAGCGCCTGATCACGATTGAACTCGGCAGCTACGAAGCGTTTCCCGCGCCGGCGCCAAACCCGTATCTTGCTCAACGCGTTGCCTGACTCCGGAGAATCCATGTCCAATCGCCTAACCCGAACCAACCTGGCCGTCCTTGCATCCGCCCTGCAGCTCTCCGCGTGCGGCGCCTGGCAGACTGTGTCCGACGGCACCGCGAGCGCGTACCACGCCGTGTTCTACAAGCAGGTCAAAACGTTGAACGTTGATCTGACGGCACGCGCGTCCCTCAATCCGGACGAAACAAACCGGTCGACCTCGGTCGCGGTGCGCGTGTACCAGCTCAAGGACCGCAAGCTCTTTGACGCTGCGTCCTATGACGATCTGTTAAAGAACGACAGAATCGTACTTGCGCAGGACCTACAAACCAGCCTCGCTACGGTGGTGAACCCCGGCGCGTCCGCAAGCCTTTCGCAGCCGATGCAGCCGGATACGCAATACATCGCGGTCGTCGCGTTCTACCGCGATCCAGGGGCCGACGGTGCGTGGCGACGCGTGATTGCGACGAAGGATCTTTCGGCCGATGCGCCGATGAAGCTCGATCTGGTGAACCGGGAACTCGTCGCGTCGAACGATCCATCGAAGGAACGACCTGTCCAGTAAGGGTGCAGGATCGTGCGAGAGGCGCGGCAACACACGCGACCTATGTGCGGCAGCGGCCTTTCCGTGAACCCGCCTAGTTCACCGGCGCAGCAGCCGTCGTCGCAGCATCCGCCTTGAACACCGTACGCCAGTCGTCCTTCATATCGATCACGAGCCATCCTTTCGCATTGGCCTCGTCGAGCCCCTTGTCGAGTTTGCCGCTTTTCGACGCGCGATCGTAGGCATATTCCCGCTCCCCGTCCGTGTGATGTACCAGCACGGCCAGGCGCGGACCGTCGCTTGCCGAGGTCCATTCGAGCATGGGCACGTCGCCGTCCGCGTTGCCGAATGCGATCACCGGACGCCGTCCGATCACGCGATCGATAGCGAGCGGCTTGGCCGCGCCATCGACCAGGTTGTCCACCTGAGCGAGGCGAGTCAGCGACGTCGCGCTGTTGGTCTGGCTGTACTTGTACTTGACGGTGCTGCCGATCACCTGCTCGGGCGGAATGCCATACACACGCTTCGCCATGTCGCGGGCGAACTCGACGTCGCCGCCGGTGACCAGATAGGTCTTGAAACCGTTGGCGCGCAGATAGCCGAGCAACTCGAGCATCGGCTGATACGCAAGGTCGGTGTACGGACGGTTAAAGCGCGGATCGCTCGCGGTCTCGAACCATTCGTGCACGAGCGCGGCGAATTGATCGCTGGTCATGCCGGCGTGCGCGGCCCCCAGCAATTTCATCGAGCCCGCGTCGCCGCTCGCCGCGACGCTCTTCAGATTGCCTTTCAGGATCGAGCGGAACGGCTCCTGCCGCTTCCATTCCGGATGCCGCCCGGCAACAGTCTTGACGCGTTGCAGCGCGAACACCATTTGTATCGACGCGGGCTGCTCGGGCCACAGCGTGCCGTCGTTATCGAACACGGCGATCCGGTCGGTGCGCGCGATGAAGTCTTTCGATTCGGGCGTCGTTACCAGCGTAACGAAATCGACGATCGAGCGCCTGGTTGCGGTGTCGTTCCATGAAGCGAGCGCGGCGGCCGTCGACGCACTAGCCGACGATTCGCCCGCGTCCTGGCGCGGCAGACTCGTGCAAGCTGAAAGAACCACAACGGTCAAAGCAACGCAGTACCGGTGCATCGAGCGAATCATGAAAGCCTCATCAATAGCAGTGGGTCGGACTAAAAACGAGCGCCAGTCTAATCGGGTAGAGCGGTTATTTGCAGCCCCTTGATTAATTTCTTTTCGACGACGTGCGTGAAGTCTACCCGCGGTCATTGCACGCAGACCGTCTAATGCTTTTATCGATCTATATAAATTTCTTTAGAACGCGACCAGAAAAAATGCCAATTGAATTGGTATAAAAAAGACAGCGAGCTTGTAATCAGTCGCGGCTTTCGATCGCGTTGCAAATTTATCTCTGTAAAAGCAGGGGAATGCCCGGGTGAGCGGGCAGTTTCACGGGCTGCGCTACTCCGGCGGCGGGGGCGGGCGGTTCAGGCGATGAGTATGCCGATTCATGCCGTTACGGTAGCTTGGTGTACCCCGCGCGCGCCGATGGTCTTGAGATCAGGCATACTTTGCCGGGTGACGATTTCGAAGTGGAAGGCGGGATGTTGAATCGAGAGGCGATTGGCGGATATCTGGAGCTTGAACTGCCGCGCGGCGGCGGAGAGCTTTATCCGGGCGCGTTACGTTTCCAGTCGGGCCGCGCTGCGTTTCTGGCGTTGCTGGAAACGGGCCGGCCACGACGCGTCTGGATGCCGTGGTACACCTGCGAAACGATGCTCGAGCCGCCTTCCATGGCGGGCATTCCGATCGAGCACTACCGTCTCGACGACAATCTGGAAATCGTTGACGACGACATCGCGCTCGCCGCCGACGATTGGCTCCTCGCCGTCAATTACTTTGGTGTGTGTGACGTGCAGGTGAGCCGCTTGCTCGAGCGTTTTCCGCGCCGGCAGATCGTGATCGACAATTCGCAGGCGCTGTTCGCGCCGCCATCCGATTGCCTCGCGACCATTTACTCGCCGCGCAAGTTCTTCGGCATACCTGATGGCGGCTACCTGATTACCGACCTGCCGGTCGCAACGCCGGCTGAACAGGACGACGGGTCGGTCGAACGATGCGCGCCGCTGCTGGTTCGGATCGACCAGGGGCCTGAAGCGGGCTACGAGGGAATCCGTGCGGCGCGAGCGACGCTGCGCGGACAAAGGCCCAAACGAATGTCCGCGCTGACGCAGCATCTTCTGGCGCACATCGACTATCCGGATGCAGTCGAACAGCGCAATCGCAACTATGCGCGGTATCACGAGCGGCTCGCGAGGGAGAACGCTTTTCCCTTGCCCGCCACGCCGCCTCATGCGCCGCTGTGCTATCCGTTCTGGAACCACCGGGCCGATTTGCAGACGCCGCTGAGTGCGCGCCGCGTCTATGCGCCGAAATACTGGCCACATGTGCGCGGCGCCACCGGCACTTCGGATGACCTCGAACATCGTCTGTCGACCGAATGTCTCGCCCTGCCCTGTGATCAGCGCTACGGCGACGAGGAAATCGACTTCGTCGTGTCCGCGTTGCGCGACGCGATCGCCGGCCGTTGACCCTACAGTGCCGAAGCCGACGGCAGTTGTGCCGGCGACTGTAGCGTCGATCCCGAGTGCAAGGCCTGCACAATCCGCTCCGGTGCGTTCCACATCAGTACGTCGAGAATCGACAAGCCCGGTTCGAACCGGTAAGGGCCGGTGTCATAGCTGAAGCTGTCGAATGACAGAAATGCAAGTTCGATATTGCGCGCGGCAAAGTCCGCGGGGTCGAACAGGTCGCGTCCGCCGACCGGATTCACATAGCTGCTCGCGCCCAGCTGCGAACAGATGGCGGGCGCCCAACCGCCCGGTGGCAGCTTTTCCGGCAGATCGAGCTCGAGTTCGGAGCAGATTCGATAATTGAAAGCGAGGCCCAGGTAGCGGCATACGGCTTGCAAGCCGCGCACGTTCAGCTGCACGAGCGATGCGTCGGCACTGTCGGCCATGGCGTCTTGCACCAGGGCTTCAACCGCACGGTAATACGGCGCTTTATTCCTGTAGTGGCTCAGTTTGCCGAGCACGCTGCGGCGAGTGTCGGCGCCATTCAAGACCTGGGCTTCGCACGTCTTGATCGAAATGGAGGAGTTGGCGAGCGGCACGCTCAGGTAGTTCCAACCCTCCTTGGGGTGCAGAATCCGATTGCGGTTCATCCACGTCTTCGGCGTGTATTGCGTGACGTCGAAGACTACCCACGCATCCGTGTGGGCGATCAGCGCAAAGTGGCCGAGGTACGGGAAAAAATACGGCTGCATGATTCCCAGCTTCACATCACACTCCAAGCTTCCCGGCGATTTGCGAGGCGTGCCGTTGTGCAGCGCGGATCACCGCTGCGATGCGCTCGATGAGCGCGGTGTCGACCTGCGCACCGATGGGCAATTGCAGAATGGATTCGCACCAGTGCGCGGTGTTCGGCAAGTCGGCACGGCGGCATTGCGAGCCAAATCCGCGGGCGCCTTCTGCCGTGACGTTTTCAGCATCGAGCACGGCGAGCAGCGCGTCGCGCGAGAGGCCGAAGCCGCGCGCATCGATCTCGCAGACGACATTCTGATAATTGCTGACGCTCACACCCTGCGGCGCGCACAGACGCAGCCCCGGCACGTCGTCCAGCAGGTTCGAATAGGTGTCGTACAGGCGCCGGTTGCGTTCGACGAGCGCCGGAAAGTCGTCCAGGTTCATGAGCGCAATGGCGGCCTGCGCCTCCGACAGCCGGCCATTGCCTGTCTTGCCCACGGGAACCGGGCGGCCCATCCCGTAGTTGCTGCGGATGTTGCGCACGTGCGCGGCCAGATCGTCGTCGTTGGTGCAAATGACGGCGCCTTCGGTCGCGCTGAGAATATTGGCGCTATGAAACGAAATGACTTCGAGACGGCCG
The DNA here is from genome assembly GCF_003353175.1 of Paraburkholderia lacunae. Classification (GTDB taxonomy): domain Bacteria; phylum Pseudomonadota; class Gammaproteobacteria; order Burkholderiales; family Burkholderiaceae; genus Paraburkholderia; species Paraburkholderia lacunae. The sequence goes on along the minus strand of NZ_QHKS01000009.1, from coordinate 173,379 downwards.
AAGCCGCCGATTGGCCGGTTGCGTGCTTCGCGGCCCGCTTCGCTGCTTATTTTGCTGCTTACTTCGCCGCTGATTTTGCTGCTGACTTCGCAGCCGAACGCATGAGCGGAGTCGAAATACAGCGCCACCTGACGTTGCGCCGCCAATTGCGACAGCCCATCGAGATCCGCCGCGCCGCCCCAGAGATTGACACCCAGAATGCCGCTGACGCCATCGCGCAGATGCGGCTCGACGGTTTCGACCGTCAGATGCCCGGTTTCGCGGGACACGTCGCAGAACTCGACCTCGGCATCGGCCCAGGCGAGCGATTGAGCGGTACCGACAAAGCTGAAGCCCGGCACGAGCACTTTGCCTTTCAGCCCCAACGCCTGCGCCGACAACGCGAGCGCGATACTCGCGGTCGTGACGCACATCGCGTGCCTGACCTGCAGCTTTTCCGCGAGGCGCGCTTCGAGCGCCTGCGCGAGCGGGCCGTGATTGGTGTAGTACTGGCGCGCGAAGATATCGCGAAAACGCGCTTCGTAGCGCTCCCAGTCCGGAAAGTTGTGCTGGCCGAGCGGCAGGCGGCGCGCTGATAGCGGGGGCGCGCCAAAGATCGCGAGGTCGGCGGAGTTCAGTGTGCGCGTGATCATGACGAGAACCGTTGGTTGATTTCGGCGGCGTGCGCGTGGATGAAGCCGAGCAGCGCGATGATCGCCTCGATGTCGGATTCGTCGACGAAGTGGCCGCACGGCAGCATCAGGAAGCGTTCGGCCAATACCTCGGTGGCGCTCAGATCGCCGGCAACGGTTGGATAGTCGACGCGTTTCTGGTGCAGCGCCGGCGAATAATACGGGCGCGACAGCATATGCTCGGCGTGCAGAATCGACAGCACATGCGCACGCTTCACCGGCCAGCCGTCGAGCAATTCGACGACGATATTCTTGTAGCCGCAGCGTTCAGTTTCGTCGAACGTCAAGAGGCGCATGTCGGGCACGGTCGGGACCAGACGCTGATAGGCGCGGTAACGGTCGCGATTGCGCAGCACCTGGTCTTCGACGTCGTCGATCGCGGCGAGCGCCATCGCCGCGTGCATCTCGTTCTGCTTCGCGTCGATACCGATCGGATCCAGCGTGCCGTCCTCGCGCAGGCCGAAGTCGCGCATGACACGCAGGCGAGCGGCAAGCGCGGCGTCGTGGGTGGTGACGTAGCCGCCTTCGAATGCATTGAACAGCTTGCTCGATTGCATCGAGAAACATTCGGCTTTGCCGGCCGAGCCGACCTTGCGCCCGCGATACGTTTCATAGACCGATTCGACCGCGTCGAACAACAGCGGAATGCCAGTCTGCGCAGACAGCGCTTCGAGTCCTTCCACGTCGCAGCAATTGACGATCGGATGCACGCCGAGAATCAGCGCGGTGTTTTCGTTGATGCACGGTGCGGCGGTTTCGGCAGTGATCGCCAGCTTGAGCGGATCGACTTCGCAGAAATGCGGCACGAGACCGGCCCAGGCGACGATGTCGGCCAGCCGGCGGTACGTCAGCGAAGGCATCACGACTTCGGTCTTACCCGGTAGCGCGAGGCATTTCATCGCAAGCACCAGACCCCAGAAGCCGCCCGCGAACGACACGCAATGCTCGACGTGGTGAAATTCGGCCAGCCGCTTTTCGAGTTGCTGTTCGACCGGACCGTAATCGGTGTACTGGCGCGCGTCGAAGAATGTCCTGGAATAAGACAGGAACTGTTCGACATCCGGCTGGACCAGATTCGAGATCGACCGTATCGTGTCGAACAACGGTGCGCCGCCGAATACGGCGAGATCGGCGGGCTGAGTTTTGCTGAACATGAATTCTTCGCTCCCGAATCGATTAACGTGCGCGTTCGAGCACGGCGTTGTAGCGGTAATGCGCCTGATAGAAAGAGTCGGGCATGCGTTCGATGCGGGTGTGCCAACCGGCTTGCGCAGCCAGCGCTTCGAGTTGTTCCGGCGAGCGCCATTGGCCGATCTGCGAAGCGGGGTCGTCAAGTTCGGCGCTGAAATCCTTGCCTTCCGGAAAGAAGCGGTGCGCGCGCTCCCGGTCGGGCAGATTGCCGAGAAAGAGGGTTGCGATACCGGTGAAGCGCGTGGCGAGTTCGCTCAACACGGCGCCCGCCTGCGCATCGCTCAGGTAGGACAGCATCGCGTAGCACAGCGCCTTGCTGAAACGCTCCGGATGAGTTTCGCTGCGCAGGAAGTGAATCGCGTCGTCGGCGACGAAGCGGCGGCCCGGCGCCTCGAAATTGCGCTGCGCCACCGAGATCAGATAATCGGAAAAATCCACGCCGACGAATTCGACGCAGCCGTCGAACAGATAGCGGGACAGCGCACCGTTGCCACAACCCAGTTCCAGCAGCCGGTCATCGCCGCTTAGCAACAGGCCGTCGCGCATCGAGTCGACGATCATCTGGATCTGCTCGTCCGGCACGGGTTTGCCGTATATCGTGCGCCGGACCTGGCCCCAGAGGTCGTCCGGGGGCAGCGTCTTCGGATACTCTTTGTAATCGGATTTAGGATATTCCATGCGATCGTTCATCGTTGAGCCTGCGTCGGATCAACTGGCGCAGCGGTTGCGCCAGGCGCACGACAGGACGATCTCGATGATCTGCTCCTGGGCGCTTTCTTCGAGGTCCGGGAAAATCGGCAGACACAGTACTTGTCGTGACAGCGCGGTGGCGACCGGCAGATTGTGTTCGCCGGAAGACGGCAGGCCGCGATACATCGGAAACTCGCTGATCAGCGGGTAGAAATAGCGGCGCGCGGCGATCTGATGCGCACGCAGTTCCTCATACAGATCGTCGCGGCTTACCGGGAACTCCGGCGTGACGAGGAGCGGAAAGTACGCGTAGTTGCGCGTGCAGTGCTCCGGCACCTCGTGCAGTGCGAGGCCGCGCACGTTGCGGAACGCCTTGCGGTAGCGCTCGTCGATGCGGGCCCGCTCGGTGTTCACGTGATCCATGTGCTTCAACTGCAGCAGTCCGAATGCCGCCTGCACTTCATTCATCTTGCCGTTGATGCCGGGCGCGACGACGGTGGTTTCATCGACGAAACCGAAGTTCTTCAGGTTGTCGATGCGGCGCTTGGTCTTGGCGTCGCGGCAGATGATCGCGCCACCTTCGAAGGTATTGAAGACCTTGGTGCCGTGAAAACTCAGCACCGACATGTCGCCGTATTCGAGAATCGAACGGCCGCGAATGCGCACGCCGAACGCGTGGGCGGCGTCGTAGATCACCCGCAGTCCGTAGGTGTCGGCAATCGTCTCGATGCGATCGACGTCGCACGGATTGGCATAGACGTGCACCGGCAGGATCGCAGTGGTTTGCGGCGTGATCGCCGCTTCGATCTTCTCCGGGTCGAGATTCATGCTGACCCGATCGATGTCGGCAAACACCGGCTTGATGCCGTTCCAGTGCAGCGCGTGGGTGGTGGCGACGAAGCTGAACGGCGTCGTAATGACTTCGCCGGTGATCTTCATGGCCTGCAGCGCCGTGATCAGCGCCAAGGTGCCGTTCGCGAATAGCGACAGATGCTCCACACCGAGGTATTCACAGAGCTGCTCTTCGAGCTGGCGATGGAACATGCCGTTGTTGGTCACCCACTTGCGTCTCCAGATTTCCTCGAGGTACGGGCGAAATTCGTCCAGCGGCGGCAGGAACGGCTGCGTGACGGGGGTGAAGGTGGGCTTGGAGTCGATCATTGGGAGAGCCTGCAATCGGTCAGGTCGAATGAACTGCCATTAACGTGCTGCGCCGGCTTCGGTAGTCGACTGGCGCCGGCACGCGCCGGGCGCAAGGACCGCCGTCAGTCAAAAGAGCTTCTGTCGTGAAGTGCGCGTCTGCCTTCGAGGTGCACTGCACGGACCACGAGGAGGCTCGCTTCCGGCGGCAGCGAAGGTGACGCCCGCTTGTCCCAAGTGTGTCACTGGACACCGGGCTCCGATCTGTCAAACAAGCGGGCGAATGCATGTCAATTCCACAGAAGGCGTGTGCGACCGTGACCGCGCCGCACGCGCCGCATGCGTCATCGAGCGTCTTCTGTTTCGCAGGGTTGATCGGCATGCCGGGCAACTTCAAAGGACGCCGCAGGTTTCCCGGCGCACCACTGCTCCCACATAAGGCGCAGCGCACGACCTGCGGCTGCGGCAATGATCTCGGGGCGGAACATCGGCGATTGCCTGCAGCGCTCGCGCATCCCGGCCCGGAGTTCGGCGAGCGCGGGCAGGTCGCGAGCCCAGGACAAACCTTTCTCGACGAAATCCGCTTGGCTGTGTGCGATGAACCCGTCGATTCCAACGTGGGTGAGCGCTGAGGCGCCGGCTCGACTCGGCATTTTGTCGCCGGGCAGCGTCAGCGTCGGTACGCCCATCCACAACGCGTGGCGGGTCGTGGTCCCCCCGGCATAAGGGAAGGTATCGAGACAGATGTCCACATGATGATGCTGCTGCATATACACGGAGACGCCGGCTCGCGGACGGAGGTCGAGTCGCTCCCGGCCTATGCCCTCCGCGGCAAACCAGTCGATCACCGTTTGGGCGCTTTCGTCGTCGCCGGGCATCGCCCCGACCAGCATCCGTGCATCGGGCAAGGCTCGCAGCAGCTTCGACCACAGCCCGATAACGCCTGGGTCGATCTTGTTCAGCCGGTTAAAACTGCCGAAGGTCACATAGCCGTTATGCAGAGCGGGCAGCGCGTTGACCGGCGGCGCCGCATGGGTCGGCAAGAACGGAGCGGAGGCGGGCAACCGGACGATTTTTTCGACGAACTGGCTGTCGAATTCGGGCGGCAGAATGCAACGGTCCGTCATGTAGTAGTCGACGGCGCTCAATCCCGTCGTGCCCGGATAACCGATCCAGCTCGCCTGCACCGGTGCGGGCTTGCGGGCAAACGTCAGGAGGCGGTTGCGTGCAGTGTGTCCCGACAGGTCGATCAGAATATCGATGCCGTCCGCACGAATTTTTTCCGCCAGCGCGTCGTCGCTCATCCCCCATACGGCATTCCAATGCGGCACATATCCGCGCAACCGTTGCGTGACGAGATCTTCCGTCGTGAAGTTGTAGTACACATGGAGCGACAGATTTTCATCGCGGGCGAGATGGGCCAGCACGGGTTCGAATAGCGTCGCCACCGCGTGATGGAACAAGTCGGCCGAGACAAACCCGACCTGCAAGCGCCGTTGCGGATCGCGCGAGTTGCTGTGTCGTGGCCAGCGCGGGCGCAGCGGCGCTTCGCACTGCTGCCCGAAGCGGCAATGCTGTGCAAACAGCGTTTGCCCGTCGATCTCGGGGTTGTGGGTGAGACAGAACAACATGTTGTGATGCGCGAACGCATTGTCCGGCTGGAGTTCCAGCGCGCGCCGGTAACAGGCCTCCGCATCGAGCGTGCGTCCCCGCTCGAGATACACGACCCCCAAGGTGTTGTGCATCTCGCCGATGTTCGGACTCAGCTCCACGGCACGGCGGCAACTGGCTTCGGCTTGCGCGAGGCGGGCGCCGGCGAGCAGGGTCATGCCGAGCACGCGATGCGCTTCAGCGTAGTTCGGATTGGTTTCGAGCGCGCGCTTGCATCTTGCTTCGGCTTCCTGAAGTAACCCTTTCATTCTCAGGATATCGGCGAGCATGGCTCCTGCGATGATGTCGTCGGGGCCAAGTTCCACCGCTCTTCGCAGCGGCGCGACTGCGTCGTCATAGCGCCCCTGCGAGTGCATGGCGATGCCCAGCGACCGCCAACCCATCGGATGGTCGGGGAAGCGCTTGGTGAGCGATTGGGCGATGGGGATCGCCTCGGCAACGCGTCCGCTGTTATACAGGTCTACCAGCTCTTTTATCTGCTTTGGACTTGGGGCGCTGTGCGCCGTTCTGAGGGCGGTTTTCTGTTTTGCCGATCGTTTGGAAGATCCCGCTTCCGCTTCAGCCTGAGGCCCGAGACGGGCGTCCTTCGGCTGCGCCTCTCCCATGACGGAAGCGGAAGCCGGCGCTTCCGCCGCTGACTGCGCCATGAGGTAGATCAGCGTATCCACCGCCGGCCCCTTCAAGCCGCGCTGTTGAGCCATCTCCAGCATCAACCATGCGGCACTGGTTTGTCCTGCTCGCCGCAACGCGTCGATATAGCTTGCCCAGTATTGCCCCTGATCCGGATTCACGCCTACCGCCGCTTCCAGATGCGGTATCGCCGCCTCGAATTGCCCCCGTTGCATCGAGAGCAACCCAAGGTTGTAGTTGGCGTCGCCATGGTGCGGGCGAGCCTCCAGAATGGCTCGATAGAGCGTTTCCGCGTTCTCGAGCGCGCCATTGTGATGCTCCGCGATCGCGGCCTGCATGACCGTCTGCAGGTCCTGTTCGAGCTGGAGCTCATCGGGGGAGGCGGTGTCTACAGGCATTACTGGCGGAGGCGTCATGGGCGTCGAATCAGGATTGGCGATCTGAGCCGAATTATGCGCGGCGCCACGCGCGCCTGAAGCGGGGAGATGAGCCGTAAAGCCATGCCAGTTTGCAGAATCGGCGCGACCCAGCGCGCCTCCGCGTAGCGCGGGCGAGCGTGCCGGCCAGCCTTTGCGGCAGGCCGCGGAAGGGGTATCGGCGGTGCAGGCGGCCGGGTTCGGCGCGCAAAAAAAAGCCCGCGCGAGGCGGGCCTGAGGTGAACGAGCGCGCCCTGACTTCAGCGCGTTGTTCTGGTTATCCGTTCCGACAGGGGGATCGTGCAGGCCCCCTGCTGTATTCAGAATTGCGCGACCTGCTGATACTGGCCGGCCGCGTTCGCGCGTGTTATCGCCGCGCGGTACTCGGCTTGCAATTCGACCTGGGTTGTTTGCGCATTGGCGAGAACGGATGCGTCGATCGCCTGGATCAGGCGGATCATTTCGAGCGCGGCCGGATCCTGATCCGCGCTCAGCGATACGAGCAGCGGCGAGCGTTCCTCGGTCAGGCGCGCGGCCTCGGGCCAGTCGGCCAGCGCCGCCGCGTCCTGGATGGCGTGGGTGAGCGACAGCAGGCGTTCAATCAGTGTGGTTTGGTTCACGTCGGGTCATGCCTCGTCGATCAGGCCTTGTTGGCGGACAGGGAGCCCTGGCTGTTCGTGCCGCCGAACAACTGCGTCAGGTACTGGGAGTTGTTGTTCATCGTCGCCATCAGCGTGTTCAAGGCGGTGAACTGAGCCTGATACTGGTTCGTCAACTGCGTGGTGTAGTTGGTCAGCGTGGTCTGCTGGGCGGCGATGCTCTTCAGGTCGTCGTTGAGCGCAGTCGTGCGCGTATCGATGACACCACCCGTCTGGACGAACGACGTGATGCTGTTGTTCAGCTGTGCCGCGACGCCGTTCTTGGAATTGAACAGCGACGCAACCGTCGAGGAATCGTTCTGCAGGGCGCTGTTCAGCGCTGTCGAGTCCGTTTGCAGCGTGCCGTCCGCTTGCAGCGTGATGCCGATCGAAGCGAGGTTGGTGCTCGACGTTCCGGTGCCGACACCGCCGCTGACGATCGTGCTGAGCGCGTTCTTGATCGTGTTCAACGTCGGGTCGCCCAGCAGCGGCCCTTGCGCGCTCGACGACTGCGAGCTGTCAAACGAAGTCAGCGTGCCCATCGTCGTCACGAGCGTGTTGTAGAGGCTGACGAAGTTCGTGATCGCGCTCGCTTGCGAGGTGGTGTCCTGCGCCACGGTCACCGTCTGCGTGGTGCCGACTGCCGCGGACGCCAGGTTGAGCGTCACCCCGGCGATCGCGCTCGTGACCGTATTGCTCGAGCTGGTCGCGGCGACGCTGCCGATCGTGAACGCCGCATCCTGGGCGGCCGTGCTTTGCGTCCAGGCGATGCTGCCGGAGGACGTGATGGTCGAGGCGCCGCTGCCCGTGCCGGCGGTCGATGTCACGCCGAGGCTGGACAGTCCGTTGTCGCCGCTCAGGTTGCCGACCGACACGCTGATTGTGTTCGCGGCGCCTGTCGTCGTCGAGTTCAATACGAGGTGGGCGCCGCCGGTGCCGGTGACGATCGTGGCAGTCACGCCCGGGTTGCCGCTCGCGGAATTGATCGCTGCGGCAATGCCGCTCAGCGTGTTGTTGGTCGAATTGACCGCGACGCTCATCGACTTGCCGCCGACCGACACTGTCAGCGTGCCGGTGCCGAGCGTCTGCGTTGCGCTAAACGCGCCGGACGTCAGCGATTGCGCCGTCGCGATCTGTGTCACGTTGACCGAATAGGTGCCCGCCACCGCGCCTGTGCCGGCCGTTGCGGTGATTCCGGAGCCGCTTGCCGTTGCACTGAACTTGGAGAGCATCGTGCCGTCCGACAGCGACGTCAGACCGGCTTGCAACGCGGTCAGCGCCGCTTTCAGCGTGCCGATTGCCGACAGTTGCGTGTTGTCCGCGGTTTTCTGCGTGGTGAGGGCCGTGGACTGGCCGGCTGTCTTTGCGTTGACGAGCGCCGTCACGAGCGACGACACATCCAGCGACGAGTTACCGGTCGAGCCGCTGATGACGGACTGAGCGGCTTGCTGAAGCGCGGTGTTGGCGCTCGCGGTCGTACTCGCGGTAGACGAGGTGGCGGTCGAGATCGTTGACATGCGGTTGCTCCGTGCGTCGGTGAATCTGTTGGGCTTGCGTCGTTTTCAAATGCACTGCGGGAGGCAAGCCTCCCGTTGAATCGAAACTGCCGCGTACGCGCGGCGCATGGCGCGCAGTGCGTACGCGGTTACAGCGTGAAGCCTTATTGCAGGAGCTTCAGGACTTGCTGCGGCAGCGAGTTTGCCTGCGCCAGAACCGAAATGCCAGCTTGTTGCAGCACTTGCGCCTTGCTCAGGTTAGCCGTTTCCTGTGCGAAGTTGGCGTCCTGGATTTGCGATTGTGCTTGCGACAGGTCGGTCGACTGAGCTTGCTGGCCCGTGGCGATTGCGGTGAAGCGGTTCTGCACAGCACCCAGTTGAGCCTGAATGTTGTTCACCGTGCTCAGCGCGTTGTCGATCGATTCGATCGCCTGGTTCGCGCTGGTGACCGAGCTGACATTGACGTTCGCCACCGTGGAGAGCTGGTTGTTGTTGTCGACGTTGGCGAACTGGCTGGTCGGTGCTGCGGCCCACGTGAGCGTCTGGCCGTTCGTACCCGCGCCTGCACCGGTCGTGAACAGCGCAGCCTGAGCTGCCGCCGCCAGGGCGTTGCCGTTCTGGTCGGAGAACGTGTAACCGCCGCTGCCGTTCGACTTGACGGTGATCGACGTGATCGAACCGGCGGTGCCCGGGGCGACGCTGGCGCCGTTCGTGGCGGAGACGTTGATGCCCTGAATCGTGCCGAGGACGACGCCCGAAGCCGCCGGTGCATTGGTGTTGGCGGCCGAAATGGCCGTGATCTGCGTGGCCGGGTCGAGCGCGCTGGCTGCGACTGCGGACAGCGTCAATGCGCCACCGGCGCCTGCGGCGGTCGTGAACAGCGCGGCTGCCGCGCCCGTCGAGATCACCTGATTGTTCTGGTCGGTGTACGTGAAGCCGCCCGTACCGTTGGCCAGCACGTTGATCTGCGTGATCGCCGGCGTCGCGCCCGCTGCCGTTGCCGCACCGCTCGAGGTCAGGCTGAGGCCGGTGAACGTGCCGAGCACGTTGCCCGATTGTGCGAAGCCGCCGCCAAGCGACGCTGCCGACAGGCTGGTCGACAGGTTCAGGCTCATCGACTGGCCGACGTTCGCGCCGACCTGGAAGTTGACCACGCCGGCCGAGCCGTCGAGGATGTTCTTGCCGTTGTACGTCGTTTGCGATGCGATACGGTTCACTTCAGCGATCTGCTGCGACACTTCCTGTTGCAGCGCAGCCTGGTTGGCCGACGTCAGCGAGCCGCTCGATGCCTGCACAGCCAGTTGGCGGATACGTTGCAGGCTCGACGTGATCTGTGAGAGACCGCTCGACGCCGTTTGCACCATCGACACGCCGTCGTTCGCGTTCGACACGCCCTGGTTCAGGCCGTTGACCTGCGTTTGCATGCCGGTCGCGATGGCCAGACCTGCCGCATCGTCAGCCGCGCTGTTGATGCGCTTGCCCGACGACAGGCGCGTGATGGCTTGCGAAAGGGCGCTTTGCGAGCCGCTAAGATTTTGCTGTGCAACCAGCGAGTTGATGTTGCTATTAATTCCGAGCATGGAAAATCTCCTAAATAAGCCTTGAGCCCATACGCTACGTTGAGATCGGCGGAAAGCACCCGTTCATTGCTGGCCGCCTCAGTGAAGGATGACGGCCCGGCTTAAAAAAACTTGAGAGACTTTGTTCAATCGCAACTCGATTGCTTTTCGGGCCGGCTGGGGCAATGCGCCTCTGGAAGCCGCATGCAGCCTGGTTCGGCAGAGGCACTGCAGGTCATGAAAAGACGGCGTATTCTCTTTTTCTCTCGTACCAAACCATGGAGAAATCATGCAAAAGCGTAGGATTGGACGTTCCGGATTGGAGGTCGCGCCGCTTATGTTCGGCGGCAATGTATTCGGCTGGACCGCCGATGAAGCGACCTCGTTTTCGATTCTGGATGCCTTCGTCGATGCCGGTCTCGATTTCATCGATACCGCCGATGTCTATTCCGCATGGGTGCCGGGCAACCAGGGCGGCGAGTCGGAAACGATCATCGGCAAATGGCTTCGGCGAAGCGGCAAGCGCGACAAGATTGTGCTCGCCACTAAGGTCTCCAAACATCCGCAGCGCCAGGGCTTGTCGGCCGCTAACATCCAGGCGGCTGCCGAAGATTCGCTGCGGCGCTTGCAAACCGATTACCTCGACGTCTATTTTTCCCACGACGACGACACTGATACGCCGCTGACCGAGACGCTCGGCGCCTATCAAAAGCTGATCGATGCGGGCAAGGTGAGGGTGATCGGCGCATCGAACTACAGCGGCGCACGGGTGGAGGAAGCGCTCGCCGTGGCCCGCCAGCACGGCCTGCCCGAATATCAACTGCTGCAGCCGGAATACAACCTGTACGACCGCGCGGGATATGAAAGCGAAGTCGAGCCGGTAGCACTCGCCAATCGGCTCGGTGTGGTGGTGTACTACAGTCTTGCAAGCGGCTTTCTGTCCGGCAAGTACCGCTCGCCTGCGGATCTGGCTGGCAAGGTGCGCGGCAGCCGGGTCGAGAAGTACCTGAACGAGCGCGGCTTGCGGATTCTGGGCGCGCTCGACCGGGTCGCCGAGCGGCACGGCAGCACGCCAGCCACGATCGCACTGGCCTGGCTGATCGCGCGGCCGAGCGTTACGGCCCCAATTGCCAGCGCCACCTCGGTCGAGCAGCTCGACAGCCTCGCCGCGGCTGTCCATCTGATGCTGACCGGTGCCGATATCCGCGAACTGGATGAGGCGAGCGCCTGATCATGTGACTGACCTGGCGCAGTCGCTAAACCCCTGGTAGGATGGTGAGTTTCCTGATATCATCGGGAGTGAATTGAGATCTTTGCCTGTTTCGTCAATGTTTTTCATTGGTGAAAGGTTGGCGAAACGGCAGCAGACGCGGCATTTGCATTACGTCTGTCCGCGTTCCGCGGTGAACTCTCCACCTCTCTTTTCCGGCCTCCGTGGCCGCTTTGCCTCTCGTTTCATTTGTGGTTTGGCCGGGTTCTTCCCGCGTTTGCCTGTTACTGGCCATGAATCGAAACGACCGGAGGGCCGGCGCGTGAGCGGTTTCCCGCCACGCAATTAAAACCCGTATCAAGTGATTGAGTTAGGAATTACATGACGACGATTCTTCTGAAGGAAAACGAGCCGTTCGAAGTGGCGATTCGCCGCTTTCGTCGCGCAATCGAAAAGAACGGCCTGATCGCTGAACTGCGTGAGCGCCAATCGTACGAAAAGCCGACCACGGCACGTAAGCGCAAGAAGGCAGCGGCTGTGAAGCGCCTGCACAAGCGCCTGCGCAGCCAGATGCTGCCGAAAAAGCTGCACTAAGCACGCTTTTTCGCACGGCAAAACGGCGGTGTGAGCTTCGAAAGAAGCCACATCGCCGTTTTGCTTTTTGGGGGGTGAGGCACGAATTGGACGTGCGGAGGGGTGCCTGACCCGTTAGCAGGCCGCCCACCAGGCTGTGATCAGGGTGAAATCAAGGCATCCACGTTGCCGTCTCAGCCGGCTTTGCGATTGCGTCCCTTCTTGCCGAGCGCCGCGCATCGCGCGCGGCACATGCAACTCGCTTCGTGATCGTTGACCATGCCGACCGCCTGCATGAACGCGTAGCAGATCGTCGTGCCGACGAATTTGCAGCCGTAGCGCTTCAGCGCCTTGCTGAGCGCGTCCGAGATCTCCGTCGATGCCGGCGCCTGCTTGTACGACGCCCAATCGTTCTGGATCGGCGTCTGATCGACGAACGACCACACGAAGTTGGCCAGCGAGCCGTGCTCGGCCTGAATCTGCTGCACGGCGCGTGCGTTACCGATCGCGGCTTCGATCTTGCCGCGGTGACGCACGATACTGTCGTCCAGCACAAGCGCATCGACATGCCTCACCGTGAAGCGCGCTACTTTGTCGATGTCGAAGTCGGCGAATGCGCGGCGGTAGCCGGCCCGCTTGTTGAGAATCGTCGACCATGACAGACCGGCCTGGGCGCCTTCCAGCACCAGCATCTCGAACAGATGCTGGTCATCGCGCGAGGGCACGCCCCATTCGGTGTCGTGGTAGTGTGCGAGCGCTTCGCTCGATACCCAGTTGCATCGCTGTGTCACGGTCGCGCTCCTGCGTTGTCATGTCGCCTGCCAGCATAGCGGAACGCGTGCGCGCCGCAAGCCGGCCATTCGGCCGATTGCCGAAGTGAAGCCGACCTGCCACGCTATGCGTTATCACCACCTGAACTCACTTGATTCAATGACTACAGATTTCTTTCTGCTCGGCATTGACGGCGGCGGCAGCGGCACGCGCGTCGTGCTCGGCGACGCACAAGGCCGCGAACTGGCACAGGCGGCGAGTGGGCCGTCGGGCTTGGGCCTTGGCGTCGAACGCGCATGGCAGGCCATTCAGGCGGGCTGCGGCGAAGCGTTTGCACGCGCTCGCATAGCGTTGGACTGGTCGCGTTGTGTGCTCGGTTGCGGGCTCGCAGGTGTGAACAATCGCGACTGGCTGGCGGCATTTCGCGCGCTGGCGCCTGGGGTGGCCGGACTCGCCGTTGAAAGCGATGCCTACACCACGCTGCTCGGCGCGCACGGCGGTGCGCACGGCGTGATCGTCGCGCTCGGCACCGGCAGCGTGGCCGCGGCGCTCGACGGCGACGGCGTATGCCGCATCGCCAGCGGCTACGGTTATCCGTCGGGCGACGAAGCGAGCGGCGCCTGGCTCGGCCTGCGGGTCATCGCGTACGCGCAGCAGGCGCTCGATGGACGGGCGCCCTACGACGATCTGGCGCAGGCGCTTCTAACGCACACCGGCGCGCACGACCGCGACGCTCTCGTCGTGTGGCTTTGCGAGGCGAACCAGACCGCCTATGCGCGGCTCGCGCCAATTGTCATCGCGCATCGCACGCATCCGTTTGCGGCGCGTTTGCTCGGAGAGGCCGGCGTGGAAGTGGGCAAGATGATCGCGGCGCTCGATCCTTCGGCGAGCCTGCCGGTCGCGCTGTGCGGCGGCCTCGGCGCGGCGTTGCGCGAGTATGTGCCGCAGGTCTATCAGGCCCGCTTGCGTGAGCCGCTGGCCGATTCGGCGCACGGCGGATTGCAGCTCGCGCAACGCGAAGCCGCGCGCATCGCCGGCACGCAATAGCGGGCTGGCCGGCGAGCACCCTGCGGATGCGGCGGGCAACGGTAAAATACGTTCTTTGACGCTGCCCGGCTGCTCACACTATGTATAAAGTCATCGCCACGGACCTCGACGGCACGCTGCTCAACGCCGATCACCAGGTGGACCCGTTCACGATCGCCACCGTACGCAAGCTGGAAAGCGATGGCTTGCACTTCATCATCGCCACCGGCCGCCATTACTGCGACGTGGCGGGCATACGCGACTTGCTGGGCATCAGCCCATATCTGATTACGTCGAACGGTGCACGTATCCACGCGCCGGACAACACGGTGATCCATGCGGACGATCTGCCTCCGGCCATCGTGCAGCGTCTGGTGCAGCCGGAAATCGCCGGCGAGCATGGCCGCGTGATCGTCAACCTGTTCGCCGACCAGGCGTGGCTGATCGACCGCGATGCGCCGGACCTGTTGAAGTTTCATCAGGATTCCGGCTTCACCTATGAGGTGACCGATCTGCCCGGGCACGACGGCACGGACATTGCCAAAGTCCTGTACATCGGTGAGCCCGCCGATCTTGCGCAGATCGCGGCAAACCTGGCGCGCGAATTCGGCGACGCACTCTATGTCACCTATTCGTTGCCGGATTGCCTGGAAGTGATGACGTCGAACGTCTCGAAAGGACGCGCGCTACAGATCGTGCTCGAACGCCTGGGTGTCGATGCGTCGCGCTGCGTGGCGTTTGGCGACAACATGAACGATATCGACCTGCTGGAAACCGCCGGCCACCCGTTCATGATGAACAACGCCAATCCCGACCTCATCACGCGCTTGCCGAACGTGCCGCGAATCGGCAATAACTTCGAAGCAGGCGTCGCGCATCATTTGCGCAAACTCTTCTTGCTCAACGACGAGCTGACGTCCTGAAACGGGACAGGCCCGAATCCGCGTTCGCGGAAGCGGGCCAGTGCGGTTGCGGCTTTGGCTGACGACCGTGTTGCGGGCGGCTCGAGGCTGGTGAATCGACACGTGAGCGCTGCGTGAGCGCTAACTGCGCGCTACCCAGCGCCGTCCGCTGCGACTAGCCGGATTAGCCGTGCCATCCGCCGCGGCGATCACCGTCGTCGCCACGGTCGCGACGGTCGTCGTGGCCCCAGTGGCGGTCGTTGCGGTCCCAGCCGCGATCATGCCGATAGTCGCCCCGGTAGTAGTCGCCCCGGTAGTAGTCGCCGCGATCCCAGCCGGCATGACCGTAGTACACCGGCTCCGGTGCAACATAGACAGGCGCGGGCTGCGCATAAACCGGCGCGCCGAGCGACAGGCCGATACTCAGATCCGTATGCGCTTGCGCCACACCGCATGCGCCCGCCGCGAGGCCTGCAGCAACCAGCAAATGAGTGACGATGCGTTTCATGTTGTTTCTCCTGTGAGGTCGACGTGTTGTCGCACAGGTTCAATCTACGCAACGCGGCCGCTCGTTACTGCGACGAGATGTTACGGACTGCAAGCATCGTCGCAAGGCGCTGGGGGCTTGTGAACGTTTTTCAGACACGTCGCACAAGTGCCGCTTCTCTCTGAAAGCCTGGCGATAGGCAGCTAAGGGCCCACCAAACGGCCCACCGAGCGGCCCATCAAGCGGCCCATCAAGCGGCCCAACAAACGGCCCAACAAACGGCCCAACAAACGGCCCAACAAGCGGCCCATTCAGACGTGCCGGCGACGATCCGCTGCAAGGTGTGGCGCAAACCAGCCTCCGGCGCTCGTAATCGCACCTTACATCTGTATTGCCCGATTAATCTGCCGTACCCGCGGACGCGCCCGAGGCGGCCGCCGACGGCGCGCCCGGCAGCGCCGCACACGGACAATCGGCGGCGCGGTCGTCCAGTCCCTCGCGGTCATGTTTGAAGCTGGCGCGCGGCGTGCCGTTTTGCCAGTCGAGGCGGACGACATAAATACTGTCGAAGTCGTCGCTTCGCCAATCGGGAACGTCGGCGGCATTCCCGCCGTGCGCGCTCAGCATCTGGCGCAGCAACTTCACGATCAGCTTGTGTTCCCACGCAACGACAATCAGCTTGTCGCGATTGGCGGGATTGACGAGCGTCGTGCCGAGCTGGTCGATCTGAGCAAAACCGTACGGCGTTTGCACCGGCATCTGGAACTGGATGGCGGTCGGCTCGATGGTCGCCAGGGGCCGAACATAGTAATAAGAATGTCCGCTGTCGTCCTTTTGCTGGCTGGGGTCGGGGGCGTAGATCGCGTCGGGCTTGCCGAACTTGGCCGCGATCACCGCCGGCAGCGCAAGTGCGCGATTGAGCCCCTGGCAATTGAGTTGGCCGAAGCCCTGCGCAGGTTTCTCGCCGTGGCGTACGAACACGAGCGTTTCCCGATTGCCGTCGGCTGCGTGCGCGGCCGGCAGCGCCAATGCGCCGATACACATGCCGCCGATGGAAAGCGCGACGCCATGCAGGAATCCGCGGAAACGGTTCATTGGTAGCACCTGTGCGAGCCGGGGGAAAGTCGCACGATTCTAGCAGCGGCGGTTCGCGGCCATTGAGCGGCTCGCTTCATTCGCACCAGAACGGAGCGGGCGCCGTAGCGCCCGCTTCATTGCAATGACCGGCGCGCGTGCTTGTCAATCGAGAGCCAATTCCTTCGAATCGGCGCGAGGGCTTTCGGCGAGCAGCGGATACAGCACGCCTGCGATCACTGCGCCAATGATCGGCGCGACCCAGAACATCCACAGCTGATCCAGCGCCGCGCTGCCGACGAATAAAGCCGGCCCGGTAGAGCGCGCCGGGTTGACCGACGTGTTCGTGACCGGAATCGAGATCAGATGAATCAGCGTGAGGCACAGGCCGATAGCGATCGGCGCGAAACCGGCCGGCGCGCGCTTATCGGTTGCACCGAGGATGACGAGCAGGAAGAAGCCGGTCATCACCAATTCGCAAATGAACCCGGCGGCGAGCGAGTAATGACTCGGCGAGCGTTCGCCATAGCCGTTGCTGGCGAAACCGCTGGCGACGAGGTCGAAACCCGGCTTGCCGGATGCGATCAACGAGAGCACCAGCGCTCCCAGCACCGCGCCGATTACCTGCGCGACGATGTACGGCACCAGATCGCGCGCCGGAAAGCGGCCGGCAACGGTTAGGCCGACGCTCACCGCCGGATTCAGGTGACAGCCGGAGATGTGGCCGATCGTGTAAGCCATCGTCAGGACGGTCAGGCCGAAGGCGAGCGAGACGCCCACGAAGCCGATGCCGAGCCCGTGGACCGGGCCGGCGAAATTGGCGGCCAGAACGGCGCCGCCGCAACCCCCGAGCACGAGCCAGAAGGTGCCGAACAGCTCGGCAGCGAGGCGCTTTGACAGCTTCATGATTGGTAATCCTAAAAAGATTGACGCTCCGGACAGCATGCATGACCAGGCACAGATGCATACCTTCGAGCGCGCAATTTTAGGCAAAGACCGGCAAATCGAATGTCAGAGATTGTCAATGCGGCGTCGGCTTTGCTTGTATTTCACGATAAAGACGCTATTTGACAATTCATCGACGCTTAATAATTATCAGAGGATATCTGCCTAAATCGGTATTATTATCCATTGCGAATTTTTATAATTACAGCTAGTCTGCGAGCGAATGAGTTCTAGAAAAAGGGAGAACCGAGATGTCTCAATATGCAGACCTCAAGGCGCAGATCGCCAAATTGCAGGCACAAGCGGAAGAAGCCCGGCGTACTGAAATCGACAACGTGATCGCCGACATCCGCCAAAAGATCGCCGAATATGGTCTAAGTGCGCAAGACCTCGGCTTCGCGGTCGCCGCCAAACGCGGACGCCCGCCCAAGAAGGCGCCGCTGCCGGCCAAGTATCAGGACCCGAAGTCGGGCAATACATGGAGCGGACGCGGCAAGCCGCCGAAGTGGATTGCCGGCAAGAATCGCGAACGCTTTTTGATCGGCGCGGCTTGAACGAGGAACGGCTGGTCCCGAAAGCCACTTGAAGGTTGATTGGCGCTTCACCTGGCCGTTTATTGGCTTCGCGGTAATTCCTGCATGGAAGCGCATCCACGCAGCCATTAAAAAAGCCGCCTTCGAGGGCGGCTTTTTGCGTAGAAGAAGCGGGTTAACTCTGACAAATCCGTTCGCGCAAACGATTCACATGGCAATCATGCTCATCAAAGACATGGGAGTCGTGCAATCGGAAAGCGCCAGAAGCGGGCCTAAGCGGCGGAGTGCAAAAAGAGTCTCCGCCGCTTAGCACGTCTATCGCGCGTCAATCAGCCCACTGCGACCTGGCGCAGCATCGGCCGGCGAGCGGCTTCGATCAGCGCCGAATAGCCGTCGACATAATTCCGCGCCATCGTTTTCGAGCTGAAGCGGCGCTCGAACTGCGCCCGGATCTCGGTGCGCGACAGCTCGTCCAGACGTTGGAGCGCGGCCACCGCGCCCTGCACGTCTTCGACGATATAGCCGGTCACGCCGTGGTCGATCACTTCCGGCACCGAGCCGCGGTTGAACGCGATCACCGGCGTGCCGCAGGCCATCGATTCGATCATCACGAGGCCGAACGGCTCCGACCAGTCGATCGGGAACAACAGCGCCTTGGCGCCCGACAGAAACTCGGGTTTCTGCGCCTCGTTGATTTCGCCGACGAATTCCACGTGCGCCTGCGACAGCAGCGGCTCGATTTCCGTCTTGAAGTATTCCTGGTCGACCTTGTCCACCTTGGCGGCGATCTTCAGCGGCAGACCGCTTTGCGCAGCGATCCTGATAGCTGTATCGACGCGTTTCTCAGGACAGATCCGGCCGAGGAACGCCAGATATTCCGGCTTCTTGTGCGTTTGCGGCGTGAGCAACTGGTCCGGCAGGCCGTGATAGATCGTGTTCAGCCAGTTCGCCTGCGGCAGCGGCACGCGCTGCGAGTCGGAAATCGACACCACCGGCACGTGCGAGAAGGCGTCGAACACCGGCTGAAGCTCCGGCAGGTCCAGGCGGCCGTGCAGCGTGGTCACGAACGGCGTGTCCATCGTCGTGAACAGCGGGAACGGCATGTAGTCGAGATGGAAATGCAGCACGTCGAACTCATGCGCGACCTTGCGCACTTTTTCCATCATCAGGACATGCGGCGCCAGCGCGTCGCGAATCGTGGGGTCGAGGCGCAGTGCTCGCGGCCAGCAGGCGTCGAGGTTCGCGGACGTGACCGAATCGCCGCTTGCGAACAGCGTCACGTCGTGGCCGAGGTCGACCAGCGCTTCGGTCAGGTAAGACACGACACGTTCGGTGCCACCGTAAAATTTCGGCGGGACGGCTTCGTACAACGGTGCAATTTGCGCGATTCGCATGCGTTTTCTCCTATTCAGAACGGCTTCGCACGACGACGCTCGAATGGAGCGAGGAGCGAATGCCAGGCGGACGGTTGGGCGCGGTAAGCCGCCGCCCGGGGTTGCTCCGAAACTGCATCGGGAAATCCCTGAGGCTCATTATCGGGATTGATCGCGCCAATTCGAGTTATTTTTCAAACGCTTAATGTTGTTACAGCGCGAAACATGATGCGTAACGGGTCGGCGGGATAGTCGTCTCGATGGCCGGGAAGCGAGACGGGCCGGGTAACCAGGCGCTTCACAAGTGCTTCACAAGCGTTTCACAGACGCCTCGGGAAGCGACGGAACTGGGTCCGGCGGGCGGGAAAGCGGTGCGTGCACGAGGCGCGTTGCACAGAAGTGAAAATCTCTTATAATTCTTACTCACCGTTGTACGGTGCGAGCCATGCATCCTTGCGGACTCACCATTTGGTTCGCGCCTTGCGAAGAAACATCCAAAGCACGTCCATCCAAAGCACGTCATAATTTGCCAGGTACGCGCTTCTTCGTCATCTCCTTGTCCTTTCGGATCGGCCTCTTGTAGGAAAAATTCCTACATCAATCACGGATTAATCCGTCAAACGGGCAGGGTGTCTGTCCGATTTTCGTCCGCTCCCCCTTTCGAGACAATGCTGGCAAGACCAGAAACGAGCCGGTTCGCGCGGTTTAAGTGCGCGCGTTCGAGCAAACGTTTCCGTAACGGCCTGACCAGCCAGATACACCCCGGGGGAATCATGAGCGCGACAAGCGAAATGCTCAATGAGATCAGAGAAGTAAACCTGTCTTATCTCCTGCTCGCGCAGCGCCTTTTGCGCGAAGACAAGCCGATGGGCATGTTCCGCATGGGGATTTCGGACCAGTTAGCCGATGTGCTCGCCAGTTTGTCGTTGGCGCAGACCGTCAAGCTGGCGGCGTCCAATCAGGTGTTGTGCCGTTTCCGTTTCGATGACCATGCGGTTCTGTCCGCTCTAGCCGATAAAGGCAAACACAGCGCCGTGGCACAGGCGCATTCCGCGATCCTGATGGCCAGCCAGCCAGTCGAGCAACTCGGCTGATGGCAGGTTGTACCTCAATCAACACCCAGGACGCGGGACAGGCAAACGGATGGCTTATAAAAGCGTGGTGCTCGAAGTCAGGGAAATCACTCTGGCAATCGAGCTGATTGAGCTCGGCGCGCGCCTGCAACTGCTGGAAGCAGAAACCAGTCTGTCGCGCGACCGGCTGATCAAGCTGTACAAGGAACTGAAAGGGGTGTCGCCGCCCAAGGGCATGCTGCCGTTTTCGACCGACTGGTTCATGACCTGGCAGCCGAACTTTCACTCCTCGCTGTTCTACAACATCTACCGCTTCATGGCCGACCACGGCGGCTGCCTGACGATCCAGTCGATTGTGAAGAGCTACCGGCTCTATCTGGAACACGTCCAGTTGCACGACGACGAGCCTGTGCTCAGCCTCACGCGCGCCTGGACGCTGGTGCGCTTTTTCGACTCCAGGATGCTGCAGATGACCCCCTGCTGCCGTTGCGGCGGTCACTTCGTCGCGCATGCGCACGATCCGCAGCACGCGTTCGTCTGCGGGCTGTGCCAGCCGCCCTCGCGCGCCGGTAAGACAAAGAAATTCGCCGACGCCCGGGCCCGCGAGAGTCTCGCCGCCCTCGCGGTTTGAGCGAGCGCGCCGGCCGCGAGGCCGGCGCCAACCCCCGTCCAGCAAGCGTAGTCCCGCCCGGTGCGCTTCTCAGCCCGATCGCGCGGCGCCGCTCCGGTTTGACGCGCCTCTGGTTTACACCGTCGCGACACGCCGCATTTCCGTCAAAGTTTTCTGCCCCGTTGCCGTAAACCAGATTAACGACGGTCACCGTCGCTTCTTTGTGAGGGCTCGGCAGTGCTGATTTTCGTGGGAACACTCGTGACGCTGTTGTCTGTCTTCGGCGGTTATGCGCTGGAAGGCGGCCATCTCGGCGCGCTGTTGCAGCCCGTCGAAGTGCTGATGATCGTCGGCGCCGGCGTTGGCGCATTCATTCTCGGCAACGGGATGAAGACGATCAAGGCAACGCTGCGCGTCATTCCGACCCTCTTCAAGGGCGCGAAGTACAACAAGGACGTCTATATGGAGCTGATGGCGCTCCTCTACGTCCTGCTGGCCAAGGCGCGCAAGGAAGGCACGCTGACGCTGGAAGCCGATATCGACGACCCGTCGAAGAGCCCGATCTTCACCCAATACCCGAAGATCCTCGCCGACCATCACATCATCGAGTTTCTGACCGACTACCTGCGTTTGATGGTGGGCGGCAACATGAACGCGTTCGAGATCGAAAGCCTGATGGACGAGGAGATCGAGACGCATCACCAGGAAGGCGAAGCGCCGGCGCACGCCCTGAACAAGGTCGGCGACGCGATGCCGGCGTTCGGGATCGTCGCCGCGGTGATGGGCGTGGTGCACACCATGGCCTCCGCCGACAAGCCGCCCGCGGTTCTCGGCGAGATGATCGCCCAGGCGCTGGTCGGCACCTTCCTCGGCATTCTGCTTTCGTACGGGCTGATCGGGCCGCTCGCAAGCGTCGCCGAACAGCGCGTGACCGAGTCGACCAAGATGTTCCAGTGCATCAAGGTGACGATTCTCGCGAGCCTGAACGGCTACGCGCCGGCCATCGCCGTCGAATTCGGCCGCAAGGTGCTCTTCTCGACCGAACGCCCGTCGTTCGCCGAGCTGGAAGAGCACGTGCGTCGCGTGAAAGCCAAGTAACGGGCGCCGGGAACCGATTCGATGAGCAAGGACAAAGACCGCGCCATTGTCGTCAAGCGCTCCGCACCGGCCAAGAAGGGCCACCACGGCGGCGCGTGGAAGCTCGCGTATGCGGACTTCATGACCGCGATGATGGCGTTCTTCCTGCTGATGTGGCTGCTGAGTTCGGCCTCCACCGTGCAATTGAAGGGCATCGCCGATTACTTCAACCAGCCGTTGAAGATCACGCTGTGGGGCGGCGATCGCAGCGCCGAGGATTCGAGCATTCTGAAGGGCGGCGGCCGCGACATCTCGACCGACTCGCAAGGCGTGACGCGCTCGACGGACGGCACCAACAGCCGCGCCGAGCGCACCGTCTCGCATGCCGACGACGAGTCGATGAAGCAGTTGAAGGGCGAGCTGGAGCGGCGCGAGCAGGTCCGCCTGCACGATCTGCAGGTCAAGCTGATGGCCGCGATCGAGGCGAATCCGGTGCTGCGCCAGTTCAAGCAGCAGATCCGTATCGATTCGACGCTGACCGGCTTGCGCATCGAAATCGTCGACTCGCAGAAGCGGCCGATGTTCGCGACCGCGAGAGATGTGGTGGAGCCGTACATGCGCGACATCCTGCGCGAAATCGGCCACACGCTGAACGACGTGCCGAACCGCATCATCGTGCAGGGTCACACCGACGCGGTGCAATACGCGGGTGGCGAGAAGGGCTACAGCAACTGGGAACTGTCCGCGGACCGCGCCAATGCGTCGCGCCGCGAGCTGATCGCCGGCGGCATGGACGAAGCGAAGGTGATGCGTGTGCTCGGCCTCGCGTCGACGCAGAACCTGAACAAGGCGGACCCGATGGATCCGGAAAACCGCCGCATCAGCATCATCGTGTTGAACAGGAAGTCGGAGGAGGCGCTTGACCATGACGACTCCACCACCACCACCTTGTCGGACGACGCAGCCGGCTCCAAGCCGCTGCTGCAAAAGCTTGTGCAACCGGTGACGGTTGCGCCGAAGGCGCCGGCAACGGCGGCCCAGTAACAGACAGCGATCGCCTGGCCGGTTCACGCGCCCGAGCGGCGCGGACGGCCCGGCGATTCATAGCGTAAGTGCAGCGAGGTTTTCATGATCAGGCACATTCTGGCAATCGACGATTCGGCATCGATGCGGCAAATTCTCGCCGCCACGCTGACGTCGGCGGGCTATGAAGTGACGCTCGCGGCGGACGGCAACGAAGGGCTCGAAAACGCGCTCGCCATGCCGTTCGACCTCGTGCTGACCGACCAGCATATGCCGGGCAAGACCGGCCTCGATCTGATCGCCGAGCTGCGCGGCAACCCGGCCTACCAGGCCACGCCCATCCTCGTCCTGACGACGGAATCGGGCGAGCCGTTCAAGGAGGCGGCACGGGCTGCGGGGGCGACCGGCTGGATCGAAAAGCCGCTCGACCCCGACATGTTGACCGAACTGGTGGCGGTGCTGGCCGAGCCGGACCAGGCATGAACGACAAATGAGCGCCACCTTGACACAAGTTATCGAAGCTATCGACGCGGCGGCACGGCAGCCCAAGCCTAGACAGGAACTCTCGCGGTGAACCAGGCATGACACTCGACATCACTCAGTTCTATCAGACGTTCTTCGACGAAGCGGACGAACTGCTCGCGCAGATGGAGCAGCTGCTGCTCAATCTGGATATCGCGCACCCGGACCCCGAAGACCTCGCGGCGATTTTCCGCGCGGCGCATTCGATCAAGGGCGGCGCGGCGACGTTCGGCTTTACCGCGCTGACGGAAACCACCCACATTCTCGAATCGCTGCTCGACCGCGCGCGCAATAACGAACTCGTGCTGCGCAAGGACATGATCGACACGTTCCTCGAAACCAAGGACGTGTTGTCGGGCCAGCTCGCCGATTACCGCGCGAGCGCCGAACCGGATGCGGTGGTCGCCAAGGCGATCTGCGCGAAGCTCGAACAGTTGCACGCGGAAAGCCGCCTCGGCGGCGCGCCGGCTGAAGCGGCGCCGGCGGCCGTCGCAGCACCGGCCGCAGTGGCAGCACAGGCAGTACAAGGCGGCACTCCGCCGGAGCACGTCGTCGAACAGGCGGTGCAGGCGGCGGGCGAATTGGTTGACGGCGAACCGGCGCAGACCGGCCAGGCCGCGGGAAGCGGCGAGGCAAGCGCTGGCGCCGGCCCCCATCTGAAAATTACGCTACGGGGCGTAGGTGAGAAGGACCAGGAACTGCTGGCCGAAGAGCTCGGCAACCTGGGGAACATTGTCGGGCAGGTCAAGAGCGGCGGCGATCTGACGCTGTGGCTCGCGACCGATGTGACCTCCGACGACATCATTGCCGTGTGCTGTTTCGTGATCGACGAAAGCCAGATCTCGATCGGCCGCGGTGCCGCGCCGACCGGCGACACTCAGCAAGGCGAACCTGGAACGCCGGACGCTGAGCCGTCGACGTCGGCGCAAGCAGCACACGAAGTACCGGCAGCACCGGCGGCCAGCGTCGCTGCGCCCGCCAACGCCGCCACGCATGGTCTGTTCGATGCGCCGGCGCCGCGCGCGGATGCCGCGGCAGCCGGCGCTGCGGCAGCGCCCAGCGCTGCTGCGGTTAGCGCGGCGAGCACGCCAGCAGCGCCGCCGCCGGCAGCGACCACCGCACCGGCACCTACCGCACCGGCACCCACCGCAGCCGCTCCTGCCGAACAGGACCGCAAGGCGCGTCCGGCCGCGGCAGCGGGCGGCGCGGAAGGCAGCTCGATTCGCGTCGGCGTCGAAAAAGTCGATCAGCTGATCAACCTGGTCGGCGAACTGGTGATCACCCAGGCGATGTTGGCCGAGACCACCAGCACGTTCGACCCGGCCCTGCACGATCGGCTCTTCAACGGCATGGCGCAGCTCGAGCGCAACGCGCGCGATCTGCAGGAAGCGGTGATGTCGATCCGCATGATGCCGATGGATTACGTGTTCAGCCGCTTCCCGCGTCTCGTGCGCGATCTGGCGGCGAAACTCGGCAAGGAGGTCGAACTCGTCACCTTCGGTCAGGCGACCGAACTCGACAAGAGCCTCATCGAACGGATCATCGATCCGTTGACTCACCTCGTGCGCAACAGTCTCGACCACGGCATCGAAACCGTGGAAGCGCGGCGCGCGGCAGGCAAAGATTCAACCGGCCAGCTGGTGCTCTCGGCGGCGCATCACGGCGGCAACATCGTCATCGAAGTGAGCGACGACGGCGCCGGTCTGCGCCGCGACAAGATTCTCGCGAAGGCGGCCAAGCAGGGCATGCAGGTCAGCGAAAGCATGACCGACGAAGAGGTCTGGAACCTGATCTTCCTGCCGGGCTTCTCGACGGCGGAGCAGGTCACGGACGTCTCCGGCCGCGGCGTCGGCATGGACGTGGTGAAGCGCAACATCCAGTCGATGGGTGGTCACGTCGAGATCACCTCGCATGCGGGCAAGGGCAGCACGACGCGGATCGTCTTGCCGCTCACGCTGGCGATTCTCGACGGCATGTCGGTGAAGGTCGGCAACGAGATCTTCATTCTGCCGCTGAACTTCGTGATGGAGTCGCTGCAGCCGCAAGCCGAGGACATCTACACGGTGGCCAACGGCGAACGCGTGGTGCGCGTGCGCGGCGAATATCTGCCGCTCGTCGCGCTGCACGAAGTGTTCTCGGTCGAAGACGCGAAGCGCGAACCGACCCAGGGCATCGTCACCATCATGCAAACCGAGGGGCGCCGCTTTGCGATGCTGATCGACGAGCTGGTGGGGCAGCAGCAGGTGGTCGTGAAGAATCTGGAAACGAACTATCGCAAGGTGCACGGCATTTCCGCCGCAACCATTCTCGGCGACGGCAGTGTCGCGCTGATCGTGGACGTGGCGGCGCTGAACCGCGAGACGCGCAACGCGCACGGCGCGATGAGCCTTGCGTGACAGTCATAACACCCGTAACACTTACTCAACTCATTTCATCCCAACCGTTTGGGGGCTAACGTGGCAGAAGTCCAATCCATCAATTCGAGCGTCGCGAACGCGAGCGGTACGAATGGCCGCCGCGACGCGCAGCAGGCCGACGCCGGCGGGCAGGAATTCCTCGTCTTCACGCTCGGCGCCGAAGAGTACGGCATCGACATCCTCAAGGTGCAGGAAATCCGCGGCTACGACAACGTCACGCGCATCGCCAATGCGCCTGAGTTCATCAAGGGCGTGATCAATCTGCGCGGCATCATCGTGCCGATCGTCGACATGCGCATCAAGTTCCATCTGGGCCGCGTCGAGTACGACCATCAGACGGTGGTGATCATCCTGAACGTCGCGCATCGCGTGGTCGGGATGGTGGTGGACGGCGTGTCGGACGTGCTGACGCTCGCCACCGACCAGATCATGCCGGCGCCGGAATTCGGCGCCACGCTGACGACCGAATATCTCACGGGGCTGGGCACCGTCGACGGCCGCATGCTGATCCTGATGGACATCGAGAAGCTGATGACCAGCCGTGAAATGGCGCTGATCGAAACGCTCGCCGGCTAAGCGCTGACGGCACGAACGAGAGACTGGAACAAGGGAGCATTGAGATGCTGAGCAGGTGGTCGATTCGCACGTCGCTGACGATGGTGGGGATCATTCTGGTTGCGCTGACCGTGGCGGTCGGCGCGCTCGGACTGACGGCGCTGAACCGCGCCAGCCAGTCGCTCGATCGCATTGCACGCGGCGATCTGGTGGCGATTCACGCGCTCGACGAGGCGTCGGCGTACCTGTTGCGCACGCGCGTGACGCTGGACCGCTTCATCTCGTTGAACACCGCCGGCGACACCGAGAAGGCGAAGAAGGCGCTCGATCGTGCGCAGGAACTCTACGGCATCGGCAACCAGAGCTGGCAGGCGTATCTCGACGCGCCCAAGAACGGCGCCGAGCAGGCGCAGCTCGACGAACTGGCGACGCGCCGCGCGGCCGTGACGCGAGACGGCGTCGACCAGGAGTTCGCCGCATTGCGCGCGAACGATCTGGCGGCCTATCACGCGATCGCCGATACGAAGATCAGCCCGATGTTCCTTGCGTACGACAACGCCGCGTCCGCCGTCGTCAAGGGACTTCAGCAGCACGCGGTGGACCAGCAGGCGAGCGCGCAATCGAACATCTCGCTGATGACGACGCTGATCATCGCCATCACCGCGCTGGCCTTGCTGCTCGTGGTGGGCATCCGCTTCGCGCTGCGCGGCCTGATCGTGCAGCCGCTCGCCGACGCCACCGCCTGCTTCGAGCGGATCGCTTCGGGCGACCTGTCCGAGACGATCGAAGTGTTCAGCCGCAACGAAATCGGCCGGCTGTTCAGCGGCATCAAGCAGATGCAGGAAAGCCTGGCGACGATGGTGAAGGCGGTTCACGGCAGCACCGAATCGATCGACACCGGCGCGCGTGAAATCGCGATGGGCAACACCGATCTGTCGCAGCGCACCGAACAGCAAGCCGCTTCGTTGCAGGAAACCGCGTCGAGCATGGAGCAGCTGACCGGCACCGTGCGGCAGAACGCCGAGAACGCGCGTCAGGCGAGCCAGCTGGCCGTGAACGCGTCCGATATCGCGACCCGCGGCGGCGACGTGGTGAGCCAGGTTGTGACGACGATGCAGGACATCGCGACCAGTTCGAACAAGGTCGTCGACATCATCGGCGTGATCGAAGGGATTGCCTTTCAGACCAATATTCTCGCGCTGAACGCGGCGGTCGAAGCCGCGCGGGCGGGCGAACAGGGCCGCGGTTTCGCGGTGGTCGCCGGCGAAGTGCGCAGCCTCGCGCAGCGCAGCGCCAGCGCCGCGAAGGAAATCAAGGAACTGATCGGCGACTCGGTCGACAAGGTGCAAAGCGGCTCGACGCTGGTCGGCCGCGCCGGCACCACGATGGACGAGATCGTGCAGGCCGTGCGCCGCGTGACCGACATCATGGGCGAAATCAGCGCGGCTTCCGAAGAGCAGTCGGGCGGTATCGAACAGGTGAATCGCGCGGTCGTGCAGATGGACGAAGTCACGCAGCAGAACGCCGCGCTGGTCGAACAGGCGGCGGCTGCGGCGGCATCGCTCGAAGACCAGACGCGTCAACTGCAAGCCGTGGTGAATGGCTGGAAAGTGGCCGGCGGGCCGGCTCGCGTGGCAACGCACAGCGTAGCGGCGGCAGCGCGTCCACACACGGCGCGCAGCGCGGGTGTCAAGGCGGCCCCGGTAGCCAAGGCTTCGCCACACGCGGTGGCAAACCCGGCGGTGCACCCGGCAAGCAGCAGCGCGGCGCAGGCTCCGGCCGCCCATGATGCAGGTGCCGCACGCGTCGAGCCGGCGCTTAAGGCCAAGACGGCGCGAGCCGCGTCCGAATCCGCAGCACGCCCGGCCGCTGCAAGCGCGGCCAAGGCGGGTTCGGATGCGGACTGGGAAACGTTCTAGGAAACAGAAGAAGACATGCAGTCATTCGGCATCTCGCTTCCTGAGGGGCGAATCATCGAAGCACGCCTCGATGGCGTGTCGCGGGCCGACTGCAGGTGGGCGGAACTCGCGGGCGGGCGCGACCCCGCGAACACAATCCCTTTGGCCGGAGGCCGCACCTCCGGCGGAAAGCGGAATGGCTCGTATCGCAGGCAGGAACTTTCATGATGGCAACGCGCGCACAACAACGTCCCGAGCGGGCAGAACCGGCCAGATCCGTCGAACAAGGACGGGATTTCGAATTCACGTCGGCGGATTTCGCTCGTATCCGCGAACTGATTCATCGCAGCGCGGGCATCTCGCTGTCGGATCACAAGCGCGACATGGCGTACAGCCGTCTGGCGCGCCGCTTGCGCGCGCGCGGCATCGAGACCTTCAGGCAGTATCTCGATCTGCTCGAAGCGGAAAACGATCCGGCCGAGTGGGAGGCGTTCACTAACGCGCTGACCACCAACCTGACCGCATTCTTTCGCGAAGCGCACCACTTTCCGATCCTCGCCGAGTTCGTGCCGCGCCGGCCGCAGCCGGTTTCGGTGTGGTGCTCGGCGGCATCGACCGGTGAAGAGCCGTATTCGATCGCGATGACGCTGATCGAAGCCCTCGGCGACAGCGGCGCGCGCCAGGCGAGCGTGCTCGCCACCGACATCGACACGCAGGTGCTGGCAAAAGCCGAAGCCGGCATGTACCAGTTCGACCAGGTCAAGCATCTGTCGCCGGAGCGGCTCAAGCGCTTCTTCCTGAAAGGCACCGGCGCGCACGCCGGCATGGTGAAGGTGCGCCCGGAAGTGCGCGCGATGGTGCGCTTCGAGCAGCTGAACCTGACCGACCGCGATTACCAGCTGCGCTCGCAGTTCGACGCGATCTTCTGCCGCAACGTGATGATCTATTTCGACAAGCCGACCCAGGCGCAAGTACTCGCGCGCTTCGAGCCGTTGGTGAAATCGGGCGGTCTGCTGTTTGCCGGCCACTCGGAAAACTTCACGTACGTGACGCAGGCGTTCAAGCTGCGCGGCCAGACCGTTTATGAACTGACACGCGACGCCGCCGGCGCCGCCCGCACGCCGTCCCGCCCGGCGGGCCACTCCAGCAGCACGCCGGCTGGCGGGGTGACGGTATGAGCAGCGCCCTGCCGATCGCCACCAATCTGTACTTCGACAACCACTTCCAACGCCCCGGCGTGAAGCTGTTGCCGAACGAGTTCTATACGACCAGCGAAGACATGGTGCTGGTCACCGTGCTGGGTTCGTGCGTCGCGGCCTGCATCCAGGACCGCACGGCGGGCATCGGCGGCATGAATCACTTCATGCTGCCCGACGACGGCGCCGACGTCGCGCAAGCCGCTTCGGATTCGATGCGCTACGGCGCGTACGCGATGGAAGTGCTGATCAACGAGCTCATCAAGGCGGGTGGCCGGCGCGAGCGCTTCGAAGCCAAGGTGTTCGGCGGCGGCGCGGTGCTGGCCGGCATGACGACCATGAACATCGGCGACCGCAATTCGGAATTCGTGCGCCGCTACCTCGCGCTCGAAAAGATCCGCATCGTCGCCGAGGACCTGCAGGGCTCGCACCCGCGCAAAGTCGCCTTCATGCCGCGTACCGGCCAGGTAATGGTGAAGAAACTCCGCCTGCAGCAGGAAGCCGGCGTCGCCGAACGCGAACAGGCGCTGATGCGGCAAAGCGCCGAAGCGCGCGCCGAGCGGCTCGCGGCGGCGCGCAAGCGGGTCGAGCTGTTTTCGACGCCGGTCGCGGCAAGGCCGAAGGTCGAACTGTTCGGCTCGAAAGCCGGTGGCGCCGCTGGCAACCCCGCCGGCAACCCCACTGGCAACCCCGCAACATTTGCGGGAAGCGGTGCGACCGCGGGCGCAGCGAAGCCGCGCATCGAACTATTTGGCGCGAGCCCGCGTCCCCTTAATTCAAACAACGCCAGAACCGCAGAGGAGGCGTGAGCGCTGTGCAAAAGATCAAAGTATTGTGCGTCGACGATTCGGCGCTGATCCGCAGCCTGATGACGGAAATCATCAATGGCCAGCCGGACATGACCGTCGTGGCGACCGCACCCGACCCGCTGGTCGCGCGCGATCTCATCAAGCAACACAATCCGGACGTGCTGACGCTCGACGTCGAAATGCCGCGCATGGACGGCCTCGACTTCCTCGAGAAGCTGATGCGTCTGCGGCCGATGCCGGTCGTGATGGTGTCGTCGCTGACCGAGCGCGGCAACGAAATCACGCTGCGCGCGCTGGAACTGGGCGCGGTCGATTTCGTCACCAAGCCGAAGGTCGGCATTCGCGACGGCATGCTCGACTACGCGGAAAAGCTCGCCGACAAGATTCGCGCCGCAGCCCGCGCGCGGGTGCGCCAGGCCGCGCCGGCGCAGCATGCGGCGGCCCACGCCGCGCAGGCGCCTGCCGCCGCCGCGCCGCTCTTCAACAATCCGCTTCTCAGTACTGAGAAGCTGATCATCGTCGGCGCGTCGACGGGCGGCACCGAAGCGATCCGCGAGGTGCTGCTGCCGCTGCCGCCGGATGCACCCGCCGTGCTGATCGCGCAGCATATGCCGCCGGGTTTCACAAAATCTTTTGCGCAACGCCTCAATGGTTTGTGCCGGATTACCGTTAAAGAGGCAGAGCACGGCGAACGCGTGCTGCCCGGACATGCGTATATCGCGCCCGGCCACGCTCACCTGTTGCTGGCCCGCAGCGGCGCGAACTATATTGCGCATCTCTCCGACGAGCCGCCGGTCAACCGGCATCGTCCGTCGGTCGACGTGCTGTTCCGTTCGGCCGCGCAGCACGCGGGCAAGAATGCGGTCGGGGTGATCCTGACCGGGATGGGGCGCGACGGCGCCGCCGGCCTGCTGGACATGAAAAAGGCGGGGGCGTATACCCTCGCGCAGGACGAGGCGAGCTGTATCGTCTTCGGCATGCCGCGCGAAGCGATCGCGCTGGGCGCCGCCGACGAGATCGCCTCGCTGCCGGAAATGAGCCGGCGCGTGATGGCGCGTCTGTCGTCGATGGGCGATCGCGTTCAGCGGGTATGATGCGCGCGGGGTAGGTTGAACAGGCGGACATGCGCCGCATCATGGATCAAGCAAAGGGAATGAAATGGATAAGGGAATGAAATTTCTGGTGGTTGACGATTTTCCGACGATGCGCCGGATTGTCCGCAACCTGCTCAAAGAGCTGGGCTACAGCAACGTCGACGAAGCCGAAGACGGCGCGGCCGGTCTCGCGCGCTTGCGCAGCGGCGCCTATGAGTTCGTGATCTCCGACTGGAACATGCCGAACCTCGACGGTCTGGCCATGCTCAAGGAAATCCGCGCCGACGCCAGCCTCGCGCATCTGCCGGTGCTGATGGTGACGGCCGAGTCGAAGAAGGAAAACATCATCGCGGCGGCTCAGGCCGGCGCGAGCGGTTATGTCGTCAAGCCGTTCACGGCCGCGACGCTCGACGAGAAGCTCAACAAGATTCTCGAGAAGATGGCCAAGACCGGGAGCTGATGTGAATCTGCCGACCAACGCGCAAGGCGCCGAAGCGGGCAACGACAGCGGCGACTTCGCGTCCGACCGCATCCTCGCCCGCATCGGCCAGTTGACGCGCACGCTGCGCGACTCGATGCGTGAGCTGGGGCTCGACAAGCATGTCGAGCGCGCGGCGGAAGCCGTACCCGATGCTCGCGACCGCCTGAAGTACATCGCGAACATGACCGAGCAGGCCGCCGAGCGCGTC
Organism: Paraburkholderia lacunae; assembly: GCF_003353175.1. Taxonomy (GTDB): domain Bacteria; phylum Pseudomonadota; class Gammaproteobacteria; order Burkholderiales; family Burkholderiaceae; genus Paraburkholderia; species Paraburkholderia lacunae. Next base: position 141,420 of record NZ_QHKS01000009.1, on the reverse strand, counting down.
CTGTCCTCGATCGACATCGCCAAGCCGATCCAGGAGCAGTTGCAGAAGGATGCGGGTGAGCTCGATGCGCGCTGGGAAAAATGGTACGCGGCGCCGATCGAGCGCGAAGAAGTGCGCGCGCTGATGAACGACACGCGCGCGTTCCTGCGCGGCGTGCCGGAAGCCACCACCGCGACCAATTCGCAGCTGATGGAAATCATGCTGGCGCAGGACTTCCAGGATCTGACCGGCCAGGTCATCAAGAAGATCACGGACGTCGTGTACCTGATCGAGCAGCAATTGCTCGGCGTGCTGGTCGAGAACATCGCGCTCGAGCGGCGCGAGCAGTTCGCGGCGACCGCGGCGGCGCTGGCGGCCGAGCCGTCGTCGACCGGCAGCCCCGAACATCTGCTGAACGGTCCGCAGATCAATCCGGAAGGCAAAACGGACGTGGTGCAGGACCAGTCGCAGGTCGACGATCTGCTGGCGAGCCTTGGCTTCTGACGCACGGTCGGCCGTCAAAGGCGGCAGGCCGATGCTGTATACATAACAAGCCGCGCGCTTGCGCGGCCTGCTTCCTACCGGGACGTAACCGCAGGCATACTACGACCTCAAGCAGCGGCACGGCCTTCCGGCGCGCAACGGCGTCGGGCGGCCACACGGTGAGGAATACCTCCATTGTGCGGCCGCGACGGTGCCGTATGATCTGCAGACTTGTGGCCGGTTCGCACGGTGTGCGGACCGAGCAACAGCCGCTCGGGAGGAGCCTCGTCATGTCGAGTCATATCCGCCGCGCTGGGTGGGTTACAGCGCTTGCCTTGCCCTGTTTGCTGTTGGCCGTGCAGTCCGCTCATGCGGGACTGGGCGGCGCGCCGATGACTCCGCCCGGGGATGCGTCGGTTTCTTCCCGCACCATGCAGCCCGCCAGCAGCGCAGCAGCGGCTGCGCAAAGCGTGATGCATTCCGCATCCAGCGCCGCTTCCTCCACTACCGCCTCTGCGTCCTACACCGTGCGTGAAACCACGCTCGGCAGCGGCACTGTCGTGCGCGAATACCTGGCGGCGGACGGCACGGTGTTCGGCCTCGCGTGGCGCGGCCCGCAAATGCCGGATCTGAGCGATCTGCTCGGCAGCTACTTTCCGCAATATGTCGCCGGCCTGAAGGCTGTGCGCGCGGCGCGCGGCGGACGCGGCCCGGTGGCGGTCGAGCAGAGCAGCCTCGTGGTCCATTCCGGCGGCCACATGGGCGCGTTCAACGGTCAGGCGTGGTTGCCGCAGGCGCTGCCCTCAGGCGTCAGCGGTTCCGACATCCAGTAAGGGCGGAGACGAACGATGCGAACCATGCAGATTGCGATAAAGCTCAAAGCCTGGACCCAGTCCGTCGCGGCGGTGGCGCTGGTGTCGGTTCTGGCCGCTTGCGGTGGTGGTGGCGGCGGCGACAGTTCCAGTTCGAGCTCCAGCTCGTCGTCCGTGCTGAACGGCGGCTCGCTGCCGGCGAGCCCGACTCAGCAGCCGATCGCCGCGAATGCGGCGAACACGGTGGCGATTACGGTCGGCTTCGGCGTGAAAGGCGTCATCAACATTCCTACGGTTAGCGTAACGGTGTGCGCGCCCGGCTCGACCACCAATTGCCAGACCGTCGACAACATCCAGGTCGACACCGGTTCGTTCGGCTTGCGCGTGGTGAGCTCGCAGCTGAGCTCGGTGCTGGGCTCCTTGCAGGTAACTCAGGTGGCAGGCGGCGCGCTCGCCGAGTGCGCGACTTTCGCCGACGGCTATACGTGGGGCTCGGTGCGTACCGCAAGCGTGACGATCGGCGGCGAGACGACCACGACGAGCATTCCGGTGCAGATCATCGGCGACATGGCGTCGAGCACGGTGCCGGCGGGCTGCACCGGCGTGGCGCAAAACACGGCCAGCGCTCTCGGCGCCAACGGCATTCTCGGCATCGGCACGGCGCCCAACGATTGCGGCGCCACCTGCGCGAACGCGTCGACGGCCGCCAACAACAGCAACTACTTCGCCTGCCCGAGCGGCACGTCCTGCACGCGCACCGCCGTGCCGACGGCGCAGCAGGTCACCAATCCGGTCGCCAAGTTCGCCACCGACAACAACGGCGTGATCGTGCAGATGCCGCCGGTGGGGAACACCGGCGCGTCGTCGGCGACCGGTACGCTGGTGTTCGGTATCGGCACGCAGTCTAACAATGCGCTGGCCGCCGCGCAGACCTTCACCACCAATGCCTGGGGCGATCTGAACAACAGTGTCTTCAACGGCACGACGGTGCAGGCGTTTCTCGACTCGGGCTCGAACGCCTACTTCTTCTCCGACAGTTCCCTCGCGCAGTGCGGCAGCACCTACGCGGGCTTTTACTGCCCGTCGTCGGCGCAAACGCGCTCGATCAGCCTGGTCGGGCTGAACGGCGCGAAAACGACCGCCAATATCGGCATCCTGAGCGCGGCCACCCTGTTCGGCAGCGGCAGCAACTACGCGTTCAACGACCTGGCCGGGCAGCTCAGCGGCAGCAGCAGCTTCGACCTCGGCTTGCCGTTCTTCTACGGCCGTTATGTGTACTTCGGCATCGATCAGACGCCGGGCGGCCAGGCGCCTTACGTCGCGTTTTGATGCGTATGACGCAAGGATGACAACCGGCCGGGTACTTGCGTGCAAGCCGCGCGGGTGCCCGCCACGCATCCTCCGCCGGCGGCCCCCCCGCTAGCTGCAGTCTGCCGACGGCCCCTCGCTATCGACCGTCCGCCTGAGGCCCTGCGCTGGTGGCCCCTCGCTATCGACCGTCCTCCAGCGGCCCTGCGCTGCCGACCCCTTACTATCGAGCGTCCTCCGGCGCGACCCTCCGCTCGCGGCCCCTCGCTATCGACCGTCCGCCGGCGACCCCGCGCTGCCGGTCCATCCAGGCCGCCAGCGCGCCTCCAGCAAGCCCCGCGGTGGTTTGCCGCCTGTCCCATCCCCCGAAATGCCCCCCTTTCCCTGCGCTTATCCGCCGATCGTCGGTTGCGCCCAACGGGAATAATCGCTCTCACTGGAACCAGGCATCGCGCCTCGACCGATTGGAGAGCTTTAGTGGCAGAGGACAGCGACCTCGAAAAAACCGAATCAGCCACTCCCCGGCGCCTGCAGAAGGCGCGCGAGGAAGGGCAGATCGTGCGTTCGCGGGAGCTGTCGACGTTTGCGCTGCTGGCGGCAGGCTTTTTCGGCGTGTGGGCCATGTCAGGCAGCATCGGCGAGCATTTGATGAACATGTTGCGCGCGGCCTTCACGTTCGATCACGCCAGCGTATTCGAAACGCGCCGCATGATGATCGGCGCGGGCGCGGCAAGCCGCGAAGGGCTGTACGCGTTGTTGCCGGTTCTCGCCTTTACCGGGCTGGCCGCCTTGCTCGCACCGATGGCGCTGGGCGGCTGGCAGTTGTCCGCCAAAGGATTCGAGCCCAAGTTCGACCGGCTCAACCCGATCGCCGGCCTCGGCAAGATGTTCTCGATCAACGGGCCGATCCAGCTCGGCTTGTCGCTCGCGAAAACCCTCGTGGTGGGCATCATCGGCGGCACGGCGATCTGGAATCGCCGCGAGGAGATTCTCGCGCTGGCCACCCAGCCCGTGCAGATTGCGCTTGCCAACGCCATGCATCTGATCGCCGTGTGCTGCGGCATGACGGTGGCGGGCATGTTCGTCGTGGCGGCGCTGGATGTGCCGTATCAGCTGTGGCAGTTCCACAAGAAACTGCGCATGACGAAGGAAGAAGTGAAGCGCGAACATCGCGAAAGCGAAGGCGATCCGCATGTCAAAGGCCGGATTCGCCAGCAGCAGCGGGCGATTGCCCGCCGTCGCATGATGACGAAGGTGCCGAAGGCCGACGTGGTGGTGACCAACCCGACGCACTTCGCGGTCGCGCTGCAATACGCCGACGGCGAGATGCGCGCGCCGAAGGTCGTCGCCAAGGGCGTGAACCTGGTGGCCGCGCGGATTCGCGAAATCGCCGCGGAAAACAATGTGCCGCTGCTCGAAGCGCCGCCGCTGGCGCGCGCGCTGTATCACAACGTCGAACTGGACCGTGAGATTCCCGGCCCGCTGTATGGCGCGGTCGCCGAGGTGCTCGCGTGGGTCTATCAGTTGCGGCGCTTTAACACCGAAGGCGGCGTCGCGCCGGTCGCACCGACCGAACTCGACGTGCCGGCTGAACTCGACAAGGGCGGCGTATCGGATGATGAAGCCGATCAGGAAGCCGCCGACACGCTCAACAACGCTAACGAAGACGCTTCAGGAGCCTCCGCATGAACGCTCGCGCCGGATTCCTGTCCCGACGGCCCGATGCCTTGAGCAGCACCAATTTGCGCGCCCTCGCCGGGCCGGTGCTGATCTGCATGATCCTCGGCATGATGATCTTGCCGTTGCCGCCGTTTTTGCTGGATATGCTGTTCACCTTCAACATCGCGCTTTCGGTGATGGTGCTGCTCGTCAGCATGTACACGATGAAGCCGCTCGACTTCGCGGCCTTCCCGAGCGTGCTGCTGTTCTCGACGCTGCTGCGCCTGTCGCTGAACGTGGCGTCCACGCGGATCGTGCTGCTCGAAGGCCACACCGGCCCGGACGCCGCCGGCCAGGTGATCGAGTCGTTCGGCCACTTCCTCGTGGGCGGCAACTTCGCGGTCGGTATCGTCGTCTTCGTCATCCTGATGGTGATCAACTTCATGGTGATCACCAAGGGCGCGGGGCGGATCGCGGAAGTGTCCGCGCGCTTCACGCTCGATGCGATGCCCGGCAAGCAGATGGCGATCGACGCCGACCTGAACGCCGGCCTCATCAACGAAGAACAGGCCCGCAAGCGGCGTCTCGAAGTCGCCCAGGAAGCCGAGTTCTACGGGTCGATGGACGGCGCGAGCAAGTTCGTGCGCGGCGACGCGATCGCCGGTCTGCTGATCATGGTGATCAACATCCTGGGCGGCCTGATCGTCGGGATGGTGCAGCACGGCATGGACTTCGCGTCGGCAGGCAAGACCTACACGCTGCTGACCATCGGTGACGGGCTCGTCGCGCAGATTCCGTCGCTGGTGATTTCGACGGCGGCCGGTGTGATCGTCTCGCGCGTCGCTACCAACGAAGACATCGGCACGCAGCTGACCGGCCAGCTATTCACGAATCCGCGCGTGCTGATGATCACCGGCTGCATTCTCGTGCTGATGGGTCTGATTCCGGGCATGCCGCACTTCGCGTTTCTGATTCTCGGCGGCGGCCTGATTCAGCTCGGTCGCACGATGAAAAAGCGCGCCGAGGAACGCAAGAGCAGCACTGCCCTGATCGACGTCGCGCCGGCCGCGATGACCCCGGTGGAAAACACCGAAGCCAGCTGGGACGACGTGACGATGATCGACACGCTCGGCCTCGAAGTGGGCTACCGGCTGATCCCGCTCGTCGACAAGAACTCCGACGGCGAACTGCTCAAGCGGATCAAGAGCATCCGCAAGAAGTTCGCGCAGGAAATCGGCTTCCTGCCGCCGGTGATCCATATCCGCGACAACCTCGAACTGCGGCCGAACGGTTACCGGATTGCGCTGAAGGGTGTCGAAGTCGGCGTCGGCGAAGCGTATCCGGGACAGTGGCTGGCGATCAATCCGGGGCAGGTTTCCGCCGCGCTGCCGGGCACGCCGACACAAGACCCGGCGTTCGGTCTGCCGGCCATCTGGATCGACACGAATCTGCGCGAACAGGCGCAGGTGTACGGCTACACGGTGGTCGATTCGAGCACCGTGGTGGCGACGCACCTGAATCACCTCGTGGTCACGCACGCATCCGAATTGCTCGGCCGCCGCGAAGTGCAGGCGCTGATCGAGCGGATGCAGAAAGATACGCCGTCGCTGGTCGACGATCTGGTGCCGAAGAGCCTGCCGCTCACCACGCTGCAAAAGGTGCTGCAAAACCTGCTGGAAGAGGGCGTGCCGATCCGCGACCTGCGCACGATTCTCGAAGCCTTGTCCGAACACGCGCCGAAGCTCACCGACGCGCACGATCTCACCGCCGCCGTGCGTCTCGCGCTGGGCCGCGCGATCACGCAGCAGTGGTTCCCGGGCGCCGGCGACATGCAGGTGATGGGCCTCGATTCGAATCTGGAACGGGTGTTGTCGCAGGCGCTGTCGACCGGCGCCAATCCGGGTCTGGAGCCCGGGCTCGCGCATACGCTGATGACCGAAACGCAGAAGGCGATGACGCGTCAGCAGAACCTCGGGCTCGCGCCGGTGCTGCTGGTGCAGCACGCGTTGCGGCCGATGCTCGCGCGTTTCCTGCGCCGCAGTCTGCCGCAGCTGAAGGTGCTGTCGTATGCGGAAGTGCCGGATACGCGCAACGTCAAGGTCGTGAATCTGATCGGCGCGCATAGCTGAACGGCGCGGTTGAACGCCGCTGCTCACCGGGTCGATACCTCTTGCCGGCGCTCATTCGAGCGCCGGTTTTCTTTCCGGCTCGCGTTTTCTCTCGCCGTGCGCGGACTGCGGCATACGGAGGCGGACACCCCCCGAGCTCAAAACGGTTACCGGGCGGTTCCGAAAGGCCTGTTTAAAACCGGCTTTCGCGTGGCGCCGGCCGCACGTCCATCGCCCGAATTGCCCGCCTTTACCCGTCTTTATCCATCGATGGTCGCGCGACGGCTTTCGCAATAATTGATCTCAATGGGAAGCGGTGTGTTGCCGGTCCGTCAGTCCGTTTACCTCATCGGGGGTCCAGCTTGAACATTCGTAAATTTGTCGGTGCTACCAGTCGGGATGCACTGCGTCTCGTACGCGAAGCCTTGGGCTCCGATGCGGTCGTGTTGTCCAATCGCACGATGGGCGACGGCAGCGTCGAAATCGTCGCGCTGGCCGACAGCGAGCTGGCCGCCATCGCGCCTAAGGCTCCGCGCGCCGGAGCAGGTGCGCCGCAGCTCGCGCCGATGAATGCAGCGGCTGGACAGCCTTTGCTGACGGCGCCGCGCGCCATGTCGGCGAATCCGTATGCGAGCGGTATGCCCGATGTGTTCGCATCGGTGTTCGGCGCCAGCCCGGAAGCCGGCGCTGAGACCATGGCCGCACATACCGCCTCGAACCCCGCTTCGAACCCCGCCTCGAACACCGCTTCGAACACCGCTTCGAACACCGCTTCGAACAACGCCGCGGGCGATGCGCCGGTTGCGGCATCGAAGAACGCCGCTGTGCCGAAAGCCGCGCCGACGGCGCCGGCCATGCCTGCTTCGGCACAGCCGATCACCATTGCCGAGCCCAGCGCCCGCGCCGCGGCGACCCGTCTCACCGAAGACATCCGCGCCGATCTGCTCAAGGCCGCCGGCGTGCCGGCCGCACCCGCTGCGCTGCCAGCCGCCGCTGAAGCGCCGCGCACGATGGCCGAATCGAATCCCTGGCTGATCGATCACGCCCGCCGCATCGCCGCCGAGCAGCAACAGCAACAGCAACAAAAAGGCGCCTACAGCGCGCGCCCCGCAGCGATGACGCCCGCCGCCGCGATGGCCAAGGGCCTCGGCGCCGCGGTCGAGCCGGGCAAGGCCGCAGCGCAAGCCGGCAACGCGCCCGACACCGCCGACACGCCCGAATGGGCGCGCGAAGCTGCGCAAGTCGCAGCGCGCCGCGCCGCGCAAAAGGTCGCGCCGCCGTCGCCCGCCGGCGACGAGGCCCGCGCGCCCGCCGCGGTCGCCGAAGCGGTCAAGGCGCGCATGGAGCAGGTCGTCAAAGAAACCGTGATGAACGAACTCGCGTCGATGCGCGGGATGATGGAAGAGCACTTCGCCGGTTTGCTGTGGGGCGATCGCCAGCGCCGCAACCCGGCGCGCGCCGCGCTGACCAAGCGTCTGTTCGCCGCCGGCTTCTCCGCGCAGCTCGTGCAGATGATGGTCGACAACCTGCCGGAGAACATCGAAGACATGGAAGGCGGCATGGAGTGGATCCGCTCGGTGCTCGAATCGAACCTGCCGGTGATGGAAGACGAAGACGCGCTGATGGAGCGCGGCGGAGTCTTCGCGCTGATGGGCCCGACGGGCGTCGGCAAGACGACCACTACCGCCAAGCTCGCCGCGCGTTGCGTGATGCGTTTCGGCGCCAGCAAGGTGGCGTTGCTCACCACCGACAGCTACCGGATCGGCGGCCACGAACAACTGCGCATCTTCGGCAAGATCCTCGGCGTGTCGGTCCACGCGGTGAAAGACAGCGCCGATCTGCAGCTCGCGCTCTCGGAATTGCGCAACAAGCACATCGTGCTGATCGACACGATCGGCATGAGCCAGCGCGACCGCCTCGTGTCCGACCAGATCGCGATGCTGTGCCGCGCCGGCCAGCCGGTGCAGCGCCTGTTGCTGCTGAACGCGACCAGCCACGGCGACACGCTCAACGAAGTCGTGCAGGCCTACCAGCGCGCGCCGGATCAGCAGCCGCTCGCAGGCTGCATCCTGACCAAGCTCGACGAGGCCACCAATCTCGGCGGCGTGCTCGACACGGTGATCCGCTACAAGCTGCCGGTGCATTACGTGTCGACCGGCCAGAAGGTGCCGGAGAACCTGTACGTGGCGACAAGGAAATTCCTGATCAAGAGTGCGTTCTGCATTCCCCGCGACAACTCGCCGTTCGTGCCGCACGACGACGATATTCCGGCGTTGCTGTCGGCACTTTCCGCGCGGTCGACGGCTGAACTGCACGAGGTCCGCTTTGGATAAATTCATCTCGGATCAGGCAGAAGGACTGCGGCGGTTGCTGGCGAAGAGCGGCTCGCGCGTGATTGCGGTGACGGGCGGCTCGGTCGGCGTCGGCCGTACGACGACCGTGGTGAACCTCGCCGCGGCGCTCGCGCAGCAGGGCAAGGACGTGCTCGTGATCGACGAATGCCTCGACGGGAACTCAGTGAGCGCGATGCTCGGCGGCGTGCGCGGCGAGGGCAATTTTGCGGCCGTGATGCGCGGCGAGATGACGCTCGACGCCGCCGCCGCGCGGCATGCGCTCGGCTTCTCGATGCTGGCCGCAACGCGCCAGAGCAGCGCAGGCCTGACGGCCGCGCAGTTCGGCGTGGTGCTGAACGGCTCTGCCGACATCGTGCTGATCGACGCGGAACTCGATCCGCAAGGCCGTCTGTCGCCGCTCGCGATGCAGGCGCACGAGCTGATGATCGTCACGCGCGTGGCCGCGCAGGCGATCACCGACGCGTACGCGTGCATGAAACGTCTGCACTACGCGCACGCCACCGCGCAGTTTCGCGTGCTGGTGAACCACGTGCAGAGCGTGGACGACGCGCATACCGCGTTTGCCAACCTGGCCGGCGTGGCCGGGCGCTATCTGACGGTGGCGCTGGAAGACGCCGGTTGCATTGCCGCCGATGCGCGGATGGCGCGAGCCCTGGAGTTGTCGCGTTGCGTCGTCGATGCGTTTCCGTCGACGCCGGCTGCGCGGGACTTCCGGCACCTTGCCGCTGAATTGCAGTACTGGCCGATGCGGCCAGCGATGTCGTCGCGAGCGCCCTGGTTGGCGCCTGCGACAGTTACAGCGGCGCAACACGCCGACCAACCGTCTGCGCAGCACGCCTGAGAGGCGGCACGGGGACAAGGGGAGCACGATGTATAACGCTCAGGGAAAGATTTCCCAAGCCGACGTTCTGACGAAGTACGCACCGCTCGTGCGTCGCCTCGGCTTGCAGCTCGTCGCCAAGATGCCGGCGAGCGTCGATCTCGACGATCTGATTCAGGCCGGCATGATCGGACTGCTGGACGCCGCGAGCCGCTACAAGGAAGACCAGGGCGCGCAGTTCGAGACCTACGCCAGCCAGCGGATTCGCGGCGCGATGCTCGACGAATTGCGCAGCAACGACTGGCTGCCGCGCAGCTTGCGGCGCACCTCGCGCGAAGTCGAAACCGCCGTGCACAAGGTCGAACAGAACCTGGGCCGCTCGGCGAGCGAGACCGAGATCGCCGAGCATCTGCAAATGCCGCTCGACGAGTATCAGTCGATGTTGCAGGACCTGCACGGCAGCCAGCTGATCTACTACGAGGACTTCGACCGTTCCGCGGACGACGAGCCGTTTCTCGACCGTTACTGCGTCGATCATTCGGACCCGCTCTCGGCGCTGCTCGACGACAGCCTGCGTTCGGCGCTGGTTGAGGCGATCGACCGCCTGCCGGAGCGCGAGAAGCTGCTGATGTCGCTGTATTACGAACGCGGCATGAACCTGCGCGAAATCGGCGCGGTGATGGAGGTCAGCGAATCGCGCGTGTGCCAGCTGCATAGCCAGGCGGTGGCACGCCTGCGCACGCGGCTGCGGGAGATGGCCTGGGCGAATGCCGAGGCAACTTGAGTTTTGAAGAGTCGAGGGTCGGCCGGCGGCGCACCAGCCTACGTCAGCTCAGGCATCCGCTCACTCAGGCATCCGCCATCTCATGCTCCGCGGCCAGCGCGAGAAACGCCGAGCGCGACATGCCGCGCGCCTGTGCGTAAGCGTCGATGTCGTGGACCAGCGCCTCGGGCAGCGAGATATTGATGCGCACGGCTTTCTTCAGCGCCGGGATATTCCGGGTGGTCACGAAACCCCACGTAAAGCCCGCATAGTCCGGATTGCGCCGATGCTCCTCGAGCGTCAGCCGTTCGGGGATCGGCAACCCTTCGTCGAGCAGCGTATCGAGATGCGCTTCGATCGCTTCCTTCGCATTCGCGTAGGCTTCCTCGAGCGTATCGCCCGCTGCGTGACAACCCGGAACGTCGGGCACCACCACGCCGAACGCATGGTGCTCGTCACCGGGTTCGATCGCGATCGGGAAAATCAGGTTCTTCATTTCAGGCCTGCCTGTTTCAAAATGCTGTTCAGTGTGCCGGGCGGAAGATCCTTTTTCGGATGCGGGATGGTCACGAGACCGGCTTTTACCGCGTGCCGGAAATGATGGTGGCTGCCCGATGTCCGGATCAGCCGCCAGCCATCCGCTTGAATCAGTTTGACGACCTCGGCACTGTTCATATTGCACTCCTCGAACTATACACACGATTACACAACCTCGCTAGTGAATGTGCTTCGCCGCCTGCTCGGCCTGGGCAGCGTTGAAGCTGCCCAGGGCGGCGAAGAACCTCAGTGGGGGGAACCGGTGATTTCAACGCGGCGGACAAATCCGCGCTAGCTGGCCGGATGGCCAACGCGTAATGGAGACGGCCTTGAATGGCCTGGTGCGGGCGTCAGAAAAACAAAAAGGGCTCGTCAAAAGCGAGCCCTTCGTTCGACACAACTCGGTTCAACAGAATCGACTCAGCCGGAGCGGCGCCCGAAACGCGCCAGTCCTCGGACAGTCGTTACGCCGTGGGACGCGCCGGAATCCGTCCGTCCGGTCCGTAGAAGCCGGTCTTCTGCGGCACGGCCACTTGCAGCGCCTTCAGCGCACGCTGGTTGTAGTCCATCCGCACGCGGATCAGCTCGCCGTTACTCGTATTGAAGCGCCGCGCGCGATCGGCGGCTTTTTGCAGCAGCGACCATTGCGCCGCGAGCCGCGCGTCGGTGCTGGCTGCGAGTTCCATGCCGGGCCAGCCGGCCGGAAAGCCGAGTTCGGCCAGTTGCGCGTCCCGCTCGTTTTCGAGCCTGGCGAGCATGCCGATCAGTTCGGTTTTTTTCTCGACGATCGGCGGCAACAGTTCCAGCGGCGACAAGGCGGTCAAGGCCTTGGTTTCGAGCACCAGAATCGAGGCGAACGCCTCGACGGCCGAATATTCTTCGATCAGGGTGGCAAGCAGGGCGTCTTTCATCTCAACAACTCGCTGAACACGACGGCCCGCGGGTGATTCACGAGCCGGGTTGGTCGAATGCCGCCCGGCAATTCACCGTACTTCGATGCGCCGATCAGTTGCCGGTCGACGAGGTTTTGCTTTGCAACAGGTCGCGCGCCGTATTGAGCACGCCATCGGCGATCTTGCCGGAATCCATCGTCAGCGAACCATCCTTGATGGCCTGCTTGATCGATTCGACATGCGCCGTGTCGATATCGGCCGAACCGGACGCCGCGAGGCTGCGCAGATGCTGCGACAGACCCGACAGGCTGACGCTGGCATCGCCGGAACCGCTGCTGGTGGTGCTTTGCGAGGCCGTGCCCGCACTCTGCGCGTTGCTGGTCGCGGCCGTCGTCGCGTCGCTTTGCTGCGAGCGGGACAGGGCGTCTTTCAACGTCGGCAGATTCGAATTGGTTGTGGAATCGACTTTCACGATTGGCTTCCTGAACGATTTGATTCTGATAACGGCAACCGTTGATCAAAACTTTAGCGCAATCGTTCGAGGTCTTGCCTTGTCGGTCGGGGCGATCCGGCCCCACGAGCCGCACGGACCTCCCGCCCGCGAAGCCCGCCATTGCCGCTGCATCCACAGCGTCGGCCGGCATCCCGCCGAGCCGCTTCACAGCTGAATCTCCACCGTCGAACCGTCCTTGACGATGCCGGAGATGATCTGGCCGTTGGCCGTCTTCACCCGTACCTGCTGACCCGGCGACGCGTTGTTCAGCGCGCTGCCTTCGGCCGAGATCGCAAAGCCTTCGCCGGCCGCGACCACCCGCACGGTCTGTCCGACCGACACCGCCGACGCGCTTTTCAGCATGTCGCGGCGCAGCGGCATGCCGCCGGCGACGCGCGTGAGCGTGACCGAGCCGACCGCCTGCGACGGGTCCGTGACGATCGCCTGCGGCAAGCCGGTCAGGTCGCCGTCGCGGGCGACGAGGTCGGCGGTGGTGAGCACTTCGCCAGGCGACATCGCGCGGGCGGCCAGATAGTAGGTGGCGCGTATCGAGATGCGCGCCTGCAGATAGAGGGTCCACGGCCGTTCGCCCGCGCAGCGCACGCCGACGGTCGTGCGGCCCCACAGGCGCGCGCCGCTCGGCATGAACGGATCGAGCATCGTGCAGGCTGCGAGACCCCGCGGAAACGCCGGTGCGACGGTGATGTCGACCTTGCCGGGCAGGCCGGCGGCTTGCTGTTGAAGAAAGGCGAGGGCGGCGCTGCGGATCGCTTCGGGATCCTGCTGGCCAGGCAGCGGAGCGGCTTGAGCCACGGGCGGTGTCGCGGGCTGTGTTACGGGCTGTGTTACGGGTTGCGTCACGGGCTGCATCGCCCCCGCGGCGCCCAGATTCTGTTGCGCGACGGCCGGCGCCACCGGGCGCATCGGCGGTGTGCGGGCAATGATGGCGGGCGGCGCGGGCATCGCCGCAGCGGTTGGGGCCGATACCCGTGCGGGCACTGCCGTCGTCGCGACCGGTTTGCCGTTCGCGCCTAGCTGCGGTGGCTCGCCGCGCGACGCGAGCGTATCGAAGCCGCTCGCAGCGGATGTGCCGGCAGCGCCATTCGAGGGTGAACTCGCCGCCGCATTGGCATTGACCGGCGCGGGAATCGTCACGACACCGTTCGCGTCGGGCTTGAAGCGGGTGCGGATCATCGCCGGCGCGGCAGGCGCTTCGCCCGCGCCCGGAATGACGATCGAGCCGCTCGTATTGGCGGCGCGCGTGAATTGATCTGCATCGCGTGCGACCGGGCCCGGTGTCAGCGACCGCGCAGTGGCCGTGGCCAGCGTGGCGGCAGAGCCCGCGCGTTTGGCAGGCGCCGCCTGCATGTGCTCGGCCAGATCGGCGAGTGCGGCCGGATTCTTCTCACCCGGGCCGGGAATCACGATCGGGCCACCGGCATCTTCGGCCTGCGCGGCGCCCGGCAACAGAACGGCGCCGGCCATGACGCACAGTGCCGCGCTCACCAAAACCCGCCCAGCAAGCCGCAGCGCGCCCGCCGCCGCGCGATGCGCCGCCGCCGCGCGGCGTGCGCGGTGCGTCAGATCGAAAGCGGGCAGGCCCATCGCGTTTCTCCATCAAATGCATCAGTACGTAATGCATTCTAGTCAGCGCACCCATTGCGCAAACGTTGAATAGAAGCCCCCTTTCCCGGTTATTCGTCCGATTGCCGCTTGCGTTCGGCCCCTAAGATGGACCTCATGCAAAAAGGTCTTCCCGGCCGAGGCCGTCCTCACGCGAGGCGCTCACGGGAACCTCGGGAACGTTCTCCGGAGATTTCTATGCTGGACAAACTCGATGCCGAATTCGCCTTTGGCCGCCAGGCGCTCGACGTACGCGCTTACCGTCAGGAGCTGTTGTCTTCGAATATCGCCAATGCCGATACCCCCGGGTACAAGGCGCGCGACGTCGATTTCGCTTCGTCGCTCGCGGGCGCGCTGAAGAAGAGCGGTGGCGGAGCCGGCCAGGGTGCACCGAACGCTTCGACGCTGGCGATGACGCAGCCTGCCGGGGTGACGAGCGGCATGTCGATGGCCTCGACCGCGCCGGGCCACATGTCCGGCAAGACGACGCTCACGCCGACCGGCGGTGCGCCCGACGACTACGGCAATCTGCAATACCGCATTCCGACGCAACCCGCGCTCGACGGCAACACGGTCGATATCGATACCGAGCGTGTGCAGTTCGCCGACAACACGCTGCATTTCGAATCGGGCATGACGGTGCTGTCGAGCCAGATCAAAACGATGCTGGCGGCGATCACGTCGGGCTCGTAATTCGGTTGCAGGAACGGCTCAAAGGCGGCTGCGGGGCAGTCAGGGCAGCCGGGGCAGCAACGCTGGAAGAAGCGCAGCAAGAAACGCAGAAAGAAACGCTACGGGATTAACGCAAGCCGGGTCGAACCGGTAGGAGAGGTCAGGAAACATGCCATCCCTGATGAATATTTTCGGTGTTGCGGGCTCCGCGATGTCGGCGCAGTCGCAACGGCTCAACGTGACGGCGTCCAATCTCGCCAACGCGGACAGCACGACGGGTCCGGACGGCCAGCCGTACAAGGCCAAGCAGGTCGTGTTCGCGGTGAACCCGATCGGCGGCGCGCGCTCGGGCTCCGGCCAGCAGGTCGGCGGCGTGCAGGTCACCGGCGTGGTCGACGACCCGACGCCGATGAAGACCGCCTACGACCCGGGCAACCCGGCCGCCAACGCGGACGGTTACGTCACGCTGCCCAATGTCGACCCGGTGCAGGAAATGGTCAACATGATCTCGGCCTCGCGCTCGTACCAGGCCAACGTCGAGACCCTGAACACCGCCAAGACACTGATGCTGAAAACGCTCACGATCGGAACCTGAGGAGAGCTCCTTGACCACCAACACCACCATCGGCGGCACCGGCACGACCGTGTCGCAGACGCTGCTCGATACGATGAACGGCACGAAGAAGAGTGCCTCGAGCTCGACCAGCTCCACCTCGACCAGCTCCACAAGTTCGTCGAGCGGCACGTCGGGCACCGATCTGCAGAATACCTTTCTGCAGCTGCTTGTCGCGCAGATGAAGAATCAGGACCCGACCAATCCGATGGACAGCTCGCAGATGACCTCGCAGCTGGCGCAGATCAACACGGTGTCGGGCATCAGCCAGCTGAATACGACGCTCACCTCGTTGTCGACGCAACTGACGGCCGGCCAGCAGTCGCAAGCCGCGCTGCTGATCGGCTCGACGGTGCTCGCGCCGGGCAGTTCGGTGACGGTCGCGAGCGGCAAGGCCAGCTCGTTCGGCGTGCAGCTCGCCAATTCGGTGAGCGACCTGCAGGTGGTCGTGAAGAACGCGGCGGGCAACATCGTCAACACGATCGACCTCGGCAAGCAGTCGGCCGGCAATATTCCGGTGAGCAGCTGGACGCCGACCGACTCGGCCGGCAACACGCTGCCCGACGGTACCTACACGATCAGCGCGGTCGGCACCATCAACGGCCAGCAGGCCACCGCCACGACGCTCGCGGGCGCGACGGTGCAAAGCGTCGTCACGCAGAGCAGCGGCACGCCGGGCCTCGTGCTGTCGAACGGCACGACCGTGGGGCTGACCAGCGTCGCCGCCATCCTCTGATTCAGATTCAGTCAGTTACGACCTTCCAGATACGGAGACCGTCATGGGTTACCAAACAGGTTTGAGTGGTTTGTCGGCATCGTCGAGCGATCTCGACGTGATCGGCAATAACATTGCCAACGCGAATACGGTTGGCTTCAAGAGCGGCGCAGCGCAATTCGCGGACATGTACGCCAACTCGGTGGCGACCGCGGTGAACAACCAGGTCGGCATCGGCACAAAGCTCGCCGAAGTGCAGCAGCAGTTCGCGCAAGGCACGATCACCAGCACCAATCAGGCACTCGACGTCGCCATCAACGGCAATGGCTTCTTCCAGTTGTCGAACAACGGTTCGATGGTCTACTCGCGCAACGGCGTGTTCCAGCTCGACAAGAACGGTTTCATCACCAACGCGCAAGGCCTGCAACTGATGGGCTACGCCGCGAGTAGCGCGGGCGTTGTCAACACCGCGCAAACCGTGCCGCTCTCGGTGCCGACCGCGAACATCGCGCCGCAGGCCACCACCAAGATCACTGCCGGCCTGAACCTGAACGCCCAGGATCCGCTGATGCTCGGCACGCCGACCGTGACGGCCGGCGCCACCAACGCCGGCACGCTCACGACGACCGGCGCGACCATCACGAACACGGCTTCGGGCACGAACAACGACAACTTCACCGTCACGTTCCCGACCCCGACGACCTACACGGTCACCGACAACACCCTCGGCACGACGACCGCCGCCGCGACGTACACGGCCGGCACCGCGATCCAGCTCGGCAACGGCGAGACCATCACGTTCACCGGCGTGCCGGCAGTCAACGACAGCTACACGGTCGCGCCGACCGCGGTGGCGTTCAACCAGAACAGCTCGACGACGTACAACTACTCGACCAGCACGACGGTCTACGACTCGCTCGGCGGCTCGCAGCAGGTCAACATGTATTTCGCCAAGACCGGGGCCGGGACGTGGGACGTGTACGCGGGCCCGTCGACCGGCACGGCATCGCTGATCGGCCATGCGAATTTCAATTCGTCGGGCACGCTGCTCGGCACGACCGACGCGGCCGGCGTCGCGACCGCCACGCCGTTCGTCTTCAATTTCTCGGTGCCGAACACAGACGGTTCGTCGACGCCGCAGAACCTGACGCTGAACATCGGCGGCACGACGCAGTACGGCGGCAAGGACGGCGTGAACTCGCTGCAGCCCGACGGCTTCGCGGCCGGCACGCTGACGAGCTTCACGATCGGTGCGGACGGCACGCTGACCGGCAACTATTCGAACCAGCAAACCTCCGCGCTCGGCCAGATCGTGCTCGCGAACTTCTCGAACCAGAACGGTCTCGTGAACCTCGGTAACAACGAGTACCAGCAGACCTCCCAATCGGGTGTCGCGCAGATTTCGGCGCCGGGCGCGACCAACCACGGCACGCTGCAAGGCGGCGCGGTGGAAAACTCGAACGTCGACCTGACGAGCCAACTGGTGAATCTGATCACTGCGCAACGCAACTATCAGGCGAACGCGCAGACGATCAAGACTCAGCAAGCGGTCGACCAGACCCTGATCAACCTGTAAGCCACCGGGACTGACCCATCATGGATCGGCTCATCTACACCGCGATGTCGGGCAGCACACAAGCGCTCGAACAGCAGGCCATCGTTGCGAACAACCTCGCGAATGCCTCGACCACCGGCTTTCGCGCGCAGCTCGAGACGTTCCGCGCCGTGCCGATGTCGTTCGGCGACGGCAGTTCGGTCAACGACAACACCACGCGCACTTTCGTGCTGTCGTCGACGCCGGGCGCCGACTACACGCCGGGGCCGATCCAGCAGACGGGCAACCCGCTCGACGTCGCGGTCGAGGGGCCGGGCTGGCTGGCGGTGCAGGCCGCCGACGGCACCGAGGCTTACACGCGCGCCGGCAATCTTCACATCGACCAGAACGGCCAGCTGGTGAACGCGATGAATCAGACGGTGCTCGGCAACGGCGGTCCGGTGTCGGTGCCGCCGGGTGCGCAGATCACGATCGGCAAGGACGGCACGGTGACCGCGCTCACGCCGGGCGATCCGCCCACGGCGGTGGTGACGGTCGATCAGCTGAAACTGGTGAATCCGAATCCGCAAACCATGACGCGCGGCAACGACGGCCTGTTTCGCACCGCCGACGGCAACCCCGCCGACGCCGACCCGGCCGTCACGCTGGCGCCGGCTTCGCTCGAAGGCAGCAATGTGAATCCGGTCAGCGCGATGGTCTCGATGATCACCAACGCCCGCCAGTTCCAGATGCAGACCAAGATGCTGGAAAGCGCCGACAAGAACGACCAGTCCGCCAATCAGCTGCTCAGTTTCAGCTAACGGGTCGCCCCGGCATAGCAACCATGTTGCATGGGATGGGAGTAAGTGCTTTGCATGGGACCGGAGTAACGCGCTAAAGCGCGAACTCTGGTCGACAGCTAAAGCGCCAACCCCCATCGACAGCGTTGCATAGGACGGGAGTAAGCGCTAAAGCGCTAACTCCCATCGATACAGGAGAAAAATTGTGAATCGCTCGCTCTACATCGCCGCTACCGGCATGAATGCGCAACAGGCGCAGATGGACGTGATCTCGAACAACCTCGCGAACGTCAGCACCAACGGCTTCAAGGGCTCGCGCGCGGTGTTCGAGGACCTGCTGTATCAGACCATCCGCCAGCCCGGCGCGAACTCGACGCAGCAAACCGAACTGCCCTCCGGCATCCAGCTCGGCACCGGCGTGCAACAGGTCGCCACCGAGCGTCTGTACACCCAGGGCAACCTGCAGCAAACCGGCAACTCGAAAGACGTCGCCATCAACGGCCAGGGCTTCTTCCAGGTGCAGATGCCCGACGGCACGACCGCTTACACCCGCGACGGTTCGTTCCAGACCAACGCGCAGGGCCAGCTCGTCACGTCGAGCGGCTACCAGGTGATTCCGGCCATCACGGTCCCCGCCAATGCCACTTCGCTGACGATCGGCAGCGACGGCGTGGTGTCGATCACCGTCGCCGGATCGAGCAACACGCAGCAGCTCGGCACGATGCAGCTCGCCACCTTCATCAACCCGACCGGTCTGGATGCGAAGGGCGAAAACCTGTTCGCCGAAACGGCTTCGTCGGGCGCGCCGAACGTCGCGCAACCTGGCCTGAACGGCTCCGGCACGCTGAATCAGGGTTACGTGGAAGCCTCGAACGTGAACGTGGTGCAGGAGCTGGTGAACATGATCCAGACGCAGCGCGCGTATGAAATCAACAGCAAGGCCGTGACGACCTCCGACCAGATGCTGCAGACGCTCAGCCAGATGCAGGTTTGAGCGGCCGGGAATTAACAGGCGGTAATCAAGATGTCGCACTTCACACGTACTCCGGTTCATTCGCGCACGGCTCAGGCGCTGGTGCAGCTCACGCTGCTCGCGGCGCTGGGCGGTTGCGGTCTCGTGCCGAGAGAGCCCATCACCCAGCAGCCGATGACGGCCATGCCGCCGATTCCGCCGCAAGCGCAATCGCCAGGCTCGATCTTCAACCCGGGCTATGCGGGCCGGCCGCTGTTCGAAGACCAGCGGCCGCGCAATGTCGGCGACATTCTGACGATCGTGATTCAGGAAAACGTCAACGCGACGAAGTCGTCCGGCGCCAACGCCAACCGCTCGGGCAGCACCTCGATGGCCGTGCCGACCGCGGGCTTTCTCGGCGGCCTGTTCGCCAAGGCCAACCTGAGTGCCAACGGCGCGAACGTGTTCAGCGGAACCGGCGGCGCCAACGCCTCGAACACCTTCAACGGCACGATCACGGTCACGGTGACCGGCGTGCTGCCGAACGGCAACCTGGTGGTCAGCGGCGAAAAGCAGATGCTGATCAACCAGGGTAACGAATTCGTGCGCTTCTCCGGCGTGGTGAATCCGAACACGATTTCCAGCCTGAACGCCGTGTACTCGACCCAGGTGGCGGACGCGAAAATCGAGTACTCCGCGAAGGGCTATCTCAACGAAGCCGAGAACATGGGCTGGCTGCAGCGCTTCTTCCTCAACGTGTCGCCGTGGTGATCATGCGCAGCGTCTTCTCCCGCCCCGGCCTGCTCGTGCGTCTCTTGCGCTTCGTACGCTTCGCGCGCTTCGTGCGGCACATTCACCCCGGCCAGCTCGGCCGCGCGTTCGCTTTCGCCGCGCTCGCCTGCGCGGCGCTGCCGGCGGCGACACCCGCCCATGCCGAGCGTCTGAAGGACCTCGTGCAGATTCAGGGCGTGCGCGACAACCCGCTGATCGGCTACGGTCTCGTGGTCGGCCTCGACGGCACGGGCGACCAGACCACGCAAACGCCGTTCACCACGCAGACGCTCGCCAACATGCTGGCGAACCTCGGCATCTCGATCAACAACCAGGCCGCCGGTTCGAGCAACTCGCAATCGTCGCTGTCGAACATCCAGCTCAAGAACGTTGCCGCGGTGATGGTGACGGCGGTGCTGCCGCCGTTCGCGCGTCCGGGCGAAGCAATCGACATCACCGTGTCGTCGCTCGGCAACGCCAAGAGCCTGCGCGGCGGCACGCTGCTGCTCACACCGCTCAAGGGCGCCGACGGCCAGGTGTACGCGCTCGGCCAGGGCAACCTCGCGGTCGGCGGCGCCGGCGCGAGCGCGAACGGCAGCAAGGTGCAGGTGAACACGCTGGCTGCGGGCCGCATCGCCGGCGGCGCGATCGTCGAACGCGCGGTGCCGACCTCGGTGTCGCAAGCGGGCGTCATGCAGCTCGAACTGAACGACATGGATTACGACACCACGCAGCGTGTGGTGTCGGCGATCAACAACGCGTTCGGCGGCGGCACCGCCATGGCGCTCGACGGCCGCACGATTCAATTGCAGGCGCCGCCCGATCCGGAACAGCAGGTCTCCTTCATGGCGCGCTTGCAGAACCTCGACGTGAAGCCGGCGCAAGCCGCCGCGAAGGTGATCCTGAACGCGCGCACCGGCTCGATCGTGATGAACCAGATGGTCACGCTGCAGAACTGCGCGGTGGCGCACGGTAATCTGTCGGTGGTGATCAATACGCAGCCGGTGGTGAGCCAGCCGGGCGCGTTCTCGAACGGCCAGACGGTGCAGGCCCAGCAGTCGCAGATTCAGATGAAGCAGGACAACGGCGCGTTGAAGCTCGTGACCGCCGGTGCGAACCTCGCCGAAGTGGTGAAGGCGCTCAACGCATTGGGTGCGACGCCCGCGGATCTGATGTCGATCCTGCAGGCCATGAAAGCGGCGGGCGCTTTGCGCGCCGACCTGGAAATCATCTAAGGAAGACAGAAGATGAATTCGGATACGACCAACTCCGCTAACGCGGCGAACGACCTGACCCAACGCTTTGCGCTCGACGTGCAGGGCTTCGGCAAGCTGAGCGCGCAGGCCAAGGCTTCGCCGCAGGCCGGCATGAAGATGGCCGCGCAGCAGTTCGACGCGGTGTTCACGCAGATGATGTTGAAGAGCATGCGCGATGCGACGCCGCAGGACGGCCCGTTCGATTCGCACGACAGCGCCACCTTCACGTCGATGATGGATCAGCAGTTGTCGCAGCAGTTGTCGCAGAAGGGCATCGGCGTGGCCGACGCGATGCTCAAGCAGATGATGCGCAACCAGGGCATGCAGGTGAGCGGCGCAGCAGGCGGTGCGGGCGGCCTCGCCGGCATGGCCAATGCGCTCGGCGGCGGCAGCGGCGGCGACGATGGCCAGACCGCCGCGCTGAACGCGCTCGCCAAGGCATACGGCAATGCGCAGGCCAACGGCCAGCTGGCGATGGGCAAGGGCTACTCGGCCAACAGCGCGCTGACCCCGCCGCTCAAAGGCGACGGCAGCTCGCCGAAAATCGACGCGTTCGTCGACAAGCTGGCAGCGCCTGCCCAGGCCGCCAGCGCCGCGACCGGCATTCCGGCGCGCTTCATCATCGGCCAGGCCGCACTCGAATCGGGCTGGGGCAAGAACGAGATCAGAAAGGCCGACGGCTCGAACAGTCACAACGTGTTCGGCATCAAGGCGTCCAAGGACTGGACCGGCAAGACCGTTTCGACCGTCACGACCGAATATGTGAACGGCAAGCCGCAGCGCACCGTCGAGAAATTCCGCGCGTACGACTCGTACGAGGAAGCGATGACCGATTATGCGAACCTGCTCAAAGGCAATCCGCGTTATGCACAGGTCATCAATTCCTCGCACGATGTGAACGGCTTTGCCAACGGCATGCAGCGCGCGGGCTACGCGACCGATCCGCATTACGCGAAAAAACTGATGTCGATCATGCAGAAAATGGCCTGAGCGGCCGTTAATGCAGAAGCAGGCGGAGGCGCGCGGTTGGGCGCCGCAGTTGGGCGCAATTGCGCGGACGCGGCTGGGTGAGCGCGGTCGAGTGAACGCGGTGAGATGAAATGCGCGCCGCTTCAATAACGCCGGTTCATGCAGTTTGATTTTCCCCGCATCAAATCCATGCACGCGACGGGGCCAGGTGCATAACAAGACGGAACAGGCCGATCGCCCCCGGGCGGTCGGCCGAGCCGCAATATCGGAAATCGAGTGTCTTGTTTCGCGGCTGATTCATGGTTTATCCGTTGTCTGAACGATCGTTGCCCGTATTGGATGCGCCCGGCTCGCACCGGATGCGTATCGGTGTTTTAACGTTTGCGGCAAATATTTTCATGACCGGCCCCTAAATTTTGGCCGGACGCTGCCGCTAATCAGGTTAGACCCGATACCGGAAGATGCTGTAACGTCCGGTCGAATGCGCGTGCCGCGGCCTCGATGAAGACCGCGCGAAAGCCCCGGCAGAAGCCTTGGGCACGCGCCCGCAAGAACATGCATACCGGCAAGCCCATGGATACTAACCAGTCGCACGGCCAGACCGAAGCCCCCGGCCAGCCGCACGCCGCGCCAGACGAAGACGCTCACGACTTCGGCCGTCGCAACACGCTGGAGATCGGCGTTCAGTTGCGCAATCTCGTCAATCGCGGCGACTTCCTCACCGCGCAATATGCGGGCGGCCAGATCGTCACGCGCCTGCTCGAGGTCGATGTGCGCGGACGCACTTTCACTTTCGATTGGGGCGCGTTGCCGGACCAGAACCGAGGTTTGCTGGCGGCGCCGCGTTGCCAGTTCCACGCGTCGCCGGACGGCGTGCGGGTCGAATTCGCCACGGGCACGCCGCGCGAAACCCGCTATGAAGGACTGCCCGCATTCGAGGCGGACTTCCCCGAGGTGCTGTTCTACGTGCAGCGCCGCGAGTATTTCCGCGTCGATGCGCCGATTCTCGATCCGTATATGTGCAGCGGCCGCCTGCCTGAAGGCGAGACGTTCCGCTTCGAAGTGCACGACCTGTCGCTCGGCGGGGTCGGCATGCGCACTTCGGATGAACGCGTGGCCGAATTGCCGATGGGCACCCGGCTGCACGATTGCGAACTGGTGCTCGGCGCGCTCGGCCGTCTGTCGCTCGATCTGCAGCTGGTGTCGCATCGCTCGACCGCGTTGCCGAACGGCACGCAGCGCTATCAGCTCGGCTTCCGTTTTCTGACGCTGCCCGGCAGCGCGGAAAACACGCTGCAACGCTTGATCACGCAACTCGAAATGAAGCGTCGCTCGCTGGTGCGCTGAGCAACGGAAACGGCCCTCAATTTTTCCCCGCGCGGGCCGTTAAACAGGAAGTTCAAGTAACGCGGCGGCATGTGTCCGGTGTCGCCCTTCAGGATGACGCATGTCCAGCACCCTCATCAATCTTGGCCTCAGTGGACTGAACGCAGCCCAGTGGGGACTCACGACGACCGGCCAGAACATCAGCAACGCGTCGACCGCGGGCTATACGATCGAACGGCCCGTCTACGCGGAAGCCGGCGGCCAGTACACGGGCTCCGGCTATCTGCCGCAAGGCGTTTCGACCGTGACCGTGACGCGCCAGTACAGCCAGTATCTGACCACTGAGCTGAACAACGCGCAGTCGTCGAGCAGCTCGCTGTCGGCCTACAACTCGATGATTTCGCAGCTCAACAATGTGATCGGCAGCCCAACCGCCGGCATCGCGACCGCGATCACGAGCTATTTCACCGGCATGCAGAACGTCGCGAACAACGCTTCGAGCCTCGCCACCCGCCAGACCGCGATGAGCGGCGCGCAGACGCTCGCGAACCAGATCAACGCCGCAGGCCAGCAATACGATGCGCTGCGCCAGAGCGTCAACACGCAGCTCTCGAACACCGTTTCGCAGATCAACAGCTACACGCAACAGATCGCGCAGTTGAACGGCCAGATCTCCGCGGCCAGCACGCAAGGCCAGCCGCCGAATCAGCTGCTGGATCAGCGCGACCTCGCGGTGTCGAATCTGTCGCAACTGGTCGGCGTTCAGGTGGTGCAGTCCAACGGCAGCTACAGCGTGTTCATGGGCAACGGCCAGCCGCTGGTGAGCGGCGGCAACAGCTATAACCTCGGCACGGCGCCTTCGACGGGCGACACCAGCGAACTGTCGGTGCAATATCTCGGCCAGGCCGGCGCCAATCCGGCAGCTGCGCCGCAGGATCTGCCCGACAGCAAGGTCACGGGCGGCACGCTTGGCGGACTGCTTGCGTTCCGCAGCCAGACGCTCGATCCGGGCGAAGCGCAACTCGGCGCGATCGCCGTGAGCTTCGCCTCGCAAGTGAACGCGCAGAACGCGCTCGGCGTGACGCTGAGCGGCGGCCAGGGCGGCGCGCTGTTCTCGGTGGGCGGCGCGACGGTTTACGCCAACACGCAGAACACCGGCAATGCGTCGCTGAACGTGTCGTTCGCGAATGCCTCGCAGCCGACCACCGGCGACTACACGCTCGCCTACAACGGCACCGCTTACACGCTGACTGACAATTCGACCGGCACCGTAGTGGGTGCGGCCACCAGTCTGGCCTCGCCGATCAACGGCCTGCAGTTCTCGACCACCGGCACGATGAACCCGGGCGATTCGTTCACGGTCGAACCGACCCGTGGCGCGCTGAACAGCTTCGCCACCGCGACCACCGCCGCTTCGGCGATCGCCGCCGCGGCGCCGGTGCTGGGCGCGGCCGCGTCGACCAACACCGGTACCGGCACGATCACGCAGGGCACGGTGTCGGCCGGCTACACGATGCCGAATGCGACCACCACGCTGTCGTACACCGGCGCGGGTCTGTCCGGCTTCGCGGCGGGTTCGACGGTCACGGTGGCGGGCTCGCCGTCGACCACCTACCCGATCGCCAGCACGGCGACCGTGGTGCCGTATTCGTCGGCCACGGGCGCCACGCTCACGATCAATAACGCGACTGCCGGCCAGATGAACAACGTGTCGGTGACGATCAGCGGCTCGCCGGCTGCCGGCGACAAGTTCACGATCGGCCCGAACACCGGCGCGACCAACGACGGCCGCAATGCGCTGGCGCTGTCGAACCTGTCCACTGCGAAGGTGATGGCGGGCGGCACGGTCACGCTGACGGGCGCGTACGCGAACTACGTGAACGAGATCGGCAACCAGACCAATCAGATTCAGACTTCGAGCACCGCCCAGGCCTCGCTGGTGACGCAGATCACCACCGCGCAGCAGTCGGTTTCGGGCGTGAACATCAACGAGGAAGCAGCCAACCTGCTTCAGTATCAGCAGCTCTATCAGGCCAACAGCAAGGTCATCCAGACCGCGCAGACCCTGTTCCAGACGTTGATCGGCATTATTCAGTGAGGCGTTGAACATGCGTATTTCCAGCACGCAGTACTTCAACATGAACGTGGCGACGATGAGCGATCAGCAAGCTCAGCTGTCGCAACTGTACGCAGAGATTTCGAGCGGCGTGAGCCTCTCCACACCCTCGGACAATCCGCTCGGCGCGGCGCAGGCCGTGCAGTTGAGCGCGACGGCGACGATCCTGTCGCAGTACACGAGCAACCAGGGCGCTGCGCTCACGTCGCTGCAACAGGAAGACTCCACGCTCGGCAGCGTCACCTCCGCGCTGCAAAGCATTCACACGCTGGTGCTGCGCGCCGGCGACGGCTCGCTGAACGACGGCGACCGCGGCTCGATCGCCACGCAGCTGCAAAGCCTGCGCAGCCAGTTGATGACGCTCGGCAACTCGACCGACTCGCAGGGCAACTACCTGTTTGCCGGCTTTCAGAGCACCGCGCAGCCGTACACCACCAACTCCGCCGGCGTCGTGACCTATTCGGGCGACACCGGTACCCGCGCCGTGCAGATCACCGACTCGCACACCGTTCAGACCGCCGACAACGGCATCGCGATCTTCAGCAGCGTGGCGTCGATCGGCACCAGCGCAGTCCCCGCCGCGACCGCGGGCAACAGCGGCACCGGCGTGATCAGCGGCGTCAGCCTGACTAATCCGACCAACCCGGCCAACGCCTACACCTACTCGATCGCCTTCGCGGGCGCCGGCGCGGCGACCACCTACACGGTGACTTCGACCGATCCGGCCACCGGCGCGGTCACGGTGGGCGCGCCGCAGGCTTTCACATCGGGCTCCGCGATCGCGCTCGGCGGCCAATCGGTGACGATCACCGGCGCGCCGAACGCGGGCGACAGTTTCACCGTGACGCCGGCCACGCAAGGCAGCACGGACGTATTCGCCAACCTGAGCCAGCTGATCACGACGCTGCAAACGCCGGTGTCGGGTGCAGCCGCGACTGCCAGTTTCCAGAGCGCGATGGTCACCAGCCTGACCCAGCTCGAAAACACGATGAACAATGTCGTGACGGCCCAGGCCGCGGTCGGCGGTCGTGAGCAGGAAGTGCAGGCGTTGCAGACGGTCACGCAGACCAACACGCTGCAGACCTCCAACGATCTGTCGAATCTGACCCAGACCGACATGACCAAGACGATCAGCAAGTACACGATGACGCAGGCTTCGCTGCAAGCGGCGCAGCAGGCGTTCGCGAAGGTGCAGAACATGTCGCTGTTCCAGTACCTGAACTAGGCGGGCGAGCAGGGCAGGAACCAGGGGCGGGACCGGCGTGAGCCGGTTCCGCCCTTGTTATTTGCGTGGCCGGCGCCGTAGGCAAAAAACCGACCGCCTGAAAGGCAAAAACAAGAGATAGCCAGCATTAACCCTTCTTTTCGACCCATCGCGCCGCAGGCAAATCAACAACAATCATCATCACCAGCACTAACGGCAAGTAAAGCAAACCTCATGGCATCCACGACCGCAAACCAGCAACCCGCGCCCGCCTCGCCGGGCCCGTTGAAGCGAATCATCCTGATCGCCCTCATTGCGATCCTCGCCGCAGCGGCCGCCGGCGCGGGCGTGTGGTTCTATATGTCCAAACGCGCCTCCGCCCCCGCATCAGTGGAAACCGCCAGCACGCCGGCGCCACCGGCAACGCCGCTCTTCTTCCCGCTCGAATCGATGACGGTCAACCTGCAGTCGGACGACGGCCAGCAACACTTCCTGCGTATCGGTCTCACCCTCAAGCTGAACGACCCGAAAACCCAGCAGGAACTCACCGAGCACATGCCGGAAGTGCGCAGCCGCATCCTGCTCGCACTGTCGAACAAGCATCCTGACGACCTGGCGCCGCTCGAAGGCAAACGCGCCCTCGCCACCGAACTCCGTACGCTGATCGAACAGCCCACCGATAAGGGCGCCACGCCGGCCCACGTGCAGGACGTCCTGTTCACCGAATTCGTCGTGCAGTGACGTCCGCAGTGACGTTATCTAGCGCTGCCATCATCAACCGCCACGGGACGCACGAGGAATAAGGAATGGGCCACGAAGAGTTCATGTCCCAGGAGGAGGTCGATGCCCTCCTCAAGGGCGTAACCGGCGAGTCCGACTCGGTCGCCGACCACGCGGATCGTTCGGGCGTTCGCCCGTACAACATCGCGACGCAGGAACGCATCGTCCGTGGCCGGATGCCGGGCCTCGAAATCATCAACGATCGCTTCGCTCGTCTGTTGCGCGTCGGCATCTTCAACTTCATGCGGCGCTCGGCGGAAATCTCCGTCGGCCCGGTGAAAGTCCAGAAATACAGCGAGTTCACCCGCAACCTGCCGATCCCGACCAACCTGAACCTGGTCCACGTGAAGCCGCTGCGCGGCACCTCCCTGTTCGTGTTCGACCCGAACCTGGTGTTCTTCGTGGTCGACAACCTGTTCGGCGGCGACGGGCGCTTCCATACCCGCGTCGAAGGCCGCGATTTCACGCAGACCGAGCAGCGCATCATCATGAAGCTGCTCAATCTCACGTTCGAGCACTACACGATGTCGTGGAAAAGCGTGCGCCCGCTGCAGTTCGAATACGTGCGCTCGGAAATGCACACGCAATTCGCCAACGTCGCGACGCCGAACGAAATCGTCATCGTCACGCAGTTCTCGATCGAGTTCGGCACCACGGGCGGCACGCTGCACATCTGCATGCCGTATTCGATGATCGAACCGATCCGCGACATCCTGTCGTCGCCGATCCAGGGCGAGGCGCTCGAAGTCGACCGCCGCTGGGTCCGTGTGCTGTCGCAACAGGTGCAGGCCGCGGAAGTGGAACTGACCGCCGACCTCGCGCAGGTACCGGTCACGTTCGAGCAGATCCTGAACATGCGCAAAGGCGATGTTCTGCCGATCAACATCCCCGAACACATCACGGCGAAGGTCGACGGCGTGCCGGTGATGGAATGCGGCTACGGAATTTTCAACGGTCAGTACGCGTTGCGGGTCCAGAAAATGATCAGCGCAACCGAATCGATGAAGGAAGGTGGATATGAGTGACCTGAAAGCAAAGCCCGAGACGGAACTGCCGGAAGCCGAACAGCTGGCTGCCGAGCAATCCGCCGAGGACGAAGCGGCGATGGCCGACTGGGCCAGCGCGCTCGCCGAGCAGAACGACAACACGGAAGTCAGCGCCACGACAGCCGGCGTGTTCCAGCCGCTGTCGAAGGTCGAGCCGACATCGACGCGCAACGACATCGACATGATCCTGGACATCCCCGTCCAGATGACCGTCGAACTCGGCCGCACCAAGATCGCGATCCGCAACCTGCTGCAACTCGCGCAAGGTTCGGTCGTGGAACTGGACGGCATGGCCGGCGAACCGATGGACGTGCTGGTCAACGGCTGCCTGATCGCACAGGGTGAAGTCGTGGTCGTCAACGACAAATTCGGTATTCGCCTGACCGACATCATCACGCCGTCCGAGCGCATCCGGAAGCTGAATCGATGAGATGCATTGCCGGTCGCGCCGTGCGGGATGCGTCGCGCCATGTTCCCGATCGCGCAATGCTCGCGGTGAGGACCGTGAGCGCTTCGGCGGCCGTGCTCGCGCTGACCTTCGTATCATCCGCCGCGCACGCGGCCGACATGAACGCGGTCAACAACGCCGCGAACATCGCGTCGGGTGTCGGTGCAGGCACAGCCGTTCCGGCGCTCGGCGTCGGCGCAGTGCTGCAAACGATCGTCGGCCTGCTGGTCGTGATCGGTCTGGTATTCGGTTGTGCGTGGCTCGCGCGCCGCTTCGGCTGGCAGCCGGCGAAGCGCGGCGCTCTGGTGAAGACCATCGGCGGCGCTTCGCTCGGCGGCAAGGAGCGGGTCGCGGTGGTCGAGATCGGCGATACGTGGCTCGTGCTCGGCACGGCGCCCGGCAATGTGCGTCTGTTGCATACGATGCCGGCCGGCTCAGTCGCGATCGATCCGGCCACAAGCACGCAACCTGCCGCAACGGGCTCAGCCGCATCGTTGCCCGGCACCTTCGGCCAACGCTTTCGCGACGCTTTGAAAGGCGAAATGGGCAAACGCTTCAACAGCTTCAACGGGCAAGGCAGCGGGGATCGGTAATGCAGTTCAGCCTTCAATCAGCGCGTGACGCGCAAGCCGCACGCGTGCCGTCCGCCGCTTCGACAATCGTCCCCGTGCTGCGCCGTATCGCCCCTGTTGCATTGCCGGCGCTGATGCTCGCGCTGCCGACGCTGTCGTTCGCGCAAACCGCCGGCCTGCCTGCCTTCAACACGAGCCCCGGCCCGAACGGCGGCACCACGTACTCGCTGAGCGTGCAGACGATGCTGCTGCTCACGATGCTGTCGTTCCTGCCGGCCATGGTGCTGATGATGACGAGCTTCACGCGCATCATCATCGTGCTGTCGTTGTTGCGCCAGGCGCTCGGCACGACCACCACGCCGCCCAATCAGGTGCTGGTCGGCCTCGCGATGTTTCTCACGCTGTTCGTGATGTCGCCGGTGCTCGACAAGGCCTATACCGAAGGCTACAAGCCGTTCTCCGACGGCTCGATGCCGATGGAGCAGGCGGTGTCGCGCGGCCTTGCGCCGTTCAAGACGTTCATGCTGCGGCAGACCCGCGAAAGCGATCTCGCCCTCTTCGCCCGCATCTCGCATGCCGCGCCGATGCAAGGTCCGGAAGACGTGCCGCTGTCACTGCTGGTGCCGTCGTTCGTCACCAGCGAATTGAAAACAGGCTTCCAGATCGGCTTTACGATTTTCATCCCGTTCCTCATCATCGACATGGTGGTGGCGAGCGTGCTGATGTCGATGGGGATGATGATGGTGTCGCCCGCCACCATCTCGCTGCCGTTCAAGCTGATGCTGTTCGTGCTCGTCGACGGCTGGCAGTTGCTGCTCGGCTCGCTCGCGCAGAGCTTTGTTTAAGCGCCGCGCTGACTGGATTCGTTTGGGCGCCGCCGATCGGCATCGCTCATCGGCCCCGCCTGGCGATTTCGTCCAACCTTTCACGCTTCCGGTCGAACCATCATGAATTCCGAATCCGTCATGACGCTGGCGCACCAGGCCATGTATGTCGGCCTGCTGCTCGCCGCACCGCTGCTGCTGGTCGCGCTGGTTGTCGGTCTGGTGGTGAGCCTGTTCCAGGCTGCCACGCAGATCAACGAGACGACGCTCTCGTTCATTCCGAAGCTGCTCGCGATTGCCGTCACGATGGTGATCGCCGGGCCGTGGATGCTGACGACTATGCTCGACTATCTGCGCCAGACGCTCACCAACATCCCGGCGCTCGTCAACTGAGCGCCGCGCCGACCCCCTCGCCCCACACCGCCGCCCGTCCGCTCGCGCCGCCGCCATGTTTTCCGTCACCTACGCGCAACTGAACACCTGGCTCACGGCGTTCCTGTGGCCGTTCGTGCGAATCCTCGCGCTGACCGCCACAGCGCCGGTGCTCGGCAACCGGTCGCTGCAGATCCGCGTAAAAATCGGCCTCGCGGCCTTCATCACGATCATCGTCGCGCCGACGCTCGGCGCGCTGCCGCAGGTCACGGTGTTTTCCGCCGAAGGCGTGTGGATCATCGTCAACCAGTTCCTGATCGGCATCGCGCTCGGCGTGACGATGCAGATCGTGTTTCAGGCGATCGCCGCCACCGGCGAATTCGTCGGTCTGGGCATGGGCCTCGGCTTCGCGACGTTCTTCGATGCGCAGGCGAGCAGTTCGAGCGAGGTGCTGTCGAGCTACATGAACATCATCGCGATGCTGGTGTTTCTGGTGATCGACGGCCATCTGCAGATGATCGGCGCGCTGCTGGCCACGTTCCAGTCCGTGCCGGTGTCGGCGAACATTCTCGGTGCGCCCGGCTGGCGCACGCTGGCCAACTTCGGCAGCACGGTGTTTTCAGCGGGCCTGCTGCTGGCGCTGCCGGTGGTCGCCGCGCTGCTGATCACCAACCTCGCGCTCGGCATTCTCAACCGCGCCGCGCCGCAAATCGGCGTGTTCCAGATCGGCTTTCCGCTGACGATGCTGATCGGCTTGCTGCTCCTGCAGCTGATGATCCCCAACATGATTCCGTTCTTCACGCGACTGTTCGACATCGGTATCGATCAGATGGGGCGCGTCGCGGCTGGGTTGAAGTAGCGGGCGCGCGCTCGCCGCGGCTCACTCCGAGCGCCTCAGGCGGCCGGCGCCCCGAAGGAAGTCCCCTTGGGGGACAAAGAGAAGTAGGTGCTCTCCCGCACAGGGGGAAAGCTAATAGGCCACAAACCGCCGCGAAGGCAAAAAAATCAAGCAAACGTATCCACTAACCCAACAGAGCGCCGCACGGCAACATCGCCCCCCACAGCCCCAACAGACTCCCCAGCGCCACCGGCAAAAGCAGCAACTGAAGCCCTTCCACCCGAGCGCCCAGAATCCGCACTCTGCTGCTGTCCGCTCCCCGATCGGCCAAACCCATCGCTGACACTCGCGCTGCCAAGCCCAATCCCATTGGACTCCATCGCCTCCCGCAATTTCGGCAAAGCCGCCTCGACGGCTTCTCTCACCTGCTGGTGCTGAGAAACGAAAAGCGCATGGGCATGGTTATCGGCAACCTGCAACACAACTTGCAGCGGCCCCAAATCCTTTGGATTCAAAGTCAGCTCGGCGCTCTGCGAATGCGCATTCGACAAGAACACCACCTTCTGACTCAACGCGTCTTCCCAGTCAGTCGTGCCGACCTGCGGCGCCAATCCATTCGCCACTTCAGCCGCGCCGGCATTACCCGTCGTCTGCACAGCCGCAGTCGTGCCCGCGGCGCCGGCCACCGCCTGAGTGGCGGCCAAAGCTGCGGCCGCCGCATCGGCAGCACTCTTGAAGGACGCAAGATTGTCGGCCTGAGCGGCGCCGGAAGCCGTCGACGCCAACGCCAACGCGTCAACCGCCGTCTTCACCGCCGCCGATGGATCCGTCACCGTAATAGCGGCTGCCGTCAGCGAGGCAGCTTTGGCCGCATTCGATCCCTTGCCGTCGCCGAACAAACCGGCGGCAAGCGTCTTGCCGTCCGCCGATGCATTCAGTCCGGCAGTCGCATCGCCAGCCAAACCGCTCGCGGCGCTCGACGCGTTCGCCGCCGCGCCGCTCGCCAGCGCCTGAGCCGGCACCGGTGCCGCGCCCTGGGCGCTCGCCAGCGCGGCCAACGCCGCCTGCAATGCGTCCTGTGCGGACTTCGCATCGGCCGCACTCGTCTTCTTGCCGGAGGTGCCGCCCGTCGTGGCGTCCGTCGTCGCGTCAGGCAGCGAAGCCGCTGCGTCAGCCAACGCCGCAGCGGGGTCGGGGACGGCCGGAGCAGCCGCGCCGTTGGCGTTGGCCTGAGCCTGCGCGGCAGCCGCCGCCGCCGCCGCGATGACTGCGGCGGCGGCGGTCTGCGTGGCCGGGTTGCCCGATTTCGCCGCGTTCGCCGGGGTCACCTGGTTCGCGGCAGGTTTGTCGTTCGCGGCCTGCTGCGTTGCTCCCGACGAGGACGCACTGGACGACGATGCGCTCGCCGCGGTGCTGTCGGTTTTGCTGTCGTTCCCGGTATCGGTGTCGTCCGTGCTCTGTGAGGCGTCGTCGGGGGCGGGCGGAGCGTCATGCACGCTCGACGACGATGCCTGCGAAGACGATGCGGATGAGGAAGACGAGGAGGAGGACGAAGACGACGAAGACGTCGCCGCCGGCATGCTCGCGCTCTGCGCGGCGATGCTGTCCTGAAGCGTTTGCGCGAACGGCTTGGCGTTCGCCGCGGCGGCCATGGCCGCGCTGGTGGACGTGCTGCTGGCGGAGCCGAGCAGTGAGCCGATCGATGAGAGTGCTGACATAGATAGATGATCCTGTCGATCCGTCAAAACGGAGTGTTCGGTCTGTCGAGGCGGCGCGCGGCGCGTCAGACGCCCTCGGCGCGCATCCTCAGAATTCGGGCGGCGTGTTCGTCGGCGTCGCGCTGGTCGCGCCGCGCCGTTTGCCTCGCTTCGGCGGCCTGGCCGCGCGCCTGCAACACTTCGAACGAGCCGAGTTTTTGCTTCTGGCGCTGCCAGTCCGGCTTGGCGGCCTCCAGGCGCGCATTGGCCGTCACCAGCAGATTGCGCTGCTGTTCGATGGCGGAGTCGAGCGTGTCGATGAACGCCTGGAAATTACGCATGTTGCCGGCGGGCATGCCCGTCTGGGCGGTCGCCGTGAAGCGCGCGTGATATTCGTCGCGGTACTGCACCAGTGAATCGAGCTGCGCCTGCACGTCGTTGCGCTCGCGCTGGGCCCGGCCGAGGCGCTGCGCGGCGGCGTCCACATCGTCCCTGGCGAGGCCGATGAGCGTCTCGATCGGAAAGTGTTTCGCCATCGTCAGCCTCCTTGGGCAAACAGTGCGTCCAGCATCGCGATACTCGGTTCAAAGTTCGCGCACTCGCGAAAACCTTGCTGCAAAAATGCTTCCATCCGGGGATACAGCGCAATCGCGCGGTCGAGCAGCGCGTCGCGCCCGCTCGAATAGGCGCCGACGTTGATCAGATCGCGGTTGCGCTGATAGCGCGACAGCATCTGCTTGAACATACGCGTTTTGTCGAGATGGTTATCGTCGATTAGCGCGGTCATTGCCCGGCTAATCGACGCTTCGATGTCGATCGCCGGATAGTGGCCGGCCTCGGCGAGCGAACGCGAGAGCACGATATGGCCGTCGAGAATCGCGCGCGCGGAGTCGGCGATCGGGTCCTGCTGGTCGTCGCCTTCGGTCAGCACGGTGTAGAACGCAGTGATCGAGCCGCCGCCCGCCGGGCCGTTGCCGGTCCGCTCGACGAGCGCCGGCAGCTTGGCGAACACCGAAGGCGGATAACCCTTGGTGGCGGGCGGCTCGCCCACGGCCAGCGCGATTTCGCGCTGCGCCATCGCGTAGCGGGTCAGCGAATCCATCAGCAACAGCACATGCTTGCCCTGATCGCGGAAATATTCGGCAAGCGAGGTCGAGTACGCCGCGGCCTGCATCCGCAAGAGCGGCGAAACGTCGGCCGGCGCGGCGATCACGACGGAGCGCGCCAGACCCTCCTCGCCGAGAATCTGTTCGATGAATTCCTTCACTTCGCGGCCGCGCTCGCCGATCAGGCCGATCACGATCACTTCGGCGCTGGTGTAGCGCGCCATCGTGCCGAGCAGCACCGATTTACCGACGCCCGAACCGGCGAACAGACCCATGCGCTGGCCACGGCCCACGGTCAGAAGCGCGTTGATCGCACGCACGCCGACGTCGAGCACCTTGTGAATCGGCTCGCGGTTCAGCGGGTTGATGACCGGCGCGGACAGCGGCGCATCGGCGTGCGTGCCGAGCGGGCCGTGGCCGTCGAGCGGCCGGCCCGACGCATCGAGCACGCGGCCGAGCAATTCCCAGCCGACCGGCAGGCGCTTGGCGCCCGCCATCGGATCGGCGATCGGCGCGCTTTCGAGCGGATAGACACGCGCGCCGGGCAAGAGGCCGATCGCCTCGGTGGTCGGCATCAGAAACAGTTTGTCGCCGGAGAAGCCAACCACTTCGGCTTCGGCCATCGGCAGCGGACTGCCGAGCGGCAGTTCGATCATCACCTCGGCCCCCACCGACAGACGCAGACCAACCGCTTCGAGCACCAGACCGGCGGCGCGCGTCAGGCGTCCGCACGCGCGCATCGGCTTGGCGATCGAGTTGCGCGCGCGCAGCGCGTCGAGCCGGTCGCGCCACGCCTGCATGTGCGGATTGGTGTCGAGGGCGGGATCGTAAGGCGCGTGGGCGGCAGGGTTTGACGCAGGGCTCGAAGCGGGAGGTGAGGCCGGATGTGAAGCCGCGTGTAAGGCCGGATGTGAAGCCGGACTTGAAGCTGGACTTGAAGCCGGACTCGAAGCTGAATTCGCGGCCGCCGCAGCCGCCGACGTAACCGCGGCAGCAGACTCGCGGCTCGCGGCGGCGCCGGTTGCCGGATGACCGTGACGCGGATCGCGCGCTGCGGCATGGGTTGTCGCAGACGCCGCGCCCCGGGCGGGAGCGCTCGCCGCCGACTCGTCCGCCAGCGCCTCGGCGCCGAACGACGCCAGCGCGAGCTCGCGTTCGAGTGGCGTCAGATCGCTGGCGCGAATCTCGTCGAGCGTCGGCTTCACCATGTGCTCACCTTGCCGAGCGCCGCGGCGACGCGCTCCCAGCGCGTGTCGATGCCGGCATCCACTTCGCCGCTGCCGGCCTGCGCGCGGCAGCCGCCGCGCTCCACCGACGCATCGGTGCGCACGGTCCAGCCGCGCGTTTGCAGTTCTTCCAACAGATAGGCTTCGACGACCGGCAAGTCGGCCGGACTGACGATCAGCGCCGGCGCGCCGACCAGCGCCGGTTCGGCGGCCAGCACCTCGCGCGCGGCGGCAATCAGTGCGGTCGGGTCGTGCTGCACGTGCTGGCGCACCACCTGTTGCGCAATGTCCAGCGCCAACGCGACCAGCGTCTCCGAGATCGCGCCCTGGGCGCCGTCGAGTGCAGCCTTGAAGGTCGTGGCCAAGGCGGCCAGACGCGCGGCTTCCTCGCGCGCTTCGCTTTGGCCCTGCTCGAAACCCTGCGCGTGACCTTGCTCGTAACCGGCCTGATAACCGAGCGCCTGGCCGGCCACGTGACCCGACGCAATGCCCTGCGAATGCGCGGACTCGCGCAGACGTTCGAGTTCGGCCTCGAACGCGCCGTCGTCGATTTGGGCTTCGGGCGGCGCCGGCGGCACCGGATCGAACGAGGCCATCTCCCAGCGCTGGTAGGCCGAGAGGCTGTCCTTGCGCGTGGAGTTCGTATCAGACATAGGCATCTTCCGCCTTGCCGCCTAGAACGATCTGGCCGCTTTCCGCCAGATTGCGCACGATCTGCAGGATGCGGCGCTGCTGCGTCTCGACTTCGGAGACACGCACCGGACCGCGCGCGTCGAGGTCTTCGGCGAGCAGTTCGGCGGCGCGCTGCGACATGTTCGACAGGAACTTCTGGCGCAGCGCGGGCGGCGCGCCCTTCAGCGAGATGATCAACGCCTCGGACTCGACTTCCTTCAGCAGCAGCTGGATCGCGCGGTCCTCCAGATCGAGCAGGTTCTCGAACACGAACATCTGGTCGATGATCTTCTGCGCGAGTTCCGCGTCGTACTGGCGGACGTTTTCGATGACGCCTTCTTCATGGTTGCTCGACATGAAGTTGAGAATCTCGGCCGCCGTGCGGATGCCGCCCATCGGGCTGCGCTTGAGGTTGTCGCTGCCGGACAGCAGGCCCGTCAGCACGTCGTCGAGTTCACGCAGCGCGGCCGGCTGGATGCCGTCGAGCGTCGCGATCCGCAGCAGCACGTCGTTACGCAGACGTTCGGTAAAGCACGCGACGATTTCCGACGCCTGATCGCGGTCCAGGTGCACGAGGATCGTCGCGATGATCTGCGGGTGCTCGTTCTTGATGAGCTCGGCCACCGCCGCGGAGTCCATCCACTTGAGGCCCTCGATACCGCTGGTATCGCTGCCCTGCAAAATCCGGTCGATGATCGCGCCGGCCTTGTCGTCGCCGAGCGCCTTGGTCAGCACCGAGCGGATGTAGTCGCTCGAATCGAGCGACAGGGCGGTATGCTTTTCGGCCTCGCGCACGAACTCCTGCAGGACGTCGTCGATCTGTTCACGTGTGATGTTCCTCAGCGCGGCCATTGCGACGCCGATCTTCTGGACCTCACGCGGCCCGAGAAACTTGAACACCTGCGCGGCTTCTTCCTCACCGATCGACATCAGCAGGAGCGCGCTCTTCATTACGCCTTCAGCGCTCATCGGAGACCCAGTTTTTCACGACGGTTGCGACGATCTTCGGATCCTGGCGCGCGATGTTGCGCGCGAATTCCAGATTCCGCTCGTACTTGTGCTTTGCGTTCTCCAGCATCAGCAGCTCGGAGTCGGCTTCGTCTTCGGCGGCGGCGAGGGCGCCTGCGCGCTCGGCGGCCGGGATGCCGTCCAGCAGGATCGGTTCGTCCGGCGACGGCAGCGCCGTCGCCGTCACGACCGGTTCCGGCGGCGGGAAAGCGCGGCGCAGCGCCGGCTTCACCATCACGAAGTAAAGGAACAGGGCGACGGCGCCGATGCCGAGGTAGGTCGCGATCTGCTTGGCGAGCGCGATCATGTCCGGCGTGCGCCACCACGGCAGGTCGGCGGTCGGGTCGACGTCGGTGGTGAACGCGCTGTTGACCACGTTGACCGAGTCGCCGCGCGACG
The DNA here is from genome assembly GCF_003353175.1 of Paraburkholderia lacunae. Taxonomy (GTDB): domain Bacteria; phylum Pseudomonadota; class Gammaproteobacteria; order Burkholderiales; family Burkholderiaceae; genus Paraburkholderia; species Paraburkholderia lacunae. The sequence continues at coordinate 103,672 of NZ_QHKS01000009.1, read as the reverse complement.
CGTCGAAGCCCATCGCGTCCTTCACCAGCTGCTCGACCTGCGTAAGCTTGCCGGCGGTGACCGGCTGCATCGTGGCGTGACCCTTGGAGTCGACCACCCGCAGATAGTTGACCACCACCGCCACCGACAGACGCTTGATACCGCCCATCGGCTGCTCCAGATGGCGCACGGTCTTGTCGAGCTCGTAATTGGTGGTCGAATCCTTGCGGTCGCTGAGCGGCGTGGTGGTTACGCCGCTCGCGCCGTTCGGCGCATTGATCGGCGCCGACGCCGGCTGCGGGGGCAGGTTCGACAGCGCGCCGGGCACGCCCGAGGCGGCCGCCTGCGACATTTCGGTGGCGCTGCTCGATTGCTGGCTGCGGATCGCGGCTTGTTGCGGGCTGCCGTTCGGGCCGTAGTTTTCCGAGGTCTGCTCGCTACGGGCGAAGTCGATATCGGCGCTGACCTGCGAATGCGCATTGCCGGCGCCGAACAGCGGCGCAAGGATCGCGTCGATGCGCTGTTGCGTGTTGCGCTCGATCTGCTGGCGATACTTCAGTTGCGAGGCATCCAGGCCGCTGCCGGAGGACGGGTTCGTCAGCAGGTTGCCGTCCTGGTCGAGGATCGTCACGCCGCGCACCGGCATATCCGGCACCGCCGACGCCACCATATGGGTAATCGCCAGCACCTGGCCTTCGTCGAGCGCGCGGCCCGGATACAGGTCGACCAGCACCGACGCGGAGGGCGCTTCCTTGTCGCGCACGAACACGGAAGGCTTCGGAATCGCCAGATGCACGCGCGCCGACTTCACCGAGGAAATCGATTCGATCGTGCGCTGCAGCTCGCCTTCCAGCGCCCGCTGATAGTTGATCTGCTCGGCGAACTGGCTGATGCCGAACTTCTGGTTGTCCATCAATTCGAAGCCGACCGAGCCGCTCTTCGGCAGGCCTTGCGAAGCCAGACGCAGACGCATCTCATGCACCTGCTCGGCGGGCACGAGGATCGCGCCGCCGGCGTCGGAGAACTTGTAGGGAATATTGGCCTGCTGGAGCGCGGTGATGATCGCACCGCCGTCGCGGTCCGACAGGTTGCTGTAGAGCACCTTATAGTCCGGCGCGCGCGACCACAGAAACAGACCCGCCACGATCGCCACCAGCAGCGCGACGGCAAAAATCAGCGGCGCGCGTGGATTGCCGCGCATTTGCGTGAGGCCCGACAGGCGCTGGCCGAAGTTGCCGCCCATGCCGCCAAGGTTGCCCCCCAGGCCGCCGAGATCGGCCGCGCCGCCCGGCTGGCCGGCGCCGGACGCGCCCGCGCCCGGCTGCGCGCCGGCGAGGCCCATGCGGGCGTCGGGGTTGATCAAAGAGTTGGCTGACGAATCCATGCGTCGGGTATCTCCGGGATGCCTTTGCGTTCTGCCGCCCCGCCGCACCGAGGGTCGGCGGGCGCACGGACAGATACTTTCACCATTGAAATTATCCGCAGGGCCGCTCAACCCGATTGCTTGAATAGAGCCGGGTTTTCCCCCTAGTTTCGGGGCTTTCCCTAAAGGCCCGCTGCTATGCTTTCGCTCAGATCGGTGCGGTTCGGCATGCCGGTCGTCATTCCCTGGAGAGAATATGACTATGCCCGTGAACGCGCTTTCGTCGGCGCTGCAACAGATGCAGTCGATGGCGGCGCAAGCGGCCGGCAACAATGACCCGCTGGCCGGCGCTCAGGCGGCCGGCCAGTCCGGCGCGGCGACGGCCGGCAGCTTCGCCTCGGCGCTGAAGGCGTCGCTCGACAAGATCAGCGGCGATCAGACCAAGGCGATCGGCGAATCGAAGGCGTTCGAACTCGGCGCGTCGAACGTGTCGCTGAACGACGTGATGGTCGACATGCAGAAGGCCAACGTCGGCTTCCAGTTCGGCTTGCAGGTGCGCAACAAACTGGTGTCGGCCTATAACGACATCATGCAGATGCAGGTGTGAGCGCGACCCGGGCGGCAAGGCCGTTCCGCTTGCCTGCCTGAACGCCGGACACCGTGTGACCACCGGGCAGCCCTACGTGGGCCGCCCAGCGTGGACCGCTCCAATCAGCCCTTAATCCCCCTTACACCACACTAAAGCTTTCCCGCTGCCTATCCGATAACCAGGTACAGGCAGAGTTCGGCGCGCGGCAACGTGCACGGATGGGTTGCGATGACTAACCGCAGTGCAAGAGAGGAGGAGCGCCGATGTTTTCCCCAGGACACTCTGGAGCCAATGCGTACGCACGCGTGGGCGTCGAGACAGGGGTGATGGGCGCGAGTCCGCATCGTCTGATCGTGATGTTGTATCAGGGCGCCCGGCAAGCCATCGCGCAGGCGCGCATGCATGTGCAGCAAGGCAATGTGCCGGCACGCGGAGAAGCGATCGGCAAGGCGATTCAGATCGTCGAAAGCGGGCTGCAGCAGTCGCTCAATCTGGAGGCGGGCGGCGAGATTGCAGAGCGGTTGGACGCGCTATACAGCTATATGGCGCGCCGGCTGCTCGAAGCCAACATAAAACAAAGCGAGGCGATGCTGGTCGAGGTCGATGGCCTGCTGGCAACGCTGGAAGAAGCCTGGATCGGGATTGCCCCGGAGATCGCGCGGATGGCGGCACAGCCGGCCGCGGAAAGCATGAGATGACATCGAACGCAGAATATTTCGCCCGCTATGAGGCGATTGCAGCGATTTCCCGCCGCATGCTGACGGCTGCGCGGCGGGCCCTGTGGAGCGATCTGGTGCACTTGCAGGAGGAGTATCGGATTCTGGTGGAGGCGCTCCGGGATGCGGAGACCGGCGTCAAGCTGGACGAAGCGGAGCGCCTGCGCAAATACGCGCTGATCCGGCAGATCCTCGCCGACGACGCCGCGGTCCGCGATCTGGCGAATCCGCGCATGGCCACGCTGTCGGCCCTGTTCGCCGGACGGTCGGCCCGCGTGCTCAAGGAGCTGTACGGGGCGCGCTGAGTTTGACCGGGCGCGCCGGGGTTGCCTGGAGCGGGCCGGATTCGCCCAGGCGCGCCGCATCGTCCCTGAGCGCGCTGCCCATGTGACCAAGGAATCGGCATGAACGGAATCGACACGGCCGTCGCTTCGCTGCTCGCGAACCGGATCGACAGTCTGCTCAATATTGCGCCGGGCTCGGCGGCCGCCTCGCAGACCGGTGCGGCAGGCGTCGATACCGCGCCGTCGACGGCGACACCCGATGCGGCGCCCACCACGCCGCCGGCTTCGGCACAAACCGCGCTGTCCGCCGTCGCGCTGACGCTCAACGCGATCGTGCGCTCGGGCGGCGAGGCGACGCCTGCCGTGCTTGGCCAGACGCCGATCTGGCCAGCCGCACCGGCGCTCGATGTCGGAATCGACGGCTTGCCGCTGTTCGACACTTTCTCCGCGGCTTCCCCCAATACCGCGTTTTCCGCTGCGAATGCCCCTGCGAATGCCGCCGCGGCCGCGTCCACCGCGAACGTGGCCGCCGCGCAGGTGCCGGTCGCCGCGCTGGCGGCGGCGCTCGAACAGACGGTCGGCGACAGCGGTTTGTTCTACGAAGCCCATCTCGCGCAATGGCTGGCGGGCCAGCGGCCTCCCGCCGCGCTCGCCGGCGAGGCGCAAAACAAGCTGGTGGCCGCTGCCGCGCAATTGCCGCTCGACTGGGCAAGCGATGCCGAGCCGGCCACAAGCGCGAATCCCACGCAGCGCCAGGGGTTGGGCGCCTCGGCCAACGGCGGGCCCGAAGGCAACGCCGCCGCGCGCGCCACACCGGCGATCCAGACGGCGCAGGCCGCGCGTTTCGTGGCCGGCGAATTACTGGCCAACTCTCTTTCGGATCTGAACGGCCAGCACGCGCACGCGAGCTTGCATAACGCCTCGGCGGCTTTGGCCGACGGCGCGCCGTCGCAAAACGCGCAATCGATGGGAGCCCAGGTTCATCCGGCGACGATTCCCTTGGTGCGTCAGCAGCTCGATCTGCTCGCGACCGGGCAGTTTCGCTGGACCGGCGAAGCCTGGCCGGGCGCCAAGCTCGACTGGACGATCGAGCAGGACGGCGACGAATGGAACCGCAGCGGCGGCGGCGCCGCGAGCGACGACGATCAGCCATGGCGCACGCGTCTGACGCTGTCGCTGCCGACGCTCGGTACCGTCGATGCGGAATTGACGCTGACGGGCACGCGGCTGGTGGCGCGCGTGCAGGCGAGTCCCGGCGGTGCGGCGCGGCTGGCGATGCAGGGCGAGAGCTTTCGTCAGCGGCTGGCGGCGGCGGGCATCGAACTGAACGGGCTGACGATCCGCGAGATCGGCGGCGGCGCGCCTGCCGCGGCGACCAACGCAGCCGGCGCGGCGGCGGCTTCGGCGTATGCGCGCTCCGCCTCGCCGGCCCCGACTGCGCGCCGCGCCGCAAGCGCGGTCCGGCCGGAGGCCGCGCCGCTCGACGATTTCGATTGGGACATGCGATGAGCCGCAAACACCGCCGCAGCGCGGCGGCGCTCGTCTACGACGCGCAAGGCGGCGAGCCCGCGCCGCGCGTGATCGCCAAGGGCTATGGCCTCGTCGCCGAGATGATCGTGCAGCGCGCCAAGGAAGCCGGCCTCTACGTGCATGAAGCGCCGGAGATGGTGTCGCTGCTGATGCAGGTGGACCTCGATACGCGGATTCCGCCGCAGCTTTACCAGGCGGTGGCGGAATTGCTGGCGTGGCTGCATCGGCTGGAAAGCGGCGCGGAGGATAGGCCCGAAGACGGGGCGGCCCGGAAGACGGACGTCACCGACGTGGTCGCCACCGAGGTTTCCGGCGATGTTTCCGGCGATGGTTCCGGCGAGAAGCGCCCGGACTGAGTCCGGCCGCCTCAGAACCGCAGCATCAGCTTCAGCAGCGCATTCACCCGCTTGCCATACGGCGGCGAAACCAGTCCGCGCGCATTCAGACGCGCCTGCGTGAGCACCGGCTTCATCTTCGAGAAGGTCACGAAGCCTTCGTAGCCGTGATACGCGCCCATCCCGCTCGCCCCGACCCCGCCGAACGGCAGGCTCTCGCACGCCAGATGCATCAGCGTTTCGTTGACCGCCATGCCGCCCGCGATAGTTTCGAGCGTGACGCGCTCGACGGTGGCGGCGTCGTCGGCATACAGATAGAGCGCGAGCGGACGGGGCCGCGTGTTGATCCACGCGATCGCGTCGTCGAGTGTGTCGTAGGGGACGATCGGCAGCAGCGGCCCGAAGATTTCCTCCTGCATCAGCGCGCATTGGTCCGGCGCCTGGGTGACGGCGGTCAGCGGGAAGCGGCGGCTGGCAGGGTCGGGCGCGGTGCCGGTCAGCGTATGGAGTTGCGCGCCGGCGGCCTGCGCTTCGTCGGCGAGGCGTTGCAGCCGCGCGAAATGCCGCTCCGAAATGATCGACGTGTAGTCGCGGTTGTGCGCGAAGTCGGGATACATCTTCGCCATCCGCGCGCGCGCCCGTTCGATGAACGCCTGCTCCTGGCCGCGCGGCAGCAGCACGTAGTCGGGCGCGACGCAGGTCTGGCCGGCGTTGAGCGTCTTGCCGGCGACGAGGTTGTCGACCGCGTTGTGAAAGCGCGCATGCTGGCCGATGATCGCCGGCGACTTGCCGCCGAGCTCCAGCGTCACCGGCGTGAGATGCTCGGCGGCGGCGCGCATCACTTCGTGGCCGACCTTGGTCGAACCGGTGAACAGCAGATGGTCGAACGGTTGCGAGCTGAAGGCGGCGGCGAGCGCCGCGTCGCCGTTCACCACGGCGACGTGATCGCGCGCGAAGGTCTGGCCGATCAGCTGCTCGAACAGCGCCGAGGTGCGGGGCGTCAATTCGGACATCTTGATGATCGCGCGGTTGCCCGCGGTGAGCGCGCTGATCAACGGGCCGGCGGCCAGCAGCACCGGATAATTCCACGGCACGATGATGCCGACCACGCCGAGCGGCTGCGGCACGACTGCCGCACGCGCCGGCAGCAGCCATTTGCTGGTGCTGCGGCGCTGCGCTTTCATCCAGCGCTTGCCGTGTTTCAGCGCGGCGTCGATCTCTTCCTTGATCAGCAGGAATTCGGCGAGCAGCACTTCCTCCTTCGCGCGATTGCCGAAGTCGGCGTTCATCGCGTCGGCGAGCGCGTCGCGATTGTCGAGTATGACTTTGCGCAACGCTTTCAGATGCGCGGCGCGGGTTTCCCACGACGGATACGGCGCGCGCAAATAAGCATGGCGTTGCTCGCGCAGCAGCGCTTCGAGCGCTTCGAGCGTGCCTAGCTCGGGCAGATCGTTCTTCATGTGCGTCCACTCCCTGATGGATGTTGGTGCGCGTGAACCGCGCTTATTGGTTTGTTGTGTTCCGGCATGCGAGCGGGTTGGCTCGCTTCAAGCGGTGAACCTCACGCGGCTCACGTGGCAATCAGGCGGCAATCAGGAGGCAATCAGGAGGCAATCAGGCGGCAAACGCTCGCTCGACGATCGCCGCGTGGTCGAACGTAGCCGGCAGCGTGCCGTACACTCGACCGCTTTCGCCGCAGCAGTCGGCGAGCCGCGTGGCGATGAAGGCCTCGGCGACGTCGGCGGGCGCATGCTGGATCAGCAAGCTGGCCTGCGCGATCAGCACGATTTGCTGCGCGATGCGCCGCGCCGATGCCTCGCGATGTTCGGCCGGGCCGTCGAGCGCGGCGGCGAGCCTCGCGAGCGCCGCGCCCAGCGCCGGGTGGCTCTGCGCCGCCGCTTGCCACGCGGCGAACAACGCTTGCGCCGCTTCGGGTTCGCGCTCCAGTGCGCGCAGCACGTCGAGGCACATCACGTTGCCCGAACCTTCCCAGATCGAATTCACGGGGGCTTCGCGATAAAAACGCGCCATCGGCGCCGTCTCGACATAGCCGTTGCCGCCCCAGACTTCCATCGCCTCGCCGGTGAATTCGAGTGCCCGCTTGCAGACCCAATACTTCGCCGCCGGCGTGACGATGCGCCGCCACGCACGCTCGGCGGGCGCCGCGTTGGCGGCATCGGCCGATTCTTCGAAAGCCCGCGCGAGACGCATGAAGAGCACCGTTGCCGCTTCCGACTCCAAGGCAAGATCGGCCAGCACATTGCGCATCAGCGGCTGATCGGCGAGATGCCGTCCGAACGCGCTGCGATGCCGCGCGTGATGGATCGCCTGCACCAGCGCCGCGCGCATCAACGCCGCGCTGCCGATCACGCAATCGAGCCGCGTGTAGTTCGCCATTTCGATGATGGTCGGCACGCCGCGGCCTTCGTCGCCGATCAGGATGCCGAATGCGTCGAAGAACTCGACTTCGCTGCTCGCATTCGAGCGGTTGCCGAGCTTGTCTTTCAGACGCTGGATCTGCACCGCGTTCTTGCTGCCGTCCGGCGCGAAGCGCGGCACGAAAAAGCACGACAGGCCCTCGTGATCGCCGGTGCGGGCGAGCACCAGATGCGCGTCGCATTGCGGCGCGGAGAAAAACCATTTGTGGCCGACGAGGCGGTATTCGGCGCCGCGACCGCTACCGCGCGTGGCGTACGCGTGGGTCCGGTTGCTGCGTACATCCGAGCCGCCTTGCTTCTCGGTCATGCCCATGCCGATCATCGCCGAGGTTTTCTGCGCGAGCGGGACGTCGCGCGGATCGTGTTCGCGGGTATAGAGCTTGTCGCGCAGCATGTCGAACAAGGCCGGTTCGCGCTGCAACACCGGAATGCTCGCGAAGGTCATCGTCAACGGGCAGAGCGAACCGGATTCGAGTTGCGCGTGCAGGAAGTAGCCGGCGCAACGGGCGACCATCGCGCCGGGCTGCGGGTCGGAAAACGGCAGCGCGTGCAGACCTTCGCGGCGCAGCAGCGACAGCAGCGTATGCCACGACGGATGAAACTCCAGCGCGTCGATGCGTTCGCCGCGGGGGCTGTGCGTGAACAGTTCGGGAGGGTGGCGGTTGGCCAGTTCGGCGAGCGCAAGCGTTTCCGGCGCGGTGAGCGCAGCGCCGTCGCGCAGCAGCGTCTCGCGATGCCACGCGGCGCCTTCGCGTTCGAGGGCGGCGGATAAAGCGGCGTCGCTCGCGAACAGGTTGTAGTCCGCCAGCGGCGGCGCCTGATTTGTCACGTCGTGCGTGTGACCGGATGTGTGGCTGCGGGCGTGCCCGCGCTGTTGCGGTTCCATCTGCTGTCTCCGTTCACCGGGTGCGCGCCGGCGCTGATCGGCGCTGCGTTGCACCGTGCTGTTCGATCGCTGCGTGTCGTGCCGCACGCTGACGGGACGGCGCGCCCGGCGCCGTGTTCGAATCCCTTGCGCGGGCCGCCTGGCGGGCGCTCGCGCGTCTTTCATCATAGGGTCGCCACTGCGCTTTCGTTTAGAGGGATCGCTCTGACATGAACGCGCCGTGGCGCCGCAACGCTCCCTACAATGCCGGTGAAACACACGTAGACAAGTGTGCCGCAATCGCTTGCATGGGATCGGAGTAACCGCTATGGGACCAGAGTAAGCGCTAAAGCGCCAACTCTGGTCGACACGCTAACTCCGATCGACAGCTTTGCATGGGATCGGAGTAACCGCTAAAGCGTTAACTCCGATCGACACAAGACAGGGTCAGGGTCCGCGAGCAGCGCGGCCCATCAGGAGGAGCGGATGCAATACGACTACATTATCGTCGGTGCAGGCTCGGGCGGCTGCTCGCTGGCGAGCCGCCTCGCGGATAGCTGCCCCGCTGCGACGATCGCGCTGATCGAAGCCGGTCCGCACACGGAGCGCAATCTGTTCGTCAATATGCCGGTCGGCGTGGCGGCCGTCGTGCCGCACAAACTCAAGACCAACTATGGCTATCTGACCACGCCGCAGCCGGGGCTCGGCGGGCGCCAGGGTTATCAGCCGCGCGGGCGCGGCTTTGGCGGTTCGAGCGCGATCAACGCGATGATCTACACGCGCGGCCATCCGCTCGATTACGACGAATGGGCGCAACTCGGCTGCGACGGCTGGTCGTGGGCGGACGTGCTGCCGTATTTCCGCCGCGCCGAGGGCAACGAGCGCGGCGCCGACGCATGGCACGGCGCGGACGGTCCTCTGACGGTGTCCGATCTGCGTTATCGCAACCCGTTTTCGAAGCGCTTCGTGCAGGCCGCCATCGAAGCGGGCTATCGGCTGAACAGCGACTTCAACGGCCTCGCGCAGGAAGGCATCGGTTTCTATCAGGTGACGCAGCGCGACGGACGCCGTTGCAGTGTCGCGCGCGCCTATATCTATGACCGCCAGCGGCCCAATCTGCACACCATCGCAGATGCGACCGTGCTGCGCGTGACGTTCAACGGCAAGCGCGCGAGCGGGGTCGAGATCGTGCGCGGCGGCCGCAGCGAAACGCTCGAAGCGCGTGCCGAAGTGGTGCTGGCGGCGGGCGCGTTCAATTCGCCGCAACTGCTGATGTGCTCGGGGATCGGGCCGGCCGCGCATCTGCAAGCGCTCGGCATTGCGGTGCTGCACGATGCGCCGGAGGTCGGCCAGAACCTGATCGATCATGTCGATTTCACGATCAACAAGCGGGTGTCGTCGATCGAGCCGACCGGTTTTTCGGTGCGCGGCATTGCGCGGATACTGCCGCAGTTCGTCACCTTCATGCGGCATGGGCGCGGCATGCTGTCGAGCAACGTCGCGGAAGCGGGCGGCTTTCTGAAGAGCCGACCGACGCTCGATCGGCCGGATCTGCAACTGCATTTCTGCGCGGCGCTGGTCGACGATCACAACCGGCATATGCACTGGGGTCATGGCTATTCGCTGCACGTATGCGTGTTGCGGCCGCATAGCCGCGGCACCGTGACGCTGGCGAGCGCCGACGCGCGCACCGCGCCGGTGATCGATCCGCGCTTTTTCAGCGATTCGCGCGATCTGGATCTGCTGGTGGAAGGCACGCAGATGGCGCGGCGCATTCTCGATGCGCCTTCGCTCGCGCTGCACGGCGGCAAGGAGTTGTATACGCATCCAGGCCAGACGGAGGCCGAGCTGCGCCGGACGATTGCCGAGCATGCGGACACGATCTATCACCCGGTCGCCACCTGCCGGATGGGCGGCGACGCGCAGTCCGTGGTCGATCCGCAACTGCGGGTGCGAGGCGTGACAGGGCTGCGGATCGTCGATGCATCGGTGATGCCGACGCTGATCGGCGGCAACACCAATGCGCCGACCGTGATGATCGGCGAGCGCGCGGCTGAACTGATCGCGGCGGCGCGGGGCGGGGCGGACACGGCGCTTCCGGCTGCGGCGGCGGGTCGTGCGGGCCTGACGGCGAGTGCGGCTTGAGCGGCTTGAGCGGGGCGCCGGGCGGCCTGTTTTTATCTGGCAAGCGGCGCTGCGATTCCAGTCATGCCGATACCCGGCCCTAGCATGAAATCGTCGCCGGCCTGGCCCGGCAGCGTCTCGCGGGCAACTTCGAGCCACGCGCGCGCCGCATGCGACAGATAGCCGTTGCGGCGCCAGCCTATCGCCATCTCCCAGGGAATCTCCGGCTCGACGACCGGCCGGCAGGTGAATTGCGCGGCGTCGAGCCGCCGGCAATACGGCGCCGGCAACAGGGCGATGCCGACCCCGGCCAGCACCAGCGCCGCCATGAAGTCCCAATGCCCGCTGCGTCCGACGATGGTCGGCGCAAACCCCGCCGCGCGGCACGCGTTCAGAACGACATCGTTGAGCGCAAGGCTCTCGCCATAGAACACGAACGGTTCGCTGGCCAGCTGGCCGAGCGGCACCTCGTGCAGATCGTCCCAACGCGAACCGGTACGCGCGACCAGCCACAGCAATTGCCGCGTCATCGGGAGAACGTCGAGATTTTCGGGGTCGACCGGTTGCAGCACGCCGCCCAACTCCAGCTCGCCGTTGATCAGCGCGGCTTCGATCGCGCGCGAACCCTGCTCGAACAGCTTCAGTTCGATTTTCGGGTAGCGCTGACGGAACGCGGCGATCGCGGGCGTGAAGAGCGAGCCGCCCATCGGCGGAATGCCGATCGTCAGTTCGCCGCGGCCGAGCGTGTCGAGATCGTTCAGCTCCGCCTGCAACTGCGCGTGAGCGGCCAGCACGTCCTGGCCGCGCTGATAGACGATGCGGCCGGCGTCGGTCAGCACCATCTGGCGCCCGTCGCGCAGCAGCAGCGGCGAGCCGATCTCATCTTCCAGCGACTTGACCATCTTGCTGATGGTCGGCTGCGTCACGAACATCTGCTCGGCGGCGACGGTGAAGCTCTGTTGACGCACCACTTCGACGAAATAGCGCAACGCACGTAGTTCCACGATCTGGGACTCCGAAATTCCAAATTGGAATGGTTTTGATGGTAGTAAGTCATTATATTTATGTTGCGTTGCAACCTATACTGACTTTCATCAAAAGTCACCTAGGGTTTGCCATGACGACGCAGCTTCTCTCCCGTTTCGCCCACGCCGGCCGCGCCAGCGGCGCGCTGCGCGTGGTGCGGATCGCCGCGCAGAGCGGTGCGCTAGCCGGCCTCTGGCTGGTCGCCGATTTCGTCGTGCGTCAGCTCCATTTGCCGGTGCCGGGCGGCGTGGTCGGTCTGGTCGCGTTGCTCGCGCTGCTGTTCTGCGGCGGTATCGCGCCGCGCTGGATCAAGGCCGGCGCTGACTGGCTGCTGTCCGACATGCTGCTGTTCTTCATTCCGGCCGCAGTTGCCGCGGTGCAGTACGGCGGGCTGTTTCGCGAGGACGGGTGGCGTCTCGCGCTGGTGGTGGTCGCCGGCACTTTGATGGTGATGGTCGCGGTCGCCTTTGCGGTCGACCAGGCCGCACGGCTCGAACGCCGGCTGGCGCTGCGCCGCGTGATGGTCGCGCGGCATGCGGCCCGCGTCTGATGATTCTTCAACCTCTCTGCCACGCTGAAGCCTGCCCATGAACGCGTTTTATTCGTCCCTGTTCGCCGACGATGCGTCGCGTCTGATCGCGGCTGGCTGCTTCGTGCTGACGGTGGCGTTGTATTTCGCGTCGAAGGCGCTCTACGCGCGCTTCAAGTCGCCGTGGCTCACGCCCTTGCTCGCCGTGCCGGCGGTGCTCGCGGCGATCGTCGTGCTGCTGCATATTCCGTATCCGGTCTACTTCCAGGACACACGCTGGCTGATGTGGCTGCTCGGTCCCGCCACGGTCGCATTCGCCGTGCCTATTTATGAATACCGCGAGCTGCTCAAACAGCACTGGATCTCGCTGACGGTCGGCGTGACGGTGGGCATCGTGGTCGCGGTCGGCGGCTCGCTGATGCTGGCGAAGCTGTTGCATCTTTCGCCGGAACTGCAACGCAGTCTGATGACCCGTTCGGTGTCGACGCCGTTTGCGCTTGCCGTCTCCGACAAGATTCATGCGCCGAAGGACCTGACCGCGCTGTTCGTGATCGCGACGGGCGTGTGCGGGATGCTGTTCGGTGAACTGGTGCTGGGGCTCGTGCCCCTGCGCACGCGGCTCGCGCGCGGCGCGCTGTTCGGCGCGGCGGCGCACGGCGTGGGCACCGCGAAGGCGCGTGAACTCGGTAGCGAGGAAGGCGTGGTCGCCAGTCTGACGATGATGATCGCCGGCGTGGTGATGGTGCTGCTTGCGCCAATGCTCGGGCTGCTGCCCATCTGACACCGGGGCGTGTCCCACACGCTCGAATTCCACCCACCCGATCCCGCACCCCGAAGCCATCTCGATTTGCTACAATCGCCGTTCGTCTTCGAGGAGCGTTGCGACGGGTACCGCGAATCAGCATATTCGCCGGCCGCCCGCCAGGCTCGAAGGCTTCAATCGGCGGGCTCGGATGCGCTTTGCGCTGTCCCATCCCCCGCATCGAACCGCGCTCACGTCAAATTTCTAGTCAATTTCTTAGAAAGGAGGGCGTGATGAACGCCGCAGTTATCGCTTCCCAAGATTCCCAGGATTTCATCGTTGCCGACATGTCGCTTGCCGACTGGGGCCGCAAGGAACTCAACATCGCCGAGACGGAAATGCCCGGCCTCGTGCAAACGCGTGAAGAGTACAAGGCGCAGCAGCCGCTGAAGGGCGCGCGCATCGCCGGTTCGCTGCACATGACGATCCAGACCGGCGTGCTGATCGAAACGCTGACCGCGCTCGGCGCGGATGTCCGCTGGGCATCGTGCAATATTTTCTCGACGCAGGACCACGCCGCTGCGGCCATTGCCAAGGCCGGCACGCCGGTGTTCGCATTCAAGGGCGAGTCGCTCGACGAATACTGGGAGTTCTCGCACCGCATCTTCGAATGGCCGAACGGCGAATTCGCCAACATGATCCTCGACGACGGCGGCGACGCCACGTTGCTGCTGATCCTCGGCTCGAAGGCGGAGAAAGACCGTTCGGTGATCGCCAAGCCGACCAACGAAGAAGAAGTCGCGCTGTACAAGTCGATCGAGCGTCATCTGGATGCCGACCCGACGTGGTACTCCACGCGCCTCGCGCACATCAAGGGCGTGACCGAAGAAACCACGACCGGCGTGCACCGTCTGTATCAGATGGAAAAGGAAGGCCGTCTGCCGTTCCCGGCGATCAACGTCAACGACTCGGTCACCAAGTCGAAGTTCGACAACCTGTACGGCTGCCGTGAGTCGCTGGTCGACGGCATCAAGCGCGCAACCGACGTGATGATCGCGGGCAAGATCGCGGTCGTGGCCGGTTACGGCGACGTGGGCAAGGGCTGCGCGCAATCGCTGCGCGGTCTGGGCGCCACCGTGTGGGTCACCGAAATCGATCCGATCTGCGCGCTGCAGGCGGCGATGGAAGGCTACCGCGTCGTGACGATGGAATACGCGGCCGACAAGGCCGACATCTTCGTGACGGCCACCGGCAACTACCACGTGATCAACCACGATCACATGAAGGCGATGCGCCACAACGCGATCGTCTGCAACATCGGCCACTTCGACTCGGAAATCGACGTGGCGTCGACCCGCCAGTACAAGTGGGACAACATCAAGCCGCAAGTCGACCACATCATTTTCCCGGACGGCAAGCGCGTGATCCTGCTGGCTGAAGGGCGTCTCGTGAACCTCGGTTGCGCAACGGGCCACCCGTCGTTCGTGATGTCGAACTCGTTCACGAACCAGACGCTGGCCCAGATCGAACTGTTCACGCAAGGCAACAAGTACGAGAACAAGGTGTACGTGCTGCCGAAGCATCTCGACGAAAAGGTCGCACGTCTGCATCTGGCGCGTATCGGCGCGAACCTGACGGTGTTGTCGGACGCGCAGGCGGGCTATATCGGCGTCGACAAGAACGGTCCGTTCAAGCCGAACCACTACCGCTACTAAGCACACGGGCGGTTTCAAAGCATGACGGTTTGACGACAGGGCGGCGCACGAGGCGCCGCTTTGTTCGCCATGCCCGTCTCTTTTCATTGAACGGACACTGGCCCACAAGGAGCTCTACATGACCGTGCTGCTGACCTGGCTGATCAACGCGCTCGCGCTCCTGATCATCACCTACCTCGTTCCGTCGATTCATATCCGCAGTTTCGGCACCGCATTGATCGTCGCGGTGGTGCTCGGGTTGATCAATACGATCTTGCGGCCGGTGCTGATCCTGTTGACGCTGCCCGTGACGATTCTCACGCTCGGAGTCTTCATTCTGGTGGTCAATGCGCTGTGCTTCTGGCTGTGCGCGTCGCTGCTGAAGGGCTTCGAAGTGTCGGGTTTCTGGTCGGCGTTCTTCGGCTCGATTCTGTACAGCATCGTTTCGTGGCTGCTGTCCGCGCTTATTTTCGGCAACCGCAGTATCGGTTGAGCTACTGAATCATGAACCCGATCGAACTTTCATTCGAATTCTTCCCGCCGAAGACGCAGGAAGGCGTCGACAAGCTGCGCGCCACGCGTGCGCAGCTCGCGGCGCTCAAGCCCAAGTTCGTGTCCGTCACGTTCGGCGCGGGCGGCTCGACGCAACAGGGCACGCTCGATACCGTCGTCGAGATGGCGAAGGAGGGGTTCGAAGCCGCGCCCCACCTGTCGTGCATCGGCTCGTCGAAAGAGAGCCTGCGCGCGATTCTCAACGCGTACCGCGCGCATGGCATCCGCCATATCGTCGCGCTGCGCGGCGATCTGCCGTCCGGCATGGGCGCAGTCGGCGAATTGCGCTACGCGTCGGAACTGGTGAGCTTTATCCGCGCCGAGTTCGGCGACTGGTTCTGGATCGAGGTGGCCGGCTATCCGGAGTACCACCCGCAGTCGCGCTCGCCGCGCCAGGATCTGGAAAACTTCGCCCGCAAGGTGAAGGCCGGCGCCAACTCCGCGATCACGCAGTATTTCTTCAACGCGGACGCGTACTTCCGTTTCGTCGAAGATGCGAAGAAGCTCGGCGTCGACGTACCGATCGTGCCGGGCATCATGCCGATCACGAATTTCTCGCAGCTGATGCGTTTCTCGGAGATGTGCGGCGCGGAAGTGCCGCGCTGGATCGCACGCCGTCTGGAAAGCTTCGGCGACGATCGCGAGTCGATTCGCGCGTTCGGGCTGGATGTGGTGACCGACCTGTGCGGGCGTCTGATCGCAGCGAAGGTGCCGGGTCTGCATTTCTACACGCTGAACGGCGCGGCGGCGACCAAGGGGATCTGCGAACGGCTGGGCGTCTGATCCTGCCGGCACCGCTGACACGTAGTACGGAAACCGCACGGCTCATCAGGCCGCGCGGTTTTTTTTGGCCCGGCGAAAACCGTTGTTGCATTGCAGCGGCGGGGGCCCATGCGTATTTTGCTTGCGGCGTGTAAGCACGGATTGAACCCGATTTTTGTGCTGTCTATGATCAAAGCGCAGCTGACGTGGCTGCTGTGCGGAGAACGTTATGACAGTATCCAAGTTGCTGTTTGCGGTTCGCCATGCCTGCCTTCCCGCTTTGAGCGCCTGCGCGGTTCTGGCCGCCGGCCTTTCACCCGCCGCGGTTCAGGCGGCCACGCTGCCCGACAAAACCCTCGTGTTCTGCTCCGAGGGCAGCCCGGCGGGCTTCGACACCGCGCAATACACCACCAGCGTCGAATTCAGCGCCGGCTCGTACACGGTCTATAACCGGCTCGTGGAATTCGCACACGGCAGCACCGATATCGAACCGGGCCTCGCCGAGAAATGGGACGTGTCGCAAGATGGATTGCAATACACGTTCCATCTGCGCCACGGCGTGAAGTTTCAGACCACGTCGTTCTTCAAGCCGACGCGCGAATTCAATGCCGACGACGTCGTCTTTACCTATCAGCGGATGCTCGATCCGGAGCAGCCGTTCCGCAAGGCGTACCCGGTGCCGTTCCCGTATTTCAACGATCTCGGCCTCGCGAAGAATATTTCGAAAGTCGAGAAGCTCGATCCCTATACGGTGCGCTTCACCCTGAAGGAAGTCGATGCGCCGTTCCTGCAGCAGATTGCGATGCCGTTCGCGTCGATTTTGTCGGCTGAATACGGCGACCAGTTATTGAAAGCGGGTAAAGCGTCGGATATCAACCAATATCCGGTCGGCACCGGCCCGTTTATTTTCCGCAGCTATACCAAAGACGACACGATTCGCTTCGACGGTAATCCGGATTACTGGAAACCGGGCGTCGTCAGAGTCAGCAAACTGATATTCGCAATTACCGTCGATGCGGCGGTACGGCTGCAAAAGCTGAAACGCGGCGAATGCCAGGTCATGGCTTATCCGCGTCCGGCCGATATTCCCGCAGTCAAAACCGACGCGTCGCTGGCCATGCCGAGCCAGGTCGGTTTCAACCTGGGCTATATCGCCTACAACACCACGAAAAAGCCGCTCGACAATGTGATGGTGCGTCGCGCGCTCGATATGTCGATCAATAAGAAGGCGATTATCGACTCGGTGTATCAGGGCGCCGGCCAGGCGGCAACCAATCCCATGCCGCCGACGCAATGGGGTTACGACAAGAACCTGAAGGACGCCCCATACGACGTGGACAAAGCGAAGGCGCTGCTCAAGCAGGCGGGCTATCCGGACGGCTTCGATCTCACCTTGTGGGCGATGCCGGTGCAGCGCCCCTATAACCCGAACGCCCGGCTGATGGCCGAAATGCTGCAAGCCGACTGGGCGAAGATCGGCGTCAAGGTGAAGATCGCCACCTTCGAATGGGGCGAATATATTCGCCGCGGCCATTCCGGCGAGCATGAAGCGATGCTCATCGGCTGGACCGGCGATTACGGCGATCCGGACAACTGGTTAGGGGTGTTGCTCGGCTGCGATGCGGTGAACGGCAGCAACTTCTCCAAATGGTGCTACAAGCCCTACGACGATTTGATCAAAAAAGGCCGCAGCACCACGGATCTGCCGGAGCGCACCAAGGCGTATACCGAAGCTCAGGAACTCTTCAAGCAACAGGTCCCGTTCACGCCGATCGCCCATTCCACGGTCTATCAGCCGATCAGCAAGGACGTCACCGGCTTCAAGATCGACCCGTTCGGCCCGACCCAATTCATGAACGTCGGCCTGAAATGACCGTGAGCGGGCCGCTTTTTGCCGGCCCCGCCCTCGTGAGCCGCACGTTCCGGCCAGCGCCGGCGTGCGGCTTTTGTCTGCCCGAATGGTTTCCGATCGTCAACAGAGGGAATTTCCTCCGCTTGTTGGTGTGAGCCAAGCTCAAGTAATATCCCGCTACGCCGGTGGAAGCCGGCCCCGAACCTGGAGGAAACATGAAGCAAAACAATCTGTTGCGCGCCGCGCGTGTTACGACGCTCGTCGCAGCTGCAGCGGCATCGATGGTGGGTGCAAGCGTCGCGCGCGCCGAGATTCCGAATAAAACCCTGGTCTACTGCTCAGAAGGCAGTCCCGCGGGTTTCGATCCTGCCCAATACACCACGGGCACGGATTTCACAGCTAATACGTTCACCGTCTACAACCGCCTCGTGGAATTCGAGCGCGGCGGCACCAAAGTCGAGCCGGGCCTCGCCGAAAAGTGGGACGTGTCCCCGGACGGCAAGACTTACACGTTCCATCTGCGTCATGGCGTGAAGTTCCAGACCACGTCGTTCTTCAAGCCGACGCGCGAATTCAATGCGGACGACGTCGTGTTCACGTTCCAGCGCATGCTGGATACGAACCAGCCGTTCCGCAAGGCGTACCCGGTGCAGTTCCCGTACTTCACCGACATGGGCCTCGACAAGCTGATCACCAGCGTCGAAAAGGTCGATCCGTACACCGTCAAGTTCACGCTGAAGGAAGTCAACGCGCCGTTCATCCAGAATATGGCGATGGAATACGCGTCGATCCTGTCGGGCGAATACGGCGATCAACTGCTGAAGGCCGGCAAGGCGGCCGACATCAACCAGTTCCCGGTCGGCACGGGCCCGTTCATCTTCCGCAGCTATACGAAGGACGCGACGATCCGCTTCGACGGCAATCCGGATTACTGGAAGCCGAACACGGTGAAGATCTCGAAGCTGATCTTCTCGATCACGCCGGACGCCGGCGTGCGCGTGCAGAAGATCAAGCGCGACGAATGCCAGGTGATGAGCTATCCGCGTCCGGCCGACATCGCGCCGCTCAAGGCCGATGCGAACATCGAGATGCCGTCGCAGCCGGGCTTCAACCTCGGCTACCTCGCGTACAACGTGACGCACAAGCCGGTCGACAAGCTCGAAGTGCGTGAGGCGCTGGACATGGCGATCAACAAGAAGGCGATCGTCGAATCGGTGTATCAGGGTGCGGGCCAGGCTGCCACGAATCCGATGCCGCCGACTCAATGGTCGTATGACAAGAACCTGAAGAGCGCGTCTTTCGACACGGACAAGGCCAAGGCGCTGCTGGCGAAGGCCGGCTACCCGAACGGTTTCGACCTCACGCTGTGGGCGATGCCGGTGCAGCGCGCGTACAACCCGAACGCCCGCCTGATGGCGGAAATGATCCAGGCCGACTGGGCCAAGATCGGCGTGAAGGCGAAGATCGTCACGTACGAATGGGGCGAGTACATCAAGCGTGCGCATGCAGGCGAAGACGACACGATGCTGATCGGCTGGACCGGCGACAACGGCGATCCGGACAACTGGCTCGGCACGCTGCTCGGTTGCGAAGCGGTGAACGGCAACAACTTCTCGAAGTGGTGCTACAAGCCGTTCGACGATCTGATCCAGAAGGGCCGCGTCACGTCCGAACAGGGCGCGCGCACGACGGCGTATATGCAGGCTCAGCAGATCTTCGCGCAGCAACTGCCGTTCTCGGCGATCGCTCACTCGACTGTGTATCAGCCTGTCAGCAAGAAGGTCGTCGACATGCGTATCGAGCCGCTCGGCTACGCGCGCTTTGACGGTGTCAGCGTCAAGTAATTCGTCAAGCTCACGCAGTACGCTTTTCGCACGGTTAGAAAACTGGTCGAAATGGTCCGGCGGCCGGGGTCACGAGCCCTTGTCGCCGGTTGCGTTTTTTCTTCATCAAGACCATAGGGACAAACCATGTTCCGCTTCGTTTTGCGCCGCGTCGGCATGGTGATACCGACTTTCATCGGCATTACCATCCTCGCGTTTGCGCTGATTCACCTGATCCCGGGCGACCCCATCGAAGTGATGATGGGCGAGCGCGGCGTCGATCCGGCCATGCATGCGGCCGCGATGCACCGGCTGGGGCTCGATGAGCCGCTGCCGCTGCAATACATCCACTACGTCGGCCGCGCGCTGCACGGCGACCTCGGCACCTCGATCATCACCAACACCAGCGTGATGGGCGAATTCCTCGCACGCTTTCCCGCTACCGTCGAACTGTCGATGTGCGCAATGCTGTTCGCGCTGATCGTCGGCTTGCCGGCGGGCGTGTTCGCGGCACTCAGGCGCGGCACGGTGGTCGATCACGGCGTGATGGGCACGGCCTTGACCGGGTACTCGATGCCGATCTTCTGGTGGGGCTTGATCCTCATCATGATGTTCTCGGTGAAGCTCGGCTGGACGCCGGTGTCGGGCCGCATCGCGGTCGAATACGACATTCCGCACGTGACCGGCTTCATGCTGATCGACGCGCTGATGTCCACCGACGAAGGCGCGCTCAAATCCGCACTGAGCCATCTGATCCTGCCGGCCATCGTGCTCGGCACGATTCCGCTGGCGGTGGTCGCGCGGATGACGCGTTCGTCGATGCTCGAAGTGCTGCGCGAAGACTACATCCGCACCGCACGCGCGAAGGGGCTGTCGCCCGGGCGTGTGATCGTCGTGCATGCGTTGCGCAATGCGCTGATTCCGGTGGTGACCGTGATCGGCTTGCAGGTCGGCACGCTGCTTGCCGGCGCGGTGCTGACCGAGACGCTGTTTTCGTGGCCGGGTATCGGCAAGTGGCTGATCGATGCGATCGGCCGGCGCGATTATCCGGTGGTGCAGGGCGGTATCCTGATGATCGCCACCCTGGTGATCGTCGTGAACCTCGTCGTCGATCTGTTGTACGGCGTGCTGAATCCGCGCATTCGCCATACGAGGTGATCCGAACATGGCAGACATTCAAAATACCGTCCCCCAGGCCGTCACTCCTCCGAGTGGCCGCGCCATCGCCGCCCGCGAATTCTGGGCGAATTTCTCGCGTAACCGCGGCGCGGTCAGCGCCGGCATCGTCGTGCTGGTGCTGATCTTCATCGCGATCTTCGCGCCGTTGATCGCGCCGCATAGCCCGATCGAGCAGTATCGCGACTTCGTCAAGATTCCGCCCGCGTGGCTCGAAGGCGGCAACTGGAAGTTCATTCTCGGCACCGACGAAGCGGGCCGCGACATCCTCTCGCGTCTGATGTATGGCGCGCGGCTGTCGTTCTGGATCGGCTTCGTCTCGGTGGTGCTGGCGCTGATTCCGGGCATCGTGCTCGGCCTCATCGCCGCGTTCTTCGAGAAATGGGCCGACACGCCGATCATGCGCATCATGGACGTGCTGCTCGCGTTGCCGTCGCTGCTGCTCGCCGTCGCGGTGGTCGCGATCATCGGTCCGGGCCTCGTCAACACGATGCTGGCGATCGCGATCGTCGCGCTGCCGGGTTATGTGCGGTTGACGCGTGCGTCGGCGCAAGGCGAACTGCAGAAGGAATATGTGACGGCTTCGCGCGTCGCGGGCGCCGGCACGCTGCGGCTGATGTTCTCGCAAGTGCTGCCGAACTGCACCGCGCCGCTGATCGTGCAGGCCACCCTGGGCTTCTCGTCGGCGATTCTCGATGCCGCGGCGCTCGGCTTCCTCGGCCTCGGCGTGCAACCGCCGTCGGCGGAGTGGGGCGCGATGCTCGCTTCGGCGCGCGATTACATCGAAAGCGCCTGGTGGATCGTCACGATGCCGGGTCTATCCATCCTGATCTCGGTGCTCGCGATCAATCTGCTCGGCGACGGGCTGCGCGACGCACTCGATCCCAAACTGAAACGGATGGCCTGACATGGAACAACTATTGACCATCCGCAATCTGGCGGTGAACTTCAACGGACTGCCGGCGGTCGACCGGATCAACCTCGATGTCGCGCCGGGCGAAGTCGTCGGCGTGGTCGGCGAATCGGGCTCGGGCAAGAGCGTGACGATGATGGCGCTGATGGGCCTGATCGACGCGCCGGGCAAAGTCACCGCCGACGAAGTCACCTTCAACGGCAAAGACCTGTTGAAGGCGTCGGCGAAGGAACGCCGCAAGATCATCGGCAAAGACATCGCGATGGTGTTCCAGGACGCGCTCACCAGTCTGAATCCGAGCTACACGGTCGGCTATCAGATCAAGGAAGTGCTGAAGCTGCACGAAGGCTTGCGCGGCAGCGAGCTGGACAGGCGCGCGCTCGAATTGCTCGACCAGGTCGGCATTCCGGACGCGAAGAACCGTATCGGCGCGTTTCCGCATCAGATGTCGGGCGGGATGAACCAGCGCGTGATGATCGCGATGGCGATTGCCTGCAATCCGAAGCTGCTGATCGCCGACGAACCGACCACCGCGCTCGACGTGACCATCCAGGCGCAGATCATGGAGCTGCTGATCAAGCTGCAGAAGGAGCGCGGCATGGCGCTCGTGCTGATCTCGCACGATCTGGCGGTGGTGTCCGAAGTCGCGCAGCGCGTCGCGGTCATGTACGCTGGCGAAGTGATCGAAACCAACCGCGTGCCCGATATCTTCGCCGCGCCGCATCATCCGTACACGGAAGCGCTGCTGGCGGCGATTCCCGAGCACAATGTCGGCGCGGTGCGGCTCGCCGCACTGCCGGGCATGGTGCCGGGTCGCGACGACCGGCCGAAAGGCTGCCTCTTCGCGCCGCGCTGCAAGTATGTGGTCGACGACTGCATGAAGGCGCGGCCGGGACTCGCGCCGATGCAAGGTCACGCTGAAGTGGCGCGCGTGCGCTGCATCAAACCCCTGAACCTGAGCGGCGACGCCAACGTTCACACGCATGGAGGCGCACGATGAACGCAGTACTCGAAACGCGGCGCCAGTCGGACCATGCGGGCGATCACGTGCTGGTCGCCGACCAGCTCGCGCGTCACTACACGGTGAAGCGCGGCATGTTCGCCCAAGGCACGGTGAAGGCGCTCAACGGCGTGTCGTTCGCGCTCGATCGCGGCAAGACGCTCGCGGTGGTCGGCGAATCCGGTTGCGGCAAGTCGACGCTCGCGCGCCAACTGACGATGATCGAGGCGCCCACCGCGGGCCGCTTGCTGATCGACGGCGAAGACGTAGCTGGCGCCGATCACGCGAAGATCGCGGCGTTGCGGCGGCGCGTGCAGATGGTGTTCCAGAATCCGTTTGCCTCGCTGAATCCGCGTAAGACCGTCGAGCAGACGCTCGGCGAACCGCTCGCGATCAACACGCAATTGACTGCCAGCGAACGCGCCGAACGGATTGCGCAGATGATGCGCACCGTCGGCTTGCGTCCGGAACATGCCAAACGCTATCCGCATATGTTCTCCGGCGGCCAGCGGCAGCGTGTGGCGATCGCGCGCGCGATGATCCTCGATCCGCAGATCGTCGTCGCGGATGAACCGGTATCCGCGCTCGACGTGTCGATCCAGGCGCAGATCCTGAATCTGTTCATGGATCTGCAGGAGCAGTTCAAGACCAGCTACGTGTTCATCTCGCACAATCTGTCGGTGGTCGAGCATATCGCCGACGATGTGATGGTGATGTACTTCGGCGGCGTCGCGGAGCTCGGCGACAAGAAGCGGATTTTCTCGAAGCCGCGGCATCCGTATACGCGGGCGTTGATGTCGGCGACCCCTTCGATCTTCGAATCGGATCGCCGCATCAAGATCAAGCTGCAAGGCGAGCTGCCGTCGCCGCTGAATCCGCCGTCGGGCTGCACGTTCCACCAGCGCTGCCCGTATGCGATCGACCGGTGCCGCAGCGAAGAGCCGAAGCTGCGTGAAGTGGATGGCCGTCAGGTGTCGTGTCACCGCGCCGAGGAGGTGGGGGACGTGGATGCCTGATGGGGTGGCGGCGCGTCGTTTTACGCGCCGCTCGCGTGACGGCGGCAACGCCGCTTTCGCGCGGCGCTGGAGGGCGCGCGCACTGACCGGTGCCGCGCTCCTCGGCGTTTGTTCCGTCTTCCATTTGAGCGGTGGCGGGCCGATCATCGCGGCGCATGCCGCGGGGGCCTCCGCCAACGCGCCCGCTCCGGCAGGGCGGCCGGCATTGCCGGTGCCCAATCTGCCGGCGCCGACGCGCGCCACC
The DNA here is from genome assembly GCF_003353175.1 of Paraburkholderia lacunae. Lineage (GTDB taxonomy): Bacteria > Pseudomonadota > Gammaproteobacteria > Burkholderiales > Burkholderiaceae > Paraburkholderia > Paraburkholderia lacunae. Next base: position 80,120 of record NZ_QHKS01000009.1, on the reverse strand, counting down.
TTGCCCGGCTCCAATCCGCCGCCCGCCGCGCCCGGCACCACGGCCAGCGGTCCGGTGCGTTTGCAGCCGGCGCGCATGCCGTTCTATGTCGCCACGCGCGGCACTACCACGATCTACCTGCTCGGCACGTTGCACGTCGGCGATCCCGCCGACTACCCGCCCAATCAGCCCTTTCGTCCGCCTATCCTGGGTGCGCTCGCCGCCTCGGGGACACTTGCGCTCGAACTGTCGCCCGACGAGCTGCTGGTCTCGCAAGACGACGTGTCGAAATACGGCGTATGCCGGCGCGACTGCCTGCCCGGTTTGTTGCCCGATCCTTTGTGGCGCAAGCTCGCGTTTCGCTTGCAAGGCAATCCTGCCGCGCTGGAGGAAATCAAGAAGATGCGGCCGTGGCTCGCGTCCTTGCTGGTCGAAACCTACGATTCGTTGAGCGCCGGCTTGCAGACCGAATACGGCACGGAGGCGCAATTGCAGAACGTCTACATCAGGACGCGCGGCAAGATCGTCGGACTCGAGACCTTGCCGCAGCAGATGCACGCGTTCACGGGGCTGACGCTGGCGCAGCAACGCGAAATGCTTGCCCAGGACCTGGTGCAGACGGCCGCGGAAAATGTCGACGACGTGCGGACTTTGCACAAACTGTGGAGGGTGGGCGATGCCGATGCGATCGCGGCATGGCAGGCGGCGAAGTCGGAAAAGCTGGCGCGCGACAAGCGGATATCCGATCAGATCGACAACAGGATCGTGTACGAGCGCAACCGGCGCTTCGTGTCGCGGATGCTGCTGATTGCCGCGCCGAACAAGCCGGTGTTCGTGGCGATCGGCGCGTTGCATCTGGGTGGACGTAAAGGCGTGCTGCAGGTTTTGCGGCAGCACGGGTTTGTGGTGGAGGCGGGGTGAAGCTACTGGTCGAGTAAGCTTTTAGCGACTTCTTCGACCACCGGCGCCCAATTCCCCAACTCTGTTTGCCGGAATAATTTCATGGTCGGATACCACGGCGAGTCGCTGCGGTTTTCGAGCCAGCGCCAGTCGGAGTTGGCGGGTAGCAGCACCCACACTGGCTTGCCCAGTGCGCCTGCCAGGTGCGCGACACTCGTGTCCACGGCAATCACCAGATCGAGATTCATGATGAGCGCGGCGGTATCGTCGAAGCTATTGAGCCCAGAGGTGAAATCGTGAGCACGGAAAGCGTCAGGCGCGCCGGCTAGCTGTGCGTGCGGCGGGCCTTTCTGCAGCGGATACCACGCGACATTCTTTACTTCGCTTAGCGCGGACAGGTCGGCCAGTGCGATTGACCGATAGCGGTCATTGCCAAACGTCGGACTGCCTGCCCACGCCAAACCCACTTTGCGCTTCGATCCGGCGCCGGCGACCAGCCGTTTGCGCCATGCGTTGACCTTCGCTTTGTCGGCGAACAGATAAGGGACTTCGACCGGAATCGTGGTCAGTTCCGTGCCGACGCACGACGGCACGCTCGTCATCGGTACCCAGAAATCGTACTCGCTGTCAGGTTTGCCACTGAACGCGCGGCGCACGCCCGGTACGCGTTCGGCCAGAGGCAGCAACGGCTCCCTCACGCAGGTGTCGACGGTTGCGCCTAGTCGATCGAGCACGCGTGCATAGCGCAGGAACTGGAACTGGTCGCCGAAACCCTGTTCGCCTACCAGCAGCACGCGGCGTGAGCCGAGCGGCTCGCCGCGCCATTCGGCAAGCTTCGGGATGGCGATCGCCGCGTAGTCGGTCGCGCGCCAACGCTTCGCATACTCCGTCCAACCTTGCTTGTAATCGCCACGCTTGAGCAGGTGCCAGGCGAGATTCTGGTGCGCATCCGAGTACTCGGGATCCAGTGCCAATGCTCGGCGATAGAAGCCTTCTTCTTCGTCGAGACGGCCTTGCGCGCCGAGCGATCCACCGAGGCACACCAGATTGGTCGGGTTCGGCCTGAGTGCGACTGCTTGCCGGTAGTGGGTTTCGGCGCCGGTATAGTCGCCGAGCTTGCCGATCAGGCTGCCCAGGTTGACGTGCGCCTCGGCGTACCTCGGGCGCAACAGCAGCGCTTGCTGGAAGCTGGCCATTGCAGCGTCGTGGTTGCCCTGCTCGTTGTGCGCATTGCCTGCGTTGAAGTGCGCCTCCGCCAACTGCGGATCGAGCGCTGGCACCTCCTGATAGCACGCCAGGGCCTCGTCGTAGCGGCCGAGCTTGCTCAACGCGGTGCCGAGGTTCAAATGCGCGTCGCTGAGCGACGGATTCGCCGCCAACGCCCGACGATATTGCTCGATCGCTGCATCGAGCGAACCTTGCGCTTGCAGCGCGACACCGAAGTTGTTGCGCGCGTCGGCGAAATCCGGCTGTAGTTGCAGCGCCTGGTCATAGCAGACCATTGCTTCGCGGGGATGGCCGAGGGCGGCAGCCACCAGGCCGCGATTGCTCCAGCAGGCGGCGTCCGTACGATCGAGTGTGAGTGCTTCGCTGATCAGCTCTGCGGCGAAGCCATGGTTGCCGCGCTGGTATTGCAGCACGCCGAAGTAGTGCAGTGCCTTCGCATGTGCGGGATCGAGCGCGAGGGCTTCGCGGTAGAAAGGCTCGGCGGCATCGAGCCGGCCGGCCTGGTGCGCTTCGAGTGCGGCGTCGAGCACGGAGGCGAGATAGGCGGAAGGCGGCGTACCGACGCCCGGCGTATCGACGCCCGGCGCGTCGGCGCGCGCGGTGTCGCGGTGGGAAGACTGTTCCATGGGAACCTGCTGGAGAGCGCCGGCGGCGCACGTTGTGCGCGCCGGCGCGTGTGGATGGGAAACCATCCGCCAGCTTATGTTTCCGCGCTCATCCTGACGATCGGATGCGTCCTAATTCGGCGGCGCTGGGTTGCCGCGGGCAGACGTGGGCAGAGGTTCTGCGCGGCATCCGCTTGCCGCGTTCTTGCGCGGCAAACACGGCAAACACGGCAAACACCGCCGAACCCGTCATCCATCGAAGGTCGCCGCGCACGCCCGGCAAAGGCCACAGTCCTACAGGAACATCAGGAAATTCAACAGGAAGATGTTCACAATCAGCAAGGTCAACGCGGTCGGCACCTGCACCTTGATCACCGCGTTCTTATCCGGCAGTTCCAGCAGCGCAGCGGGCACCATGTTGAAGTTGGCGGCCATCGGCGTCATCAGCGTGCCGCAGTAGCCGGAGAACATGCCGATCGCGACCATCACCGCCGGGTTGCCGTGAAACACGCCGACCAGAATCGGCACGCCGACCCCGCCCGTCATCACCGGGAACGCGGCGAAGCCGTTGCCCATCACCATCGTGAAGAGCGCCATGCCGATGCAGTACACGGCCACCGCGACAAACCGGTAGTCGAGGCTGATATAGGCCGTGGTCACGTGAGCGACCGCCTTGCCCACACCGGCGTCCGAGAACACGAGGCCGAGCATGCCGAGCATCTGCGGCAGCACCGCGGCCCACGAGAGCGCATCGACCAGCCGGCGCGCTTCCTTCGTCGACTGACCGACGGTGTCGCGCGTCAGCACGCAAGCAATCGCGAGCGCGATCACGCAGCCGATCCCGAAGCCGATCAGCGTCACGTTGGCTTTTTCGATCAGCGGCATGCCGCCAAAGATCAGATGGCTCGCGGACAACGTGATGATCACGGTGACGACCGGAATCGTCAGTGCGGGCACGAACAGCTTGTTGCCCAGACGCGCGGCGCTGGCCTTGCGGGCTTCGAGCGACAGCAGTTTCGGCTTGGCCGCTGTCACGCCGCCGAAGCCGGCAATCAGCGCCATCACGATCACCGCCGCGCCGACCACAGCGGGCGGCAGCTTGTCGCCGATCAGGAAGATCAGCGCGTAGAGCATCCAGAAACCGCCGGCGGTGAAGCGGCGCGGGTGCGCCTTGTCCGTGACGATCATGCCGCCGATCACGAGCAGCACGACGCCCAGCAGCCAGAACAGATAGGTAATCGAGAGCGTCATGCCTTGTCTCCTGCGGCAGGTTGCGTCGACGTAACAGCAGCGGTGCTCACGGACGCATTGCCGCGCAATTCGCGCTCGAGCTTGAGGTCGAGCAGATACAGGCGGAAACCGTGAATGACGAACGCGCAAACCGCGGTCGGAATGCCCCACACGGCCACGCGAATCGGCTCGACGACGATGCCTGCTTCTTTCAGGAAGGTCGTCATCAGCACGATCGCGCCGAAGGCGACGAAAATGTCCTCGCCGAAGAACAGGCCGACGTTGTCGGTCGCGGCGGAGAACGCGCGCAGCTTGAAGCGGATCGCATCGCTGATCTTGCCGAAGCGGGTTTCCGTCGCGCCTTCGGCCATCGGCGCGATCAGCGGACGCACCATCTGCGGATGGCCGCCGAGACCGGTCAGACCGACCGCGGCGGTCAGTTCGCGCACCAGCAGATAGACGATCAGCAAACGCCCCGCCGTGGCGGCCTTGATGCCGCCGATCCATGCTTGTGCGCGTTCACGCAGTCCATGCCGTTCGAGCAGACCGATCACGGCGAGCGGCAGCAGGATGATCAACGGGATATTGCGCGTCTTGATGAAGCCGGTACCGATTTCGGCAAGCATCTTTTCGGGCGGGAAGTGCGCGGCCAGACCTGTGACGATCGCGGCGAGCGCCACGATCAGCATCGGATTGAACCGTAATAAAAAGCCGGCGATGATGACGGCCACGCCAATGAGCGGCCATAGACTGACTGTTGACTGCATCTGGATCTCCAAACAGGGATTCACAACCTCGCCGCTGGTGGCGGCTAACGTGAGCCGGCGCCTGATGATCCACGCGCCGTCTTGCTGCCGCGGCTCTTGATGGCCGCGTTGCTTCGACTACACCTGCATCTGCTGAATTACCGCGGGTACCGCAACGACTCCCGCACCTGGCGCACCTGGCAAACGCCCCGCGAGGAGCGGGGCGTTCGGGCTTCGCGAGCGTTGGCTCGCGCGCTGTCCGGCTCGGCCTGGCCCGACGCCTAGACGCGGGCGGTGCCGGCTGCGTGAACTTCGATGCCGGCCTCTTCGAGCGCACGGCGGATGCGCCGCGCAAACGCCAGCGCATGCGGACCGTCGCCATGCAGGCAAATGGTTTGCGCGTTGAGCGGCACCCATTGGCCGTCCACGGCCTGCACGCGCCGCTCGCGCACCATGGCAAGCGTGCGGTTCAGCACCTCGTCTTCGTCGTCGAGCAGCGCGCCTGGCTCCTTGCGCGGCACCAGCGAACCGTCGGCGCGATAGCCGCGGTCTGCGAATACTTCTTCGATGGCAGTCAGGCCCGCGTTGCGTGCGGCCGTCACCAGGCCGCTGTTGGCCAGTGCGAACACCGCCAGCGACGGATCGAAATCGTGCACCGCGGACACGATCGCGTCGGCGATCTTCGCGTCGCGCGCGGCCTGGTTGTAGAGCGCGCCGTGCGGTTTGACGTGCACGATGCGCCCGCCCTCCGCTTGTGCGATCGCCGACAGCGCGCCCAGCTGATACAGCACGCCTGCGTAGATTTCGTGGGCCGGCAAGTCCATTTCCTTGCGGCCGAAATTCTCGGGGTCGTTGAAGCTCGGATGCGCGCCGATCGACACGCCTTTCTGTACCGCCCAGCGCACGCAGTCGCGCATCGCATTGGCGCCGCCCGCGTGCCAGCCGCACGCGATGTTCGCCGAGCTGACGAGGTCGAGCAGCGCCTCGTCGGAGCCGCAGCCTTCGCCGAGATCGGCGTTCAGATCGATTTCCATGATGTTCCTCTGCTCCGTATTACAGCGCTGCGACGGCCAACCGGCGCGCGCAGCGTTCTTCGTGCATCGCAATCGCGGCATCGATCTGCCGCAGATACGTGCGTTCTTCCATAAGAGCCTGACGGGCTTCGTACGGCGTGGTCGGGATGAAACGGACTGCCGCGTTCAGGCGAACCTGGGCGAGTTTCCAGAGATCGGCCTGGATCACCGCGCCGATCTTCGGATAACCGCCGGTGGTCTGCGCGTCGCTCATCAGCACGATCGGCTGGCCGTTGGGGGGCACCTGGATCGTGCCCGGCAACACCGCATGCGAGAGCAGATCGGCTTTGAGGGTGCGCTTCAGTTCGCTGCCCGCGAGTCGGTAACCCATCCGGTTGCTGTTCGGCGTGACGAGCCATTCGTCGGACCAGAAGCTCTCGTGAGCCTCGGGTGTGAAGCTGTCGTACTCCGGTCCCCGCAGTACGCGGATTGGCACGGCCCAGGGCACGCCCGACGGATGCCGGCCGCGCCGCAGCGGCTCGTGGACCAGCACGAACTTGCACCAGGCGGGCGCTTTCACGCCGAACTCCGGCGCCTCGGAACTGAAGCCGACATGGCCGCGCGGCTGCGGGGCGCCGACCGGCAGGCGGTCGCCGTCGCGCAGCGCCCGGCCGCCGAGTCCGCCGAAATGGCCGGCCAGATCGGTGCTGCGCGAGCCGAGCATCGGCAATACGTCGATGCCGCCCGCGATGCAGACGTAGCCGCGCATGCCGCGTTTGGCCGCTTGCAGCACCAGTTCCTGGCCGGCCTGCACCGGCAGGCTCCACCACGAATAGACCGGCTTGCCGTCGAGCGTCGCGCCGAATTCGGTGCCGGTGATCGCCACGCGCGTGGCGCGCAGAAAGCGCAGCACGGTCGGGCCGAAGGTGATTTCCAGGCCGGCCGCATCGGGCCGGTTGCCGACGAGGCGATTGCCGACTTCGAGCGACAAACGGTCGAGCGCGCCTCCCATCGCGACACCGAGATGCCGGTAGCCGTGACGGCCGAGGTCCTGAATCGTGGTCAGGAGACCCGCGCGAATTACATCGATCATGCGTGTATCCCCGCGACGGTGAAGCGCACCCGGTCGCCAGGTTGCAGCAGCGTGGGCGGGCGGCGCGCCGGATCGAACAGCGGCAGTTCGGTGCGGCCGATCAACTGCCAGCCGCCGGGCGAAGTGGCCGGATAAATGCCGGTCTGCGCACCGCCGATGCCGACCGAACCCGCCGGCACTTCGAGCCGCGGCGACGAACGGCGCGGCGTGTGCAGCGCTTGCGCGAGGCCGCCCATATAGGCGAAGCCCGGCTGGAAGCCGAGGAAGAACACCACGTACTCGCCCCCCGCATGACGCTGCACGACTTCCCGCACCGTCAAGCCGGTGTGATTGGCGACCACCTGCAGATCGGGGCCGAACTCGCCGCCGTACTGCACCGGAATCTCGACTTCGCGGCCCGGCACGGGCGCATCGCCGGGCGCCTCCCACGCGGCCCGCAACTGGCCGGCAAGCATCTCGCAATCGGCTTCGAGCGGATCGAACACCAGCGTCAGGTTATTCATGCCCGGCACGACCTCCAGCACATGCGGCCAGTCACGCGCGGCCTCGGCGGCGGCCCACACGCGCCGCTGGCATTCCAGCGTCGCGGGCGGCGGCGCCTCGCAGACAAGCGCGGCATCGCCGAGCGGAAAAATTCTTGGTTGGCTCATCACTTGCTGGCCCAGATCGAGTCGGAGAATTCGGGTGCGTCGCCCCCATAGAAGGTTATCGGCAGAGGGCACGCGATGTTTGAAGCGTACATTATCAATAAAATATCGACAAATTCTAAATAAGAGTTTTCGCCAGGCTCCCGGGAATCGGTGGCTCGTCGTACACTCCCGACACCTCCCTTTTCAGCTTCGAGAATCTTCACCATGTCGCGCCACCCCACCAAGATCGTCTCCTCGGAACATCTCGTGTCTGATACAAGCGCGGAGCTGTCCGAGCTGGAGTACGCGCTCATCATGGCGGGTAATGCGTTCAACCGCTGGATGGTGCGTTGCATGTCGGCGGCCGGCGACAAGGACATGACCGCCATCGAAGTCTCGCTGCTGCACCACGTCAGCCATCGCGAGCGCCGCAAGAAGCTCGCGGATATCTGCTTCGTGCTGAACATCGAGGACACGCACGTCGCCACCTACGCGTTGAAGAAGCTCGTAGCTAGAGGGTATGTAAAAAGCGAAAAGACCGGCAAGGAAGTGTTCTTTTCGGCGACCGATGCCGGCCGTGAGCTCTGTCTGAAGTATCGCGAGGTGCGCGAGAGCTGTCTGATTTCGACGCTGAAGGAAAGCGGCTTGACCAATGAGCAGATCGGCGAGGCTGCCCAGTTGATGCGCAACGCGTCAGGGCTGTACGACACGGCCGCGCGGGCCGCGGCGTCTTTATAAGAGGTCGTCGCGGCCGCATCCTGGCGCGGATGTCGTCGACGGAGCGCTTGCCGAACGCTTGAGCGCTCGATCCGCCGACACGATGACCCGCTGGCCAGCCGATCCGCTTAACCCGCCGAGCGTGGATAGAAGCCGGCTTCGGTCACAATCAGATCGAGCGGGACGTCGTGGGCTTCGCGTTGCAGCGCTGGCGTGCGGCACGCTTCATAGGCGATGCCGACCGTGACCGGTTGCTTCGGCCCCGGCCACGCGCCCAGTGTGCGGTCGTAATAGCCGCCGCCGTAGCCCAACCGGTAACCGTCCTCGTCGAAACCTACGCACGGCACGAACAGCAGATCGGGAATTACGACGCGCCCCGAAGCCGGTTCGGCAATCTTGTGATGACCGATCTTCATCGGCGTATCAGGCGTCCATGCGTGGAACTCGAGCGGCGCGCCGCGTTCCTTGACGACCGGCAAACTCGCTTCGCGTTGCGCGCCTGCCGCGAGCCAGACTGCGATCGCGGCGCGCGCGTCGAATTCGCCCGCGAGCGGCCAGTAAAACCCCACGCCGTTCACGCTGAAGCGTTTCAGCGCATCGAGTATGCGACGGCTCAGCGCGACATTGTGCGCCGGCTCGGAAGCCGCTTGCAGCCTTGCTTCCAATAGCATTCGACGCAGTGCCTTTTTCGATTCGGCGACGGGGTTGCATGCTATGCTTGGGTTCAATTCGCGCTCCAGAAACAACGATGTCAAAACGCCTCTTCCGAGTATATCGCGCGGCTTGTCTGGCGCTTGCTGCAGCGGCGCTCGTCGCGTGCGGCACTGCTTCCGCCGTCAAGCCCGTTCCCCTTTCGCAACTCACGAACGACGACCAGATCTTCGTTCAGCTTCGCGAAGCCGCCCGCAATAATGACGCGGCGCGCGCAGCGCAACTGGCGAGCATGATTCCGGACTATCCGGCGCCGTCTTATCTGGCGTATTTCCAGATCAAGCCGCAGCTGTTCGATTCCGCCGGCCATGCGCGCATCGACGCGCCCGATGAGCCGGTTCTGGCCTTCCTGCAGAAGTACGAGGGCCAGGCGATCGCCGACCGCATGCGCAACGACTACCTCACCGTACTCGGCACGCGTCACGACTGGCGCAACTTCGACCAGCAATACGCGCGCTTCGTGCTGAACGACGATACGCAGGTGAAGTGCTACGCGCTGGAATCGCGCGCGGCGCACGGCGAGAACGTCGCCGAGGCGGCTCGCGCACTGCTGGTCGATCCGAAAGTGTATGGCGACGGCTGCGTCGATCTGATCACTGCGCTGGCGGTCAACCAGCAATTCAGCGCCGACGACGTGTGGCAGCAGATCCGTCTCGCGTACGAGCAGAACTACACGAATACCGGCAGCAAGCTGGTCGATGCGCTCGGCAAGCAGGCGCCCGATCCGGTGCTGTTGGGCCAGGCCGCGGACACGCCGCCGTTGTTGCTGGCGCGCGGCGTCGGTCCCGATGCGCAGTCGCATCAACTCGCGTTGCTGGCGATCACGCGGATGGCGCGCAACGACCCGGCCACGGCGGCGACCACGTTCGCGTCGGTGGCGCCGTCGCTGAGCTCGCCCGAGCGCGCGATCGGCTGGGGCACGATTGCCTATCAGGCCGCCGCCAGGCAGATGCCGGGCGCCCTCGACTGGTATCGACTGTCGGCGAATGCGCCGCTGTCGAATCCCGCGTACGAATGGCGCACCCGCACCGCGCTGCTGGCGGGCGACTGGAGCATGGTGCGCTGGTCGACCGAACAGATGCCGGCGCCGCTGCGCAACCAGCCGTCATGGGTGTACTGGCACGCGCGCGCGCTGAAGCAGGCCGGCGACATCACAACGGCCAACCAGGAATTCGAATCGATCTCGCAGGGTTTCAACTTCTACGGCCAACTGGCTGCGGAAGATCTCGGCCAGAAGATCACCGTGCCGCCGAAAACCAGCGTGACCGACGCCGAAGTCCAGCAGGCGGGCACTACGCCGGGGTTCGATCTGGCGCAGCGTTTCTATGCGCTGAATCTGCGGCTCGAAGGCAATCGCGAATGGAACTGGCCGCTGCGCGCCATGAGCGACCGGCAACTACTCGCCGTCGCCGAATACGCGCGCCGTGCCGAACTGTATGACCGTACCGTGAACACAGCGGATCGCACGAAGAGCGAGCACGATTTTTCGCTGCGCTATCTGTCGCCGTTCCGCGATATCGTCGAGCGCGATTCGCAGTCGAACGGGCTCGATGTCGAATGGGCGTACGGGCTGATTCGCCAGGAATCGCGCTTCATCTTGAGCGCGCGCTCGGAAGTCGGCGCGAGCGGCCTCATGCAGTTGATGCCGGGCACCGCGCAACTGGTCGCAAAAAAGATCGGCCTCGGTCCGATTACGCGCGAGCAGATGAACGATATCAACACCAATATCCTGCTCGGCACTAACTATTTATCGATGATCTACAATCAGTTCGACGGGTCAGCCGTGCTGGCAACGGCCGGCTACAACGCCGGGCCGGGCCGTCCGCGCAACTGGCGGGAATCGTTGCCGCACCCGGTGGAAGGCGCGATCTTCGCCGAGACGATTCCGTTCCAGGAAACGCGCGACTACGTCAAGAATGTGTTGTCCAACACGGTCTACTACGCGGCGTTGTTCGAAGGCCGTCCGCAATCGCTGAAGGCGCGTCTGGGTTATATCGCACCGTAAGCGCCGTGCCGCCGCCGCATCCGGTCGATGCGGCGGTGCGCCACGCCAGCCGTTGCCGCGGCTTCCACCAGGGGAGTCGAAAATGCGACATCAAGCCATTGCGATCATCGGCGGCTCCGGTTTTATTGGCAGCCATCTCGTCAACGCGCTCGTTGAAATGGGCAAAGACGTGCGCATTGCCACTCGCCGCCGCTATAACGCCCGCCATCTCACACTGCTGCCCATCGACGTGATCGAAGCCGACGTATTCGATCCGGTCCAACTCGCGCGCTTCGTCGAGAATGCCGATGCCGTGATCAACCTGGTCGGCACGTTGCATGGCAAACGCGGCACGCCGTATGGCCGCGAGTTCGCCCGCGCGCACGTCGAACTGCCGAGTAAAATCGTTGCTGCTTGCGAAGGCAAGGGCGTGCATCGGCTGATTCATCTCAGCGCGCTCGGCGCCGACATGAACGGGCCGAGCATGTACTCGCGCTCGAAGGGCGACGGCGAAAAGGCCGTGCATGCGGCCAATGTAGCGTGGACGATCTTCCGGCCTTCCGTGGTGTTCGGCCCCGAAGACGAATTCCTCAACAAGTTCGCGTTCCTGCAGCGTGTCTTCCCCGTGATCCCGCTCGCCATGCCGGATGCAAAGTTCCAGCCGGTGTATGTCGGCGATGTCGCCAAAGCAATCGTCAACGTCCTCGATCTCGACGCAGCCAGCGGCCGTACCTACGAACTGGGCGGCCCCACTGTCTATTCGCTCGAAGACCTCGTCAGGTATTGCGGCGACGTAATCGGGCGGCATGCGCGGATCATCCGTCTGCCGGAAGTATTGGCGCGTTTGCAGGCATTGACGTTCGAAATGGCGCCCGGCGAGCCGGTGATTTCGCGCGACAATCTCGATTCGATGAAAGTCGACAACGTGCTGAGCGGGCCGATTGCGCCCGAACTGGGCATCGAACCGGCCAGCATCGAGACGATTGCGCCCGTGTATCTGACCGGCGCGTCGAGCCGCTCGCGCGTCAACTCTTTTCGCGCCAACGCGGGGCGCTGAACCTTTTTCTCTCTACTTTCTATACGAAGCATGAAGCTGCTTATCGGTGACAAGAACTATTCGTCGTGGTCGATGCGTCCGTGGCTGCTGTTCAAACATTTCGGCATTCCGTTCGAGGAAGTGCCGGTCGAACTGGGTGAACCCAACACGAAGTCCGCGATTCTGGCTCACGCGCCCACGGGCCCCGGCAAGGTGCCGTGTCTGATCGACGAAAACGGCTCGGCCATTTGGGATTCGCTGGCGATCGCCGAGACGCTGGCTGAGCGCTTTGCGCAACACGCGCTCTGGCCACGCGACGCAAAGGCGCGCGCTCACGCACGCAGCATCAGCGCCGAGATGCATTCGGGCTTCGGCGAATTGCGCTCGAACATGTGGATGAACATCCGCGCGTCGTTTCCGGGTAAGAACGGCACGCCAGGCGCGCTGGCCGATATCGCGCGCATTGACGCGATCTGGCGCGGGTGCCTCGACACATATGGTGGTCCATTCCTGTTCGGTGAGTTCGGCATTGCCGACGCGATGTACGCGCCAGTGGTGATGCGCTTCACGACCTGGCAGCCGGCTTTGTCCGAAGCCGCCGCGGCTTACGTTCGGCGCGTGACGGCGTTGCCGGCTGTGAAGGCGTGGATCGACGGCGCGCTGGGTGAATCGCATGCGATTCCTTATCAAGACGTCTGCCCATGAAAATCTACGCGGTAGGCGGCGCGATCCGCGACGAGTTGTTGGGCGTACCGGTGCAGGATCGCGATTACGTGGTGGTCGGCGCGACTCCCGAGCAGATGGTTGCGCAGGGTTACAGGCCGGTCGGCAAGGATTTTCCTGTGTTCCTGCATCCACAGACGCACGAGGAATACGCGCTCGCGCGCACCGAGCGAAAGACGGCGGCGGGCTATCACGGCTTCCAGTTTTTCTACGCGCCCGAGGTCACGCTTGAAGAAGACCTTGCGCGCCGCGACTTGACGATCAACGCGATGGCGCGCGAGGTGCGCCCGGACGGTGAGTTGACCGGGCCGGTGATCGACCCGTTCAATGGCCAGGCCGATTTGCAGGCACAGCTGTTCCGTCATGTCAGCGATGCGTTTCTCGAAGATCCCGTGCGGATTTTGCGGATTGCGCGGTTTGCGGCGCGGTTTGTCGATTTCACGGTGGCGCCCGAAACGATGACGCTGATGCGCAAGATGGTCGCCGACGGCGAAGTGGATGCGCTGGTGGCTGAGCGCGTGTGGCAGGAAGTGTCGCGAGGTTTGATGGAGAAGAAGCCTTCGCGGATGTTCGATGTACTGCGCGAGTGCGGTGCCCTCGCGCGGATTCTGCCGGAGATCGACGCGCTATTCGGCGTGCCGCAGCGGGCCGATTATCACCCCGAGGTGGATACGGGGGTGCATGTGATGATGGTGGTCGATTACGCTGCGCAGCAGGGGTACGCGTTGGCCGTGCGGTTCGCCGCGTCGACCCACGATCTCGGCAAGGCGACGACACCGGAGGACGTGTTGCCGCGGCATATCGGGCATGAGGGGCGCAGCGTGGATTTGCTGAAGCCCTTATGCGAGCGGCTGCGGGTGCCCAACGAGTGTCGCGATCTGGCGCTGCTGGTCGCGCGGGAGCATGGGAATATCCATCGCGTGATGGAGATGGGCGCTGCCGCGCTGGTGAGGTTGCTCGAGCGCAGCGATGCGATTCGGAAACCTGCGCGGTTTGCGGAAGCCTTGCAGGCTTGTGAGGCTGATGCTCGTGGCAGGCTTGGGTTTGAGATGCAGGCTTATCCGCAAGCCGAGCGTTTGCGAATTGCGCTGGTGGCTGCACGGGCTGTCGATGCCGGTGCCGTGGCCAGTCGGCTCGCTGACTCACCGGGGTTGATCAAGGACGCGGTGCATCAGGAGAGAGTTCGGGCTGTCGAAGCGGCTATCGGGTAAGGGACTGGGGTAGCGGCCTCGGGTAAGGGCTTTTTGGGCCCGCCCGGCGGTTCATGTCTGTGTGAAACCTACAAAACCCGCGCCAGAAGAGACAACACTATCGACAGCACGAGCGTCGACATAAAAGGAAACGGATACTCCCGCCCGAAGAGGTGCAAGGTCACATCCCCGGGCATCCGTCCGATCCCGATCTTCCTGAGCCATGGCCAGCAGACCGACAACACCGCCACGGCGATAAACGTAGTCAACAGCCAGCGGATCATCGCGAATCCTCAAGGCAAGAAAATCAAAGCGTATGTGACCGGTCGCCACTGGAAAACGCCGCCAGCGTGTCATCCAATCCACGCGAAAACGCGATCACCTTGAACAGCTCTCCCATTTCCGCCTCGGACAACAACTTCTGCACGGCATTCGCCGCAGGCAAAAATCTCGCCGTATCAGAAGGATCGATCTCCGACAATGCCTCGGTAATCCCCGCATTCAACAAAAACCGCGCTTGCGACGTAAACCCCAGCAGATCCGCGCCGGCCTCGACCCCGGCTTCGGCGATGCCGGTAAATTCCACATGCGCGGTGATGTCCTGCAAGCCAGGATGAACAAATGGATCGCCGTGCGCCCGGTGCCGGTAGTGACACATCAACGTGCCCTGCGCACGCTGCGCATGGTAGTACTCGTGACGCGGAAAACCATAGTCGATGAAAAAGGCCGCGCCACGTGTCAGCATCGTGCAAATGGTCCGCGTGAAGGCGGACGCCGCTTCGTGCGTCTCGGTCACGTAATCGTCGCCGGCAGCTTCGATCTGGGCGAGAAACGCGATGTCCGCGGCCGCGCAAACAGGACGGTCGTCGAACGCAAACGCGTCATCGCGCCATACCACGCCGCGTTCGTGCCAGGCGCCGCCGCCAAAAGCGAACAGCCGCACCGGCATCGCATCCAGTACTTCGTTGCCGATCACCACGCCCTCGAAGCGCTCCGGCAACGCGTCGAGCCAGCGCACCTTCGCTGCCAGCGCCGGCGCGGCGGCTTCGATGGTTTCGCGTTGGCGCGCGCGCAATTCGCCCGATAAATCGACGATCGAGTAGCGCTCGAATGCGACGCCCAGCGCGTCGAGCGCGTTCAGCAACCCCGCGGCCAGTTTGCCGGTGCCGGCGCCGAATTCCATCAGGTCGCGCGTGCCGCTCGCCTGCAAGGCCTCGGCGATCGGGCGCGCCAAGGTGGCGGCGAACAGCGGCGACAGCTCCGGCGCGGTGACGAAGTCGCTCCCGTCGTCCGCGCGGCGGCCAAATTTGCGGGCGCCGCCGCTGTAATAGCCGAGCCCCGGCGCGTACAGCGCGCGTTCCATGTAGCGGTCGAACGGCAGCCAGCCGCCGGCGGCTTCGAGCTCCGCGCGCAGCTGCGCGACCAGCGCTTCGGACTGCGCAAGCGCGCTCGGGCCGGGAGCAGGTAAACTATCGGGTTGGTGAGCTTTCGGATTCATCCCCGCATTGTAAATGACCGCCTCTTTCGACACCGCCGCCGCCCGCGCGCCCGAAACGCCGCGCATCGTGCTGATTACCGGCGCCGCCCGGCGCATCGGCCGGGCGCTCGCGCTCGGCTTTGCCGCGCGCGGCTGGGACGTGGCGGTCCATTACGGCGCGTCGAAGGCTCAGGCCGACGAAGTGGTCAAGGAAATCGTCGCCATGGGCCGCCGGGCGGTCGCTCTGCACGCGGATTTGGGCGACGAAGCCCAGGTCGAGCGGCTCCTGCCGGCGTGTACCGCCGCGCTGGGCCGCCCGGCGTGCATCGTCAACAATGCGTCGCGCTTCGAGGAAGATACCGCGCAGAACGTCGGCTATGAGCTGCTGCTGAAGCTGACGGCGATGAATCTCGGCGCACCGCTGGTGCTCGCGCGTATGCTGTTCGAGGCGACGCCGGAGGCCGCGCGCGCCGACGAAAGCCAGCGCGCGGTGGTCATCAACGTGCTGGACCAGAAGCTGTACAACATGAACCCGGATTACCTGTCGTACACGCTGTCGAAGGCGGCGTTGCAGTCGGCGACGGTTGCGCTCGCGCAGGCGTTGGCGCCGAAAGTGCGCGTGGTCGGGCTCGCGCCGGGTCTGACGATGCAATCCGGCGATCAGACGCCGGCCGGTTTTGCGCAAGCTCACCGGGCTACGCCTCTGGGCCGTGCGTCGCGGCCGGAGGATATTGTCGCCGCCGCGCTGTATCTCGCCGATGCAGCGGGCGTCACCGGAACGACGCTGGTGGTCGACGGCGGGCAGCACCTCGTGCCGCTGCCGCGCGACGTTATGTTTTTGACGGGCGTCTGAAGCGCGCGCGGCTTGCCGATCATGGCGGTTGCCGCGCTTTGAAGCGTCCCTTTGCGTGCTCCGCACGCTTTTTTCGACTGGAACGAACATGTTTGCCGCACTTTCGCATCCCCGGCTCGCCGATTGCCGCCGGCTCTTTCTGCGCAATTACGAAGTGCACATCAACATCGGCGTGCACGACTTCGAAAAGCGCGGCGAACAGCGCGTCGTGATCAACGTCGAACTGTTCGTGCCGCTCGCGCTGTCCACGCCGGTCGAAGACAAGCTGCGCGAAGTCGTCGACTACGACTTCATGCGTTCGACCATCGCGCGCCGCGTCGAGCAAGGACACATCCACTTGCAGGAAACGCTCTGCGACGACCTCGTCAAGACGATGCTCGAGCATCCGCAAGTGCGGGCGGCGCGTGTGTCGACCGAAAAGCCGGACGTTTATCCCGACTGCGACGCGGTGGGCGTCGAAGTCTTCCGTATCAAAGAGGATTGAGCCATGAATGCTCAGGAACTCCTGAACGGCACCTCGGCCGTCGTGGCCACCGAGGCCACCGAAGCCACCGAAGCCACCGAAGCCACCGAAGCCACCGAAGCCACCGAGGCCACCGAAGCCACCGAGGCCACCGAAGCCACCGAGGCCACCGAAGCCACCGAAGCCGGGCACGCCGCGAAGGCCAGGTCGCCGCTCACGCGCCGCGAGCAGAAAGAAGCGTACGAGAACAACAAGCTGTTCAAGCGCCTCGCGCGCCAGGTCGGTCAGGCGATTGGCGACTTCAACATGATCGAGGACGGCGACAAGGTGATGGTCTGCCTGTCGGGCGGCAAGGATAGCTACGCGATGCTCGACGTGCTGATGCGGCTGCGCGAGCGCGCGCCGATCCACTTCGACATCGTCGCCGTGAATCTCGACCAGAAGCAGCCCGGCTTTCCTGAGCACGTGCTGCCCGAGTATCTGACGCAGCTCGACATCCCGTTTCACATCGAGAACCAGGATACGTACAGCATCGTCAAGCGGCTGGTGCCGGAAGGCAAGACCACCTGCTCGCTGTGCTCGCGGCTGCGGCGCGGCATCCTGTACCGCGTCGCGGGCGAACTCGGCGCGACCAAGATCGCGCTCGGCCATCATCGCGACGACATCCTGCAAACGCTGCTGCTGAACCTGTTCTACGGCGGCAAGCTGAAGGGCATGCCGCCCAAGCTGCAATCGGACGACGGCAAGAACATCGTGATCCGTCCGCTCGCCTATGTGAAGGAAACCGATCTGGAAAAATATGCCGAGTTGCGCGAATTTCCGATCATTCCGTGCAACCTGTGCGGCAGCCAGCCGAACCTGAAGCGCGCGGAAATGAAGGCGCTGATCCGCGATTGGGAAAAGCGCTTCCCGGGCCGCGTCGAAAACATGTTCAATGCCTTGTCGAACATCGTGCCGTCACATCTGATGGATCACACGCTGTTCCCGTTCGCCGGTCTGCGCGCAACCGGCGAGGCCGACCCGCAAGGCGATATCGCGTTCGACGAGGAACCGTGTTCGACCGACGCCGGCGAAGGCGCAAGTCTCATCGGATCGAAGCCGATCTCGATCGTTCAGTTCGACGATCTTTGAGCGGCCGCTTGGGTGGCTGTTCGAGCGGTTGATTGGCCGGTTGTTCGGGTAGTTGTTCGGGTAGTTGTTCGAGCGGCTGCTTGGGGCGGTTGTTCGAGCGGCTGTCCGAGTCGCTGTGAAGCGCCCGGAACCCGCATGTTTCCGGCTATTTCAGCCTGTAACAGGGTATCGCGTGCGGCCTTGCCGTCAGACGCTGCATGATAGAATTGCGGGCTCCAAACTCGTCTCTTCGCCGACGCCATGAACATCGTGATTTTGGCGGCAGGCACCGGTAAGCGCATGCGCTCCGCGCTTCCCAAGGTGCTCCATCCTCTGGCCGGCCGGCCACTCCTCGCTCACGTCATCGACACTGCCCGCACGCTCAAGCCCACGCGTCTCGTCGTGGTGATCGGCCATGGCGCCGAAGCCGTGCGCGCAGCCGTGGCGGCGCCGGATGTCCAGTTCGCCGTGCAGGAGCAGCAGCTCGGCACCGGCCACGCGGTGCAGCAGGCGCTGCCGCTGCTCGATCCTGCCGTGCCCACGCTCGTGCTGTACGGCGATGTGCCGCTGACCCGCGCCAGCACGCTGCAGGCGTTGACCGACCGTGCGGGGCAGGGCGGCTACGGCGTCCTGACGGTGACGCTCGCCGACCCGAGCGGCTACGGCCGCATCGTACGCGACGCGCAGGGCAAGGTATCGCGCATCGTCGAACAGAAAGACGCCACGCCTGAACAACTGCGCATCGCCGAAATCAACACCGGCATCATCGTCACGCCGACCGAGCGCCTCGGCGGCTGGCTCGCGTCGCTGAAAAACGACAATGCGCAAGGCGAGTTCTACCTGACCGATGCCGTCGAGCTGGCAATCGAAGCTGGGCTCGAAGTCGTGACCACGCAGCCGGACGAAGAGTGGGAAACGCTTGGCGTGAACAGCAAGCAGCAGCTTGCCGAACTCGAGCGGATTCATCAGCACAACGTCGCCGATGCGTTGCTGGTCGCGGGCGTCACGCTGGCCGATCCGGCGCGGCTCGACGTGCGCGGCACGCTCGAATGCGGGCGCGACGTCTCGATCGACGTGAACTGCGTGTTCGAAGGCCGCGTCACGCTGGCCGACAACGTGACGATCGGACCGAACTGCGTGATCCGCAACGCGTCCATCGGCGTGGGGACGCGTGTCGATGCGTTCACGCATATCGAGGGCGCCGAAGTCGGCGCGAACGTTGTGCTCGGGCCGTATGCGCGGCTGCGTCCCGGCGCGTCGTTGCACGACGAAGCGCACGTCGGCAATTTCGTGGAAGTGAAAAACGCGGTGCTCGGCCGCGGCTCGAAGGCGAACCACCTGACCTACATCGGCGATGCGGACATCGGCGCGCGCGTGAATATTGGCGCGGGCACCATTACCTGCAACTACGACGGCGCGAACAAATCCCGCACGATCATCGAAGACGACGTGTTCGTCGGCTCGGACACCCAACTCGTCGCGCCGGTACGCGTGAAGCGCGGCGTGACGATCGCGGCGGGCACGACGGTCTGGAAGGACGTCGAAGAAGACATGCTGGTCCTGAACGACAAGACTCAAACGAGCAAGACGGGCTATGTCCGTCCGACCAAGAAGAAAAGCTGATGGGTACGACGCGCGTGAGGCGCGTCCCTGAAACCCGGCCTTGAAAAGGAATTAAGCCATGTGCGGCATTGTCGGCGCGGTTGCGCAACGTAATATCGTTCCCGTCCTGATCGAAGGACTGCGGCGTCTGGAGTATCGCGGCTACGACTCGTGCGGCGTCGTCGTGCTCGGCAATGACGGGCCGCGCCGCGCACGCAGCGTCGCGCGTGTAGCGGATCTCGACGAACAGGTGCACGAGGGCCGTCTTGAAGGCATCACGGGGATCGCGCATACGCGCTGGGCAACGCACGGCGCGCCGGTGACGGACAACGCCCACCCGATCTTTTCGAAAGATGCGCTCGCGTTGGTACACAACGGCATCATCGAGAACTACGAGTCCTTGCGCGAAATGCTGCGGGGCAAGGGTTACGCGTTCGTCTCGCAGACCGATACGGAGGTTATCGCACACCTGATTCACAGTCTGTATCGCGGTGATCTGTTCGCCGCAGTGCGCGAGGCCGTCGGGCAGTTGCACGGCGCTTACGCGATCGCGGTGCTGCACAAGGATCAGCCGCATACGGTGGTCGGCGCGCGGCAAGGTTCGCCGTTGGTAGTGGGCCTCGGGAGCGGCGAGAACTTCCTGGCTTCGGATGCGCTGGCGCTGGCCGGCAGCACCGAGCGTTTCATTTTCCTCGAAGAAGGCGACGTTTGTGAGTTGTCGCTCGACGGCGTTCGCATCGCCGAGCGCGACGGCAACGAAGTGCGCCGCGAAGTGCGTCAGGTTGCGGCGTATGGCGGCGCGGTCGAACTCGGCCCGTATCGTCACTTCATGCAAAAGGAAATCTTCGAGCAGCCACGCGCGATCACCGACACGATTCCGCCAGCCGATTCGTTCGACGCTTCGCTATTCGGCGCAGGCGCGGACAAGGTGTTCGCGGATATCGACAGCCTGCTGATTCTGGCGTGCGGCACGAGCTACTACTCGGGGCTGACCGCGAAGTACTGGCTCGAATCGATCGCGAAGATTCCGACCCAGGTTGAGATTGCGAGCGAGTATCGCTATCGGGAGTCGGTGCCGAATCCGAAGTCGCTGGTGGTGGTGATTTCGCAGTCGGGCGAGACGGCGGATACGCTGGCCGCGCTGAAGCATGCGCAATCGCTGGGGCACAAACATACGCTGGCGGTGTGCAATGTGGGCACCAGCGCGATGGTGCGCCTGACCGAGTTGTCGTTCTTGACACACGCGGGGCGCGAGATCGGCGTGGCGTCGACCAAGGCGTTCACGACGCAACTGGTCGCGCTGTTCGTGCTGGCGGTGACGCTCGCGAAGTTGCGTGGGCATGTGAATGCCGCGCAGGAGGCGGACTATTTCAAGCAGCTGCGCCACTTGCCGGCTGCGCTGAATAGCGTGCTGGCGCTGGAGCCGCAGATCATCGCGTGGTCGGAAGAGTTTTCGCGCAAGGAGCACGCATTGTTCCTCGGGCGCGGGTTGCATTATCCGATCGCGCTTGAAGGCGCGCTGAAGCTCAAGGAAATTTCCTATATTCACGCGGAAGCGTATCCGGCCGGTGAGCTGAAGCATGGTCCGTTGGCGCTCGTGACTGAAGCCATGCCGGTTGTGACGGTGGCGCCGAACGACGCGCTGCTGGAAAAGCTGAAGTCGAATATTCAGGAGGTGCGCGCGCGCGGCGGCCAGCTGTATGTGTTCGCGGATGCCGATACGAAGATCGTCAATGATGAAGGGCTGCATGTGATCCGGATGCCGGAGCACTACGGCCTGCTGTCGCCGATTCTGCACGTTGTGCCGTTGCAGTTGCTGGCTTATCACACGGCTTGTGCAAGGGGCACGGATGTGGATAAGCCGAGGAATCTGGCGAAGTCAGTGACGGTGGAGTGAGGGGGCGGCACCGGTATTGTCCATGTGCTAAGTTGCATTAGTTTCGGTTAAGAGGCCTCGATTTAGTTTTGGTTACGGGGGCTCTTACCTGCCGCTGAGCTTTACCTGACAAGGCGTAACCAGACAGTGAAACGGGCATATATCGCGCGCCACGCCGATACCTTTGGCCGCTCCGCCCCAAGAAGCAGACGCATACGCGGAAATTCCAGATGGCACTTGGTGACCGGTATTGCGCTCTCAGTAATTCCGCGCCGGCGAACGCCGGCTCTCGCCAGAACTTCGCCTGATTGGGGCGTGCGGAAGCCGGCGGTTTCATTGAACAGTCCCCAAACGAATCAAACGGCCACTGACATCGTTCCGATCAACGCGACCGCATCCAACCCATCGCTGATCGAGTCTGCGGCACGCCAGTCGGCTTCTCGCGCGCCCGGCTCTGGAGCAGGTAGACTCCCGCGAGAATGGCCGCCATCGCGATCAGATCGAGCGGGCGCATCGGTTCGTGGCCGATCGACAATCCCAACAGCAAGGCAATGACAGGCGGGATATACGTCACGCTGGAAGCCGCGACCGCACCGAGCCGCCCGACAATGTAGTAATACAGGATGTAGGCAATCCCCGTTCCTGTCAGCCCGAGACCCAAGACGAGCCCAAGCGCTGCTCGCGTGTCACCTGTTACACGGGCCATGCCGTGGAAGTCTGTGATGCAACTCAGTACGACAAGCGCGAAGCCGATCTGCCATGTCGAAAGCGCCAGTGGCGAGAGGTCGAGGCCGGAGAGAAAGCGCCGCGCGTACACGAACGAGCATCCGACGCTGAGTGAACCGGCGACCATATAAAAGACTCCGAGCAAATCCAAGCCGCTTGCATGGGCATTCCATGGCCGTGCAATCATCAACACGCCCACAAAGCCGCTCAAGATGCCAAAAATCATCCGCGCAGTTGGGCGCTCCAGGCCCAATAGCGCCCATGCGGCGAGGAAAGAAAACAGCGGGATCGCTCCGCTTAGCATGCCCGCCACGCTGGATAGCAGCAGCGCCGCCCCCTTCGCGAACGCGTAGTAGTAGACCACGGTGGCAAGCAGCGACATTACGAGAAAATGAGGTGCGTGGCGCAGATGGCGCCATTTCAGCTCGCCCCTGATCAGCGCGATTGCCAGGATAGGCAGGAAGCCAAACAACGTCCGGAGAAAGACGATCTGGGACGCCGATATGTCGACACTTGCCCATTTCATGAACATGAAGTTGGTGCCCCAGATGAGGCCGAGCGCTGCAAAGGCGAGGTAGGCGGGGTTCATGGCGACGAACTCGAAGAATGTTTCCAGTCTTCATTGTCGTTACGCCGCCGATGCGGTACAAATGATTAAATTTTTCCAATGCAATAGGAAAACTACGCCATGAGACCCATCCCGCCCATGAAGGCCTTGGTGGCTATGGAGGCTGCAATGCGGCTCGGCAGTTTTACTCTAGCTGCCGAAGAGCTGAGCGTGACGCCCGGCGCGGTCGGCCAGCAAATCCAGAAGCTCGAAGAATGGCTCGGCGTCGCCCTGTTTGTGCGGCAGATAAGGCAGGTGACGCCGACTGCCGAAGGCCGCGCGTATTTCGCGCGAATCCAGCCGGCGCTCGCGGAGATCATCCATGCAAGCCGCCGCTTGCGGGAACGTCGGAACAAAGGCCTGCGGCTTTCGATGCCGCCGAGCTTTGCCGCAAAGTGGTTTGCTCCGCGCATGGCGGACTTGCTGCAGGCGCACCCGGGAATCGCGCTGAGCCTTTCGACGTCCACCACGCTCGTCGATTTCGAACTCGATGCCGTCGATCTCGCGATCCGATATTTCAACGGCGCCGATCCGCAGCTTTCAGTTCAACTGCTTTGCCCCGATGAGGGGCGCGTCTACTGCAGCCCGGCTTACGCGAAGAAGTGGAAATTGAAGCGACCCGAAGACCTTCGATTGGCGACGCTGCTCCACAACACGTTGCATCCGCACTGGTCGGCCTGGTTGACGCGCTTCAGCAATCTTGGCGAAGCGCAGATCGAAGCGATCGCCGGCATTCAATTCGATCAGTCCTTGATGGCAATCGAAGCAGCCGTGCGCGCACAAGGGGTGGTCCTGACAAGTCCCATCCTCGTGGAGTCCGAGCTTGCTGAAGGGTCGCTTGTCGAACCGTTCGGCAAAGCGCTGCCGCTGCCGAATGGATACTATCTCGTACACCCCGATGCGGACGAACTTCAACCAGGTGTGAAATCGCTGAAAGCGTGGATGGTCGAGAAGATGGCTGCCGGAATCCCACCTGAATTTTGCTAGTCAGCGTCTCCGGCATGCCGACTTCAGCGAGAATTGCCGCAGTCAACTTGTCTATCCTCGACGAGAAAGCATCTCTGCAGCGCTTCAGAAGCCTAACTCTCTCCCCAATGGAAGTTGCCGACCAACTCTGAAAAGCGCGCTTCGCCGCTTGCACAGCCAAATTCACGTCCCTTGAGTCTGAATCAGGCACCCTCCCTATCGCCTGTTCCGTGTATGGGTTTATGACGTAAATCCGTCGATGGGAAGCCGGGGATACCCAATGGCCGTCGATATAAATGTGATCGCGAAAGTCCATTTCGTCTCCATTCGCTCGCTTTAATGAGGAGCAAATGTACGAGTGGCCAAGTTTTGTGGGATGAAAGTTTCTCATGCCTCTATGAGACTTCCAACCTTCGATGAGCCCCTCTAATAGGGGCATGAAAAAACATCATTCCAGGAAAAGGTGCTTCGGCTAGAGTTTTTCGAGGGAATAGACCCTTAACAGAAGGAGATAACGTATGCCGAGCGCAACCGTAGTGCTTTGTGGGAAGAAGCCGGAAGCGGCCAGGATCAACACGTTGCACCGGGAAATGGCCTTGATCATTGAACGGGATCTCGGCGCCCTGAAAGCACTTGTTTCGACCCGTGTGCTTTGGGACGACGCTGGCACTTGGTCAGTTGCTGGCATTGCGATTGACGAATCAACCGCCGGCACAGGCGCCTTCGTGGAAATTCTGATCGCGGCGGATGCTGTTGACGAACAGCAGATGGCTACAGCGATGAAGTCTATTCAAGCAACACTCACCGATCTCCTTGGCAAAAACGCACTGCCCCCTTACGTGGTTTTCACACGAGTACCTACAGAGTGCTGGGGTTTCAAGGGCAAGTCCATCAAGCAAATCAAATCGGAAATGCGCTCCTAAGAGGGCTCCCATTTAGAGGTCATGCAATGATTGGAGGGAACATGGAAAAGCTACTCTGCGAAACAAAAAACCGGATCACAAAAATCACGATCAACCGGCCTGATGCCAGGAATGCGATCGATCAGGACGTGCACAGCCTGCTCATCGCAGCTTTCTCACAGTTCAGGGACGACCCGGAAGCCGATGTGGCGATCCTGACAGGACAAGGAGAAGCATTTTGCGCGGGCATGGATCTCAAGAAATTTGTGCCGACAGTCATTGGCGCATCTCCTCAAGACATTCAGGACATCGCCAAGATGGGTCTGGGTGGAATCACACGGGGTCTGCACCGAATCGATAAGCCCATTATCGCTGCGGTCAACGGTTGGGCGATGGCGGCAGGATTCGAGCTCGCTCTGGCATCCGATATTCGTATTGCGTCTGAGGAGGCGGTATTTTGCTCTTCAGAAGCCAGGCGCGGATTCCACCACTGCGACGGCGGTATCCCACGGCTCGTGAACACTTGCGGTGTTGGTCCTGCTTTGGAACTCCTGCTGACTGCAGACCCAATCACCGCCGAACGAGCCTACCAGCTCAACCTTGTCTCTTCGGTGGTGGCGCACAACAGCCTCATGGATGCAGCCGAAGACATGGCTGCTCGTTTGCTCCGAAATGACCAAGCTGCCATTCGGTCTGCGAAATTGACCATCCTGAACATGATTGGGCGCGGCCTGGACGACCAGCTGCATCAGGAGGCAGTTGCGGGATATAGCCGCATGGCATCTGGCAAGGACGTCGCAGCACGATTGAATCAGTTCTATAACAAGACGGATCCTCAGCGCATCGGCGATTTCAAGAGAAAAGAGTCGGCAGTATGATCAAAAGAAATAGAAGAAGCAAAGCAGAGCTCTACGAAGCTCGACAGCTTAGATGGGGGGCGTGACGACATGGCCTCCCATTCTAGAGATGAGGTGGCACACAATAACGCTTGAATAGAAGACCACTGACGCACCACCCACTACTCGATTCGCTCGCGTGCTGCTTCAGGCGTTGTCGATCAACCAATCAATCAGGCGTCGGACCTGCAGACTGTGCTCAGCATTTCTTGCCATGACCACGTAATAGGCCTTCTCAGTTTCCTGAACAACGTCGAAGAGCTTGAGCAACACGCCACTTTCGAGCTGGGACTTCACCAAGGCGCTCAGGACTAGTCCTACTCCTTGTGAACATTCTGCCGCCTCGATCAGCAACGATACCTCGCTAAAAAGAGTCCCTTGGGTTGGCTCCTCCCAAGGTAGACCCGCTGCTTCAAACCACGGCTTCCATGGTGTAATTGTTTGCCTCAGCAGAGTCGCTCCCTCCAGGTTCGAAGGCGCTTTCAGCCAAGGGTGGGCAACGAGATATGAAGGGCTGCACACCGGAAATATACGGACAGGTAAAAGCTTGATGGCATCCAGCCCATCCCATTGACCATTACCGAACCGGATAGCCACATCTGCTTCACCGGCTCGCAAATTCAGGAAACGTGACGTGACGGAAATCTCGAGCTCGACCTCCGGGTGGATTCGCTGGAATGATGAAAGGCGCAGGATAAGCCAGTTGGATGCCAGAGCTGGAGGCAAACTGAGCCGAATGACGGATCGCTGGCTTGTCTGGAGGGACATGATGCCCTCTCGAAAGCAGTCCAACCCCCTGACGACATGCTCCAACAATTGCTCGCCGTGTGGTGTCAGTGAAGTGTTCGCTCCAACCCGAATGAAAAGTCGGGTTCCTAGCTGTGCCTCCAACTGCGAGATGCGGTGACTGACGGCGCTTTGCGTCACAGACAACTCTTCGGCCGCCTTAGAAAAACTGCTCAAGCGCGCGACGGCTTCAAATGCCATCAGGCCGCTTATCGCTGGTATCCGAATTTTGAGTTGTTGTTCTGGTTTCGATCCCAAGGTCGCTCCATTTCCAACACTGAAAGGGAACGGACCTCTCCCTTCCTTCTGCACGTCGCCTACGCGGAAGGCTCGAATGCCGAGCCGGATGGCCAAAATATACACGAGCACTGCGGAAGAAGTGACGAAGCGTCTGTCCATATCGTAGCGAAATCGCCGAGATCGAGATGTGGGTACCCGCAATCGCGACAGTTGATGCACCCCATCTCCATCGTTGAGATCACTCCATCGGCTGACGTGAACAACATCACATCGATCACCGCGGGCCGGCTCACCGTCAACATGATCGGTGCTGCGGTCCGCGCCGATTACTTCGACGCTCCGCGCGTCGGCTATCCGTGTTGGGGTGGCAGGTCGAATCGTGGCTGACTAAAAAGACGTCAAACAAAAGAGCATTGGTGAAAGCCGCACTAACGCCAATTCGTGCTGATGCCGGCTTTGGCTCGGCGCCAGATTGCCGATTGCTTTACTTATGTTTGTTCTGAGCAACTGCGGCTCGCAAGGCCAGCAGATAGCTCTCAACCCCGAAGCCGCAGATTTGCCCATCGACGATCTCGGCGAATACCGAGTGATGCCGGAACGGCTCCCGGGCGTGAATGTTGGACATGTGCAGTTCGACAACCGGGCAGGTGAGAATAGCCAGCGCATCGCGTATGCCGTAGCTGTAGTGTGTCCACGCCCCGGCGTTGATCAGCACGGCGCCGCAGCGCTCCTCGAAGGCCTGGTGAATACGCTCGCACATTGCCCCTTCACTATTCGTCTGGAACGATTCCACCTGCACGCCAAGCTCGAAGCCGAGAGCCTGCAGCCGGGCATCGATTTCGGCCAGTGTGATCGTTCCGTACTGCACCGGGTCGCGCTTGCCAAACATATTGTGGTTGATACCGTGAAGCATCAGGACCGTTTTCATTTGTCACTCCGTTGCATTTTCAAGCGAGCGGCACCGTGAGCCGGTCGATCACGGCACGAGTCTGAGGCCGCACGCCGCGCCACCACGCGAACGCTTCTGCCGCTTGCTCCACCAGCATGCCGACACCGTCCGCGACACCCAGCACACCTGCATTGCGCGCGAGTCTCAGGAAGGGCGTCAGCCGCTTGCCGTAGGCGAGTTCGTAAGCCGCGCCTGTGGGACTGAAAACGCTTGGTGGAACCGGCGGCAGATCGCCGGTGAGACTGGCCGACGTCGCGTTGACCACCAGGTCGAACTGTCCCATCGCTTCCAGATCGCCGTACCCGCAGACGGCCAGCGACCCGCTCGTGGCGACCTGATCGACCAGCGCCCGAACCTTCGCGATATCTCTGTTGACAACGACCAGCTCCGCGGGTCGCGCGGCAAGGAAGGGCAGCAATGCGCCACGCACTGCTCCACCCGCGCCGAGGACCAGCACGCGCTTGCCGGCCATCGGCAGGTTCAGGTTGACTTCGATGTCGCGTAACAGGCCGACGCCATCGAAGTTCTCGGCGATGATCCGGCCGTCCTTAAAGCCCAACGCGTTAGCGGCGCCTGCCAGTGTCGCGCGCTCGCTGCGCTCGTCGGCCATCGCGAACGCCTTCAGCTTGAACGGCGCGGTCACGTTCATGCCTTTGCCGCCCGCTGCGATGAATGCGCGCACGGTATCGGCGAACGCGTCCTGCGGCTCCAGCGGACCCTCGATCGCCGTATAGGACATGTCCTGCTGCGACTCTTCTGCAAAGAGCCCGTGGATCAGCGGAGATTTCGTGTGTCCGATCGGGTTGCCGATCACTGCGTACTGGTCGTTCATCATGGCCTCACCGTTGAATACAACACACCATCGGTTTGCATCGCGTCGATTTCGGCTGCGCCGAAGCCCAGCGATTGCGCCACTTCCGCGTTGTGCTGACCGAGATCGGGCGCGACCTCGCGGACCGTCGTATCGCAATCCGAGAAGCGAAAGGGCAGGTTCGGCAGACGCAACTTGCCGTAGCGCGGATGCTCCTGCTCGACCACCATGCCGCGCGCGACGATCTGCGGATCGGCCAGCACCTCGTCGATGCGCTGCACCTTCGCGCAAGGCACGTCGATGCTATCCAGCAGCTCGAGCACCTGCAGGACCGGTCGGCTTGACACCCAGGGCTTCACGACGGACAGAATGTCCAACCGGTTCGTATTGCGTCCCGCGAGGGTGTGAAAGCGGGTGTCGGTTCCGAAACCAGCCGGCCCGCCATGAGCCTCTACCAGTGCGGCGAAGCGCTTCCACGCATCGTCCACCTGCGCTGCGATTACGAGGTCGCCGTCGGCGGCACGGAACACGCCGTAGAGCGTCGACGTGGGCATATCGTGACCGGTTTGCTCCGGCACGATGCCTTGCATCGTGTAGCACTGCACCGCGTATTCATGCATCGACACCAATGTGTCGTACAGCGCCATGTCGATATGCTGGCCTCGGCCGCTCTTCACGCGACCGAGCAGCGCGGCATTGATCGCCGCCACTGCGTGAATGCCGGTGTACATATCGCCGAGCGAGATGCGCATCAGCGGCGGCGGCTCGCCGGGAGTGCCGATCATCTGCATAATGCCGCTCTTCGCTTCGGCAATCAGGCCGAAGCCGGCGCGGTGCGCATCGGGGCCCGTATGGCCATATGCCGAGATCGAGCAGTAGACCAGTTTCGGATTGCGCGCGGACAGTTCGTCATAACCGAGCCCGAGTTTGTTCAACGCACCCGGTCGGTAGTTCTCGACAAACACATCCGCCGAGTCGCACAGGCGCTGCATGAACTCCTTGCCACGCGCATCGCGCATGTTGACGCTGACGCCGCGCTTGCCCATATTGAGTTGCAGAAAATAGCCGCTCTGCTCGTCGTCGAGCACCGTGGCGTGCTGACGCCCGGCATCGCCGCTGCCGGGCCGCTCGACCTTGATGACTTCGGCTCCGAGCGCCGCGAGACAGCGCCCAGCATACGGACCGGCCAGAAAATGGCTGTAGTCGACGACGCGAATACCTTCGAGAGGACGTGCTTGCATCAGAACGCTCCCGGTCGGCGCGGCACCATCAGTCGATGCTCGCCATGCTGGACGACCTTGCCGTCCTGATTGACCAGCTCGGACGGCAGTACAACGATCCCCCAGTCGGAGCGGCTCTTGCTTGCTCGCATCGCGCCGACGCGAAATCTGACATGCAGTACGTCGTTGACCTTGATCGGCAGGTTGAAGTCCCACGTCCAGCCGAGCGACATGCCAGGCAGGAAACGATAGTCGCTTTGCGTCTTGAGCCCATCGGCGATCGACAAGCCAAACAGACCGTGTGCGACGATCGAACCGAAGTGGCTCGCGTTCGCGTATTCCTCGTCCACGTGAACCGGCGTGTGATCGCCGGTGAGGTCTGCGTAGGCCAGGATGCGTTCTTTGGTGACGGTGTAAGTCGGGCTCACGCACTCGTCGCCTTCGCTGGCGTCATCCCAGTATTTTTCAATGACCGTCATGTCACACCTCCGAACGTGGATTGATCGCCAGCGCCTGTGCGACGCAGGTGGCAGGCCTGGCCTGAATCAGTTCGACGGCGAGGCCGTCCGGCAGGCGTAGCCAGTTGCGTCCTTGCGGCATTTCGCTGACGCCATACTTTTGTGCAGCGGCCAGCGCGGCCTCCATGTCTTCGCACATCACGCCCAGGTGGGCGAGGCGGCCTTCAGGCGCGTCATGCTGCGGGTTATGGATGAATTGCAAACCACCGAGCGTCCAGTACTGCCGTGGTTCCTCGACGGTGCCGTCGACCTCGCGCTTCGTCATGCCGAGCACGTCTTCGAAAAAGCGGATGTGCCAGTGGATGTCCTTCACCCAGATGGCGACATGCTCCAGATAGGCCTTACTGCCGTTCATGCGGTTGTCTCCTTTGTCGACCAGAGTTAGCGCTTTAGCGCTTACTCTGGTCCCATGCAAAGCGGTCGACCAGAGTTAGCGCTTTAGCGCTTACTCTGGTCCCATGCAAAGCGGTCGACCAGAGTTAGCGCTTTAGCGCTTACTCTGGTCCCATGCAAAGCGGTCGACCAGAGTTAGCGCTTTAGCTGTCGGCCGGAGTTAGTGCTTTAGCACTTACTCCGGGCCCATGCAGAGCACTTACTCTGGTCCCATGCAAGATGTTGCTCGTGTTGTCGGTCGGTCATAGCGCGCTCGATGCCCTTGATGCACGCCACCAGCGTCGCGTTGACGGGCGTCGGCACGCCGTGCCGTTGTCCCCAGCGCACGACCGCGCCGTTGATAAAGTCGATTTCGGTGATCGAGCCTTTTTCGAGGCTTTGCAGCATCGAAGTCTTGAAGGTGGCGGATAGTCCCTCGCCGGCGAGGGTCCACGGCCTTTCGGGATCGGTGGTGGAGAGCGTTACGCCTGCCGCGTGGGCGACCGCGATCGCTTCGGCGACCGCTGCGAGCGCCGCCGTCTTCAGAAGCGGCTCGTCGTAAAGCTGCCCGTAGGTCAGGCCGGTGGTGCCCGTCAGTGCGCCTGTTGCGACATTGACCAGCAGCTTGTCCCACATCGTGCCGACGATGTTGTGGCTGACCGTGGTGGCCAGCCCGGCGGCATTGAAGATTTCGGCGATTGCCGTCACGCGGGAGGTGATCCGGCCGTCGAGTTCGCCGATGCAAGTCGCCTTGCCGGCGACGCCGGACTCAATGTGCCCCGGATTGCGCATCACGCCGCCGACGTAGGTCTTGCCGGCCAGTACGCGCTCGCGACCCACGATGTCCGCAAGCACATCTTCGTGCCCGAGGCCGTTCTGCAACGACAGGACCAGCGTGTCGGGTCCGATCAGTTCGAGTGCGCTGCGCATCGCAGCATCGGTATGAAATGACTTGACCAGCACAACCACCAGATCGACGACGCCGGCCTCGGCGGCGCGCGTCGTGGCCTGAACCTTCACGCGACGTGAGCCACTCGTATCGTCCACCCTCAGGCCATCACGCCGCATGGCCTCCACGTGTGCCGCCGAACGGTTCAACAACCAGACGTCGTTGCCGCCTTCGGTCAGCGCTGCGCCAATGGCGCAGCCCAGAGCACCCGCACCCAGAATCGCAATCTTCACGGTCGTCTCCCTAATCTGGAGATCAAGATACGATTCGGTGCTCATGTCGGCAATGCAATGGATACAATGACGTCATTGCATCAGGCAATATCGCTATGAACCCTGCAGAACTCCCCGATCTGAAGCTATTGCAGCTTTTCGATCTTCTCTACGATGTCCGCAGCGTCACGCGCGTGGCGGAGCAGCTCGGACAGAGTCAGCCCACGATCAGCATCTGGCTGGGGCGTTTGCGGGAGCATCTGCAGGACCCGCTGTTCATACGAACACCGGGCGGCATGGCGCCGACGCCGCAAGCCGATGCGCTGATCGGGCCGTGCCGGGAGATTCTCGAATCGCTACGACGCTTCGCTGCCTGGGAGATCGAGTTCGATCCAGCCACCGCGAA
Organism: Paraburkholderia lacunae; assembly: GCF_003353175.1. GTDB lineage: Bacteria > Pseudomonadota > Gammaproteobacteria > Burkholderiales > Burkholderiaceae > Paraburkholderia > Paraburkholderia lacunae. The sequence goes on along the minus strand of NZ_QHKS01000009.1, from coordinate 48,396 downwards.
ACGGCGGTTCCGCATCTGCATGACCGACGCCAGCCACATCACGTTGCTTCCGCGAATGCTGGCGCACGTTCGCGCGCAGGCACCGGGCATCCGTCTGGAGGCGGCGAGGATCGACGGCAATACCGAACGGGCGCTTGAATCCGGTGAGGCGGACCTTGCGATCGGTCACATACCTTGGCTCGGCGGCGGGATTTACCAGCAGCAGTTGTACACGCAGGACTGGGTGTGTCTGATGAATAAGCATCATCCACGCGTGCGCGGAAAGCTCGGGTTAAAGCAGTACCGCGCGGAAGGGCATGTGGTCATCGCGGCGGGGACCGGGGCGCAACTGCTGGAGCAAGCGCTCGTGCGCGAGCAGGTTGAGCGGGACGTAGTGCTCGAGCTGCCGGGTTTTCTCGGGCTGGGGGCAATCATCCGGACGACCGACCTGATCGCCACGCTGCCGCGGCATATCGGCGAGACGCTGGCGAAGGTGAACGACCTGTCGGTGCATCCGTGTCCGATACCCGTGGAGGAATTTGCGGTACGGCAGCACTGGCACGCCCGCTATCATCACGAAGCAGGAAATCGCTGGCTGCGCGATCTGGTAGCTCAGCTATTCAGCAGTTTGCGGTGAGCTAAGTCTTCCACAACGCGAACTCCCCTTGCGCGTGTTCCTGTTTGAGAAAGTCGACGCAGACGCGCACCTTGGCCGACTGCGCCGAGCGGCGATCAACCAGCTCCAGCCCGATTTCCAGTTCCGGATAGCGTTTTTTCATCAGCGACACGATTGGCGCGATGTGGCTGCGCCCGAGGCGCTGGCTCGCACTGATACGCAACGACCCCTTGGGATTTACCCGCAGATTCGACAGATCGTCGCGCATCGCGTCGACGTCCTGGAGGATCGAGCGCGCCCAGCGATAGACCGTTTCGCCGATACGGCGGCACGCGCGGCAACGCCGATGTCAGTTTCGATGTCCACTAGCAAAACGGTGAGCCGTTCGAGAGGCAGTGGTGCCGTAGTCCGACGGTCCCCTTCCTGCAAAAGGCTGCGGTACGGTTAAGCAAATCTGACCAGATGATATGCGGTTAGCTCAGTGAAGCTTCGGGTCATCGAGAGGTAGCAGCAATGCCGTCACGTCGACATCTTCGCCGAGTTCGGGCCAGTACAACTGCTGCCGGTCAATCGAAATGGCGAAATGCTCACGTTCGATCGACGACGCAGACTCAAGGACCGGAAACAACTTCAGCGGAAAATAAGCGGCCCGGCCGTCTGCCAGGTCCAGCACCAAAAACTTTGCATCGAAATGCACGTTCACTGCAGCGCCTTTCATGACCAACTCCTGAAGAGGAACAGCACTCCGAGCATAGAGTGCCGCAGCCCCGCACTCAAGCAGGAAAACCTGGCGCGAGCACGGTGATGCCGGACGCCATCTGAAACGTGAAACGCCGTCTCGACTCACGTGAACATCCACTCACGTAAACATCGTCGGGATGCGCGGGCCGTGGAGTATTGCTTCCCGGGGCCGGTGGCAGGACAGTCGTTGAATTGCGCAAATACCTGTATAGATGTACAGTATTCTGCATGGCATTTCGCAACGCCGAACAGGCAGTCATTCGGGAGAGGCTTCATGGATCTGTGCGTTCGCCAGTCGGTCCGCCACCCGATGCAGGAGATTGCTGCGTTTGTCGCTGACATGAAAGCGGCATTTGGCACGCAGGAAATCGACGAGGCCATCCGTCGGGGCAACGCGGGAGAGCCAACGTTTTACGCCTCCGAAAACGGCCACGCTGTTGGTACCGCTAGTCCGGTGGAAGCGGATGTCTGGCGTGTTGACGGCGCTGTGCGCGATCGCCACTACTGTGATGGTTGTGACGGATCGTGCGTGGGAGGGGATGTATCCTGCAGCGACAGATTGAAGCGCTTCACCAAGGAGAAACGATCGTGAAACTGGTTGGATGCGGGTTGCTCTTACTGGCGTGTACTTCGTCCGCGTTTGCAGGTGAGCGCTACATAGAAATCTGGAATCCGCCCGAAGCTCGGGGTGGATTGCTTCAGGGAGCAGGCGCGCCCAAATCGCCTGCGCATAAGCGGCGTGTGCCCCATTTGGTAAAAGCACGAGCGCATCGCATGCCTACCACCACCACGAAGCTCGCCGTGAAGCAGGGAGCCGCCGGTGCAGGCACGCGACGTGTCACTCCAGACATGTCGTATATTCCGCGGCAGATAACGCCAGAGGGAAACATTCTGCGCGTCGATGCTCACGACTCGCATGTTGAGGTCGCGCGCTGATGGAATCGGGAAGCTACAAGGGATACCGCATCTTCGGTCACGCCATACTTCAGCAAGAGGATGTTCTTTTGCCTGAACGATACGCAGCCAGCGGAACCATCACCCGCGAAACAAAGATGGTTGAAGCCTCCGGAGTACTCGGCGTTTTTGATACGGAAGAAGAGGCCCAGCTCGCGGGACTAGACTGGGCGCGTGCCTGGGTCGATAACCACGGCTAGCACTTGGCTGACGTCAGTCCGCGGCAGCCTACGCCGGTCCGAAAACTACCGCTCCGACACCATCAACGTGCGTAAAGCTTCGAACAAACCGGTACGTCTGGTCGCCGATCGCTAGCCGGTTTACACCTGCCTGCGTCAGTTCGAGTATCTCGTTAGCCACGCCCGCTGCAATGGTTCCGTGACCGGTCAACTCGTTCTCCTCGTCCGCCGGATCGCCGACGTAGACCGAACATACGTCCGCGTCGTGGCGCATCATGACGATGCACTTCCCCTTGTCCAGCGAGAGTTCGAGATATTGAACCAGCGCCAGCAGCGATTGCGGCGTCTCTTCCTGCGGGCTGTCAACAAAACCAGAAGCGGTAGCCATTCTGCCGTCCTCGTCAAAAATACGGGTCCTGAAAGCAAACTCGCCATAAAGCGACCGTAGTTCCACTATAGGCGGCCAACCGTCGCACCGCACGCCAAAAGGAATTTGCAGAGATTGCCGGCCTGCCGTCATTAAGATAGCTTTGGCAGATAGACGGCTGGTGGGGCGCCGCTCACCAGTGGGTAGCGTTGACGCGATAGCTTCCCAACTCCGCAATAGGCGCGTTCATGCGGCGCCCTTCGGCGCGCAGGACATCGTGACAACCAACGCTGGAACTACGCGGATGGAAGACGACCAGAAAGATGGGGTGCTCGAGATGCGGCTGGTGAGGGTGCACGGCCTCGTGCAGGGCATTGGCTATCGGGAGGCCTGTGTACACCGCGCCCATGCACTGGGCGTCACCGGCTGGGTTCGCAACCGCATGGACGGCTCGGTGGAGGTGATGGTTCAGGGCTCGCCGGAGCAGCTTGCAGAAATATGTGCCTGGTTAGGTGAGGGCATGCCCGCCGCGCTTGTCGACAGGCTCGAGGTTACCGAGGTCCTGCCACCGTTTGCCCGCTTCGAACACTTTGAGCGATTACCGACGTTGTAGGGACTCACGGTTTGCCGCATCGCAATCCCACTGTGCATAAGCCTGGCGTGCCAACTTTGAACGACGCCCTCTCGTCGACCCGGCGGCTCGATTTCCATTGCCCGAGATGCTTATTCGAATGCAACTGCTAGCGTTGAGCGGATGACCGCAGCGCATCGGCACCTGCGTTCCGAGAACTGCCCGCTCGCTTCGCCGTCAACTGCGCGAACCGTCGCGCTCCTGCTGCTTTCTATGTTCGTGGCGAATATCGGTGCCGCGAGCCACATAGACGACGGACTCGGCGATGTTGGTCGCATGGTCGCCGATACGTTCGATGGCCTTCGCAATGAACAGATAGTCCAGCCCCGTGGAAATTGTTCGCGCGTCGTCCATCATGTATGTCACGAGTTTGCGCACGAACGTCCGGAACTGGCTATCGATGGCTTCGTCGTCGCGGATAATCTGTTCTGCGGCAGTCATGTCCATCCGGGCAAACGCATCCAGAGCCCGGCGAAGAACGTTTGAAGCCATTTCGCCCGAAACCTTGATTTCAGTGATGTTGATGTTCTGAGCGTTTGCTTCCATGGCAATCCGACGGGTTCGCTTCACTATCTTGTGTGCCTCGTCGCCCGCACGCTCGAGGTTCGCGACGCATTTCGAGGCGGCCATCAGGAGGCGCAGGTCACGAGCGGCTGGTTGCCTCCGGGCGATGATGTTGCTAATTTCCTCGTCAATTTCGATTTCCATCGCATTGAGCCGGCGTTCACCGTCGAAGACGCGTTCGACAAGATCCACGTCGAATGTGAGGTACAGGTCAAATGTGTTCAGCGCCTCCATCGCGCGCGCAATCTGTGCCTCGACCAGCCCGCCCATTTCAAACAGCCTCGTTGAAAGCAGGTTGAGGTCGACATCAAACCTGCTGGAAAGATGCTTATCCGACATCTTCGCTCCTCGGCCGAAGTCGCCTGTTATGCAGTACTCACGCAGTACTCAGTTACACGCTGCAATTGGCGACTGCAAACATTAAGTCATCAACCGCAGCGTGCCTGTACAAACCTTTGAAAACCTTGAAGAGGCCAACTCGAGCAGATGCACGAGGAACGCAAGTTCCGAACCCCGGCGTCGGAATGAGTGGCGGAGCAAGTCGGGCGAGGCAGACATAAGCAGCAAAGAATTGCTGGCGCGCTTGTCGTGTGCCGCGAGAAACCACCCCGCTACTATTTTGCTGGTCGACCGGTCTTGACGGTTTCGACTGCGGCAATGGCTGCCAGCAGACGCTTGGGTGCAGCCGATTCGAGCAGGAGCAGGCCAGCCCGTAGCAGCTCGCTCTTTTTCACCGATACGCCTGCATCAAGACACTTCTGTTTCAGCGCCGCGATTTTTTCGTAATCAGACGTCGGCATGGTAAAGCTGTCGCGCACAACCTTTTCCTTCTTCGCGCGCTTCGGCTTCATTTCGGTAGCGGCACTGGCTGGTGCCGCCTCGACCGCTGCGGCGCGCTTCTGTTTTGGGGCCTTTGTCGAGACAGGTTTTGCCTCTGCGACTTCGCTGGCCGGCGCGCTTACCTCATGTGCCCGCTTGTCACCGGTCTTCGCGTGACCGTTGGCGTTCTTGGGGAAGTGAAAGGCCTTCTTCGTCGGCTTCCTGATGCTTGCTTCGCTCATGTTCATCTCCTGATTGAGAAATGATATAAACAGTATATACGGTTTATGAGCGTTTCCCAGACTGCATCGGCGATGCCACGCTGCGGGTATGGCCCGCAAGTTGTCCACGTAATCTGTTTGCAAGGCTGTGGACAATTCGCGAGCAAGCGGGGCAAGCCTCTGAAACGATTGGATTTGTGCAGTGCGCGCTCAACGTGTGCATCTGCAGGGTCGCCGGTAGCGGTCGCGCAGAGGTGAAGTAAGCACGCAACTGGTCAGGTAAGCGACAGAATCTGTGTAGACAAAATGGCGACAACTGACCTGCCTCAACGATAGGTCGATTCAATTTGCCTGCGCGTCGGCAACGTCGTCTAATCGCTTTTCCGCACGCCCCTTCTCTTCGAAAGTCAGGAGCACACTATGGTCCAGCCCAACTTTGAAGACGTCGTCAAGGCAATCGCCACGGACACCAATACGCCTACTGAGACGGTGTCGAAAATGTATGCGGAAACGTGGGCCGAATACAGCGACGGTGCTCGAATCATGGACTACCTTACCGTGCTGGTCACCAAACGCGTTCGTGAAAATCTGCGCGGTGTTTCGCAAGACCGGCACTAGGCGAAGCGCCACAAGGTTCATCAAATCGCCTCACGATATCCAGCGCCGATGCAGCGTGCCTGGGACAACGACACTCGCTCAATACCGCGTGGGACGCTGTCACCTGACCTGGCTCGCACAGCACGAGCCAGACTGCTGCATTGGCGGACACCTGTTGGTTCCATACGAGCAGTACACGCAGCAGTCACCGGGTTTCGGCCTGAGTACTGTCTTGCAATGCTCGCATTCGTAAAACCACACACAGGCGTCGGTGGGCATCGTCTCGCTTTTCCTATGTCCGCACACCGGGCACGTGATGGTGGAATTCAATACGACTGTAGTCGTCATTGCGCGTGCTCCTCACGGGATGGATAGTCATGGTCGGCCGTGGTATTCGCCAGCGCCGACGGGAAGCCTGACTCTAGAATCGCTTTGACAAGCCCACACTGAACCCATGCGGAAGTAGCTGAACGAATATCGGTGTATCCCGCGTGGTACTCCAATAGCCGACTGCCGTGCCCAGTGCCCAGTATCCAGCTGGCGAGCACATCGGTCTGCCAGTGCGCCGGGCTTTTCATCCGCGCGATGGCGTCATAGGCAGGAAGAATTTCCAGCGCCCAGACCCACGGTTCCCGGCGGCCATAATTGACAATGAACGGCGTGACGAAGCTCGCCTGAAGGGTGACTTCCCTGCTGGGGAAACTTTGCCAGCAGCCACCCCAAAGAAACCAGGGCGTCGCACGATACCGCCAGGAACGGTAGCGCCATCCGATCGATGGGTCTTCGCGAGGAATGGATATGACACTGTTTCTTTCCGGCCTGCGGCTGGCGCTTGTCGTCTACGTTGTGGCAGTGGTCACCCTTTACGTGTTCCAGGACCGGCTTTTGCTCCCGCCAGCGGCAAACGTGGCTGATATCCGGATGGGGCGTCATGCGGACTATGATGTCCAACCCTGGTACCCCAGAGGCGGGTACGCGGGATACGTCATCGCACCCGTCGGCCGCCAGCCGATTGGAACGTTCCTCGTGTATCACGGCAACGCAGAGTCTGCCGAGAACAAACAATCGCTTGCCGAAGTGTTCGTGCGCCTTGGCTACCGCGTTGTCCTCGTCGAATATCCCGGCTATGGCGGGCGACAGGGCAGGCGAACGATGAAGGCTGCGTTGGCCGCGTCGCGAAGTGCGCTGTCCGACGCCCGCGCTCAATGGGCCGAATCGATATTTCTGGTTGGCGAGTCGCTGGGTGCCGGTATGGCAGCGCAAGCTATCCGAGGTGAAGAATCAGCGGTCGCCGGTGTGCTGCTTGTCACGCCATGGGATTCGCTGGAAAGCGTTGCAGCGGAGAAGCTACGGCTGTTTCCAGTGCGATGGATACTGCATGCCCCGTTCGATACAGTCGATGCGCTCGAGCACTACGCAGGTCAAGTCGTCGTAGTCGGCTGCGAGCTGGATACGCTTATCCCCGTATGGCACGCCGAGCGGCTCGCCCGCCTGCATCCGCATGCGCGCTTTTTGTTATTGTCTGGCGCCGGTCACAATGACTGGTTCGGCCCGATGACCGCCGACCATTGGCGAGAGGTATTTCGCTGGCTGCAGGTGGCGCCGGCGCAATAGCCAATCCGGGCGTCCACGACAGCCGCGTCCCTCGTCAAAGACATCCCTGGCCACCGGGATCACGCTTGCGGACCGGATGAGCTTGCGGAAGTTTCGGCACGCCGAATGCAACATTAGTGCCGTTCGTGTCAGTGGTCGTGCCTCTCGGCGCCGTCTTCGTGGTCACGACCCCAGTCACCTCGCCAATCACCGCCGTCCCGGTCACCGCGGCGCCCATCGTCATGGTCGTGCATTTATCAGGCGAATTGGCCTAGCATGTGGAGTAAGTATCTGCGTCCATCAAGAAAGTAACCGCGTCCGCCGTAAACACACGGAGTTGCCGTCTATCGAAGCGGCCCGGAAACTAACCTTCTCTGCGCGGCCACACCATGTCAGGCAGGACGTCCTTCCTCAATTCAGTGCTTGCGACACCGTCGTCGGGTCACGGACAGGTTACAGCTGCCATCCGGTCGTCGATGCTATCGACGTTGTTTGAGAATACCCGGCCACTGCTCCTGTCGGGCCTCGCCAGCGCATTTGTTGCGCTCGTTGCTCTCATCCGCGTACATCAGAGGTGGGCGGCGCTATGGCTGATAGCGGATCTATGCCTGCTGGCCGCGCGGCTCGGCATCGCGCATGCTTACGTTGTGCGCAGCCGGACAGAAGCGGCTCATCCCGCTCCGTGGGCAACGCGCTACGCGCCGGTTTCGCTGCTGGCCTGCTTCCTGTTCGGGATCGGGACGATGGCGTGTGTCATGTCCCCAGATGCGGAGTTGGCCTCACTCGCCGTCATGGTAACCGCCGGAATTCTTGGCGGTATCGCGTCGAGAAATGCAGCCTTGCCCTATCTGGCCATCGCACAGATTTGCCTCGGCGCATTGCCCATCGGTCTGGGCGCGCTGCTCGCACCTCGCGGCGGCTCGTGGATTCTCGTGCCACCGCTCTTCATGTACATCGCCGCAATGGCTTCGGTTGTCCGGAGACACTATAAGGTGCTCGTTGCCCTGATGACGGCGGAACAGCGGCATGCTGAACTTGCGGCCAGATTCGACGCCGCATTGGCCCATATGCCTCACGGGCTATGCACGATCGATAGCGCCGGCAAGGTGATTATTGCCAACCGCCGAACCGCGGAACTGTTCGGCGCGACTGTCGACATGCTGAAGCTCAACGTCCCGCTTCCGGAGTTTATCGGCCATGTGGGCCTGGCGAAGTTTGGAGAAACGCTCAGAAGACAGCTCGTCGAGCAGTGCGCCGTATGGCTGTCAAAAGAAGAAAGTCCCTTCGACATGGAACTCAACGACGGCCGCCAGCTCGCGATGACTCGAAATCCGGTACCCGACGGAAGCGCTGTCATCATTATCGAGGACGTCACGGAGCGCCGTGAGTCCGAAGCGAAAATCCTCTATCTGGCGCGTCACGACCCACTCACGGGTCTTTCCAATCGCCGCGAACTGCGCGACGAGATCGAACGAATACTCCGCCGTTCCGCGTCGAACCGCGCGTCAGCCGTGGCGGTGATGTATCTCGATCTGGACGGTTTCAAACAGGTTAACGACAGACTGGGTCATCATGCCGGCGACGAGGTACTGGTAACCGTCGCAGACCGATTGAGAGAGATGCTTCAACGAGAAGAGCTGGTGGCGCGACTCGGTGGCGACGAGTTCGCCATTGCCTTCGAGAACGCCACCGTTTCCGGCGCCGTCGCGCTCGCTCAACGCATTATTCGCCAGATAGCCCGGCCGTTCTGGCTGACAACAGGCGAGGCCGTCAGCATTGGCACCAGCATCGGCATTGCGTTTGCGGTGAGCGGCGAGTCCTTCGAACGATTGATGAAGCGAGCCGACGCGGCGTTGTACGACGCAAAGGAAGCCGGCAAGGGTACGTATCGCCTCTCGACCGCGGAGGATATTCGCTGTGGGACTCGCTAGTCCACATCGCGAAGGTTTCAATGGCTCGCGCGCTCCGCAACGATGCGGCTTTACCCACAACCAGCGCCGCCCACTTACCCTCACAAACCAGCCACCCGCAGCACAAGACCCACCACGCCGCACGTCAGCACCACCGGTATCACGCCCACCTTGAATCGAAACAACGCGATGCCCGCCGCGAGGCCTATCAGCAACGACGGCCACTCGAAGGCGCCTTGCATGCCGCGCGGCCATAGCACGTGAATGGCGAAGAACACCGCGAGATTCACAATAACGCCCACCACGGCAGAAGTGATGGCTGTCAGCGGCGCAGTGAATTTCAGGTTGCCGTGAGTCGTCTCGATGAACGGGCCACCGAGGAAAATAAACAGGAAAGACGGCAGGAACGTAAAAAACGTCACGACGATTGACGCGACCACGGCAGATGCAAGAACGGCGTGCGGCCCGAATACCGCATTGGTCCACCCTCCAACGAAGCCGACGAAGGAGACAACCATGATGAGTGGTCCAGGCGTCGTTTCGCCGAGCGCGAGGCCATCTATCATCTGAAGGCCGCTCAACCAGTGGTAATGATCGACGGCGCCCTGATAGACGTACGGGAGCACCGCATAGGCGCCGCCGAACGTCAGCAAGGCGGCTTTGGTGAAAAACCAGGCCATTTGCGGCATCGTGCCGGTCCAGCCGAACGCGAGCGTGAGGGTCGCGACGGCCGCGAGCCAGATGAGCACGAAGATGGCCAGCACGGCCGCGAAGCGCCTCCACGTGAACAGCGCGTGTCGCGGCGTGGGCGTGTCGTCGTCGAGGATGGCCGGGCCAAACGTCGTCTCGCCGGCCTTGTGCCCGCCGCCAATGGTGAATTTTGCCGGCGCGTACTGGCCGCCGAAGTGACCGATGACGCCGGCGACCAGCACGATCAGAGGAAACGGGACGTTGGCCGCGAAGATCGCGAGAAATGCGGCCGCAGCGATGGCATAGAGCCACGCATTCTTCAGCGCGCGCGAGCCGATCCTGTACGCGGCGAACACCACGATCGCCGTGACCGCCGGCTTGATGCCATAAAGCACGCCTGCGACGGCAGGAACACTGCCGAAGGCCATGTAGACCCAGGAAAGTCCGATCAGGACGAACAGAGACGGAAGAACGAAGAATCCTCCGGCAATCAGGCCGCCCCACGTGCGATGCATCAGCCAGCCGATGTAGGTGGCGAGCTGCTGCGCCTCCGGTCCGGGGAGGACCATGCAATAGTTCAACGCGTGTAAAAAGCGCTTTTCGGAAATCCAGCGTTTTCGTTCGACCAGGTCCTGATGCATGATGGCAATCTGCCCGGCCGGGCCTCCGAAGCTGATAAAGCCAAGCTTCAGCCAGTACCACAGCGCCTCGCCGAAGCTCACCACCGGCTCGACCGCTTCAACGCGGCGGCTGCCCGTTTCATCCTCCGGTGCAAATCGACTTTGTCGCATTGAAACTCCGAACGCTGCAGCCTTCGATTTGACGTTCCGCGGTCAGCGGATACGCCGGTGCGTCGATATGCGTCGATACGCCGCTTCAGCGTCTACAACTCCGGGCGCGCCAGATCGCTGGTGACGATATGTTCGCCATACACTTGCGCCGCCGCGACCGCTTCCAGCTTAGTGGGAAACGGCCCAAATTCCGGCGAGCCGTCGAATGGGAACAGCACGCGGCCGTCGGTCGTTCGAACCACCTTCAACACGCCGAAGAAGCGCCGGTAGCCGGCCAGTTTCGACGTCGCCGAAACTTCAAAGTCGTCCTCGGACGCCGCGGGTACGCTGGGAATAAATGCGGTCTTGCTCATGCCTGAAACATCTCTTGTTCGATGGGGCAGCATCTGCTCAGAAAGCCGGAGCTTCACCCGGTTGTTCCGGGGGAAGGCATTCGGCGGCGGCGCTCATTGTCTCAAATCTCCGTGGATTCAACCTGAAGCGCAACCCGCCTGCCGCACTCGACCTGGATCGGACAACGCCCGTCACGCGTCCTTGAGCGCTGCCTCATGTTCGACCGCGAGCGCCAAGTCCATCGCGCTCGCCTTCACGAAACTCGGCCGCGGCCTTGCATCGTCGTTACGGGCAATGATGCCGCCGCCCGATCCGAGGCGCAGCGGTAAAGCGACGCTTTCTCTCGACGATGAAATTGCAACTAACGGCACATAAGTTGTAAGCCAAAAAAGCTAGCCGACAATCCTGCTGGGGAGGGCAGTTGCTGGCTGTTCGAGTCAGGATCGCTGCGTGACATGGCGGAGCGCAGGGTGTTCTGCCACATCGGCCGGCCCGCTTTAATAAGACAAATATTGACTGATCGGGACCTCATTTTTGGGCAACGTTATAATGCGCGAATTCCCTTCCTTCTCAATCCTCCGCCATGAGCCGGTTACTTTGCCTGATCGTGCTTTCGCTCGGCCTGATGCAAGCCGCAACGGCTGAGGAGAACACCAACCGCATGTCCGCGTATCTGACGCAAAAGTTCGGTCTGGCGAAGGACAAGGCTCAAAAGATTTCGGACGCGGTGCAATCCGCCGCCTCGAAGTATTCACTTCCGCCGGCACTGCTGCTGGCGATCATCTCGATCGAATCCCGCTTCAAGGACAAGGCCAAGGGCGCCAACGGCGCAACCGGCCTGATGCAGGTCGTGCCAGGCGCCCACAGAGGAATGCTGCGACACGTGAAGGATCTGACCGAGCCGACCACTAACATCGACGTCGGTTCGGCGATCCTGTACGGCTACATGCGCTCGGCCAATGGCGACCTGAACGCTGCGCTCAAGAACTACGGCGGCTCGCAGGCGTACGCGCAGAAGGTGAGCTTGCGCGTCGAAGACTTTGCTAAAGTGGCCGGCCCGGAAGACGCGGCGCAGCAGCCGGACGTGCCCGCCGGCATGTGCGAGGTGCGTTCGGCCGATCGTTGTGCAGCGCCGGGCTACTGGGCCAATTCCTTTGCAATGCCCGCCGGCAACGCTGCCGGGACGATCGGCGCGTCCGGGTTGTCGAACGAATTGCCCGCGGCGTCGAACTGAGCGCCTGCTTCTTTCCTCCTTTTCTGCTTATACATTGCAGCGGCCCCCACCCACGCCGCAACCGGGGCCGTCACGCCATGTAAGGCGGCGCCACGCGCGGGCTCCACGCTTTTTACGCAGCTTGCGCAACGGCCCTACAATGCATTTCCATTCGAGCTCACGTAGCGCCCCTTCCTATCGATCATGTTCACCTCGTTTTTCAAAACCACCGCAGCCTCGCTCGGGTTGCTCGCGCTTGTCGCCTGCAGCAGCACCCCGCAGCCGAAATTCCAGCAGGAATCGTTCGAAACGGGCGCGAGCCCCTACGCCCGCAATTTCAACTCGAACACCACCGATACCTGCGAAGCTGCGCGCCGCGCTCTGCTGAGCCAGGGCTATCTGACAACCATGACGCGTACCGATACTGTCGACGGCACGAAGAATTTTCAGCCCACTGGGGATTCGCACGTCGTCGTTGAGTTTCATGTCGTCTGTACGCCGGGTGAAGAGGCGAGCGATACGAGCATCGTTTATGTGAACGCCGTGCAAAACGGCTTTGCCTTGAAGAAAAGCGATACGTCCGCGAGTGTCGGGTTGAGCGTGCTGGGATCGTTGTCGCTGCCGATCCGTTCGAACAGCGATGCGATGGTAAAGATCTCAAGCGAAACCATTCCATCGGGGAAGTTCTACGACCGCTTCTTCGGCCTCGTCGATCACTATCTGCAGACGGTGGTGCGTACGCAACCGGTGTCAAACAGCCACATCGAGACGCGCATGTTGCCCGTGCCGGTCGAAGCCTCGGTTCCGTTGCCATCTCCATCGTCCGTTCCGGCGACGCCCGCGGCGTCAGCGCAGGCTGCGTCTGTGCAACCTGCAAGCGGGAGTGCTGTAGCGCCCTGATTTCATCGGGCCACATTTGGGCCGTGACTGCCTGGCGCATGTTCAGCCTTTGATTTCAGCGTGCAGCGGTACTTGTCCTATGTCTTTTACTTCATCCGTATACATATGTAGTAATAGTTAACAAGGGCTAAGTCCTTCTGTGGATAAGTCTCAAATTCCCCGCCGCATCAACGGCATGCGAAAACCATAACCTTGCGGAACACGTCTGTAGAAAAACTACGAGGACGGGATAACTTTGGCGGCGTTCGCTCTCCGGTCCGTCTTATCAAGATTCCGCGCACAAGCTGTCCGACCCGCTATCCCGAAGTTATCCATAGGCGGACGTGGATAACTCGGGTTCTTCGCAGTGACTTCCCCATGCCGCTTCCGCCGGCTTTTCATCGATGCCATCCGCTCGCCACCGCACAGACTTCGACGCTCCGAGGCGCGCACATTGAAGTCGGACGGTACAAAGATTGCGTATCTCATTTTGCAAGCGCAACTGTTGCTATTTTGTCAAAACCATTTCAGCGACGCCCGATCCAGGCATAAAGTTAAAGTGTTTTATGAAGTTATTGGTGCGGTGCGGGGGTGTGTAATGAAACGTAGAACAGCACGACAGCTAGTCCGCCTTCTTTCGGATATCAGGCATGCCGTTCATTGCAGTACGCTGCGGGCGGCGGCGACCAACCGGGCCATGGCCCTCGCATCCGCCGAACGCGATGCGGACGCAGCCGGCGCCAGTGAAGAAAGCACCGAAGCCGCGCGCGAATCACGTCAAGACAAACCGGCCCGGAGCGGATCATGAAAGCCGCGAGCGAGCATTCGCTGCGTTTCCTGGTCGAGAAATGGCTGGCGCCGGGACCCTCGATTCCGCTTCACGTGACCGAATTCAGCCGCACCAGGCTGGGTGGCAGGCGTTATGTCCGCGTCGAGGCCTCATTGGAAACCGGCTCGCGCGGTTTGTTTTTCTTTCGGCACGACGACGGCTGCTGGTGCGTGTTCCCACCCACTGGGGATACACCCAAAATGTTCGCCCAGCCGCGCGCGGCTTGACGTCGAAGGGCGCGCGGCGCTTCGGCGGCGGTGCCGAGGCTCGACGAGCGGATCATGTCGCGTAGATATGCGTTCAGCGTGGCAGCGCCGCCCTCGGGCCGCTCGGCGGCGTGCCGCGTTCCGCATCGATCCATTTGACGGCGAGCAGAGGCCGCAGCACGTACAGATACTTCTTGTAGCGCACGGTGTCCGCTTGCAAATAGCCGTGGAAGTTCCTCTTCGCCATCGACAGGTAATAGTGCCGCCTGCGCAATGGTGAGAAAAATGCGTGGGTTGGCAACGGAACGGGCGCGGATCGGTCCCGGCTGAAACGCCACAACGCCGACAAACCGGCTGCAGCAAACTCTCCACCTTGCCGTCGAGCTACAGCACGCCGACGCTATGCGCCGGTACTTGCACCGGCAACACACCGGCGACTCCTGCACCTTCGATAACCACCTGCGTAAAGAAATCGGTCTCGAACCGCTGCCGTTCACGGACTCTGTCAGCGAATGCGTGCGGACTTCGCGCGGCGTGGGCATCGTCGAGCCGATGCGTCGAGATTTCAAGTGGACAGGCTGCGGGCCCCTGGTCGGGCGCTCATCGCGCGATAATCGCGCGACAGCCATGGCGTTCACAGAACGATTGAGCCGCCGGCCCGACCGATTTTCAGGCAATCACAATGGACGAGAAAGACTGGATCGCCGGCGCCGCCAAGGCGCTAGCGATCATCGAAGCATTCGACGAAGAGCACACGCGCATGACACCGACCATGGTGGGCTCGCGTGCGGCGCTGTCGCGTACGGCGGCGCGCCGCTATCTGCTGACGCTGCGCGAACTCGGCTACGTGGACACCGACGGCAAGCTGTTCTGGCTAGCGCCGCGGGTGCTGCGGCTTGGCCAGTCGTATCTGGATTCGGCGCGCTTGCCGCGCACGGTGCAGCCCTTCCTGCAGCGCATTACGGCGACCGTGCAGGAAACCGCACTGGTCGCGATTCTCGACGAACACGACGTGGTCTACGTCGCGCGCAATGGCGTGAACCGGGCGATGGCGGTCGGATTCGTCCTCGGCTCGCGGGCGCCTGCGCCGTTGTCGTCGGCGGGCCTCGTCCTGCTGGCGTTTCGCGCGCCGGAGGATATCGAGCAGTGGCTCGCCTCGTACCCGATCAAGGTATTCACGCCATACACGTATTCGACCGTCGGGCGGTTGCGCGAAGTGCTCGGCGAAATCCGCCGCAATGGCTATGTGGTGACCGATCAGCAACTGGAACTGGGTATGCGCGGTGTCGCGGTGCCGTTGCGTGACCGGCACGGCTCGGTGGTGGCGGCGATCAGCGTCAGCATGCCGATCGGCCAGGAATCGGCAAACGCCGCGCTGCACCGGGTGCTGCCGACCTTGCAGGAAACCGCCAGCCTGCTGCGCAATCTGGTCTAAAACGATGTCCTAGGTAATTGCCCCAATGCGATGTATTTAATGGGTGAAAGCATCGAGAAAGCAACGTGTCTCCCGGAAAATACATATCGAGTTTTAGGCATGACAAACCGCCTACACTGCGTAATACTCTCCCGCGGGAAGCGGGAAGGCGCTCAAGCCATGTCTGCTTTGCCGTGCAGCTTATTCATTCACATTGACTCAGTCGTTGAGGTTTGGGGAACAACACATGAAAAAGGTTATCGTCTCGCTCGCAGCAGCTTCGATCGCACTGGTTTCCGTCCAAGCTTTCGCACAGGCATCGGACGCAGCAGCTCCGGAAGCCGCTGCTAGCATGCCGAAGAAGCACCACATCAAGAAGCTGAAGACGCACGGCAAACGCGCTCCGGTTTCGGCAGCCGCTTCGGCAGCTGGCACGAACGACAAGGGCACGCCGAACTAAGCTGAAGCTGTAGTTCAGCGTCACCAGCAAAAAGGCCAGAGCTTCTGCTCTGGCCTTTTTGTATTCGTGCGGCGGTTTGTTGTTTGCCGGCCCGTCACGCGGGCGCCGCGCAGCAACGGCGCTCGCGGCAGCCTTAACCCGCGAGGCCGCGTTTGATGACTTCGTTCAACAGTCCGGTCATACCGTGCGGGTGCGCGACAGCCCGTTCTTTCAGTTGCGCGACCAGTTCGCTGTCCAGCTTGCAGGCAAAGGCGACGAGGCCCTGCGCCTGATCGAGCTTGCGCTGTTCGCGGCGATCGAGTTTCGGCTCGGCGGCCGCGGCTTTGCCGAAACGGTCGGCGGTCGCCAGTTTCATTGCGTTGTTCAGCTTGAGTGCCTTGTTCTTTTCAAGGTCGGTTTTTTTCATCGCCATACGGAAGGCCTCTGCCAGATAAGTAATCCCGCATTGTACGCATCGCGCCGCGCGTTACGTGAGCGCTGGCGCTCAGGGCTTGCCCGGCGTGCGAGCGCCGTTCGATTTCTGCTCGGGCGCTGCTCCGGCAACCCGGTCCGGTGCACCGGCCACGCTGTCCATCAGCGCGCGCATTCTTTGCCAGTGCGTGCCTTCCCAGAACACGCGCCGGCAGACGTCGCAGGTGACGAATTGCGTATGCCGTTCCAGCACGCCCTCGGGCGCGCGGCCGGCAACTTCTTCTTTGGCGATGCGCCGCAGCGGCGCATTGCACATCAGGCACAAGCGAAACGGCCGCGCGCTGCCGGCCAGATCGAGCCGTTCAAACACTTCGCGCAACTGTTCGCGGGGCCTCAGCGTGCGTATGTAGCAACCATGCGTGATGGTGCGGCGTTTCAATAACTCGCGGTCGCGCGTCAGAACGATGCGGTGTTCCTCGGCCGCGAGCGTTTCGATATCCGCGTCGGGGTAATGGTTGTCGTAGAGCGTATCGAAGCCGGCGAGCCGCAGCAGCGGCGCGAGACCGCCCAGATGCGCATCGGCGATGAAGCGCACAACGCGCAACGGCCGCTCGCGCACGCGCAACAGCGGCTGGATGTCGAGCGCTTCAAACTTCGGATAGACGGCGATGCGGTCGCCGTCCGAAACCGGGTGATTGAAACCGACCGATACGCCGTTCACCAGAATCAGCTCGACTTCCGTGTGCGGCACGCCGAGCGCCTCGATCGTGTGCTTCGCGGTGGCGCCGTTCGCGCAGGCGTAACTGAACGCGCGCCGGCGCAGCGGCCGGGCGAGAAAATCGTTCAGCTCCTCATAGAAGCGGAATGTCGCGGTGACCATCGCATCAGTATCGCACCGCGTTTCGATGCGTGCTGTCCTGCAGGTGTCGTACGGGTGTGCTTTACTTCGAGTTCTTTAGAAGACGGAGCGACAGATGGACATCGGTTTTATCGGCCTCGGCGAGATGGGCGCCGCGATGGTTGCAAACATTTTGAAAGCCGGGCATCAGGTGCGTGTGTGGAACCGCTCGCCGGAACGCGCGCAGCAGCTCGCCGAAGCGGGTGCGCGGATCGTCGCGACGCCTGCCGAAGCGTTTGCGGGCGACGCCGTGTTCTCGATGCTCGCCGACGATGCCGCGCTGCGCGACGTCATCACCGCGTCGCTGCTGGAGCATGCCGCGCGCGGCCTGATTCACGTGAACATGGCGACGATCTCGGTGGCGCTCGCTGAGGAACTGGCGACGGCGCACGCGTCGCGCGGCGTCAATTACGTCGCCGCGCCGGTCATGGGGCGGCCGGACGTCGCGGCGGCGGGCAAGCTGACGATCGTCGCCGGCGGCCCGGCTGAGGCGATCGATCGCGTTCAGCCGATTTTCGACGCCATCGGCCAGAAAACGTGGCGGATCGGTTCGCTGCCGCAGCAGGCGAACGTGATGAAACTGGCGGCGAACTTCATGCTGGCCTCCGCCGTCGAGACGCTCGGCGAGGCGGCGACGCTGGTGACCGGGCACGGCGTCGCGATGCAGGATTTCCTCGACGTGATCACAAGCGGTATTTTCCCAGGCCCGGTGTATCAGGGCTACGGCAAGATGATCGCGGAGCAGTGCTACGAGCCGGCACTGTTCAAGGCGCGCCTTGGGCTGAAGGACGTGCGCCTTGCACTGGCCGCCGCCGACGCGGTGACGACGCCGCTGCCGATTGCGAGCGTCGTGCGCGACAGCCTGCTGGAAGCGGTGGCTCACGGCGGCGGCGAGAAAGACTTCGCGGTGCTGGGCGAGGTGGCGGCGCGGCGGGCAGGGCGCTGAATCTGCGCGTGCGAGCGGCGTCGCGCGAAGGCGAGCCCGCGAGGCGTGGCGATTTCACTGTTCCCGCGCTGAGCCGCCGCGGGTTGTCCGTGGCAAGACAGGCAGTACTGCTGCGCCGCGGATCCGGGTGGGCGGGCATAATACTCGCCCGATCCTTTTTCTCGCGTCGATTCTCATGAGTCTGCATACCTGGTGGCTATTCGTCGCCACCGTCTTCGTCGTTTCCGCGATTCCTGGCCCGAACATGCTGCTGGTCATGACTCACGGCGCCCAGCACGGCCTGCGCCGCTCCAGCGCGACCATGGCCGGGTGCCTGTCGGCGCTGGTGCTGATGCTGGCGGTGTCGGCGGCAGGCCTTGGCGTGTTTCTCGAAGCGTGGCCGGCGATGTTCAACGCGTTGCGCATGATCGGCGCCGCGTACCTCGTCTATCTGGGCGTCAAGGCATGGCGTGCGCCGGCCGACGAAGCCGCCGCCGGCGAAGCAGACGAACTGGCCGCAAAGCCTGCGCGCTCGCGCGCCGCGCTGTTTCGCAATGGCTTCCTGGTGGCCGGCAGCAACCCGAAGGCGATTTTGTTCGCCGCCGCGCTGCTGCCGCAATTCATCGACGCCGCGCAGCCGAAGCTGCCGCAGTTCGGCGTCCTCGTCGCCACGTTCGCGGTCATCGAGGTGAGCTGGTATCTCGTGTACGCCGGATTCGGCACGCGGATCGGCGCCAAATTAAAGAGCCGCAGCGTCGCGAAGATGTTCAATCGGCTGACGGGCGGGGTGTTTGTTGGCTTCGGCGCGATGATGGCGCTGGTGCGTCACTAGACGGGCGCTTGGCGCCGTCATTGATTCGATCAGCGAAGTGTTGCGTGTAAGCAACGGCGAGGGTCAACCCTAATTTAAATGTTGCGCCGCACCAAATCGTTTGCTATAGTTCGTCTTGTCTCCTCCATGTCTCCTCTGATATGGATTCAGCCCGCCAACTTAGGCGGGCTTTTTTTTGCCCTGAATTTCGCGTTTCGCCCGAAATCCAGAACGACAAAGCCGGCTGGCCCCCTGGAAGGGCCGCCGGCTTTGCCACGTCTGCATCTGCGTCTGCGTCTGCGCCGAACCTAGAACTTGTACGAGACGGCCAGGAACGAAATGATCGGATCCGCTTTCAGCTCCGCCTTGGAGACACCCAGTTCCGTGCCGTCCGCCGCCTTGATGATCACCGACGAGGTCGTCTTGAGCGGGATGTACGTGACCGACGCCACCATGCCCCAGTGATCGGTGATGTTGTACGACAGACCCGCATTGAACACCGGCTGCCATGACGACGAAGCCTTCGCCGACACCTGCGTCTGCCCGGGCTTGCCCGCGCCGGCTGCCAGCACCGCGCCGAGGTTGTTCTGCGTCGACTGCACGAAGTTCGGGCTCAGCTGGATATCGGAGAACCAGTTGTACGACACGCCGATGCCGACGAAAGGCCTGAACTTCGCGGTCGGCGCATTGAAGTAGTACTGGAACAGCAGCGCCGGGCTCCATTGACGCACGCTCTTCACGATCGGATTGGTCTGCGGATCGCCGAGATTCTGCTGGCCGAGCGCACCCGCCGGTCCTGGCGGCTTGATGGTGCCGTGTCCATAGATCTTGAAGACCGGCGGTACGCCCGCCACCGTCGTCACCGCGATGTGGTCGGTGAGGTAATGACTGAACACGAGGCCGACGGTGTCCGCTTTGTTGGTCGATAAGCCCGTGCCGGCCGACGTGAACGAGCTCGGCAGCCGCAGCGGCGTATTGATCGGCGTCGGCGCGACGTTGGTGGTCTGCGGTGTGCTCGAATCCTGCGGCATGACATGAAACCAGCCGAGTACGGCGACGTCGTCGCCCGCATGCTGGGCGTGAGCACCGGCGGACAGGCAAGCGGCCAGTACCGCGAGATAGATTTTTTTCATGTTGTTCCCCCTTCTGATGCGCGCGCCTGGAAAGGCGCGTGGCGGCGGCCCGGCGGCCCGGCCGTTGCGCTGAATACGCTGAATACGCTGTGGGCGCCGGCTGCCGCGTCGTTGCCGGACGCGGCAGCCGGGACGCAAGCGCCTCGCTGCGTGCAGGCGGCGCGTGCTTCGCCCGTTACTGGACGAAGGCGCCGATCGTGAAGTACGGCGAAGCCGCGTCGGTCAGATCGAGGTAGCCGAACACGCCGCCCGTGAAGATCATCTTTCCGGTCGGCGTGGTGCCCGTCGAGGCGCCCACATGGGTCGTCGTCACGAGGCCTGGCACGGTTTGCGTGAAGCTCAGATCCAGCGCCGTCGCGAGCGAGGCTTGCGACGGATTGAAAGGATCGAGCAGCGTGGCCTGCGTGCCTTCGAGTGCAGTGGTGCGGTAGTCGAACTGGCTATCCACACCGATGTACTCGCCGTTCTGCGAGTTCAGCGCGATCGCGCTTTGCGGCGCCAGGATCGAGATACCTGATTCGTCGTCCGCGTACGGTCCGAGCTCGCCGTTCTGCGGCACGGTGACCGACGAGTTCGCCGCGCCGGCGCGAACCAGGATCGGCACCAGCTGGTTGCGCAGCTTGCCGACGATCATGTAGCCCCTGGCTTTCGGCGTAGTGGCAAGGGTCGGTTTGGCCTGGCCCTGGAAGTTGTTGGTCTGGAACGCGCCGCTGCCGTCGGACGCCTGCACGAGGTTCGTGCCTGGCTGCTGACACTTGCCCGCGTTGACCCCGGAGTTGTCGCACTCGCTCCACGTGCCGTCAGCGTTGATCGTGATCTTCGAATCGACGGCAACCGGCGTGAAGTTCTGCGACGGAACCTGGTGATAGCCGAGCTGGTTGTAGGTGCCGGCCACGTTCGCGAGGTTTGTTTCAATCGACGAGAAGCCGATGAACGGGTAGTACGGAAACTTGGTATCCGGCACCGCGCCTACGCCGAGAATCCCGCCGAACGAGATTTCCGCGCCCGGAATCGTGCCGCCCGCGACGCCTTCGCCGACGAAAATCCGTGCCGGACGATTCGGATCGAGACTCGCGCCGTTCAGCCGGAAAGCGCACTGATTGAGTTTGTTCGTCGGCAGCAAGGTTTCCTGCGTCAGCGTGCCGCTAGCAGTCTGACCGGCGCGCGTCGGCACGACGGTGCCGGTGGTCGCCGGAATCGGCGATTCGATATAGCTGACTAACCAGGTCATCTTGGTCGTATCGAGTTGCAGCTTGACCAGTTCGCCGTCGCCGCCACCGCCCGTGAACACCGTGCCGTAGTCGAGCGAGGCAGGACACAGGCGAACTTCAGTCACTGGTCCGCTACCGCTACCGCCGCCGCCACCACATGCCCCCAGCAAAGGTGCCGCAAGAGTTAGCACCGAAAGGAATCTCCAATTCATACCGCCTCCAGAATTTTCTCGTTGTGTGTGGCCAGCTCCCAGTCCAGCCACCTCTTTTGCTCTATTTATTTCTCGCACTGCAAACTGCCGTCTGACCGTCCCTTATTTGCTGATCTGCGCTCCGACGCCGAAGTACGGCGCACCGGCGGCGGAGCCGTTGAGTTGCGAGGTCGGCGCCACGCCGCCGTTCATCGTGTCCTGAATGGCGATCGCGTAGAGGCCGCCGGAGGCAATCGCCAAACCGGTCTTGCCGTTCTTGTCCTGCACGCCGACCAGCCCTGGGCTCGCCAGGCCGTAGCCCAAACCGAAACC
Organism: Paraburkholderia lacunae; assembly: GCF_003353175.1. GTDB lineage: Bacteria > Pseudomonadota > Gammaproteobacteria > Burkholderiales > Burkholderiaceae > Paraburkholderia > Paraburkholderia lacunae. The sequence goes on along the minus strand of NZ_QHKS01000009.1, from coordinate 26,497 downwards.
GTCTTCCGCCCTGGAGGTGGTCGGGTTGATGAAGGTGCCCACGCCGCCCTGGATCAACGTCGCGGTGTACTTGAAGTTCGAGTCCGCGCCGACATAGCCGCCGTCGAAACCGCCGGATGCGAGCGCTGTGGCGGTGGCGAGCATGGCGATGCCGGATTCGTCGTCGACCTTGGCGTCGAGATGCAACGGCGCCGTGCCAAGATTCACCGAGCCCGTGCGGATGACGAGCGGCACCGTCGCGCCGTTGATCTGCCCGAGAATCAGGTGTGCCTGAGCCGACTTGCCGCTCGGCTGATTTAACGGCGGTAGCTTCAGTTGTGCACCGATCTGCGGCGCCTGCTGGCTGTCGAAGTAGCCGCCGCTGTTGACGGTCCATGCCGTACCGGTCGTCAGGCATCCGCTCGCACTCGGGTTGTAGGCGGCGTTGGCCTGATTGGAGCCCGTGCAGTTGCCGCTTGCGTCGAAGGTTTCAATCGTGTTGGCGGCCGTTGCCGCGTAAGAACCCGAGGGCACAATGTGGTAGAGCAGTCCGTTATAAGTGCCGGCCAGCTTGGTGAGGTCCGTCGTCGTGCTGGCAAAGCCAAGGAACGGATAGAAGTCGAAATGCCGCTTGGGAACGGCGCCGATGTTCTCCAGGCCCGGCAACGGAGCAATGGTCAGCCCGGCGTACTCGACCGTCGCGCCAGGAATGCCGCCGCCCGCTACGCCCAGGCCGACCAGGATCATCGGCGGGTTCGGGTTGTTGACGAAGTCGGGCGTCGTGTAAGTCGTGCCGTCGGCAGCCGCGGTGCCGGTGCCTTTGCCGAGGATGAACGCGCAACGTGTCTGCTCCGCGGTCGGCAGCGTGCCGGTCGGCGGGTGAATCACCGCGCCGGTGATCTGCGTGCCTTCACGCGTCACTGTGACGTCGGCGCTGGTCAACGGGATCGGCGACTTGAGCCACTTCAGCGTGTAAGTCATCGCGGTGGCGTCGATATTCAACTGCACCACTTCGCCGCTGCCTGCGCCGCCGAGGAACGTGGTCTTGACGATGTCCGCATTGGCCGGACACAGCGCGGCTGCGCCCGCGCCCTGGGCCGGGGGACCCTGGACGCCGCAGCTCGAACCCGAGCATTGCGGCGCACTGATCGTGCTGGGATTGTCGGCTTTGCCGCCGCCGCAAGCGATTAAAAATGGCACCGTGGTAATGGCCGTTGCCAAGCCTCGAATAATGGCACGCGACATCGTGCTGTCTCCCTTCATGTAATTGTGCGAAGTAATTTCGCTGCGCAGTTAATGCCTGTCAATTGAAAGAACCGTCTAAAAAGACTGATTCAAACAGTGCTTTTTTTGCGGGACGCATGCTGGATGGATGCTGGCGGGCCTTTTAAACAAAAAGGAATTTTTGCGGGGACAGCGATACCGTTGCTTCGCCGCACACGCTTGCCAGGCAAGCGAGACAGCAAAATGGCTCTATCATCTTCGAACGATCGTTCGAGGAAAAATCGGGGGTTTCCCTAGGCGGAAAACTATGCTGTGTGGGTAGCGATCGGGAACGATTTACCGGTCGGTGATGAGCAGTCCGATTTTTGTTTTAAAAGAAATGCGGGCTACTACCGATTAACTGAGAAAGAAGGATTTGATGCGCGGTTTAAAACAGAAAAGCCGGTTTTTGCAAACCGGCTTTTCTGTGGATTGACGGCCAAAGCCGTCTGGATCGCGGACGTATTAGCGGTTCAATCCGCTTTCTTCGGGGGCACCGATCGCGAGGTTCATACACTGAATCGCTGCGCCCGATGCGCCTTTGCCCAGGTTATCCAGGCGCGCGACGGTCACGAAGCGCTCCTCGTTGCCGAACACGAACAGGTCGACACGATTGGTGTCGTTGTTCGCCTGCACGTCGAAGAAACCGCCGTCGAGGTTTGCGCCAGCATCGAACGGGGCGACGTTCACGAACGCCTCGCCCGCGTAGTATTCGGCGAACAGCGCCAGCACGTCTTGCGGCGCCGTCTTCTTGGCCAACTGGTTCGGCGAGAAGAAGGTGGTGACCGCCAGACCCTTGTAGAAGTCGCCGACGATCGGCGTGAACACCGGTGCCGACTTCAGGCCCGTATGCGCCGCCATTTCGGGCAGATGCTTGTGCGTGAGGCCGAGCGCGTAAGGACGCGGGCTCTTGAGCCTCGCGTTGCCACCTGCTTCGTAGTCGGCAATCATCTTCTTGCCGCCGCCGCTGTACCCGGTGATCGAGTACGCATGCGCGGCGAAGTCCGGCGCCACGACGCCGGCGTCGACGAGCGGGCGCATCGCCAGTACGAAGGCCGACGCGTGGCAGCCGGGCACGGCGATGCGTTTCGCGGTGCGCAGACGCTCGCGCTGCGAGCGCGCCAGTTCAGGCAGACCGTAAGCCCAGTCGGCGGCGGTGCGGAAGGCGGTGCTGGCGTCGATCAGCACGGTGCGATCGTTGTCCACCAGCGAGGCCGATTCGCGTGAGGCGACATCCGGCAGACACAGGAACGTGACGTCCGATGCGTTGATGAGACGACGGCGCTCGTCGAGGTCTTTGCGCTTCGCTTCTTCGATACGCAGGATCTCCACGTCGGCGCGGTGCGACAGGTATTCGAAAATCTTCAGGCCGGTCGTGCCTTCCTGTCCGTCGACAAAAACTTTCGTGCTCATCTCGATCTCACTGGCTGCTTGGCTGGAAACGGGGCGCGGCACCGCGCCGGAACGCCATTTTAAGACGTGATGGCGGCTGTCGTGCGGATCGGGGTGCAAAAACGGTGAAAAAACGACGATGCGCGCCAAAAATGACGTCGGCATGACCGTTTATGCGGCAGATGCAAGCCGATGCAGGCGGGTTCGGAGCAGATTGACGAGCAGCCGAGTGCGGTTGCGCCGCGCGCCGGTCGACGCGCGCAGCATTGGCGGCATGGGCGCGCTGCAAACCGCGCGCGCCGGCGCCGGCTATCGCGCCACTGCATTCCACCGCGCTGCGACCCCGGCGATGCGCGCACCGAACATCCGTGCCGTTTCCAGATCGCCGGCGGGCGGCGCTTCTTCCGGAGAAGCATCCGCCGGCGATTGCGCCAGCAGCCCGGTGAATCCGCCCACATAGTTCAGATCGTTGCGGGTCGCGGCCTTGGTGTTCGACGGCATCATGCCGGTGCCTGCCCAGATCATGCTGTGCTGCATGGCCAGCGTGACGAAGTACTGGATGGTCGAGAACTTGTCGCCGTTCATGGTCGCCGAGTTGGTGAAGCCGGCGGCGATCTTGTCCTTCCACGTCTGGCCGAACCACGGTTTCGAACTGGCGTCGGCGAATTTCTTGAAGTCGGCGGACGGCCCGCCCATATAGGTCGGCGCGCCGAAGATAATTGCGTCGGCGGCTGCCAGCTCGGCCCAGCCCGCGTCGTCGATTTCGCCGACCGGCAGCAGCCGGCTGTCTGCGCCGGCTTCGAGAGTGCCGGCCAGTACGGCCTCGGCAACTTTCTTCGTGTGGCCGTAGCCGCTGTGATAAACGATGACGATCTTCGACATTGCACTCTCCGGCAAGGTGAACAGGGAAGGGGTGAAGCACGGCGAAGGCGCGCGGATGCAGCGGCGCGCCATCCACAAGCATCGCGTACACTGGCTTTCCGCACATTAGCGTGCACGGATGACAGAATTTCGGCCCGGGCGGCAATGCGATGCTGGCGAGCTGCCAATTCACGCACCGCCAGGCGATATGCGTGCGTCGAGCGTAATGGCGTTCGATGCTATCGCCCGTAATTGACCACCATCCGCGCACTGCCGAGCGTCGCGGTGCCGATCTCGTGATCGAACATCAGCGCCGGGCGGCCCTGCCCGAGCCGCAGGTCGGCGGTGCTCAACGCATAAACGGTGATCACATAACGGTGCGGTTTGCCGGGTGGCGGGCAAGGGCCGCCGTAGCCGTCGATGTCGAAATCATTGCGCGCCTCGACCGCGCCGAGTTTCTTGAGATAGCCCGACGAACTGGCGTTCTCCGGCAGGCGGTCGACGCTGGCCGGAATGCCGGCGACCGCCCAATGCCACCAGCCGCGGCCGGGCGCATCCGGGTCGAACAGGGTGACCGCGAAGCTGCGTGTACCCGTCGGCGCGTCGTGCCAGGTCAGTTGCGGCGAGTGGTTGCCGCCTTTGCAGTCGTCCTGATCGAAGACTTGCGCGGCATCCACTGTGCCGCCCGCATGGAAGCTGGCGCTGGTGAGCGCGAATGCGCCTTCGGCGAGCGCGTGAGGGCCCTGCGCCGCCAGTAGCGCAAGACTCAGCATTGCGCAGGTGAAGGACGGCAGACGGCGGTGGGGTGAGGCAAACGAAACAACCAGGCAACGCGAGCGCATGTGCCGGTTCTCCTGTCAGGGCGCGAGGCGGTTGTCCTCGCGATGATTATTGTCCCTATTTTGTGCCCCAAGGTCGAATCAAGTCCAACACTAGCTTGATTGGCCGTTCGTCAGCCCAGTTGGCGGGCTTGGTTTGGCGGTGAAATCGGCTATAGTCGGAGGAATATTCCGCGTGCGCAAAAGAGTGCGCATTCGAATAGTTCGAGTACACGGAATAGAAAGGCATGGCAGAAGTTTCGGAGAGCGGTTTATCAGTCGAGGGAAGGGCAATGCAAGATCCAGTCAGGGTCGTGCTGGCCGACGACCATCCGGTGATTGTGTTCGGCGCCGAACAGGCGTTGCTCAAGTTTCCAGGCGTTCAGGTGGTCGCGCGAGCGCGCCAGTCAACCGAGTTGATGAAGGTGCTGCAGACGGTTGCGTGTGACGTGCTCGTTACGGATCTGGCGATGCCAGGTGGCCAATACGGCGACGGTTTGCCGTTGATCGGGTATTTGCGCCGCAATTTTCCCGGCCTTCCCATCGTCGTGCTGACAATGCTGGAAAACGCCGCGTTGCTCAAGCGGCTGAGCGAGCTCGGCGTCAACGCGGTCGTCAACAAGTCGGACGATCTGAGCCATATCGGCCTCGCGGTGCAGCACGTCAGCCGCAACCTCGAATATATGAGCCCGTTGGTCAAGGCGGCGCTGGATACGCTGCGCATGAATGCCGGCGGCAAGACCGACGACGCGATGCTGTCGAGGCGTGAACTCGAGGTAGTGCGCCTGTTCGTGTCCGGCATGATGATCAAGGAAATCTCGGAGCAGCTCAATCGCAGCATCAAGACGATCAGCACGCAGAAGAACACGGCGATGCGCAAGCTCGGCATCGAGCGTGATTCGGAGTTGTTCCAGTACGCGCAGAGCAACGGCTTGCTGAATCTGTCGTCGAATTCGGCGGACGATACCGGCGCCGCGTCTTAGCCGCAATGCGCTAGTTCACCCGCCCAGGCGAGGTCGATGAAAAAGGCCGCCTGTCGACAAGACAGGCGGCCTTCTTATTTCAGCCGCATCGAGCGGCTACGCTGCGCTTACTGCGGTGTCGAGGTTGCGCCGCCGTGCGCGGCCGACCATTCGGCCGGTGCGTGGAGGAATTTCTCCACTTCATCAAGCGTCTTGGTGTCGAAGTAGCCCGCTTGCTTGGCGACGCGCAACACGTCCCACCAGGTGGCAAGCGCGTGCAGATCGACGTCGATGTCTTTCAGCACCGACACGCTTTCCTTGAAGATGTTGTAGTGGAACAGCACGAAGCAGTGGTTCACCGTGGCGCCGGCCGTGCGCAGCGCGTTGATGAAGTTGATCTTGCTGCGGCTGTCGGTGGTCAGGTCTTCGACCAGCAGGACGCGCTGGCCTTCGGTCAGCAGACCTTCGATCTGCGCGTTGCGGCCGAAACCCTTCGGCTTCTTGCGCACGTATTGCATCGGCACCATCAGGCGGTCGGACAGCCATGCCGCGAACGGGATGCCGGCGGTTTCGCCACCGGCGACCGCGTCGATCTGCTCATAGCCGACATCGCGCAGGATGGTGGTCTCGGCCATTTCCATCAGGCCGCGGCGCACGCGTGGATACGAGATCAGCTTGCGGCAGTCGATGTAAACCGGGCTCGCCCAGCCGGACGTGAAAATGTACGGTTTCTCCGCGTTGAAGTGCACTGCTTGCACTTCCAGCAGCATCTTGGCGGTGGTGTCGGAGATCGTCTGGCGATCGAAGCCTGTCATGGGCGGATCCTTGGGTGTGAGCGGGGGAAGGCGGGCGCGCGGCCCGGTGGCGCAGCAAGCGGGGTATACCGCGCCGTTCAGAGCGAAATGCCGGGCGGGATACGCAGCCGGTCAGTGGAATGCAGGCCGGTGTTTGCTGCGCGCGTAGCCCGATATTTTACCCGAATCGGACTCTCCCGAGGAGGCCGTTGTGCGCATTGGCGGCCCACGACGGTCGTATCGATCGTGCCGAACGGGTCGTTCAGGCTTCGTTTGGAGCCGCTTTTTGGCTTGCTTGTGAGCAGCTCGAGCGGCCTTTACACTCACGCGAATTTCCTGGGCGTTCGCGCATCTTTGGCGCCCCGCGACCTACGGATTACTTTCAATGACCCCCGCTTCTTCTGCTGCCGACACCCTTGCACCCGCCAAACCCGGCTATGCCGGCCGGGCGCTGATCGCCTCGGTGCTCGGCTACGCGATGGACGGCTTCGACCTGCTGATCCTCGGTTTCATGCTGCCGGTGATTGCGGCCGATCTGCATCTGTCGTCTGCGCAGGCCGGTTCGCTTGTCACGTGGACGCTGATCGGCGCTGTGGCCGGCGGGTCGATCTTCGGCGTATTGAGCGACTATTTCGGCCGCGTGCGCATGCTCACGTGGACGATCCTGATCTTCGCCGTGTTCACCGGCTTGTGTGCGGTGGCACAAGGCTATGCCGACCTGCTGACCTATCGGACCATTGCCGGCATTGGTCTGGGCGGCGAGTTCGGTATCGGTATGACGCTGGTGGCCGAAGCGTGGCCGGCTTCCCAGCGGGCGCGCGTGTCGTCGTATGTCGGGCTTGGCTGGCAACTCGGCGTGCTGGCGGCCGCGCTGCTTACCCCGCTGCTGTTGCCGGTGATCGGCTGGCGCGGCATGTTCGCGCTCGGGTTGTTGCCCGCGGTGGTGTCGTTTTTCGTGCGACGGCGCGTCGAGGAACCGGCGCTGTTCGCCGAGCGCGTGGCGCGTGGCATGCGCAAGCTGCCGCTGAAGCTGCTGGCAGCCGACGCGCGCACGGCACGCGCGAGCATCGGCGTGGTGCTTCTCTGTTCGGTGCAGAACTTCGGCTATTACGGTCTGATGATCTGGCTGCCGAGCTATTTGTCCAAGACCTTCGGCTATTCGCTGACCCGATCCGGGCTGTGGACCGCCGCGACGGTTCTCGGCATGGCGTGCGGCATCTGGCTGTTCGGCATCGCCGCCGACCGCTTCGGCCGCAAGCCGGCGTTCCTGTTCTACCAGGCGGGCGCCGTCGTGATGGTGTTTGTCTACGCCCATCTGACGACGCCGATGGCGCTACTGATCGGCGGCGCGGCCATGGGCGTGTTCGTCAACGGGATGATCGGCGGCTATGGCGCGCTGATCTCCGAGCTTTATCCGACCGATGCGCGCGCCACCGCGCAGAACGTGCTGTTCAACGTCGGGCGGGCGGTCGGCGGCTTCGGGCCGGTCGCGGTGGGCGCATTGGCCGCACGCTATTCGTTCGGCGCGGCGCTCGCGTTGCTCGCGTCGATCTATCTGCTCGACATTTTCGCCACGCTGTTTCTGATCCCCGAACGACGCGGCGCCGCGCTCGAATGACCCCCACGCGGCAGCCTGCAAAACGCGCCCCGGATGCGGCGCCGCAGCATGGCAGCGCCCTGTTTTGTCGATGGTGAGCCGCGTTAACCAGTCAGTGCATCGACGCATTCGGGGTGTACACTAACCGACCCGCGTAGCACTCCGCACCGTCCTGCCCTCCGCCGAGGTTCGACGCCGCGCCCAACCGGCGCATGCGAAACCGCCGCCGTCGATTATCCATTCGATAGTTGCAAGCGACGCATACGGTGCAGTGTGCCGGGCCCAATTTCTTACGTCTCGCAGGCCAAAAAATGGACGAACAACTTAAGCAAAGCGCTCTCGCATACCACCAGAATCCGAAACCCGGCAAGATTTCGGTCACGCCCACCAAGCCGCTGTCGAACCAGCTCGACCTGTCGCTGGCTTACTCGCCGGGCGTCGCGGCGGCCTGTATGGCGATCTACGACGAACCGCTCGACGCGCAGAAATACACCTCGCGCGGCAACCTCGTCGGCGTGATCACCAACGGCACGGCCGTGCTGGGTCTCGGCAACATCGGCCCGCTCGCCGCGAAGCCGGTGATGGAAGGCAAGGGCTGCCTCTTCAAGAAGTTCGCGGGCATCGACGTGTTCGACATCGAACTCTCCGAGTCCGATCCGGACAAGCTGGTCGAAGCGATCGCGATGCTCGAGCCCACGCTGGGCGGCATCAACCTCGAAGACATCAAGGCGCCGGAATGCTTCTACATCGAGAAGAAGCTGCGCGCGCGCATGAAGATTCCGGTCTTCCACGACGATCAGCACGGCACCGCGATCATTGCGTCGGCGGCGATTCTGAACGGCCTGAAAGTGGTCGGCAAGAAGCTCGACGAGGTGAAGCTGGTGTGTTCGGGCGCGGGCGCTGCGGCGATCGCGTGTCTGGATCTGCTGGTGAACCTGGGTCTGTCGAAGAAGAACGTTCTCGTCACCGATTCGAAGGGCGTGATCTACGAAGGCCGCGGCAATCTGGATCCGTCGAAGGAACGTTATGCGGCGAACACCGAAGCGCGCACGCTGGCCGACGCGATTCGCGGCGCCGACGTGTTCCTCGGCTGCTCGAGCGCCGGCGTGCTGAAGCCGGAAATGGTCGCCGAAATGGGTACGCGGCCGCTGATTCTCGCGCTGGCCAATCCGGAGCCGGAAATCCGCCCGGAGGAAGCAAAGAAGGTGCGCCCGGACTGCATCATCGCGACGGGCCGTTCGGACTACCCGAACCAGGTCAACAACGTGCTGTGCTTCCCGTTCATCTTCCGCGGCGCGCTGGATGTCGGCGCAACCACGATCACGGAAGAAATGAAGCTCGCGTGCGTGCGCGCGATCGCCGAGCTGGCCGAAGAAACCGATCAGGGCGATGAAGTCGCCAAGGCCTACGAAGGCCACTCGCTCGAATTCGGTCCTGAATACCTGATTCCGAAGCCGTTCGATCCGCGTCTGATCATCAAGATCGCGCCGGCTGTCGCGCAAGCCGCGATGGACTCGGGCGTCGCGACCCGTCCGATCAAGGACATGGACGCGTATCGCGAAGAGCTCGGCACGACCGTGTACCGCACCGGCATGGTGATGCGTCCGGTGTTCGCCGCGGCGAAGTCGGAGCCGGCGCGCATCGTGTTCGCCGAAGGCGAAGACGAGCGCGTGCTGCGCGCCGCGCAATTCGTGCTGCTGGAAAAGATCGCCAGGCCGATTCTGGTCGGCCGCCCGTCGGTGATCGCGATGCGTCTGAAGAAGATGGGCTCGAAGCTCAAGGGCGGCGAAGACTTCGAGATCGTCGATCCGGAAGACGATCCGCGCTATCAGCAATGCTGGCAGGCGTACCACGAACTCGGCGCGCGTGAAGGCGTGACGCCGGACGTCGCGAAGGCTGCGATGCGCAAGTTCAACACGCTGATCGGCGCGATCCTCGTGCGCCTCGGCGAAGCGGACGGCATGATCTGCGGGATGATCGGCCAGTACCACACGCATCTGAAGTTCATCGAGCAGGTGCTCGGCAAGGCGGACAACGTGGAGAACTTCGCCGCGATGAATCTGCTGATGCTGCCGGGCCGGAACCTGTTCATCTGCGATACGTACGTGAACGAGACGCCGACTGCCGAGCAGCTCGCCGACATGACGATGCTGGCTTCGCGCGAGATCGAGAAGTTCGGCATTACGCCGAAGGTCGCGTTGCTGTCGAATTCGAACTTCGGCAGTGCGCCGTCTTCGTCGTCGCAACGCATGACGGCGGCGCGCAAGCTGATCGTCGAACGTGCGCCTTCGCTCGAAATCGACGGTGAAATGCACGGCGATGCGGCGTTGTCGGAAGTGGTCCGCAAGGCTGCGTTCCCGGGCACCACGTTGAGCGGCGAAGCGAACCTGCTGATCATGCCGAACGTCGAAGCGGCGAATATCGCTTACAACCTGCTGAAGATGGTCGGCGGCGAAGGCGTGACGGTCGGTCCGTTCCTGCTGGGCGCGGCAAAGCCGGTACATGTCCTGACGCCGGCTGCGACCGTGCGCCGGATCATCAACATGACGGCAGTGGCCTCGGCCAATGCACGCAAGCTGGTGAACGCGCAGTAATGCGGATCGCTTGAAGGTTGAAGCGGCGCCGCATTGCGGCACTGCTGCGAGCAAACGAAAACGCCACGGAAGTGATTCCGTGGCGTTTCTTTTTGGCGAATCCTTGTCGAAACAGGCAAAAAAGGCGACTGTCCGTGAGGACAGCCGCCTTTTTCCGTTTCAGGCCGATGCAACCGATCAAGCCGATTCGATCAGCCGGATCCGATCAGCCAGCCGGACCCGGTCAGGCCGCGTGCTGAGCCTTTCCTGCCTCCGGCGAGCGCCAGCGCGTCAGCAACTCGTTCCACTTGATCCGCGCACCCTTCAGGTTGTTTTCCTTCACGTGACCGTAGCCGCGGATACCGTCCGGCAGATTCGCCAGTTCGATCGCCAGCTCACGCTTTTGCACCGTCAGGCCGCCGATCAGTTCGCGCACCAGTGCCTCGTATTCGACGATCAACGCACGCTCGGTGCGACGCTCTTCCGTCTTGCCGAACACATCGAATGCGGTGCCGCGCAGGAACTTCAGCTTGGCCAGCACGTGCATGGCGCTGAACATCCACGGTCCGTACTTCTTCTTGATCAGGTGACCTTGGGCGTCCTTCTTCGAGAACGTCGGCGGTGCGAGGTGGAGGTTCAGCTTCCAGTCGCCTTCGAAAGTGCTCTTCAACTTTTCGATGAACGCCGGGTCGCTGTACAGGCGTGCGACTTCATACTCGTCCTTGTACGCCATCAGCTTGTGCAGGTTCTTCGCGACCGCTTCAGTCAACGGCAACTGGCCGTCGATCGAATCGAGCGCCGATTCCGCCGTCCGCACTTGCGACACCAACGCGCGATACCGGTCAGCGTACGCCGCGTTTTGCCATGCGGCGAGGTAGTCGGCGCGCTTGTCGATCAGCGTGTCGAGCGCCTTTGGCGTATGCAGCGAGATGATCTTGCTGCTCGCCGTTTCCTCGGCGCCACCGCGTCCTTGCGACTGCGCGAGCTTGCGCACGGCGGCCAGATCATGCGCGGCGCGACGGCCCCATTCGAATGCCGCGCGATTCTTCTCGACCTGCACATTGTTCAGTTCGATCGCACGCATCAGTGACTGATACGTCAGCGGCACCCAGCCACGCTGCCATGCATAGCCGAGCACGAACGGGTTCGTATAGATCGCGTCGCCGAGCAGCGCGACGGCGAAGTGATTCGCGTCGACCGTATCGACAGCATCGTCGCCGGCGCCGGCGCGTACATCCGCTTCCGTGCTGCTGCCCGGGAAGCGCCAGTTCGGGTTCTTGATGAGCTCGGCCGTCGGCGTGTGTGCGCTATTCAGCACGACGCGCGTGCGGCCCGCCTGCATCCGCGAGACGCATTCGTCGCTGGCGGTAACGATCGCGTCGCAGCCGATCACGAGGCTCGCCTCGCCCATCGCGATGCGCGTCGCGTGGATGTCTGCTGGCTGGTTGGCGATCTGCACGTGGCTCATCACGGCGCCGCCTTTTTGCGCGAGGCCGGTCACGTCGAGTACCGTGACGCCCTTGTTCTCCAGATGCGCGGCCATGCCCAGCAGCGCACCGATCGTCACGACGCCCGTGCCGCCGACCCCCGTCACCAGCACCCCGTAAGGGCGTTCGATCGACGGTAGTTCGGGTTCCGGCACCGGCGGCATCCCATCGCCAACAATGCCGGACGCCGCCTTTGGCTTGCGCAGTTGGCCGCCTTCCACCGACACGAAGCTCGGGCAAAACCCGTTGACGCACGAGAAGTCTTTGTTGCAGGTCGATTGATTGATCTGGCGCTTGGTGCCGTACTCGGTATCCATAGGCTCGACCGACAGGCAATTTGACTTGACCGAGCAATCGCCGCAACCTTCGCACACGGCCTCGTTGATCACCACGCGGCGCGCCGGATCCGGATACGTGCCGCGTTTCCGGCGGCGGCGCTTTTCAGTCGCGCAGGTCTGGTCGTAAATCAGGATCGTGGTGCCGGAAATCTCGCGAAGCTGGCGCTGCACCTCATCGAGCTTGTCGCGATGATGAATGTCGATGCCGGGCGCGAGGCCGACGTTCGCCGAGTACTTCTCCGGCTCGTCGGTGACGATCACGATCTTCGTCGCGCCTTCGGCGGCAAGTTGATGCGTGATCTGCGGCACGGTCAGCACGCCGTCGACCGGCTGGCCGCCGGTCATGGCGACCGCGTCGTTATAGAGAATCTTGTAGGTGATGTTCGCCTTCGACGCGATCGCCGCGCGAATCGCGAGCAGGCCCGAGTGGAAATAGGTGCCGTCGCCGAGGTTGGCGAACACATGCTTGTCGTTGGTGAACGGCGCCTGCCCGATCCACGCGACGCCTTCGCCGCCCATCTGGCTGAAGGTGCTGGTGCTGCGGTCCATCCACACGGTCATATAGTGACAGCCGATTCCCGCCATCGCGCGCGAGCCTTCCGGCACATTGGTCGACGTGTTGTGCGGGCAGCCCGAGCAGAACCACGGTTTGCGCTCGGCTTCGACGCGCGGGCGCGCCAGCGCTTTTTCCTTCGCTTCGATCACGGCGATGCGCATGGCGATGCGAGCGCGCACGTCGGACGGCAGATCGAACTTGTCGAGCCGCGTGGCGATTGCCTTGGCGATGATCGCCGGCGACAGCTCGTAATGCGCCGGCAGTAGCCAGTTGCCCATCGGCACGGACCATTCGCCGCCCGCGCCGTCTTTCTCGTCGAACTTGCCGAACACCCGCGGACGCTGCGTGTCCGGCCAGTTGTACAGTTCTTCCTTGATCGCGTACTCGAGAATCTGGCGCTTCTCTTCAACCACCAGAATTTCGTCGAGACCGCGCGCGAAGGCGTGCGCGCCTTGCGCTTCGAGCGGCCATACGCAGCCGACCTTGTACAGACGGATGCCGATACGCGAACAGGTTTCGTCGTCGAGACCGAGGTCGGTCAGCGCCTGGCGGACGTCGAGATAGGCCTTGCCGCCCGTCATGATGCCGAAGCGCGCTTGCGGCGAATCGATTTCGATGCGGTCGAGTTTGTTCGCGCGCACGTAAGCGAGCGCCGCGTACCACTTGTAGTCCAGCAGACGCGCTTCCTGGACCAGCGGCGGATCCGGCCAACGGATATTCAGGCCGCCTTCGGGAATCGCGAAGTCGTCCGGCAGAATGATTTTGGTGCGTTGCGGATCGATATCGACCGACGCTGACGACTCGACCACGTCGGTCACGCACTTCATCGCGACCCAGAGGCCGGAATAGCGGCTCATGGCCCAGCCGTGCAGGCCGAAGTCGAGGTATTCCTGCACGTTCGACGGGAACAGCACCGGCAAACCGCACGCCTTGAAGATGTGTTCGGACTGGTGCGCGAGTGTCGAGGATTTGGCCGCGTGGTCATCGCCCGCCAGGACGAGAACGCCGCCGTGCTGCGATGAGCCGGCCGAGTTGCCATGCTTGAAAACGTCGCCGCTGCGGTCGACGCCCGGACCTTTGCCGTACCACATCGAGAACACGCCGTCGTATTTGGCGCTCGGATACAGGTTGACCTGCTGCGACCCCCACACGGCGGTTGCCGCGAGGTCTTCATTGACGCCGGGCTGGAACACGACCTGGTGTGCGGCGAGGTGCTGCTTCGCTTTCCACAACGACTGGTCGAGTCCGCCGAGCGGCGATCCGCGATAGCCGGAGATGAAGCCGGCGGTATTGAGTCCGGCGGCCCGGTCGCGTTCCTGCTGCAACATCGGCAGGCGCACCAGCGCCTGGATGCCGCTCATGTAGGCGCGGCCGCGTTCCAGGGTGTATTTGTCGTCGAGCGTGACGGAAGACAACGCGGCTTCGAGCGAGGCTCGCTGACCTGCGTCCAGCGGGGCATTCATTATGTGTACTCCTCCACCCAGTTTGGGATCGCCAAAACTTTCTTGGGCCGCGGCATCTTGTGAATGCGTAGGGCCGGGGTCGCCATATTGACGTGTTTTAAGTGATGGTAGCACTGGTGAAAACCCGCCGCTTCGTGCCAAAAGTGCGGCGGTGCAGCGTGATTTGCGAGGAATCGCGCCGGGTTACGGCCAGCGGCCGGTGGCGTGCACCATGCCGCTGTAACAAGCTGTAAAACCTTCAAAACTGTGGAACCGAGGTTGAAATGCCTGTCTAATCCCGCACCTGTGAGCAATGTTCGCGCAACGCTCCGCATTCGGTGGAGCTTCGCGACAGCAGGGCAGTCAGAAAAGGAGTACGCATGAACACGAGAAATATCCAGACGTTCCTGATGGTCTCAGCCGCATTCTTCGCAATGAGCGCACCGGTGCGCTCGGGCAGCGCAGGGACGCTGTCGTCGAACGCAGTCATCCGCACGGCTCAAGTCGCGCAGGCGTGCATTGCGGTGGAGCGGCTCACGCAATCCAGGCGGGACGACGAGGAAGAGCAGAATTCGTGATGCGTCGCTGATGCGGCGTGTCGGTTGAAAACCCGGTCGTTGTCTAGCTGAGGACGACGGCTTAAACGGCAAGGGGCGAAGATTTTGCGATCTTCGCCCTTTTTGTTTCAGGCTGCACCTCGCTGTACAGATGTTGTTAGACCTTGTCCTGCACTACGCCGCGGCGGATCTGATCCAGTTCGATCGATTCGAACAACGCCTTGAAGTTGCCCTCGCCGAAGCCCTGGTTGCCCTTGCGCTGAATGATCTCGAAGAAGATCGGGCCAATCTGGTTTTCGGTAAAGATCTGGAGCAGCAGATCGTCCGGCGCGCCGTCGATCAGAATCTTGCGCTTGCGCAGTTCGTCGAGCGGCTCGCCGTGATTCGGCACGCGGCGGTCCACCAGTTCATAGTACGTGTCGATCGTGTCGAGCAGCGCGATATTCGCCGCGCGCAGACCGTCCACCGTACGATAGATGTCATTGCTGCCGAGCGCGATGTGCTGGATGCCTTCGCCGTGATAAGCGTCGAGGTATTCCTGGATCTGACCGGCAGTTTCCGACCCTTCTTCGTTGATCGGAATGCGGATCTTGCCGCATGGCGAGGTCATCGCCTTTGACTTCACGCCCGTCACCTTGCCTTCGATGTCGAAGTAACGCACTTCGCGGAAGTTGAACAGGCGCTCATAGAACTCCGCCCATTCCTGCATGCGTCCGCGGTGGACGTTGTGCGTCAGGTGATCGATGTAGGTGAGACCGTGACCAACCGGATTCGGGTTCGCCCCCGGAATCGGCTCGAAGTCGACGTCGTAAATATCGATGTTGCCGATGCTGTTCGGCTCTGCGCCGTTCTTGCCGCGCCAGCGGTCGACAAAGTAGATCAGCGAGTCGCCGATGCCCTTGATTGCCGGGATGTTCAGCTCCATCGGACCGGTTTTGTTGTCGAAGCCCCAGGCGCCTTTTTCGAGCGCCTGCTTGTAGGCCTTCGCCGCATCCTGCACGCGGAAAGCGATCGCGCAGATCGACGGGCCGTGCAGGCGCGTGAAGCGTTGCGCAAACGAGTCCTGTTCCCCGTTGACGATGAAGTTGATTTCGCCCTGGCGATACAGCGTCACGTCTTTGTGACGATGCCGTGCGACGGCAGTGAAGCCCATTTGTTCGAACAGCTTGCCGAGCGCCTTCGGATCGGGCGCGGTGTATTCGATGAATTCGAAGCCGTCGGTGCCGACCGGGTTGTCCCAAGTTGAAACCTTCATTGTCTGTCTCCTGTGTCGACCAGAGTTAGCGCTTCAGCGCTAACTCTGGTCCCATGCAAAGCGGTCGACCAGAGTTAGCGCTTCAGCTGTCGGCCGGAGTTAGTGCTTTAGCACTTACTCCGGGCCCATGCAGAGCACTTACTCTGGTCCCATCCAAAGCTAAGGGACGCGCATATGGCGCGACTGAATGACGCAAGTGTAAAGGCCGAGCCTCGGCGAAAACTTGCGAACTTAATCGCGCACCGATACGCTTGCGCTATTTTCTAGCGCAATCTTTCACGTGGACGGCAGAAAATGGCCAATATAGAGATAGACGCCATCGACCGACGTATTCTGACGATCCTTCAGGAGAATGGCCGGCTATCGAATCAGGAGATCGCCGAGCGCGTCAACCTGTCGCCCAGCCCATGTTTGCGGCGTATTCGCCGGCTGGAGGAGAGCGGAGTGATTCGCGGCTACGTCGCGCTGCTCGACGCGCAAAAGCTTGGGCTCGATCTGCTCGCCTACGTCAATGTGCGGCTCGAAAAGCGCGGCGGTCCGGCGTTCAGTCCGCGTGGCGACGCCACGCATGCCGATCTGTTCCGCGCAGCGGTGCAAACATGGCCGGAAGTGGTGGCGTGTCACGCGATGACTGGCGATATGGATTACCTGCTGCGTGTTCAGGTCGAGGATATGGCGCATTTTTCGCGTTTCGTGCAGGACCAGTTGCTGCACCATCCGTCGGTGATCGACGTGAAGACGAGTTTTTCGCTCGAGAAGATCAAGGAGACGACGGCGCTGCCGATTTTGTAAGGGCAGCGCGGCGCGTGCGGCAGGAAAACAAAAAGGGCGGCCATGGCCGCCCTTGTCGTTTTCGCCCTAAGTGGGCCGCTTACGCTGCGGCCGCCGTCGGCAAAAACGATTCGAAAAGCTTCGATGTCCGGCGTGCCTGACGCTTGAGCGCGTAGTCGAACACCGCAGCCTGCTCCTGCAGCATCTCGGCGATGATGCTCGATTGGTCTGCCGGCGGCAGTGTCAGATAGGCGTCGGCTTCACCGTATGAGTATTCGATCTTCATGCCGGCCTTCTTCGCGATGTGCATCATGGTCGAATTGCGCGACAGGCAGTGCATATAGAGCATGGTGACGTGCGTATTGCGACTGCGAATGGCGGCGCGTTCGAAGAGCTTGGAACCGATGCCTTGGCCGCGCACACTTTCCAGCACCGAGACGCCGAACTCGGCGGTGCGCTTGTCGCCTTCGGCCGGCAGATACGCCAGATGGCCGACACCGGTGAGCTGCAATTGGCTATCGAATACGCCGAAGACGGTGTCGCGCGTGAAATCGATCGCGCGGACGTAGTTTTCGATGACGTGGTCCGGCACGATCTGACCGAAACGCAGCAAGCGATCGTCTTCGTCGAGTGCGAGGAAGTGGGTGAGCAGCCGTTCGCGATCGACGGCGGTGAGTTCCCGGACCAGAGCAGGCGCGCGACCGCCTGGCTGCAACGGGCGATCGTCTGCAACGATCGGCTCAGCGGCACGGGGTGTAAGCATGTTCATGGATAGGTTCTCCTTTTGATCGAGCGGATTGGTGCACCGCAAAAACGATTTTAGCGGAAATGCATATCCCTCACTAGGGAAAACCCGTATCAAATCTTGAGGAGACTGCCTAAAAAGTTTGCTCCCTATTTTTATGTATATGATTTTTAAATGGAAAATAAATTGAACGAGCGTTCGAGGCAAAGTGTCGTGCGTTAGCCACTATTTCGTCAGAACAATGCTGCCGTGCGCCATCAAGTCTGCGCGGTGCTCAATCCATGATCGACCATGCCGACCACCTGCTCGGCAAATTCCCGATAGCCCATCCGCCCGTCTGGCTTGAGCCAGGTGAACGTCCAGTTGATCATGCCGAACACCATCATCGTGAGGGCGGTCTGGTTTTCGCGCGTTGCGCGCTCGGGATAGGCGCGCGCCAGCTGCCGCGCGAACGCCGCCACCACGTCGCGCTGGCGGTTCAGGATGACCTCGCGCTGGCTGTCGACCAGATACTTCACGTCGTTCAGGAGCGCGACGTGCCGGCTGTGCGACGTCTCGTATTCCGACAGAAACGCGCGGATCAATTCGGCGAATGTCTCCCGTTCCGTCAATCCGCGGCGTTGGCTCGCCCCCTCGACCTCGGCAATGATCAGCATCAGCCGCTTCGTGTAACGGTCCAGCAGATCGAACAGGATCGCTTCTTTGCTTGCGTAGTAGTGGTACAGGCGCGCTTTCGAGGTGCCGCTCGCAGCGGCGAGATCGGCCATCGAGGTGCTCGGATAGCTGGTCTGGGCGAATTTCGCGGCGGCCAATTCGAGAATCTGGTCACGCTGCGTTTCGTGGTCGGGGGCTCGGGTGCGGGCCATGGTCGTTGGTTTTATTGATGTGAACAGGGAGTAAGGGTGGCGCACAGTTCCAGCGTGCGCCACGCGGTCGCGTCGCCGCGCAACTGGATGCGCCTGCTCGCGGCCAGTTCGCGGAAGCGCCACAGCACAACGCTGTCGCTAACCAGAAACCCGAGTTCGGCGGTCATCAATTCCGCGGCAATGGGCGCGGCCGGCTGCCAGGCGCCGCTCGCGTGCTCGAGAACCAGCGCGTCGAGGTCGGCGAAGCTGCCGCTCGTGAACGTGTTGTCGCGCCAGCGCCGCGTCTCGCCGTTGGCCTGTTTGACTTCCTGCCATTCGAGCGCGAGCCGGCTGATCCGTAGCATCGAAATCGGTGCGGCGTCCGGCAGGCGAGCCTGCAGCACGCTCGGCGGGAACATGCCGACGGACGTCGCGCGGTCTCTGCGGCTGTGCGCCCATGCGCCGGGATCGGTGAGATCGCGAATCGACAGGCGCACTTCGTTGAGCCGCTGCGGGCTGTTGCGCAGGTGATAGCCGACGCGGCGCAGCATCAATTGATCGGACGCGCTCTCGCCGTGCCAGACCACCAGATTCGCGGCGCCGCCCGCGATCGTTTCCAGCCTCGCCGCCTGCTCGCGCAATTCGCGAAGGAAATCGCGCGTCGTGTCCGTGCTGACGCGATCCCAGAAGTCCGCCCGCACATCGGGCGCATCGTCGATGCCGCGCAGCGGGCCAACCGCCAGATCGTCGCGCAGTGCGTGCACGCGCTCGTCGCGGCCCGCCTCATGCAGCGCGGTGCGCAGTGACTCGGCGGCGACATCGCCGTTGGTGAGATGGATCGTGCTCATCGGCAAGTGGCTTGGGCTGACAGATAACAAAAAGGGCCGCTCTCCGACGGGGACAATTGTCCGATCGATGAGCGGCCCTTAGTGTAAGCGGATCACGGACCTGCTGAAAGCGCTGCGGCCGTTACACATCAGCCCCGCAATGCGCCAATGCTCCAGTTCAACGTTCGTCGTAGCTCACCACCACGCGATCGCTGATCGGATGGCATTGGCAGGTGAGCACGAATCCGTCGCGAATCTCATGTTCTTCCAGCGTGTAGTTCTTTTCCATCTTGACTTCGCCTTCCAGCACTTTCGCGCGGCAGGTGCAGCAGACGCCACCCTTGCATGCATACGGCAGCGCGAGGCCCGCGCGCAGGCCGACGTCGAGTACGCTCACACCCTGATAAGGCAGGCGCAGCTTGCGTTTCTTGCCGTCAAGGACGATTTCGAGGTCGGCGGCAGGCGTGTCGTCGGTGATTTCGACGGGCGGCACCCCTGCTTGCGGCAGAGGCGAGCCGAAGCGCTCGACGTGCACCTTCCCGGACGGC
Organism: Paraburkholderia lacunae; assembly: GCF_003353175.1. Lineage (GTDB taxonomy): Bacteria > Pseudomonadota > Gammaproteobacteria > Burkholderiales > Burkholderiaceae > Paraburkholderia > Paraburkholderia lacunae. The sequence continues at coordinate 6,887 of NZ_QHKS01000009.1, read as the reverse complement.
ACGCCGGCGGCTTTCAGCGCGGCTTCTGCGGCATCCATCATCGGGGCGGGGCCGCAGATGAACGCTTCGTCGATGGCATCCGCCGGCAGCAGGTTCTCGATGAAGGCTGCGCACTTATCCTGGTCGAGCACGCCGTTGAACAGCTCGACTTCCTGGAGGTCGTCTGACAGCACGTGATAGAGCACGAAGCGGCTCATGTAGCGGTTCTTCAGATCTTCGAGTTCTTCCGCGAACATGATCTGGTCCACACTGCGGTTGCCGTACACCAGCGTGAACGTGCTGCGCGGCTCGACTTCCAGGGTTGTCTTGATGATCGCCAGCACCGGCGTGATGCCCGAGCCGCCGGAAAACGCGATGTACTGCTTGCCCTGGTCCGCGTTCAGATGCGTGAAGAAGCGGCCGTCCGGCGTCATTACGTCGATCGTATGGCCGGGCTGCAGTGTATCGAACGCGAAGTTCGAAAAGCGCCCGCCGCGCACGCGCTTGATACCGATGCGCAGTTCGCCGTCGCGATCGTAATCGGTGACGCCTACGCAGATCGAATACGAGCGGCGCGTTTCCTCGCCGTCGATGTGCGTTTTAAGCGTGACGAACTGGCCCTGCGTGAAGCGGTATTGGTCGCGCAGTTCGACGGGAACTTCGAAAGCGACTGAAACCGCGTCGGCGGTTTCGGGTCGCACTTCGCGGATACGCAGCGGATGAAATTGCGGGGTGGCCATATCAGTATGGTTTGAAGTAGTCGAAGGGTTCGCGGCAGTCGATGCAGCGGTACAACGCCTTGCAGGCCGTCGAGCCGAATTGCGCGAGGCGTTCGGTATGCGCCGAGCCGCAACGGGGGCACGACGGCGCCGGCAGGGCGCGCGGTACGAAGCGCAGCACTTTTTCCTGCGACGGCGCAGCGTTGCCGCAATTGCCCGTGGGCGGTGCAATGCCGTAGGCGCGCAGCTTTTCGCGCGCGTCGGCGGTCATCCAGTCGGTGGTCCAGGCGGGCGCGAGCACGGTGGCGATCCGGTACGGCTTGAGTTCGGCCGCATCCAGCGCGTGGGCGACGTCTTCGGCGATTTGCGACATCGCCGGGCAACCCGAATAGGTTGGCGTGATGACGACTTCGAGCACGCCGTCGGCGGCGCGGCGCACGTCGCGCAGAATGCCGAGCTCACGAATCGATACCACCGGGATTTCCGGATCTGGGACCGTTTCGAGCACGGACCATACGCGTTCAAGCGTGGTGTCGGTAGCGGACATGGCAGTCGAGGTCGTCATCGGCGGATTCCGGTTGGGTGCTTACCAGCTGGCGCCCGGATGCTGGCGCGCGAGGCTTTGCATTTCGGCCAGTACGAAGCCCATGTGCTCCGAATGCTCGCCGTGCTTGCCGGTGGTGATGTGCTTGACGGCTTCCGGCAACGTCAGCGTGGCTTCGCCGAGCGTGGCGCGTACGTCGTCGAGCCAGGCGGCTTCGAGGTCCGACGTCAGCGGGCCGATGCCGGCGGCGGCGATGGTCTCCTCCACCTCGTCCACGCTGAAGAATTCACGCGTGTACGGCAGCAGATAGTCGAGCGCGGCTTGCGAGCGGCGATGCGATTCGTCGGTGCCGTCGCCGAAACGGATCAGCCATTCGCTGGCGTGGTGCACGTGATAACGGGTTTCCTTGATCGACTTCGACGCAATCGCCGCAAGCTGCTCGTCTTTCGACGTAGTGAGCGCTGTCCACAGATGCGCCATCAGCGTCGAGTACAGAAAATTGCGCACGATCGTGACCGCGTAGTCCTTCTCGGCCTGCGCAGTGCCGGACAGCGGCCCGTAGTGCGGCAACTCGGCCAGCGTGTAATTGGCGAATTCGCGTTCGGCACGGAAGTACGCGTAGTCGTCTTCGGTGCGGGTTTTGCCGGTGAGCTGCTGTTCCAGCGAAGCGGCGTGCGTGTACAGCAGGCGCGCCTGGCCGATCAGATCGAGGCTCATGTTCGACAGCGCGATGTCCTCTTCGAGGATCGGGCCGTGGCCGCACCATTCGGTATTGCGCTGACCGAGGATCAGCGCGGTATCCGCGAGGCGCAGCACGTACTTCAGATGTTCAGGCGTGATGTTCATGGCCGCGCTTACATGTGGTTGACTTCGTCGGGGAGCGTGTAGAACGTCGGGTGGCGATAGATCTTGTCGCCAGCCGGTTCGAACAGCTCCGCCTTGTCTTGCGGCGCGGACGCCGTAATCGCCGACGACGGCACCACCCAGATGCTCACGCCTTCCTGGCGGCGGGTGTAGACGTCGCGCGCCATACGCAGCGCCATCGGCGCGTCGGCGGCGTGCAGACTGCCGCAGTGTTTGTGGTCGAGTCCCTGCTTGCTGCGCACGAAGACTTCCCAAATCGGCCATTCCTTGTTCATTGCTGTTCTCCTGATACTTTGCCTGGTTTGCCGCCCGGTTCAGGCGGCGTGCTGCTGCGCACGCTGGCGCTGCTTTTCGGCGTGGGCGAGAGCGGCTTCGCGCACCCAGACGCCGTCGTCATGGGCTTTCACGCGGGTGGCGAGGCGTTCCCGGTTGCACGGGCCGTCACCGTTCACGACGCGCCAGAATTCTTCCCAGTCGATGTCGCCGTAGTCATAGTGGCCGCGCGCTTCGTTCCATTTCAGGTCCGGGTCCGGCAGCGTGACGCCGAGCACCTTGGCCTGGTCGACGGCGGCGTCGACGAATTTCTGGCGCAGATCGTCGTTGGAAATACGTTTGATGCCCCATTGCGACGACTGATTGCTGTGGATCGAGTCTTTGTCGCTCGGGCCGAACATCATCAGCACCGGCCACCACCAGCGGTTCACGGCCTGCTGGACCAACTCGCGTTGCGCTTCGGTGCCGGCCATCATCGACATCAGCGCGTCGAAACCCTGGCGTTGATGGAACGATTCTTCCTTGCAGATGCGGATCATCGCGCGGGCGTACGGCCCGTAGGTGCAGCGGCACAGCGGAATCTGGTTCATGATCGCCGCGCCGTCGACCAGCCAGCCGATCACGCCGACGTCCGCCCAGGTGGGCGTCGGGTAATTGAAGATGCTCGAATATTTGGCTTTGCCCGAATGCAGCGCCGCGATCAGCTGATCGCGCGACACGCCGAGCGTTTCTGCCGCGCTATATAGATAGAGGCCGTGACCGGCTTCGTCCTGCACTTTGGCGAGCAGGATCGCCTTACGCTTCAGGCTGGGCGCGCGCGTGATCCAGTTGCCTTCCGGCAGCATGCCGACGATTTCCGAATGAGCGTGCTGCGAGATTTGCCGCACCAGCGTCTTGCGGTAGGCCTCGGGCATCCAGTCCTGCGGTTCGATTTTGCCGTCGGCGGTCATGACCGCATCGAATTGCGCCTGCTCGGGCGAACCTGCGCCGGCGTCGAGCGGGGCGACATTGCCGGGGATATCCAGGGATTGCGTATACATGGGGACGCTCTCAGCGGAAGTTGTCTGTGTCTGCGCAGTATAAATCAACCGACCGGTCGGTTGATAAATTTTTAAGATGATGCCGCTGTCTCGATAGGGGGAGAAGGGCGTCGTTGACCAGGCGTTTCGCGACCGCCGCTGCCCCGTGCCGACGCATAACCTATAAAATTGTGAATTGGCCGCGATTTGCGGCCTTCCTGCATCCCCCGGTACTCATGTTACGTCTAAGCGAAATCAAACTCCCGCTCGACCATCCCGAAAGCGCTCTCGACGGCGCGATCCTCGCGCGCCTCGGAGAACTCGGCGTGGCGGCGGACGGCCTCATCCGATACACCGTGTTTCGCCGCGCGCACGACGCACGCAAGCGCGCCGACATCAAGTTGACGTATATCGTCGATGTCGAGGTGAACGATGAGCCGGCCGCGCTCAGGCGGCTCGCGGACGTTCCGCACTGCAGCGTGACGCCGGATATGACGTACCGTTTCGTCGCCAAAGCGCCAGCGCAATTGAACGTACCGCGTCCGGTCGTAATCGGCATGGGCCCGTGCGGTCTGTTTGCCGGTCTGATCCTCGCGCAGATGGGCTTCCGGCCGATCATTCTGGAGCGCGGCAAGGCGGTGCGCGAGCGCACCAAGGACACTTTTGGCCTATGGCGCAAGTCGGTGCTGAATCCCGAATCGAACGTGCAGTTCGGCGAAGGCGGCGCGGGGACGTTCTCGGACGGCAAGCTTTATAGCCAGATCAAGGATCCGAAGCACTACGGCCGTAAGGTGCTCGACGAATTCGTCAGGGCGGGCGCGCCGGAGGACATTCTTTATCTGAGCCGGCCGCATATCGGCACGTTCCGCCTCGTCAGCATGGTCGAGAAGATGCGCGCGACCATTCATGAGCTTGGTGGCGAGGTTCGATTCGAGACGCGGGTCGACGATATCGAGATCGATCAGGGCAAGGTGCGCGGGCTCAAGCTCTCGACCGGCGACACCTTGCGCTGCGATCATGTCGTGCTGGCGGTCGGCCATAGCGCACGCGATACCTTCCAGATGCTGCACGATCGCGGCGTCTATATCGAGGCGAAGCCGTTTTCGCTGGGGTTCCGGATCGAGCACCCGCAAGGGGTGATCGATCGCAGCCGTTTCGGCAAGTTCGCCGGCCACAAGCAGCTGGGCGCCGCCGACTATAAGGTGGTCCATCACTGCAGCAACGGGCGCGCGGTTTATAGCTTCTGCATGTGTCCGGGCGGTACTGTCGTCGCCGCCACCTCCGAGCCGGGGCGTGTGGTCACTAACGGGATGAGTCAGTACTCACGTGCGGAGCGCAATGCGAATGCGGGGATCGTCGTCGGCATTACCCCGGACGATTATCCGGGTGGCCCGCTCGCCGGCATTGCTTTTCAGCGCAAATGGGAAGAGCGTGCGTTCGAGCTGGGTGGCGGCAATTATTGTGCGCCGGGTCAGCTGGTCGGCGATTTTATTGCGGGCCGGCCGTCCACGTCGCTGGGTTCGGTGGTGCCGTCATACAAGCCGGGCGTGCATCCGACCGATCTCAGCACCGCGCTGCCCGATTACGTGATCGAAGCGATTCGTGAAGCGCTGCCGCAGCTGGACAAGAAGATTGCCGGTTTCGCGATGCATGACGCAGTGCTGACGGGCGTCGAGACGAGAACGTCGTCGCCGATCCGGGTGCGTCGCCGGGACGATTATCAGAGTATGAATGTCGAGGGCCTGTATCCGGCCGGCGAAGGCGCGGGGTATGCCGGCGGGATCTACTCGGCGGCTATCGACGGAATCGAAGTGGCGGAAGCCCTGGCGTTGAAGATGACCGAAGCGCTGGCCGCGGCGTGAGTGGGACTGAGCGCGGCAGTTGGCGCGATCGATCGGGCACAATGCACATTTGGCCTCGAACCGACTACCCGAATGACCATTCGCACCCTGGTTGCCGCATGTGGCGCGGCGCTACTGTCCCAATTTGCTGTTGCCTCGACTGTTTTCGCCGCGGACGCCCCGAACCATTGGGTCACCGCTTGGGCGACGGCCCTGCAGCCCATTCCACAGCGCGCGGATTTGCCGTCGCTGTACCGCGCCCCGGAGGTAGCGGGGCGCACGGTTCGCCAGATCGTCTACCCGACACTGTCTGGAAAATCCGCACGGATTCATCTCAGCAACGAATACGGCAAGACTCCGCTCGTCATTGACGATCTGCGCATTGCCCGCTCGGCGGGCGGCACCGCAGCCTTGGGCAACGGGGAGACGCGCGTGACCTTTGGCGGCAAGGGCGCCGTGAGCATTCCAGCGGGCGGCGAACTGGATAGCGATACGGTGGCTATCGATATCGCCGCAGGCGTGCCCTATGCGATTAGCGCCTTCATGGGGCCGGAACAGAGAATTATGGCGTGGCACCGCGTCTCGAACCAGGTGAATTACGTCTCCGCACCGGGCAATCACACAGCGGACGCTTCCGCAGATTCATTTCGTGGCCGGTTTACGCACTACGTATGGGTGACTGGCTTGTCGGTGGATGTGCCTTCATCGGCTACCGTTGCGGCCATTGGCGATTCGATCACCGACGGTATGCGCTCCAGTTTGAATCAGAATCGCCGCTGGCCGGACGCGCTGGCGCACCGGCTCGCCGGCAGCGGCGATCGCTCTACCGCGATCGTCAATCTCGGCATTAGCGGCAACCGCCTGCTGAGCGACTCGCCGTGCTACGGGGACGCGCTTGTGCGACGCTTCGATCGCGATGTGCTCGAACGGCCGGGCGTCAAAACAGCGATCCTGCTGATCGGCATCAACGACATCAATTTCGCAGCAATGCCCCCTCGCAGTGGTCTCGATTGCGATTTCCCGCATACGTCAGTGACGGCGCCCGACCTGATCGCTGGTTATCAGAGGGTGATCGCTGTCGCGCGGCACCGCGGCGTGAAGATCTTCGGCGCAACGCTGACACCGGCGTCGTTGCCGGCGCCGAGAGAAAGCATACGGCTCGCGGTCAATCAATGGATCCGTACCAGCCACGCGTTCGACGGCGTCGTGGATTTCGACGCTGCCTTGCGCGACCCGGCGCACCCGGACCGCCTGCAGCGCGCCTTGGACAGTGGCGACAACATTCATCCTGGGGACGCCGGCTACGCCGCAATGGCCGAGGCGGTTCCTATGGACGCTGTAGTGAATTTGCCCCGAAAGTGACTCGCCAAAAAAATATTTTCGTCAAACCCTTGTCACATGGCTGATGTTCGCCTACTATTCGCCTCCTCGTTTGCGAACGAGCGCCGCTGCAGGAACCAGCGGCCGTAGCGTCAACAAGGTTTTAAGCGAAAGCGAAAAAATTTTGTTGACGAAACGAAAAAGATTCTTCATAATCCCGTTTCTCTGCTGCTGATGCAGCGACGCAGAACGAAGCGGTGCCGGGTGGTTGTGAGGTTGACGACGCGCGGTGCGGGTTCGGTGGTGACTGCGGAACCGATCTTTAAAA
>NZ_QHKS01000089.1 GCF_003353175.1 Paraburkholderia lacunae | reverse complement strand
CATGAAAACCCTGTTCTTGCAGGCGCCGTCGTACGACGGTTTCGATGGTGGCGCGGGTTCGCGCTATCAGGCCAAGCGTGAAATCCGCTCGTTCTGGTATCCGACGTGGCTCGCGCAGCCCGCCGCGCTGATCCCCGGGAGCCGCGTGCTGGACGCGCCGGCCGACAACCTGTCGGTCGAAGCGTCGCTCGAGATTGCGCAGCAATACGATCTGGTGATCATCCACACCAGCACGCCGTCCTTTCCCACCGACGCCCTGTTCGCCGAGGACCTCAAGAAGCGCAAGCCTGCGGTGCTGGTCGGCATGGTCGGCGCGAAGGTCGCGGTCGACCCGCACAATTCGCTGACCGCCAGCGAGGCGATCGATTTCGTGTGCCGGGAAGAGTTCGACTTCACCTGCCAGGAAGTGGCCGAGGGCAAGCCGTTCGCCGACATCAAGGGGCTGAGCTATCGCGCCCGCGACGGCTCGATCGAGCACAACGAAGCGCGCCCGATCCTGGAGAACATGGACGAGCTGCCGTTCGTCGCGCCGGTCTACCAGCGCGACCTGAAGATCGAGAACTACTTCATCGGCTATCTGAAGCATCCGTACGTGTCGATCTACACGGGCCGCGGCTGCCGCTCGAAGTGCACCTTCTGCCTGTGGCCGCAGACCGTGGGCGGGCACCGCTACCGCACGCGCTCGGTCGAGAACGTGCTGGAGGAGGTGAAGTGGATTCGCGAGAACATGCCTGAAGTCAAGGAGATCATGTTCGACGACGACACCTTCACCGACTTCAAGCCGCGCGTCGAGGAAATCGCGCGCGGTCTGGGCAAGCTGGGGGTGACGTGGTCGTGCAACGCGAAGGCGAACGTGCCGTACTCGACGCTGAAGATCATGAAGGAAAACGGTCTGCGCCTGCTGCTGGTGGGCTATGAATCGGGCGACGACCAGATCCTGCTGAACATCAAGAAGGGCCTGCGCACGGACATTGCGCGCCGTTTCAGCGACGACTGCCGCAAGCTCGGCATCAAGATCCACGGCACCTTCATTCTGGGGCTGCCGGGCGAGACGCAGGACACGATCCAGAAGACCATCGAGTACGCGAAAGAGATCAATCCGCACACGATCCAGGTGTCGCTGGCCGCACCCTATCCGGGCACGACGCTCTATAACCAGGCGGTCGAGAACGGCTGGCTCGAAGAGAACAAGGTGATCAATCTCGTGAGCAAGGAAGGGGTGCAGCTCGCGGCGATCGGCTATCCGCATCTGTCGCGCGACGAGATCTACCACCAGCTCGAGAACTTCTACAAGCGCTTCTATTTCCGACCGTCGAAGATCTGGGAAATCCTGCGCGAGATGCTGACGAGCTGGGACATGATGAAACGGCGCCTGCGCGAAGGCGTCGAATTCTTCCGCTTCCTGCGCGCCCACCAAGCGTGAT
>NZ_QHKS01000088.1 GCF_003353175.1 Paraburkholderia lacunae | reverse complement strand
CATCTCGTTATACACAAATCGACGCTTCCAGAAACGATGGTGGAATAGCAAAGCAGCCAGAAGGGGGTTGTTAACAATGCGGATTTCGCGTTTACTCTCGGATTTTCGGCATGAAGATCCGAGACGACGTGGGAGCATGGGTGGACGAGGAATTTGAGACTCTGGATTTGGGCGATCCCCGGCGAGACCGGCGCGCGAAGGAACTGGTCAAACGGTTCGCCAGCCGGCCCACGGCCAGCATTCCGGGCGCGTGCGAAGGCTGGGCCGAGACGATGGCGGCATATCGCTTTCTGGGCAATGAGCGCATCGACTGGCGCGACATGATGCAGCCGCATTGGGATCGCACCACGTCGCGCATGGGAGCGTTGCCGGTGGTGCTGTGCATTGCCGATACGACAGAGCTGAACTTTCACGGTCAGGACATCGAAGGGGCCGGCCCGCTCAGTTATGAAGCACAGGTGGGCATGTATCTTCACGCGACTTATGCGGTGACACCGGATCGGGAGCCGCTGGGGGTGATGAACGCATGGATGTGGGCGCGCGAGCCACGTGATGCAAACGGCAGGCGTGGCGGTGTCAGGGAAAGTGCGCGCTGGATCGAAAGCTATGAGATCGTGGCCGAGCAGGCACGGGCCCTGCCTGACACGCGACTGGTGTATGTGGCCGATCGTGAAGGCGACATCGCGGCGCTCATGCAGCGTGCGCAGGAACTGGGCGAACCGGCTGACTGGCTGATCCGCTCCCAGCACAATCGTGCCCTGAAGGACGAAGAAAAGCTGTGGGAAAAGGTACACGCGAGTAACGTGCTCGGCCATATCAGCTTCGTGCTGCCCGGGCGCAGTGGCCAGAAGGCGCGTGAAGTGAAGCAGGAACTGCGTAGCCAGCGCATCAGGCTGCCCGGGCGCGCCGGTGTCACGCTCACCTGCGTCGAGGCGTATGAGGTGGATGCGCCAGCGGGCCTGAAGCCCGTCATCTGGCGTCTTGTGACCAACCGCGAAGCGGGCGATGCGCATGCGCTCATCGAACTCGTTGACTGGTACCGCGCGAGGTGGGAAATAGAAATGCTCTTCAATGTACTGAAAAACGCCTGTCGGGTTGAGGCGCTGCAGCTCTCGCAGATGGAGCGGGTGGAGAAGGCGCTCGTGCTGTACATGGTCGTAGCGTGGCGAATCGCACGGCTCATGCGTCTGGGTAGGACGTGTCCAGAGCTGGACGCGTCACTGTTCTTTGAGACTGACGAGATACATGGCGCTCACGTGCTCTCAAAAAAACCCCGTCCGAAAAAAACACCGACACTGAACCAGATGATACGGATGATTGCGTCACTGGGTGGGTTTCTGGGGCGCAAGAGCGATGGCGAACCGGGCGCGAAGACGCTGTGGATCGGCATGCAGCGAGTCATGGATGCTGTGATCACCATCCAGATCTTGCGCGACGGCTACGACACTTCTGTATAACGAGATG
>NZ_QHKS01000087.1 GCF_003353175.1 Paraburkholderia lacunae | reverse complement strand
GGCCCAGACTGTGTCAAAACGGCTGGCCACTGGGAATTGACGAAACCTGTCTCGGCGCAGGTCGCGGCTTTTCGATTGCGGCAACCCGAACGTCAAATCACAGCCGAACACATCGCAAAGGCTCAACGACCCCGTACGGGTCTCACGCCCGCATCGCCGTCATAACCGCTTCAGAACCGAGTAGCTTGATCACCCGCTTCATGTTGTACGCCAGCACGTGCAAGCTCATCTCCGTGCTCACCCGCCCGATGGTCCGTGTCAGGAAATGAGTGGCGCCCATCCATGCCTTGATCGTGCCGAACGGGTGCTCGACAGTCTGTCGCCGGATGCGCATCATCTCAGGTGCATGGTCAAGTCGCGCCTGCATCTCGTCCAGAACAGCTTCGTGTTCCCAGCGTGCCACGCGACGTTGAGGGCCCGGCGTGCAGTCCCCTTTTAGCGAACATTGCTGGCAATTCGAACTCCAATACTTACTGAGTTTCAGGCCGCGCTCAACGGTCGAGAATCGCCAGATGAGCCGCTCGCCTGCCGGGCACCGATATTCATTCGTCTTTGGGTCGTAAATGAAGTCTTCCTTGCCGAAGCGGCCATGAGCCGTAGCGCTTGATGTCACCGTCTTCGGAACGAACACGGTTATCCCAGCCTCATGGCATGCGAGTATTTCTTCGCTCTTGTAGTAGCCGCGATCCGCAACTGCGGTGAGCTTGTCAACACCCATCTCTGTACGGGCAAGCTTCGCCATCGACGTCAACTGATCACGATCGATGCCGTCATTGGTAACGACGTGCGCGACGATCAGATGGTGCTTCGTGTCAACCGCCGTCTGGACGTTGTAGCCGACGACTCCCGTTCCTCGTGTCTTCATCGAACGGGCATCGGGATCCGTGAGCGATACCTGTTTGTCGGGTGCCGCGTTGAGTTGCACCTCGATCTCCTTGAGGCTTCGCATCTGTTCCTTCAAGGCCGCAATCTTGTCCTGCAGTCGCGCTGTTCTGGCCTTCGCAATCGCAGGCTCCTGACGATCCGCTGTGTCCATCGCCTCGAGATAGCGAGCAATACTGGACTCGATGTCGCGCATGCGTCGTTCGAGCTTGGCGCTCGTGAAGTTGCGGTCGCGATGGTTCACCGCCTTGAACTTGCTGCCGTCGATTGCAACGATCGCTTCGGCGAAGAGGTCCAGACGCTGGCATAGCACGACGAACTGACGGCAGACGCTGCGGATCGCTTTGCCGTTGTCTTTACGGAACCGCGCAATGGTCTTGAAGTCAGGCGCCAGGCGGCCGGTGAGCCACATCAGTTCGACGTTGCGCTGGGCCTCGCGTTCAAGGCGACGGCTGGATTGAATACGGTTCAGGTAACCGTAGATGTAGATCTTGAGCATCACCTCCGGATGATACGAAGGCCGACCGGTCAGCGCTGGCTCAACACCTTCAAACCCGAGCTTCTGAAGATCGAGCTCATCCACAAAGACATCCACCACGCGCACGGGATTGGTGTCGGTCACGTAGTCATCAAGCGCTTCGGGAAGGAGAAAGCTTTGTGTACGACTATCGCCTTGAACGAAC
>NZ_QHKS01000086.1 GCF_003353175.1 Paraburkholderia lacunae | reverse complement strand
TTGTCATAGCCATTTCAAGATGTCGTGGCGGCAGCCATTTAGAAATGTCGTGTTTTTAGGGGTTAAAAGGTTTGTCTTTCATGGGTTACTGATCACGCAGTGTCGAAGGAGGGCGCCTGAACGGGCAGGGCGCTTACGTCTGCGTCGACCACCTTTGCAGACCGACGGCCAGGTTTGCGCTGTTGCTTCGGCTGCCTGCGTTGTGCCAATTCCGTAATCACACCGTTGATGTCATCCTGGGTGAATTCACGCTGCTTCTTCGTGCCCTGCGCGCGTTCCGTTGCCCGAACCGGTTGTCCCTGATTCGTGCGCGCAGGGGAGCCGGAGATGCGCCGGTTATCGCGCTGCGCCTGAATGGCCTGCGCGACCTGCAGCACGTGACTCAGCCGCTTGTGTTCCACCACCGTGCCCTGATCGATTTCCGCCAGCCGGTCGTATTGCCGGTTCGGCAGCACCCGGCCATCGGCGCGGATCTCGATGCGTCCGTCCGGGTACTCCCACACGTCGATGTAGCGGTGGATCAGTTTCCGGTTCTCTGCCGTGTCCTCCAGCAGGTACATCACGCGGTCGTACTGCACGGTCAGCGATTTCGTCACCCGTCGTGTCTCGCGCCACGTCATCAGCAGGTCGAGATTCTCGTCAGCCCGCAGCGGCCGGTGCGCGTCGAAATCGCTCTTCGGCGGCTTCGCGAAGCGTGCGTTATAGGCCGCGATGAAGGAGGGCGCATACGCATTGCCCTGCGCCACCGTACTGATGCCACGCAGCCGCAGCTCCTTCACGAGCCGGTCCTGCAGCGTCAGGTGCGCGCGCTCGACGCGCCCCTTCGCGGAACTGCTGTTCGCGCAGAACGTGTCGATGTTCAGTTCGTACATCGCCCGGCCGAAGTGCGTCACGCTGCTTCCCGTTTCATGGGCTTTGCCACTGCGAAACACGCTCGCCTTGTCGCTGTAGAACGCGCCGGGCTTGCCGTGGCATTCGATGTACGCGCGGGTCGCCTCGAAATAGCTGAACGTCGATTCGCTCGCCGTGAAGTGCAGGTGCATCAGCCGACTGGTGGCGTCGTCGACGTACACCAGCAGCGTGCAGGCCGGCGCCCGCTCCTCGAACCACCGGTGATCGCTGCCATCAATCTGGATCAGCTCGCCCAGACACGCGCGCCGCGCCCGCGGCTGGTAGAGCTTTGGCGGGCGCTGCCGGCGCGGCACCCAGAGACCTGCGTCCGTCATCAGCCGGCGTACCGTTTCCTTCGCCAGCCGGATGCCGTGAGATTCGTACAGCTTCTCGCAGGCCAGCGTCGGCCCGAAATCGGCATAGCGCTCACGGATGATCGCCAGCGCCCGCTGGGCCAGACTCTCGTCCAGACGCCGGTTACCTGGTCGACCACGCTTGCGCGAAGTCAGTCCGGACGCACCCGACTCGCGGTAACGGATCACCAGACGCTGGACCTGCCGCACCGTCAGGCCCAGACGCTCGGCCGCGCGTCCGGGTTTGAGCTGCATGTCCACTACAGCCTGAATCACTTTCAGACGGTCGAGTTCTCGCATGTTCAATGTCACCAGTGCAGCTGGATGCATGGCCGGCTCCGTGGTCCCGCAGGGAGCCGGCCAGCATACCGAGGCCAAAACACGACATTTCTAAATGGCCAGAACACGACATTTCTATAAAGCTACTACACCA
>NZ_QHKS01000085.1 GCF_003353175.1 Paraburkholderia lacunae | reverse complement strand
GGTGTAGCGGCTTTATGTAAATGTCGTGTTCTAGCTAGATAGAAATGTCGTGTTTTTGAACGCTGGCATGCTGGTCGGTCCGTTGCGAGATTTCGGAGTCGGCCATGTGTCCAGCCACACTGGTGACATTGAACATGCGCGAACTCGACCGTTTGAAGGTCATCCAGGCCATTGTCGACATGGGCCTCAAGCCTGGTCGCGCGGCCGAACGTCTGGGCTTGACCGTGCGTCAGGTTGAGCGCCTGGTGATCCGCTATCAGGAATCCGGTGCGGCGGGACTGGCCTCGCGCAGACGTGGCCGTTCCGGCAACCGGAAGTTGGACGAAGGACTGGCTCAGCGGGCGCTGGCGATCATTCGTGAGCGCTACGCCGATTTCGGGCCGACGCTGGCCTGCGAGAAGCTTTGGGAGTGCCACGGCATCCGGATGGCCAAGGAAACCGTGCGGCACCTGATGACCGATGCCGGGCTGTGGATTCCGCGCCGGCAGCGCCCGCCGAAGGTCTATCAGCCGCGGGCCCGTCGTGCGTGTCTGGGCGAGCTGGTGCAGATCGACGGCAGCGATCACCGGTGGTTCGAGGAACGGGCGCCAGCCTGCACACTGCTGGTGTACGTTGACGATGCGACCAGCCGGCTGATGCATCTGCACTTCACGGCGAGCGAATCAACCTTCAGCTATTTCGAGGCGACGCGTGCGTACATCGAATGCCACGGCAAGCCCGGCGCGTTCTATAGCGACAAGGCGAGCGTGTTTCGCAGTGGCAAAGCCCATGAAACGGGAAGCAGCGTGACGCATTTCGGCCGGGCGATGTACGAACTGAACATCGACACGTTCTGCGCGAACAGCAGTTCCGCGAAGGGCCGCGTCGAACGCGCCCACCTCACGCTGCAGGACCGCATGGTGAAGGAGATGCGGTTGCGCGGCATCAGCACGGTGGCTGATGCCAATGCGTATGCGCCCTCCTTCATCGCGGCCTACAACGCGCGGTTTGCCAGGCCACCGAAGAGTGAGTTCGATGCACACCGGCCGCTGCGGGCTGACGAGCATCTCGACCTGCTGATGACCTGGCGCGAGACGCGACGCGTGACGAAGTCGCTGACGGTGCAGTACGACCGCGTGATGTACCTGCTGGATGACACGGCGGAGAACCGCAAACTGATCCACCGCTACATCGACGTGTGGGAGTATCCGGACGGACGCATCGAGATCCGCGCCGATGGCCGGGTGCTGCCGTACAGGCAGTACGACCGGCTGGCCGAGATCGATCAGGGCGCGGTCGTTGAACACAAGCGCCTGAGTCACGTACTGCAGGTCGCGCAGGCGATCCAGGCGCAACGCGACAACCGGCGCATCTCGGGCTCCCCCGCGCGCACGAATCAGGGACAACCGGTTCGGGCAACGGAACGCGCGCAGGGCACGAAGAAGCAGCGTGAATTCACACAGGACGACCTTAACGGTGTGATCGTGGAGATGGTGCAACACAATCAACCAAAGCAGCCGCGCAAACCTGGCCGTCGGTCTGCAGGATCTGCCTGAACGGACTGACACGCCCTGCCCGTTCACACGCTGTCCTTCAACGCCGTGTGAGATTCAAACCGTTAAATACAGAGTCAAAATCAACGTCAAAACCCGACATTTCTAAATAGCTGCCACTGCGACATTTCAGGATGGCTTTGACA
>NZ_QHKS01000084.1 GCF_003353175.1 Paraburkholderia lacunae | reverse complement strand
GGATGGGAAGCTGACGTTTGACCGGCTCTCTTCAGTGTTTATTTCCAACACCAACCATGAAGAGAATCAGCCGGCTCACCTGACGCTCAAAGATCCTTCGGTGCCGGTGAACGTGAACTGGCAGACCTATGCCGGTCCGGAGTCACGCTATTGCCCGGCCGCAGTGTATGAGTTCGTGAAGAACGACGACGGCAGCGAACGCCTCGTGATCAACGCGCAAAACTGCGTGCACTGCAAGACCTGCGATATCAAGGACCCGACGCAGAACATCGTGTGGGTGACGCCTGAAGGCGGCGGCGGGCCGAACTATCCGAACATGTGATTGACGAGCGATATGCAAACAATTGGAATCGTAGGCGCGGGGCAAATGGGAAGCGGCATCGCGCTGGTCTGTGCAATAGCCGGCCTCGACGTGATCGTCACGGATCTCGATGAACATGCAGTAAAACGCAGCATCGAAAGCATCGCGGCGAATCTCGGGCGGATGGTATCGAAGGGGAAAACGACTTCAGCCGAGGCAGCGTCGGCGTTGGAACGAATCAAGGGAAGCACTCTTTTGACCGTGCTTGCCGAATGCGACTTCGTGATCGAGGCTGCGACGGAACATGTTCAGATCAAAGAGCAGATTCTGAGGAAGCTGGATGCCATCGTGCGGCCGAATGCCATCATCGCGACCAATACTTCATCGGTGTCCGTCACGAGGCTCGGTGCGACGCTCAATGACCCGAGCCGCTTCACGGGGATGCACTTTTTCAACCCCGTTCCGTTGATGGCGCTCGTCGAAGTGATTCGCGGCCTTCAAACTAGCGACGTCACGTTCGATGCGACCGTCGGCCTTGCAAAACGTATCGGGAAGACCGCGATTTGCGTGAAGAATTCCCCAGGCTTCGTGGTCAATCGCATTCTGATACCGATGATCAATGAAGCGATTTTCGTGCTTCACGAAGGCCACGCGAGCGCCGCAGAGATCGACGAGGGCATGAAGCTGGGCGCCAATCACCCGATTGGACCGCTGGCGCTGGCGGACCTCATCGGACTCGATACGATGCTCGCGATCATGGACGTGTTGTACCGCGACTTCAACGATTCGAAATATCGTCCGGCGCCTTTGCTCAAGGAAATGGTGGACGCGGGCTATCTTGGACGAAAGAGTGGACAGGGTTTTTATACCTATCCTTAACGCTGAGGCAAAACATCTTGAAGATCATTGTCGCTGTGAAGAGAGTAGTTGATTACAACGTGAAGGTGCGCGTGAGGTCGGACAACACGGGCGTCGACATCGCGAATGTGAAGATGTCGATGAATCCGTTCGACGAAATCGCAGTGGAAGAAGCAGTTCGTCTGAAGGAAGCGGGCGTGGCGACCGAAGTGATCGCCGTGTCGGCAGGCGTGACGCAATCGCAGGAAACGCTGCGCACGGCGCTGGCGATCGGCGCGGACCGCGCCATCCTGATCGAATCCAACGAAGAGCTGCAACCGCTGGCTGTCGCCAAGCTGCTGAAGGCACTGGTCGACAGGGAACAGCCTTCGCTGATCATTCTCGGCAAGCAGGCCATCGACGACGATTCGAACCAGACCGGCCAGATGCTCGCCGCGCTGGCTAACCTGCCGCAAGCCACGTTCGCCTCGAAGGTCGTTGTCGCCGACGGTAAAGCTACCGTGTCGCGTGAAGTGGACGGCGGTGCGGAAACGCTGTCGCTGAGCCTGCCCGCTGTGGTCACCACGGACCTGCGCCTGAACGAGCCGCGCTATGTGACGCTGCCGAACATCATGAAGGCGAAGAAGAAGCCGCTGGAAGTCATCAAGCCGGAAGACCTGGGTGTTGACGTGGCACCGCGCCTGAAGACGCTGAAGGTCGCTGAGCCGCCGAAGCGCTCCGCCGGTGTGATGGTGCCGGATGTGAAGACGCTGGTCGAGAAGCTGAAGACCGAAGCCAAGGTGCTTTAAGTAACACGGCAACAATGTTGCATGGGACCGAAGTAAGCGCTAAAGCGCCAACTCCGGTCGACACAACAATGTTGCATGGGACCGGAGTAAGCGCTAAAGCGCCAACTCCGGTCGACACAACAATGTTGCATGGGACCGGAGTAAGCGCTAAAGC
>NZ_QHKS01000083.1 GCF_003353175.1 Paraburkholderia lacunae | reverse complement strand
CATTCGTCTGGCCGCGAGAGCCGAGCGCCAACGAATCAGCGCCTTGTGAATTAGCCTGGTAGCCAATCGCGACACCATTGTCGGCGTAGTTGGAAGTCGTCGCGCCGGATCCAATGACTGTCGTGTTCAAAGCCAGAGCTCCTGCTCTGGTGCCGACGGCGGTAGAGCCGGCACGCGCCGTTACAGCACCGGCACCGACGGCCAGCGAACCTTCGCCCAGTGCAGTCGTCGTAGGACCAATCGCCATCGCGTCTAGCGCGTTATCCGTAGACGTCGTAGTACCCACGGTGACATTTGAACTTACCGCGATGTAGCTGGTAACCGGCGCTGCTGCGAGAAGCAGCGACTTCACGCCGCTCGGCTGCTGCGCAAGCTGCCGTGACACCGAAGTCTGCAACGCCTTCAGTTGACCGAAGGTTGCCACGTCAGTGTCCGTTACGCCGTCTGCGACGTTCATGATACGACGCTCCGCGCCCTTCGCGCCGACCGAAATCGTGTTCGCCACGCTAGTGGAGGAGTTCGAACCAATCGCCACCGAATCTGCGAACGCTGAGCGAGCGCCCGATCCCAAGGCCAACGTATTCTTCGCAGCCGCGTACGCTCCGCCGCCGATCGCCACCGCTTCGCCGCCAGTCGCAAGCGCCGCAGACGACGCCGACACCACCTTGATGTACTTGGTGGTATCACTGATCGTGTTGTTGATGGTGCTGACCGTACTGTCTACACCGGCAAGCGCCGCGCCGACATCCGTATACGTCCCGCTGCTGAGCTTGTAGCTCGGAAGCGTCACCGTGCCGCTCGGGCTCACGCTTGAACCACCGCCCAGCGCGGTCGCCACACTGTTTGCCGTACTGTACAGCTGCGCACCATTCACCGCGTCACTGCTGGTCGAGGTGACCGCGCCGTTGGCGAGGTTCGTCAACAGCACAACGGGGGGCGTAGTCGAGCCAGCACCGCCCAGCGTGATCTTGTTGTGCGTCGCAGAGTCGTACTGCACTGCGTTAGCCGAAGCCGTACCGGAGACCGCGGTCACAGCTGCCTGCAACTGGCTCACGTTCACTGCGTCGGTCGCTGCTGCACCGGCCGCTACGTTCGTTAAACGA
The DNA here is from genome assembly GCF_003353175.1 of Paraburkholderia lacunae. Classification (GTDB taxonomy): domain Bacteria; phylum Pseudomonadota; class Gammaproteobacteria; order Burkholderiales; family Burkholderiaceae; genus Paraburkholderia; species Paraburkholderia lacunae. The sequence goes on along the minus strand of NZ_QHKS01000083.1, from coordinate 1,028 downwards.
CGTTCATTGCCAGCCGAACCCACCGATACTTCGCCTGCCGGCGTCGTTCCAGACAGAGTGCCGCTTGCCGCCAGATACGCTGCCGCAGACAGATTGGACACCGTTGTCGAGTTCGCGCCCAACGCCACCGAGTTGTTTGCCGTCGCCTTTGCGTTCCCGCCGATCGCGACCGCATCCGTACCGGTTGCGGACGAATCCGCCAGCGTCGAATTGGCGTGGAAATACTTGACGCCGCCACCGCCGGTGATGTTATTCACCGTGTTGGTCACGTTCATCACGTTCTGGTTCGTCGCGTACAGCTGCGTGCCGTTGATCGCGTCCGTACTCGTCGCCGACAGCGTACCGGCAGTGAGGCCGGTAATCTTCGTCGAGCCGCTTGCGCCCTTCAACGTGATCGTGTTCTTCGTCGTGTTGTCGTACGACACAAAAGCGTTCGTAATATTGCCACTTGAGTCGACGTTGGCGCCCACAGCCTGCAGCTGCGCCAGGTTCACCGCGTCCGTGGATTGCGTACCTGCTGCCACGTCGGTGATCTGTCGCGAACCCACGTCAACCGTGTTGGCGCGGCTGGCCGACGAGTTTGCACCCAACGCCACCGAATTACTTGCCGTCGCCTTCGCATTGCCGCCAATCGCCACGGCGTCGCTTCCCGTTGCCGACGAATCGGTCAAGGTCGAATTGACGTGGAAATACTTGACGCCAGTGCCGCCATTGGTGATGTTATTGACGATGTTGGCAAGGTTCGTCACATTGCCCGCGACGTTCGCCACAGTCTGATTCGTCTGGTACAACTGAGCACCATTGACTGCATCCGTGCTCGATGCCGACAGTGTGCCGTCGTTGAGACCCGTGATCTTCGTCGAACCGTTTGCGCCCTTCAGCGTGATCGTGTTCTTCGACGTGTCGTCATAGGCAACGAATGCGCCCGTCACATTGCCGCTGCTGTCGATGTTCGCGCCTATTGCTTTCAACTGCTGCACGTTCACCGCGTCGTTGTTCGCCTTGCCGTCCGCCACGTTGGCCAGCGT
>NZ_QHKS01000082.1 GCF_003353175.1 Paraburkholderia lacunae | reverse complement strand
CCTCCCGTGACAAGGCATAGAACGTTCGACGGACGTCTGCCTGGTCCAGTCTTCTCCCGGTGCTGGAAACGAACAGGTAAGGCGAGACATCCCGACCAGCCCAGTGGAGATCGCGTCGCACAATATAATCAGCGAGCACCTTGCAGGTCGAAGCGTGCAACGGCAAGAGTCTGTCTTTGCCAAACTTGGCACCGCGGATCGTCAATACGCCTTCTGCCAGATCCACATCCCGAAGCTCGAGATTGAGCGCCTCCGAAAGACGCATGCCCGACACGCTCAGCAAACCGAACAGGCAATAAAAGGCCCTCGGGCGCAATGCACCTCGTTCGTAGTGGTATTGCATCTCGAGGGCGGCATGCAATAACCGGCGAACCTCATCGTCAGAGTAAAGATATGGGTGGGCCCGCTTCGGCTGAAACGGCAGCAAGCCTGGGGCCGGAATCTGCGTGCGCCGGTCAATCGCGCTACGATATCGCGCAAAGTCCCGCACGACACCGAGTCGTCGTGCCCAGGTCGCAGGTTGGACATCGGCTGATTGTCGAGCCCAGGCAAGAGCCAACGCCTGAGTAATGTAGGGAGCATTGTGCCGCTCCATGAAGGCGGCGAAGTCCAGCAATGCGCGGCCCGGTTCCTTCAACTTGAATCCCAGGCTGCGCCTGAGGTTCAAATAGTCGTGGACGGCCTGTCGAAGGGTGTTCATAGCGCACCTCCCGGCCACGGTACAGCCAGCGTCCGCAGTGCCTTGATGTCAATCTTGGTATAGATCATAGTCGTCTGTGGATCACGATGTCCCAAGATCTCCCCAATCTCGCTCAGCGATGCGCCATGGCGTAGCATGTCGGCAGCCAGTCCGTGGCGAAACTGATGTGCTCCCGTAGTTGGGGCGTCGATGCCAGCGCGCTGGAGCGCGTGCCGAACAATGGAACCGACGCCGCATGCTCCGCGAAAGCCTGTGATAGGAGCCTTCGTGCGCAAGAATACCCGGCGGCAGGAACTATGCGGTCGGCCGTGCCGTAAATATGCAGCGATCGCCTTGCCGACGTCCGCGTGCAAAGGTAACTCGTTGCGCTGGCCGCATTTACCTCGCACAGTCAAACGTGCCGCGGTCCAGTCGATATCCGTAAGTTCAAGCGACACTATTTCCCCAGAGCGTAGCCCCAACCGTGCGAGCAGCAGCAGGATCGCGTAGTCGCGAAGGCCCATTCCGGATCGGCGATCGATACTGGACAGCAGTTGCCGAATCTGATCTGGAGCAATCGCCCGAGGGATTGACGGCATCGACCAGTTGGCAACGACCGGAACGAAATCGGCAAGATCCGGCACCATGTCGCCACGATAGCGTGCGTAGCGTAGAAAGGATCGCAAAGCGGTGGTCATGAGCTTCGCACGCTTCAAATGCAGCCGTTGGGCCTTACGCTGTACAAATTCAATGACATCGCTCGCACGCAGACGTGACAGACTGACTCGCCCGTCGCCGAAGCGGTCTTGCAGGAAATCTGTGGCGAACGTCGAGTAATACGCAATCGTTGTTTCGGCCAGACCACGCACCTCGCGTAAGTACTGTCCGTACGCCTGAGCATAGAGTTCAGCCGCCGTCCTGCGGCGCGTGGCTGTGCGTTGAGCACGAACGACGCCACTGTGGTGCAGAAACTCGAGAAGATGTCGAAGTGCAGCGCTGTCCCCCCGGCCAGCCCGCACACGTCGAGCTCGATATCGCAAATACTGCGACGCGTGTTCGGAGCATACGTGATGCAATTCCACTCCTGATCGTGCGAGCCACTGGCTAAAGCCGGCAACAATACGCACCTGATACCGAAGTGACTGCAGGCCGTATCCTTTGGACTCCATCGAGTTCGCGAATGAAGTAATGTAGGATGCAAGCGGACCTTCTGGAGGGCGCGAAAGACCGACCCGGTCGCAAACGACGTATCTCATGATGGANACTCCTTCCCGGACGCCGGGGGCTGTGGAAGGAATCAAGACTATCTCTACTTCGCTTCGCGCGAATGCTGCAAAATAGGGAACAACTCTCGGTTGGAAGACATAGTCAGGAACGGAACATAGTGACGCCTATCTCTCTGAAGACATAGGCGCCACACGTGTGCCGTAGTCCGGCTCCATCAGTTGCTGGAGCACGGCGATGCGATGGATGAAGCCCTCCAGAAGCTACGGACATTCTTTGGCTGGTCCAAGACATCGACCATGCCGTCCCGGTAT
>NZ_QHKS01000081.1 GCF_003353175.1 Paraburkholderia lacunae | reverse complement strand
GAAAATTCGGTTTCGGCGCGTGGCCCGCACCACGGGCATTCGATCAGCAACATGTTCCTTTCTCCTCGTGTGCGATTAGTGGGCGACAGCGGCAGCGCCGTGTTCGTCGATCAGGTGACCGGTATAGAAACGGTCCAGCGAGAACGGCGCGTTCAGCGGATGCGGCTCGTCCCTCGCGATCGTGTGCGCATAGGCCCAGCCCGACCCGGGCGTCGCCTTGAAACCGCCCGTGCCCCAGCCGCAATTGAAATAAAGCCCCTTCACGTCAGTCTTGCTGATGATCGGGCACGCATCCGGCGACACGTCCACAATGCCGCCCCACTGGCGATTCATCCGCACGCGCGAGAACACCGGGAACATTTCGACAATCGCTTCGAGCGTGCCTTCGATGATATGAAAACTGCCGCGCTGACCGAAGCCCGTGTACTGATCGACGCCCGCGCCGATCACCAGATCGCCCTTGTCGGACTGGCTGATGTACGCGTGCACCGCGTTCGACATCACCACCGTGTTGACGACCGGCTTGATCGGCTCGGACACCAGCGCCTGCAACGGATGGCTCTCCAGAGGCAAGCGGATACCCGCCATGTCGGCGAGCGTCGACGTATTGCCCGCGGCCACGATCGCCACCTTCTTCGCCTTGATGAATCCCTTCGTGGTGTCCACACCGGTCACCTGGCTGCCGTCGCGGCGAATCCCGGTGACCTGGCAGTTCTGGACGATGTCCACGCCATGCTGATCCGCGCCGCGCGCAAAACCCCACGCCACCGCGTCGTGCCGCGCCACGCCGCCACGGCGCTGAATCGACGCGCCGAGCACCGGATAGCGGCTGTTCAGATTGATGGTCGGCTCGATTTCCTTGATCTGTTCCGGCGTGAGAAATTCGGCATCGACGCCGTTCAGCCGGTTCGCATTCACGCGCCGCTCCGTATCGCGCACGTCCTGCAGCGTGTGCGCGAGGTTCATCACGCCGCGCTGGCTGAACATCACGTTGTAGTTGAGGTCCTGCGACAGCCCTTCCCACAGCTTCATCGCCTTTTCGTAGAGCGCGGCCGATTCGTCCCACAGATAGTTCGAGCGCACGATGGTCGTGTTGCGCGCGGTATTGCCGCCGCCGATCCAGCCTTTCTCCAGCACGGCGATATTGCGCACGCCGTGCTCCTTCGCGAGGTAATAGGCGGTGGCCAGACCGTGCCCGCCGCCGCCGACGATCACGACGTCGTATTCACGCTTGGGCTCCGGGCTCTTCCACTGGCGCTCCCAGTTCTCGTGATACGACATCCCGTTGCGCAACAGGCTGAATATCGAATAGCGGCTCATCTTGGGTCCTTGTTGGTACTGTCCTGGTACTTTGCTGCGTAGCTCTTCAGCATTCGATGACGTTCACGGCGAGGCCGCCGCGCGACGTTTCCTTGTATTTGGTCTTCATGTCCGCGCCGGTTTCGCGCATCGTCTTGATCACGTTGTCGAGCGACACGTAGTGCTGCCCGTCGCCCTTCATCGCCATGCGCGCGGCGTTCAGCGCCTTGATCGCGCCCATCGCATTGCGCTCGATGCAGGGAATCTGCACGAGTCCGCCGACCGGGTCGCACGTCATGCCGAGGTTGTGTTCCATGCCGATTTCGGCGGCGTTCTCGACCTGGGTCGGCGTGCCGCCCATGACTGCCGCGAGTGCCGCCGCGGCCATCGAGCACGCGACGCCCACCTCGCCCTGGCAGCCCACTTCGGCGCCCGAGATCGACGCGGTCTCCTTGTAGATGATGCCGATCGCCGCAGCGGTCAGCAGGAAGGTGACGATGCCGTCGTCGTTCGATGCGTGCATGAACTTCACGTAGTAATGCAGAACCGCGGGGATCACGCCGGCCGCACCGTTGGTCGGCGCGGTGACGACACGCCCGCCCGCCGCGTTTTCTTCGTTGACGGCCATGGCATACAGGTTGACCCAGTCGAGCATCGACAGCGGATCGCGCAGCGATTCTTCCGAATGCGAACGCAATTGCGCGCACAGGTCGGCGGCGCGGCGCTTCACGTGCATCGGCCCCGGCAGTTCGCCGCGCACCTTGCAGCCGCGCTCGACACAGGCCGACATCACACGCCAGATCGCGAGCAGCCCGTCGCGCACTTCCTGTTCGGGCCGCGAAGCGCATTCGTTGCGCAGCGTGATCTGCGCGATCGACAGACCGGTTTCCCGGCAAATGCGCATCAGGTCGTCGCCGGTGCGAAACGGATACGGCACGTCCGCGCCGGCGCGCAGGCCGTTCACGCGGTCGCCTTCGCGATTGACGACGAAGCCGCCGCCAATCGAGTAATACTCTTTCTCCACCAGCAACTGGCCGTTCTCGTCGAAGGCCTGGAACCGCATGCCGTTCGGATGCACGACGCCCGAGCCCGGCGCGCCCGGCATCAGCTTGCGGAAGAAGCC
>NZ_QHKS01000080.1 GCF_003353175.1 Paraburkholderia lacunae | reverse complement strand
AAATAGCCTATCTGTATTTCATTAAGTCTGTGGCATGTCACCGGAGCGTGCCAGTGGCATCGAGAACTCGTACCGGGGTGGACATTGCCGGTAAATCGATCGACTGCCAGGTCACAAAAACCCTCTGTCGCTCACGACAATAAACACGTAAAAAGTAAACTGGGGTGGAAATGAATGCGCAGGATATTGTGAGAGCCATTCAGAGCGGCCTGATCCAGCAGGATCGCCTGCTGAAACTGGATACGCCATTAGGAAACAATATCCTGCTGCCGCAACGGGCGGTGGGTTGGTCGCGGATCGGTCGGCATTTCGAATTCACGCTCGACGTGCAGTCGACAAACGGCAATATCAAGCTTAAAAAACTGATCGGCCAACCGGTAACCCTGTGGCTTCAGCAGGCGGACAAATCCTATCGCCCCTTTCACGGCTATGTATTTGCCTTGCGGCGGCTGGGATCGGATGGCGGATTAACCAGTTATTCAATCCGCTTTGCCTCGTGGATGAATTTCCTCAAATTCCGCCGCGACCAGCGCATCTGGCAGGATAAGCCCGCCGATGTCATCCTCACCGATGTGTTCAATGCCCACTCCCAGGCGAAAGGCCAGTTCCAGTTCAAACTCTCGAAGCCGTTACCGCCGAGGTCGTATTGCACGCAATACGAGGACGATTGGAACTTCGTTCACCGCCTGATGGAAGAGGAAGGGCTGTTCGGCTTCTGGACGCAGGCCGGGGACGGCAAATCACACACGCTGACGATCACGGACTGGCTCGACACGCTTGAACCGCTCGCCCCGCAGACAGTGCAGTTTTCCCGCTACGGTACGAACAGCGAACTGGACGCGCTGGTTCACTGGTCGAGTGAACGCACCCTGCACAGTGCGGTGCTGACGACCCGCACGGCCGACTACAAAAGCCCGTCCTCGCTGGCCAATCCGAAAGGCACCAGCATCCCCACGCTGTCGCACGAGTTGCCCGAGCAACTGGAGGTGTACGAGTACACCGGTCCCTATACGTACCTGAAACATGATCGCGGCGAGCATCTGTCGAAGATCCGCATGGAGCAATGGGAGTCGGAAGCGATGCGGTTTTACGGTGTCGGCGGTGTGCGCGGCGTCGACGCCGGCCGGTGGTTCGAACTCGACGGGCATCCGGAGCACGACCCGGAACGTGCCGACAGGCGGCAGTTTGCGATCATCGAAACGGTGTGGCTGATCGAGAACAACATTCCGGTATCGAGCCACCATGCGAATTTCCCGCACAGCCTGCAAAACCGGATAGCCCAGGCACGTGAAAGCACTCAGGACGGCCCGGCCTCCAGCGTGTCACACCCGGACGGATCGGGCGGTTTTTTCCGCGTCGAGATCGAGGTCCAGCGCAAGTCCGTGCCATACCGCAGCCCGTTCGAGCATCACAAGCCGGTCATGCAGTTGCAGACGGTGACCGTAGTGGGACCGGGCGGACAGGAAGTCTATACGGACGAACTGGGCCGCGTGAAGGTGCAGTTTCACTGGGACCGCATCGGCCAGCGCGACGACCGGAGTTCGTGCTGGGTACGTGTCGCGCAGCCGTGGGCAAGCGGCGGCTTCGGCGGCATCCAGCTGCCGAGAACTGGCGACGAGGCGGTCGTATCGTTTCTCGACGGCGATCCGGACCGGCCGATCGTCACGGCCCGCGTGGGAAACGGTGCGAACCGGCCGCAATGGAACCTGCCCGGTCAGCACATGCTGTCAGGGTTCGTGAGCAAGGAAATCGGCGGCAGCCAGAACAATGTCTGGCTCAAGGATGACACGAGCGGGCAGGTGCAGACGCAGATACGCAGCGACCACCTCGAATCGGGCTTCCACGCAGGCTATATCACGCGCGTGAGCGAACCTGCTGGTCGCGGCGAGAAACGCGGTGAAGGCGTCGAGCTGCGCACGGACGGACTTGGTGCCGTGCGTAGTGCGCGCGGACTGCTGCTGACGACCCACCCGCGCCCCGGCGCGAGCGGTGACGCGTTCAGCGTCGATGAGGTGAACCTCCAGCTGGCGAACGCCCAGGATACCGCTGCGAGCCTCGCGCAGTCGGCGCAGACAGCGGGCGCACAGGACGGCGAACAGAAGGCGGTCGCCAGTACCCTCAAAGCGCAGGCGAAGGCCATCCAGGGCGGCGGTGCACTCAAGCAGTTCGAGCAGCCGCATCTGGTGCTGGCAAGTCCCGCAGGCGTGGCCGCGAGCACACCGGAGCAGATTCACCTGAGCAGCGGCAAGACCACCTCGGTCACGACCGGCGAGCACGTATCGGTCAGCACGGGCGGCGGTTTCTTCGCCAGCGCGCGCCGGGCACTGCGCCTGTTCGTCGCCGAGGCGGGCATGCGGCTCATTGCTGCCAGCGGCGACATCGACGTGAAGGCGCTGAAGGACAGTATCAACCTGCTGGCGAAGCTGAACGTGACGGTGACCGCGAACAAGATCACCATCAGCGCGCAGCAGGAGGTCGAGATCAACGGCGGCGGCAGCTATACCCGGTGGACGGCCGGACAGATCAAACACGGCACGTCGGGCGGTTTTGAGGTGCACTCGGCCAGCCGGACGTTTGTTGGACCTGACAGCGTGAGCACGCCGAACATTTTGGCTTTGCCACCGGAGAAGGA
>NZ_QHKS01000008.1 GCF_003353175.1 Paraburkholderia lacunae | reverse complement strand
ATCACCGAAGGCTTCAGCCATTTCGTTGCCTCCATAGCTGCTCCGGTTGCTTCCGGCTGGAGCGGTTGCCGGGCGGGACTTACACCCGCTGGAAAGCGCCACCTTTTCACGGCGCACACCCAAAGCGGTCTACCAATCGCAGAAAATCGAGCGGCCGGTTTGCGAGATCACCGGCCACATGGGCTGCAAACAGTTTATGCGGCTTTCGCTACTGGCCCACGACCGTGAAGGAGACCGGACTACCACCTGCTGGGAAAGGCGAGCCCGCCATCTGAGTCAGCGCGCCGGTCGAGGCATTGATACTGTAGGCGGAAATGTTGTTGTTGCCACTATTCGCTACATAGGCGAATTTGCCGCTGGGATCGACCGTGACGGAGAGCGGAAAACTACGTGCTGCGAAAGGCGAGCCCGCCACCTGAGTCAGCGCGCCACTGGAGGCATTGATGCTGTACGCCGAAACGTTGAAGCTACCCTGGTTCGCGACATAGGCGAACTTGCCGCTGGGATCGACCGTAACGGATGTCGGTCCACTGCCTGCTGCGAAAGGCGAGCCCGCCATCTGAGTCAGCGCGCCGGTCGAGGCGTTGATGCTGTAGGCGGAAACGTTGCTGCTACCCTGGTTCGCGACATAGGCGAACTTGCCGCTGGGATCGACTGTAACGGAGGTCGGTCCACTGCCTGCTGCGAAAGGCGAGCCCGCCATCTGAGTCAGCGCGCCGGTCGAGGCATTGATGCTGTAGGCGGAAACGTTGCTGCTACCCTGGTTCGCGACATAGGCGAACTTGCCGCTGGGATCGACCGTAACGGAGGTCGGTCCACTGCCTGCTGCGAAAGGCGAGCCCGCCACCTGAGTCAGCGCGCCGGTCGAGGTATTGATGCTGTAGGCGGAAACGTTGCTGCTCGCGTAATTCGCGACATAGGCGAACTTGCCGCTGGGATCGACCGTGACGGAGATCGGAGAACTACCTGCTAGGAAAGGCGAGCCCGCCATCTGAGTCAGCGCGCCGGTCGAGGTATTGATGCTGTAGGCGAAAACGTTGCTGCTCGCGTAATTCGCGACATAGGCGAACTTGCCGCTGGGATCGACCGTGACGGAGGTCGGCGTATTGCTTGTTGCGAAAGGAGAACCCGCCACCTGAGTCAGTGCGCCAGTGGAGGCATCGATGCTGTAGGCGGAAACGTTGTTGGTAGTCTGGTTCGCGACATAGGCAAACTTGGGCACCGGCGATACGCAACTGACCGCCACGCTCGTGACGTTGGCCGTGGCCGTGCCGCTGCCGGAAGCGACGCTGCAAGTTTGCGCTGGCAGTGTGGGCTGCGTTTTCACCGTTACGGCGTAGCTTGCACCGCTGGCGAGCGCGGTGGCAAAGATGAAGCTGCCGCTCGCGTTAATCGTAAGGTTGTCCCCCGCATTGTCCTGCAATACCAGTCCCGAGCCGGTGAGGCCGGATACGGTAACACCGATGGTGTAGGTAGGCGTGGTGGGCGTGGTAGGCGTGGTGGGCGTGGTGGGCGTGGTGGGCGTGGTGGGCGTTGTCGGCGTTGTCGGCGTTGTCGGCGTGGGCGTCGTCGGCGTCGTCGGCGTGGCGGTCGTGTCCGAATTGCTGCCGCCTCCGCAAGCGACCAACCCAACAGCCAGCATGCCGCCCAGAAGAACCTGAGCCAATGCGTGCAATTTTTTGATTGATTTCATTACGTGGTTCGTTCGTTAACCTCACGGCACGCGATAGCCGCAATACATGCCATTGCCAATCTGGTACTACGGTAGCCCGGTTTGAGGCTTGAGATATCGATTGGGCGGCTGCTTTCGGATCGCCGCTGACGTTTGAATGTCCGAGCGCTGCTCTCGTTGGACAGCTCTTCCTGGCGTCGATCAGACCCGCCACCGCCTACCGACGGGAAATATATCCATCGGCTCAAGTACTGCCAATCGTGTAAATTAGGTAGTCCAGCCCCCTGACGGCAAGAGGTGCCGACAACCTACATTGTGACCAGCGCGTCTGAATTTGCCGCAGCCCCATTACCACTTTCGACGGCAAAGCAGACGCTGGAGCGACCGTGACGCGGCGCGCGCAAAGGGCTGTTCCTGGCCCGCATTGAGACGTCGCCATCGCACGCGGCACCGGACGACTACCGGCTTGTGTTCCAACTGCCAGCCGACAGCGGTGAAACTCGCGAGTCGCTCCACGAACCGGCCGTCGCCGGTGACACATTTACTGTCGCAACGGCGACAGTTTTAACCGGTCTACGCCAGCCGTGCTTATTCGGCGAACAGGTCCGGACCAAACACTTCGTAGTGAATGCGGGCGTCATGGATGCTGAGCTCCTTTAGCGCGTCATGTTGCATGCGCATAAAGGGGATCGGTCCGCAGATGTAGTAATCGGCGTCCGGCAACAGGATCGAACTCTTGATCAGATTGACGTCGACGAAGCCCGCGTGATCGTAGTCACGGCCCTGAGTATCCTGGGGCAGCGGCTCGTCGTAAAACACCACCAGATGAAAATTGGCGTGCGCTGCGGCTGTCTCACGCAGCCGGTCACGCATGGCATGCACCGCGCCGTTGCGAGCGCCGTGGACAAATACCACCTGCCGCTGCGGATCCTGTATGGCCTTCTTGAGCATGCTGATCATCGGCGTCAGCCCCACGCCTCCGCTGATCAGCACGATAGGCGTCCCGGCGCTCACATCGATATGGAAACTGCCATATGGCGCGGCGAGCCTGACCCCGTCTCCGACATTGACGTGATCGTGCAACAGGCAGGAGACATAGCCTGGCGGGTGCGAACCGCCGCTCTCGCGCTTGACCGAGATGCGGTAGCTGCGTCCGTTTGGCATATCCGAGAGGCTGTACTGCCGAATTTGCTGCAAACCCAGAGCCGGCACGTTCACGGCGATACTGGTGTATTGCCCGGGTTCGAAGTTGGCGACGGGGCCGCCATCGGCCGGTTCAAAAACGAAGGATGTGATGACGGTGCTTTCCGGCCGCTTCTCGCGAACGACGAAGGTGCGCCAGCCGGTCCAGCCGCCCAGCCTCTCCGCGGAGCCTTCGTATAACTCACTTTCCATGCCCATCAGCATGTCCGCCAGGTTGCTGTAGGCCTGTGCCCAGGCGGAAACAATATCCTCGGTCGCCGCGGTCCCGAGCACGTCCTTGATGGCGCCAAGCAGGTGCTCGCCGACGATCGGATAGTGCTCCGGCAGCACGCCGAGGCTCGCATGCTTGTTGGCAATGTTTTTCAGCACTGCCGTGAGGCTCGCGGGGTCCTCGATATTTTCCGCGTACGCATAGACGGCACGCGCCAGCGCCTGCTGTTGCTGCCCCTGTTCCTGATGTGCCATGTTGAACACATTCTTCAATTCAGGATGAGTCTCGAACAGGCGCTGATAAAAGCGCTGGATGATGGGGTAGCCATATTCGGCCAGAACGGGCGCGGTGGCCTTGACGATGTCCTTCGTTCGCTGCGTCAGCATGACCTGGCCTCCTTCACAACGCTGGGGAGCGCCCCAGCCTAGCTCAAGTCTATACAACGATGACGCGTTTGATGAGACCGAGTCGGCCCGGTTCGAGCCGAAAGCGGCGGCCGAGAGCATACTGGCATCGGTTGACGATATCTCCGTTGAACACGTCGGGGGGACGAACATGCGCCTGATCGAAGCAGATGAACACAAAGATTTTCTCGCGACCTTGCAGCGCAACGGTTTGGCAGAAGGAGATTTCGATCTTCGGGAAGTCGACACGACAGATCCCAAGAGTGACGAGAACTGCGGTCTACAGGGCTATGTCTGCATAACCAGGCTATCGACGCAGGTTACGAAGGAATACCCGTTATGCGACGAAAGCGATTGGCTACAGCACTTCACGAGAGATCTCGACGCGGGCGTCTTCGGCTGACCGGAATGAGATCCTGGGCGCCATCGAAATCCGTGACTTGCGCTACGCGAACGCGAGCACGAAATCGAATCGGGCCGCCTTGCGCCCGCCGTGGTCGTCGATCGTCATTAGCAGCCGGCGATCAAACAGGAAATCGCGAGCGTTGCGCTGCTCGCCCGGAAAGTAAAGTTGGGTCGTGAGGGTAGGCCCGTTCGGCGCTTGCACCGTCACATGGAAGTGTCGTGTGCGTCCCGGATACAGACCCGGCACGATGGTCTCGAGGCGGTAGCGTCCCTCGCTGTCGGCGAATTGGTGACCGCGCAGCCGGAACCCCTCGACGTCGTATTCCCCGGCGTCATTAGCGTGCCAGAAATCGAGCAAAGCCCCGGACACCGCCCTGCATCGTGTCGACAGCACCTGCCCGGTCAAGACGATCTTCGATCCATTGATCCCCGGTTCGAGCAACGATGCGCGTTGCGGCGAGTGCGGCAGGAAGAAAGGGCCTGCCGTCTGCCGCGGCGTCGGTCCGTGACCGTCGTCGCAGGCGGGCGTCGGTGAAACTGCGTCGGCCCGGCCTTCGTCGGTTTTTCCGAGCGCCAACAGCAGCAACGTGGACGGCACCGCACCCGACCTGCGAAGAAAATCGCGCCGCCCCTGGTTCACACTTCGTGCGCGCATCGTGCACCCTCCTTGTTTCCCGCTCGATCGTCACGACGCGCGATCCGCGCTGTGGAGTCGACGGGCGTCCGTGCGGGTCCCGTGCCAACCATGGTAAGCCGAAACTTCAGGCCGGGTGAGCCGGCCGCGAGGTCGCGACCGGCCGTAGTCGGACCCGAAAGAGACGGTCATCCCACGTCGAAGCGGTCATTCAAGTCGGTTGTAGACAATCAGCCTTACTTGGAACGGAGGCTTTTTTCTACGTGACTCAGATAAAAGCCGGGGCCGGTAATCGCGTGCGTCAAGACTATCCTTTCCCCTGACGAGAGAGTCCAGACTACTGTTTTAATCTGCCCATCCGGCGAAACGCTGTCCTGTGAGGATCCGAAATTGGAGTGCGCGGTGAGGTCGGCACGGATCTCGTTGCCGTTGCCGTCGGCACTGCCGATTCCGCAGGTTTCCACTTTGACATCGCCTTGAGTCGCCTCCGCGGCGGCAAGCTCGTACGGTCCAGTGTCGGAGCCGACCGTCCAGGATCGCGACCGGAGTCGATCCCGATGTCCCATGTCACGGGAAAGATCCTTTTTGATTGGTAGCTTAAGCGCGGAGGCATATGCATCGAGGCTCTCGTAACTCGGTGTTCCCCGCATGCAGAAGAACTTGAAATCGTTCGCAAGTGCAGCGTTTCGACCGTTGGCGTAAGCCGGTGCGCCCACGAAAACCCATCCTGCTAACAGAATGGTCGCCATGCTCATTCGCTTGAGTAGTATGCTAAAAATATTCGAGGAATCCCGGTCTTCATTTTTCATCTTCGATGACATTCCTAGGGAATGGTCTTCTGAGGAGGCAACCGCTCGTGTCCGCGATCGTCGATTGCGAGAATGTCGGCAATTTCGGTGCGCGTTTTTACCACCTCAGGCGTCTCGCTCATCGCATATTTGATGGTTTGCACGGCTACGGCGTCAAAGGCGTGCTCCATTCCGATTTCAATGATGGCGTCCCTCGGTTCGAACGAGCCCGTGCGCGAGCGAACCCATTTAAATACGGCTGGATCCAGCGCTCTGGCGTTTACCAGTATTCCAGCGAAACGCGACTCGCACTGAATAGATTTCGGCTGGCCCGTGAAGACAAATCTCTTTTTGAACAGCACTCGGCAAACCGGCACGGCGATCAAGATTGAATACACTGCCACTATCCAAGGACCGGCTGCATGGCTGCCCTTATACAGCCTCAAACTGCTCGCCGAGACAGCAATGAAATAGACGAGCGTCGGCCACATTCGACCTCGCGTCCAGCACGGGACTACAAGTTCGTTTTCCATCCGCGCTCCTGTACGTGGTTCGATTTTGACTAGATGCCGTCTCGCATGTGACATGCGGCAACGAATGAACACGAGCCTCCAATATCTCCCTCACTCCCTTACCTAGAAGATCTCGGCGCACAAGTCGATGTCGTTCGAATGATCACCGACAACTCGCGACATCGTTTGTGCGCTGGGCAACCTGGCGAGCACCTTGAATGATCGCCCTTGTCGGCCGCGCCTATAAACCGGGTAACGGCACGCTAGCGCAGAGTTTGAGTCTGGTCCATCGGCGATTGTCAGCAATCTGGGAGCCAACGTCGAATGACCGAACCTGGGCGCAGCCGACATCAACGGCCCTGTCCCGAATCCGTCACGCGATGCGCCATGGCAGGAGTTGATGAGTGCCCTTCAATTTGTCACCTTTCGCGCCGACACATTAGTCCGTGGGCAATCGCTCAACGGTCACCAGGTTTTCAAAAAATTACTAAAGATTTCTTGGTTCGTGACGTTATTTGTCTAAGGATTCATCGCGCTGAATAATCGCGAAAGAATCCGTTTGCGATTCGCTCGGAAAACCCCGGACTGACGGCGGCGCCCATCGCGCTGGGCAACGGTGAATTCAGAATCGGCGCTCCAGACAGACCGATCGACTCGCGCATGATGGCGGGCCACTGCAGCTTCGGCTCACCGGATGCGACCTTGCTGGTCTCGCTGTTGCCGCAACTCGTGCATGTTCGCGGCGAACAGCGTTTGGCCACGCTCGTGGAGCTTGTGCGAGAGGAATCACGCGAGCAGCGGCCCGCGCGCGAAGTTGTGCTGTCACGACTGCTGGAAGTGCTGCTCATCGAGGCGCTGCGGTCCACGGCAGGAACGAACGCGTCGCCGGGCCTGGTGCGTGGGCTCTCCGATTGCCGCCTTGCGGTCGCGATCCGCGGGATGCACGAACACCCGACACACGCGGGGACGGTTGCTGAGCTCGCGAAGGAAGCTGCGCTCTCGCGCTCGACCTTTTTCGAGCGCTTCAGCCGCGCGGTCGGCGTCGCGCCGATGGAGTATCTGCTCACCTGGCGCATGGCACTCGCGAAGGATCTCCTGCGCCGCAACGAAGGCCGCGTCGCCGAGATTGCGCAGCGCGTCGGCTACAGCTCCGCCAGCACCTTCAGCGTCGCCTTCACGCGGCACGTCGGCCGGCCGCCTACGCAGTATGCGCGTGAGGAGCAGGCGGCCGCAGGCCACTAAAGCCGAGGCGGCAATCGTTCGGGTCGCCCCCCCACGCGGTGCATGGACGCCATAAAAATACGACCGATACCTCTCTTCAATACCGTCGCTTAGGCCGCACTTCGTGCCACTCCATGCCGACTTGAGCTGCGTTGCTCGTTTCTCGTTGAAGTGAAATCGGTTGTCAGAAGTTGAACCGTGTCCGAACTGGCGATCGAACGCTTCGTGCTGGCTCGAGCCAGAATGCGATCCAGATACAAATAGAAGTGTTCGAGTTGTCTCGCGTCCGAAGCGGCTGGTTCGAGGTCGAACACATGCTCGAGCACGCGGCGCGATACGTGGAAACGCTGAAATCCGTGGACGATACGAAACTGGAAGACGACGCCGTCACTATTGTGCGGCACCGCTGCCCAGGTGAGCGAATGGCTAGCCATGGAGCCCCCGTAAATCATGTCAGATCAAAAGCTCGTCAATTCATGTTCGCACATCTCCACGTAAGACCCATCTTTTCAAAATTGTGACGCTTCAAGATTTGACATTTTTACCACGGTCAATATATTGCGATGCAGCAAAACATCTGTAGACTGAAGATAGAGCGTCCGCAATCGTGCGCCCGCAGTCGCAATATGACGGGAGAATGCGCCATGACGACTTCTCAGACTTACACTCCAACTGCCGCTGTATTGCATGTCTTCGAGCAAGCCGGAGGCTGGCATTGGGGCATCACTGTTCCGCGTGCAAGGGGGAGTGGATTCAAGCTCATTGCTTTCAGTGGGAAAACCTTCCCGATTGAGGACGCCGCACGCACGGACGGGCGTCGAGCGCTAGTCGACCTTGCGGAGAGCGGCACGCGCGAGCAACTTGCCACGGAGTCCCCAGGAACAGGGCTTTTGTAAGTTCGCGGGACGAAAATCAAAATCCATACCGCTCGCAAAGAGAATGCTGGGTCGACCCATGTCAACGCCTTGAGCGGCGCATAGCGGCCGTTCCAACAAACCCCGCACGTGAGCAATGAGTGCCGCAGTCGCTGCTGTCCCCCGGGCGCGGTACATCCCGCCCCCGGGTGCGTGACGAGAGTACGAGGTCTAGCTCCCTTGCAGCCGAATATCACGCGACGACGCCCCTACGTACACCGTCCCGCCAGGCACGTACCGCCAGCCTTTGCGTGATGTGTCCCATACGCTCTGCATGCGCGGCGTGACCGTGATACGCACGCGGCGTGCTTCGCCGGGGTTCATGCCGATCTTTTCCCATCCGACGAGACGTCGCGGAGGCTCGTCCCGGTAAGGCACTCCAAGGTACACCTGCGGAACTTCTGCACCCGCCACGCCACCGTCGTTGCGCACGGTAAACGACACGTCGAGTGCGCCGTCGGATCGATGGACGACAGAGAGTGCCGAGTACGAGAAATGCGTGTACGACAGCCCGTATCCGAACTCGAACATCGGCGTGATGTTTTTCGCGTCATACCAGCGGTAGCCCATATTCAGCTTCTCCGCGTAGACGGGATCCTGCTCGAAGACGCCGCTTAGCCCCCACGTCGGCGAGTCCTGATCTCGCATCGGGAAGGTAACGGGCAGCTTGCCGGAAGGATTGACCTTGCCGAACAGGACGTTCGCGATCGCATTGCCGCCGCCTTCGCCCGGATACCAGGCTTCCACGATCGCCGCCACGCGATCCTTCCACGGCATGAGCACCGGGTTGCCGCTTTCAACGACGACGATCGTGCGAGGATTGGCGCGCGCTACCGCGTCGACGAGCGCGTCCTGGTTCGACGGATTCGCGAGGCTCAGGCTTTGCAAGTCGCCGAAGTCTTCACCGGCGGGCTGCGCGACGACGACAACCGCGACATCCGAGCGGCCCGCGAGCGCCGCCGCCTGGTCGATTTCCTGTTGAGTGTAGGTGCGAAATGGCGTTTGCTGATCGCTGTTGCCGGCAAAGCTCACCTGCGCCGACGGCGCGAGCGCGCGGATCGCTGCAACGATAGGCGCGTTCAGCTTCAGCCACGGATTGCTCCACCAGCTGCAGCCCGTCGACGTGCCGAACGTCAAGCCGCCGCAACCTGCGAACGAGCCCGACACCGGATCACGCGTATTGCCTGATCCGCCGCCCGTCAGCACAGCCGCATCTGCGTGTCCACCTATCACCGCAATCCGCGCAAGCGAGGCGGCGGAGAGCGGCAACTGATTGCCGTCGTTCTTGAGCAGCACGATCGACTGCTCGGCGACCGCCTGCGCGAATGCGTTCGCGCCGGCGAAGTCGATGGCGGTGCCGCCCTTCGGTGGATCGTCCATCACGCCGGTACGGATCATCACGTACAGCTTGCGTCGCACCATGTCATCGAGGCGCGCGGTCGAAACCGAGCCGCTCGCGATCGCCTGCCGAACCGCCTCCGGCGTCAGATAGACGGTCGAGCCGACGTCCTCTTCCTCGTCGAGGCCGGCGTTGATCGCGTTCGCCGTGCTGTGCGTCGCGCCCCAGTCCGACTGGACCTGTCCTTCAAAGCGCCATTCGTTCTTCAGGACGTCGTTGAGCAGATGCGCGTTCTCGCACGCATAGTCGCCGTTGAGCCGGTTGTAGCTGCACATCACGCTACCCGGCTGTGCGCGCTTTGCGGCGATTTCAAACGGCAACAGATAGAGCTCGCGCAGCGTGCGCTCGTCGATCTGGCTGTTGCCGCCCATCCGGTTGTGTTCCTGCTCGTTTCCGGCATAGTGCTTGATCGTTGCGATAACCTTCTGACGCTGCGTGCCGTCAGCACGCTCGGCAAGCATCTCCCCGGCGAGCACCGGATCTTCGCCAAGATACTCGAACAGCCGGCCGCCGCGCGGCTCGCGCGCGAGATTGGTCCCGCCGCCAAGTCCCATTCCGAAGCCCTGCGCACGCAGTTGTATCGCGACCTGTTTGCCGAAATCGGATGACAGGCGGCGATCCCAGCTTGCCGCAAGCGCGATCGTTGCCGGGAAGGTCGTGCTTGCCTGCGACGTGCTGCCGGAGCCCGTCGCGGAGTCGACCATGTTCAGATCAGGAATGCCGAGGCGTGGCACGCCTTGAATGTAGCCCGCACCGCCTCCCGGCACGCTGGACATTGCGTATTCCGAATGAATGAACTGGAGCTTCTCGTCAAGCGTCATCCTGCTGACGAGGGAGTCGGCACGCCGATGCGCAACCGCCGATCCAAACGCGTTCACGGCAGCTGAAGTGGGTGCGAAATCGAGTGGAAAATCGGGTACGTCCGCACGGGCAGCAACGCACACGGCCGCCGCTAACGCGACGACCGGCCATAGTTTCATCTGCATGTCTGTCTCTCCGAAATTCTGTTTTTAGGGAGGTGCGAAAGCGAAGCGCGTCCGATGGATCCACAGCGGACGCAAAGGCGGGCGATGCAGGGTGACTGCTAATACGTGTGCCTGCCAGGAGGGGAATCGGACCAGCCGGATTGACTGTAGCGACGCTCCGTGCCGATTAATGTATGAATGTAGTTTGACTACAACATCGGTAGTTTTACTAATGCGCTGCGATTTTATGCTGAATGATGTCTGCCGGTTAAAATCTATTGGCAAATAAGGATGTTTAACACGCAAAACCCAATGCATTTAGCATGGTAACCACTGAGGTATCGTTGAAATGTGGGGATCAAAAATGCGCCTACAACTGTCACGATTATTAACCGAACAGCGATCTTCTTCTGGCGGATACGTCCGGTTGGCTTCTCAAGCCCGGTTGATGCGCGCGACGACAAGTGCGGGGTTTATCTCGTTGTCCGTCCGACTGTATTTCGCCATACCAATACGGACGCCATTCGCGCCAACCATCCATCGTGCATCCACGACGTGGAGAGAGTCGTAGAATATTGCTGTGGATAGTTTTCCGGCGCCCTCCTCGCGCGCCGGACCGGCAAGGGTTACCTCGCCGGGCGTAATCGACGAGTTGAACCGGTGTTTGGCCATCCCGCACTGACGAGCCGCGTCTGCGAGGCCGTAGCCGGTCGATCATGAGTTTAAGGAGGCGCCATGAACGCAGTGTGCCCGCTGCACGGGCCAACGAAAATCATCCGCACGAATGCGTACGGGTTTCCGGTCTATGCGTGCTGCTGCGACGACGTGACCTATGTGACGCCCCCGGATGCGTGTACGAGGGCACCGACGCAACGCGGACGTGACCCGCAACCCGAACAACCGAAGACAAGGAAAGAATGATACTGACGAGTGGTTGCGATTGGACAATAGGGGGTTTCCGCTTTCGCCAATGTTGATAAGGGCCGCCACAGCCTGGTTACCGCTCTAACCTCAGCCCCGCGCCAGCGCACCGGGGGCCAGCGGGCCGCGTCGCCGAAACGGCTCTACGGAGTATCGCTTGCCTCCGACTCGCTAACCCTTTCGTATGCCCATGCGAACACATCGCCATCAACGAGCCCGTAGTCGCCGTAGCCATATTGCACCAGCCAGTCACCCGGACGACCTTCAAGCACGTCACCTTCGCCGCCGACCCGCACGCTCATCGCCGCCTTCAGACGAAGCGCATGGACCACGACAGGTCGTTTCCGGTACATTCCGTCGCCCACTAGCTCGTAGGTTTGATCGAATCGGTCTCTGCTGATCGGCCACTGCTCGCCCAAGGTTCCGGTAGCCAGGGCGTCACCCGCGCGATAGCGCACCGGCCCTTCCAACGTCGCACAGGTTCCGTCCTCGTCAGCGAACTGCACGGCAACGAGCACAGGTCGCTTCATCACTCGCCAGGCATCCGGGTCGCGTGTCAGATCCGGCATCGATGTGGTATCGGTCATGCTGGAATCTCTGTTTCCTGGTAGCGGATCAGATCCCGCCACTGCTCGTTCTCTTCCGACAGCAATGATGCCACCTCCATCGCGTCGGCGCGCAAGCGAGCCATTGAGATCCAGTCGGGCAAACTATGACGCTCATTGTCGTTCGACACTACCGAATCCAGCACAAGGAGGCGCGAACGCACCTTGTGCGATTGCGCTGCAATACGCCCTATTTCGAGCTTCGTCATCACGCCGTGCAGGGCGGCTGCCAGCGCCGGTGCTGAAGCGCTGAACACCTGGAGACAGGGTTCAACCCACAGCGGAACCTCCACGTGAGAGCAGCGCAGAATGACGTGCACGATCGTGCACCCTAGCACCAACCAGAATAGACCACCAGCGACCCAATCCTCCGCTACCTCGCGCAGTCTCTTCGCGTATTTGTGCGCCCGTTTGTGAAACCTGGCCTGGAGATTGACCTCTTGACGAAGCTTGGAAACCAGTTCGCCCCGGTCCGCCGAAGCGAGGTCGTAACCCTTGTATTCCGACGGCAATCCGTCAGCGCTTAGCGCGCGCTGCAAGATCCATCGCTCGGCACTGCGCAATCGGTGTCCCGCGCGTCTCGAATCCGAGTGCACGAATAGCGGCGCTTGAAACGGAGCGGGTATCGCGAGGAACGGCCGCAGGATCTGGAGATAACGAATTTGTTCCGCAACGAACCGATGACCGAGCCATATACGGTGCCAATCCCTCCTCCGGGCAACGCAAAAAGTCCCAATAATAGAAGCGATGAACACAATTTCGACTAATGGCCAGGTAATTCCAGAATTCACTATTCCCATCACGGACGCAAATACTGCGGCCGATGAGAGCATATACAAGTTCCAGATGCTGCTGCGGTGTCTGCCGCCGGCGACGTTGGCCCGGGCATCGCTCCATTCGAAACGCGCCTGGAGGCCATCAGGTGTGGCCAAGCGACTATCCTCGGCCGTATTCGGTGCCGGGCCGTCAACCGGGTCCTCCTGCTTTTGGGTCGCGCATTCCCCGCAAATCCATTTCCAGACACTGCATAACGATTCATGCACATCCAGGCGAAAAATTGCCGCCATCAATTCATGGAACGAGCCTGCGCGGCGTTCGAACATCCTCCAGCCGCGGCACTCCGAGGCATAGCGAGCCAGCATTTCCGTTTCCCCGCTTGGCACGACCAGATTGCCGTCGAGCGGATTAAGCCGGCGCCGCAGTGGGTCGATCAGCACGCCTTTCGCCAGATCGCGATGCTTGAACAGGGATCCCAGCAGCCCTTCATCCAGTTCTCGCCGACGCAGCCGATACAGACATTCCTCGGTGACGCGATCCGCCTCGATGGTCCAGAGCTTGCCCTCCAGGTCGATCCACAGTACCGGCAGCCCCGCCAGCACCGCCCGTTGTATCAGGCGCACGACGCCGCCGGCAGTGCCGTGCGCCGGGCCCCCGTCCCAAACCGCGACCAGCATGTCCGCATAGCTGAACGCTAGTTCGTCACGCATCGCGAAAGGCGCATCGTCCGTACGCAGCCGCTCCAGCGGACAACCGAAGCCGACCGAGCGCGCCGAGACCGCGTCGTAATCCGCTCGCAGGGTGCCGGGCGCCACCAGATCGACTGTCAGGCCGAGATCGTGGGCGACTTCGATGGCGTATTCGTCGACACCGTCCGCCTGGCCTGTCATGAGGCGTATCATCGGCGGCCCAGGACTATAAAGCTCCTTCGGAAAAAGTGAAGCGACATCCTCGAAATATTCGGATTCATCAGATGATTTGCAGATATCCGCAAATCTGTCGAGCACGGCATGCAGGGTCCGGAACGCAGGAGCGGCACCGTTCTCGACCGCGGCGTGTTGCATTAGCCGCTCACGGCGATGTCCGGCGACAAACAATGTGATCGACGGCCGTAGCAGTGGAAAGCTTGATTGCGTGTCGGTATCCATGGGTGACAGTCGAACAGATGGACACAAGTGTGGGTTCACAGTAAAAACGCGTCGCGAAACAGTCTTGGCTACGCGTCGTCACAGCCGCTATTGAATGCATTGAACAAGTATGGAAATCCCGCGCAGATTCTTTCCTGGATCTTCTTTGGCGGCGCCATCCGTTGAATTCCGCGACATGACGCGCGTCGTCCCGAGAAACTTCGCAAGCTCGCTGGCACGAACCACGACGCCCAAGTCGAGCCTGTCCACATAGCGTCCGACGACCATGCCGACCAAAAGTCCGCGTTCATCAATGACCGGCCCACCGCTGTTGCCTTCGTGTAGCGCCGCCCGCACTACCAAAAGAAGATGGCCGTTTGCGCGTGCCGTGCCGGCCGCGCGTCCCCGCGTGATGACCGGCACGAGCGGCGACGACGGAGTGAGACCGAATCCGATTGTGAACACGGAGCCGTTCTTGCGAACAGGCTCGCCAGCGAAAACGGCGACTCGACTGACTTTATGATGGGTTGCCAGCAGCGCCACATCCAACTGGTCGTCGATTGATACCAGCGTGGCGGGGAGGCTCGAAGCGTCGTTTGGCCAGATTTCAATACGCTCGCAGCCTCGCACGACGTGACCGCTTGTGAGCATTTCACCCGCTTGCGTAACAAAAAATGCCGTGCCGCTGCGAAAAAGACCCACTCTACTTTCCGTACCGGCCTTGCCGCGTATTTGGCTTACCTTCGCGCTCGAGGCTTCTGCTTCCTGTCCGGGAAACGGAATTCCGAAACGGCCGATATCGTCGCGTGATCCACCAGCGGCCTTCCCCGCCAGCAAACCTGCGGCAACGATCATGCTGAGCAAGGACGCGCGACGGCAACGCATAGCCTGACCCGCTTCAGCGAGATCATTGGTCCGCCAGTTGCCACTCGCCTTTCGAGTTGCGGCACGCATGCGCATTCTGCTCATATGTCTTTCCTTCCCTCACATATGTTTCGGTAAATCCCCGGCAGGTTTGCGCACTCGGTGACGCCGTGTAGCCACTTAGCGGCTTGATGCTGCCGGAGTTTCCGGTCTTCGCGTTATGCCAATGACTGGTCTGATGGTTTTTCGAGTTTTGCAGCGCTTCTTGAACGGCACGATCGCGCGCCTCACGATCGCGCTCATCCATCTGATGGCCGATCAGACCACCGAGGACACCGCCGACCAGAGCGCCCGCGACGATCGCGCCGGCGCTGCCGTGGCTGAAGAGGCCGCCGAGCGCCGCGCCAGTGCCGGCACCGAGCAGCGTGCCGGATGTCGTCTTGTTCATGCCGCTCGATCCGTTCTGTGCGCACCCGGTCGTGATCGCTCCGGCCACGCTGGCGCAAACCAAGGCCGACAAACATCTATTCATTGCATTTCTCCGTCAACAGCCGGTTAGGGTGGCACGGCTACTTCGCCCAAATGCCGACCCGCGCGTTCCTCGCTTCCAGTTCGGCCGCCTCGTACTGGGGCGGCGCTCCTTGCCGGGTGCGTACCCAGCCCATACGAACGGCGTGCGTGGCGATGTCCTGGCCATTTGCACGGCACTGGTACCCGTCATCGCGTGCAAAACACTGAACCAGATTTCCCTCGCTCTCGAGGTAGCGTTGCATCGACCGAGCAGGGCGACCGTCCGCTCCCCGGATTCCATACAGATTGACGATCTTTCCCGAGACGATGAGGGATGCGGAATCAAGAACCTGGTCGACGCTGCCTTGGAGATCCGGCACGTGCTGTACCGAAGACACGCCGCCGACGTCCGAGGCCGCTGGCGGCGCTGGAGGACTGACTACGGGCGTGGACGCGGGAATAATGGTCGGCGGTTGCGGGGCCTCGTGGCGCATGAACACCATTGTCAGAGTTCCGGCTACGGCAGCCAGTCCACCCACCGAGGTTGCCAGCAGGCCAATCCGCCGCTTCCGGGCAACTCCGTCAGTCGTCTGCTTCACCGAAACCGGTGCCGCGTTGGGGTCCGGCTGCACGGCGGGCACGGACGCTCCCGCGTACTGAGCGTTCAAATCCGGCAGACTGTGCGGTTCCGTCGGTGTCGTCGCCGCAGCATGCTGTCGCGCCGCCTCAGCCATTTTTGCTGTCGCTTCCCGCTGGCGCGCCTCTTCGACGGCTTTTGCCGCGGCTTCCCGCTGGCGCGCCTCTTCGGCGGCTTTCGCCGCGGCTTCACGCTGGCGCGCCTCTTCGGCGGCTTTTGCCGCGGCTTCACGCTGGCGCGCCTCTTCGGCTGCTATCCGCATTAACTCGTGTCGGCGGCTCTCTTCGGCCTCGTGATCCGCTTTCGACACCGGCACCGCCACCCTTAGAATGTTCTCCGCCAATCCGTCGACCCATTTCCAGACCTCGTGAGAGCGCGGATCGGAATGGCGCAGCGGCCGAAAATCGATCCATTGATGCCGACGAAGCGCCTCCAGTTCGTCTCCGAATGCCGTTTCGTCGACGCCCACTTGATCAACGCCGACATAGAGAATGGGGAAGATAAGATCGTCATGACCCAACTCGATCATGCGCCGGTGGAAAGACTGGAACTCCGCCAGGCAATGCTGGCTTTTCAAGTAGCGGGGGGTGACGATCGGTATGAAGAAGACGGTGTGGCTAATCGTTCGTTCGATTGAAGCCGCCCAATCCGCCCCCGGTGGAATAGCCTGGATATCCTGCCAGATCGTAATATCCGCACCAAATTGCAAGGCAATTGCTTTACCCACGATGGTGCGGAGCTGACTTAACTGCCCATCGCTGTGCGCATCGTCGCTACGAGCGTAGCTCCAGAAACCCACGGGATTGGACATCTGCGGATGCTCCGATGACAAAAGGCGGAATCCTTCCTTTTCCTATGAAGAACGTGAGTGGATTAACGTCACGTTCCCAATCTCCAAAGGTTCTGTCATTGCATTCACGCAGCGCCCCGAGGCTCGGCAAACCGATCGACCATCAACAGACGCGGCCAGGCACAAAGGTCCGGCGCAATCCAAGGTTTTAGCAAGAAGCCCAAGTAGGACTCCGACTTATCAGAATATGAGTTACCTGAATCAGGAAGCGCTCGGGATCAGTGCCTACGCTTTCGTCTGGCGAAACGAATCATGGTCGCAGGCTGAGGAAAACCGCTTTTTCATTCACTTCATAGACTTCCGCTGCTCGCGTGCGCCTTGCCGTCCGACGTAGCAATATTCGCAAACCGATACATGAAAGGACTTTCAGCGTCGGATATCAGCGCCAACAAATGCTGCCCCGCACCTGACCCCGGCTACTTTGAAGATAGATGACTGGGGGGGAAGGCGCCGTGAGTGTTTTTCCGCACGAGTGTCGCTTCCGTATTGTGCGGAAGCGCCTATTCAGACATACGAGAAAATGCATTCTTCCAAGGCTCCGACCGCGATACCCGGTTTTTCGGCGGCGAACGGCGAAAAACGGCGAAAAACGACACCCTCGACCACTGTCCGGGCGATGCATTGCCCGATCCAAGGTTAACAATCCGGCAATACACGTTCTTATTCAGCCAGGGGATGAACGTGTACTCGTCCTACGCGTTGCTACCGATATAAATCCAGTAGTGAAACCTTTGAGAATCGACGGCATGCGAGCGATGCCACAGATATCGACGCTTCGGTTGCATCAATCCCCCGAGAGTTGTGCCTGATCCTGCAAACGCACGCACAGGCGAATCTATCTGGGGCTACCATGGAAGGACTGGTACAGATCCCGGATCGGTTTCGTTGCTCACCATGAGATTCCATGCCTTCGATGAAATTTCCCAGCTGGTCGCCCGTCATGCGAAAGACGAAGGCCGGAACGCCACGTCTATCGATAGCCTGATGGTAGGGCGGTACACATTCTGTTCACCGTCGCTCCATTGCCCGCAATCGCCGACGTTCGGGATGGTGGTACAGGGTCGGCAGAGCATCGAACTCGGTGGACACGTCGAACATTACGGTGTCGGCGACTACCTGTTTGTGTCGTTCGATGTTCCGGTGGCATTCCGGGTTATGGAGGCTAGCGAGGAACAGCCGTGTCTTGGGCTAGGTATGGCGATGGGCGGAAATACGCTCGAAAAATCACTGCAAGTGCTCAAGCCGGGTGGCAAGCTCATTGGGATCGCCGGTCCGCCCGATCCTGATTTTGCTAAGCAGATGGGTGCCTCCTGGTTCCTGAAAACGGCGATGCGGTTTCTAAGCTATCGCATCCGAAAGGCAGCGGGACGTCGTGACGTCGGCTATTCATTCCTCTTTATGCGTGCCGATGGAGGCCAGCTAGCCCAGATCGCCAAGCTCGTCGACGTCGCTGCGATAAGGCCTGTGATTGATCGGATTTTCCCGTTCGAATCAACGCAGGAGGCATTGGCTTACGTCGAAACAGGACGTGCAAAGGGTAAGGTCGTCATCAAGATCCGATAGTAGAAGGGATCGCTGTTTGTTTCCGCGCAGAGGCAACGGCGCTTGCTCGACGTGAAGTTCTTGTAACGTCGAACATCACCGTCCGTTGCCAGCGTGGAGCCGACCTTCAAACGTCCACGGAATACTCGAGCGGAATGGCCGTAGCTGGCCGAACTCGGCAGCACATAGTCAGCCATTTGCGATGCTCGAACGTCTGTAGCCGACACCAACGACCGGCCGCGTCCTATGAAAGCCAATCCAAACTAGCTTTCTACTTTAGGCTGGCTTGGCTGACGCACGTAGTAGATGTCCCATTCTGCTTCGTCACTCTGTATGAAGCCATGCCGCTGGTAGAAGCGGTTTGAATCGCTGCCGCGTAAAGCACCCAGGTGGATTGGCATGCGTTGCGCGTCGGCGTTCGCGAAGACATCCCGCAAGACGGCTGCGCCGATTCCTTTCCCTTGATGCTCCGGCAAAATGTAAAGGTGGTCCAAGAGCCAGTGGTCTTCCTGTGGGCGAATCAGGATGAAGCCTGACTGGACACCATCGACCTCTATGAATCGACACAGCGCGGGGTCGAAAGACGCGAGGAAGCGCTCGCGGGCACGTTGCGGGTCGAAACGACCGATTCGCTCCAAGCTCTCGCGCATCGCGGCGATACGAATGGCAACCAGTGTGTCGGCATCGGATTGGGTCGTAGGAGAGAAGGCGATGTTCATTGGGAGCGGTTTCTGTTGCTGGCGCAGAACGCCTCAGTGAATGCGTGAGCGATGTTGTCGCTGACGCGAAAGTGCGCTGGCCGCCATTAGAACAACCCTAGCCGCACATTCGCAGCCTTTCGCATCCACAGGCTTCGTACGTTCACCATGATTGGAGGACCTCAGCCGCCGATCGCTGATTTGTGTCAGACGCTACCCAACGCGACATCTTCACGAAACGCCTTCAGGCGGAGCCGCGGCTTCAATCGCGTCAAGCCCATGAGCAAGCCGCGCCTGATTGCATCGGTCGGTGCCAGCCTCGAAGTCGCGGCAAGTAGTGGAACGGAGTTCGTAGATGGAGCAAGCCACCGAGCATCCGATCTCGCCGGTCAGCGCAACGCAGCGGACCGGCTTCACTTCGGTACCGCGCATCGCGACGCGGTGGGGTGAAACGGGAACCGTCAGCGCTTCGGGAACGCTTCCCAGCGCTTGCAAATCGGTTTCGCCCCAATAAAACGATACGCGGAAGTGCGCGCAGCAGGCTCCGCATGCCTGACAAACTTGACTCATAAGGCGACGTGGAAAGGTGGACTATCTGCGCCGACGCGCAGCGGCTCCCAAGCCGTGCGTGTTGTCCAAGGCGCAGACCATACATCGATTCTAGCAGCGCGCCGCGGCTGTAATCAGCGACTCACTCCATCGGAATATCGCCACACTTGTTACTCCCAACGTTCGATTTCCGGTGCCAGACTATCTCACGGTGACCAAGCGATGAGCAGCGAATGGAATCGCGCTTCAGCCACGAGGCGCGAGGCGCGAGAAATCACCCCAATCAGGAGATTGCAAAAACCATGACTACATCAGCCGAGAACGGACGGCAAGGCGGACAGCCTGCCATGCACACTCCACCGGTCGTGTCGCCGCAGGCGTGGGAGGCGGCTCGCGAGCAGCTGCTCGTGAAGGAAAAGGCCCAGACCCGCGCCCGTGACGCCCTGGCCGCCGAGCGCCGGCGAATGCCGTGGATGGCGGTGGAGACGCCGTATGCGTTCGAGGGGCCTGCGGGCAAGGCCAGCCTGCTCGACCTGTTCGACGGTCGGCGTCAGCTGATCGTCTACCGCGCCTTCTTCGAGCCGGGAGTGTTCGGCTGGCCCGACCACGCCTGCCGGGGCTGCTCCATGGTGGCCGACCAGGTCGCCCACGTCGCCCACCTGAACACTCGTGACACCACCCTTGTCTTCGTCTCGCGTGCGCCCCAGGCGGACATCGCGCGGCTGAAGGCGCGGATGGGCTGGCAGATACCGTGGTTCACCCTCACGGACGGCTTCGACGCCGACTTCGGCGTGAACGAGTGGCACGGCACCAACGTGTTCTACCGCGACGGCGGTCAGGTGTTCCGCACCTACTTCATCAACAACCGCGGCGACGAGCAGATGGGGGGCACCTGGAACTACCTAGACATCACACCGTTGGGCCGGCAGGAGGTCTGGGAGGACTCTCCCGAGGGCTATCCTCAGACCCCGACCTACAAGTGGTGGAACTGGCACGACAGCTACGTCGCAGATGCAGCGCCCGACAAGAAGTGGGTCGAGGTATCGGACGCCGGAGAGGCGGCGTTCCGGAACCAGGACACGAGCACGAAGCCATAAGCCAGGCCTGCTCCGGTGGATCCGACGGGCGGTGACGGTCGGTCTGAAGGATCCACCACCCTGAACGGCCAACTACGACGATCATCGCTGGCTGCTACCAGTCCGTCGCCGCGCGAATGCCTCGCGCCCGCCATGGCTCGGCCTGTGAGGTTACGAGCAGGCCAACTATCAGGAAAATCGGCAAGCAACTGAGCAAAACAATTCGCTGTGGCGAAAACCCAAGCGTTAGCAAAATCCCGCCGATTGCCGGGCCGACCACTGCGCCGACCCGACCCGCCGCAGCGGCGCAGCCAACCCCGGTCGGGCGGAGAGCCGGCGGATACGCCATGACGGCTAACGTTGCCTGCCCGACGCAGGCGCTTGTCGTGCCCGCCCCTATCCCGGCAATAAGCAACAACACAACGCTCTGATCTACCGTGAGGAGACCAAGGCATGCGATACATCCGATTGCAAGACATGCGGTAAAGATCAGCGATCGCTGCACACCGTATCGCCCGACAAACAGCAACAACGCCATATTGCCCGCGACACCGCCAATTGCACCGGCTGTGGAACCTACGGCCGCACTCGCTGGCGAAAAACCGTACGACACCAGCAAGGTCGGTACCCAGAACATGAATTGATAGGTCACGAGAAAAGCGAGGAATGCAATGGACCAGATAAGGGTGGTCGCAAGCGCGAACTGATGCTGAAACAACGCTACGATGCTGGATGACTCCGCCGTCTGCGGCGTCGCCTCGCGTATTGGTGAAGCGTCGGTTTCCCGATTGTCGGTTCCGCTTAGTGCAACCCAGACAAAAGGCAATAGCGCGAGCGGCAGTACACCACCTGCGATGAAAACCGACTGCCACCCGTGATGCGCGATCAGGAAAGATGCCAGCAAGCCTCCCAGCGCGGCGCCGGCTGACAGGCCCGTCGTGGCGGCGATCGTTGCTGCTGCGCGAGATTGTTCGCCTGCATGGTCGGCGGTGCAGGAGATCGCGGCCGGCACAACCCAGCCGAGGCAGACCGCCGTGACAAAGCGCACTGCCGAGATGCTCATGATGGAACCAGCAAACACGGTGCCGAGCGACAACAACGCAAACGCCACCGTCGCGAGCACAATCACCCTGCGCCGGCCTGCGCGCGCCACTAGTGCACCACTCGACAGATAGCCGACGACCGCGCCGATACTCGTCGCAACAAAGGCGGGCGTGAGGGCCGCATGGGCGATGTTCCATTCGCGAGCGAGCGTCGGCGCGACGTAGGCAATCGAGGCCGTGTCGAAGCCATCCACCGCCATGACGCAGAAGCAGACAAGACCGATAATCCATATCTTCGCGTCGATCCTGGATGGCGCCGACGCGGTTTGCACAGGCAACACAGGTTTCATGATTCGGTTCTTTTCGTAGGTTGAGAAAGGCAATGCACGCCGCGGCTATAGTGAGTCTCTGTCGAACGACATCAGAAACGGCTGCGCGTCCGAAAAGGCACGCCAGTCATCGGTGCCGGGCTTGCCGGTTCGAACGAAACTCGCGATGCCGGCGCTAAGTCTTTCCACTGCCACTCCGCTTGAAAAAGGTTGATCTGTCCATCGCACTCCTGCCGATATAATCGGTTCGATATTCTGCTTCTGGCAGCAACGGGTACGGCTTCAACCCAAGTCTGCTGGCACTTGGCGCGCCAAAAAAACGAATTAACTGGCAAGGGACATGAAGAAACGTCATGCCCGGGAAAACACTCAATGGAAGACACCAGAAAACGCGTGGGGCACCTGAAAATGCGACACCTTTCGGTTATCTACGAAATCGGGCGCACAGGGAGTCTGCAAAAAGCGAGTGAACAACTGGCGCTTACCCAGTCCGCAATTTCAAAGGCGCTTACCGAAGCGGAAGCGCTGATGGGGACGCAACTATTCGAACGCACGCCGTTCGGTTCGCGCGCGACCTTGCAGGGCGAAGTGCTCATGCGGTACAGCGCCAAGGTCATGGCCGACCTCGAGCGCGCGGAAGACGAATGCGACGCCGTATCCAGAGGCGAGTCGGGCAAGCTGACGGTAGGTGTATTTACACCGCTCGGATGGTGGGAGGCGCTGTCCCGTTGCGTGAACGTGTTCGGGAAAGTGGCGCCGCGTGTGGGCCTGACGCTGCGGCAGGCGTCAATGGAACAATTGCTGTCCGAACTCGAAGCGGGTGATGTGGACCTGGTGATTGGTCGCTGGAATGACATCAGCCGCCCCGGTGTCCTGCGTGCCGAACCCTTGTTTCACGATGGCGGTCCCGCGTTCGTCGGGCGGGCGCATCATCCGCTCGCCGGTAAGAATGTCACCCTCGAAGAACTGGCGGCGTTCCCGTGGTTTCTACCGGAGGGACCGAGCGTGTTGCTGACGAATCTGCGTAACGCACTGGATGTCGCGCGAGTGCCGCTGCCGCATCGCGTGATCTACTCACATGTCTACACGATCAATCTCGCGATCTGTGCACATACCGATACGATCGCCTTATTGCCGGGCTTCGCGATCGATGAAATCGGCACATTGTATGGACTGCGCAAGATTGGCTACGCTCCGCCGTTCGGAACGCTTTCGCTCTCGGCCATCTGGCGGGAGGATAGGCCGGGACGGGAGGTGGCTGAAAAGTTCGTTGCCCAGCTCAAAG
This sequence comes from Paraburkholderia lacunae, assembly GCF_003353175.1. Taxonomy (GTDB): domain Bacteria; phylum Pseudomonadota; class Gammaproteobacteria; order Burkholderiales; family Burkholderiaceae; genus Paraburkholderia; species Paraburkholderia lacunae. The sequence continues at coordinate 295,086 of NZ_QHKS01000008.1, read as the reverse complement.
CGATTTGTGAGGAAGGTGCGTCTTGATCGCGCGCGTCAGGCCATTCGGGAGAGCACGCCCGAGGTTCGCGTCGCGACCATCGCACTGGATTGCGGTTTCACCCATTTCGGCCGGTTCGCCCAGAGTTACCGGGAGCGGTTTGGCGAACTGCCGTCGGAAACGCAACGGCGCGAGCCACTTCGTTGACGAGCGATATAAGCGATCGGTCTCCAGCGAATAAACATTCGCATCCGAAAGTCCTATACTGGCTCGGTCTGCCTGTTGTCTGTCGCGCAGCTGTAGTGTGCGTTCGCACACCTATTCAAGCAGTATTGGTACGCTCGCTGCGGGAAGGCTAACGGCATTGTGCCCGCCTCGGATCGAACGCCAGGTGCTGAGCCGTCTGCTCGCGCATATTCTTTTGGCGAGACGGACGACCTGAAATCAGGTAGACCGAGCGAGCGTCACCTCAATTGCCTGTCTGGACGAAGCCATGCTGACCATCGACGAAATCCGGGCGATTCCACTGTTTTCAACACTCCCTGACAACGAACTGGAGCATCTCGCGCACACGTGCGCAGACCTGCATCTGTGCGCGGGCGAGTTCGCAGTTCACGAAGGTGGCGAGCGCGCGCTGTACGCCGTCGTGTCCGGCAAGATGGAAGTCATCAAGACGTTCGACGGCATTGAGCGCACGCTGGGCTGGCGTCTGCCCGGAACCATCTTTGGCGAAGTGCCGCTCGCGCTAAGTTCGCCGTTTCCAGGCGCCTATCGGGCCGCGGAGCCGTCGCGTGTCCTGCGCGTGGACGCTCAGCGTTACTACGCACTGGCTGCGGCGTCGCCGGACATTGCGTTCAAGATGGGCGCCCTTGCGCGCGAGCGCATCGGCGGACTGCAGGGTCTCTCCGCCGAGCCGCCCAAGATCCGCGTGACCATGATTGGAAGCCGCTGGGACACTGCTTGTACCGCGTTGCGCCAGTTCCTCGCCCGCAACCAGATCAGCTACGACTGGATGACACCGGATGCGCCCGAACTGCCGGCGCGCTGGCCTGGAACCTGTCCGCCGGAGCAGGATTGCCCGGCATTACGACTGGTCGACGGGACGGTGCTGAGCCGGCCTGCGACACGCGAGCTTGCGCAATTGCTGGGCCTGCAGACACAACCTCGCCTCGCCGAATACGACACGATGATCATTGGCGGCGGGCCGGCCGGTCTCGCTGCGGCAGTGTACGGTGCGTCGGAAGGCTTGAGTACTGTGGTGCTGGAGCGCGAAGCGCCAGGCGGGCAGGCCGGGACCTCTTCGCGTATTGAGAATTACCTCGGCTTCCCCAACGGTGTGTCGGGCGACGAACTGGCGAGCCGTGCACTGCAGCAGGCAAGGCGGCTCGGTGCGGAGATTCTGGTGACACGGTCTGTCGCTCGAATCGATGTCGCCGGGCGTAGCGCTCACCTCGACGGAGGCGACGTCATCCGGGCGCGAACGATCATCCTCGCGACTGGCGTCACGTGGCGCCGCCTCGCGATCGACGGCTTCGACCGGCTCATCGGTAAAGGCATTTACTACGGCGCATCACGCAGCGAAGCGAGCACTACTCACGGACTCGACGTCTATCTGATCGGGGGTGGAAACTCGGCCGGCCAGGCAGCGTTGTACTTTGCCAATCATGCGCGCATGGTTACGCTTCTCGTGCGAGGCGATTCGCTGGAGAAGAGCATGTCTCGCTACCTGGTCGAGCAGCTTCGCGGGAAAGAAAACGTAGGAGTGCAACTGCGATCGGAAGTAGTCGGTGCGCACGGCGATACCCATTTGACGGCGATCGACGTACGCGACGGACTGAGCGCAGAGGTGAGTCGACACGACTGTGGCGGATTGTTCGTGTTCATTGGCGCCGATGCGCAGACTGAGTGGTTGCCGGCGGAAATCGCACGCGATGGGCGCGGATATGTTCTCACCGGCGACGACGTCGTCAAGGCGGGACGCTGGTCCCATAGCCGGGATCCCTACCTCCTCGAATCGAGTGTTCCCGGCGTATTTGCCTGCGGCGACGTGCGCTTGAGCCCGGTCAAGCGCGTCGCTTCAGCGGTCGGCGAAGGCAGCATGGCGATCGCGTTTGCGCACAAATATCTACAGCACGACGCCGGATAGCGCTGGGTGCTACGGCGAGGCGTTTGCGTGCGGCCGTAGCCCGTTTCGATCGAGTTTGAGCGTCCGCCTCGCGAGCGGCTCGACACCTCACTCGCGCCGCTTTTTCTTCAACTCGATAGTTTCAAACAACTCATAGTTCTGGGTCGGCGTTTGATCCGCACCCGGTGCATGGTAGTAGTTCATCGTGATCGTGGTGTGGCCGCCCGGTTGCCCCGGATCATGATCGAACACCGCGATGCCGTAGCCCGTCCCGGTATCCCGTTGCGCCGACCAGATCGCATCCTCGACGGCATCCGCGCTGGCACGTGCAAAGGTGCCCGCCGTCGCTCCGGGAGCCGGACGATTCGGCCGCGTGAAAATGCGCGCCTGCGGCAGCCCGGTACCGAGGTCCACGCCATAGACATCCAGCGGCGCGCTCGTCCCGCCGCCGCCGAGAATCAAATGAATCGTCCCATGGCTCGTATCGAACGACGTCGCCCCCGCTGCCGCCGGCGCAACCGGCCGCGGCTGCAACGTATCCACCACCCGACCCGTGGCGATGTCGGTGCCCTTGTTGTGATTGCAGCCGCGCACGGGGTAGCTGCGCTCGTAGTCGTGGTCGTGACCGCACAACACCAGGTCCACGCCATAACGGTCGAACAGCGGCAGCCACGCCTCGCGAATGCCCTTATCAGACCCGTTGCCGGTCTTCGATGAACTCAGTGCGTCCTGATGCATCTGGACAACGATCCAGTCGACTTCGTCCTCTTCAGCCGCGTGGCGCAATGTCTTCTCGAGCCAGCGCGTCTGCTCGCCGCCGCTATATCCGCGGATATAGAACGAAGTGCCCGGCTGAATCGGCGGATTGCCGGTGCTCGCCGCGGGCACCAGCGGATTCGGACCGGCAACGAACGCCGCTGCATCCTGATAGACCACGTCATCCGCATCGAGCGAGATGAACAGCACCGAGCTGACGCGGAAGCTGTACCAGCGGCCCTGGAAACGCGTGTGATTCTCGGGCAGCGTGTAGCGCGCGAGATAGGACGAGAGGCCCTGTTCGCCATTGTGAAATTCGACCTCGTGATTGCCCGGGCAAGGCATCCACGGCCGCTTCGCTGCGGAAGTCTGGCAGTTGTTGCCGAAATCGCGCCACACGTCCGGCTGGTGCGTCGGATTCAGATTGGCATAGCAGAGGTCGCCATTGAGCAGGTGGAATAGCGGCTCAAAACGCTCGACCGCGTGAACCGCGAAGCGGCTTTGCGGCGACGACAACACCCAACCGGTATTGGGCGTCGCGAGATCGCCGTAGCTCGTCCAGCGAAACGGCGCGCGGCCTCGCGGCGCGGTGCGAAAGCTCGCGGTGAAAGGCTGGGCCGCGTTGCTGTCGTTGTCGGCGCTCACCTCGTACTCGTAGTGCGTATCGCCCATCAGACCATGCAGACGCGCGTGATAGGTGAACACGACCTCGCCGTTGAGGCCATCGGTATACGTGCTTTGCACGCCGGGCACCGTCGTTTTCGTCTCGCCGGTGCGGCCGAAGCGCACCTGAGGCTTGACCGCCTGCGCCAGCGACGCCCACGACACCGTGACCTCCCTCGTCGGATCGTTGCCCCATGTCAGGTGGATCTGCTCCGGCGTGCCGTCCGGTGTGCCGTTCGCGGCACGCGCCATCGATGAAAGACTGCCCGCGGCCGTAGCGAGACTGGATGCGCCGGCCAACTTCAAAAACCCACGGCGCGAAACGGTAGCGGCCTGATCGGAGGGTGAGGTGTCAGCGGTTTTCCTGTTCGACATGTCGGTATTTTTGGACGGTGGTGGAAGGACGCCAATGCGTACGCCGGTCGCACGGTGCTATGTGAGCCGCGCGTGCAGTGCTCGACCAGGGCGTGCTGGACGTGACCAGCCATCCTAGTCGCGCAGCTATGACAGCGCGATGAAATGTACGCGTATGAATGCGGAAGGTGCACGATTCGATGAGGCAGAAGTGCCCCATCGAACGCCATGCACCTGACTCGCAGCGGCTCCGCCGTTAGAACGTCTGGCGAATACCCACGCGCACGAGTGTCTGCGCATTGCTCGCTGACGAAATGCCGTTCCCCACGTCGCCGACCGAAGCCGTCGCATTGACCAGGTTGCCGAATGCGTCGAGCGTCTTGCCGCTGGCCTTCTGATACCCGACCAGTCCATAGAGCGCCGTGCGCTTGGACAGGAAGTAATACGACGCGAAGTTGAACTGGTTGTACTTCGGAGCGGACCCGCCGTTGATCGAACTGCCCCGCGTGTAGTCGTAGCCGGCGGCGAGGCGCAACGCGGGCGTCGCCTGATACGCCACGGTCAGGCCCGCCGAGTTGAAGGTCTCCTTGCCGTTGAACAGCGAGAAGCTGCCGGCCTTGTACTGCGTGTTGCTGTACGACACACCCAGCGTCACCGGGCCGATCTGATACGTGCTCGCCGCCGCGATGATCCGCTGATTCTCGGCCGATGCAAAACCTTCGTTGATCGACGACGCAAACGTGCCGTCATACGCGCCCGTCCACGCGCCGCCGTTGGCGCCGTAGGTGTTGTTCGCCAGCATGTAGGCCGCGCCGATGGCGAACGGACCATGCGCATACTGGCCGCCCAGGCTCCACGTGCTCTGATTCTTGACGCTGCCCGCCTGATTGCCGAACCCATATAGCGCGCCAAACCGGAACCCGGCGAAATCCGTGCTCGTGTACTTGATCGAGTTGTTCTCGCGCGACTGGTTGTCGATGTTGTCCAGATCGCCGGGGTGCGCGCCCATGCCGGTGAGGAACGTCCCCGCGCTGATCGTGCCGACGAAGTCGACGATCGGATCGTACTGGCGACCCAGCGTGAGCTTGCCGAACTTCGTGCTCGACAACCCCATCCATGCCTGGCGGCCGAACTCGCGGCTACCCTGCCCCAGCTGGCCGGTGCCGATATTGAAGCCGTTCTCCAACTGGAACACCGCCGACAAACCGTCGCCCAGGTCTTCAGTGCCCTTGATGCCCCAGCGATCGCCGGACCACGTGCCGCTGGCAAACGCATAGTTCGACGCGTTGCTATAGACGATCGGCTTGCCCGCCGCCCCCTTGGTCTGGGCAACGCGTTGGCCGCTCGTATAGCCGAGGCCGGCGTCGACGATCCCGTAAAGCGTGACGCTGCTCTGCGCGTGTGCGGCAAACGAGATGCTGCTCAACGCGAGACAGGTGAGTGTGGTCTTTTTCATCATGATAAGTAGGCCTATTTATTGAACACAAAACATCGAATTGATTCAGTTACGCGTTCCTTCAGAACCTCAGACGTGCGGATTGATGACCTGCGGCTGGTCCGCGGATACAAGCCAGTTCGCGACGCGGGTGACGAGCGCGTCGACGTCTTCGAACACCTCTGCCCCGCTCACCTGCGGTGCGTCGAGCAGCGTGAAGACAGGTTTTTCCCACTGCAGGCCAAGCGCCATTTCGGACAGCGTGCCCAGCCCGCCGCCTATCGCGATCAGACAGAGCGAGGCGCGCGCAATCAGCGCATTACGCGTGATCCCCATTCCGGTCGGCAGCGCCACGGTAAGAAACGCGTTGGCCTCGTTGGCATCGTCCTCGGGCAACAGTCCGATCACGATGCCGCCCGCGCGCGCAGCGCCAAACGCGGCCGCTTCCATCACCCCGCCTTTGCCGCCGCAGAGAATCGCCATGCCGGTGCCGGCCAATGCAGAACCGAGGGTTCTTGCTGCCTGCAGTTGTTCTACCGTGGCCTCCCGTGGCCCGATCAGTCCAATCGGCATCGCGTGCCGCGTCGGACCTGCCTGGCGGATCGCCAGTCTCTGCAGCGCCAGGTAAGCGGCGGCGGACCATTCAGTGTTGTCGTTGCCGTGCAAGGCATTCCCCCAGTGCCAGAACACTCGTACAGACCGCCATCAGCACCAGCGAAAGCGCGGCGGCCTGCGGAAAATCCGTCTGTCCATCGGAAAGTTTCAGGTACATCAGTAGCGGCAGGATGTTGATCTGCGTCCCGGCGAGCGCGAGCGCGGTACCGTAGGTGCCCAGCGCAATCGACGTGACGAGGCACCACGCCGAGGCGATCGAGGGCCACAGTTCCCGCAACGCCACGTCGAAGAGCGCCCGCAGCGGCGTTGCGCCCAGCGTCAGCGCAGCTTCGATGGGGCGGCGGTCCAGGTTGGCAAGCGCCGGATAAAGCATCAGCGCGACGCGTGGAATCAGGTAGTACGCATAGGCCGCGACCAGACCCGCGGTCGTGTAGATCAGCGCCCCGACCGTGGCCGGGTCGGCGCCCATGCGTGCGAAAACACTCGTCACGAAGCCGGCACGGCCGAAAGCGAGAATGAACCCGTACGCAATCACCAGCCCGGAAAACGCCAACGGCACACCGAGCAGCGCCAGCATCCAGCCGCGCCGCTGCGGCGGTTGTCCAGCCAACACCATCGCGAGCGGCAGCCCCACCATCAGCGACACGGTGCCGGCGGCGAACGCCAGCGCCAATGAGTGTCCGAGCGCACTGACCACCAGCGGGTCGCGCGCCAACCGCACGAAAGCCGCACCGTTCCCCTCGCCCGCCGACACCAGCAAGGCGCCGAGCGGCAACGCAAAGAACAGGGCAAGCAGCAGGCCCGCCGGGACGGCGCCGAAGCGGCGCGCGAGCCCTTCGTTCATCGAGGACACACCCATCTGCGGCCCCTTATTTCGCGAGCGCGGCCTGCGCCCACAACTGGTCGACCTCGGCCTTCTTCGCCGCGGCCTTGACCACGTCGAGCGGGTGCACCTGCGGCACGTCCGGCATCTTCGCGCGCATCTCCGCCGAGAGCTGCACGTCAGGCACAGCAGGACGCACGTAACCTTGCGCGAACAGCGCCTGGCCGACGTCGCTCATCACCAGGTTCAGCCAGAGCCGCGCCGCGTTCGGATTCGGGCCGTCCTTCACGAGGCTGATGGCGTACGGTGCGGACACCGTCGCTTCCTGTGGAATCACCACTTCGGCGGCGTCGCCCATGCCGTCGGTGTACTTCGCTTTCAGGCCGTCGTTTTCGTAGCCGATGAGGATCGGAATCTCGCCCTTGACGAACTTCGCATACGGCGTGGTGCCTTCGACGCGCATCACGTTGCCCGCTTCGCGCAACTTGCCGAAAAAGTCGGCACCCGGTTTCGGATTGTCGACGCCGCCGCCGAACGCATAGGCCGCCGCGAAGACCGCGACCTGGCCCTGTCCAGTCGAACGCGGATCCAGATAGACCACCGAGTTCCGGTACTCAGGCTTGAGCAGATCGGCCCAGCCGTGCGGCACATTCTTCACCAGCTTGCGGTTGACCAGAAAGGCGATGTTCAGCGAATGGACCGTGAACCAGCGGCCATCGCGCTCGCGAAACACCGGCGGCAGCTTGTCGAAATTGACCGGCTTGAACGGCGCCACCACGTCCTTGTTGACTGCCTCCAGCGCGGAGGCGGCGAAGTAATACGCGGTATCGGCCTGCGGTCGCCGCCGGGCCTTGTCCAGCGCAACCACGGTCGCCGCCGAGCCGATATCGTTGTACGTAATCTCGACCTTCGGATAACGCTTTCTGAATTCGGCGAACAGCGCCTTCCAGTTGGCCCATTCGGGACCGGTGTCGAACGAGACGACGAGTCCCTCGTCCGCAGCCTTCGCGTACAGCGCGTCTTCTCCGGAATAAAGGGGCGCCGCCGGCGCGGCGTGAGCGCCAGTCACCGCCGTCAGCGCCGACAGCACGCAAGCGAATCCGGCAACCCGGCGGACACGCGACAAAAGACTAAACCCTGCAAACATTCTGGTTCTCCGTCAAACAAGGTGAATTAACGACATTGACTGGCCTGCGCGGGCAAGACGCGCAGATGTTCGGGATCGATGGCAATGGCGTGTTCGGCGAGACGGCGCCCCTCGCACAGCAACGGCGTCAGCGCGGAATCCGGAACGAAGTCATAGCGGCACGTCGCGCCGAAATAGCGCACCTCCGCGCGGCGGCCGGCCATCCGGTTGACCGCGCTCGCCGGCGGATCGGGCTGCACGTGTTCGGGACGAACCAGTACGTCGACCCGCTCGCCGGGGCGAAATGCGCCGGTATCGGCGGACAGCTTCGCGAAGGAGACGTCGACTGCGCCGTTGGCTATCACGCGTCCCGACATCACGCTCGAATGACCGACGAAACGCGCAACCTGCGTCGATACCGGCCGATCGTAGAGACGCTCCGGCGTATCCACCTGCAAGACGCGCCCGCCGTCGACCACGGCGACCCGGTCCGCCAGGCTCAGCGCTTCGTCCTGATCGTGCGTGACCAACAGCGTGGTGGCACCGCATGCGCGTTGCAGCGTGCGAATCTCGTCGCGCAGCTGCTGGCGGATGCCAGCGTCGAGCGCGGCGAGCGGTTCGTCGAGCAGCAACACCTTCGGTTCGAACACCAGCGCGCGAGCCAACGCGACGCGCTGCTGCTGGCCGCCCGAGAGCAACGTCGTACGCCGCGCGGCGTGTTCGGCAAGACCGACCCGTTCGAGCATCTCGAGCGCACGCGCGCGGCGTTTCGCGGAATCGACGCCGCGCATGCGCAGCCCGTAGGCCACGTTGTCCACTACGCTCAGATGCGGAAACAGCGCGTAGTGCTGGAACACCATGCCGACCTCGCGGCGCCACACCGGCACGCCCGCCACGTCGCGTCCGTCGATCGCAATCCTTCCCTGGTAGCCGTTCAGCAAACCCGCGGTGAGCCGCAGGATCGTCGACTTGCCGGAACCGCTGCGACCCATCACGGCCAGCAGTTCACCCGGCGCAACCGACAGCGTGACGGCATCGATACCGTGCTGCGCGCCGGGATAAGTAAAACTGACGTTGTCGAAATGAAGGCTCATCGTGTCACTTGATTCGTTGAACAGTGTTGACCGATACCAGGGTCGCGATCACCGCGAGGCAAAGCAACACCACGGTGGCGGCGCACGCCATGCCGGTCGCGCCGTAAAAGGCCTGCAGCAGCACCACCGGATAGTTCCGGTAACGAAAGCCGGCGATCAGGTTGGACACCTGAAATTCGCCGATCGATAGCGCGGCCACCATGACGAGTCCCGAGAACAGGCTCTGCCGGAGGTTGGGCAAGACAATCGTGAAGAACTGCCGCAGCGGCGTCGCGCCGAGCGTCGCCGCGCACGCTTCGAGGCGCGCGATATCGAGGTGGCGCAGATCGGCGAGCAGCGTCTGCGTGAGGTACGGCAGCGTCAGCACCGTATGAGCGGCGATCAGCAACGGCAACGATCCGAGCCACGGCAGCGTGTCGCCGCTGAAGATGGCGATGTAGCCGAAACCCAGCGTGAGCGCGGGCACGCCCACCGGCAACAGCGCCACCAGCCGCGCCGTCATGCCGTGCCCGGAGAGCGAGCGGTAGTGCAGCGCATACGCGAGCGGCAGACCGATCACGGCAGCGGCACAGCAGCAGGCCAGCGCGACCATCAGGCTCACGCCGAACGAACGCCGGAAGCTCGTGTTGGCGTCGAGATCCGCGAACCAATGTCCGGTGATGCCGGTCGGCAGCAACGTATTGGTCCACGTTTCGCCGAACGCGCCGATCAACAGCAGCGCGATCGGCAACAGCATGTAGAGCGCAAAGAGCACCGCGACGAGCTGAAGCGCGACGCGTCCGGCCGACACCGAACGTCGGCTGCGGTGATGAGCGGGAACACGAGGCTGGATGGCCGGTGCGGCGGGCGTTTGCATGCAGGCATTCCTCGGGAAACGGACTGAAGCCCACATGTCATGGCTGGACTCAGCGGAAGGTTTCGAATGGCTTGCAATTGTGCGGATACGACATGGCGTGGTCATGAAAAAAACGTACAAAACACGCATTGCGCTGTGCGCATCCGGAACACTTCGACGCCAATCCTCCGATGAAACACCTTTACCCGAACATCACCGAACTACTTGCTTTCGCAAGCTCGGCCAAGCATCTGAACTTTTCCCGCGCGGCGCGCGAGCTCGGCCTCTCGCCGAGCGCCGTCAGCCGGCAGATCGCTGCTCTCGAGAGTTCATTCGGTGTGCAGTTGTTCATCCGCGACGGCCGCAACCTTGTGCTCACCCGGGCGGGCAGTCTCTACCTCGCGCGGGTCGGCAACCCGTTGCGCGACATCGGCAACGCGTCGCTCGAATTGATGAGCGCGGCCGGCCAGAGCGACCTGCTGACGATCGCAAGCGTCCCGACTTTCACGACCAAATGGCTGATTCCCCGGCTCCCGGATTTTCTGTCTCGCACGCCGGGGATCACGATCAGTTTCAGCCGGCACCTGGCGCACGGCGATCCGTTCCCACTGGATCTGGATGCCGCCATCCGCTACGGCGACGGCAGTTGGGAAGGCGTTCAATGCGACTACATCGACGGGCGTACTTTTCTTTTAGTCTGCGCGCCCGATTATCAGGAGAGTCATTCGTTGCGCCGGCCGCAGGACGCTGCGCGGGTCCCTCGCCTATTGCACGGCCAGGCTGAACGGGTATGGGGAGAATGGGCCGAGTTCTACGGCGTACACGGCATGCAGGTGCTCGCGGGTCCGCGTTTCGAGCAATACTCCGTGCTGATCCAGGCGGCTCAGGCAGGACTCGGACTGGCGCTCATCCCCGCGTTTCTGGTGCGCGACAACCTGGCCGCCGGCAGCCTCATCGAACCCCTGACAGCCCCGATCGACGTCGACCAGGGACACTATCTCTGCTATTTCCCGGAGCGTCTCGAGGCACAACCGGGTTTGAAGCGCTTCCGGGAATGGGTATTGTCTCGAGTCTGATGTCCCGGCAAAACCCGGCTAGAAAAAACAAAGCGGGTCAGCCCTGTGTGGGACTGACCCGCGAACGGCAAGCACGACATCAAGCCTGTGGATCGGTGCTGTCCGTAGCCTGCGTATTGTCGGCGTCTTCTTTCTTCTCGTCGTCCTTCTTCTCGATCAACGACTCCAGCGCACCGGCACCTTCAAAACCTGCTACGGCTGCGATCCCTTTCGTGAGCAGACCAGCGTCCGGATCGACTTTTTCTGCCGCTTCAACGGCGGCGATTGCGCCTGCAATCTTGCCTGCCTCATCCAAGAGTCCCATATCGACCTCCTCGCGAAATAAATGAAGTTGCATCCTCTCACGAACTCGACACCTTGTCGCCAAATGTCAAATCGCTTTTGTCAGTTTCGACGATGAAATGAATCCTTAATCCAGGCTCTCAAATCGCCTTCGTCACCGGCGCAGTCGCGGCCGGATCGGTGATGCTCGGCTTGCCGGTCTCGACGTGACCCGCAATGCGCCGCAACCAGCTTGCATTGCCGGCCGCTGTCAGCTGAAAGTCATACCACTGATTGCTGCACGAAAGGTCCCAGTGGGCCTCCACGCTCTTGCCTGCCGGCACCGTCAACGTCACCGGCGGCTGGCCATACGCGAGGTCGGCCGCGGTGACTGTGAGCAGCGTGGTCCCAGCGTTGGACACGGTGAGATAGACGTTGCCGTTGGCCACGTCGTAACACGTCACGACGTCCGGTTTGGCAGCGGCCTCTGTGCTGGACGATCCCGCGAAGCGCCGGAAATATCCATTCGGGCCGTAGACGTTCACCATGTAATTGCCGTTTGCGTCGAACGTCCACGTATCGGTCAGCTGCTTGCCGGCCTCGACGGTATAGCGGCGCGGCATCGCCGTCGGGTCGCCCGTATAGACCCAGAAATGCGCGCCTTGCTTGCCGGTGTTGGCAAACGTCAGCGCATACCCTTGCGACTGCAACTGACCGTTCACATGCAACTCGTACGGCAGCGCACGCGCAAGCCGCGTGCCCGGCTCCTGCGCCGCCACGACCTGCTGGGCGGTGCTGGCGGGCGCGGCCTGAGCCGTCGAGCGCGCGCATTGCGTATCGGCCTGAGCGACGTACGTTTGAGTACTCGGCAGCGACGGCACCGTCGAGTCCGGCTTCGAGAAGTCGAGCGTCGTGGTGAGATCGCCGCAGATCGCGCGGCGCCACGGCGAGATATTGGTTTCGACTACGCCGAAGCGCTTTTCGATGAATTGCAGCACCGACGTGTGATCGAACACCTGCGAGCACACGAAACCGCCCTTCGACCACGGCGACACGACCGTCATCGGCACGCGCGGCCCGAGACCGTAAGGCAGGTTGTCGGCGGTGTACGTGCTGGCCTGCGTCGCGGTCACGACGTTGTGCCGTTCGAGCGTGATGTCCACCGTGCTCATGCCCGAGCCCGGCAGCGTCGGTGCTTGCGGCGGCACGACGTGATCGAAGAAACCGTCGTTTTCGTCGTACATGATGAAGAGGACGGTCTTGCTCCATACGCCGGGATTCGACGTCAGCGCATCGAGAATCGTGGAAATGTAATTGGCGCCGTAGAGCGGCGTGAATTTCGGATGCTCGGAATAGGCGGCAGGCGGCAACAGCCACGACACCTGCGGCAACGCATTCGCCTGCACGTCGGCTTTCAATTGCGTGAGCGTGCGCGTGCTCATCCCCCGGGTTTGCAGCGACGACCCAGCCGGCGCATTCACGAAGTTCTGGAACGAGGCCAGCATGTTCGTGCCGTAGTTGCCGTTGAAGTTGTCGAAGCCGGTGCCCTGCTGATAGATCTGCCACGAGATGCCGGCCGTCTCCAGCCGCTCGGGATAGGTCGTCCAGCTGAAGGGCTGCAGCTTGATGCTGTCGAACTGATTGTCGATGTAGTCGATATTGTCGAGCAACGGGCCACCGCCCGTGCCGAGCGGATCGACCATCCCCGTCATCAGATACATGCGGTTCGGGTGCGTGTTGCCCGGAATCGAACAGAAGTAGTTGTCGCACACCGTGAAGGCATCGGCGAGCGCGTAGTGGAACGGAATGTCCTCGCGCACGTGATAGCCCATCGTCATGTTGGTCTTTTGCACGGCCCACTTGTCGGCGCGGCCGTTGTCGATCGCGCCGTGCGTGGTGCTCCACGTGTGCGGCAGGCCGCCGATACACTGCGCGTTGACATTCGGATTGCTCGTGTCGTAGCGGAACGGCGCGATCACTTTGGTCTGATCCTCCTGGCGCGGCTGGAACCACACCGGCTGGCCGTTCGGCAGCGTCACGGGGAAGCGGTCGTTATAGCCGCGCACGCCGCTCAGGTGACCGAGATAGTGATCGAACGAACGGTTCTCCTGCATGAAGACGACGATGTGCTGCACATCCTGGATCGTGCCGGTGACCGAACTCGGCTCGATGGCCAGTGCCTTGCGAATCGATTCAGGAAAGAGGGTGGTGGCGGCTGTCGCGCCGGCGAGTCCGGCGGACAGCTTCAGAAAATCTCGACGAGTTTTGGCGACCATGCGATGGACCTGGTTTGAATTCCGGCGTCAGGAGGCGGGCGGGACGAAGCCCGGCGGGCAGCTCATGCGAGCGTCGGTGACTGTGGCGTTGCCGCACGCCGCCTTGGGCGGGTCGACACTGTTGCCGCATGCGCCGAGCAACGCTGTTGCAGCAAAGAGTCCAACGAACGCGAATAGCCGGAATGCCGACGTCGGCATGAGTCTCTCCGTGGAAATGGCAGGCAGACGCGATCGCACGTCGACGACCGCATACGTTCAGGCGCACGCGGTACCGAGACGATAATTTCTGTTTGTTACATGCGAGTGTCTTGTTGGAAAGCTGGCGGATGAAGACAGATTCATCCTTCCAACGGCATTGACCTGATATCCGACTATCGATGTCGAAGCCATGCCGAGGCCGGCATCGACTCGCGGCCCAGCATCGCGACGATCCACGCGCCAGCTAGCGCGCAGGTGGCTGCGGATTGTGCGCCGGGTTGGTATCGAACCTGGTGACGCTGATGATTCCGCCGTCGCCGACCAGTGCCAATAGTTCGGTCTCCATCAGATCGGCGATTTCCCTGCCGTAGACCTCGTTGCCGTCTACATAGACAGTGAAGGACCGTAAATACCTGGCCTTTTTCTCCGGGTTCTCAATCGTCTCCCGGGTCCATTGATACAGCGGATAGTTTTCCGGACCCATTCTTTCCGCTTCACTCACGTAGTCGGCGAACGCATCGAACTGACACTTCAAGGACGCGTGATGCCCGCGCAGAACATCGCCGAGCGCAGCGTGCGACGAGCACGCCGGGTCCGTGCGCAGCGCGCCCGCGAGTTCCGCCGAGACGGCGATCCTTAGCTGAAACTGCCATGCGTTTTCCATTTCGACCTCGGTGTCGGACTCCATCAAAGCGCCAGGCGCGGCCCGCGTTCTCACCCGTGCGAAGGCGTAAGCCGAAGCCGTTTGCAATCGCACTGCTCGATGCTCCGCGCGTCGGTCGGAATCGTGACGTAGCGGCCGCTTGCCCACAGTCGCGTCATATCCGCGTACCACCCGGAAAACCGGTTGCCCGATTCGCCGACCGGCAAGACGAAGCGCGCGGCCTCAGGGTGCGCCATATCCACCACCATGCGCAGCGCCGCTGCCATGCGCGTCTGATACGGCGTTTCATCGTTGCTGAAGTCGTTTCCGCCCACGTTGACCGTCATCATGTCCCCACCCACCGGCACGCGCACGTCGAACCAACGCGCGAGCCACGAGACCTGGTGAAACGGCCGGTGCGGCGCGACGGCCGCATGCGCTTCACCCCAGCGCCACGCGCTCATGTCGCTGCCGTAGCGTTGCTTGAGATCCGCTAACGCGGCCTGCAGCGATGCGGCGACCTGCGGTGCGCACGGCTGCGCCGCCGTCGCGTCCGAGCCCTTGCCACACCATACGGCGCCGATTGCCGGGTCGCGCAGTGTGTTCAGCAAGGCCTGATGCAGGTTGCGTTGCCCCCAGTACTCCTTGAACAGCGGGTGGCCAATGCGTGGCTCGAAGATCGCACGCGTCAATGCACGTTCCCACGCGTCGGCGATCAGCGCCTCGGAACGGTCGGCGCGCGCTTCGCCATCCCACTTCTTCAGCAATGCCAGCGCCTCCACCGCGTCGGGATCGTTCAGCGTGCCGGTTTGCGCCGTCACCAACGGCAGCAGCTCGTCCATCGACAACGATTGGATGTCCGCCTGTATCGCCGCGAAACTGTCGGCGGTATGTTTTTGGCGCGCGTCGAGCAAGGCCGTGATCCGCTTGTAGCGATAGGGCAGCGCCCATTCCCCCGTCAGGAAATACGGGTAGTCCTTCGCGACGATCCGGTTGTTCGCGGTCACGACCTGCCCTTGCGGCGGATTGAACGCCTTCGGCAAATCGGCAAACGGCACGAAGCCGTTCCAGTCGTATCGCGGGTCCCAACCCGGCGCGGGCGCTTCCGTCATCAGATCGTTATCGGGGCTGCGCAGCGGCACGCGCCCCGGCGCGATGAAGCCGATATTTCCGCCGCGATCCGCGTAGACGATGTTCTGCTGCGGGGCGTAAAACTTCGCCGCCGCATCGAGGAACGCGTTCCAGTTGTTCGCATGGTTGAAGCCGATGCCGGCTTCGACAGTCTTGTCGTCCGGCATCAACGCCGTCCATTGCAACGCGAGCACGTATTGTCCGGATTTGCCGAGCGCATCTTGCGCATTCGCGGAGACATCGCTGATGACCGGGCCATGACGGGTTTCGCGCACGCTCCAGCGCAACGGCGCCTGCCCCTTGACCTTGATCGTTTCGATCCGCGTGGCGAACGACGCCCAGCCGCCCGGTGTGCGGTATTCGTCAGGCCTCGCGGGATTCACCTGCTCGATGAACAGATCCTCGACGCTCGTACCGGTATTCGTGAAGCCCCACGCAATCTGATCGTTGCGGCCGATCAGCACCACCGGCAAACCGGGAACCGTGCCGCCGACCACACTCAGGCGATCGGACTTCAGATGCGCCAGATAGAACAGCGACGGCGCTGAAAGACCGAGGTGCGGATCGTTCGCGAGAATCGGGCTGCCGCTTTCCGAGCGGCTGCCGGACACCACCCAATTGTTGGAACCGAGACCTTCAACATGCTGCGAGGGCGCGGCGGCGAGCACGTCGGCGGATGCGGCGGCGAGCTTCGACACGTGGCGATACAGCGGCACGTAATCGGTCGTCGCCATTCGCGTCAGATCTTCCGGTGCAGTCGTGATCAACTGATGGATCTGCTCCAGCGGCAGTTTCTGGGCCAGCCGCATCCGCTCGATCTGCATTCCCATGTTGCCGCTGAGGTCCCACGCCAGTACCGTGAGCCACGCGACGGAATCGGCCTGCGTCCACTGTGCGGGAGCGGGCGCGCGGGTCAGCAGATACTCGATGGGCAGCGGCGTGCGGCGCGTGCTCAAGTAGTAGTTGATACCCGCCGCGTAGCGATCGAGCACGAAGCGGCCGTCCGGCGACAGATTGCGATAGATGCGTTCGGCATTCCGCATCACGCCGAGTGTGCGCATGAACTTGTCGATCGGCAAGGCGCGCTCGCCCAGCACTTCGGCGAGCGTGCCTGAAGCAATGCGCCGGTCCATGTCGAGCTGCCAGAGCCGGTCCTGCGCATGGACGAAGCCCAGCGCGAAATAGGCGTCGCCGTCGTTGCCGGCAAGGATATGCGGGATGCCGTGGGCGTCCCGGGCGATCTCGACTTCGCTCGCGAGCCCGTTCGAGCCGCTCACGGCGATGGCGCCGTCCAGTTTCGGCAACGACGCGTAGCCATATAGGCCCATACCCAGAGTCGCCGCCACGATCAGCAGGATGACGACGAGTAACAACCAGCGCAACGAGCGATTCACCAAGGCGTCCTGCTCCTCATGAAATAAACGGCTGAGAGCTGCACGAGCAGTGCGTAGCTTACCGTCTTCAGGGGCACGACGTTATTCTGCTTCGGCCAAGGTGGGCAAAGCGGCGCCGGCTGGACACAACCGGCGCCCTGTCAATCGAGCGGTGCCAATTCGCTACTTGCCTTGTTGCTGAAGGTACTGTCTGACGTCGCTCATCGTCACACTCCCCTTATGGCTTGTATCGATCTGGTCGAAGTGCTTGGCGACATAGCCGAGACCCTGGGTTTGCGCCTGTGCTTTCGTCACCGCCGCGCCGTTGCCAAGAGCGGAGTCTGCCCCCAACCTCGCTTCGAGTCGCTGCTGGGCCTGCTGCTGCAGCGTTGTGCCGGTCGACGGCGTGATGGGCTCAGCACGGTTCTGCGGAAAGAACGGCCCATCGACTCCCTTGGCTCCGCCAGGCGGAGTCGCCGGCGCCACCGCTTGAGGCGGCAGCGCATGCGCGCTGCCGCCCAGGCAGCCCAGAACGATCAATGGGGAAATACGCCGCAACATATCGAAAAGAGACATGATTACTCGCATTGATTGAGTGAACGGAGTACCACGGAACGGACGAGTCGCATCCCATCGGTCACGGCGTCGTGACTTGCGCCGTGGTGGTTGGCTGATTGGCGGGGCTTTCGTCGCGCCACGGCGGCGGCAGGGTCCAGAGCGCGAGCGCATCCGGAAGCGGTGTGCCCCGATAGAAGCGCACCAGATCCCGCTTCATCCGCGGGCGAGCGCCGTCATCCAGATAAGTCATGTGGCCACCCTGGAAGAAGTTGACCTGCAAGTCCGGATTGAGGCCAGGTACCGTCTGAAGCCGCGCCAGCTGTTTCTCCGTATTGAAGAACGGCGTGGCCAGATCATGCAGGCCGTTTTCCGAGAGTACCCGGAGCTGCGGGTTCAGCGTCAGCGCGCCTAGCAGATCAGGGATCGTATCGGGCAGAGGCTGACCGTCATGCGAGAAGTCCCAGACTTGAATGATATTGTCGTTCAACGGCAGGTAAGTCGCATTGGGCGCCGAATATCCAAGATAGTCAGGCAACTGTGTCGCCAGCGCCGTGGTGAACGGCTGCGAGATCAGAATATCGGATGGATCGGAGTCGTTTTGCAAACGCGGATCTGAATTGGGCAATGACACACGTCCGTCGTACCGGCCTATCGTCGTGCCGGGTATGAGGGTGGTCGAGAAAGGATTGACATTGAAGTAGCCTTGCAGCGCCTGCAGGGTCAGACCGGATGGCAGCGTCCACGCCTGAAGCGTTGCCGGACGGGGGAATACCGGTGTACCCAATGCATTCGGGATGCCAAGCTGACTGAGTACCCACGACTGCGAGAACCTCCTGAGCCGATCGTATTCAGCCGTCACGAACAGCTCCGTCTGCAGGGCATAAAGATCCTGATTGACCGGCGCCGGCGAGGCCTGGTTATAGTAGGCCGCCACTGCCGCGTAGCCCGGAAAATATCCGGCCAGGGTATCCGTATCGAGCGCGAGCGCGCTAGTCGAGTTCGTGATGGCGACAGCTTCGATCGCATCCGCAAAGTAATTCAGGATTGCGGACTGAAGCACGATCCCCGTCACATGGATGCCCGCGGATTCCAGCGCCAACGCCAGAATATCGGTGCGCGGTGTGCCGTAAGACTCGCCATACAGATAAATCGGAGAGCTGCCGCGGTTATTGACCGTCAGATAGCGCTCGATGAAATCGCGGATGATGTTGACATCCGCATCGGTGCCCCAGAACTTCTGGTTCGTGTTAGGCAGAATCGCCTCGGATAGCCCCGTTCCTGGCGGATCGATAAACACCATGTCCGTGGTGTCGATCAGGCTTTCTTCATTGTCGACCAGCGGGTAATTGGGCCAGTTCCCGAAGACCGGGTCGGATGTCGCTACCCGCGTCGGCGCAAATGATCCGAGACGCAGCCAGATCGAGGAAGAACCCGGCCCACCGTTATAGATAAAGGTGACAGGCCGCGATGAACCGTTCGCACCCGGCGCGGTATACGCGACGTAGGACATCGTGGCTTCGGGGTTGCCCTTCGAGTCGGCGGCCGTCAAATGACCGGTTGTGGTCGTGTAATTGACCGGCGTTCGACCGAACGGCCATTGGTAGTGCATGACTGCCGCATTCTCCGAGACCTGGGACGGGTCCAGGCCGTCTTTGGCGTTGCCCGAATAGGCAACAGGATCGAGGTAGGTCTGATTGGCCGTCTGCGACTGCGTTTGTCCGGCAGACTGCTGTTTCGCCGTCTGTTGCAAGGCTGCGGCGGTATTCGTCGACGAACCACTGTCCGTTCCTCCGCATCCCGCAATAAACATCATCAGGATCACTAAAATTCCCAATCCAGACAACCCGCGTTGCCGATGATGGTGACTTCCGGTAAGACCCTCGTCTCGTTTCATCTCTATCCTCGGTGGTGAGTTTTAGCTACTTTTTTTCACAAGGGCCGCTATCGCCGAAGAAATGCGTCCGAGCTCATGACACTCGCGTTGCATCGCAGGCAGACAGCGGTTGAGAGCCAACTTGTTTCAAAGAACATCGATCCAATTAGCTATGCTCTTTGCTTAGAATGTCTAAATATATGGATTGGATATTCCGGTTCTTCCGGGGAGATTACTTTCAGGTAATTATTTGTAATTGGCGGCAGATGAAAAATAGGTGACGCGGTGCGCGTTTGTCAAGGAATTGCCGCATTTCCGTAATTCCATGAAACAGTTTCTGTCGAACATACCGGCATCGACGCGTTGATGTAAATTCGCCCGATTTTTATTACAAACAAAATGGTTCTGTTTGCTAAATGTTAGAGTTGGGCAACGTCGTGAATCGGCCGCTATCGTGGCAACGCAACCGGTAGCTATACAGTCTCGCTACAACGTCCCTGCCAGCCGCCACGTAACCTGATACTCACGCGCCGACTTACGACTCGACGTGAAGCGAGCCGCGTTCATTCTTGAACTCTCAGCACCGGGGCATGGAGGCGCTCGCCATGCAAGTTCTAAAACGCGTCGAGCGGAATCTTCAGGTACCGCGTGCCGTTATCGTCGGGCTCAGGCAATGAGCCTGCACGAATGTTGACCTGCACGGCGGGAAGAATGAGCGTAGGCATCTCAAGCGTCCGGTCGCGTGCGGTGCGCATTGCGACGAACGCCTCTTCGGAATTGCCGTCATGCAGATGAATATTGCTTTTGCGCTGCTCGGCTACGGTGGTTTGCCACTGTGGTTGACGCGAATGCGGCGGATAGTCATGACACATGTAGAGCCGCGTCGCTGCCGGCAGCGACAATAGTTTGCGTGCCGAGCGATAAAGCGCATGCGCATCGCCGCCCGGAAAGTCGCAACGTGCGCTGCCTACGTCCGGCATGAACATCGTGTCGCCGACAAAAACCGCGTCCTCGATCTGATAGGCCATGTCGGCCGGCGTATGTCCGGGCACGTGTATCGCGTGCGCGCTCAACGCACCGATGGCGAAGGTTTCGCCGGTTGCAAACAGATGATCGAACTGCTGGCCGTCGTCTCGCACCTCGGCGCCCAGGTTAAAGACAAGTTTGAATACGCCCTGCACCGCGCGAATGCCATCGCCGATGGCAATCTTGCCGCCCAACCGTGCCTTCAGATATTGCGCAGCCGACAAATGGTCCGCATGAGCATGCGTTTCCAGCAGCCATTCGACACGCAACGCATGCGCCTGAACAAAGTCGACGATCTTGTCCGCTAAGCGAGTCGAGGTGCGGCCAGCCTTCGGGTCGTAGTCAAGCACCGAATCGATCACTGCGCATGCAGATCCATCGCCTGCGTGAACGACGTAGCTGACGGTGCACGTGACCCGATCAAAGAACGCTTCTACCAGTGGTTTCATCGCACGCTCCATCCAATATATTGAAAAACAATATATATTCTCATATAATGTTAGTCAACATACTGTCAGATCTAAGGACGCTGATCGATGAACACGCCGCTGTCTCCCACCGCGCTCGCCGCGTTACGGCAATCCGCGACGAAATGCTGCGCCCTTCTCAAGGCCATGGCGCAGGAAGACCGTTTGATGTTGCTATGTCAGTTGATCGAAGGCGAGCACAACGTCGGGGAACTGGAAGAAGCGGTCGGACTTCATCAACCGAGCCTGTCGCAGCATCTTGGCGTGCTGCGCGAGGAAGGCCTCGTCAGTGCGCGGCGCGAAGGGAAGTACATGTACTACAGCCTTGCGGGCGCCGAAGTCTTGAGCATCATGCAGACGCTGTCCAGCCTCTATTGCGGCAAAGTCAAAGGACGCGCGAAATGAGCCTCGATGTCGCCCACTTCGCGCCCCTCCCCGCGCTGGCCGGGGGCTTGTTGATCGGGCTTGCGGCGGCGCTGCTCGTACTTGGAAACGGCCGCATCGCCGGCATCAGCGGGATTCTGGGCGGCCTGCTCGAATCGGCCTCCGGCGATCGCGCCTGGCGCGCTGCATTCGTGCTCGGATTGTTCGCCGCGCCGTGGGTCTTCAAGCTTTTTGCGCCGCTACCCGCCGTGACGATTGCATCGTCGCCGCCTGTGCTCGTTGTAGCTGGCCTGCTGGTTGGGATCGGTACCCGCTATGGGTCGGGTTGCACCAGCGGTCACGGAGTATGCGGTCTCTCACGCGGTTCGGTTCGCTCGCTTGCCGCCACGGCAACGTTCATGGCGGTGGGCTTTGGCACTGTCTTCGTTGCGCGTCATCTACTGGGGTTTTGACATGCTGAAGCTAAACGCGCTGCTGGCCGGGCTGATATTCGGCGTGGGACTGATCGTGTCCGGCATGGCGAACCCTGCGAAGGTGCTGGGCTTTCTCGACGTCGCCGGCAACTGGGACCCGT
Organism: Paraburkholderia lacunae; assembly: GCF_003353175.1. Classification (GTDB taxonomy): domain Bacteria; phylum Pseudomonadota; class Gammaproteobacteria; order Burkholderiales; family Burkholderiaceae; genus Paraburkholderia; species Paraburkholderia lacunae. The sequence continues at coordinate 273,441 of NZ_QHKS01000008.1, read as the reverse complement.
CACTGGCATTCGTCATGGCCGGTGCGATTGCAATCGGCTTCGCTGGCTTCACGGTTGCGCGCCAGCTCAAGCACAGCCTGTTGGGCGCACCGATGTCAATGCCTGCCTCAACGCGCGTCGACCGTCGCTTGCTTGCCGGCAGCGCACTATTCGGTGCAGGCTGGGGTCTGGCAGGTTTTTGCCCGGGACCGGCCCTCGTGAGCGCCGGCAGCGGCGAGTCGAAAGCGATACTGTTTGTCATCGCCATGCTCATTGGCATGAAGATCTTCGCTCTGGCCGAGCAACGCTCTGCCCAAACCAATCGACCATAACCTCGCCTACGCCATCACTGCACTGCAGGGTGAGATCGTCACCATCTTGCTCGACAAGCATCCCGAAGTTTCCTGGCCGCGGATGCATGATGCGGTCGTTTGATCAGATATTTCATGCTTCGAGTACCGTGTCCATCTCCGGGGAGAGTGAGGGGGACATCGACTCCAACCCGTTGTTGGCACCTCGCGAAAACGGATAGCCGTTAGCCGGCCGGCGGGATAACGATGACTTGTGAATCCCATTTAACAAGATCAAGATTGTATAGACCGAAGATGCTCACGCTTCGGTTCGGGATTCAAGCGCTTGACCGGTTCTACATGAGAAAAATCAGGGAGAACCCCTATGAAAGCTCCGGGTCATATCCGCGCCGTCGGTCGTCGCACGGTGCTCAAGGGGGCCGCTGCTGCCGCAGTGCTGCAGCTCGCCTCACCCTTCATCATCAAGGCACGCGGCGAGTCGCCGCTGCGCATCGGCATGGTCGATCCGTTGACCGGCGTTTATGCTGCAGTTGCACAGAATGAAGTGACGGGCGCCAGGCTCGCCGTGCAGCAGGTCAACGCCAACGGCGGCATTCTCGGGCGCCCCATCGAACTACTGGTGGAAGACTCGGCGAACGACGTCGGCACCGGCGTGCAGAAGGCGCGCAAGCTGATCGATCGCGACCAGGTCACGTTTCTGATCGGCGACGTGAATTCCGGCATCGCCCAGGCAATCGCCCAGGTCACCAACGAGAAGAAGGTGTTGCACATCGTCTCGGGCGGCCACACCGACACGATCACGGGCAGCGATTGCAAGTGGAACGTATTTCGCGTCTGCAATACGACCAGCATGGAGGCCAACGCGGTCGCGGACCTCCTCTTCACCAAGTACGGCAAGAAGTGGCATTTCATTACGCCGGACTACGCCTTCGGCCATACGCTGCAGAAGGCCGCGCTGGCGGATTTGCAAAAGCTCGGCGGCACGATGACCGGCAACGAGCTCACGCCGCTCGGCACGACCGATTTCTCCGCGTACCTGATCAAGGCGCGCGCCGCCAACCCCGATGTTCTGCTGGTGCTGCCGCAAGGTTCCGACATGGTCAACTGCCTGAAGCAGATCGCGCAGTTCGGCATCGGCAAGCAGATCCACGTTGCCGGGCTTCAGCAGGAACTCGAATCGCTCGCGGCGATGCCACCGGAGGCGCGTGTCGGCATCTGGATGTTCGAGTGGTACTGGAAGCAACCGGGTGTCGCGGGCGTCGAGAAGTTCGTCGCCGACATCCGCAAGATGAATGGCGGCAAGGTCCCCACTGCACGCCACTGGTTCGGCTACACATCGGTTCATACGCTCGCCGCGGTCGCCAACAAGGAAAAGAGCCTCGATGCGAAGAAGCTCGCCGAGGCGCTCGGCGGGTTCGAACTCGCGGACGACGTCAAGCTGCAGCCCAACAAGTGCTACTACCGCAAGGGAGACCATCAGCTGATGACCTCCTCGTTCGTCGGCGAAGCGCTGTCTCAGCCGGCGGGCGACCCGGAGGATCTGTTTCGTGTCGAGCGCGTGGTCGCCGGCGACAAGACTGCGCCGCCCGAAGCCGCGACCGGCTGCAAGCTTCAGTGGCCGGTCTGATCCCGCGGACGGGGTCGGCGCGGGCGTGCCGGAAACCGTTGCCATAAACTTGCCACGCAGGCGTGGCGACACAGCGGCCCAAGCTGCCCGACGCGGCTCGTGCACGGGTTGCGTCAGGACATGAGCGGCCGATGACTCAACTACTCCTTTTCAACGTCACCAACGGGCTGATCATCGGCGCGTTTTACGTACTGATGGCGCTTGGCCTGTCGCTCATTCTCAACTTGAGCAACGTGATCAACTTCGCCCATGGCGGCTTTCTCGTGATCGGCGGCTACATTGCCTATACGATCACGCCGTATGTCGGGTTCTGGGGTGCATTGCTGATCGCGCCGATCTGCACGGCCGTCATCGGTCTCGCCGTCGAGCGTGTGCTCATCAGACGCGTCTACGGGCGCGATCCGCTCTACAGTCTGCTGCTGACGTTCGGCCTCGCCTTCATGATCGAGGACGGCACCCGCTTCATCTGGGGTGCGCAGGGCAAGCCCGTGACCATTCCGACCGCGTTGGCCCAGCCCTTGAGCAACGACCTCTTCTTCATTACCGGCTACCGCCTGTTCATGGTCGGCACCGTCACTATCGCGGTTGCACTGCTCTTCATGCTGTTGCGCTACAGCCGGCTCGGCATACGCATCCGGGCCGGCACGCTCGACCTCGAGACCGTTGCGGCGCTCGGCATCAACGTGGGCAGGCTGCGCGCGCTCAACTTCGCGGTCGGCATCTTTCTCGCCGGTTTGAGCGGCGTGCTCGCCGCGGGCCAGCTCGGGCTGGAGCCGACGATGGGAACCGGCCTCCTGATGCCGAGCTTCATCGCCATCATCGTCGGCGGGGTGGGCAGCCTCACCGGTACGCTGCTCGGCGGCTTGCTGATCGGCGTCGCCTCGGGCATCACCGCGGTGTTCCTCCCTGCGGCGAGCGAGGCCATCATGTACGTGCTGATGGCTGTGGTTTTGCTGATCCGGCCGCGCGGCCTGCTCGGCGAAGAAGGCATGATGACTTGATGAGCGACTACCTCCACCCTCCCCGGCTGGTCGTCATCGCAGCACTCTGGGCAGTGCTCTTGCTGGCGCCCTACTGGATGCCGCTGCTCGGCGGCTACACCGCGCTCGGCACACGCGTGCTCGTGCTCGGACTGGCAGCCATGTCGGTGAACTTCCTGCTCGGCTTCACCGGTGTGCTGTCCTTCGGGCACGCGGCGTATTTCGGGCTCGGCGCCTATGGCGCCGGCCTCGCGCTGAAGTTTCTCGCGCCGAGCACGCCGCTCGCGCTGCTGTGCGGCACGCTGCTCGGCGGCATTGCCGGGATGCTGCTGGGCGCGCTCATCGCGCGGCGACGCGGCGTCTACTTCGCGATGGTCACCATCGCCTTCGGGCAGGTCTTCTATTACATCGCCTTCCAATGGAGCTCCGTCACCGGCGGCGACGACGGGTTGCGCGGCTTTTCGCGCCAGCCGCTCGATCTCGGCGTCGCCCGGATCGACATCCTGTCGAACGCCGACGCGTTCTACTACTTCGTGCTGTTCTGCCTTGCGCTGGTGATCGGCGCGATGGGTTTCATCCTGCGCTCCCCGTTCGGTCGCACCATGATCGCAATCCGTGAAAACGAGCGGCGGGCGCGCTTTCTCGGCATTCCCGTCGACCAGCATATCTGGATCGCCTTCACGCTGTCCTGCTTCTTCATGGGGTTCGCCGGCGCGCTCTACGCTCTCCTGAACAACTTTGCCGATCCGCGCGGGCTGCACTACAGTCAGTCGGGCGATTTCGTGATGATGGCGGTCATGGGCGGCATGCGCAGCTTGTGGGGACCGCTGCTCGGCGCCGCGGTATTCGTCGTGCTGCAGGATTATCTGTCGAGCGTCACGGTCAATTGGATGTCGTTCGTCGGCATGCTGTTCGTCGCGATCGTGCTGTTTTTCCCACGCGGGCTACTCGGCTTCATTCAGCGCAGGAGCGACTCATGAGCGTGCTCGAAGTCAGGTCCGTCAGCAAGCGCTTCGGCAGCCTGGCCGCGGTGCGCGACGTATCGCTCACGGTCGAGAAGGGCGAGCTGCGCGCTGTCATCGGGCCGAACGGCGCCGGCAAGACCACTTTCTTCAATCTCATCAGTGGCTTTTTCCCGCCGAGCATGGGAACCATCGTGTTCGACGGTCTCGACATCACCGCGCTTCCTGCGTATCGGCGCGTGGCGGCCGGCATCGCCCGCACGTTCCAGATCACCGAGATTTTTCCCGAACTGACGGTATTCGAGAACGTGTGCATCAGTGCGGAAGTGACGGAGGGTTTTCGCTTGCGCCCGTGGATCGGCAGCACCGAGCGGGCGCGGGTTCGTCGTCACGTCGAGGAGACGCTCGAGCTCACGGGCCTTGCCGGCAAATCGCACCGGCTGGTCGGAGAACTGCCGCACGGTGACCAGCGGGTTGCCGAAATCGCGATGGCGCTGGCGCTGCGGCCGCGCCTGTTGCTGCTCGACGAGCCCACCGCCGGCATGGGCGATCAGGAGACTCATGAGATTACGCAACTCGTGCGCCGCCTGCATGGCGACCGCAATTTCACCATCGTGCTGATCGAGCATGACATGCGCGTGGTCTTCCATCTGGCCGATCGAATCACGGTGCTCGACCAGGGCAGCGTCCTCGCCGAAGGCTCGCCGGAGCAGATCGCTTCAAACGAGGCCGTCCAGGCCGCCTATCTGGGTAACGCAGCATGAGCGCCGCGCCGGACCGCTCCAAGCAAGCTCACGCCCCCTTGGGGGGCAGCGAGGACACGAAGTGCCGCGCGTGGGGGCTCAAATGACCGCCGCGCTGACCGCCGAGGGGCTGCATACCTACTACGGCAAGAGCCATATCCTGCATGGCGTGAGCCTGGAGGTCGAGGAAGGCCGGATCACGGCATTGCTGGGCCGCAACGGAGCCGGCAAGACCACGACCTTGCGTACTCTCGTGGGTTTGACGCCCGCCCGCCAGGGGCGCGTGACGATCTTCGGGGCGGATACCACGCGCTGGCCGACCTTCCAGATCGCCGCGCGCGGCGTCGGCTACGTGCCCGAGGGACGAAGAATCTTCGCCAATCTCAGTGTCGAGGAAAATCTGAAGGTCCCGCTGGAGCGCGGCGGACCGTGGACGATCGCGCGGATCTACGAGCTGTTTCCACGCCTCGCCGAGCGCAAGTTCAGCCGCGGGCGCCTGCTCTCCGGCGGCGAGCAGGAGATGCTGTCGATTGCCCGCGCTCTCCTGCTCAATCCCCGGCTGCTCATTCTCGACGAGCCATCGCAGGGCCTCGCCCCACTGATCGTTCGGGAGGTGTTTCGAGTCGTGTCGCAGATGCGCGATGAGGGGATCTCAGTACTGCTGGTCGAACAGAATGCACGCGTGAGTCTCGAGATCGCCGACTATGCTTACGTGCTGGACGATGGCGGCATCGTCTATTCAGGCGATGCGCGTGCGCTCGCCGCCGATGAAAGCCGGGTACGGGCCCTAACGGGCGCCAGCGCGGAGCAGTGACCGCCATCGTAGCGGCGCCGGCACGCAAACGTCGGCGTCTACGCATCCAGGTAGACGTTCAAGCGTCCGTGCCAGCGCATCGATCAATGTCTGAAGATGGGCCGCGGGTGCTTGTCCGCCGACTCCCCTCTATTCGGCCAATTCACGATGCAAGGCCCGATATTCCTGCGAAAGTTTGTGTCCCGGATCGAGATGAATGAGGGGTGTTGCCTGCTGATGCGATTCGCGGATCTTCACGGACGACGACAGGCGCGAAGCCAGCACCGGCAAGCCCTCACCGACAAGCTCATCGACCAGTTTCTGGGGCAGGCTCGCGCGAGGTTGAAACTGGTTGATGACAATCCCTTCCACCTCCAGCGCGACATTGTGATCCTGCTGGATCTCCTTCACATTTTCCAACAACGTGTAAAGCGCGCGACGGGAAAAATCATCACAATCGAACGGAATCAGGCAACGCTCGACCGCGATCAGCGCGGAGCGTGTGTAGAAGTTCAACGCAGGCGGCGTGTCGATATAAATCGCGTCATACATGTCGAGCTCGTTCAGCGCGTCGCGTAACTTGTAGATCTTGTAACGTGATTCCAGTTTGCCATGCAATGTGTCCAGATCAGGATGAGCAGGCATGACGTCGAGGTTCTCGAACGGCGTCGGATGAATGAACGACGTGACTTCCACAGGCCTGAAGCTGAACGTCAACGCGGTTTCAAAGAAGCCCGCGACGGTGGGATTGACCTCGCCGGCCTGCGAGCCGAGCAGATATTGGCTTGAATTCGCCTGGGCATCCAGGTCGATGACCAGTGTGCGCATGCCTTCGCTGGCGCTGATTGCCGCCAGGTTACATACAATGGTCGATTTGCCTACGCCACCTTTCTGATTGAATACGACGCGCCGCATATTCTCCCCCTGAATGGAAGCTGTCCAAAAGCGCTCAGCATACCTGAGGCGGCGGACGGGAACCCTAATCTACAAACGCACGAAGAACCTCAGGGCAGTCCAGTTGTTGCCCGGCCATAGCAAGGTTGAAAGCGCAATCAGGTACTTTGGCATCCAAGTCGATGACGCGCTGAGCTTTCGGAACAGACGGAAATCTGGCGCGGCCGGCGCTGGCCGCACGAAACGATGCTACGTCAAGTTTCATGCGGCGGTTTTCTGCGTAGCTCACAGACGTTGTACAAGGGCTGGTGGGCATATACGGCTTGAATATCAAAGTCGGTAATTCAGGCTTGGGCGCAGAGCTGTTGTACAAAAAAACGCAACGCCACAGCGGACCAACCCGAACTTGGCAAAATCCTGGCGTCTTTCACTCCACCGGGGCTGTCCTGCAGCCTGGCCTAGATCCGTGCCCGTCCCGGAAACAGCTCCGTCGCACGCCCCCACAGTCCACATTGCGAGCAATCTCGTGACGGACTTTATTCTTTCAGACCACAGCCGGGAGCCATACGACTGCAACGCACGAATATTTACTTGACACTTAAACTATCGAAGCCTAAATTACCCCAATAGCAGAGTCCACATTGGGGAACAAGCATGCGCATCGTCTGTATCGGCGGCGGCCCGGCTGGGTTGTACTTCGGCTTGTTGATGAAGGGCCGGAACCCGGCGTATGACGTCACGGTAGTCGAGCGCAACCGCCCGTATGACACGTTCGGCTGGGGCGTCGTCTTCTCCGACCAAACCCTCGGCAACCTGCGCGCCGCGGACGCGCCAAGCGCCGACGCGATCCTCGACGCCTTCAATCACTGGGACGACATCGAGATCCATTTCCGCGGCAAGCAGATTCGCTCGTCGGGTCACGGCTTTTGCGGCATCGGCCGCAAACGTCTGCTGAATATCCTGCAAGCACGCTGCGAGGAACTCGGCGTCAAACTGGTCTTCGAAACCCAGGTGACAGACGACACGGCCTACCAGGCCGACCTGATCGTCGCCTGCGACGGCGCCAACAGCGCAATCCGTCAGAAGCACGCGGCCACGTATAAACCGAACATCGACGTGCGCGACTGCCGCTTCGTCTGGCTCGGCACCAAAAAACTCTTCGACGCCTTCACCTTCGCCTTCGAAGAAACCAAATTCGGCTGGTTCCAGGCGCATGCCTATCGCTTCGACGATCAGACCTCGACTTTCATCGTCGAAACGCCGGAGCGCGTATGGCGCGCCGCCGGTCTCGACGAGATGAGCAAGGAAGACAGCATCGCCTTTTGCGAAAAACTCTTCGCGAAGTATCTGGACGGCAACGCGCTGCTGTCGAACGCAGCGCATCTGCGCGGTTCGTCGCAATGGATCCGCTTTCCGCGCGTCGTCAACGAGGAATGGGTGCATTGGCGCAATAACGCCGATGGCACTCAAACGCCGATCGTGTTGATGGGCGACGCGGCGCACACCGCGCATTTCTCGATCGGCTCCGGCACCAAGCTCGCGCTTGAAGATTCGATCGAGCTCGCCAACAGCATCGGCGCCCACCCCGGCGATTTGCCCGCCGCGCTGAAGCACTACACGGACGTGCGCAGCATCGACGTACTGCGTATTCAGAACGCCGCGCGCAATTCGACGGAATGGTTCGAGCATGTCGACCGCTATACGTCGTTCGAGCCTGAACAGTTTGCGTATTCGTTGCTCACCCGCTCGCAGCGTATTTCGCACGAGAATCTGCGCGAGCGCGACGCGCGTTACCTGTCGGGCTTCGAAGACTGGCTCGCGCGGCGCTCGGGCGTAGAACGCGCACCGGAAAAGCATTCCGTCCCGCCGATGTTCACGCCGTTCAAGCTGCGCGGCGTCACATTGAAGAACCGCGTGGTCGTCTCGCCGATGGCGCAATACTCCGCTGAAAACGGCATCGCCGGCGACTATCACCTGATGCATCTAGGCGCTCGCGCGATGGGCGGCGCCGCGCTGGTGATGACGGAAATGACCTGCGTGTCGCCGGAAGCGCGCATCACGCCCGCTTGTCCGGGCATGTATGCGCCGGAACACCTCACCGCCTGGAAGCGCATCGTCGATCTCGTGCATCGTCAGTCGGATGCGAAGATCGGCATGCAGCTCGGCCATTCCGGCGCCAAAGGTTCGACCCGCGTCGCGTGGGACGGCATCGATCAACCGCTCGCCGAAGGCAACTGGCCGCTCATCTCCGCATCGCCACAGCAATATCTGTGCGGCGTCAGCCAACACTCGCGCGAAGCGACTCGAGACGATCTGCGCGAGATCGAAGCGCAATTCGTCCGCGCCACGCAAATGGCCAACGAAGCCGGTTTCGATTGGCTCGAACTGCACTGCGCACACGGCTACTTTCTGTCGAGCTTCCTGTCGCCGTTGACCAACCATCGCACCGACGAATACGGCGGTTCGCTGGAAAACCGTCTGCGCTACCCGCTGCGGGTCTTCGAATCGATACGCGCGGTCTGGCCGCAAGACAAGCCCATCTCGGTGCGCATATCCGCGCACGATTGGGTCGACGGCGGCACGACGCCTGACGACGCGGTTGAAATCGCACGCGCGTTCAAGGCAGCGGGCGCAGACATGATCGACGTGTCGTCGGGCCAGGTCAGCAAGGATGAAAAACCTGTGTTCGGCCGCATGTTTCAGACGCCCTTCGCGGACCGCGTGCGCAACGAAGCCGGCATCGCGACGATCGCGGTCGGTGCGATCTCCGAAGCCGATCACGTGAACAGCATCATCGCGGCGGGCCGGGCCGATCTCTGCGCGATCGCGCGTCCGCATCTGGCGAATCCGTCTTGGACATTGAACGAAGCCGCAAAAATTGGCTATCTCGACGTGACGTGGCCCAAGCCTTATATGGCGGCAAAGTCGCAACTCGAACGCAATCTCGAACGTGAACGTGCGCAGGCTGCCGCCAACGCGGGCCTGTCGCCACAAGAACGCGCGCAGCGCGCGGAAGGAACCACGTGAATACGAACACCTCGACGCTGGCAGGACAGCACGCAGTCGTCACCGGCGGCGGCAGCGGCATCGGTGCGGCCGTAGCCGAAGCGCTGCTGCGAGGCGGCGCGCGCGTCACCTTGATGGGCCGCAACGCGCAACGTCTCGATACGCAGCGGGAAAAACTCGCAGCACTGGGTGAGGTCGCGTGCATCAGCGTGGATGTCACCCGCGAAGACTCGGTCGAAAAGGCGTTCGCTCAAGCCGGAGCAATCGACATCCTCGTCAACAACGCAGGCCAGGCGCAGGCTGCTCCGTTTACGCACACCGACATGGCGCTCTGGCAGCGCATGCTCGACGTCAACCTCACCGGCGTATTCCTCGGCACGCGCGCTGCGTTGCCGGGCATGCTCGAACGCGGGCACGGGCGCATCGTCAATGTCGCGAGCACGGCGGGACAGATCGGCTACGCGTACGTCGCCGCCTACTGCGCCGCGAAACACGGCGTGATCGGCCTGACGCGTTCGCTCGCACTGGAAGTCGCGACCAAGGGCGTCACGGTCAACGCGGTGTGTCCGGGCTACACGGAAACCGAACTGCTGCACGCGTCGCTCGAACAGATCACCAGCAAGACCTCGCGCACCGAACAGCAGGCACGCGAAACATTGCTGCGTTCGAATCCGCAGCGCCGCTTCGTCAGTCCCGAACAGGTGGCCAACGCCGTGCTCTGGCTCTGCCAACCCGGCTCGGACGCGATCACGGGCCAATCCATTTCCATCTCCGGTGGAGAAGTAACGTGACCAAGACATCGAACATCAAAAAACTCGCTGCGGCTGAGACTAAGCCGCCGCGCAAGGGCATTGCCAAACCTGCGGAGAACGTCGTGGATCTGGAAATGAGCACGGGCGCCGATAGTCACATGGGTTTGCGTTTGTGGCTGCGTATGCTGACCACGACCAACCTCGTGCAAGCCGAACTGCGCAAGCGTCTGCGCAGCGAATTCGACACCACGTTGCCGCGTTTCGACCTGATGGCACAACTCGAACGTCATCCGGAAGGTTTGAAGATGACCGAATTGTCGCGCCGTTTGATGGTGACGGGCGGCAACGTCACCGGCATTACCGATCAGCTCGAAAAAGAAGGGCTCGTTTCGCGGGATACCGATCCGAACGATCGCCGTTCGATCAGCGTCTGCCTGACGCCCGCCGGCCGCAAGGCGTTCGACAAGATGGCGGTGGCGCACGAGCAATGGGTCGTCGAATTGTTCGGCGGTCTGAGCCTCGATGAAAAATCGCGCACTCATCAACGCCTTGGCAAGCTTAAGAAGCATCTGCTGGACAGTCTGAAAGACTGAGCCGCACCGAACCGAGCAACTATTTTTCATGGGACCAGAGTAAGTGCTCTGCATGGGACCGGAGTAACGCGCCATGGGACCAGAGTGAGACGCTAAAGCGTCAACTCTGGTCGACACGCGAACTCCGGTCGACAGCTAAAGCGCGAACTCCGGTCGACACAGGAGACATCCATGGCACGATCCAACGCCGACGCGCTGCTGGCCGGCAATCGCCTGACGCTCGCCGGCTACGAGGCGCAGCACTTCGGCTGGTCGGTTGCTGATAAGGTCGCGACGATCACGCTGAACCGGCCCGAGCGCAAGAATCCGCTCACCTTCGAATCGTATGCGGAGTTGCGCGACCTGTTCCGGCAACTGGCCTATGCGACCGACGTAAAAGCCGTGGTGATTCACGGCGCGGGCGAAAATTTCTGCTCAGGCGGCGACGTGCACGACATCATCGCGCCGCTGATCGCTCTGCCGATGCCGGAACTGCTGCTCTTCACACGCATGACCGGCGATCTCGTCAAGGCGATGCGGCATTGTCCGCAGCCTGTGATTGCCGCGGTCGACGGCGTCTGTGCCGGCGCAGGCGCGATTCTCGCCATGGCGTCCGATATGCGACTCGGCACCGCGCGCAGCAAGCTCGCTTTTCTGTTCTCGCGCGTGGGCCTCGCGGGTTGCGACATGGGCGCGTGCGCGATCCTGCCGCGCATCATCGGCCAGGGACGCGCCGCCGAATTGCTGTTCACCGGCCGCTCGGCCAGCGGCGACGAAGGCTATGCCTGGGGCTTTTATAACCGCCTGTGCGAACCGGCGGCGCTCGTTGAAGGAGCACAGAAGCTCGCTTCGGACCTGGTTGCCGGTCCGACTTTCGCACATGGCATCACCAAGAAGATGCTGCATCAGGAATGGAGCATGAGCATCGACGAAGCGATCGAATCCGAAGCGCAAGCACAGGCAATCTGCATGAGCACGCGCGATTTCGAGCGTGCATACCGCGCCTTCGCCGCGAAGTCGCGTCCGGTGTTCGAAGGAGATTGAGTTGAGCGCCAACGTAGATCTGCACAGCGCGCTGGCGTGGCCGTTTTTTGAGCCGCGTCATCGCGAACTGGCCGCGGGTATCGAATCATGGTCCCGCACGCATCTCACGCACGTCGAACACCACGACGTCGATGCCGCCTGCCGCCGCCTCGTCCGTGAACTCGGCGCGGCGGGCTGGCTGAAATACGGCGTCGGCGGCACGGCTTATGGCGGGCACGGCGACACCATCGACACCCGCGCCGTTTGCCTGCTGCGCGAAACGCTGGCGAAGCATTCCGGTCTCGCGGATTTCGCTCTGGCGATGCAAGGGCTCGGTTCAGGGGCGATCTCGCTCGGCGGCACGCATGAGCAAAAGACGCGCTACTTGCCGCGCGTGGCGAACGGCACGGCGATTGCCGCGTTCGCTTTGTCGGAGCCGGAAGCGGGGTCGGACGTCGCCGCGATGGCGCTGTCCGCACGCGAAGACGGCGACGCCTACGTGCTCGACGGCGACAAGACGTGGATCTCGAACGGCGGCATCGCCGATTTCTATGTGGTGTTCGCCAGAACCGGCGAAGCGCCGGGCGCTCGCGGCATCACCGCGTTCATCGTCGACGCCGACACGCCGGGGCTGGAGATCGCCGAACGCATCGATGTGATCGCGCCGCATCCGCTCGCCCGTCTGCACTTTGCCGGCGCACGCGTGCCGCGCAGCCAGATGCTTGGCGCGCCCGGCGAAGGTTTCAAACTCGCGATGCGTACGCTCGATATTTTCCGCACGTCGGTGGCGGCGGCGTCTTTGGGTTTCGCGCGTCATGCGATGGCCGAAGGTCTCGCTCGTGCGTCTTCGCGCAAGATGTTCGGTCAGACGCTCGGCGATTTTCAGCTGACGCAGGCGAAGCTTGCGCAGATGGCGTTGACAATCGACAGCAGCGCCTTGCTGGTCTATCGCGCGGCTTGGTTGCGCGACCAGGGCGAGAACGTCACGCGTGAAGCCGCGATGGCGAAATGGCACGCAAGCGAAGGCGCGCAGCAGGTGATCGACGCCGCCGTGCAACTGTTCGGCGGCATGGGCGTGCAGAGCGGCACCGCCGTCGAGATGCTGTATCGCGAGATTCGGGCATTGCGGATCTATGAAGGCGCGACCGAGGTGCAGCAATTGATTGTCGGCCGCGACCTGCTCAAGGCGCACGCTGCCGCTGCCGCAGAGAACAACAAGGACGACACGAAATGAGCGCGCGATTTGAAAGACCCGTTCGCATCCGCTTCTCGCACTGCGACCCGGCGGGCATCGTGTTCTTTCCGCAATATCTGGTGATGACCAACGCCCTGGTCGAAGACTGGTTCAACGAAGGTTTGCATATCGACTACGCAAACTTGATCGCGCATCGCCGCGTCGGCCTGCCGATCGTCAAGCTCGATTGCGAGTTTTCGCGGCCGAGCCAGATGGGCGAAACGATCACGCTTTCACTCGCCGTCGCTGCTATCGGACGCCGCTCCATCGGCATCGACATCGTCGGCTATTGCGCCGACGAAATCCGCTTCCGCGCGAAACAGGTGCTCGTGACGACTTCGCTGGAACACGGCACATCGATCGACATTCCCGCCGACATCGCGAGCGCGCTCGCGAAGTTCGCCCCACAGCCCGAACCCATCGAGGCGCAACGCTCATGAAAAAAGCTCTTCTCCCCGCCGGCTGGGTCAAGCCCCGCGGCTATGCGAACGGCGTCGCGGCAAGCGGCACGCAAGTGTTCATCGCCGGCCAGATCGGCTGGGACGAACAGGCGCGCTTTCAGACGACCGACTTCGCCGCCCAGGCCATTCAAGCGCTCAAAAACGTCGTGGCGGTACTGCGTGAAGCGGGTGGCGAGCCGCGCGATCTGGTGCGCCTCACGTGGTACGTCACCGACAAACGCGAGTATCTGGCGTCGCTAAGAGATATCGGCCGCGCGTTTCGCGAGCTGATCGGCGACTACGACATCGCGATGAGCGCGGTGCAGGTCGTCGCGTTGATCGAAGATGAAGCCAAGGTCGAAATCGAAGCTACCGCAGTGATTCCCCACTAAGCACATACCGGCCGCCGCCTAAGCCAACCGAAGCGCAGCCAGCCGGCTCAACACCCGGGAGACCATGATGGAACCGTCAGCACACGTCGACACCTTCGCGCGCGACAATCTTCCGCCGCAGGATCGATGGCCCGTATTCCTGCTCGACAATCCGGACGTTGCGTACCCGGCGCGCCTCAACTGCGCGACGGAACTGCTGGAGCGGACCATCGAAGCCGGTCATCGCGATCATCCGGCAATCTGGTCCGAGGTGGACGGCCAGCCTCGCGCCACCACTTACGGCGAATTGCTCGCACTGGTGAATCGCAGCGCGCATGTGCTGGTCGACGAGATGGGTTTGCAACCGGGCAACCGCGTGCTGCTGCGCGGGCCGAACACGTTGCACATGGCGGTGACCGCGCTCGCCGCGCTGAAGGCCGGCCTCGTCGTAGTGCCGACCATGCCGTTGCTGCGCGCGAAAGAACTGAAGCAGATCATCGACAAGGCGCAAGTCGGCGCCGCCCTATGCGACGCGCGTCTAACGGAAGAACTCGCGCGCTGCACCGACCCTCAGGACGAGTTCTATTGCGCGGGCCTCAAACAGACACGCCTGTTCCACGACGACTCCGCCGGCTCGCTCGACACGCTCGCGGTCAACAAGCCTGACCAGTTCACAGCGTGCGACACCGCCGCCGACGACGTCTGCCTGATCGCCTTCACCAGCGGCACCACCGGCGCGCCGAAAGGCTGCATGCACTTTCATCGCGACGTCCTGGCGATGTGCGATCTGTTTCCGCGTCATGTGTTGAAACCGTCTTCAAAGGACATCTTTTGCGGCACGCCCCCGCTCGCCTTCACCTTCGGACTCGGCGGGCTGCTGTGCTTTCCGCTGCGCGCCGGCGCATCGACGGTGCTGATCGAGCGGCTCACGCCCGAGACCTTGCTGCAGACCGTCGAGCGCTTTCACGCAACCATCATGTTCACCGCGCCGACGTTCTACCGGCAGATGGCGCCGCTCGTCGCGCATCACGACGTCTCGAGCCTGCAAAAGACGGTGTCGGCGGGAGAGGCGTTGCCGGATTCGACGCGGCTTCTCTGGCACGACGCAACCGGCATCGACATGATCGACGGAATCGGCGGCACCGAGCTGATCCATATTTTCATTTCGTCGCAGGGCGACGAGATTCGTCCGCATGCAATCGGCCGCGCGGTGCCGGGCTACCTCGTACAAGCGGTGGACGACGCGATGCAACCGGTCCCGCCCGGCACGATCGGCAAACTCGCGGTGCGCGGGCCGACCGGCTGCCGCTATCTGGCCGACGAGCGGCAAGCCAAGTTCGTCCGCGACGGCTGGAATCTGCCCGGCGATTCCGTTTACCTGGACGAAGACGGCTACGTGTTCTACCAGGCGCGCGCCGACGACATGATCGTTTCCGCCGGATACAACATCTCCGGGCCGGAGGTGGAAAGCGTGTTAATGCAGCATGAAGCCGTGGCCGAATGCGGCGTGGTCGGCGTCCCTGACGAAACACGCGGGCAGATCGTCAAGGCGTTCGTGGTGCTGAACCCCGGCTACACGCCGAACGACGAACTGGTCGCGCAGCTGCAGGATTTCGTGAAAAATAACGTGGCGCCTTATAAATATCCGCGCGTCATCACTTTTATCGGCGCGTTGCCGCGCACCGAAACCGGCAAGCTCAAACGCTTTGCGTTGCGTACGATGATGTAGCGCCTCTCTCTTTGCAGGAGTCACGCCGCTGCACAACACCCCTATGATGTGACACTCCACCAGCCAACCTCCCTCGACCCATGCTGACCGTCCATCATCTGAACAACTCCCGCTCGCAACGCGTGTTGTGGCTGCTCGAAGAACTCGGCGTTCCGTACGAGATCAAGCGCTATCAGCGCGACCCGAAGACGATGCTCGCGCCGCCGGAGTTGCGCGCGGTGCATCCGCTTGGCAAATCGCCCGTAATCACCGACGACGGCCAGACCCTCGCCGAATCGGGCGCGATCATCGAGTATCTGATCGACAAGTACGGTCAAGACCGCTTCGCGCCGGCGGCGGGCACGCCAGAAAGGCTGCGCTACACCTACTGGATGCACTATGCCGAGGGCTCGGCGATGCCGCCGCTGCTGCTGAAGCTGATCGCGTTGCGCATTGCCGGCGCGCCGATGCCGTTCTTCGCCAAGCCGATCGCCCGCAAGATTGCGGCGACGCTGCAATCGAGTTTTATCGACCCGCAGTTGAAGCTGCACCTTGGCTATGTCAACAATGCATTGAGCACGACCGGCTGGTTCGTCGGTCACGACTTCACGGCCGCCGACATCCAGATGAGCTTTCCTCTCGAAGCCGCTACCGCGCGCGGCGGCATGGACGGCCAGCTTCCGGCTGTGATCGAATTTCTGAAGCGCATTCACGCGCGGCCGGCTTATCAGCGTGCGCTGGAACGCGGCGGCAAATACGAGCTGCTGAGCTGAGCGTAGCTGCGCCTCGGAGCCGATGCCAGACGGCCAGGAATTCGTAGTTGTAGCCCGGAATCAGCGGGTGCTAGACTCGAAAATCCCTATTTCGATCAACGAGTTCCCAGCGTCTCGCGATGCGGCGGGGCGTCCGGCATCCGACTGAGCGCGGCAAAGGAGTTCCCTGCATGACCCATTCCATCCACGGCAGCAAACGCTGGCTGGCGCTGATCGTTCTGTGCATGGGCGTGCTCATGATCGTGCTCGATACGACGATCGTGAATGTGGCGCTGCCGTCGATCGCAGCGGATCTCGGCTTCAGCGAGACCTCGCTGGTTTGGGTGGTCAACGCGTACATGCTGACCTTCGGCGGCTGTCTGCTGCTGGGCGGCCGGCTCGGCGATCTGTACGGGCACCGCAAGCTGTTCCTAGGCGGCATCACGCTGTTCACGCTGGCCTCGCTCGCGTGCGGCATGGCGAACTCGCAAGCGCTGCTGGTGTGCGCGCGCGCCGTTCAAGGTTTGGGCGGCGCGATCGTCTCCGCCGTTTCGCTGTCGCTCATCATGAATCTGTTCACCGAGCCCGACGAACGCGCGAAAGCGATGGGCGTCTATGGGTTCGTCTGCGCGGGCGGCGGCAGCATCGGCGTATTGCTCGGCGGTCTGCTCACCAACCTGCTGAGCTGGCACTGGATCTTCCTCGTCAATCTGCCGATCGGCATCGCCGTCTACGCGTTATGCGTCGCGTTGTTGCCGTCGGCGCGCGGCCACGCACACGGCGAACGGCTCGACGTCGCCGGCGCGGTGACGGTCACCGTTTCGCTGATGCTGGCCGTGTACGCGGTCGTGAACGGCAATGAAGCAGGCTGGACCTCGCCGCAGACGCTCGGCCTGCTGCTCGCGGCAGTGGCGCTGCTCGCCGTGTTTCTCGTCATCGAAGCGCGCGTGCAGCATCCGTTGATGCCGCTCGGTCTGTTTCGCTTGCGCAATGTCGCGACCGCGAATGTGGTCGGCATGCTGTGGGCGGCAGCGATGTTCGCGTGGTTTTTCATCTCCGCACTGTATCTGCAACGCGTGCTCGGCTACCGGCCGTTGCAGGTTGGGCTCGCGTTTCTGCCCGCGAATCTGATCATGGGGTTCTTCTCGCTGGGCCTGTCAGCGCGGGTGGTGATGCGCTGCGGTCTGCGTGTGCCGCTCGCCGCCGGGCTGCTGGTCGCGGCGGTGGGACTGGCGCTGTTCGCACGCGCGCCGGTCAACGGCAGCTTCGTGCTCGACGTGCTGCCCGGCATGATCCTGCTCGGCTTCGGCGCGGGTATTGCGTTCAATCCTTTGCTGCTTGCCGCGATGAGCGACGTCGATCCGGGCGATTCGGGCCTTGCGTCCGGGATCGTCAATACGTCGTTCATGATGGGCGGCGCGCTCGGTCTCGCGGTGCTTGCGAGCCTCGCTGCCGCGCGCAGCGGCGCCGTGCAGGCTTCGGAAAACGCGGCGACGGCGCTCAACAGCGGCTATCACGTCGCGTTCCTGTTCGGGGCGATTTTCGCGGCGGCGGCAGGCGTTCTTGGCGGATTGCTGTTGCGGCCAGGGCAGCCGGGCGGCGCCGGCGCGCAAGAAGGCGTACATGGTCAAGAGGTGCCGGGAGCGGAAGGACACTCGAGAGGCGCTGGGAACCAGGCTGCAACCGAAAATTATTGAGCGGCCCAAACCTGTCGGTTCGCGGCAGGCCTCCCGAGGGGCAACGCGGTGCTGTTATCGCGAAGCGACTGATTAGCAAAACCGCAATCGCGATCAAATACGCCAGTTGGCCGCCCGCTATGCTGGTTCCATGCTGACATGAGAACCGATATGAACCCTGTCGGAAGAGCACTCTGGTTTATCGAAAGCTATTTTGCCCGCGAGTTGACGCTCGACGATATCGCCGGCTGTGCATGTGTGTCGCGCTTCCACCTGTCGCGTGCATTCGAAGCGGCCACCGGGTTGCCGGTGATGCGCTATGTCCGCGCGCGTCGCTTGAGCGAGGCTGCACGGCGCCTCGCTGACGGCGCACCGGACATTCTGGCGGTGGCGCTCGATGCCGGATACGGTTCTCACGAGGCATTCACGCGCGCGTTTCGCGAGCAGTTCGGGCTCACGCCCGAAGCGCTGCGCGCGCGTGGTCACCTCGACCGCCTGGCCATCGTGGAGCCGATCAAAATGGACCAAACCCTTCTCACCCATCTGGAACCACCGCGTTTCGAAGACGGCAAACCGTTTCTCGTCGCGGGCCTGAACGAGCGCTACACCTGCGACACCAGCCAGGCCATTCCTTCGCAATGGCAGCGCTTTGGCGCTTACTACGGCAAAGTGCCGGCGCAAGTAGGCGGCGTCGCCTACGGCGTCAGCTACAACGCCGACGACTCGGGCAATTTCGATTACCTGTGCGGCGTCGAAGTCAGCGACTTCTCCACGCTGCCGGCCGAGTTGAGCCGCGTACGCATTCCCGCGCAGCGTTACGCGGTGTTCAGCCATCGCGAGCATATCTCGACGATCCAGCGCACCTGGAACACGATCTGGAATCAGTGGCTGCCGGCGTCGGGACATGTGCCCGCCGATGCGCCGAGCTTCGAACGCTACGACGAACAGTTCGATCCGGTCAGCGGCATGGGTGGACTCGAAATCTGGTTACCGTTGAAGGCTTGAATGGCGTCTTTGCAGGCCGTCAGTGGCATCACGTGCGATGCACGCGTACGGTGCGTCGCCTGTAAACGCGCGTAAGACCCTGCACCATCTCACGCTTCGCCAAACGTTTGCCACGTGCACGGCAAAACCGGCGGCGCAGCAGCCCAGTACGCTGTAGCGCTTTCTATTGGGGGGAAGGCGGATTCAAAAGCTTACTCAACGGCTTCAGTGGGCCTATTGGGAGAAGCGAGAATGTCATTAAGTGCGCTTTCCCCAAGGGAAGTGCCTCAAGCATTTCATGCGCTTGACTTACGTCCGTAACGTTCAGGATGAACGCCACGCCAGCCCGGTCTTGCAGTGAATACCACTGGTCAATCTTGCCCTCGAGGTAGAGCTGCGCCGTCTCGCGAACTTCGGTCGGAAGAATGTGTTGGACAAGTTGCATGTCCGTGCCCGGTGGAAAGGTGCCAATCGCCAATATCTTCGTGGTTGGCGTGCTTGGCATCGGAGTGGTTTGCGCCATGGAGACTCCAGCAGAAGCGACCAGCACAGAGGCTGTCGTCAAATTAAGAAAAAGGCGTTTTCATCATGTCCTGTTCTTGTCGCATTAACCTGAAGGCTGCCGCGAGCCTCCGCCTAGTCTATGCATCGCGCGATAGTGTTCGCGTACGCCATCTAGTGCATCAGTCATTGCGAAATCCTCACTGCTTCGATCGATAGATCGTTCGTTACAGCAACTCTTCAACACAAGGAGGCTGGCGCGAGGCCACACCAGATGCCGTATTCAGCGCTGCGGCTTCTGGTCCCGTCAGATAGCAATCGCGGAAGCGCTCATCGACGCGCTCCCACATTCGTTTCGAAAACAGCAGCGCTGCGTTGAGCGGGCGATGATTGATGATCACGGAATCCGTCTCGCCCTGTTCGTTCAGATGCGCGACGACCACCGTTTCGATCGGCACGCCCTGGATCTGCGACCGATAGGATTCCATGTACAAACCGTTGCCGATCTCGCCCTTGTAGCTGTGATGCTGGAATTCGTAGAGCGAGACCGCGTGTTTGATCACGGAGAGAATATCGGCTCGTCCCTCGATCGGACGCTTCAGCACGGTGGCTTCGAGCGTCGCGTTTTCGGCGAGCCTCGCCAGCCAGAGCGGCGGACCGCCTGCGGGCGCCAGCACGGGGGCTGTGTCGTTGAATTTCATGCTGGGCGCTCCAGTTACGGTTTGCTCGTCATGCCTGCGCTAGCGGCATCGAGCGCTGCTTCGAGCGTGATGCGCGCCTTTTCGAGGCGGCGTCGCGCGAGGCGTCCGACGCCCGCGCCGCGCTCAGACTCGCCCGCCAGCAACGCATGAATATCGGGCAACATCCAAATCGCGCCGCGCGTCCCCCAGGCGCCATCGGGAATCTCGGTCGGGAAGACCCAGACGCGCGGCGCGACGTCATCGAACGGCCGGTTCTCCGCGCGCGCCACCGCTTCCGTGACGTTTCTGACGAGCGAGCGACGCGATTCGTCGGTGTATTGCCCTTCGGGTGCAGACGGAATGATCCGGTAGCGTATCGTGCTCGTGCGTTCGCCGCCGATGTAGATCGCAGCAGGCCGATGAAGATGGAACACGGTGACACGCTGTGCGATCGGATTGGCGGGATCGTACCCTTCCGCCTTGATGAGGATGTCGGTCAGTTCCTTGACGAGACGCGCTTCGGCCTCCGGCGTCAAGGCGTCTTCGGGCCACAGTGCATCGATCATTGGCATGGTGCTGCTCCTGCTTTCAAGTCATTGGATGTGGCCATGATCGGGGTTTACTCGTGCGGCCGGAAGTGGCAGCATCGCCATTATTCAGGGAATTTCAGACACGCAATGGCCATCGTCCGCATCTGGGTCTATGACGGAATCCTCGCGTCCGGCGTCGCCGGCCCCGTTGACGTCTTCAGCGCCGCCAATCAGTTCCATGCGCGCAAGGCTGCACCGGGCACGACATCCGCGCCCGTGTTTGCATGGCGCGTGGAATCTCTCGACGGGCAACCCGTCACGGCTGCGTCGGGCCAGACCATTCACGTCGACGGCAAGATCGACCCGCGAAAACGGGCGGACGCCGTTCTGCTGACCGCACCGTTTTTCTCGAACATCGACGAGTTCATCGGGCGCCGCGAGCAGTTGAACGCGCTGTCTTCCGCACTGCGGCGTCAACGCAAGGCAGGTGCCGTGCTGGCGGCTTATTGCACGGCCAACTACCTGCTCGCCGAGGCGGGCCTGCTGGATGGCCGCGCTGCAACGACGCACTGGGCGAGAGCCGCGGACTTCGCGCGCCGCTATCCGCGTGTCGAAGTTCGCGCACAGGAACTGCTGATCGCGCAGGACGGCATCATCTCGGGCGGTTCCGTGACGTCGTATCTGAATCTCGCGGTGCGGCTCGTCGAAACATTCGCCGGCGAAGAACTCGCCACGATGACCGCGAAGGCGCTCTTGATCGACATGAACCGGACTTCGCAGGCTTCCTTTGCAACGCTTCTCGACGAACATGGGCATACCGACACGCTCGTCGCGCGCGCCCAGCAGCAGATGGAGGCTACGTTGCAGCAGGGATTCCGGTTGAGCGATCTGGCGGCGTCGCTTGCTGTCAGCGAACGCACGCTCAATCGCCGTTTCAAGGAAGCCGTCGGGCTCGCACCATTGACGTATCTGCAGAATCTACGCATCGAGGTCGCGAAAAGGTTGCTGGAAACGCGGCCAATTGGGCTTGAAGCGGTAAGTCAGCGGGTCGGCTATGGCGATATCAGCACATTTCGGCAATTGTTCAAGCGCAAGACGGGGTTGTCGCCGAGTGAATATCAAATGCGGTTCTCGCGTGCCGCGGCGGAGAATATCGAAGCCGAGTCAGGCCACAACGGCGGCTGAGGCGTCGCGAGATCATCACGCCGCAGCCCTCGTCATTTCCCCTCCCTCTTTTCCCGCACTGCCCTTTTTTGTATCTCAACGTATCTGCAACAGATAGGGATACGCACGCTTACACACAACCGACTTTCGGACACAAGCGGGATACGTTCATCCGCTCAAATACGCCCATCGCGAGCAAAACACCGCACCGCAAAAACTGGGCTTACCGAGGTAGTGCATATGCAACACGAGTCGAACGGAACCGTTGAACTGGACCGCACCGCGGATAAACCGCCGAGCAGCCAGATCGCGCGCAATTGTCTGCTGACGCGCGCCCGGCAGATCTCCCGCGTCTTGACTTCCGTCTATGACGATGCGTTGCGTCCGTTCGGCATCGTGGCGCCGCAGTTCTCATTGCTCGTGCTGATCGCGGAGTTCGGGCCTATTAGCCGCTCAGATCTGGGCCGACGGAATCATCACGAGCGCTCGACGCTGACAAGGAATCTGCGGCCGCTGATCGCGCAGGGCTGGGTTGCCGAGGGCGTCCCGTCAAGCGATGGTCGAAGCCGCCCTCTCTCGCTCACGCACGAGGGCAAGGCGCTGCTCAAAAACGCCGCGAGCGCGTGGTCGGCTGCACAGAGCCACGCGACGCGCCTCCTCGGCGAAGGCGTTGCCCATGAGCTCATGAATATCGCGCGCAAATTGCCGCTGCGCATGGTCTGAAGTTTTTCGGTCGATGTTGAATATGCAAGATCGACCAACGCCTGGTACCCCTTCCCCCGCGTCAAGGAGTTTGTCATGAAAGTCGTCAAAGCCGCCGCTGTCCAGTTCAGCCCGGTGCTCTATAGCCGTGAAGCAACCGTCGCCAAGGTCGTGCAGAAGATCCACGAACTCGGCCAGAAAGGCGTGCAGTTCGCCACCTTCCCCGAAACGGTCGTGCCTTATTACCCTTACTTTGCGGCCGTCCAGACGGGCATCGAGCTTCTGTCGGGCACCGAACATCTGCGCCTGCTCGAACAGGCTGTGACTGTGCCGTCCGCTGCTACCGACGCGATCGGCGAAGCCGCGCGAAAGGCCGGCATGGTCGTGTCCATTGGCGTCAATGAGCGCGATGGCGGCACGCTGTACAACACACAATTGCTCTTCGATGCTGACGGTACGCTGATCCAGCGCCGCCGCAAGATCACGCCGACGCATTTCGAACGCATGATCTGGGGCCAGGGAGATGGCTCGGGCTTGCGTGCAGTCGACAGCGCAGTCGGCCGCATCGGCCAGCTCGCATGCTTCGAGCACAACAACCCGCTCGCCCGCTACGCGATGATCGCCGACGGCGAGCAGATCCATTCGGCGATGTACCCGGGTTCCGCCTTTGGCGAGGGCTTTACCCAGCGCATGGAAATCAACATCCGCCAGCATGCGCTCGAATCC
Organism: Paraburkholderia lacunae; assembly: GCF_003353175.1. Taxonomy (GTDB): domain Bacteria; phylum Pseudomonadota; class Gammaproteobacteria; order Burkholderiales; family Burkholderiaceae; genus Paraburkholderia; species Paraburkholderia lacunae. The sequence continues at coordinate 250,331 of NZ_QHKS01000008.1, read as the reverse complement.
GGCGCGTTCGTCGTCAATGCAACGGCGTGGCTGGACGCGGACCAGCAAGCGCAAATCATGAAAGATACCGGTTGTGGAATCGGTCCGATCTCGGGGGGCTGCTTCACCACGATCGTCGCTCCTGACGGCATGCTGATGGCCGAGCCGCTTCGCTCGGGTGAAGGCGAAGTGATCGTCGATCTCGACTTCACGCAAATCGACCGCCGCAAGATGCTGATGGACTCGGCCGGCCACTACAACCGCCCCGAATTGCTGAGTCTGATGATCGACCGCACGCCGACCGCGCATGTTCACGAACGCGCTTCGCACCCGCTAGAAAACAGTGGACACTTTATCCAGGAGGAGCAGCCCGAGCTGGTGACGAAGACAATGCTCGGTTTTCTGCAAGACGCACGCGAGCGATGACCCGACGTCGCATTGGTCAACGTATGCACGCGCACATTTTCATACCTACGTGTGTATATGCATATATAAATAAACTGAAGTCTCTTCTTGAAAGGTATGTGATATGACAACGAAACCTGCCCATGATGGGCCCATTCTCGTGACGGGTGCCGGAGGCGCGATTGGTGGAATCGGCCGCAACGTGACAACGTCATTGCTCGCGAAGGGCTATAAAGTGCGGGCGCTGGTCCGCAAGGAAGACGATCGCGCGAACGAGTTGCGTCGCCTCGGCGCCGAAGTCGTGGTCGGCGATCTGACCGATCTCACTGCGATGCACCGCGCAATCGAAGGTTGTTCGCGCGTCTATTTCGGCATGTCCGTCTCTGCGGCCTATCTCGAAGCAACCGTCAATTTTGCTGCGGTGGCACGTCATCAGGGCGTCGAAGCCATCGTGAACATGTCGCAGATGACAGTCACGGAAATGAGCATCACGGAGACGACCGACAGCCCCCAGCATAAGCTGCACTGGCTTGCGGAGCAGGTATTGCAGTGGTCGGGGCTGCCCGTCATCACGGTGCGGCCGACGGCGTTTCTCGAGAGCTTCTTCCTGACGCTTGGCGCAGCCGGCGTACGCGACAACGACGAACTCGCGCTGCCGCTCGGTGACAGCAAGACGTCGCCCATTTCTGCAGTTGACGTCGCGAATGCGGTATCGGTGATTCTCGAGAACCCGGCGCCGCATATTGGCAAGATCTATAACCTGACGGGCCTCGAATCGACGGATCTCGAGCATGCCGCCCGCGTCTTTTCGGAGGCGCTGGGTCGGCCAATCCGTTACCGGAATGTGCCGGTCGCGCCGTGGTCCGACAAACTGCGCGAGCTCGGCATTCCCGCTCACGTCGTCAATCATCTGGTCGTGATGGCCGACCTTCACGTTCAGGGACGGTACGACCGCATGACGAACGACCTGTTCGAACTCACGGGCCGCAAACCCACGAGCATGTACGACTTCGTGAGACTGCACATCGCGGACTTCACGCGCAACGCAACACGCTGATCCAAGGCAAGAGACCGATCCCATGTCAAAAAACACGCCCCAATCCTCATCGCGCCGGCACTTTGTCGGTATGGCCGCCGCGGCGCTCGCGGCAAGCTCGCTAAGCGGGCTCGCCGTCGCGGAAACGAGCCCGGCAATCGGCAAGATCACCGAATCCGCGAACGGCGACAAGACGGCGATCCGGCCGTTCCGCGTTCACGTCCCGGACTCGCAGCTCGTCGACATGCGGCGCCGCATCAAGGCCACGCGCTGGCCGGATCGCGAGACGGTGCCCGACGAATCACAGGGCATTCAGCTCGCCGCTATTCAGGGACTCGCGCAATATTGGGCAACCGGCTACGACTGGCGCAAATGCGAAGCGCGGCTGAATTCGTATCCGCAGTTCATCACTGAGATTGACGGACTCGATATCCATTTCATCCACGTCCGGTCGAAGCACGAAAACGCGATGCCGTTGATCGTGACTCACGGCTGGCCCGGCTCGGTCATCGAACAGTTCAAGATCATCGACCCGCTCGTTAATCCGACTACGTACGGCGCGCCGGCTTCGGATGCCTTTCATCTCGTGATTCCATCGTTGCCCGGTTACGGCTTTTCGGCGAGACCTACCACAACGGGCTGGGGACCGGAGCGCACCGCGCGCGCGTGGGTCACATTGATGAAACGCCTCGGCTATGAGCGCTTTGCTTCGCAGGGCGGCGATCTCGGCGGGATTGTCACGAACATCATGGCCAAACAGGCGCCGCCCGAACTGATCGGCATTCATGTGAACTTCCCTGCGTCGGTTCCGGCTGACATTTTCAAGTCGCTTGTCGCGGGCGATCCGACGCCCGCTGGCCTGTCAGATGAGGAAAAGCATGCGTATGAGCAACTGAGCGCGAACTTCAAGAAGAAGCGCGGATACGCGCTCGAAATGGGCACGCGCCCACAGACGCTGTACGGACTCGCCGACTCGCCCGTCGCGCTGGCTTCCTGGCTACTCGACCACGGCGACGGCTACGGCCAGCCCGCGGCGGCGTTGAGCGCAGCCGTGCTCGGTCATCCCGTCAACGGCCATTCAGCAGGCGCGCTGACGCGAGACGACATACTCGACGACATCACACTTTACTGGCTGACCAACACCGGCATCTCTGCGGCGCGCTTCTATTGGGAGTCGCACGCGAATTTCTTCCTCGCGGCCGACGTCAACGTGCCTGCCGCTGTGAGCGCTTTTCCGGGAGAAAACTACCAGGCGCCGAAAACCTGGACGGAAAAGGCCTATCACAACCTGATTTACTTCAACAAACCCGAAACAGGCGGACACTTCGCGGCATGGGAAGAACCGATGATCTTCGCGAACGAAGTGCGCACGGGGTTAAGGCCCTTGCGCGCCTAAAGCGCAAAGCGCTCCGACGCGCATGCGTCGGAGCGCTCCTCGATGTAATCGTGATAGTCGGATCCATGCGATGTTGTTCGCATTGATCTGCCGTTTGGTTCGGCCCCGGGTCCGCTTGCGAAACACGGGTTTTCGACGAAACAGGTCGGACTGAGGCATTCATGAAGGGGGCCCGGGCGTTTGACTCGCTTCGGCCATGCGGCGCCATCCGCCCGCCTCGTTCGACGAACACTGGTGATCGTTCTATCGCGTTCATCGCGCGAACCCACCATGACCAGAATCGGCACCTGTTTTTCGCGCGCATCGACGATCTTCTTTTCCAGCCGCTCCGGCCGGTTGTCGAGCAGCGCTCTGATACCGGCGGCGTCGAGCGCTCGCATGAGCTGTTGCGCGTAGGCCGTATTCGCATCGCCGATCGTCGCGACCACAACTTGCTCCGGCGCGAGCCATACAGGCAGCCATCCTCCGTGATGTTCCAGCAGCATTGCAATGAAACGCTCCATACTGCCGAGCACCGCATGATGAATCATGACGGGACGCTCGCGTTCATTGCGTTCATTGACGAACTCCGCATCGAGCCGATCCGGCAGCACGAAGTCGAGTTGAATCGTGCCGCATTGCCAGCTGCGCGAGCGGCTGTCCGTTAGATGAAACTCCAGTTTCGGCCCGTAAAAAGCGCCCTCTCCTGCAAGCACATCGAATTCGAGGCCCGCCGCGCGTGCGGCGTTGTCCAACGCGGCTTCCGCACGATCCCACATTTGATCATCGCCCGCGCGCAGCGTAGGCCGCGTGGCAAGCGCTACCTGGAAGGCAGGAAAGCCGAGGTCCGCGTAGACCGTGCGCAACAACTCGCAGAAGCGGCCGACTTCGGCCTCGATATGCACCTCCGTGCAGAACACATGCGCATCGTCCTGTACGAAGGCACGCGTGCGTTTCAGACCTTCGAGCGAGCCCGAAGGCTCGTCGCGATGACAAGCGCCGAACTCGCTATAGCGAACCGGCAACTCGCGATACGAACGCACGCGCTGATTGAACACCTGCACATGGCACGGACAACTCATCGGTTTCAGGCATAGCGCGCGCCCTTCTTCCGCGTCGGCTAGCGAATACATCGCCGCGCCGAACTTCTCCCAATGGCCGCTCCGCTCCCACAACGAGCGCGCGAGCAATTGCGGCGTGCGGATCTCACGAAAGCCTGCACGACGCATGCGGGCGCGGATGTAGTCTTCCAGCACGCGATAAAGCTCCCAGCCGCGCGGATGCCAGAACACCATGCCCGCGCCTTCTTCCTGATGATGGAAAAGGTCGAGTTTGTTGCCCAGTACACGATGATCGATGTCGTTCACAGTCACGCTCCGTTTGATTGATACCGCGGATGGATACCGCGGATTGATGCCGCAAACGGAGGTCCAGAAGCGCCAAAGGCCCCGTCCGTTTCCGGCGGGGCCTTTGGTGGTTTGCCACAGCTTCGCGCTTCTAACGCGTGCAACCTCCAGACGACCCGCCTGTGAAGGTGGTCGTCGTGGTGGTGACGGCAGCGAAGGGAATCGAGTGGAAGTCCATGGATCGACAGTAAACGATTTTGCAGTGGCGCGTCAATCTTGCTTGCCACTCGTGGCGTGCTTCAAGCATTACTGTTGACCGCAGCCGATATCCCCTTCCTGGCAGTGCAATTGCTCGTCGAGCAGTTTGGTTTGCGCTTGCGTCAGACGGCTCAGGCAGTACGCATGAATCATCGGCTGCGCGCTGTACGGGGACGGCGACGACGCGAGGAAATCGCATTGAACGTCGCGGTATGCGACCCATGCACGCTCGGCTTTCTGCAAACGAGGCTTGCCGTGCGGACTGACTTTCTTCAGCAGCTTGCTGTAGATGTCGTTCAGTTTCTGATCGGCGGCCTGGTATTCGATGTCCGCGCAACGGTTGAGCGAGAGTTGATCGGATGCGTTCTTGCAATCCATGTTCTCCGCATGGGCCGCGCTGCTCATCCATAGGCATGTCACGGCCAGAATCGACGCTCGCTTCATTGAACAACCTCACGCGTTAGCTTGCTAAATATCGTCGGGAACCGGCCGTTCGCTGGCCAGGACAGCAGGATAAACGATACGATGCAGGACTGATCCGAAGCCGGCGCTTCGAAGCCGATGCCTACGCGCGAAACTTCGATCGACATTTCACACCGACCGAGCACCTTACCTTGACCATCCACATCCGTCCCGCCCACACTTCCGACGCCGCGCTGATTCTGCGCTTCATCACCGAACTCGCGGTGTATGAGAAAGCGGAGCACGAGGTTGTGGCTACCGTCGGCGATATCGAAGCAAGCCTGTTTTCAGCCGAATCGGCCGCGAAGGCTTTGATCTGCGAGATGAACGGCGAACCCATCGGCTTCTGCGTCTACTTCTTTTCTTATTCGACGTGGCTCGGCAAACAAGGGCTTTATCTCGAAGACCTGTACGTATCGCCGAAATCGCGCGGCAGCGGCGCGGGCAAACAGATGCTGCGCCACCTCGCCCGCCTTGCATGCGACACGGGCTGCGGCCGCTTCGAATGGAGCGTGCTCGACTGGAACGAGCCGGCCATCGGTTTCTACGAATCGATCGGCGCGAGCGCGCAGAGCGAGTGGGTCCGCTACCGGTTGGCGGGCGACGCACTCAAGGCGTTTGCCGATGGCGGGGCGTGAGGCTCGCGGTCAGGACACGCGCGCGCCTCGCTGCTGCTAACCGCTAACTATCCCATCGCGCCGCTTGCCACTGGCGCGACTTCGAACGCGTCGCCGGTGGCAAAAAACGTCCCGCCCGCCACGTAGTGACACGTTCGCAGATCCGGATCGTCGCCGAAGTGCCAGCGGTTGTTCGAATACACGCGACTATCCGCGTACGCCGCCACGACTTCGCCAATGATCAGATCGTGCCGCTGGCTGTCGTCCGGAATCACCTTGCATTCCATCCACGTGATGCAGCCGGCCAGCATCGGTACGTCGATGTTTTGCGCGGGGAAAGTTTCGAGGTCGAAGGCGGCGAACTTGTCGAGTCCGGCGCCCGCGTTCGACCCCACCGCGAGCGTTTGCGCGGCAAAACCGCGGCTCGGCAGTTGCAGCCCGAACACGCCGCTCGCGTCGATCAGTTGCCGCGTCAGCGTGCGGCTGTCCACGACCACCACCACCTTCGGCGGATTGAAATCGAGCGGCATCGCCCACGATGCGGCCATCACGTTCGAACGCCCGTCGTGCGCGCTGGTGATGATCGTGACCGGTCCATGATTCAGTAACTGCGTCGCCCGCGGCAATGCCACGGCTTCTCGAGTGCCTTTCATACGTCCTTTCCGCGTCAATGAACGACGTCGATTGTAGCGAGGTACGCGCGGCGTTGTTGACGCCGCCGTCACGCACGGCGCTCGAACGGGCCGCGCGCACGGGCCGCTCGAAGGTCGACGGTGCCTGGAGCCGCTTCAAGGCGGGCGATACGGCGGGTTATCTGTCTTCGGTCGCCGCCGCCGTGGACGCCGCTTACGAAAACGGCGCGCATGTCGTGGCACTGGCGCAAGCCTCGATGGCAGGCGCGAGCGCGTTGGTCACGCGCGGCGAGAAACCGCTGACCAGCCCGGCCACCGGCCTCGCCGCCGCCGTTCCAGCGGCCACGCTTCTGATCTGAACCGCGATGTTCGCCGAGTACATCGTCAAGTGAGACGCCGGACATCGACAGGGACATCGGCAAACTGGCTGCCGAAGCGTTGAAGCGGAGCTGAAGGCCCCGGCGGATTCAAGGCGGCAGCCGCGAGGCCGCCGCGCGGGTTGCTATCAATGCGGAGCTTTGCCGTTGGGCAGCGCGTCCAACGGTTTGTGCTGTTCTTCGCCGAGCCCGGGGAAGAACGCGTTCCAGGCGGCACGCACGCCTTGCGCCGCGGTGGCCTCCGCGCCGATCGACTCCGCCTCGCCAGCCGGAACGCTCGCCGGATCGGCGGACAGGCCGCGCCAGTGCGTGAAGACCAGCAACGGTTTTTCGGTCCATACGCCGTCGCCAAATTTCGCAAATGCCGTGTCCCCGCTCGTCAACTGCACTTCGTACCAGCCTTCACGAACGGGCGTATGGACGGCAAGCTCAAACCACGGTGTCGGTTCGATTTCCTTCATGTCTTCTCCGGTCGGAAAAATCGTCATAGATAACCACAACCGCATTCTTCATGCCCGCGCCCGGCAGCGGCCCGGCGTACGCGCGCATCCTTTCCGCGATGTTGCAGCGCGGCGCGCGCTGAGCATGACCTGCGGGCGATTCGCCAACGTCGCGCACCTGGCGAATCACCGCGCATGAACGACACGATAGCGCGACATCGGCTGCGCGGACAAACGTAAAAACTTACGCGACGCGTGCACCCGCCATTTCGCCCATCAGGCCGGCCAATACAGCGATCGCGGGCGCCAGTTGTTCGGCTGACGTGTTGCCGTAGCCGATCACGAGCCCGTTCGTCTCGTCGCGAGGCTGCAACGCGAAACCGGACAACGCCCGAGGATTGAGCCGCGCTGCAAGCGCGCGTTCAGCGAGCAGCCGATCCGGGATGCGAGGCGGCAGACGAAGCGTCAGATGCATGCCGCAATTGCCGCCGAGAATCTGCGACGGCTCGAAATGCGTGGTCAGCGCATCGCGTAGCGCCTGTTGCCGTTCCCGATAGAGGCGCCGCATGCGGCCCAGATGCCGTCCGAACTCCCCGCTTTCGATGAAATGCGCCAACGCCAGTTGCTCCAGACGATGCCCGCCGCGCAGCATCTCCTGCAACGCGACCGCCGCCTGCTCGGCGATCGCGCCCGGCAGCACCACGAAGCCGATGCGCAGCGCCGGAAACATCGTTTTGCTGAACGAGCCCACGTACAACACCGGTGCGTCCGGCACCAGCCCCTGCATGCTGGCGATCGGCTCGCCGGTGTGGCGGAATTCGCCGTCGTAGTCGTCTTCGATCAGCCACGCGCCGCTGCGGCGCGCCTGCGCGATCAGCTCCAGCCGCCGCGCCACCGACAGCACCGCCCCGGTCGGATACTGATGCGCGGGCGACGTGTAGATCAGCTTCGGCGGATGCGCGCGCCATGCGTCCGCCGGCACCGCCATGCCTTCGAGATCGACCGGCATCGGCAGCGTGGTCAGATCGCCGAGATTGAACGCCGCCTTCGCACCGCGATAGCCGGGATCCTCGACCCAGGCGATGTCGCCCGGATCGGTGAAAAGCCGCACGCACAGGTTCAGCGCTTCCTGCGCACCTTCGGTGATCACCACCTGCGAGCCGTCGCAGCGGACGCCGCGCGACACGCGCAGATGGGTAGCGATCGCCTCGCGCAGCGCCGGCTCGCCGGCCGGCGCGCCGTAACCGAGCGCAAGCGGCAATGCGCGTTCCATCGAGCGTTCGAGCGCGCGCCGCCACGCGCCGAGCGGAAAGCGATCCAGCGCGGGCGTGCCTGGCGTCAGCGGCAAGGTGTTGTCGGCATGCGTGCGCGTGGCGCCGAATTGTCCGACACGCGTGGCATAGAACGCCTCCGGCGCAGCGGGCTGCACCTGATGTTCGCCGCGCGCGGTTGGGCTGGAGAGCGGGCTCACGCGCGTGCCCTTCTTGTCGGCGACGACATAACCGACCGCGGCGAGATGCTCGTAGGCAATCACGACCGTATTGCGCGACACCCCCATCTCCGCCGCCAGCAAACGCGACGACGGTAGCAGCGAGCCCGCCGGCAGACGCCCGGTCAGAATCGCCTGCTGCAAGCGCTCGATCAGCTGCTTTTGCAGCGGCGCCGGTTTGTCGCCGGCGGCGGCAGCGCCGGTATCCGTACGACTCGCGGTGGACGGCGAGGCGGCTGGCGCGCTGGCTGAATGAATGAGCGGACCAATGATCTCGATCATGGATGCTGGACCTATCAAATGCGGCGAGACTGGATCTTTTTAACATACCACGTTTGTCGTATTGTTCTCTCAGACAATCGACCGAGTGAACAAGGAGAGCAGACATGGAACCCACACGTAACGCGTTCGACCAGCCGGTCGGCGCCCCGGTGCCGGGCTGGAACGGTGCGCGGGCGCCCGCCCGCGAGCCGCTGGTGGGCCGCTATTGCCGGCTCGAACCGGTGGACGTCGAACGTCACGCCGAAGACCTCTACGACGCATACAGTTCGGCCACCGATGCCCGCGACTGGACCTATCTGAACGTCGGACCGTTCGAGAGCCTCGCCGCGTATCGCGAGCATCTGACGCGCGCGGCGGCGTCGGCCGATCCGCTGCACTATGCGGTGATCGATCTGGCGACCGGCAAGGCCGTCGGCACCCTGGCGCTGATGCGTATCGACCCCGCGAACGGCGTGATCGAAGTCGGGCACGTCACGTACTCGCCGCGCCTGAAGCGCACCCGCATCGCCACCGAAGCGATGTTCCTGCTGATGAACCACGTGTTCGGCGAGCTCGGCTATCGCCGCTTCGAATGGAAGTGCGACTCGCTGAACGGCCCGTCACGCACGGCGGCGCTGCGCTATGGATTCACCTTCGAAGGCATCTTCCGCCAGGCGATCGTATATCGCCAACGCAATCGCGATACCGCGTGGTTCTCGATGCTCGACGGGGAATGGCCCGCGCTGCGTGCGTGCTACGCACGTTGGCTCGATGCCGGCAACTTCGACGCGCACGGTCAGCAGATCGAACGGCTGGCGGATCTGATCGCGCAACGGCGAGCGGCGGAGAGTGAGGGTGATCAATAAGCCGCGAGCCGGCAATGACACACAACCCGCACGGCGCGCGACGATTCAAACCACGCCTGCCGCGCGCCGCAAGACGATGGTCGGCTTGCCTTTGTACGTCGTGCGAAGCCGCTCGCGATAGCCGCATTTGTGCGCAACGCGCAGCGACGGAAGATTGTCCGGCGCGATGATGCAGGCGGTTTCGGCGTCCGGCCACTGCCGGTCGGCCCAACTCAGCGCGGCGCGCACGGCTTCGGTCGCGTAGCCGCGGCCATGCACGGCCGGGTCCAGGGCCCAGCCGATCTCCGGCGTGCCCATCAGCGAAGGTTCGATCTCCCGGTGATAGTCGGCAAAGCCGACTTCGCCGAGGAAGCGGCCGCTCTCCTTGTCCCGAACCACCCAGTAGCCGTAACCCAGCATCGCCCAATGTCCGGCGTAACGCAGCAGGCGCGCCCAGACTTCCTCACGCGTGAAAGGCTTGCCGCCGATGTAGCGGATCACCTCGGGATCGGACCACATCGCATAGCTCTCGAGGAAATCGTCGCGCGTGTGCGGACGCATGATCAGACGGTCGGTGGTGAGGAGCGTGGGATGGGTGGGCATCGAAGGAGCGAGTGATTGGGTAGGGATGCTTGGCGGCGCTGATGCGTTGAAGGGGTGCGTGGGATGATATCAGCGGGGCATCGACAAGCGGCCTGCACCTCACGCTATGCTGCGCAAAACGGCGATGCCTTTCCCATCGCCGGGCGCCTCACGCTAAGATTGAGGCCTCCGGAAGGTCGCGCCGCACGGGCGTCGATGCCCGCGGCCGGTTCGCGTCAGCGAGCGCCGTCCGGAATACAAGAAAAGCTTTGCCTCGGAGAATCAGATGCCTGACGAATATGAAGTGCATGGCCCACACGACCATGCGGTCGAACATGCCGGCCACCACGACGACGATCCTTTCGCGAGCCGCATGGCCGTGATGACGGCGATCCTCGCGACAATCGGCGCGCTGTGCGCGTACCAGAGCGGCAATAGCGAAAACCTGGCGCTCTACTACAAGAACGAAGCCGCCATCAAGAAGACCGAGGCGTCGAATCAATGGAGTTACTACCAGGCCAAGGGCGAGAAGCAGAATCTCGCTGAACTCGGCGCGGCGCTGTCGGGCGGCAATGCGCAAGCGCACGCCAAGTTCGTCGCCGACGTCGAAAAATACACGCAGCAGAAAGAGCCGATCCGCGCGAAGGCTGAAGAGATCGAAAAAGAAGTCGTGCAAAACGACGCTAAAAGCGAGGCGCTTCTGCATGGTCATCATCGCTGGGCGCAGGCCACCACGCTGATCCAGGTCGCCATCGCATTGAGCGCGATCACGTTGCTCACGCGCAAGACGTGGCTGCGCAATCTGTCGTTCGGCGTTGCGACGGCAGGCGTGCTGATGGGCGCCTGGGCGTTTCTCTCGGCGTGATGCACGCGGCGGCGGGCAAACAGCAGGCACATTCAGTGGCTGCGTCGAGTGAATAAAGGAGCGAGGTGTGATTGACGGGTCTGCGGTTCTTGGCGTGTTCTCCGTGTACGTGGCCGGCGTGGTGATCCCCGGTCCGAACTTCGTGGCGGTCGCGCATAAAGCGGCGTCGGCGACGCGGCTCGAGGCGCTGGCGATGGTCGCCGGCATCGTGCTGGTCAACCTGTTCTGGGCGAGTTGCGCGATTCTCGGCGTCGGCATTGTCTTCGCCGCATTTCCGTGGCTGGCGCTGGCGGTCAAGTTGGCCGGTGCCGGCTACCTGATCTGGTTCGGCGGACGTCTGATCGCGAACGCTTCAGCGGGCAAACCGGCGCACAGCCTGAGCGTATCGGCGGGCGGCTTTCGCCAGGCGTTCGCGCAAGGCTTCGCGACCAACATCGCGAATCCGAAATCGATGGCCTTCTTTGCCGCCGTCTTCTCTGCCGCTGCGCCGGCACACGTGAGCGTCGGGACGTTCGCGGCAATGCTCGGCATGGTCTGTGTGGTTGCGAGCAGCTGGTACGGATTCGTTGCGCTGACGCTGTCGCACTCGCGGATTGCGGCGGCGTATCGGCGCAGCAAGGCGTGGATCGATCGCGCGTGCGGCGGCCTGATCGTCGCGCTGGGTGTGCGTCAGTTGATACGGTAGGTTCGATACCGTTCGCCCCGCCGCTCAATGCGCCATCTCGCGCGCACGCGCGAGCAACAACTCCCGCTCGCGCGCGTTGCGCGTCATCGCAGCGGCGCGTTCGAATTCGGCGCGCGCCTCGTCCACGCGCCCGAGCTTGGCCAGGAGATCGCCGCGCACGCTCGGCAACCAGTGGTAGTTCGCGAGCGTCGCGTCGGCGGCGAGCGCATCGACAATTTCCAGACCCGCGGCCGGCCCGAACGCCATGCCCACCGCCACCGCGCGATTCAACTCCACGACCGGCGAAGGCGCCACCTGCGCCAGCGCGTCATATAACGCGACGATCTGCTCCCAGTCGGTGTCCTCGGCACGTCGGGCGCGCGCATGACACGCGGCCAACGCCGCTTGCAGCGCATACGGTCCGCTCGCGCCGCCGAGCGCGTGCGAACTGCCGAGCGCGGCCAGCCCGCGGCGGATCAGGAGCGGATCCCAGCGGCTGCGGTCCTGGTCGAGCAACAGCACCGGACGGCCCTCGGCATCGGTACGCGCATGCGTGCGCGACGCCTGAATCTCCATCAACGCGACGAGGCCGTGCACTTCGCTTTCGTCCGGCACCAGACCGCTCAGCACGCGCCCAAGCCGCAGCGCTTCCTCGCATAGCGCCGGGCGCATCCAGTCGTCGCCGGCTGTGGCCGAATAGCCTTCATTGAAAATCAGGTAGATCACTTCGAGTACCGACGCAAGCCGCGGCGCACGCGCATCCGCTTGCGGCACTTCGAACGGCACCTTGGCCGCCGACAGCGTGCGCTTGGCGCGCACGATGCGCTGCGCGATGGTCGGCTCGGGCACGAGGAACGCGCGCGCGATTTCCTCCGTGGTCAGGCCGCCGAGCAGGCGCAGCGTCAGCGCGACGCGTGCATCGGTGGACAACACAGGATGACAGGCGGTGAAGATCAGCCGCAGCAGATCGTCGCCGATATCGTCGGCACGTGCTGCATCGAGGGCATCGACGAAATCCGGCACGAGGTGAGCCTCCTGTGCATCGAGGTCGTGACCCAGCTCCTCGCGCTTGCGAGCATGCAACGCTTCCTGGCGCAAGCGGTCGAGCGCGCGGTTCTTCGCGGTCGCCATCAGCCACGCTCCGGGGTTATCGGGCACGCCCGCGTCGGGCCAGTGTTCGAGCGCCGCCACCAGCGCGTCCTGCGCCAACTCCTCGGCCAGCCCCACGTCGCGCACCATCCGCGCGACGTGGGCGATGACCTTGGCGGATTCGATCCGCCAGACCGCCTCGATGGCACGATGCGTGGCCGCCGTCGTCACGGCCTCAACCCGCTGCGTTGGCGTTCGGGTCCATATAGATCAGCTCCCAGATGTGTCCGTCGATATCCTCGAAGCCATGCCCGTACATGAAGCCGTAGTCCTGCGGCGCGCGCGGCGCCGTGCCGCCGGCGGCGATCGCTTTCGCGACCAGCGCATCCACTTCGGCGCGGCTCTCGCATGAGAGGCCCACCAGCGCCTCAGTGCTTTCTTGCGGATTGCACAGCGTCTTGCGTGTGAAGGACTTGAACAGCTCCTTGACCAGCAGCATCGCGTAGATGTTCTCGCCGAGGATCAGACACGCTGCCTGTTCGTTGGTGAATCGCGCTTCGAAGCCAAAACCGATCGCGCTGAAAAATGCCTTCGAACGTTCGAGATTGCCGACAGCGAGGTTCACGTAGATCTGCTTATGCATGATGGAGTCCATTCATCGGGTTGTGTGCGGGCCACCGGATCGGCGGCGCCGTCAGCTCGCCTCGGCAATCGTTTTCAGATTGCTCAGGCCCTCTTCGAAATCCTTGCCGACCATTTTGTCCATGCTGATGAAAACCTGCATCAGCTTCGACAGAAACGGCGCCGGTCCGTGCATCGCCCAGGTGACCTGAGTCGCATCCGCATCGGGCTTCAACGTGAATTCGGCAATGTTGTGCGCCTCGAATGGCTTGATGAAATCGAGGTTCATCGTCACGCTCGACGACGCCGCGGTATCGGCGATCTCCATCTGCCCCACGCCGATCTTGTCGCTTCGCCACGCATAACGCGCACCCTTGCCGCTCGTCGAGCCGCTGTACGTGCCTTGCGTCGCGGGGTCCTTGAGCAGGAACGGATTCCACAGGTTGAACTGATGCAGGTTGTCGATCAGCGAATAAATCCGCTCTGGCGGCGCCTTGATCCGCACACTGCGTTCAATGCGAAAGCTGTCGGGCCGCGTCGCCGCGTAGATCAGCACCAGAGCCACGGCCGCGACGACGGCGATCAGAATGGTTTTGAGCATGACGAATCCTTTCGATGTAGCCGGATCGGCGCTTGAATCGGCGCATCGATCGGCGTTGGGATCAACGCTTGTCCGCGTTCAGTTCGCGAAAGCGATCCACTTCGGGGCCGGGCTCGAAGTCTTCGAGTTCGAACAGTTGCCGCACTTCGATCTCGCCGTCGGCCTGCTCGCCGAATGGCGCCGGAAAGCGCCGCGCCCATTCCATCGCTTCTTCACGCGAGCGAACCTGGATCAGCGTGTAGCCGGCGACCAGTTCCCTGGTCTCGGCGAACGGGCCGTCGACCACTGTGCGCTTGCCGCCGCTGTAGCGGATGCGCCAGCCCTTTGAACTCGGTTGCAGGCCGGTTGCGTCGAGCAGCACACCGGCCTTGGCCAGCTCTTCGTGGTACGTGCCCATCGCGGCCATCAGGGATGCTTCCGGCATGACGCCGGCTTCGCTGGCGGCTGTCGCCTTCACCATGATCATGAATCGCATCGCAATCGCTCCTTGCGTTGTGAGTGGAAAGCCGCGGCTTGTTCGCTGGCTCCTTACTCACACGACGAGCGGTACGCGACCGGATCGACACCGATTTTCTAAACCAAGGGAAAACACCAGGTGAAGTACACGTGGCGCGCGCCGCTTACACGAAACAAGGCCCGACCTTGCGGACTTCGACCGTGCACCAGGATGCCGCCGGGCAGGCTTGCGCGATCGCGACCGCTTCCTCGCGCGTTTCACAATCGAGCAGGAAGAAGCCACCAATCATCTCCTTGGCTTCGGCAAACGGGCCGTCGAGCAGCCTCGCGCGGCCTTCGCGTACCTGCACGCGCACGGCGTCGTCAGTGGAGGTCAGCGATTCGACCGCGAGCAGTTTGCCGCGCTCTTTCAGATCGGCGGCGAAGCGCACCATCTCGTCGTAGACTTCGCGCCCGGCAGCCTCGCCACGTTCAATGCGTTGTTCAGGGGGTTCGACAATAAGCAGCATATAAGACATGGCGTCTCCGATTGATCGTGCCGCAGACGTGAACGCCCGACAGGCGTATGACGGCAAAAACGCGCTTGCGGATGACTTGCGAGAGCCAGTCTAACAAGCGCGGATGAGTCCAGCAAACCCGTCTCAACGCCAGAATTGCGGTTAATTCGGCCCCCTACGAACACTCGTAACGCCGATACGGCATGTGGATTGCGTGATCTGCTCTTCATTATTCGTCGCGCGATACAAAACCGCCCGCTTTCGAGCATTTTCTCAACGCGTTAAACCTGCTGTGAAAGCCCCGTTTGCGGATTAAAATCCGCGGACAAAAATCGGCTTGCCATTCGACAAAAACGCCTCGACATAGCGCGGCGATACAGCGGTATTTATCGGCATAATCTGCCGGCACAACAAACGAATCACATATCAATCCGGGCAGCCCGGTGGGCGCGGCAGCGGGCAGCACGATCACATGGCCGACGCTGCTGCCGGACTTCGCCGCACAGTTCCTGACACCAGGCGGGCCGCTGGCCGGCGTGCAAAGCTGCACGAATTGCCCGTTCCCGGCATGGATGACGGGTGGCTCGCGGCTTGTGCAAATGGGGCGGCGGACAGAACGGCATCGGGTACTACGATTTTACGAAGTACAACGATTAGAGTGGGCGTAGCCGCGCATCAGCTTCTCTTAAGCCAGGTCCAGGTATGATCGCGCCGTCCTTGCAAGTTCTAGTTAACTCGGAATGCTAGAACTTTTTAGAGCCGGCTTTATGCCGGCTTTTTTCGCCGAGGCGATCTATTCAGGCCTGCGTCAATCTCGGACTTGCCTTACGAAGTCCTTCAATCAGCTTGGTATTACGCCCCGCAACGTAATAGCCGGGTAAGCAAAGCGCCATTAGCCGGTAACGCCCCGATGTTCCAATGTGCGTGGGTTTTTTAAACGGTCCTCACGCGCCCGCTGAGTTCGCCACGAACAGCGGTCGAAGAATAACTAGCAAAACAATACCCGGAGTTAAAACGCATGTTTTCTCGAACCTTCCTGTTTGGCGTATCAGGCATAGCGATGGCAGTCTCGCTCTATGCGTGCGGCAATGACAACGGCGGTAATTCGCTCACCCCCGTGTCAGTGCAGAATCAATTGACCACCTCGACGCCCATCAAGCATGTGGTCGTGATCTATAACGAGAACGTCTCGTTCGACCATTACTTCGCCACCTATCCGAGTGCAACCAATCCGGCGGGCGAACCTGCTTTCACGGCTGCCGCAGGCACGCCGACCGTGAACGGCCTGAGCGGCACGCTGCTGAGCGCGAACCCCAACTTCACGAACACCGCGAACGGCACGGGCGCGGCGAATCCGTTCCGGCTGGACCGGACGCAGGCCGCGACGGCCGACCAGAACCACGCTTATACGGCAGAGCAGCAAGCGTATAACAATGGCGCGGCTGACCTGTTTCCAAAATACACGGGTAAAGGTTCGAGCGGTGGTGCAGGCGCCTTCGGTACGACCGGCCAGGTCATGGGCTACTACGACGGCAACACCGTGACGGCGATGTGGAATTGGGCGCAGAACTTTGCGATGAGCGACAACGCCTATACGGATACGTACGGCCCGTCGACTCCGGGTGCGCTGGAAGTGATCTCCGGCCAGAACAACGGCGTGCAACTCGTCAAGACCAGCCAGCAGCCGTTCAATCTATCGACGGCGTCGCACTCGTATTACGTCAACGACGGCCAGGGCGGCATTACGCTGATCAACGACGCCGACCCGGCTTCCGACACGTGCTCCAGCACGACCGACCAGATCCTGATGTCCGGCAAGAACATCGGCGATCTGCTCAACGCGAAGAACATCACGTGGGGCGGCTTCATGGGCGGCTTCAACCTCGCGACCACCAACAGCAACGGCACGACCGGCTGCAAGCGCAGCACGGTGTCGCCGGTGGTCGGACAGGCAACGACCGACTATATCCCGCACCACAACTGGTTCCAGTACTACGCGTCGACGGCGAATCCGCAGCACTTGCGTCCGAGCGCGACGGCGGCCATCGGCTACACGCTCGAGTCGGACGGCAAGACGGCTGACCCGGCGAACCACCAGTACGACACCGACGACTTCTTTGCAAGCGTGAAGGCGGGCAACTATCCGTCGGTCAGCTTCATCAAGGCGCCGGCGTTCCAGGACGGCCACGCGGGCTACTCCGACCCGCTCGACGAACAGGCGTTCACGGCCAGGATCGTCAACTTCCTCCAGCAACAGCCTGACTGGAAGAGCACGGCCGTGATCGTCGCGTGGGACGATTCGGATGGCTGGTACGACCATGCTTACGCGAACCCGACGTCTTCGTCGTTCGATGCTCAGGCAGACCAGCTGAACGGCTCCGGCACGTGCGGCACGGGCACGGCGCCGGCCGGCGTGAATGGCGCGGCGGTCAACGGCCGTTGCGGCCCCGGCACGCGCATTCCGTTCCTCGTGATTTCGCCGTGGGCGAAGGTCAATTATGTCGACCACACGGCGATCAGTCAGGCGTCCGTGGTTCGCTTCATCGAAGACAACTGGCTGGGCGGCCAGCGAATCGGCGGCGGCTCTTTCGATGCGACGGCAGGCAGCATCATGAGCCTGTTCAACTTCGGCGGCAGCGGCAACAACCCGACTTTGTTCGTCGACCCGAACCTGGGCACGCCGGTCTCGTCGGTGCCGGCAATCTAGCTTCCGCGGCTCGCGCCGGCGGCAAGACGCCGGCGCGCGGCTGGACAGTACCCCCGTGTTGCCAACCGTTTCCGGGCTGGCAACTTTTTTTGTTTTTAGCTCCCATGCCCGCTTCCGCCGCTCCTCCCGTCGAATCTCCTCCTACCCGGAATCAGCCGAGGTACAGCGCGCGCCGCATTCTGATGCTGCTCGCCGCCGCCGTGCCGATCGCGCTGATCGGCTTCTGTGCATGGGCGCTGGCATACCCGTCGCGAGTTCCGGCAGCCGTCGGCGCCCTCGTCGAAGACCTCACGGGGGCGAACGCCAATCCCATCGCGCTTCAGCGTCCGGTTGCTCCGGCTCAGCTCAGCGCAGTGGCGCAGCTCGGCAAGAAGATATTTTTCGACCCGACGCTCTCCGCGTCCGGTCGCCAGTCATGCGCGTCGTGCCATAGCCCGGCGCACGCGTACGCGCCGGCGAACAATCTGGCCGTTCAGTTGGGCGGGCCCGATCTGACGCAGCAAGGCTACCGGCCGCCGCAGTCGCTCATGTACCTCTACCGGCAGCCTAATTTCAGCATCGGCCCGGATAGCGGCGACGCGGACAATGCCCCCGATCTCGCGCAGATCGCGGCTCAGGCGGCGGGCGTGGACAAGGCCCAGAAGAACGCGGGTGTGGCGCCCGCCGCACCGGCGATGGTCCCGCAAGGCGGCATGTTCTGGGACGGCCGCGCCGACACGCTCCAGGCACAGGCATCCGGTCCGATGCTGAACCCGGTCGAGATGGCGAATGCGAGCATGGCCGACGTCCTGGCGAAGCTCGAGCGCACGCCGTACCGGAACGACTTCATCCAGCTATTCGGTCCGAACGTTTTCGAAAACATGAACCTCGCCATGTCGGAGGCCATGTTCGCGATTGCACGCTACCAGGTGGAAGAGCAATCGTTTCATCCCTACACCAGCAAATACGACTATTGGCTGGAAGGGAAAGCGCGGCTCAGTCAGGCGGAACTGCACGGGCTGCGTCTGTTCAACGACCCGAAGAAGGCGAACTGTGCGGGGTGCCATCTTTCGAAGCCGGGTTCCGACGGCCTGCCGCCGATGTTGACGGACTACCAGTACGAGGCGCTCGGTGTACCGCGCAATGCGAGCCTTGCCGCCAACCGCGACCACCGTTTCTTCGACATGGGTATCTGCGGGCCCTTCCGGACCGACCTGAAGGACCAGACGCAGTATTGCGGGATGTTCCTCACGCCGACTCTGCGCAACGTTGCCACGCGTCAGGTGTTTTTCCACAACGGCGTTTATCGGTCGCTCGAGGACGTCATGGTGTTCTACAACGAACGCAATACCGCCCCGCAGAAGTTCTATCCGCGCGGCCCCGATGGA
Source organism: Paraburkholderia lacunae (assembly GCF_003353175.1). GTDB lineage: Bacteria > Pseudomonadota > Gammaproteobacteria > Burkholderiales > Burkholderiaceae > Paraburkholderia > Paraburkholderia lacunae. The sequence continues at coordinate 231,360 of NZ_QHKS01000008.1, read as the reverse complement.
AAGATCCAGAAGTACGATGATCTGCCGGCGAAGTACCAGGCGAACATCGACGACAAGGACGCGCCGTTCGACCGAAAATTCGGCGACAAACCCGCGATGAGCGATGACGACATGCGCGACATCATCGCGTTCCTGAAGACGCTGAACGATGGGTACAAGGTTAGCGCGCGCTGAGTGACGGCGGCTTATTCCGTTCCGGAGTCAAAAAAACGCCCCAAAGGCTGGACCGGTGTCCAACTTTTGGGGTGCAGCTCATGTAGGGCGTTTTTTGACTCCAGGTTCTACGGAGCGAAGAGCCGTTCGGTTAGACCGCCGCCTCGGCAGTCGTCTGGATCTGCGCCGCCCTCATTAGCCCTTCGATCATTTTCGCTTCCGCGTTCGCGATGTCGCTCAACGATGCGACGGACAATTGCCCGTCCAGAATCGCCAGCGCCGCGCAAAGGTGGAAATACTCGCTTTCTTCGAGTGCCCAGACGCCATCGCGATGCTCGCGGGCGTCGATCTCGACCATCGCCGCGTGTGCGCTTTCAATGTCGGCGAGCATGTCCGCCCCGAGCCCGAGACGGGAAAGTTCTTGCGACACAAGCAAATGCCGGCTCAACGTCAGGTGCAGATTCCGCGAACCGTGGCCGTGCCGGAATGCATCGAGAGCGGTGTAGCACTGCAAAAGCATCGCTTCAGTGACAGGCTCGTGCGCGGTGCGGCTATAGGTAAGCGCGCGCAACAGCGGCGACATTGCGGGCTGACTGTGCTTGCGGAATCGCGATTTGCTGGACATATCGGTTCAAACTCCTTCGCTAACTCTCGGCTTTGCCACCAGAATTCTGCTGTCCGGTGGCAAACTCCGCCGATGCGCCGGCGGCCTGACAGACTCGGAATGTGAATCTGTGCCGTCATCATGGCAAGCAACTATTAAGACAGACTTAAACGAACTTAAGACAGACTTAAACGAACGAAAGTCGCCACGTGCTGCATGGACGAAAAAAAACCCTGTTCCGCGAGGGAACAGGGCCGGACAGGATGGAGGAGCCGTGCAGGCGCGTGGATGCTTGCCGACCGATACCCACCACTAACTAACAATGCTGTTGCTACGTGAACTGTTACTCGAATTGCTACTGCGTGAACTGCTACTCGAACTGCTACCGCGTGGACTGCTACTCGAACTGCTACTGCGTGAACTGCTAGTCGAACTGCTACTGCGTGAGCTGCTACTCGAACTGCTACTGCATGAACTGCTACTCGAATTGCTACTGCATCGCAGCTCGGTCCCTCATATTGCTGCACCTCGCTGCAATCCCCTGCTGCTTTCAGCGCATATGAATCGACTGCGCGCTGTTCCAATCGTTTCTACTTCCTACTGCTTTGCTGCCCTGCCGCTTTCGACAACCGCGGCAAACTGCCATCAACGGTACGGTTCAAAACAACGCGGGGGAAGACCGCGTCGATGGGCTCGATGACTTGTCGCTCCATGGAAACCAGTTTATGCGAGTGAGCGTGAAAGCAATTGGGCGAAACGAGGGGAATTGGCGGTCCAGTTTGGCGAATCGCTGGAGGACGGCGATCTGGACCCAAGGGGCCCTAAATAATGGCCTGCGCTCTGGCGGAGGAAGCGCTGTAAAAAAACGACGGTGCGACCACCGCCGATCGCGCTCTTATACGGTCTGGCTGCATGCATGTGAACGGCGCCGAAGCGTCAAATCCGCTTAACCCTGTCGCTCAACCCCGCCGCTCACCCCCGCGCGGCAAAATCACCGGTCGTCAGCACTATCTTCTCGCCCGGCCGCGCCAGCATCTTTCTCTCGGCCAACGCGGTAATGCGCTTGCGGCCATCCGCGAATGTCTTCAGTACGCGCTCTTCGTCGGCGTCGCCTTGCAGCCAGAAATGCTGTTCCAACGCCTCGCGCGTGACGGCGCACTCGAGATCCCGCCCGCGCGCCGAAAGCAGGAAAACCACGGTGCGCCCATCGGCTGAGACGCTGGGTTCAAGCTCGACAATCTCCATTGGCCCACCTTGCAAAGTTTAATTAGCCGCTCGATGTCTCGTGCACACCCTGTTTGACAGAAGCGCCTGTATGAACGCCTTGGCTTCGAGACCGTCGATGAAGACGAAAGACAGTTTCACATGAGGCGTGCGCCGCGCGCGTCAACGGAAATTCAAGCAGAATGAATGTCCGATAAAGACTGGTATGCACCGGACCCCGCTATGACCTTTCGCGACACCTCAGCTATCGAGAGTTGGCACGCCCACATCTATTTCGACGCAAAGAGCCGCGACGCCGCGTGGGCTTTTCGCGAGCAGATCGACGCGCTTTGGAACGGCAAGCTGAAATTGGGGCGCTTTCACGAGCGGCCGGTCGGGCCGCATCCGATGTGGTCGTATCAGCTTGCGTTCGGCCACGAGCAGTTCGCCGAACTGGTCGGCTGGCTCACGCTGAATCACGGCGCGCTCGATATTTTTCTGCACCCGAACACAGGCGACGCACTACGCGATCATCGCGACGCGGCAGTGTGGATCGGCCATTCGCACCAACTGGTGCTGGACGCATTGAAATGAGATGCGCGCGCGGCGCGCATTCACATCAGATGTTTGAATACGAACTGCACCAGCCGCGCGCGGCGACCTGCTTGTCGCCGAACAGCGTGCAGCCGCCATACGCGTCCGTCGCTTTACCCTGGAACAGCGAGCAGTTGCCGCATGTTTGTCCTGCTGTGTAGTTAGGGAATTTCGCCTTGTCGACCTTGGAAGCGTCCTCTTTATAGCCGACGGCTTGTGCCTTCGGATCGGCTTCGCTGAGCTTGCCGGCTGAGTCGGCGAACGCTGCACGGGACAGCACCAGCGATGAACCGACGCCCACACTCAGCATCAGAAAGTTTCGGCGCGATGTTTTCATGATGGTCCGATAGAAAAATGGCTACGAGTGTCTGCGGGCGACGGCAAGCGGCAACGCTCGTCAATCGAGGAATCGGCTAAAACGTTCGACTGGCTCGCGCTCGCTGCGCAACGTGTCGAGCAGCGAGCTTTCGTCTGCGACAACGGACGTGTTGGCGGTCTGCGACGATTCTAGCGCGATACATCGGTTTCTCGCTTGCAGGCATACAGGCTTACTGCCATGCCCGACGTGCCCGCCTGTCCCTTCGATCCGCGGCGGGCCATGCTGTAAGACGCAGCTTGACGATGCCGCAGCGACACAGTCAGCAACGCCGTCACTTGAACGCGCCAGTCCGTTGATTGGCCTGCGGCAACTGCCGCGTCTCGCGCACCGACTTCGGATGCCATAACCGCGCGCCGCCCTCGATACCCGCATCGTTCGAAACCGTCGCGACGTTGGCCGGCAAATCGATCTTCAGCCGCGCGGCGTTGCCGCCGCCGATCCAAAGCTTGTCGTAATTCACCAGCGAAGCAAGAATGCCGATCACCTTCCCGACGCGGCGATTCCAGCGCTTATTCCCCGCCTTCTCGCGCGCCGCCTCGCCGATGTACTCGTCATACGCCAAGCCCTTCCTGCTCACCGGATGATGGGCAAGCTCCAGGTGAGGCATCAACTCGCCGTCGCGAAAGAGCGCCGTACCCGCGCCGGTGCCGAGCGTCAGCACGAACTCGAGGCCGCGGCCTTCAATCGCGGCGAACCCTTGCACCTCGGCATCGTTGATCATTCGTACCCGCAAACCGCCCAGGCGCTGCGCCAGCGAATCGGCCAGCGGAAAGTCGTGCCAGCCTTCAACGCCGAAGTGCGGCGCGGTCAAAATGCGGTTGTCGCGCACCACGCCCGGAAAGCCGATCGACATCAGCGTAGGCGGCTCCTTCTCGACAAGCGGCTCCACCAGCTGCACCAACGCATCCACCAGCTGATCCGGCGTGCACGGATGCGGCGTCGCCACTCGCAAGCGCTCGGTTTTCATCTGTCCATCAGCGCCGATGATCGCGGCCTTCAGCCCGGTTCCGCCGACGTCGATCGCCAGAATCCGCTCAGCGCCGCTAGTCACTTTCTTTTTGCGTGTTGCCATAACGTCCCCCGAATGGGTTGCCGCGTCTCATGGAGTGACTTCTTCTCGACTGCATTCCTTTGCAAAGGCCGGCATGCAGGTCAGTTGCTTGCGAGCAGCGCGTCCGCTTGCGCGTTTTCTTGCGCGTTTTCTTGCGCGTTTGCTTGCGCGTTTGCTTGCGCGTTTGCTTGCATTAGCTACTTCGCCGCCGCGGTGGCCAGCGCAGGCTCCGGCGTGCGTCCCGCCGCTGGAGCCGGTTCCGGTTCGCCCGGCAGCGGCACGTTGCCCGACGTGGCCATCGCTCGCGGTTGCAGCAGCAAGGCGACCAGGCCGCTCCAGCCGGTTTGATGCGAAGCGCCTACGCCGCGCCCGTTGTCGCCGTGGAAATACTCGTGGAACAGCACGAGATCGCGCGAACGCGGGTCGGCCTGCAAGAGCGGATACGCGCCCATCACCGGCCGCTCGCCGTCCTTGTCCTTGAGAAACAGCGTGGTCGCGCGGCGCGCCAGTTCGTCGCCGATCTCGCACAGCGAGAACTTCTGGCCTGAGCCGGTCGGATACTCGACGCGAAAATCGTCTCCGTAGTAGCGATGAAATTCGTACAACGACTCGATCAGCAGGTAGTTCACCGGCATCCACACCGGCCCCCGCCAGTTCGAGTTACCGCCGAACACGCGCGAATCCGATTCGGCCGGCAGGTACTTGACGCTGAAGCTCTCGCCGTTGTGGCTGAACACGAACGGTTGATCGCGATGCACGCGCGACAGCGCCCGCACGCCGTGATCGGAGAGGAATTCGCTTTCGTCGAGCGCACGGCGCAGCAGTGCTTTCATTCGATGCCCGCGCAACACCGAGAGCAGCAGGCTATTACCTTTGCCGGGTTCGTTCCAGCGCGATACCAGCTTCGCCAGATCGGGCCGATGCTCGAGGAACCAGACGAGCCGCTCGCGCAACGACGGCAAGCCGCCATGCAGGCGCTCTTCGAGCACATGGACCGCGAACAGCGGAATCAGGCCGACTATCGAGCGCAACCGCATCGGTATGTTGCCGCCGTCGGGCAAGCGCAGCTTGTCATAGAAGAATTCGTCCTCGCCGTCCCATAGGCCGGTATCGCAACCGTCGTCGCAACTGACGGCTTGAGCGATATACAGGAAGTGCTCGAAAAACTTCACGCCGATATCGACGAATACATGGTTCGCAAACGCGAGCTCGAGTGCAATGCGCATCAGGTCGAGCGCATACGCGGCCATCCATGCGGTGCCGTCGGCCTGGTCGATGTGCCCGCCGGTCGGCAGCGGCGACGAGCGATCGAAGATGCCGATATTGTCGAGCCCGAGAAAACCGCCCTGAAAAATATTGCGGTCGTCGGCGTCCTTACGGTTCACCCACCAGGAGAAATTCAGCAAGAGCTTGTGAAAGACGAGTTCGAGAAAGTCGCGATCCGCTTTGCCGGTCAGCGCGCGGTCGATTTCATAGACGCGCCACGCGGCCCACGCATGCACCGGCGGATTCGCATCGCCGAACGCCCATTCGTACGCGGGCAACTGGCCGTTCGGATGCTGATAGCGATCTTTCACGAGCAGCAGCAATTGCCGCTTCGCAAACGCCGGATCGATCAGCGCGAACGCGGCCGCTTGAAACGCCAGGTCCCACGACGCGTACCACGGGTATTCCCACTTGTCGGGCATCGACACAATGTCCGCGTTGCACAGATGCTGCCACTCCGAGTTGCGGCCCTGCTTGCGGCTCCCGGGCGGTTTGGGTTGCAGCGGATCGCCTTCGAGCCAGCGATGCACGTCGAACTGGTAATACTGCTTGGACCACAGCATCCCCGCCAGCGCCTGACGCTGCACGAGGCGCGCGTCGGGATCGCCGATTTCATGCTGCAGCGCGCCATAGAATTCGTCTGCCTCGGCGATCCGGCGAGCGAACACCGCGTCGGCGTCGAGCAACACGTCATCCGGGGACGACTGGGGACGCCAGCGCAGATACACCACGGCACGGCCGTGCGGCGCGAGTTCGAGCGGCGCGTGCGCGGCGGCCTTGGTGCCGGCATCGTGGCGCACCGCTTGCGTGTCGCCGTGCACGAGGTAGTCGTTGAAGCCGTCTTTGAACGGGCCCGCGCCGTCCATGTTGTACAAGCGCTTGACGTTGGTGTCGTTCTCGCAGAAAAGCCACGTCGGCTGTGGCGCGTCCTTCGACCACGCCGTCACGACGATCGGCTCATGACCATGCTGACGGCCGACCAGATGCGCTTCTCCGTCGTGGTCTGCGCCCGCAACCAGCGAAGGCTTGTCCTTGTTTTCCTTCCACGACCACGAATTGCGCGCCCAGATCTGCGGCAGCACGTCGAGCGCCGCCGCCTGGTCCGCGCGATTCTCGATCGTCACGCGCATCAGGATATCGTCGGGTGCGTGTTTTGCGTACTCGACCTGCACGTCGAAATAGCGCGAATCGTCGAACACACCGGTATCGAGGATTTCGTACTCCGGCATGTCGGCGCCGCGCCGCGCGTTTTCCTGAACCAGATCGTCGTAGGGAAAGGCGGCGTGGGGGTATTTGTAGAGCATCCGCATATACGAATGCGTGGGCGTGCCGTCGAGGTAGAAGTACAACTCCTTCACGTCCTCGCCGTGATTGCCCTGCGCATTGGTGAGTCCGAACAGACGCTCCTTCAGGATCGGATCCTTGCGGTTCCACAGCGCGAGCGAGACGCACCAGCTGAGCTTGTCGTCGCCGAAACCGGCGATGCCGTCTTCACCCCAACGGTAGGCGCGGCTGCGCGCGTGGTCGTGCGGAAAGTAGTCCCATGCGGTGCCGTTCGCGCTGTAATCCTCCCGCACCGTGCCCCACTGACGCTCGCTGAGATAGGGCCCCCAGCGTTGCCAGTGGGCACAATCGGCCGAATGCAGGCGTGAACCTTCAGTAGTGGCGAGCAAATTGGCAGCGCGCAGTGGTGGCATGAATGCGTCCTTGCGTCGAGCTTGGCGGCAGGTTTCACATCGTAGCGCGGTTTAGACGGCGATGGGTTCCAACTGGGCAAGCAGATTTTCGATGCGCAGCAACTCGCCCAGCGACCACGCCTGAAACGGCGTGCCGGCGGGTGTGTGCGGCGCGTCGCCGTCGGCGATTTCGCAGAGGTGGTCGAGGCCGGCGTGGTCGAGATGCGCGTAGAGCGGGTCGAGAAAGCGCGCTTTGACTTGAGCGCGGGCATCGGGCTCGGTCGCGTGAACCCGCAGCCACGCTTCGACAAACGGGCCGAGCAACCACGGCCAAACCGTACCTTGATGGTAGGCGCCGTCGCGCTCCAACGGAGTACCGGCGTAGTGCCCACGATAGGCGGGATCGGACGGTGCGAGTGTTCTCAGACCTAACGGCGTAAGCAGTTGCGTTTCGACCTGATCGACCACCGCGCGCGCCGCCGCGCCGTCGAGTAACGGAAACGGCAGGCCGCCTGCCGCAAAGATCTGATTCGGCCGGATCGAGCGATCGACAGCGCCTTTGACGTGGTCGACGTCGACGTTATCGAAAAGCGCTTGGGTCGATGGGTCAACAAAGCGTTCGTGAAACGCCTGCGACGCTCGCTCGGCTGGCTGCCGCCATTGCGGATTCCACATTGCTGCAATGCGCAACGCGTTGATCCATAGCGCTTGCACTTCCACCGGTTTGCCGATGCGCGGCGTGACCACCCAGTCGCCAACCTTCGCGTCCATCCACGTAAGTTGCACGCCGCGCACGCCCGCACTCAGAAGACCGTCGTCAGAAGACGCTTTGATCCCGAAGCGCGTGCCGTTCGTGTAGCCCGTGAGGATCGCTTCTACTGCCTGCTGCAGGCGCGTGCGTGTGGCTGTGGTGGCGTGACGGGTCGCCAGATAGTCGTGCACTGCGATGGCGAACCACAACGACGCATCGACGGAGTTGTATTCCGGTGTGTCGCCATAGTCGGGGAAGCGGTTCGGCAGCATGCCTTCGGATAACGTGCCGGTCCATTCGAGCAAGATTGCGGCCGCGTCGTCGTAACGGCCCGATGCGATCAGCAAGCCGCGCATGGCGATGAACGTATCGCGGCCCCAATCGGTAAACCACGGAAAGCCTGCGACGATCGTACGGCCTTCGTTGCGTGTGACGATGTAGGCATCGGCGGAGCGCTGGAGACGGGAGCCCAGTGCGAGACGGCGTCGCCGTTCGATGGCGGCGAGTTCCGCGGCGCGGGCCGCGGCGGGTTGTGTGCTTGGGGTCTGTGCCGAGGCCACGGCCGATGCCGATGCTGATGCTGATGCCGATGCCGATGCCGATGCCGATGCCGATGCCGATGCCGATGCCGATGCTGATGCTGATGCTGATGCTGATGCTGATGCGCTCAGGATCATCACCGCTTCGCCATCGGCGAGATTGAAGCTGAATACGCCAGGGGTCGCGAGATCCTCGCTGAAGTCGAGACCACGCTCGCGCTCGCGGACGTAGCAGAAGTTTCGATACCAGTCGGGTGCGTGCGTGTAGGCGCCGTTCGTTACGGCGTCAATGACGGGCAAGTCGCCGTAGGGTTGCCAACTGACGCACGCTTGCTCGCCGCTCGTTTGCGCATTGAAGTTGAACGCGGGATTTTCATGATGCAGCGCATGATAGCCGCGGCCGGAAAGCAACGGCCGCACTTTCAACGTGAACGCGCTCGATTGAACGGCCGCGTCGGCGCCCTCAAGTCGCCAAAGCAAAACCGTTTCGCACGTCGTCTTGCTGACGAAGACTTCGGCCGTCAGTTGCGTTTGCTCATCGAGGTGAAAACGCCACGTCGGCCACGGCTGTGTATCGAAATCCAACAGGCTCGCGGTGAGGTCCGGATAGATCACGTCCGGCACATAGCGCTGCATGCTCAACGGATAGCGCTTGCCGTTCGCTTCGAGCCACACCTCGACACCGTTGACGAGCACGACGCGCCCGCCCGGGGCACGTGTGGCGGTCAGCAGCAACGCATGATAGCGGCGCGTGCGCATCGTGCCGACGGTGCCTGACGCGAAACCGCCAAAGCCGTCCGCTTCGAGCCATTCGTCTTCGAGACGCGTGATGTCAAAGGGCCTGTCGATGCGTGTCATGGATGTACCGTAGTGTGCAAAGCCGCTGATCTTTCGGTGTGCGCCGTACACAACTCAGCACAATCGTTCACACAGCTCCAAATATGGATAACCGTAACCTAAAGCTGTCCATGCCGCTTGAGGTACGACGGCGGGACGCGGTGCTTCGACCTAGCGACGACGAGCGGCGTGGACGCGTTGGAAGTGTTCGGCCCGAACGGTTTTGTGCGTAAGTTCGCGGGTAACGTAAAACAGACTGCTTCGCAGGCGTCGCAGATTGGCGGCAGGCATGGCAGCGAGTGCAACCGCGAACTGTTCTAGGCTATAGCGCTCAATACTAGCCACACCTTGCCAAGACAAAAAAGCGCGATTGCTCGCGCTTTTTTGTCACGAACGCAAACTTCAATCGTTTATGCCGCTCACGCGTTGGCCCTTCGGAACCAGGTCGGGGTGTTTCTTATATATTGGTATGAGCGCTTCCTCAAATACTTTGTACATCACCTCTCCCATAGCCATCTTGAACCTCTCAATTTCCTCGACGGAGCAATGCTGCTGAACGAAAATTATCGAATCATCTATCGATGCGTTTATCTTCAGCATTCGGTTGCTTACTTCCAACGCCAAATCCCTATCTTCGATCATATTTCCACTCCTTGCTAATGTTCGGGTGGCCGCGTTGTTAAGCTGCGCCTGATTGAAGCTCGTAGGCGCGATGCCATCGCGATGGATGTTGCGAGCAGCGGCTAGTGCACGGGCCGCTGCTTGCACACCAAAGTAGTTGCTTGCCAAGCTAAGTTTCTTTCCGGGTAAGCGGCACTGCTCCCGCGGCGGCACACATCCGGGTCAGCGAGACACACGCGAGAACAAGCTATAGCTTTATGTCTCTTTACTTTTGCGCACTTTCGCTCGAGTACCCGCAGACGCTTTCTTCTTCAATTTGCTCTGGTTGTACTCAATAGCGGCACGGATGAGATTTTTTAGAGCACGCTCATTAATCTTATCGCCCTCGAAAAAATCGATCGCTCGTCTTGCGTTGCCTTCGAGGCCCGCGTTGAAGAGCTGGTCCGGATCCGGGAGGCTCGCCCCATAAGCGAAGGTCAGCTTCACCTTCTCTTTGTGAGCGTTGGCGACCGCGATTATCCCATCGCGAGACCATACCGGGCTTCCCATCCACTTCCATTCCTCGATTATTTCCCGGTCGGCCGCAAGGATGCTCTTGCGGATGCTGGCGAACGTTTTGCCGCGCCAGTCGGTGAGTTCTGCAATCAGATGGTCAATACGTTCCGATGGATTCATTGGATCTCCATGTTTCATGCGACCAAAATCGTAATGCAGCGACTACATTATTAAATGAGACTCCAGCAGCAAGAGACCGTAGACGGCCTTGGCTACTGCAATCGCCAGTATTCCCCAAAATGAAGACACCACTCCAGTCGTGAGCATCGCTATTCGTGGTCGGCGCAACAACCTGCTGCGGGCAGGCATCGTTTCGACAGATGCCTGGCTTTGAATTATGCCGGCATCAATAACAAACAACCTCAGGCCCCCAACAAAACCCCAGTCCTGAAAGCCCGCGTCCCAGTCACGCGTCCCAATGGCGCACCAGCCGTAACAAACCGAATAGCACGCCGCATATAAAACACGCCTTCGGTTTGACTACAGAGGGTTGTGGTCTCATCGGTCAACGGATCGACGATATCGAACAAAGCCTGCCCGACGCGAATCGTGTCTCCAATCGCCGCGCGATGAACGAGGATTCCACTAACAGGCGCATAAAACTGCTCACTGCCAGCGAGCGGCGTAGCAGGCGCCAGCAACTCGGGCAAAGGCTTGGCATCGAGCTTGACAGCCTTCCGCCAAACCAGAAAATCAACAATCGCGTCAGCGTCTTCCTGAGCTACAGAATAAGAAACATCCCGCTGCCCCCTGCATTCGACAGTCACAGCAATCGCCCCATTGGGCACCGGCTTATCGGCCGGCATTTCCTGCTGCAACTGCCACCACAACAAACTATGTGTCTCATCGAACGACTCCCCGCCTGAGTCAGTGGCCAGCAACGAAGCCTGTGCCCCGAGATACCGCGCCAGAGGTTCGAACTCCGGCCAGGCTGCTTCACTGGTATAGAGATGCATCGCCGCTTCCAACGAACAATGCAGATCGATAACGACATCTGCATCGAACGAAAGCTTCAGTAAAGCCAATTGCAATGACTCGAACTCGGTCAACGGCTTCTGCTGCGCAAGTTCCTGCGCGATCAACTCACGAACAATCCGCCGATTCTCCAAAGCATCAGAACCCAAAACATCCCTGGCTTTCGCCGCCAGCTGCGAGAACTGCAAGAAATGTCGATTGAAGTTCTTGCCGCTGCCAAGATCGAAGCGTCCCATAAACTGCCCGAGTACATACTGCCCAAGCCCGACCGGATTCGCGACCGGCACGACGACAATCTCAGCGGCCAAAGCACCCTGCCTCTCCAGTTCAAGCAAACGACGCTTGAGCAAGACAGTGGTCAGCATCGCAGGCGTTTCATCGGCGTGCAGCGACGACTGGATATAAACCTTCTGCGCGCTATTCGCGGGTCCAAAGTGAAATGAAACCAGTTCGCGGTGTGTGCCGATAGCCGGCGAGAGAAGCGGAATCGATTGCTTGTTCATGTGCGAAGCGTCTGTAGAAGAATAGGCGCTCAAGATTATCAGCGGGATTTTCATGAGCGAATGATGTGGGTTGGCGGATTGCTACAGCGCGATCCTATGCCGCCGCCGCGCTTCAAAGAAGCCCCAATCTGGCTACCATCGTAATCTGTACAGAAATTACGGGGATACCGACGTCGCGAAGCCAGTCGAACGGGCTCGTCACGATCACCTCGGTCTGGCCGGATGCGTAGGTCTGCAGCTTCTCCGCTGTCGTCGGGTGCAGTGGCACGATCCTCGACGTCCGGAACCTGGTCTCGAGGGTCACGATCCCCGGCGGATCGGCGTCGAGTTGCGCGCCAATGTCGCACCATATTGGTTCACGTATGCGCGAAATGTGTGCATACATGCTTCCCGCACCTCGTTGGTCTGAAGTCCCGGCGAGCTTCTTCTCATCGCGGCCCGCACAGCGCGCGCGTCCTTGTCGAGGAAACATTGGCGCGCTTTTTGCTGTTACGATGCTCATAGAGGGGCAGGTACAAATCTGGAAGGAGTGAATGATGCACCCGGGAAAATCGCTGAACGGCGCCGCGCGAGGCTTCATTATCCCCATTGGCGGCAAGGAAAATCGGGTCCAGAACCCGGTTATCCTGCGTCGTTTCGTCAAGCTTTGTGGTGGGTCACGCGCGCACATTGCAGTTATCCCGACGGCCTCTTCACTGGACGATACGGGGGATCTCTACGAGACTGTGTTCCGCGATCTCGGGGCTGACCGGGTCAGTATCCTGCCATTCAAGTCCCGCGCCGACTGCGAGTCCGACAAATATCTGAAGATGCTCGATCACGCTGACGGTGTCTTCATGACCGGGGGCGACCAGGTACGCCTCGCCGAGATGCTGATCGACACGTCGGCAGCGGACAAGCTGCGCCGCCGCAACGCACACGGCATGCACGTAGCAGGCACCTCCGCTGGAGCCTCCGCCATGTCCGCCGCGATGATCGCCGGCGGCAAGAGCGGTGCCACGCCTCGCGCCGGGATGGTCGATCTGGCGCCGGGCCTGGGTTTCATCAGCCGCTTTGTGATCGACCAGCACTTCAGCCAGCGCGATCGACTCGGGCGCCTGCTGGCGGCGGTGGCCTCGATCCCATTCGGGGCGGGCATCGGGCTGGATGAGGATACGGCCGCGTTCATCGGTCCAGACGACACGCTGGAGGTGGTCGGCACCGGTAGCGTCACCATCATCGACGGGTCGAATCTGCGCAATTCGGCTGCAAAGCCGGTTCGCCACGACGACCCGGTAGGACTGACAGGGGTACGTCTGCATATCCTCGTCGAAGGCAATACGTACGATCTCGCAACACACACCCTCTCAGGCGGTATCTTGTCCGCGAAAAGCAACGCCGCCGGCAAATTGACCGCCGCTGCCTTGACCTGACCGGTTAGAACGCAGAACCCGCTTCATTCACGAACCGGGCAGCGCGCGTCTGCCGCAATCCGCTTGCCGATATAATCGTACGAGGCACCAGCGACCGGGACGGCAGAAACCATGGACGCCAGCTGATGCGAGCCCGCCAGCAGCAGTGCTGCCAGTGGAACAAGCGGATCACGTGGTGGCTGCACGAGACCTGGGCTACTTCGCGATTTTGCACTCTACCCGGAGTGAAAGTTGAGTCGTGCAAAGGCGTCCACGGGAGGCACACGCGGTTTTATCGTCCCCATCGGCGGCGATGGAAGACGCATACGGAAGGCCTCCATCCTGCGCCGCTTCGTGCAGCTTTGCGGCGGCTCCCGTGCGCATATCGCCATCGTCGCCACGGTCTCCGAGATGCCCGACGCTGGCTATCGTTACGAACGAGCGTTCCGCGATCTGCGGGTTGATCGGGTCAGCCTCCTGAGATTTGGGACCCGAGCCGACTGCGAGTCGGAGCGGGACCTGGAAGTGCTCGATAGCGTCGACGGGATTTTCCTTATGGGGAGCGAGACGGTCCATCTTTCCGAGACCCTGGGCAACACTTCGGTGGCCCAGAAGATCCGCAACCGGAATGCACAGGGTATGCACGTGGCCGGCACCTCGACGGGAGCCGCGTTCCTGCCGGAGCAGATGATTGCGTCCGGACAGAGCGGCACGACGCCCCGCGCGGACATTGTCGAATTGGCGCCGGGCCTGGGCCTGATCGGGCAGTTGATCATCGATCAGCACTATCGTCACCAGGACCGGCTGGGGCGTCTACTGATGGCCCTGACTTACAACCCGCTAGCCATTGGTATCGGCCTGGATGAAGACACGGCTGCGTTTATTGGTCCGGACCACGGGCTGCAGGTGGTGGGCAGCGGCGGCATCACCATTGTGAACCCGTCCCAACTCCAGCACTCCGCGATCCATCCGGATCGGCGCCATGCGCCGGTCAGCGTGATCGGCCTGCACCTGGACATCCTTGTTGAGGGCGACCTGTATGATTTGGCGGCGCATAGGGCGACCATCAAGCGCTAATTCGGATTCGCGCCGGTAGGCTTGGGTTTTCTCAAGTCATCACGTGAGCCGCCTTGGCGACCTCGCGATCAAGCGTTGGGCTTCCCCCGACCGCCCAGTGCTCATGCGGCGCGGACCGCCGGACGTCAGTCAGGAAACGCTTCATCCAGCGATGCTTCCCGAAGCACCTCGATCTGGATGTCAGGTACAAAAAAGTCCGAATACATCAGATCGTTATCGACCTTTTCCCAGCAACCGGGCTTGCATATTTCGCACATCTTTTCTGTTCTGCTGTTTTCTATATAGATCCACGACAGCGCGCCAAAAAACCTTTCATGTCGTTCTGGCGCATTGTCCGATGAGCTTTCCATCGGTACCCACCCTAGCCCGGGCACATAGAACTCCACCCACGCATGGTCGTAATCCGGCGTACAGACCGAGTTGACCCGCGCATATCTCAGCTTATACTCGGGCACCTTGAAATCTCCAACTGGCCTGCATGCGACCCCGCAAAGCCGCATTAATCCTATTAACAGCTCCATGTACTTTCCGCAGGTCCCTTCGCCGTCTCTCAAGGTCTCGACGGGACTTGTGTACTGGTTGTTGTATCGGTACGCCAACCTGCTATAAACATATTCGCGCACGGCTTTCGCAATTTTGACCACATTACCGCGCTCGTTTTCGGGCAGAGCCGAGATCAGCTCGGCTGCAATGTCTCTTAATTCCAGCCGGTCCATATCATACCTGGACTCTTCTTTAAGAAAGCGTGTCTTGATATCGTCGGGGTAGGGCGCATCCGCGACATTCAGCTTGTATCGTATGCCGTACACTTCGATTACAGCACTATAGCCAAAGGAACGGCGCTCTTTATCAAGCTCGACGCCGGTCAGATCGAATTCCACGATCTCGTTGCCATTTTCGTCTTTTTTTAAAACGCCCGGAACGTCGCCAATAATCCTGATTGACTTGATCTTCTGTCTTCGCGTCTCGACTGGAATCGACAGCCTGACGCACATCTCGACACCACCGATTCTGTTCAAAACTTCACGGGCGGGCTTGAGCATTTCGGCATAAGTCAATTTCACTTCATACCCTCCCGAAAGGCCGAAACTCCCGATCTCACCAAGTTCTATTATTTTGTAGTCAAGCCTCTCTATAAAACCATCGGAGACATGCTTATTGAGTTTTATATTCGGACCACCACGTTTCCCCGATTCAGAACTCGCATCGTCGAAAACGTCCCAGCTATCCTGGTTGTAATATACATAGATGACGGGTTCTTCTTTATCTGACGTTTTAATGGAAGCGATTCCCGATGCCCCTTCATACGGTATGGTCAGCGACGCCAGATGAATTCCATCAAGGCTGTAGACATAAATGGCCTGGCTGGCGCCGTTCAGTATAAACAGGCGATCTCCATGCAAGGTAATATCGTTGACGCCATGACCTACCTCAGTCGCCTGTATTAAACCATCCTCATCCAGAATGAACAGGGCGCCACGTCTGTCGACCGCATAATACCGATCGTTTTTCCAGCACAGCCCAACCAGCTCCTCTGCTTGATCGATCGTAATGATGTCCATCGCGTCACGGACCGTTCCATTCTCTATCCCGACCGTGTAGATCCGATTGGAACGCGAATAATTGACGGTACCATCCGGCCGCATACAGAGTGCAGCCGATCCTTTGAACGCGTTGAAGCTCCTGAAATTGATAATCCCGTAAAAGAATCCCGTGCGAACGTCAATTTTGCCGAGCGCCCCAAGGTCCGGATCGACGACGAACAGCGCATCTTCCTCGTTGCTATCGACAGAGACGATATGCCTCGCAAAGAGAGGTTTTATCGGCGTGACCACAAATCCCCCTATCGTTCTGATTGACGAGGCACGGGCGGGACCGGTGCCTCGTCAAGTCAGGCGGGATGCGGCGCCCGAGGCCGCAACAGGGCTCCATTGAGCGTGCGCGCTGCGCCTGCTACGCGCAAGCAGGCGCAGCATGTCCGCTAATGCTCCCTACCCCTCGAGGCTTCCCGCTCCCGATCCCTCGAGGCGTCCCGGTCCCTGCCCCTCAAGGCCTCCTGCTCATTGCTTCCCAAGGCCTCCCGCTCACTGCCTCTCAAGGCTTCCTGAATAAAATCGGCATAGTCTGAGAGGTGCCTCAGATTGGAATCCAGAGAATTGCGCGACGACCCGCTCATCGCTTCGTGACGTATCAGGTCCAGCGCGACTTCGACGGCTATCCTCCGTTTCGAGGACGCATCGAGCCCGGCTTCGTTATCGTTGTAGAGAAGAAATCTCTGTCTCTCGTCCATTTTGGCTCTCCTAAGTCTTGACGCTCATGAAGGGTGTGCATTGGATGCTTCACCCGCCTTGTGGTCCTACTACCAGGTCGGCTTGCGACCGCCTGGGACCTCGCCGTTACCACGGCGAAAACTCATTCAGTCCTCGATCTCTCGCGCTAGCCGCACGCCGCGCTCGTCACGGATGATCTCCATGCTACTGTCCCATTCGAACCGGCCCAGATCGTCCAGACGGATCTTGACGGGCCCTGGTCTTCTCTCGGCCACATGCCCTGCTTGCCCATTGGGCCTGAAGCGCACAATCTGCTCCCAGGCACGCACGTAGTCTTCGCTCAACAGGAGGAGCAGATCGCCAGGGCCAGCCATCTCGAGCGCCGATTGATTCGCTGCCTGCTCATCGGCGATGACCTCGATCTGCTCTGCGCCGACCCCGTTCTCGCGCAGCGCGTAGCACAGCATTTCCGGCACTTCGAGGTGAGCCCGCCCACGCGAGTCGCAGTCCCGGTGGCAGATGTAATGCTCGAAGTGTCCGGCCGCAATACGCGCGATCTCCAGGACGTCCTCGTCACGGCGGTCGCCCGGGACCGTCAGCGAAATGATCTTCGCGCGCGCGGCGCCCAGCCGGTCTACAAAAGCGCACATCGTCTTCACGGCCGCCGGATTGTGCGCATAGTCCAGAATCACCCTGAACGGATGCTGATCATAGATGTTCATGCGGCCGGGGGTCTGCTGGAAGGTGTTTTCGAACGTGCGCAGGCCCAGGCGGATGCCCTCGAGATCGATCCCGAGACCGCGAGCGAGCGCCGCGGCGAACATCGCGTTCTGCACATTGTGCAAAGCGAGCCCTTGCACTGTGGCCGGAATCAGGTGCGTCCACAGCAACGGAAAACGGTGACCACCGTCCCACAGGGTGATCATGTGGCCGTTTATCTCTTCCTCCAGAATGACCGCCACCCCACCCGCCCGTATATGCTCATTGACCAGCGGGTGGGCAGGGTTCATGGTCACGTAGCCCAGGCGGTTTGCGTGGCTATGATCCGCCATCTTCAGACATAAGGGATCGTCAGCGTTGACGACAGCCATGTCCTTCGCCACTTCGATGACGATGCGCTTGACCTCGGCCATCTGCTCCACGGTCTCGACCCCACGCAGGCCCAGGTGATCGGCGGTCACGTTGAGGCAGCCCGCCACGTTGCACTCCGGATAGCCCAAACCACACCGCAGCAGGCCACCCCGGGCCGTCTCCAGTACGGCCGCGTCGACAGCGGAATCCGCGAGAATTATGCGCGCGGATGTCGCCCCGGTCATGTCGCCTTCCACAGTCAGCCGTCCGTCGATATAGACGCCATCGGTTGTACCCAGACCAACCGTGTAGCCCGCCAGCTTCATGATGTGGGCCAGCATGCGCGACGTGGTGGTCTTGCCGTTGGTGCCGGTAATGCTTGCAATGGGGACGGTCGTTGGAGCACCGGGTGGAAACAGCATGTCGATGATAGGCCCGGCCACGTCCCTGGGCGTGCCGTCGCTCGGCGCCAGATGCATCCGTAGACCCGGGCAGGCATTCACCTCGCAAATGGCGCCGCCAGTCTCACGATACGACGCGGAGATATCGGTGGTGATGAAATCAACACCACCGACGTCCAGGCCAATGGCCCTGATCGCCCGGACGGCCATTTCCCGGTTGTCCGGGTGCACGCTATCGGTGACGTCGATGGCGGTGCCACCGGTGGAGAGGTTGGCGGTGGCACACAAATAGACGGTCTCGCCCGGCTTGGGTACCGTCCCGGGACTAAAACCCTCGTCATCCAGGAAGTGTTTTGCCGCGCCGTCGAGCTCCACGCGAGTGAGCACGTTTTCATGCCCCACACCCCGGCGTGGATCCTTATTCATCTCTTCCACCAACTCCTCTACGGTGTGAACCCCATCGCCCATCACATGAGCGGGGATGCGTCTGGCAACCGCCAGCAATTCGCCATTGACCACCAGCATGCGGTGATCGGACCCCGGGATATAGCTTTCGACGAGCACCCGCCTGCTGTATTCTTGCGCCCTCTCAAAGGCGAGTTCCACCTGCTCTGGCCTTGTAAGCTTGATTGATATGCCTTGCCCGTGATTGCTGTCCAAGGGCTTGACCACGACCGGGTAGCCGATGCGTTCGGCGCTATCGACGGCGTCGCCGGCGTTATAGACCTTTCGTTGCCGCGGCACCGGAAGGCCCGCGTCATGCAGGGTCCGATTGGTCTCCTCCTTGTCCGATGCCTGGTCTACGGCGATCTGACGCGTCTCGCTGGTGAGCGTCGCCTTGATCCGTTTCTGGAAACGCCCGTAGCCGAGCAGTATCAGGCTCTCGCCGTTCAGGCGCGTACAAGGGATTGCACGCTTCCCAGCGGCGCTCACCAACGCGGCAGTGCTTGGCCCCACGTCGCGACTCCGCGCATAACGGATGAAATCATCCAGTTCATGCTCAAAATCGAAATCCTGTTCGGGATGCTGCTCCGGCTTCAATTCGTCAGGAAGAAGATGCTCGATCAAGGCAAGAGACAGGTTTCCGGCATGCCGACCGACATCTTCATCATGGTACTCATAGACTACGTCGTAGTGTCCCCGCGGCCCGGCTGCACGCGTCTTGCCAAAGCTCACGTCCGAACCCGCCACCTTCTGCAGTTCGATGGCTACGTGTTCCATCACGTGACCCAGCCAGGTTCCCTCGCCTTCCAACATGCGTCGCACGAACCCGCCGGCGGTATTGTACGAACAGCCATGCTGTTGAAGGCCGGGGAGATAGCCAAGCAGACGATCGATGAAGTCGTGGCCAAGCCGCATGGTTGGCCATTCCTCGAGCTTCCCCAGATCGACGGTGTACCGAATGACCGGGAAATGTGCATGAATATTAGGTCCTTGATAAGCGACGATTGACTTGATTTCCATCGAATGACCTCCTGAAGTTCTGATCTCAGGTAAGCCGCAACCCCTTCGGGCCATCGTAGAGAGGCACTAAACGGCATTCAAAATACGACGAATTGTCAGAACAATCGCTGGCTGCCGCCTCATCTTTTGTTCTCTCGTGCAGAGGACTTTTAGCGAAGCGGAGGCGGCGCTCGGAGATGGCCGCAGGCACGGCACGAAAGGCACGTCCGCTTCGCTAAAAATTCTTTGGGCTGGACTGCTCCGCCGGTGGTGACGGCTATGGGCATTGAATCAGCGGGATAGCAACGTTTTTGCCGATGACGGCGTTGGCAGCATCACGTCCGTCGTACCGTCTTGCGCTTGAGGGCTGCGTACACCATCGTGTAGTGCAAACAGGTCGCGCCACGCGTGCACTGAGCCGCCATGGTCGGACAGCGGCCAAAGCTGTGCCGCAAATCTGCCACAAAGCGTCGAGTCAGGCGTGCAGAACTCCTCTACAAAAATAGAGGTAATTCCAGATAAAGCAACATCTCTTCTGTAATTGTCCGGTTGCCTTTTTGTTGCCCGTTTTTTTAGCGAGTAGCGATTACGCCTGAAGGAGAAGCCTTCGCGCTGAAGCGTCAGCGCCAACGTCTCTGCACGGCACGGCAGTGGCTCGCCATGCGCCACTGCGCTGCGCTGCGTCATCTGGGCGAGCCTCAGCCCCTATTCGCGTGGCGCTCGCATCGGCGGCAAGCATCGCGTGACGACCCTATGTGATCCGGGGACGCGGGCGCAACGATATCTTCCCGCCGAGCGGTTGCTTTGGGTGCTGAGTACGCTAACGAAGGGGCCATGAGGTGCATACGCGCTGAACAGACACCCCGGCCAGGCGTCATCACGGCTTTCCGTTTGCGGGCTGCAGCGACCGGATCGTGCCCGCTGACCCAGTCAGCCTGTGCTTCACTTCCGTGTCCAAGTCAAAACTTGACTTCACACTTCATAGCGGCCGTTTGTTTCCTCGTTTGCCCCTCCTACTATGCCCGAGAGGCATGCCCCCTGCATACAAGGTCTTTGTCGCACCTTCCACCGAAACCTATAGTCGTTGCACCACCATGGATCAAAAGTGGCGCTATGAAGAAGTTCGTTGGTTCGATTGCAGAAACCCTCACAGGCGAAGGCTGTACTGCCGTCGACGCCAGGAAGCGCGCGAAGCTGGTCATCGCCGATCTTCGTGATGTGGCGGCACCGGGAAGGTTCCGGTTCTAAAAATGGTCCGGGCAAAGACAACAGTCAGTTATTAACTGGATTAGTGACGCGGTGAATCGCTCACGGAATCCTTAGGAAATCATATGTCTAAGTTAGCTCAAAAAGTGGCACTTGTTACCGGTGGTTCACGTGGCATCGGTGCGGCAATCGCAAAACGTCTGGCCGCGGATGGGGCGAGCGTGGCCTTTACATACGCGAAGGACGCCAGCGCGGCTTCGGCCGTGGTCAAAGCGATTGAACTCAATGGCGGAAAGGCTATTGCAATTCAGGCGGACGCTACTGACGTCGAAGCTGTCGAGGCTGCGGTCAAAAAAAGTTTTGCGACCTTCGGCCGGCTGGATGTGCTGGTGAACAATGCCGGCACGGCCATTCCGAAACCGTTCGAAGATACGACGCTGGAGGAGATGGATAAAGTGATCGACATCAACATCCGCGGCGTATTCGCTACGACCAAGGCTGTGCTGAAGCACCTGAGTGATGGTGGCCGCATCATCATGATCGGTTCGGCGGTGGGTGAGCGTGCCATTGCGCCAGGGCTGGTGCCCTACGCAGCCACGAACGCAGCCGTCAGGATGTTCACCCAGGCGCTGTCCAGAGAGTTGGGAGGGCGGGGCATCACGGTCAACAACGTCCAGCCGGGTCCGATCGATACAGACGTGAATCCCGCCTCAGGCGATTGGGCGGTGCCGCAGGGGACCGCCACAGTACTCGGCCGCTATGGGCGCGTTGAGGAGATCGCCGCAATGGTGGCTTTCGTCGCCGGCCCGGAGGCCTCATACGTTACCGGGGCGAATCTTACGGTAGATGGCGGGATGAATGCCTGAGCCCGGGCACATACTCGGCCTACGGATTTGAAGAAGGGCGACGTCCGTGCGGACGCGTCGGGGAGTCGATGAGCTAACTGAGTCGGCTCTCCATTAAGACCCCGTAGTCACCAGGCCGCGCCGATACAGTTCGCAGGCGCGGCCCGTGTCTGGCTCGCTTTTCGCGAGACATGATTGCCCACTGCGCTGGAATATCAACTCGGTGAGAGCGCGCTGACAAAGCGATCGCGGTAAATCAAACCGAGGCCTCCAGCGCCAACAATTCCTCGACGGTCTGCCGGCGCCGGATCAGGCGCGGCTTGCCGTTCTCCAGCAACACCTCGGGTGCGAGCGGCCGGCTGTTGTAGTTCGATGACATCGACGCACCGTATGCGCCCGCGTCGCGAAACACGACGAAGTCGCCCACTTCAGGCGCGGGCATAAACCGGCTCTCAACCACACCGCACGCTGCTTGCGTGAACACGTCGCCCGCTTCACACAACGGGCCGCCCACCGCGAACAATGCATGGGGCTGTTCGCCAAGCGTGCCGTTGCGCTTCACCACGCTCATCTCATGATGACTGCCGTAGAACGACGGCCGCATCAGATCGTTGAACCCAGCATCGACCAATGCGAAATGCCGGCTCGGCCGCCGGTTCAACGCATGCACCTCGGCAACCAGCACGCCGGCTTGCGCAACCAGAAAGCGCCCCGGCTCGATTTCCAGCCGCACGCGATGTCCGACATGCGCTTCGATCTGCTTGCGCGCCGCATCCCAAAGACGGAAATAATGTTCGACGTCGATGCGCGGTTCGCCTTCGCTATACGGCACGGACAAACCGCCGCCTGCGGAAATCGCTTCGATATCGTGGCCCAGGCCTTTGACTGCCGAAACCATCGAATCGCACACGCGCGACAGATGCACATAGTCGACGCCGGAGCCGATATGCATGTGCAACCCGACCAGCTTCAAGCGATAACGACGCACGATTTCCAGCGCGAGCGCCACGTCGCCGAGCCAGATACCGTGCTTGCTATGCTCGCCGCCGGTATTGGTCTTGTTGCTGTGTCCGTGTCCGAAACCCGGGTTGATCCGCAGCCACACGCGGTGACCTTCGGGCGCATGCCGCCCTACGCGTTCGAGCATATCGAGCGACCCGGCGTTGACCGTGATGCGATGCGCGAGCACGGTGGCCAGCGTCGCATGGTCGATCAGATCCGCGGTAAACACGACGCCTTCCGGCTCGCCATCCGGTGCGAAGCCCGCCGCCATACTACGCACGATTTCGCCTGAAGACACAGCGTCGACCAATACGCCTTCGTCGCGCATCAACTTCAGGACATGTAGATTCGAACACGCCTTTTGCGCATAGCGAATCACGTCGAAGCGGCGCAATTCGGCGATGCGTTGACGGATCGCGTCGGCGCTATAGATCCATAGCGGCGTGCCGTGCTGTCCGGCGAGTTCAACGAGTTGTTGCGGATCGAATGTGGTCACGGTTCTCATGTCCCCGGTGAAGGCTCGAGCCACATGATGCTGAAAACCGTTCATTCAGTAAAATACTTATCTGTCGCTCATCCATTCAATTCTGATATAGGCATCATGGCGCTCACGCACAGGCATATCGAGATCTTCCGCGCGTTGATGACGGCGGGCAGCGTCACCCGAGCGGCCGAGATGTTGTTCACGTCGCAGCCCACCGTGAGCCGCGAACTCGCGCGCCTGGAGCGAAGCATCGGCTTTGCCTTGTTCGAGCGGGTGCATGGGCGTCTGCGTCCCACGATGTCCGCATTGACACTATTCGACGAGATCAAGCGCGCGTACGTCGGACTCGAACGGGTCGCGTCCACGGCGGCGAGCCTGCGCGAATTTCAGGGCGGCCAACTCTCGATCATCGCGTTGCCCGCGTTTTCGCATTCGCTTTTGCCGGGAGCGTCCAAACGATTCCACGACACACAGCCGGGCGTGAGCCTGTCCATTGCGACGCAGGAGTCGCCGTTTCTCGAAGAGTGGCTGACCGCCCAGCGCTACGACCTCGGCCTGACCGAACACGGCGCGCCGCCGGCCGGCACGCGCCTGACGCCGTTGCTTGAAGTGGACGAAGTTTGCGTGCTGCCCGATGCGCATCCGCTGCTCGCGAAGCGCGTGATCGAACTGAACGATTTCGCGAATCAGCCTTTTATCAGCCTGTCGTCGAACGATCCGTACCGGATTCAGATCGACGAAGCTTTCGCACAAGCGAGCATCGCACGGCGGCAGATGATCGAGACGCCCACCGCCGTTTCAGTTTGCAGTTTCGTGCGGCAGGGCCTGGGATTGGCGATCGTCAATCCGCTAACCGCGCTCGATTTCGTGGGCCGGAATCTGCATATCCGGCCGCTTGCCGTATCGTTTCCGTTTCGTGTGAGCGTGGTGCATCCGGAGCATCGTCCGAGCCATCCGCTAGCCGGGGCGTTCGTCGAAGCGCTGCAAAGCGAGGCGGCCGCGCTGCGGCTACAGTTGCCGGCTGGCGCTGCTCTTACCGTGCGCTAAGCCAGGCCGCCGGCTGATCTCAAAACTCGACCAACGCGAAATCGTCCTTGCCCACGTCGCACAATGGGCAGCGCCAATCGGCCGGAACATCCGCCCAGCGCGTGCCGGGCGCGATGCCCTCGTCGGGCAGGCCGGCGGCTTCGTCGTAGATCCACCCGCAGATCACGCAGACCCACTGCTTGAAGTCATCCGCCGAAGCCGCATGATCAACCGCTGCGTGGGGCGCATCGGCGGCTTGCAGAGCGGGCGTGTCATCGAGACTCACGACCAGCGGCGCAGCGGTGCCTGCGCTGTTATCGGCCAGAAGACGCGCCTGCAGGCTTTCCAACAGACGCTGCGCTTCTGCGTGCGTCAAATCGATCCAGTACGGGTCGCCCGCACCGTCGTTCAGCCGCTCGGGAGAAAACTGGATTTCTACGGCTACGCCCTTCTTGTACATGGCAGTTGGAATTCGAAGAAGCCGGCGGCCAGCGCCGGCGTAGGCCTGATGCGTGGAGCGAAGGCTCGCGGGAGGATTAGACCAGCTGGTTCAGCAAGATAGCGGCGAGCAGGGCTGCACCGCCGATGAGGCCCAGGAATTGCAACAGTGTCAGCGATTTACGCGAAGAAGCGGGAACTTGTTGGACGATGGGGGATTTGGAAGCAGTCACTTGGCGTTCTTGATTGCGGAAAAAGCGAAATGGTACACGGGGTGGGGACTGACGCATGCCGATTTGCGCAAACCCCGGTGTATTTGTTCCATTATCGCTGCTCGTGTTGCCAGGATTCGGTCATGGTTGAAGATGGAGTCATTCCCGATTGTGCGATCCTGCGCAGCACCAAAAATTCGACTATCAGGTATTCGGCGATGCGTTCCCGTGCCGCGAATCCCAAAAACGGATCACCGACGTACCGGCGGTGCCGACGCCCACTACCTGGTCCGGCGCGCCGCTCTCGCGCAGCAACGCACGCAGCTCGTTGATGACAGGAAACACTTCATGATTCCAGTCCGCGCCTTGCTTATCGTGCGCGCGCTGCTCGGCTTCGACAATCTCGCGGTCTTCCTTGAAGATGCGTTCGGTGAACCACACCAGCAGCGGCCACGCGAGATTCAGCAGGCCCGGAATGCCCGGCTTGCGGATCGACAGCAAACCGAACGTGCGATTGGTGCGCTGCTCGCGATCGAGCGGCACGTAGACGATCCATAGATCCATCACCAGCGTCTGATCGGATGTGCGGATTTGCAGCGTCTGATACGGATAGCCGGTGCGGATCGTCATGACGTCCTTGTCATCTTCGCCGCCGGTCTTGCGGCTCTGGCCGAACACGATCGCTTCGCCGATCGGCTGCTGCCCGGCCATGCGCGCAAACGTGTAGTCGACTTCAACCCAGCCTTCGCCACGCCGACGGCCCACCGAACGCGCGCGCATCTGGCCCATTTGCCGGCGATGGAGGAACTGATGGTTCATGTCCATCAGGTTCTCATGCATGAACGAATAGTGGCAGTTCACCGCGCGGCCGAAACGGCGCGTCTTGTACTTCTTGTCCGACACCGAACCAAAAGACGGCAACGGACGCTCTTCAGCCAGAGCGGCATCGCCCGGAAACACGAAAATCAGACCTTCGACTTCGCGGCACGGATACGAACGCACGCCATTCGGCAAACGGTCGCGGCCCAGATACGGTACGTCGATGCACTTGCCAGAGCAGTCGTAGGTCCAGCCGTGATAGCCGCAGCGAATCGATTCGCCGTCCACCACCCCCTGATGCAACGGCACCTGACGATGCGCGCAGCGGTCCTCGAGCGCGAACACCTTGCCGGACTCCGTGCGTGCCAGCACGATCGGCTCACCCGCGAACGTCACACCATGCGTCTTGCCACGCTTCACTTCGTTCGACCACGCCAGCGGATACCAGTAGTCGGGATGAATGCCGACACGCCGCAGATCGCGCTCCGGCGCACCATCGACGGCATGGCGGGATGGCTGGGCATCCACCGCTTCATGGGCGGGGGTGTGCGCGGCTGCATGAACTGCCGTTGCATCGGCAGGCACATCAACGGTGTCTTGTTCGAGCGGGGGAACATCATGCATAGGTCGAGCCTCCGTGCGGGAGCGGGAAGAAGGTCGCCGCCCCGAAGAGAGGTTGGCAGCGTCGCACAGTCTACTCGAACCGGCAGCGGGTTGGACCTGCTGACTGCCCTTATGCGCCGCTCGCCGCCGCCCATTGCCGCAATCGCTCGAGACCGCCGCTGCACGTGAATCGACGAAGGCCATCTCCCGCTAACTTTCGTCGCGTGCCACGAGGCCCGAGCGGCGTTGCACGCCCCACGAACGTCCGCCGCGCAGGAAATGCAGCCAACCGAGCAGTGCGCCGACATGGCGGACCAGCTGGAACGTGAACGGCTCGGCGATTGCCGCGAGGACAGCCATCCACAAACTCGAACCGGTGCGCGCGCCGGTCCAGCGGCGGTACAGGTGGATGCACCATAGATAAAACGCGAGATCGATTGCGGTTTTCAGACCGATCACGCTGAAAATCGATACGACGATCGCGCCATGCCCGCCGAATCCAAACGCGAGCAGCAGCGAAAAGGCGGTCAAGCCGTAGATCGGCTGCATCGTGTCGACCGCCTTGACCGGCAGCATCAGCATGCCGAGCGTGCCGTAGCGCGGATTGCCGGTCATGTCGCGGTTCCAGTACTGCGTCTGCAGGAAGCCCGCGAACCAGCGGCGGCGCTGCCGCAGAAAACTGCTGAGATTGCCGGGCGCATCGGTATGCGCGTGGGCGTCGCCGACCACGCGCACGTCCCAGCTCAGTCCGTGATCGACCGAATAGCGGCGCAGCCGATGAATCAGTTCGTAGTCTTCGACCAGACACTGCGGGTCGAAGCCGCCCACGTCGATCAGCGCATCACGCCTGAACGACGCGAACGCGCCGGAAATCAGCAGAAGACTCTCGGCGCGCATCCATGCAAAACGGGCGATGAAGTTGCGCATGTACTCGTAGCTCTGGAACCACTGGAACACCCGGCCCGACACCGACTTGCCGCAGACCGGCGTCAGAATGCCCGCCGCCGCGACCAGCTTCGGTTCGCTCGCGAAGGCGGCACGCATCGCATAGGTGGCGTCGTCGTCGAGCAGCGTGTCGGCATCGACGGTCATCACCGTGTCGGTCGTCATGACCGTGATCGCGGCGTTCAGCGCACGCGCCTTGCCGGCGTGCGGTACACGCAGCCAGTAGAGATTCGGGTAAAGCGAACTCGGCGCACTCAGCACGCCTTCGGCTGCGGCAGTCAGCCCGAAGCGCTCGGTAAGCAGCGCGCGGGTGTTGTCGGTGGAACCGTCGTCGGCGATCACGATTTGCGCCGGACCATACGTCTGCCGCAACAGCGCGGCAAGCGTCAGCGGCAGCACAGCGGCCTCGTTATGCGACGCGACGATCACACCCATGCTCGGCAAATCGCGCGAGTCGTAGTCGGGTTCGAGCGGCGGCGGTGGGCGCATCAGCGGCAGCGTTTTCAGCGTAACGAAGGCGAGCAACAAGGTGTCGTACACCACGTACGCAATGCCGGTCGACCATGCGACCACGCCTTGCAGAAAGAACGCGCGCGCGAACAGCAGCAGCCACAACACGACGACGCTGACATGAATCAGCGAGCTGGACAGCGTAGTGGGACGCGGCAGTATGCGTGGCGATGCGAGGGCGAGCGCCTGTTCCAGAGTTTTCTTCAAAATAACGGCTGAGTTCGTCGAGAGTGCGGTTAAAGGACTGGGGACTGGGCGTATAGGCCGCGGCGCTTACGGCACCATGCGCTTGAGAACCGGCTTGCGATCGATCCACTGGTGTTTCAACGCGCCGCCCATATGCATCGCCAGCAACGCATACAGCGCGTAGCCGAGCCACGTATGCAGCGCGCCGAAGCGGTCGTGCAAGGTTTCCTTGAACGCCGGATCAAGACTCGTCACGTAGCCGATACGCGGCCACGGAAACAGGTTGAACAGCCGCATGGGATGCGTCGCCGCGTCTTTCCAGGCCGAATCGTGCAGCCAGCCGGACAGCGGCAACGCGATCATCAGCAGATACAGCAGGAAATGCGCGACGTGCGCGGCCATTTTTTCCCACGCCGGAAACTCGCGCGGCAGCGGCGGCGGCTTATGCGAGATGCGCCACAAGATGCGCATGAGTGCGAGGCCAAGCACCGTGATGCCGATCGACTTGTGGGTATCGACCACCGGACGCACCCAGCCGTCGGGTAATGAATCCGCGCTCAGCCCGAGCACGACGTTGCCGATCATCAGCAGCGCGATCAGCCAGTGCAGCAGCATCGCCGTGCGGGTGTAACGCGAGGGTAGCGGCGTGCTGGTCGAATCGGTCAGGGTGTCGGCTTGGGTGTTCATCAATGGTTCCGTCCGCAAGAAAGCGTTTCTGCGAAAGCTGTTTGAAATCCGGCTATGCCGGAGCAGGTTTGTTGGCGCCGTCGGCATGAGGCAAACGCACCAGTGTGCCGTTTTATTCCCTCATACGCTTAAATACGTATTTCAGATTATTTCGCCGGCAGGCGGTGCGTCAGGCCGGCGCCGTTCAGCGCCGCGAATACGCGCTCACGCAAACTCGGCAGCATCTCCGCCTCGAACCAGGGATTGCGCTTGAACCACGCGATATTGCGCGGCGATGGATGCGGCAGCGGCATGACGTTGGGGCCATAGTCGCGCCAACGCAGCAGCGGATCAGGACTCGGTTTCCGGTGGATAAATCAACGTGCCGCCGGGTTGCGCTTGCGCGCCCGGCGTCATGGTCGCGGCGTTGGTGTGGTGCGTATCCATGATGTGCAACACGGTCTCGCCGCGCAGCAGCAAATAGTCGGCGATGATACGCCGGTGGCATCGCCACCATACCGCTTCGGAACACATGATCGCACAACGGCGGCGGTGGCCGAGGTCGACGAGGCGTGCGAGGCCTTCCTGAAATGCTGCTGTCATTGCGTAGTCGGCATAGCTGCGAAAGGCGGGATGCGTCCAGTAACCGTTCGGCGACGGCGCATCGCCTTTGCGATGGCTGCGGCGGCCACCCAGTTCGCTCAGATGAAGGTAGTCGATGTGCGCGGGAGCGAGCGAGCCCGGCAATGTCTCCTGATTGAACTGCGGATTGGTGCGCGAGCGTGGAATGCTGCGCACATCCACCAGCGTTTCGATCTCCGATGCTTCGAGCAAATCGATGAACTCGCGCAGCGGATGCGTGGAATGACCGATCGTGAAAAACGGACGCGTCATTGCAGGTTCACCCGGGCGTTGGCGGCGACGCTGTACGTTTACCCCGTGCGCGGCGCCTGGTCAACCGCGGGTCGAGCGCGCGGGTCGAGCGCGGATCCGCCCTCTTCCGCATCTCGGTCCCATGGCCGTCGAGCCGGCGGTTGTCGTCGAAACTGCGAGCGTTCGTGGATTTTCTGTCGGAGCGCTCGATTCCCGAGGCGTCGGCGGGCAGATAGCGCTATCGTGTCGGCAACGCCCGCTTCGACTTCAACTGGATTTCAAACTCATGTCGACCCGCTTTAACGCAGCTTTCACCGCGTTACTGGCCGCCGCGCTGTTCGGCGCGACCACGCCCCTCGCCAAAGCGCTGCTCGGCTCGCTGTCGCCGTTTCTGCTCGCCGGTCTGTTCTACCTCGGCAGCGGCACCGGCCTCGCCGTGCTGATCCTGCTGCGCCGGCTGCAAAGCCATGCCCGCGGACAGCGCGTCAGCCACGACCGCTTTCCGTTACGCGAAGTACCGTGGCTCGCCGGCGCGATCGCGGCGGGCGGCGTCGCCGGTCCGGCGCTTCTGATGCTCGGTTTGCAAACGACACCCGCGGCCACCGGCTCGCTGCTGCTGAATCTCGAAGGCGTATTCACCGCGCTGATCGCATGGGTCGTGTTTCGCGAGAACGTCGACGTGCAGGTATTCCTCGGCATGGTCGCGATCGTCGCGGGCGGCGTGGCGCTGTCGTGGCAACCGGGCGCGGCAGGCCTGCCGCCCGGCACACTGCTGCTGGCCGCCGCGTGCGCCTGCTGGGCCATCGACAACAATCTCACGCGCAAGGTGTCGGCTAACGATGCCATGTTCATTGCGTGCGTCAAAGGACTCGTGGCCGGTTCGGTGAATATCGCGCTCGCGTTCACCCTCGGCGCCGCATGGCCGAAGGCCGCGACCATCACGCTTGCGATGCTGACGGGCTTCGCCGGCTACGGCGTGAGTCTCGTGCTATTCGTCATAGCATTGCGCCATCTCGGCACCGCGCGCACCGGCGCGTATTTCTCGGTCGCGCCGCTCTTCGGCGTGACCTTGTCGTGGGTGTTGTGGCCTGAAATGCCGCCGCTGCTGTTCTGGGTCGCGGCCGCGCTGATGACGCTGGGCGTCTGGCTGCATATCCGCGAACGTCACGAGCATCCGCATACGCACGATGCACTTGACCACACGCATCGTCATCGACACGACGCGCATCATCAGCATGAACACGATTTCGTATGGGATGGCAACGAGCCGCATACCCATCCGCATCGCCATGCACCAATCTCGCACACTCACGCGCATTTCCCGGATATTCATCATCGACATACGCATTGATTTCTCGCACGACGGCCCGGCGCTGGAACCTACGGACTGCAAGACAAAAATCTCTGTGGAACGAATCCTGCGATAGACCGATTCAATTTGCATCAACGCGAATCACATTCTCTAATGAAACTCCTGTTTGCCCGCGATTCATCCTGCCTACCCTGGAGAGATTTCCATGTCCCAGCCCGAACCCAACATCGACGAATTGGTAAGAAGCATCGCGGAAGAAACCGATACGCCCGCTGAAACGGTCTCGAAGATGTACGCCGACACGCTGGCCGACTATCGGCACGATGCGCGCGTCTTCGATTACGTGCCGCTCTTCGCCGCGAAGAAGGTGCGTGACCAGCTGCGGAATTCGTCGAATCGCAGCAAACACTAATATTTGGGCGCGCGGAGACCACCGCCTGTTTTATACCGTTGCTTTCTTTATGCGTTGCTTCATGCCGTTTCGCGCAAGCCTCGCTGGCTTGCATACGCTGATTCGCACGAACTTGCACTGAATTAATTTTCCCGTTGTCAGAAATTTCCCGCTGCTAGACTCTGATCCGAACAGACCGTTTCGAGGACGAGGCATGCGGGTGACAATCGTAGGCGCGGGCATTGCGGGCTTGAGTACGGCGTGGTCGCTGGCGAAGCTGGGGCATGACGTTACGCTGATCGAACAGGGTTCGATTCCCAATCCGCTCGCCGCGTCGGGCGACCGGCACCGGATGATCCGCCGCGCATACGGCGACGCCGACGGCTATGCGCGTACCATCGCTGAAGCGTTCGACAGTTGGGATTTGCTGTGGGACGACTTGGGCGTTTCGCACTACGCTAATTGCGGCGTGCTTGGCATTTCCCAATATGCCGGCGACGGCGCGGAACTATTCCGCGCCGGCCTCGACCGGATGGAATTCGAATACGAACGGCTCAAACCGTACGAAGCGGCCGAACGTTATCCGTTTCTCGATCCCGCTACCTTTCGCTACGCTTACCTCGACCATGACGGTGGCGTGCTCTTTAGCGAACGCATAGCACACGATATGAAAGCGTGGCTCAAGATGCGCGGCGCCGAGATTCGCATGCATGCAAAAGCGCTCGCCGTCGATCCGCAGGCGGCATCCGTGCAACTCGAAGACGGCAGCACGGTTCGCGGCGACAAGCTCGTGGTCGCCGCGGGCGCCTGGACCTTGCAGTTGTTCCCCGCACTCGCTGAAAAGCTGGTGACTTATCGCAACGCGGTCGCCTATATGGAACCGCCCGCGGACTTGCAGGACGCATGGTCGAACGCGCCGGCGATTGTCGATATCGGTGGCGCCAGCAGCGGTTACGTGCTGCCGCCTATCGACGGCGTCGGCCTGAAGTTCGGCGCGGGCGTGCGCAAGACTCGCGCCGCCGATCCAAACGCCGATCGCGTCGCCGCACCCGACGAAGGCGACAGTTTGCGCCGGCTGTTCTCGCCGCCCTTCGGCCGCATCGACGAATATAGGGTCACCGAAGTGAAGACTTGCGCGTATACATTCACGGCGGACACACGTTTCTTTTCGCAGTGCCTCGGCAACACGCTGGTTGTGTCGGCATGCTCGGGCCACGGCTATAAATTCGGCGCGGCGGTCGGGCGGCGCATCGCGCAAGCACTGCATACGGACGACGACGCCATGCTCGCACGTTGGCTCAGAGCGGAAATGGCGTAGCCGGGTTTCGTCACAACAGCGACGGTGCCGCCCTAACGGCGCGTACCTGCACGATCCAGTCCACGAACGACGGCGGCGAGCCGCGCCACCCATGCATCGGCTTCGTCCGGTTTGATGCCCGCGTAACCGAGCATAAAACCGTTATAGCGCGCGGCGTTCTGTGCGCACGGCTGACAGAACGCGCTGAGCGCCGCGATATGCAAGCCGTGCTCGCGCGCGGCCGCGCTTACGTCCTGATCGTGCAGCGGCGCATCGAGCCGCACCGTCAAATGCATGCCGCCGCTGTCGGAGGAGATCGTCACCAGATCGCCCATGTGCCGCTCGATGGCATCCACCAACGCGGCGCGGCGTTGCTGATAAAGCCGCCGCATGCGCCGCAGATGCCGCGCATATTTCCCGCTATCGATGAAGTCCGCCAACGCGATCTGTTCGGCCACGCGCCCCTGCCGCGCGATCTCGCTGAGCGCCTCGTCCACGTCCGCGACCAGATTCGCCGGCACGATCATGAAGCCCATACGCAGCGCCGGAAACATCGTCTTGCTGAAGGTGCCGAGGTAGATCACCGGTGTATCCGCCGCGAGCCCCTGGATCGACGGCAAGGGCGGACCGCTGTGGCGCAGTTCGCTGTCATAGTCGTCTTCGATGATCCACGCGCCGCGCGCCACCGCGTGCTCGATGATCGACCAGCGTCGCTCCAGGCTCAACACGCTGCCGAGCGGATATTGATGCGACGGCGTGATGTACATCAGACGCGGCGGCGTCTGCTGCCAATGATCCGGCGTGGGCGCGATGCCGGCGGCGTCGACGGGTATCGGCACCAGTCGCAAACCGGCGGCCTGGAACGCCGCCTTCGCGCCGTGATAACCGGGATCTTCGACCCACACGCTATCGCCGGGATCGGCCAGCATGCATGCGCACAGATCGAGACTCGCCTGGGTACCCGCTGTGATGAACACCTGTTCGGGCGAACACCGCACGCCGCGCGACACGCGCACATATTCGGCGATCGAGCGGCGTAACGCGGGATGCCCGGAATTGTTGCCATAGCCGAGTTCGCTCGGCTCGACCGAGCGCCACGCGCGTTCCATCGAAGCGCGCCATTGCGCGAGCGGAAATTCATCGAGTGCGGGTACGCCGGGACGGAATGGTGTGGGGTCGTCCGGGTTGCTGCGCTCACGCGGCAGGCCGGCGACGCGCTGGGACAGACGGTTCGCCGGTGCTTTCGCGCCTGCGCGGGCCGTGGTTATCGACGCGCCCGCGCCGCTCACCATGCTGACGATAGAACCATGCCGGCTCGTGGTGATGAAGCCTTCTTCGGTCAGCCGTTCGTACGCGTACAGCACCGAATTTCGCGCGATGCCGAGTTGCTCGGCGAGCGCACGCGTCGGTACGAGCTGGCTGCCGTGGCGGATGTCGCCATCGAGAATCGCGCGGCGCAGGCTCTCGTACAGCAAGTCCTGCTGCGTCAGCTTGCGGCCACCCAGTGCCCGCTCGACGTTCGACATCAACAGACCATAATCCAAGTTCGTGGCTCCAAATTCTGAACGCGTCGTGGAGCTAACAATGGTGCCACAAATTTCTTATGCTGACGGCTATCGGGTTGCCAACAACCGCATGCAGCCAGACAAGGAGCCGCAGTCATGTCCGAATCGATTCAAATCCGCCCCGTCACGCCCGCCGACTTCGACGCGTGGCTGCCGCTATGGGATGCCTACAACGCGTTCTATGGCCGCTCTGGCGAAACTGCATTGCCGCGCGAAATCACGCAGATTACGTGGGGACGTTTCTTCGACGGCTACGAGCCGATGCATGCGATGGTCGCCGAGCGCGGCGGCAAGTTGCTCGGCATCGTGCACTTCCTGTATCACCGTCACACGACGATGGCCGGCCCGACCTGCTATCTGCAAGACCTGTACACGCTGGAATCGGAGCGCGGCAAAGGCATCGGCCGTGCGCTGATCGAGGCGGTGTACGCGCGCGCGAAGGCCGACGGCTCGCAGCGCGTTTACTGGCAGACGCATGAAACGAATCTGACGGCAATGCGGCTCTACGATAGCGTCGCGGAACGCTCGGGCTTCGTGGTATATCGCAAGGCGCTGTAACGTCGCGGCAAACCGTCAAGCCTCGAGTTGTTCCAGCACTTTGCGCTTGGTTTCGATGCCGAGGAAGTGCACCGTGATCGCCGCCAGCAACGGCACCGCCGCAAGGATATAGAACGCGACTTCCAGATTGCCGCCGATCATCGTCTTCGACACGTTAGCCGGTGCGAAGATCGCCGCCACTTTGAGCCACGCGCCGCCGACACCGCAACCCATCGCCCGGATACTCGTCGGATACAGCTCCGGCGTGTACATATAGGCATTCTCATGCCGTGGTGCCGTGCGTAGGTGTGGTTAGGCAAGCGCCGTGTTGGCGTCGGTCAGGGTGGCAAGGTCGACGGTCCGGCCCTGGTTCATCCACTTGCGCGACAGTTTCAGTTCGCGCGGCGTGTTGATGGCGATCACGCCGCGAATCGCGTTGTCTTCCAGATAGAAAAGCGTGGCGCGTTTGCCCGGCAGATTGCCGCGTACGGCGAGTTGCGCATCGCCCGGAATATCGCCGAGGATTTGCAGATTGACGTCGTATTGATCGGACCAGAACCACGGAATATCCGCATACGGTTCGAAGGTGCCGAGCAAGGCTTTCGCCGTGGAGATCGCCTGGTTCTGCGCGTTGGCCCACGATTCGAGACGCACGCGGCGCTTGAGCCACGCGCTCGGATGATTCGCGACGTCGCCGCACGCGAAAATGCGCGGGTCGTCGGTCGCGCCGAAGTGATCGACCACGATGCCGTCCTGCACCTCGATGCCGGCGGCTTCCGCCAATGCGGTGTGCGGCGTGAGGCCGATACCGGCGACGGCGAAATCGGCGTCGAGCGTCGAGCCGTCCGCGAAGGTTGCGCGAATGCGCTCAGCGTCGTGCGGATGATCGGCAAGCGCTACCAGCGATGCGTGCAAGCGCACGTCCACGCCGTTCGCGCGATGCAACTCGAGCAGGAAGTTCGACACCATCGGCGGCAACGAACGAGCACATAGACGCGACGCGCCTTCCACCACCGTCGCCTGCACGCCGAGCTTGCGCGCGGTCGCCGCGACTTCGAGGCCGATCCAGCCACCGCCTACGACGAGCACGCGCTTGCTGGCGCGCAGCCGCTCGCCGAGCGCGACGGCTTCGTCGAGCGTGCGCAGGTAAGCGATGTGCGAGGTCTTCACCAGCGCATCCGGCAGACGGCGCGCCGCGCCGCCGGTGGCGATCACCAGACGGTCGTATTGCACGTCGCGGCCCGACTGCGTGCGCACGATGCGTTGCTCGCGGTCGATCGACGTCGCGTAATCCGGTTGCCATGCTTCGACGTTCAGCGCCTCGAAATCGTCCGGCGTAACGAGCCGCACGGTTTCGATATCCGCTTCACCGGTCAGCACCGTCTTCGATAAGGGCGGGCGCTCGTACGGCAGATGAATCTCGTCGGCGATCATCACGAGGCGGCCCACGAAGCCTTCCTTGCGCAATGTCTTCACGACCCAGCCGGCCGCCTGGCCGCCGCCGATCACGACGATCGTGCGCGGTGCTTCGAGCCCGGCGTGGGCGGCTTGCGCCTTTGCAGCAGCAGCGTCAGTCATTTTTACGCTCCGTCATGAACTTGCCTTCCGGCGCCTTCGCGTTCTTCTGGCGACACGTATTGCCGTCGATGCCGCCCTCGATCGCCCAATTAGCTGAAGCAGACCGGAACGACCGACATGACTCACTTCGATACCAGCCTCGTGCCTACCGGCGATATTTTCATCGGCGGCGAATGGCGGCAAGGGCGTGCTTGCGTCCCGCTCCTGTCTGCTCTTCTTTTGCCATCTTGGCTGCCGTTTCTGCTGTTCATCGTGTCTAGATCAGCATGATAGCGCGAAGCATGGGGCGGTTATTTATCCGGCGAACAGTGCGTGCACCACCCGCGCACCACGTTGGACAGCACGTAAGCTTGACGCGTCATAAGCGGTTGCTGCCGATGCAGTTTGTCCACCGCCACCGTTTCACCCGGTGCTATCCTTTGATGCGGTTCGTAGCGCCTCGTCACATCGCCGCGCTTTCGCTCGTCGCACGCGTCCGGAGGGCACGCTCATGTCCGATTCCATCCAGATTCAGGTCGCCGACTCGCATCTTTATCCGGGCTGTGCGGTTCACATCGCCCACCTGCCCGAGCCGGCCCTGGCGGCCGCCGCGATAGTCGAATTCGCGGACGGCTCCGGCGCCAACGCAACCTGCCATCGGCGGGCACCCGACGAACTGGAATTGACCGTCGACGGCTACGCCACGCAAAGGCGTCATCCCGTCGACGCAAAGCATTGGCTCCTGCTAGCCGTTGACGCGACGCACAACAGTTGGCGCGTCAAGCGGCGACTGCCTTAAGCAGACCGGTCCAAACCTCGAGCCGAAGTTGCACGCACGCCGCCGCGCGCAGCGCTCGGATGTCCGTCCCGCATATTTCGGAACACGCCGATGACCGACCACGACTCCACCCTGCCGCCCAATCCCGACGACGCCCCTGACGATCCCGATCGCCGCCGCGTCCTGACCGGCCTCGCGGCGGTCGGCATAGGACTCGCTCTCGCCGGCTGCCACACTGCCGGGCAGAGCACCGCGAACGGCATGGCGCCGCGCAGTGCCGCCGACTTGCGACTCGACGCCGCGCTGCGCGACCAGGTGCGTCATATCGTTGTCATCTACGCCGAGAATCGCAGTTTCGCCAACCTGTACGGCAATTTTCCCGGCGTCCAGTCTCCACTCGATGCAGTGACCGCTGAGCGTTACTTGCAACTTGACCGCGACGGCAAGACGCCGCTGCCGCAATTGCCGAAAATCTGGGGCGGCCTTGTACCGCGGGCGCAGGAAGTGGACGGCAAGCGCTACATGATTGGCGAGCGCGATATCGGCGCCCTGCAGAACCGGCCGTTCCACATGACCGACGCGCAGGGCGCGCCGCTGCCGAACGGCGTCATTACACGCGATCTGGTGCATCGCTTCTATCAGAACCAGATGCAGATCAACGCGGGGCGCAACGATCAGTTCGCCGCATGGAGCGATTCCGGCGGCCTGGTGATGGGCCACTACCGCAATTCCGCCGACACGCTGCGTCTGTGGAATCTCGCGCGACAGTACACGCTCTGCGACAACTTTTTCATGGCGGCCTTCGGCGGCTCGTGGCTCAACCACATCTTTCTGATTTCGGCTCAGGCTCCGTTCTATCCCGACGTGCATAACAGTCCGGCCAGGAAGCTGGTGTCGGTACTCGAAGGCGACGATCCCGCCGGCACGCGCCTCAAGCTCGCGGCGGATTCGCCGGCGTCCGCGCTCGACGGCCCGCCGAAATTCGTCAACGACGGCTTGTTCACTGCCGACGGCTACGCCGTCAACACGATGGCGCCGCCCTATCAGCCGAGCAACGTGCGCCCGGCGCAAGGCGGCGATCCCGAGCTCGCCGATCCATCGAATCCGCGTGTCCTGCCGCCGCAAAAATTCGCGACGATCGGCGACCGTTTGACGGACAAGGGTATCGATTGGGCGTGGTACAGCGGTGCCTGGCGATACGCACTCGAGCATCAGGACACCGGCGCCGTGCCGGATTTCCAGTATCACCACCAGCCGTTCAACTACTTCGCCAATTACGCGCCGGGCACCGCGGCGCGCCGCAAATATCTGCGCGATGCGGGCTTGGGCAACAACGTATCGACCAATCGTCTGCTCGCCGATATCGATGCGGGACGCCTGCCGGCCGTCACGTTCTACAAACCGCAAGGCGACCTGAACATGCACGCGGGTTACGCGGACGTCGAATCAGGCGACCGGCATATTGCGAACGTCGTCGAGCATATTCAGCGCAGTGCTCAATGGGCCAACACGGTCGTGATCGTCACCGTCGATGAAAACGGCGGCTGGTGGGACCCGGTCGCGCCGCCCAAGGGCGACCGCTGGGGGCCGGGTTCGCGGATTCCCGCGCTGGTGATTTCGCCGTTGGCGAAGACGGCATACGTCGATCACACGGTGTATGACACTAACTCGATTTTGCGGTTTATCAGCCGCGTGCATGGACTGGCGCCGCTCGATGGGATCATCGCGCGAGATCGTGCATTTACCGAGAACGGCCAGGCTGCGCCTGGCGATCTGACTAGTGCGCTTAATCTCGTCTGAGAT
Source organism: Paraburkholderia lacunae (assembly GCF_003353175.1). Taxonomy (GTDB): domain Bacteria; phylum Pseudomonadota; class Gammaproteobacteria; order Burkholderiales; family Burkholderiaceae; genus Paraburkholderia; species Paraburkholderia lacunae. The sequence continues at coordinate 192,945 of NZ_QHKS01000008.1, read as the reverse complement.
CGCGGCGAGTTTTTTCGTGCCGGATCGGCCGTCCTACCTTTGGCTTGCATAACGCGCATCGCGGCATAGACTTGTAGAGCACCACTTCGCATTTTGTACGGAACTGTCATGCGTCTGACCATCCTGATCAACGGTTCCGATCCCACCGTCAACCACGATTACGCTGTGTTGTGGCTCGATACCGAAGAGCACCGGTGGTCGAGAGAAGCGCATCAAGGGATCGATCTGCCCCCGTGGGGCGAGTTACACGACGACAACGGCGTCACCACGCTCTGTGCGCCGAGCACGGACGCGCCGCTGTGCACGCTGCGCGGATTGCACGTCGACCGCAAGCAGCAAGTCAGTGCAGCACAAGGCGCGGCTGCGTGGACTGCCGTACCGGCACGCAAGCCGACCAGCGGCTTCTGGCGCCTGCAAGCCGTCGACCGGCAAACGATCCACGCGGAAAACAGCGTGTTCGGAAATTGACTTCTGGAGCGGTTCTCGTCGCTCGACAATCTGTTCGACTCGACACGCACCTCGTGTGCGTGGCGAACTTTTGCGCCGATTTTTTGCGTCGATTGACAGGCAGCTCATTCGCGCTGCGCGCCTCCCCCGCGTTTAAGCCATTCTTAAGTTTGCGTGCGTAGATTTGGAAATCCACGCATTAGGGTCGCTGCAAGGCGGCCCCTTTTTTTGTCCGGCGTGAGTCCGGTCTTCTCCTGCGCTTCGCGCAAATCCTCGTTTTTTTCCTGTTTATTCGCGTGTTCCACGTCGCTCGAAGCGGGCTCGCAACGCTATACTTGCGCCCCCTCCCTCGACTGACTGACTCATGAAGAAGTGGTTTGCCTGTCTATTGTTTGCCGTCGCCGCTCACGTGAGCGCGGCGCCCTCCTGCACCCAGTTCACACCGAATGCGCAATGGCCGGTGCTGACCAATCAGAAGATGGCGCCGAAAACGCGCATGCTTTGCTACACCGATTTCGCCGTTCTGCATTCCGGGGTCACGCATGGTCCGCTATGGTCCGCCGAGCACCTGACGCGCGCTCACATCGAAGCCGCCAAAGACATGGTGCGCACCAACAAGTTCTTCGAAGACGCGCGCTTGCCCGACGGCGAAGGCGCAACGCTGGCGGACTATAAACGCAGCGGTTTCGATCGCGGTCATATGAGCCCGGCAGGCAATCGCTGGAATCAGGAAGCGATGGCACAATCGTTTTCGCTCGCCAACGTCGTACCGCAGAACCGCGAGAATAACCAGCGCTTGTGGGCGCGCATCGAAACGTCGGTGCGCAGGATCGCGATGTCGTACGACGATACCTACGTCGTGACCGGGCCGATGTTCAGCGGCCGGCAATTGCAGACCATCGGGCCGACACGCGTCTTCGTGCCGACGCAATTGTTCAAGGCCGTCTACGTGCCGTCGAAGCAACTCGCGTTCGCGGTGATGGTGGACAATGTCTCGACCAACCGTTACGACATCAAGACGATTCACGAACTCGAGGCGGCAAGCGGCATCCGTTTTCCGGGCATTCCGGAGAATCTCAAAGATCAGCGACCGGGAGGACTGAAAGGTGTTTAAACCCTATTCGAACGATGACGACGTGCTCAACATTCAAGGCGATGCGCTCACTGTGAGCAACGGCACGACGCGTGTGGTCGTGGCCGGGACGCTGGAGTTGACCCGGGATCAGCGCGGCCTGAAAGCTGCGCTAGCGCTGAAGGAGGCGGTCGATGCAGTCGTGGCTTCATTGCAGGCGCAACAGGATCTGCCAGTCAGGGTGAAGGACGAGCCGGATGCAAAACCGGGCGTCATTCAGAACCCGTTCCAGTAGCGCAATCAAGTCGCACTCACCCAGCGCCGATGCGCGAAGGCGATGCACCTGGTGCCGCCTTCGCCGCCACGCAGCAATCGCCTCGCATGATCCCTGTCTGAACGATCGCATCCTCGCATCGACTACCTAAGGCGCGAACCATCCTGTTTCAGTCCTTACGTTTTGTCACCAGCGCACCGTCAACTCCTGTCTTCCGCGCAACGTTAAACGGGCAGCGCTGAACATTTTCAGCCGCGATACAAGAAACCACCGGTTAAACCAAGGAGTTAAACCATGAAGACGCTTTTCGCCGCTGTCGCTTCCGCCCTGCTCGTCTCGACCGCGTTCGCACAAACGACCGCACCTTCGAGCGCACAGCCCGCACAACCCGCACAAATGCAACCCGCCGGTCAGGCGAATCTGAAAGCCACCACCGGTGCGCAAACCGGCACCGCCGACAGCGGCATGGCCGCGACGAAGTCCGACGTCAAGACCGACGCGAAGGCTGAAACGAAAACCGCGAAGAAGGCGCATGTGAAGAAGACGTCGGCCGCTCACACGGCAACGACGCACAAGTCCACCAAGAAGAACGCTGTCGAAGCAGGCGCCGACAAGAGCAAAACGGATGGTGCGAACGAGGCCAGCACTGCGCCGGCAAAAGCCGCCGGCGCGAAGACCGACACGACCAAAACGCAATAACACGTGTCAGGTCGTCGGCACGCAACGGCCATGCATAGGTAGTTAATTCAAGCTGGTAATCGAAGCCGCGCAGTGCCGTTCAGGGAGGGCGAGTCTCATGACTCGCCTTTTTTTTGTGGCCGCTCTTTTGCGCGGGCTTGCCATCAGTTCGCCAACCATGCCGAGTAGCCGCTGAACGCATCGCGAAGCCACTCGTCATTCGCGGCGCAAACTCGCGTCGAATCGTTGCATTCGCAGAACGACACGCTGTGCGTAACCTCGACCGCCGCCGCTGTAACGCAGCCATGCGGCCTCGAGATCGCCTCCACTCCGATCAAGGTAGTCGCGCAGAATCGCCGAGCCGATCCGCACATTAATGGCCGGATCGGACAGATCGCTTGTACCCGCAATCAATTGCGGATGCGCTGCGGGCAGAATCTGCATGAGGCCTCGCGCACCCGCAATGCTCACGGCAAAGCGATTAAAGCTCGATTCGACCGACATCACCGCAAGCAGCAGGATCGGCGAAATGGCGTGACGGTCCGCTTCCACCAGCACCGCACGCGCGATCCTTGCGGAGTCCGATGGCGCGACGCGGAATTGCGCGCGCAACACGGCTGTAATATCGCTCAGAGCCGGCACGTTCGATTCGACGACTGCGTTCGCTCCCGTGGCTGCGTTGGCTTCGACGACTGCGTTGGCGCCGACGCCTGCGTTGCTCGCCGACAGCGGCATCGCTGCCGGCGCCGGCGCATCGGCAGCATGAGAAATCGCGGCGTACGAGAAAGCGATCGTCGCCAGCAATATCTTCAAGCCGGTTAGCGGATGAAGTTTGATTTCGCGTTGTGCCTGCACACCATCCAGAGCGCTATTTCGCTGCATCGTTTCGCTTCCTGACCGGGTGCATCGAACCTTACCGGGCCTGGTGTAGCGAATAGCCAAAGAAACGGACGTGCGCCGTAAATTGCTTATAAAAATGCAGCTGCCGGGCAGGGACGCGCCGGGTGGATTCGCTACCTTGCGGCGGCGGTGTACGGGGCTGACCGCCGTCACTGGTTTATTCTGTGGCGTGAAGGCGCGGGAGACACGACGATAATCAACGGCATCAAACGCGGTGCTTTTCGTTTACACCCAATGGGGCCGCGCGGGTTGTCGGAGGGCTGTATAACAGTTGTCAATTCAGACCAGTTCAATGTGCTGGCGGATTATCTGCATAAGCATGGTGCCACCCTGCCTATTCCCGGCACTACGCTTAAGGCATATGGTTACGTGGACGTACAGTAATGAAAATCGCCCGTTATATTTCGAACATCACGGCGCTAACCCATCAACTGCCGAGAATCGAATGACGATGATCGAGGAGGAGAGACATCCATGAGAACGCTGACCGAGCAGCTAACACAATACGCGGCCTACCATCGTGACCGGCGCAATATCGCCACGCATTTCATCGGCATTCCGATGATCGTGCTGGCGTCGGCCGTCCTGCTGAGCAGGCCCGCGTTCACTTCGGGCGCGTTGCCGTTTTCGTTATCGCCCGCGTGGGTGTTGTTCATAGCGGCAACGCTCTATTACCTCGTGCTCGACGTGCCGCTCGGCGCGCTGATGGCAATCGTGTCGGTGTTGTGCATCGCGTGCGGTCAGTGGCTGGCCGCGCAATCGACGCTCACCTGGCTGGCCTCGGGCATCGGTCTATTCGTGGTCGGCTGGGTGTTTCAGTTTATTGGCCATGTCGCATACGAGCATCGCAAGCCGGCCTTTGTCGACGACGTGATCGGCCTTCTGGTCGGCCCGCTGTTCGTGCTCGCCGAAGCATTGTTCTGTTTCGGCTGGCGGCCTGCGCTGCGCGAAGCGATCGAGGCGCAAGTTGGCCCGACGCGCATCAACGCGGACCGTGCGACGGCGCATCGCTGAACGGAACACGCACGCGCGCCGGATGGCGCGCGCAACGCTCAGCGCGGCGCAAGCCGGACGAGCCGCACGCTGTGCAACGCGGTCAACGCAACCGCGATCCAGATCGGTATGTAGGTGGCCAACTGTTGTGCGCCCAGCGTTTCGCCGAGCAAGGTCACCGAGACCACCACCAGCAACACAGGCTCCACATAGCCGAGAATGCCGAATAACGCGACCGGCAATAAACGGCTCGCCTTCAGATACGAAGCCAGCGCGGCCGTGCTGAGCGCGCCAAGACCGGGCAGCAGCAGGCACCACATGTCGAGACGGCCGGAAATCATCGTCAGCGAGCCGCCGCTGATGACCGCCACGATCGCCACCGGCAGCAGCAGCGACATTTCCACGGTAAACATCGCCAGCGAATCCTGGTTGATTTTGCGGCGCAGCACGAAGTACGGCGGATAGCCCAGTGCGACGAGCAAGGTCGGCCATGAAAAAGCGCCTGTCACCCAAAGTTCATGCACGACACCCACTGCGGCGCAAGCGACAGCCAGCCACTGCAAGCCATCGAGCCGTTCGCGATAATAGAAGCGTCCAACCAGCACCATCACCAGCGGCAACAGAAAATAGCCGAGCGACACTTCGAGCATCCGGCCGTGCAGCGGCGCCCACAGAAAAACCCAGAGTTGCAGACCGAGCAGCGCCGCGGCGGCGATCATCGAGAGGCTGAGCGCCGGCTCGCGGACCATACGGGCAATCAGTTGCCGGAAGATCGGCAGACGTTGGCGCAGAACGATCAGCAATAATGCGCCCGGCACGGTCCACACGATGCGCCACGCGAAGATATCGAGGCCGCTCAGCGGCGCGAGAAGTTTTGCGTAGCCCGACAGCAAGGCAAACAGAGCAGATGCGCCGACCGACAACGCAATGCCGCGCTTTGGGTCGTACTGGTTCATCGGGCGGCCCGCTGCGAAATCGGAACGGTGTGCGGCGCAGCATGCAACGGCGCGGCCTGGATTGTTGTCATTAGATTGGATTGTCTCAAGCGTGCAGCAAGCAGTTCGGGCACTGCACAAGCACTACGGTAATTCGTCGATATTCGACGCAAGCGGGCATAGGCGGGCATTCTAGACGGGTTACCCGACGAGGGCGCACGTACTTTTGCGCAACGCGTTGCATTTATTCCGTGCGCATCGCGCGCCGATGCACTAGAACATAACTTCACGCGCAACCGGCGAATCTGACGTCGACACGCCAAACCTCGCCGCACAAGCGCGAATCTTGCTACGAGTCTTGCAGCATCAATCTGTTGGTCCGGGTACAGGCGCCATCACATCACGGCGAATCCGGTCCGCTCCTCTTTCAGCGGCGTGCATCAACTGCTTTTCGCCGCGCAGGCCGCCGTCCGGCCAGCATCCCCGACCATCGAATGTGACTACTGGAGCCAGCATGACCCAGCCAGCCCTCTCGCACAATGCATCACCCAACCCCAGCCCCGCCTTTGCCGCCGAGGTCCGCGCCGGGCTGACCCACGCGCCGCAGAAAGAGCTGCCGTCGAAATATCTGTATGACGAAGTCGGATCGGCGCTGTTCGAGGTGATCACCGTGCTGCCCGAATACGGTGTGACGCGCGCCGAAGAGCGTCTGTTGGCGAAGCACGCCGCGGACATCGTCGCGCACCTGCCGCACGACGTCACCGTCGCCGAACTCGGCAGTGGCAGCGGGCGAAAGACGCGGCGCATTCTGGAAGCGCTGTGTAAAAAACGCCCGACTTCATACTGTCCGATTGAAATTTCGCGCAGCGCGTTGCAGTTATGCAGACGTGAGCTCGGCGACATCGAACGGATTTCGATTGTCGGTTACGAGCGCGATTATCTGGCGGGCCTTGCCGAAGTCAGCAAGAACCGCGCGTCGGACGAACGCTTACTGGTCCTGTTTCTCGGCAGCACCATCGGCAATTTCGGACGGCTCGCGGCCACGCGTTTTCTGCGCGATATCCGCAACATGCTCGCACCCGGCGACGCGTTGCTGCTCGGCACCGATCTGATCAAGCCGACGCCGGTGCTGGTGGCCGCTTACGACGATGCGATCGGCGTGACTGCGTCGTTCAATCTGAATCTTCTGGCGCGGATCAATCGCGAACTCGGTGGCGACTTTCCGCTTGATGCGTTCGAGCACGTCGCACGATTCAATCCGGACGCGCGCAGCATCGAGATGCATCTGCGCGCGAAACGCGACGTCACGGTCCACGTGGGCGCGGCGCAATTGACGGTTACGCTGAAAGAAGGCGAAACGATCTGGACCGAGAGCAGCCACAAATATCGCGCCGAGGAAGTACCCGCGATTGCGGACGACGCCGGCTTTGTCTGCAGCCATCAATGGATCGAAGAGGAATGGGGCTTTGCGGAGAGCTTGCTGGTGACGCGTTGAGGTCGTCGGCGCGGTTAGGGAGAAACCAACAGCAAAGCGGCGCGACATCCATGTGATGACGCACCGCCTTGCCCGTCCATGAACGCGTTCTCAGTGCTGCTCGAAACGCTCGTAACGCTTTTCCGTCGCGCGCTCTTCGCCTGCGACCTCGGTCACGCGCGCCGCCGGCGGCCCGTGACGCAGCCATGACAGCATCCGGTCGACCTGGTTGGCCGGTCCTTGCAAGATGGCTTCGACTGAACCGTCGTCGAGATTCGCCACCCATCCTTTGAGACCGAGCGCGTGCGCCTGCCGCACGGTCGCGTGGCGAAAGCCGACGCCCTGCACCATGCCGCGCACCCGCACGTAATACGTTTCGATCCGCGAATCCAGATCCGGGGCCATGCCGTCCTCTCCCATGCAACGCTGTCGACCAGAGTTGGCGTGTCGACCAGAGTTGCCGCTTTAGCTGTCGACCGGAGTTAGCGCTTTAGCGCTTACTCCGGTCCCATGCAGAGCACTTACTCTGGTCCCATAGCGCGTTACTCCGATCCCATGCAACGCAAACTTTCAAGCCGGCATTCTAGTCGCGTCGCGGCGAGATTGCTCGCCGGCTCGCTCGCGGACCGCGCGAGGCGACACGCGGCGTGCGCGCCACGTACAATCCGTCGACTGTCACGCAGGGAATGGAAACAGAATGACCGAACAGAATCGCGATCTCGTGCTCGTGACCGGCGCCTCCGGCTTCGTCGGCTCGTCGGTGGCGCGCATCGCGCAACAGAAGGGTTTCAAGGTGCGCGTGCTGGTGCGCGCCACCAGTCCCCGGCAAAACGTCGAGGCGCTCGATGCGGAAATCGTCGTCGGCGATATGCGCGACGAAGCGTCGATGCGCGTCGCGCTGCGCGGAGTGCGCTATCTGCTGCACGTCGCCGCCGACTATCGTCTGTGGGCGCCGGACCCGAGCGAGATCGAACGCTCGAACCTCGAGGGCACCGAGGCGACCATGCGCGCGGCGTTGAAGGAAGGCGTCGAGCGCATCGTCTACACGAGCAGCGTGGCCACGCTGAAGGTCACCAGTTCCGGCCAATCCGCCGATGAAACCTCGCCGCTCAAAGCCGACCAGGCGATCGGCGTCTACAAGCGCAGCAAGGTGCTGGCCGAGCGCGCGGTGGAGCGGATGATCGCCGAGGACGGCCTGCCCGCGGTGATCGTCAACCCGTCCACGCCGATCGGTCCGCGCGACGTCAAGCCGACGCCGACCGGGCGCATTATCGTCGAAGCGGCGCTCGGCAAGATTCCCGCGTTCGTCGATACCGGGCTGAACCTCGTGCACGTGGATGACGTGGCCGCCGGGCATTTTCTTGCGCTCGAACGCGGCAAGATCGGCGAGCGCTATATTCTCGGCGGCGAAAATCTGCCGCTGCAAGCGATGCTCGCGGATATCGCCGCACTGACCGGCCGCAAAGCACCGACGCTGAGCTTGCCGCGTTGGCCGCTCTATCCGCTGGCCGTAGGCGCCGAAGCCGTCGCGAAGATCACGAAGCGCGAGCCGTTCGTCACCGTCGACGGCTTGAAGATGTCGAAGAACAAGATGTACTTCACGTCGGCGAAGGCGGAGCGCGAACTCGGCTATCACGCGCGGCCGTATCGCGAAGGGCTAAGCGATGCGCTCGAATGGTTCAGGCAAGCGGGGTATCTGAAGCCCTGAGGCGCGCGTCCAGATCAGGTCGGGGCGGGTCGGGGCGGGTCGGGGCGGGGCGGGGCGGGTCGGGTCGGGGCGGGGCGGGCCGGGCCGGGCCGGGCCGGGCCATGCAGGCCACTTTGGGCGGTCCGGCGCGGCTAGCACGCATTTTGTTACAACGTCACTTTGTTCGCGACAGGTCAAAGCCCACGCGCAGCAGGTAAAATCGCGGGTCTTACCAGAGAAACCTCGCATGAATCTTCACGAACAGCTCGGCGCGCTGGAAATGGGCGTCGATCAGCTCATCCAGGCTGTCGTGGCCCCGCAGGCCGAAAACATCCCCGAGACATCCGCAGAAACCGCCGCGCCGCACGGGCCGGCGGATCAGGCCGCCACGCCGGAACCGGTAGCGCAAGACGCTGTGGCTGAGGCGCAGGTGCTTGCCAAAGATGAAGCGCCCGCCGCGCAAGTCCAGCCGACGCTCGAAATCAACCGCCCCGCGCAGAACGAAATCACCATGACGATCGGCGGCCAGACGGTCGCGCTGCGCGCTGAGCAGATTGGCCAACTGATTGAAGAATTGTCGAACGCGCGCGCCTCGATGACGCCGGAACCGCCTCCGGGCATCCCGCCGGGCTGGCGCTTCGTATCGACCAAAAATCCGGTCATGGCGGTGCAGAAACAGTCGAATGGCGACCGGCTGCTGGTCATGCGTCACACCGGCCACGGCTGGGTGCCGTTCACGTTCTCGCCCGACATGGTGATTCAGTTGTACATGCTGCTCACCAAGGGCTGATATGCAAAAAGCGGCGCTCATGAGCGCCGCTTTCATTTTCATCCGACAAATCCGCGTCACTGCGGGTTCGCCCATCCGCGCTGTTTAGCGCGCCTCAGCGCTCCTGCACCGGCGCCTGCACACGCGCCTTCCATTGACCGCCCTCGCCGCGCCAGTACCGCACCGCCGATGCAAACGTCGCGCCGACATAGAACAACGCGACCAGCGGCAGGAACGGCGCCCACAACGGCGAGCGGCGGTAGTAGCGCAGCATCGGCGCATAGGCGCAGCACATCGCCCCCCAGGCGAGCCACGCAGGCCAGCCGGTCGGACCAAGCAGCAGCGCGGCGACGGGCGGCACCAGATAGATGATCGTCATGCCCACCAGGGTGCCCGCCAGCAGCGCCGGCGAGTAATGCAGTTGCGTGAATGCGGTGCGCGCGATCATGTTCCAGATCTCGCGCCAGCTATCGTAGGGACGCAGCGACACGCTGCGCGCCGCCACATCCAGGCGAATCGGATGACGTCCGGCGCCGCGATGCTTGATACGCGCAGCGAGACTGCAATCGTCGATCAGTTCGGCGCGAATCGACTCGATGCCGCCCGCTTCTTCGAGCGCGCTACGGCGGACCAGCATGCAGCCGCCCGCCGCCGCCGCCGTGCGATTGCGCGGGTTGTTGACCCACGCGAACGGATACAGCTTGGCGAAGAAGAACACGAAGGCCGGAATCAACGCCTTTTCCCAGAACGAATCGCAGCGCAGACGAACCATCAGCGAGACGAGGTCGCGCTGTTCCGCATCCGCGCGCGCAACGAGTTGGGAGACAGCGTCGGCGGGATGGCCGATGTCGGCGTCGGTCAATAGCAGGAAATCGGCCTGCAGACCGAGCGTGCGCACCGCCTCGATGCCTTGCGACTGCGCCCACACCTTGCCGGACCAGCCAGGCGGCAGCGGCTTGGCGCTCAGCACCGTCAGACGGTCCGCGCATTGCAGTTGCAATGCCGCGGCGCGGGCCGCGTCGGCGGTGCCGTCGGTACTGTGGTCGTCGACGACGATCACGTGGAATGCGCCCGGATAGTCCTGTTGAAGCAAGGTGGTGACCGCCTCGGCGATCACGTCGACTTCATTGCGCGCCGGTACGACCGCGGCAACCGCCGGCCATGTTTCGCACGGCTCCGGCACCAGCGGCGCGGCAGGACGGGCCCGCCAGAAGCCGCCACGCGCGAACAGCAGCACACACCAGATCAACAACGACAGACACGAAAGAAGAAACAGAACCACCGCCATTAAGCATTACCCTCGATTGAACGCGCATGCGCGCCGACGCGCCGCGACAGCCGCATAGCCACGGTGCGCGCCGCCACCACGCACCAGTCAAAACTGCTGAGCACCGGCCGCTGACGAAACACGTCATAGCCGGCCATTTCGATCCGCTCGAGAATGCGCAAGCCGCCGTGCACGGCGCCGCACAATTCGAAACCCAGCTGCCCCGGAATACGCAACGCGAGCGGCGCGCCGCTCACGAGCATGGCCCGAACGAACGAAATCTCGTGAGCCATCAGCGCCCGCCAGGCATCGTCGACGACACCGTTGGCGATTTGCGCCTCGGTCACATTGAAGCGTTCCAACTCCGCGAGCGGCAGATAAACGCGGTCTCTTTTCCAGTCCGCCGCGACGTCCTGCCGGAAGCTGACCAGTTGCAGCGCCGTGCAGATCGCGTCGGAATCCAGCAGATTCGCCGGCGTGGCGGCGCCCACCAGATGCAGCATCAGATGGCCGATCGGGTTCGCCGAGCGGCGGCAGTAGTCGAGCAGCGCGGCGCGGTCTGCATAACGGTGGGTGTCGATGTCCTGATCGCACGCCAGCAGCAGGTCGTAGAACGGCGCGAGCGGCAGCTTATACTGTGCGACTACGCCGGCCAGCTTGCCGAACAGCAACGGATGCACGGGCGCCACGCGGCCGTCCGCAACGGCGTCGAGGCCGGCGCGAAAGTCGGCGAGGCGCGCATGCCGCTCAGCCGGGCTCCAGTCGCCTTCATCGGCAATGTCGCCGGCCGTGCGGGCGACGTGATAGATAATGCCGACTGGCGCGCGAAGCGCTTTGGGCAGCAATACGCTCGCGACCGGAACATTTTCGTAGTGATCGACATCCATCCAGCGAGCCTCGGATTCATTCTGTGTCGCGGCCGCCAACGTGTGCCGCAGGACCGTGTAGTTTAAGGGTTCCGCCAAACCGGTGCAGCGCGTAATCATTGCCGGCCGCATCGATGGCTGCATCGCCGCCTGGGAAGCGGATGCCGCGCCAGGAATACCGCGCCGGACGGCGAGCCGGCGGTTGCAGCGTCGCGGCCCAACACCTCGGGGGCGCGCCAGAAGCAAAGCGCCCGTGATAGCGTTAGAATGCGCGTTTGGTTTTGCTGTGCCGGCCGTACGCCGGTCCCAAGACGTCAACTAAATATGATGGTCGCGGCGATAAAGTCATTTTTACCGACTTCTTCGAAACCCGCGTCAGTCGGAGTTCGCCAACTTATGCGAGTCATCCTTGCTCAACCCCGCGGCTTTTGTGCGGGTGTTGTTCGTGCGATTGAAATCGTCGATCGCGCGTTACAGCAACACGGCGCACCCGTGTATGTCCGTCACGAGATTGTCCACAATCGCCATGTGGTCGACAATCTGCGCCAGAAAGGCGCGCGCTTTGTCGAAGAGCTCGATGAGGTACCGCAAGGCGCCGTGGCGATTTTCAGCGCCCATGGTGTCGCGCAGACGGTCGAACGCGACGCGGAACAGCGCGGCCTCGACGTGCTCGACGCGACCTGCCCGCTGGTCACCAAGGTTCACGTGCAAGGCCGCCAATATGTGGCCGCTGGGCGCACGCTGATCCTGATCGGCCACGCCGGGCACCCGGAAGTCGAGGGCACGATCGGACAGATTCCCGGCACCGTGCTGCTGGTCCAGAGCGAAGCCGAAGTGGCGCATCTGGATCTGCCGCCCGATGCGCCGCTCGCGTACGTGACGCAAACCACGCTATCGGTCGACGACACGCGCGGCATTATCGACGCCCTGTTGCGCCGCTTCACCGACATCGTCGGTCCTGACACGCGCGACATCTGCTACGCGACGCAAAACCGTCAGGCGGCGGTTCGCGAGCTGAGCAAAGAGGTCGACGTGCTGCTGGTGGTCGGCGCAACCAACAGTTCGAACTCGAACCGACTGCGCGAAATCGGCAGCGAAAGCGGCGTCGCGAGCTATCTCGTCGCCGACGGTTCGGAAGTGAAGCCGGAGTGGTTTGCGAACGTACAAACCGTCGGCATCACGGCGGGCGCCTCGGCGCCGGAAGAAATGGTAACGAACGTAATCGATGCGCTGCGCGCATTGGGGCCCGTCGAGGTCACGACGATGGCGGGCCGTGAAGAAAAAGTCGAATTCAAGTTGCCATCGAAACTGATGCAACCACTCGCTGCACGCGAAGTTTAAGGAGGACGTCTTGTCTATTCCGCTGCTACAGAAAGTCCGGGTCGGCGCATACATCATGCGTCAGCATCTCTCTGGCAACAAACGCTACCCGCTCGCGTTGATGCTGGAGCCGCTGTTCCGCTGCAATCTCGCCTGCAATGGCTGCGGCAAGATCGATTATCCGGATCCCATCCTGAACCAGCGTCTGTCGCTCGAAGAGTGCCTCGGCGCGGTCGACGAATGCGGCGCACCGGTGGTGTCGATTGCAGGCGGCGAACCGCTGCTGCACAAGGAAATGCCGCAGATCGTGAAGGGCATCATCGCGCGCAAGAAGTTCGTGTATCTGTGCACGAATGCGCTGCTGATGGAAAAGAAGATGGACGACTACGAGCCGAATCCGTACTTCGTCTGGTCGGTCCACCTGGACGGCGATCGGGAGATGCACGATCACTCGGTGTCGCAAGACGGCGTGTACGAGAAGGCGGTCGCGGCGATCAAGGAAGCGAAGCGCCGCGGTTTCCGCGTGAACATCAACTGCACGCTGTTCAACGACGCGGTGCCCGAGCGCGTGGCCGCGTTCTTCGATACGGTCGGGCCGATGGGCGTGGACGGCATCACTGTCTCGCCGGGTTACGCGTATGAGCGCGCGCCGGATCAGCAGCACTTCCTGAACCGCGACAAGACCAAGCATCTGTTCCGCGAGATTTTCAAGCGCGGCAACAACGGCAAGAACTGGTCGTTCAGCCAGTCGGCGATGTTCCTCGACTTCCTGGCCGGCAATCAGACGTACGAGTGCACGCCGTGGGGCAACCCGGCGCGTACCGTGTTCGGCTGGCAGAAGCCGTGCTATCTGGTCGGCGAAGGTTACGTGAAGACCTTCAAGGAACTGATGGAAACCACGGACTGGGACAATTACGGCACGGGTAACTATGAGAAGTGCGCTGACTGCATGGTGCACTGCGGATTCGAAGCGACTGCCGTGATGGATACGGTGGCGCATCCGCTGAAGGCCTTGAAGGTCAGCCTGCGTGGGCCGAAGACTTCAGGTGCTTTCACCAAAGATATTCCTTTGGATAAGCAGCGTCCCGCCGAGTATGTCTTTTCTCGACATGTCGAGATCAAGCTCGATGAGATCCAGCGGGCTGGCAAGGGTAAGAAGGTGCAGACGGCTTCTGCACACTAAAGCGGGTTTATCGGAGCGGTTTTGCCCGCCCCTATTACCCTGCAGTTTTTAGAAAGCGCGGTGGCTTTTTTGCCATCGCGCTTTTTTATTTTTTGCCTGCGCGGCAAAGAACCTATTCAGACGCCACGCGCAAAAACTACCCTGCGCTGCGCGCATTATGGGCAATCAAGAACTTGATAAGCCCATCGACCCCGCCTTTGGAAAGCTGATCGGCAAACTGCGTCTGATAAACCTGAATCAACCAGGCGCCCATCATATTGATGTCGTAGACCTTCCAGCCGGACGCACCCTTGGTAAGCCGGTAATCGATGGAATCGTCGCCGCCGTTGCTGATAACGTGCGACTGCACCACCACATCGTTGGCGCTGGCAGGCGCATTAACCGGCAGGAACTTGAACTTCACGTCCTGATCCCGCAACTGCGACAGCGAAGCAGCATAGGTCCGCACCAGCAGGGTCTGAAACTGCTCATACAACTGTTTCTGCTGCTCAGGCGTGGCAGTACTCCACGCCTTCCCAACCGCAATCCGCGTCGTACGCTGAAAATCCGTCGCGGGCACAAATCGCGTTTCCACCAGTTCGGTGATCTTCTTCATATCGCCGCCGCGGGCCTGCGGATCGGCCTTCATCGCGGCAACCGTGCCTTCAACGGCACTTTTCACCACTGCATCGGGCGCGCTTTGCGCATACGCCGCCGTGGACACCACGGCCGCAGCCAGAAAGGCAGATAAATAACGTTTCATACGCTGGTCAACACCTGAGAAGTAAGCACCGGCCAGGCCAACAGGCCCGCGGCAAACGCAAGATAGACCAGTATACCGAGATTGCGTTCCCACCCTGGCCCCGTCCCGCCTGGCGTGGCACTTGCTGCGAAGTCGGTCCGGATCGCTCCGGCTCTGTATACTTGTGCACTTTCGTCAAAAACACTACCCGTGATAAGGCCCTTCCCGCCTACATGCTGAAGTCATATATCGTCCGTCTCGTCGCCTTTTCGGTGCGCCGCCCGCTGCAGGTCATCGCCCTCTCGCTCGTGCTCGCGGTCCTGAGCAGCTTTTATGTCGTCCATCACTTCAAGATCAACACCGATATCAGTCGTCTCATCGAGACCGATAAGGCATGGTCGTCGCTCGACCATGCGTTCGACGAGGCCTTCCCGGAGCGCGGCCAAACCGTGCTCGTCGTGGTCGAAGCCCGCGCCCCCGAATTCGCCGACGCCGCCGCCAATGCGCTCACGGCTGCGCTGCGAGCCGACTCGAAGGAGTTCGTCGCGGTCACGCAACCGTCCGGCGGCCCGTTCTTCGAGCACAACGGCCTATTGTTCCCGTCGACCGATGAAGTCCTGTCGACCACCTCGCAGCTCATCCAGTCCCGCCCGCTGGTCAACGCCCTCGCCCACGATCCGAGCTTGACTGGCCTCGCCGGCACGCTCACGACGAGCCTGCTGTTGCCGCTGCAACTCGGCCAGGTGAAGCTCGCCGACATGAGCCATCTGCTATCGCAAAGTGCGACCGTGCTCGACCGCGTGCTGGCCGGACAGCCGGCGGCGTTTTCGTGGCGTGCCCTGGTCGACACGAGCACGGCCACCGATCCGGCGCGCGCGTTTGTCACCGTGCAGCCCGTCGTGAACTACGACGCCCTCGAGCCGGGTGCAACTGCGTCGAAGGCGATCCGCGATACCGCCGCGGCGCTGCACCTCGAGGCGCGCTATGGCGCGACCGTCCGTCTAACCGGCGAACAGCCGCTCGCCGACGAAGAATTCGCCTCGGTCAAGGACGGCGCGGTCCTCAACGGCATCGGCACTTTCATCGTCGTGCTGGTGATCCTGTGGCTGGCGCTGCGCTCGGGCCGCATGATCGTCGCCGTGTTCATCACACTGTTCGTCGGGCTCGCGATCACCGCCGCGCTCGGCTTGATGATGGTCGACGCGCTCAACATGATATCGGTCGCGTTCATGGTGCTGTTCGTCGGACTCGGTGTCGATTTCGGCGTGCAGTTCGGCGTCAAATACCGCGAGGAACGCAATCGCGACGACCGCCTCTCCGCCGCGCTCGTGCACACCGCGCACAGCATCGGCGTGCCGCTCACGCTAGCGGCGGTCGCAGTCGCCGAAAGCTTCTTCTCGTTCCTGCCGACGGCTTATCGCGGCGTGTCGGAGTTGGGCAAGATCGCCGGCATCGGGATGTTCGTCGCGTACTTCACCAATATGACGCTGCTGCCGGCGCTGCTGAAAGTCTTCAATCCGCCGGGCGAACCTGTGTCGCCGGGTTTCCCGCTACTTGCGCCCGTCGACGAGTACCTCGATCAACACCGCAAGCCGGTGCTGATTGCAACGCTCATCGTCGTGATCGGCGCCACGCCCCTGCTCACGGATTTGCGCTTCGACTTCAACCCGCTGCATCTGAAGGACCCGCACACGGAATCGATGGCGACGCTGCTGTCGCTGAAAGATTCGCCGGAAGCGGCGGTCAACAATGTGCATGTGCTGGCGCCTTCGCTGGCGGACGCGGAGCGCATGGCCGAGCATCTGCGAACGCTGCCGGAAGTCGGCCGTGTGACCACGCTCGACACCTTCGTGCCCACTGAGCAGCAGCAAAAGCTGATGCTGATCGCGAGCGCTGCGCAACAACTGCTGCCCGCGCTGACGCAGCAGCCCTCGCCGCAAGCCACGGACACGGTGCGCGTGGCCGCGTTGAAACGCGCGTCGAACCAGCTCGCGCTCGCCGCCGACGATCATCCGGGCCCGGGCGCCGCCGAAGCCCGGCATCTGTCGGCGACGCTGCAAAAGCTCGCCGCCGCGGACGCCGCCACGCGCGAGCGCGCCGAAACCGCGATGTCGGAGCCGCTGCGAATCGCGCTGAAGCAACTGGCGGATCTGCTGCAACCCACCGACATCACGCGCGACAACCTGCCCAAAGACATCTCGCGGAGCTGGCTATCCAAGGATGGCCGCGCGCTCGTCGACATCGCGCCGAAGGTCAAGCCCGGCACCGATCCGAACGACGATGCGATGCTCGCCCGCTTCGCACACGCGGTGAAGAGGGTCGAACCGGGCGCGATCGGCGGGACGATTTCGATCCTGCATTCGGCTGACACCATCATCAAGGCGTTCATCCAGGCGGCCGGCTACGCGCTGCTGACGATTGCCATCCTGCTATGGATCGCGCTGCGCCGCTTCGGCGACGTGCTGCGCACGCTGGTTCCGCTGCTGGTGTCGGCGCTGGTGACGCTGGAGTTATGCGTGGTGTTCGGCATGCCGCTTAACTTCGCGAATATCATTGCGTTACCGCTGATGCTGGGTGTCGGCGTGGCCTTCAAGATTTACTTTGTGATGGCGTGGCGCAACGGCCAGACCGGCCTCTTGCAGTCGAGCCTCACACACGCCGTGCTGTTCAGCGCGGCGACCACGGCAACAGCATTTGGCAGCCTCTGGCTGTCGCACCATCCGGGGACGGCCAGCATGGGACGCCTGCTGGCACTATCGTTGTTTTGCACGCTGATCGGCGCGGTGGTGTTCCAACCGGTACTGATGGGCAAACCGCGGCCACGTCGCGCGAAGAACAAGGAAATTTAAGCATGAAGCTGCGAACCACCGCGCTGGCGCTCGTCGCCACCGGTCTGATCTCAGGTTGCGCGACCGGCCCTGACCGCAAGCCTGGCGACCCGTTCGAACCGGTGAACCGGGTCGTGTTCAACTTCAATGACGGCCTCGACCGCTATATCGCCGTCCCGGCCGCCAAGGGTTATCAGAAGGTCACGCCGAAGCCGTTGCGTACGGCGGTGAGCAACTTCTTCTCGAATCTCGGCGACCTGAGCAACGCCGCGAACAACCTGTTGCAATTGAAGATCACCGACGCGACCGAAGACATCGTTCGCTTCGCGTTCAATTCGACCTTCGGCCTGGGCGGCCTGCTCGACTGGGCGACGCCGGCCGGCCTGCCGAAGCACCACCAGGACTTCGGCCTGACGCTCGGCCACTGGGGCGTGCCGTCGGGGCCGTATCTCGTCCTGCCGCTGTTCGGTCCGAGCACGGTGCGCGACAGCATGGGTCTGGTGGTGGATGTGAAGTTCAACCCGCTGAATTACATCGAACCGGCCGAGCGCAATCCACTGTACGTGCTGCAGTTCGTCAGCGTGCGCTCGGATCTGCTGGGCGCCACGAACCTGCTGGAACAAGCCGCGCTCGACAAATACTCGTTCGTGCGCGACGCCTACACGCAGCAGCGTAAAGCGCGTCTGCGCGGCACCGGCGAGGGCGCGGCGCCGCCGCCGAACTACGAAGACCAGGACGACTCCGGCGCGTCGGCCGGGCCCGCCAAGGGCGCGGCAGCGGGCGCACCGGCAGGCCTGCCGAACTACACGGACCCGGGCGACGCGGCACAAGCGCCGAACGCGGCCTCCGGAAGCGCCACAGGCGCTCCGGCGGGTGCGCCGAACTACACAGACCCTGGCGAGACGCCAAACGCGCCTGCTGCGGCCCCGGCAGCAGCTTCGGGCGCGAAGACACCGACTCCGGCGTCTGAAACCGCGCCTACGGGCAATAAGTAAGCCGGACGCAGCGTCGCGCGCAAGGCGACGGGTCATGGCGACATCGGAACGAAGGCGGGGATAGGCGCTTCGGCGCAAGCCGGCGCACAGACCGGCTGGGCGCCCGCCGTCAGCCCCCCAGCCGCAAGGCCCCGGCCTCTCCCAGCGCGTGGCGCATCTGAACCAAAGAAGTGCGAGCCGCCCGGGCATCGGCGGCGACCTGAATCAGCGCCCCGATCTGCGACGGCTGCCGCAGCAATTCGCGCAGAATCGGCGCGATCGCAGTGCTGCCGTCATCGCGCAGGCCCGCTGTCGCCGCCGAAGGCAGCGTCCGCCACGCCGGATCGACGATCGCGCGGCATACGGCGAACGGCACGCCGCGCGCGGCGGCTGTGGCCCCGGCGATATGCGATTCCATATCGACAGCCAATGCGCCGGTCGAGCGATGCAGCATCCGCTTGGCGTCGGCGCTGACTAAAGGCGCACTGACGGCCGCCACCAGGCCGCGCCGCAGGCGCGCCGCGAGCGGCCCGACGGCCAGCGCGGCAGCCAGCCGGTCCGTCCAGCGCGGATCGGTTTCGAGCCGCCCAAACGGTCCCTCGACCGCTTCCGCAACGATCAGCGTGCCCGGCTCCAGATCGGGCGCCAAACCACCCGCCGTGCCGAAGCTGATAATCCCTGCGCACCCGCGCGCGACCGCCGCGCTCAGCGCGCGCTCCAGCAGATCGGCGCGCGCGGCGTACACCACCTCGACGCCCTTGCCGCGCGCGATGCGCGCCTCGAAG
Source organism: Paraburkholderia lacunae (assembly GCF_003353175.1). GTDB lineage: Bacteria > Pseudomonadota > Gammaproteobacteria > Burkholderiales > Burkholderiaceae > Paraburkholderia > Paraburkholderia lacunae. Next base: position 173,772 of record NZ_QHKS01000008.1, on the reverse strand, counting down.
GCCATCCCGGTCACCGCAATGACCGGCAAGGTGCTGCTGCCGGCGCCGACGAACGGGGTTGTCGAAAGCGGCATCCGTTACATCCCAACCGTGACGCGCGCCAGCCCGTTACGTTTCAGATGGCGGAAGCGCGCCAGCGCCCACAACGGGAAGAACTTCCGATAGCCGTGATAACGCAGATAGAACACGCGCGGGAAGCCGGTCGCGGTAAAGCGCGTTTCGTCCCACAGACCATGCTCACGCTGTTCGCGCTGCAAATAATCGATACCGCGCGTGACCGCCTCGTGATTCACCTCGCCGGCCGCCATCAAACCCATCAGCGCCCACGCGGTTTGCGAGGCTGTGCTCGGCGCGCGCTCGTAGCCGCGGTAGTCGAGCTTGTAGCTCTCGCCGGCCTCGCCCCAGCCGCCATCCTGATTCTGGATCGACAGCAGCCATTGCACGGCGCGCCTGATGCGCGGATCGTCGTGCGGCATACCCGCGGCGTTCAGCGAACACAGCGCGGTCCACGTGCCGTAGATGTAGTTCAGGCCCCAGCGCCCGTACCAGCTGCCGTCCGATTCCTGTTCCTTGAGCATGTAATCAAAAGCGCGCTGCGCAGGCTCGCTGCCGGCCGGCAGTTCGCCAAGTTGCGCGAGCATCGACAGACAGCGGCCCGACACGTCCGCGGTCGGCGGATCGAGCAGCGCGCCGTGATCGGAGAACGGGATGTTATTCAGGTAGTACTGGGTGTTTTCCGGCTCGAACGCGCCCCAGCCGCCATCACTGCTCTGCATGCCGACCACCCATTCGCGCGCGCGCGCAATGGCTTCGCGATCGACGTCCGATTGCGTCAGCGCCGCGCAGCGATGCATCGCCATCGCCACCACCGCCGTATCGTCGACGTCCGGGTAGTGCGCGTTGTTGTACTGGAACGCCCAGCCGCCAGGCCGCGCATTCGGACGGCGCGAGATCCAGTCGCCGCGCACGTCGAGAATCTGCAGCGGACGCAGCCACGCCAGTCCGCGTTCAGCGGCTTGCTCGGCATGCGCCTCGCCGGTTTCGAGCAACGCGTGCGCGGCGAGCGAGGTATCCCATACCGGCGACAAACACGGCTGGCAATAGGCTTCGTCGTCCTTGATGACGAGCAGCTTCTCGATCGACTGGCGGGCAATCGCGCGATTCGGATGATCGGCTGGATAGCCGAGCACGTCGTACATCATCACCGAATTGGCCATCGCCGGGAAAATCGCGCCAAGGCCGTCTTCGCCGTTCAGCCGTTCGTCGACGAACGCCACCGCCGCGCGCACCGCGCGTTCGCGCGTCGCCTTCGGCAACAGGCCGTCCACGGCGCGCAGCAGCACGTCCACGCCGCTGAAGAAACGGAACCAGCCGACATGCTGATGCGGCGCGCGGGCCCGCGGGCCGGTGTTGACCGGCGCGCCGCGGAACAACTCGTCGATACGCACGCGGCGCGGATTGCGCGCGACCGGCCGCTTCGCGTTCAGCACCAGCAGCGGCACGATCACGGTACGCGCCCAGTACGACACCTTCGACAGATGGAACGGGAACCACTCGGGTAGCAGCATGATTTCGGCGGGCATCATCGGCACCGCGCGCCACGACACCACACCGAACAGCGCGAGCAGAATCCGCGTGAACACGTTCGACTGTTCCGCGCCGCCGTGCGCCAGAATCGCATCGCGCGCGCGGACCATATGTTCGGCGTCTGCCGGGTCGCCGATCATCTTCAGCGCGAAGTACGCCTTCACGCTGGCGCTGATGTCGAGCGCGCCGTCGGTGAAGAGCGGCCAGCCGCCGTTATCCAGCTGGATGCGGCGCAGGTAGCGCGCGATCTTCTGCTCCAGTTCCACGTTCGGCGTTTCGCCGAGATAGTGGACCAGCAGCACGTATTCGGCGGGAATCGTCGCGTCGGCTTCGAGTTCGTAGACCCAGTGGCCGTCCGGTTTCTGCGCGCCGAGGATCGCATCGGTCGCGCGCGTGATCGAGGCGTCGAGCGGCGTTGCGGGCGCTTGCGGCGCCACTTCAGGCGCGTTCTGCGGCGCCTCGGCGAATTCGGGCAGGACGGCGTCCAGCTGCTGGGCTTGGGATAAATCGTTCATCGGCGTTCCATCGGTTGATTCAGCAGCGTGTCCGCGGCCTTCTGGCCGGAGCGGACCGCGCCTTCGATCGTCGCGGGCAGGCCGGTAGCCGTCCAGTCGCCCGCGAGCATCAAGTTGTTCCAGCGAGTACGCGTACCGGGCCGCAGCGTTTCCTGATCCGGCAACGCGGCAAACGTCGCGCGCTTTTCCATCACGACTTGCCAGGCCGGCATCGGCTCGGCCGGCAAACTGGCGGCCTGGGCCACTTCGGTCCAGACGGTTTGCGCCAGCGCTTCATGCGGCATGTCGAGCACGCGGTCCGCGGCGTTGATCGTCACCGAGAGCCGGCCATCGGCCGCGAACAGCCAATCGGCGGTCGCGTTCAGCAACCCCGTAATCGGCGGCAAACCGAACGGCGGCTCGACCGCGAAATGTACGTTGGCGACCGCCGCGAAGCGATTGGGTGCGCGCAAACCGGGGACGACCGTTTGAGCGATCTCCGGCGGCACCGCGAGAATCACGGCCTGGTTCGCTTCGATCGCGATGCTTTCGTCAGCGAAAACCAGCTTCGACACGCGGCCGGGGCCGGGGCCGGTGCCGGGGCTGGCAAACTGAATGTCTTTCAGGCGCGAACCGAGCCGGATCGCCGCGCCGCCATGTTGCAACAGGCGCAGCGCCGGATCGACAAAGGCGCTGCCCAGACCGTTGCGCGCCACCAGCGGCCGGCACGCGAGGCCACCGGCCAGCAGGGTTTCCCGGACCATCGCGCCCGTCAGCTCCGCCGACGCTTCACGCGGCTCGACATTCAGGAGCGCGACAAACAGCGGCCGCAGCAAGCGGTCCCACAGCGGGCCATTGCAACGCATGGTCTGCGCCACCGTGCGAGCGGGTTTGGCGAACAGCAGCGGCATGAGCGCCAGATAATCGCCCGGGCCGGTGTTCGGCACACGTGCGTTGGGGTCGAAGACCCACCACGGCAGCTTTCCCGGCGACAGGCGCACCGTCCAGCGCGCCCGCGTCGCCAGATCCACGAACGGATAGTCGGGCTGAGCCGGACCGATCAGCTCGTCGGCGGCGCCGATCGCGCGCAAGTAGTTGAACGTCGCGAAATTGCCTGACAACACCATGTGATTGCCGCTGTCGATCGTCGCGCCCAGCGTGCTGTCGTAATACGAACGGCAACGGCCGCCCGCCTGGGCCGCCGCTTCATGCAGCACGACTTGCGCGCCGCGCCGCTGCAATTGCACCGCGGCGGCCAGGCCAGCGAGGCCAGCGCCGATCACATGGACGAGCTTTTGCATCAGCTCAGAAGAGCGCGTAACGCGCGACGATCCACAGCATGCGCATGCGCGGCTTGCTGACCTTCGTGCGCGGAATATCGAAGCCGCGCTCGAGCGTGCGCTCGAGCAGCACGCGATAGACACCCGACATGATGCGCGGCGCGCGCACGTGGCTGCGCGGCTCGCGATCCATGATCGCGTCGGAGGCGGCGAAGTGTTCTTTGGCGCGCTCGGCGAGCGTCGCGCACACGCGCGGCAGCGACGGATCGTCGGCGATCTGCGCCGGGCTCGTCACCGCGATGCCCTCGCGCGCCAGCAATTCGAGCGGCAGGTAACAGCGATTGATACCGGCGTCTTCGTCGATATCGCGCAGGATGTTGGTCAGTTGCAGCGCGCGGCCCAAGTGGTGCGACAGCAAACGGCCCGGCTCGTCCTGCATCCCGAATATCCTCACCGATAGACGGCCCGCCGCGCTCGCGACACGATCGCAATACAGGTCGAGCGTGCCTTCGTCGGGCGCGCAGATGTCGGCGGCGGCGTCCATCGCCATGCCGTCGATCATCGCGTGAAAATCTTCGCGTTGCAGATGAAACGTATGAATGTGCCGCGTCAGCGCGCGCAGTGAAGCGCGCGGCGCGCCGGCGTAGCACGCGTCGATGTCGGCCCGCCAGCGCTCGAGCGCGGCGGCGCGTTCGGCGCGCGGCATGTCGCTGTCGGCGATATCGTCGACAGCGCGGCAGAAAGCGTAGACCTGATACATCGCGTCGCGCTGCGCGGCCGGCAGAATGCGCATGGCGAGATAGAACGAGCTGCCGGACGTGGCGGCAGCGGCGTCGATTTCTGTATCGTCCACGACAAGATTGGAAACAGCCAAGACGATCTCCGCTGGAGGCGCCCGCTGAAAGGCGTTCAAGAAGTCATGCCTACCCGCAGGGTAAGCGGCACGCACGCGCGGACACGCGCGAAACACGCGGCAGGTATGCCGGAAACGGCGAAAAGTATAACAATCTTTGTGAGATGCCGCAGTTTTGGGGACGAATAAGGGGCCTGAAGCGAGCCCTATGCACCGGCGGCGAGGCATCCAACGCCGGTACGCGGCGCGGGCGGGAATCGCCGGCGCCCGATTCGGATTCAGATAAACGCGACCGACCGGTTGCGCCCCTGCCGCTTCGCGCTGTAAAGCGCCGCATCGGCTTCGTTGATCAGCACGTCGTACGCCGGCACGCCCACGCGAGCCGTCGCGCCGCCCACGCTCGCCGTCACCGGCACGCTCGTGCCCTGCACTTCGACCGGCGTCTCGCTGATCGTCAGGCGAATCTTTTCGGCCACCCGCATCGCGTCCTCTAGCGGCGTGCACGGCAGCAGCAAGGCGAACTCCTCGCCGCCGAACCGCCCGAAGGTGTCCTGCGCCCGCACCACCTCGGCGACCCGCTGCGCCATCACGCGCAGCACCGTATCGCCGACGCCGTGGCCGAACTGGTCGTTGATTTTCTTGAAGTGATCGAGATCGAACAGCAGCACGGACATGTCGCCGCCGTAACGCTGCCAGCGCGTGTATTCGTCGCGCAGGCGCGTTTCGAAGAAACGGCGATTGGCGATACCCGTCAGACCGTCGCGGTCCGCGAACTCCTGCAGCTTGGCGACCGCCTCCTCGCGCTCGCGTTGCACGATGCTGACATGTGTGACGTCCGAGATCGTGACGCACACGGCCACCACTTCGCGATCGCGCGTCAGCGGCATGAAGGTGCAGTCCTGCTGCATGAAATCGACGCCGCCGGTAATCGGCCGGTCGTGATCGAACTTGAACAGATACGGGCGCTGTTCCCACGAACTGAACGCGAAACTGCCGAGCTGGAATACGCTTTCGATTTTGCGCGACAGCCACACGCGCGGCAACTCGGGAAAATGCGCGAAGATCGATTTGCCGACAACTTGTTCCGGCAACAAACCGCTGTGATCCTGCATGAACCGATTCCACATCAACACGTTCATCTCGCGATCGAGCACGAAAATGCCGAAGCCGACACGTTCGACTACCAGATCGCTCAACGAATCAGCGGGTACGTTCATAAACTGGACAGGAGGGCGTCGAGCGCATCGTTCATGTGGCGGATCGAGTCTTCGGCCATCAGCATCACGAGATGCGCACGGAAGCTCTGGTCTTCGAGCGCGAAATTCACTTCGACCAGCAACGCGACTTCCCATTGCAGCACGCCGGGCTGGAACACCTCGTCAAGCGTCATCGCTTCGCCGAGCAGACCGGGCGCCGAAAAAACCGGTGTGCGCCCGAGCTGGTCGAGAATGCACGAGACGCACGCGCCCGTCAGCACGTTGGCGACGTCGAACACGAGTTCGTTCTGGCTCACCGTCTCATAGGTGGAGCGCGCGTACGGGTCGTTCACGAGCGAACACAGCTGCTCGATGCTGTCGCTGCGGCAGATCACCAGCGCCTCGCCCTTGATATCGGAGCGAAAGCCCTGGCGCACCGCGCTGACCGTGTCCTGGATCCCGGTCATCTCGCGCAGCGCCTGCGCGGCCTCGCTCACCGCCACCACCTTCACACGCGGCACCGACAATTCGATGAACGCGTCGAGCAGCCGCGCGAGGCGCGTCGCGGCCTGGCCCATCGCCAGATTGGCGACCTCCTGCAGCGCGTCGCGCCGGTCTTCGTTGAGGACTGGCTCAGACATACAACCCGTACTCCTGGAGGATGAGCAGTAACGCCTCGGGCGTGACGGGCTTGGCGATGAACGCGGCGGCGCCGAGCGCGCGCACGCGCGCCTGGGCCATCGGCTGAACATCGGCGGAGACGACGATGACGAAAGTGTTCAGGTCCTCATGCTGCAAGGCTTCCAGCACCTGATAGCCGGTCATGTCCGGCATCGTCAGGTCGAGGAACATCACCGACGCTCGGCCTTCGCGATACAGAGCGAGCGCCTCGCGCCCGTTCGTTGCGTAGGACACATCGACATCCCAGTCCGGCGGCAATGCCTTGGTGAGCACCTTGCGGGCAAGCAGCGAATCATCGGCGATCACAATAGGCAAAGGCATGGGGCGGGTCGGGAAAAGCGGGATTAGTTCTGGCGCGTTAACGGCGGATAGCGTCGGATTCTTTAGCGCGCCGTCTGTCGACCGGCGGCAAGCATGGCGAATCGTGGCGGAAATTCAGATCGCGAACGGACGGGGAGCGCACGCGGCGAGGCGCAGATGGTGAAACCGCCGGGCACGTATGATGGCGTGCGCGCACGGTGGACGACGGCTGTGACCGGCATGTTGGAAGCCTACCCCGTAGATGAATCTGAGCGGCTTCATGGATCAGGCTGGTCCCGTTGCCGCGCGCGTGTTTCCGCAAACACCGTCCGTCACGCGTTGTGCGCGTTGTCTGGCGGCCCTCGCGGCAGTTGCGGCCGAGCATGGCGGACGCATTATTTATTCGTGGCGCCGATTTTCGAAGCAAATGCGCGGAAAGGCAACTCGCCAATTTGGCCTACACTAATAAGATTTCCCCATTAAATGCTATTTTTGAAAATATTTTCTTACGTCTCGATGTCTTTCTTTTGCCTTTATACTTTTGTGTACGTTTGCGCTTGCCGATTCGTCGCTGATTCAAAAGGCAGACAAATCTGTACCGCCATTTGCCGCAGCAACGACTCGCGCCGCCACGAGTCTATGCTTCTCGTATCTCGTATGATGATGCCGGCTTCCGGTTTTTTCGTCTTGAACGACCGTAGCGTAAATCGAAAATGACACCCGACCGGTTCGACCCGCCTCAAGCGAGCCGCCATTCCGCTGGCCCGCGGGACGAGGCGCTGTTCCCGGCCGTGCCGGAACAGAATTTCCACGTGCGGCGCATGACGCTGATCGCGCTGCTGATCGCAGCGATCGTCTTGCCGTGCGCGTATGTGGCGGCGATGGCGTTCAGCGATCTGCGCGCGCGCGAGGCCGACGCCACTGACATGACGCTGCGCACGGTGCGGGTCGCCGAAGAACACGCGCTGAAAGTGTTCGACATGAATGAGACGCTCGACTCGCGCATCGTCGATCTCACACAAGGACTCGACGATGACGGCATTCGCGCCGGCGAATCCGTTATTCACGACAAACTTCGCACGATGGGCGGCGGTTATCCGCAGGTGGCCGCCGTGTCGATCTTCGGCCGCGACGGCGACTTGCTCGCCAGCAGCCGTTTCTCTCCGGCACCGTCGATGTCGATTGCCGGCCGCGAAGACTTCACCGGGATTCGCGACGGCAAGGATATCGAGCACGTGTCGAAGGTGATGGTGGGACACGTCGCCGGCGAACAGGTGTTCAACATGGGCGTCGCGCGGCTCGCCGCCGACGGCGCGTTCGCCGGGGTCGTGTCGGTCGCGTTGCGGCCGAGCTATTTCAGCGCGTTCTACCGCGAACTGCTGGGCGGCAGCGACGACACGCCGATGATCATGAGCCTGATCCGCACCGACGGCGCAATCCTCGCGCACTATCCGCGCGGCCCGCACGAGCCGGTGGCGGTATCGCCGCAGTCGCCGCTCGCCCAGGCGCTGGCGCAGGTGCGGCGGGCCGGCGTGGTGCGAATGCGTTCGGACCTCGACGGCGACGATCTGATCCTTGCCTACCGGCGCGTCGGCGCGTATCCGGTGTACGTGTCGTGCGGCTACCGCGCTTCGGCGATCTGGGGCGGCTGGTACCGGCATCTCAGCGTTCTGATCCTGTCGATGTTCACGCCGTCGATCGTGCTGTGGTGCGTGATCTGGCTGTCGCTGCGGCGTCTCGGCGCCGAAGAGGAGGCGTGGGAGCGCTGGCAGGCCGAGGCGTCGATGCGCCGCTCGATCGAATCTGCGTATCGCCAGTCGCGCAAGATGGAGGCGCTCGGCAATCTGGTCGGCAGCGTCGCGCACGACTTCAACAATCTGCTGATGATCGTGTCGGCCAACGTGCAGATCGCGCGACGGCGCGGCGCAGCGGGGCTCGACCGCGAGATGTCGGCGATCGAGCGGGCGCTCAAGAGCGGCCAGTCGCTCACGCGGCAATTGCTCGGCGTCGCGCGCAAGCAGCCGTTGAGGAACGAGACGCTTGCCCTCGAGCGCTGGCTGCCGGCATGCCGCGAATTGCTGCGCGCGTCGCTCGGCGCGAAGATTTCGCTGGTGATGGATATCGGCGTCGAAATCTGGCCGATGCGTGTCGACGTCGCCGAACTCGAACTGGCGCTGATCAACATCGCCGTGAACGCGCGCGACGCGATGCGCAACGGCGGCCGTTTTACCGTGCGGGCCACCAACATCACGTTCCGTCACGAGGATGGCTTTCCGCTGGTCGGCGATTTCGTGCAGTTGTCGCTTGAAGACACCGGCGGCGGCATGCCGCCCGACGTGCTGGCGCGCGCCTTCGAACCGCTTTTCACGACCAAGCCGAAAGGCATGGGCACGGGTCTCGGGCTGCCGCAGGTATTCGCCTTCTGCGAGCGCTCGGGCGGCCTTGCGGCGATCGACAGCGCGATCGGCGCGGGCACGTCGGTGCGCCTGTATCTGCCGCGCGCCGCTGCGGCGCCTGAAGCTGAACGGCCGGCTGAACCGGGCGTCGAGGAAGCCGGCACGCCGCACGGTCTGCGCATTCTGCTGGTCGAGGACAACGACGAAGTCGCCGCCGGCACCGAAGCCTTGTTGCAGATGATGGGGCACCAGGTCACCTGGGTCTTCAACGCCGACACCGCGCTGCGCCTGTTCGACGATGCCCACGCCAGGCAGGCCCGCACAGGCGAGCCGCTACCGTTCGATCTGGTGCTGTCCGACATTCACATGCCCGGCACGATGAACGGCATCGATCTCGCAGAAGCGGTGCAGGCGTTCGATACCAGGCTGCCGGTCATTCTGGTCACCGGCTACGCGGAAGAACTCGACCGGGCGCGGCATGTGGACGTGCGCGTGCTATCCAAACCCTTCGATATCGCGTTGCTCGACAAGCTCCTGCAAACCATCCAGCGCGATCTGACGCAGACGGGCACGCATTCCGCGGCTCACCCCGCAGATTAAGAACGCGCCGGGGACCGCCGCGATTTACCGGCAATTGTAAAAACGCGTAAAAACGCGGTGCCCGCAATCACCGCCACGGCGGGTTTTTTGCCTTCCGAACGGCGCGCACAGGCGCTGCCCCATTCCGGCACGAACGTTGCAGCACGGTTAACGAAGGAGAGGAGCGCGTTCTCTCGCTGCCTACTCCGCTCATTACCGGGAGGCAACCATGCGACACGCCGTGATTGGTTTATTCGACACCTATTCCCAAGCGGAGATCGCCCGCGACACGCTCGTGCAAACCGGTTTTGCATTCGAAACGATCGAGTTGCAGGCGAACCCGGAACCCTCCGTCGACTCGGCAACCGAGGAAGTCACCGGCTCGGGCGTGCTGGCCAACATCGAACGTTTTCTTGCCAGCCTGTTTGCCAGCGGCCCGCGCCCGTCCGAAGCGGCCCGCTATGCCGAGGCCGTGCGCCGTGGCGCCGTGCTGGTGTGCGTCAACGCGGCGAGCGAATCGCATGCGGAACTCGCTCGCAATACCTTGAGGAGACTGGGCGCTACCGACGTCGGCGAGCGCTCGCCCGACTGGGACGCGCCGCTGAGCCGCGACCATTCCATCCTCGACGAACTGGGTATCGGCGCAGTGACGCCCGGCACGCCTCATATGTCGAGCGCAACCAGTCGGCCCGCGACGAAGGCCGGTCCGCCCTATACACCGCCGCCGCCGGCTGAGCGGCCGGCCACCGATCCGCTGAACGAGCCCGTATCCGATCCGCTGGTCGGCGATGCGGGACGCACCGCGATTGCCGCCGGCAGCATGCCGGGTTCGGGTGCCGTCATGCAACCGTCAGAAGTTGTCCCCGAAACGGGCCAGCCGCACGCGGGTATCGGCGAGCAGGTTCCGAACGAGTATCTGGAATACGAAGAAGATTTCCGCAGCCACTACGACGAGCAGTACGCTGCCGACAGTTCGCGTTACGAAGACTACGTGCCGGCCTATCGGTACGGCGCGGAGATCGGCCGTGACGCGCGTTATCGCGACAAGCCGTGGGACGACGTCGAGCCGGAAGCCCGGCGTCACTGGGAAAGCACCTCGCCGGAAAGCACATGGGAACGTTTCAAGCTCGCCGTGCGTCACGGCTGGGAACGCGTGACGGGACATCACCACGTATAAGCAGAGGAAATGACAGCGCCGGCGTACCGCCAGGTGGCGGCAACGCCGGCGTTTTTCATTCGCCCGATCGCTTGCGCGGACATACCGTCAGGCAGCGATATGCAGTTTGACCCATGCGACGTAGCGGTCGACGAACGTCTGCAAAAGCTTGCGCATGCGGTCGTGCAGGATCTCGCCTTTCTCGTTGATGACCGCCGCGTCATGCTTGATGAACACTTCGGGCTGGCCGAGCGTGGCGACGTCGAGATACGCCAGCACGTTACGCAGATGCTGTTGCGCGAGCGCCGTACCGGTCGCGCCGAGCGACGTGCCGATCACCGCGCCTGGCTTGTTGGCAAACGAATTCGTCCCCCACGGACGCGAGCCCCAGTCGATCGCGTTCTTCAGCACGCCAGGCATGGAGCGGTTGTATTCGGGTGTGACGAACAGCAGGCCATCGGCTGCTTCGATGCGCTGCTTCAACTGTTTCGCGACTTCGGGATAGTCCGCGTCGTATTCCTGGCTGTAGAGCGGCAAAGAGCCGATGTCGATAAATTCGAAGCTGAAGTCGGCGGGCGCGAGCGAAACCACGGCGTGGGCCAACTGACGGTTGAAAGACTCGCGGCGCAGGCTGCCGACGACGACTGCAATGTGATGAGCCATGTTTCGTTCCTTGAGTTGAGGCGCTCGACGCGCGTAAGGGTACGAAATGTCAATCATAGGCAAGGACCCGCCGGATTGATGGCGGTGAGGGCAAATCCATCGGCGATCGGAAAGACGGCAGCAAACCATGCGGATTGCAAACGGTGGATAACCCTGAAGCGCCTAAAGTTATCCACAGATTCACTGAATAACCGTGTGGATAAGTGGTACTTTTGCCTTGTCAATCAAGCATGCTTTCGGCATAGGACGATTTGAGGCAAATGGGCAAGTGCATTTGCCATAAACGCAAAAAGGGCGCTATCGGCGCCCTTTTTTTGAACTTCGCGAGTCGGTTTCGTTGGCGGACCCAGCGCCGGATATTTTTCCGGCCGCGCCGCCCGCCGATCAGTTACCGAAGAACACGTTGCAGTACGATGCAGGACCGTTGCATTGAGCCGGCGAAGCGGCTTGGGCCACACCCGAAGCGGCGGCAAACAGGGCGACGGAAGCGATCAGGGCGGAAAGAATGCGTTTCATGGTGCTACTCCTCTTCAGCGTTTGGTTCGCGATCTGGTGCGATCGATGAAGTGAAGAATAGCGATTCAGCGTTTGCCTAAAAACACCGAAGTGAAAAAGACATTTTCTCGAAAGTTGAGATAATTGCAGCGCCACGTGAGCATGAGCACGGCTATGAGGCCCGCCTGAGCTTCAGGCGAAGCGGAGCCGACGTCTGTTCAGGGTTGAGCGGCTGACCCGGTGCCTTGCTTTCAATTTGCGCAATAATGTTTTTCGCTGTCATAAACGCCTTACCGGTCCGACTAAGGTCATCGGGTCATCGCTTTCCGGCGGGCACATGTTCAATACCAATTCGCTTGTGCAGGAACGTGCGCGAGAATGGCGCACGAGTCCAAAAATAGCGCAAGGAACCTCACCCGCTCATGAACAACAACGATTCAATAGAAGGCGTGCGGCAACGGTCGGCGCGACGACGGAGCGCGTCATGGTGCAGATAAGCGGACCGGCGCTCGACGATCCCGTCTATCTGACGCAGTTGCGGCGCGACCTGTTGCGCTTCGCCCGTCTGCAACTGCGCGATGCCGCAGCCGCTGAAGACGCCGTGCAGGAGGCACTGGCCGCCGCATGGACGCAAGCTGACCGGTTCGCTGCCCAATCGGAACACAAGACGTGGGTGTTCGGCATCCTGCGGCACAAGCTCGTCGATACCTTGCGCGCGCGGCAGCGCACGGTGAACCTTTCGGCGCTCGAATCCGAACTCGACGGCGAGGCGCTGCTCGATCGGGAACTGTTCAAGGACAACGGCCACTGGTCGCGCGAGAGCAAGCCGCAACCGTGGCCGACGCCTGAAACCGCGTTGCGTCAGCAGCAGTTCTGGACCTTGTTCGAAATGTGCCTCGAACATCTGCCCGAACACATCGGGCGCGTGTTCATGATGCGCGAATTCCTCGATCTCGATACCGAGGCCATCTGTGCCGAATTGAAGATGACCGCCAATCACTGCAGCGTGCTGATCTACCGGGCGCGGCTACGCTTGCGCGCCTGCCTGAGCGAAAAGGGCCTATCCAGAGAGGATGCGAATGGGGAAGTGTAAGCACATCACGCGTCTGCTGTCCGACGCCCTCGACCGCCGGTTGACGACCAGCGAATGGGTCGCGATCCGGCTGCATCTGCCGACCTGCAGCGGCTGCCGCAACTATCGCAAACAGATCCGCCTGCTGCGCGTGGCAGCGCGCGCGGCGAGCGGGATCGAAGTGCCGGGCGCGGCCGGCGCCGATGAGTGATGCGATTCATGCTCAGGCAGCATCTGCCCGTTGGCGGCGCATTGGCCGGGCGCCTCGCTTAGCGTTCTCCCGGCGGCGTGTTGCGGTAGCGCTCAAAGAAACGCGCGTGCGACGCTTCGTCGATAGCGACGGGATGCGGTTCGGTGCGCGCAGGATGTTTGGCAAGTTGCGCCCGCGTACGGATCGGCCGATGTTGGAAATTGCCGCCGCAGTTCGGACACACGTTGCGTAGCGTGCTGAGCGCGCACACTTCGCAGAACGTGCATTCGTACGTGCAGATCATCGCATCGGGCGCGTTCGGCGGCAGTGATTTGCCACATCCTTCGCAGGATGGTCTCAGTTCAAGCATGGGTCTGGCTCCGTATTGGGAGGGGAAAGCGGGCGGACTTGCCGGATGACGAACTTTAAGCGGCGAGCGCGATGCAGAATCGACAACTGCGCGTCAATTCCTGCCACCACGCCGGCTCGCCGCCAATCGCGCCCGAAGCGCGCCCTGCGGTTCGTTAGTGTCTTACCGGGCGGTGAATAGCTTGCCGATTTCTTCCGGCTCGCTAACGTGCATTCGCTTCGACAGCCAGTTGCCGTTGAGCGGTCCAGCGAGAATCACTGCAGGAAGCGCGACGATCACACCGAGGCCCTGCGTCAATCCGAGATCAGCATGCAGCGCACTCACCGCGACCAACGGATCCGGATGCTGCGGCAGCAACGCGTGCAGCGTGGTCACGCCCCGCCAACGCCGCAATCGCAATCCGCAGAATCGGCTACTGCGAAGTGTGTCGTGGGATGACCACGACGCAAGTGTTGTCGCCTGATACACGATGTCCCTATCGGTCTATTGACGCAGCCACGGCAACGCGGATGCCACCGATTGTTGCGACCACGGCAGAACCCGGCGCAGCGAAGCGTGCAGGCAGCGGGAGTGGTCATGAAGCCGCGATGAGGAACATCTCCGGCGTGATTTGCTTATGCGAATTTATCGGTTCGTCCAGGTTTGCGGACGGCTTATCGTCGGTGGCAATCGGTCCGTTTTGCGTCCGTCTTTTCAACGAGCACTTTTATGTCCCGTCATCCGTTGTTGACGCGCCGCGCGTTTATCGCCAGTGTGGGCGCTTCGCTCGCCGCCGCGGCCCTGCCTCTCGCCTCCACCACAGTCTTCGCGGCCGATGCGCATGCGAAGGAATTTCGCATCGGCTACCAGAAGGCCGCCAACACGCTGGTGTTGCTCAAGGCGCACGGCACGCTCGAAAAGCGGCTTGCGCCGCTCGGCATCACGGTCAAATGGACCGAGTTCCCAGCCGGGCCGCAGTTGCTCGAAGGCTTGAATGTCGGCGCCATCGACTTCGGTTATGTCGGCGAAGCGCCGCCGGTCTTCGCGCAAGCGGCCGGCGCCAACTTCGTCTACACCGCGTACGAAGTCCCGACTCCGCATGCTGAAGGCATCCTCGTGCATCGGGACGCGCCGATCAAAACGCCCGCCGATCTGAAGGGCAAGAAAATCGCCTTCAACAAGGGTTCGGACGTTCACTGGTTCCTGGTCGCGGCGCTGGAAAAGGCAGGCGTGAAGTACAGCGAGATCCAACCAGTCTATCTGCCTCCCGCCGACGCGCGCGCGGCCTTCGAACGCGGCGCGATCGACGCATGGGCCATCTGGGACCCGTTCCTCGAAGCGGCGAAACGGCAATCGAACGCGCGCTTGCTCACCGATGCCGAAGGCATCGTGAACCACCACCAGTTCTTCCTGAGCGCACGGCCGTTCGCTGAGCAAAACGGCGACGTGCTCGCGATCGTCATAGATGAAGTCGGAAAAGAAGGCGCATGGGTGCGCGGCCATTACAGCGAGGCAGCCGCGCAGCTGGCGCCGATTCAGGGCCTCGATGCGGGTGTGATCGAGGCCGGATTGCGCCACTACGCACATATCTACAAACCTGTCGACGCGCACGTGCTCGCCGCACAGCAGCGTATCGCCGACACGTTCAACGAGCTGCGCATCATCCCGGCGAAAATCGTAACGAAGGACGCGGTGCTGGCTGCTAAGGCCTAGATCATTGCCTTTGGCCAGTCAGACAAACAGCGCTTTGACATTTTCCGGCGGGCGGCCAATCACGGCCCGCCCGTTTCGCACGACGATGGGTCGTTGCAAAAGGATCGGGTGCTTTTCCACTGCTTCGTATAGCTGAGCGTCGCTGAGGGTGAGATCGGAGAGCTGAAGTTCTTTGTATTCCGCTTCTGTATCCCGGATCATCTCGCGGACCGTACAACCTAGTTGTGTGTTGAGTTGCTTCAGTTCGGCAATCGTGAGCGGCTGTTTCAGATACTCGATGATTTCCGTTGGTTCGTTTGTAGTGTTGCAAGTACTTGCGATCAGGTCGCAAGCGGCGCGCGATTTTGAACAGCGGGGGTTGTGATAGATGGTGATCATGGTCGTGTTTGCTGGTCGCGGTTGCTGGGTATTTTTTCGTGGTGAATTTTAGCGGCTGTGAGCGGCGGGTTGGTCTTTAGTGGAGCTCAGGTAGTCGATGCGCTCGTGCGCAATTGATCGCGGGTGGAGGTGATCTCCGGGTCGAAAACGTGCAGCGCTTTCTGTGGCGCCAGTCTTTACGCCCGTGACAAATGCGGATCGCCCCCGGTCACCTTGACGCTATATTTTCTGTTCGATTTATTTCTCTTCATCCAGTGCGAATGGCTGCGTTTTGATGACGACTTGATGAGTCGCGTCGGGAACGGTGTGCGGGTCGACAGCAGTGGGGGTTTCAATTCTCGGTGCCCGGTGCCCGGGGCTCAGGGCTCGGTACGTGAAGTTGCCGGAAAGCGGTTAGCGACACGGCGCGGGAAAACCGGGCGGCAGTGAACTATTAAAAGGGCAGATTGCACTTTGCAATTACCCCCTGGTCGAGAATGCCGCGCCGGGCTTGAGGTCAGGACAATGCGCGCGTCAGACCTATCGGCGACGCTTCGCATTGCCTGCAACTTGCCGATGGTGCCAATGGGAGACGGATTGTCTTGCTCAACGCGAGCACGTGACAGGGACACAAACCGATGCCCGCTTCCCGCGTCCGATGACAGGGTGAAGGTGAGGCACAGTGCATGAGAGGTGGTGTAGAAACGCCTGCTTGCGCTGCGGGGAAGTGCATCGGCTTTATGCGCATAAAGCGTGGACTTTTCGCGCGAGTCTCTTAATTGGCGCGTGCCCTATCTTACGTGCCGCCGGTATCTCTCAGGCCGGGGAATCTGGCCTGCTCGGCATGGGCGAACAGCGACTCTGCTGCCTCCATCAGCACATCATCGATGTGTGGCATCGTCACCGAGACGATACATCGGGCGGTCGTGCGCAATACATTGCCGTCCAAGGTGGTTTCGGAAGGTACCTTTATGCGCATAAAGATCTGCCCGTCGTCCGATCGAATCGCTGACCCAAAAACGTCACGGACATTCCAGCTACGTGCAGAGTCAAACAAACGCAAAAAACGGACACCTCCGGAGTATTCCAGGAGAGTGAGCACGGCTCATCTCATCCACCTCTCCTCACAGTGTTCACACGACTACTTCGACGCCGCCATCCTTTATGCGCATAAACCTATCCCGGATGGCTAATCCTTCGTGTGTTTACACAAAAACGATTGAAATGCGAATTCATCCAGGTAAAATCCATCTGCGTCTAAAAAGAGGAGGTGAAGATTGGCTGCAGAAATCATCGCGGTAACTCAGCAAAAGGGCGGGGTCGGGAAGAGCACAATCGCGATGCACCTCGGCGCTGCATTCCATGAGAAAGGCAAACGCGTCCTCGTCGTCGACGCAGATGGTCAAAACACCCTGATCCATTGGGCGAGTGCCTCATCCGATGGCGAATCCGGCATCCCGTTTCCTGTCGTCAATCTCTCCGAAGCGGGAAGCCAAATCCATCGCGAGATCAAGAAGTTCGTCAGTGACTACGACATCATCGTGGTCGACTGCCCGCCGTCCATTACCGAGAAAGTATCCGGTGTTGTATTGCTCGCAGCGAGCGTCGCGGTTATCCCGACCTCGTCGTCGCCTGCTGACTATTGGTCGAGCGTCGGCCTGGTCAAACTCGTCCAGCAAGCCCAGGTGATGAACGAGGACCTGCGCGCAGTCTTCCTGCTCAATAAGACCGAAGAGAAGCGGATGCTAACGCGTGAACTGAAGCGCGCGTTGGAAGAGTTGGGATTCCCGCTACTCAAAACCCAAATCCCGACCCGCGAAGCGTACAAGCAGGCGATGGCGTTAGGGCAGACCGTGCTTCAGATGAACGATCGCGGCGCCAAGCTCGCCGGCATCGAAATACGGGCGTGTGCCAACGAAATCGCCGCCTTGCTTCCGTGAATTTATGCGCATAAAGGACCCTGAATGAAACCCTCCCAATTCGCCAAAGGCTTTCAAGCACGTCCTGATACGACCAGCAGCGAAAAGCGAACCGCCCTCGACCGCCTGAATGCGATCGACGGTCTGGTTAAGAATGGCCCCAACAGCAACAATGTCCCGAGCCGCGTGAACCCGCCCGTGATGCCTCAGGTCGTCGCGGAAGCCGATTCGCTTGATACCTCAAATGAGTCAGCGGCCTACCGCGCGTGGCGCATCGAACACGGCTACCTGCCGGGCCAGGTCATCGATCTCCCGCTCAAGGCGATCAAGCCGAGTCCGTTCAATCCCCGGCATTTCTATCTGAAATCGTCGATTGCCGAACTCGCCGTCAATCTCGCCAAGCAGGGACAGCAACAGGCCATTCATGTCATTCCTGATTACGACAATCCCGGCACGTACTTTGTCAGCGATGGCGGCCGGCGCGTCCGGGCGTTGAAGGAAGCGAACAAGGAATCGGTGAAGGCGATCGTCATTGATCTGCCGATCGGCATTCAAAGCTACAAACTCGGCTACGACCTCAATGTCCAACGCGATTCGCAGACGGTATTCGACAACGCTGTCGTCTGGAAACGCTTTCTGGAAGATCGGCATTTCCAGAGCCAGAAAGAACTCGCAGAACACCTTGGACTCGATGAGTCGACCGTTGCCGTTGCCCTGTCGATTGCGAAGCTGCCTGAGGTCGTGATGCACGAGATGGTCGCGAGGCCAGACCGGTTCGGCTCGAACATGGCCTACCAGGTGGGCCGCTATCACACCGCCCGCGGTGCCGACGCGACGCTGCGTCTGATCAACAAAATCCTCTCGGACGATCTGAGCACGCGGCAAGTCGCCGATATCGTGAAGGGCAGAGCAAGCGCGCAGGAAAGCGCGAAACCGGCGGGCCGGCAGCGCTATGCGCAGCGTCTGGAAATCAAGCTCGGGGGTGTTTCGGTCGGCGATCTGAAATCGTATGGCGACGATCGAATCGAACTGCGCCTCAAGGGTCTTTCACGCGAAAAGCGCGACGACATCCTTCGTCAGATTGAACAGATGCTGAAATAAAAGAAGAGCAGGTTACGGCGGCGTTGAAGCATTGCCGCCGTCCTCCGGAGGATTACGCCGCGCGCGATTGGCTCAGCGTGAAGGCGAGCAGATCGCCGTCGGTGGGCTCGCCCCACGTCTTGCGAGCCAGCCAGTCGAAGAACGCGGTGTCGACAATCTTCGAATCCAGTCCGCGCCGACGCCAGTCGTCTCGCATATGCGTGCCGAGCCCCGGCAATTCATCTTCTTCAAACGACTGCCGCGCGATCTGCCGCTCGGACTCACCTTGTTCGTCGTACAGCTCGCGCGCTTCCTTTCGGCGATACGCCGAGTACTCGCCAAGCAGACGGGCTTTCAGATCGTCTGCCGGCGCAGCCACCACCGCCTTGCCCCCGCCGACGGACGGCAACGCCTCGACCGGCGGCGCATAGCCTTTCTTCAACGCATCCTTGAACAGCGCCGGCGCGCTGCGCACCGGCGGCAACGACGTGCTGCGCATGCGTTGCTCAGTCATTTGCAAAGCTGAGCGAATACGATTTTCCTCGCTATCGGCGTATAGCGTTTGCGCTTCCTTCAGCGGGATACCGATCTTCACCATCCGGTCGACCAGCGTGCTGTCGAACACGTTCGGATGTTCGTCGAGCGCAAGCATCGGCTGCTTGCGCTCCGTCACGCGGAACTGGATCTCGGCGACCCGCCGCCCTTCGCGGTGTTCGATCAACTCGACAAAGATGTTGGTGACCGCGTTCACTTCGGCGATTGCCGGACGCAGGTAATCGCGTTTGAAATACTTGTACTCGCGTTTCGCTTCGTCGCCGGCTTCCGTGTCCGGTGTGCCGGAGAGGATCGGGCGCCACCAATCCCACGATTCGCGCATCGTCAGATGGCTCGGGTTCGTCAGGTAGCGCACGCAGATTTCGTAGAGCGCAAGGCCCGCGCTGCTGCGCAACTGGCTCTGGAATTGCAGACTCAAGCGTGCGTACTGAACCGGGTCGAGCAGCTTCTTCTTGATCTTCGGCGCAAACGAAAACTCGACCCACACGCGGCGTGTGGTGGGGTCTTCGAGAATTTCGGCGTCGGCGATCAGCGTGGAGATACCCCATTTTCGGCCCGGCTTCTGACTTGACGTGCCGGTACTCCATTCGACCTGCACCGACACCATGCGCCGCAAGTGCTCCTTCACGAGCGCGGTGTCATTTGAGTCGAACGCCGAATTGGCGACGATGTCGGACAGCAAGGCCCGATAAGTATCGCCGGACTCATCCGCCTGCTGAGCGACGGCGAGGAGCACGTTGAACAGCTTACGGGTGAGGAGCGTGATTTTGCCGCTCTTGGGCTGAATGGCGATCGCCTCGACGGCCTTTCGCAACTCGGCCGAACTCGGGCTCACTACGTCAGTCTTCTTCGCGCGCTTCGTGGCCATGCGTCGGGTCGAGGAGGGATTTGGCGAGAGCATACCGGCTGCGGTGATACACGTCTATAGCGTGAGTCTCACCGTTCCTGGTGAAGTGAGCTTACGAACCGCAACTCACCTCGAGCAACTCCCGAAAACCCTCACCTCAAGCGTTTCGCACCAGGTTCGGGGCATCCTTGCAGGTCGCGGCATCTGGAAATATCGACCCATTCTGGACCTGCCGCGAACGGGAAGCTTTCGATCCCGTATCTGCTCACCTTAAAAAAATCTCAGGAATTTTGACTGTCGGCACGTTGCGTGTGGGGTGAGTTCGCGTCGAATTAACGCAACGGAAGTTTTGTGCCTCGTCCTCGCATTGCGGGGCAGTGCAGGGAAGAGCCAAGGCACACGTTTGGCATCAGCCCAGGAGTCGACGGCGACACTCAGCTTTGTCACGAGCGATGCCAGTGGTTTGGACTACCGTCGCGTACGGGTCGAAGTGAACTGGAGAACTGGATGGCATACGCCCCCACTGAAAGACCCGTGCTCCCCGGTCCCGCGCCACTTTGGCGCAGCTGTGGCTGACGCCGGTGCCGGCGTCTACTCAATCGACCGCTGCGTACCGTACCTCTCCAAATAAAGAACGCGGCGCACGAGCGAACATCGTCGTCGCATAGACCGTCGACGGCACGGCGAGTCTCCGCGGCACGCACCGCAACATGCGTAACCGGGCAAAGGGCGATGAAGTAACCGGCAAGCGTTCCCCCTTATCGATGCTCGAGAGGGAGTGCAAGACAGGTTCACCCGAAAAAGCTCACCTTTCAGCCTGTTCAACGCTCGAATTGGCGCGGCCCTCGGGCCTGGCAGCCGGCATAAGCAGCGTTAGATGCTCCCGAAAAACCTCACCATTGGGTGCAACTCCGGTTGATCCGCGACACGCCACGCACCTCCCGAAAACCCTCACCATTGCCCGATGAGGAGAAATTTATCCATATATTCAGCCACTTAGCCACGTCACTCGGCCAGCGATGCAATCATCCACTCCCGAATTTCCTCACCTTCCGCAGTTTTTCCATGAATCCCGCTGCCACTGAGTGCTGCCTGAACGGTCCTGAAAAACCTCACCATTCGAATTCAGCAGCGGCAAAACCCAACCGCGTCCGACAACGCCTGTAGCGCATTTCCGGGCAGGGACGTCGATTTTGGTCCCGTATTTCCTCACCTTAACAATCACAAGCACCTAAAAGTGCTCCTGAAAAACCTCACCTTTGACGCAAAACCGGCTAATTTTTGACACCCTGATCGCCCCAACCCTTGTCTCCCGAATTCGCTCACCTTTGCCAAAAGGTCACTGTCGATTCCACCAACGGCGCCGGCCGATTTCCGCCCAAAACGCAGCAAGCCTCCCGCAAACACTCACCTTAGCCGCCCGCGTGCTCAGATTTGAGGCAAAAACGCCCCCGTGCTCCCGAAAAATCTCACCTGCGGTTCGCGTTTTGTCCCGTCTTGGCTCACCAATGGGATTCGAAGGGTCCAAATAAGGCTTAAAAATAGGGTTCAGAGTGGTCCCGAACGCTCTCACCTCGAGCACAGCCGCACCTCAGACACACTTTCGAGCGCTGCCGGGTGATCTGCGCCCGTCAGGTCCCGCAAAACCTCACCTTTGGCTGAACTCCACTTTTGTAGCGGCTCCTGAACCCGCTCACGTCCTGTCCCGGACCCGCTCACCGACGTCCCCGAACCCCATCACTCAACACTCCCGCAGAACCTCACCACCACTCCCGCAAAGCTTCACCTTTACAGGCTGGAAGCCATGCCAGGTAAGGCTTTGCGGTGGCGTTAACGTTTTTAACATGGGTTCAAGGGTGTTTACTTTTATTACTCTCTAGATTTTCCCCGCGTGTCCTTCGGACAAGGCCCTTCCCACCATCAAGCCATCCGCTAGCGGCCGTGAAACAGTGCGCGATCATTGAAGAAGCCCTGAAACTTCTTTCTTTACAATAGCTTATTGGCTACTCTTAGTTTTGTTTCACGAAAAAAGAAGCCCTGCCCCGATCCGTTGACCTATCCGCGCTGGTAAAGCACCTCGTTTCACTCGGACTTAGCCGACATGCACAAATATGTATCAAACAATACGTAAATTGTTATGATTCATCCGATTCGAGCGACATCGAGGTGTAAATAAATGAATCTGGACGAAGAACGTCGAGCTATACGTGACGAGCTTGAAGCAATGCGGGTAAGCGGCGCTCGGCGCCAGGAACTATCGCTTCATGCCTGCAAGCGACTTTTTTTTGATCTTGGAATTCGTCCGTCGATGGCTGCCGTCCGCGACCTGACGCAAACAGGCAGTGCGAGCGACATTCCCAAAGACATAGATAGCTTTTGGGAGCGCATCAGAAATGTGTCGCGCGTAAAAGTCGGCGCCGGTGCTATTCCCAAAGCACTGGAAGACAGGGCAGGCGAACTGTTGGGAGCCCTCTTCGAAGAAGCTATCGCCCATGCCCGATCGACCCTCGACGAGGAGCGTGAGGAAATTCGTGCACAAATTGCCGCTGCCGACCAGCGCACACGAGAAGCGGAGATTCGCCGCGACGCGTCGGAAGAAGCGGTCCAACGTGGCGAACTGCGAGCCGATGTGGCGTGGGAGCGAGTTCGGGCGCTTGAAGCCGAGCTGTCCAGCGCCGCCACGCACGGCGTTGCCCATCACGACGGCTTACAGGCAGCTGTGCAACGACTCGAGCGTGAAAATGAAGCGCTTCGCCAGCGTCTGGACAGCGAGCAGTCAACCAGCGCGACGCTTCGCGACCGGATCGATGCGTTACATGTCGAATTGCGCCAAAGCACCGAACACTATGCACAACAGATCAAAGACGCGGTCACCGAGGCAGAGCGGCGCGTCAAGCCGATGCTGGTCGAACTGGATTCCTTGCGCAGCATGGCGGCGACTTACCAGTCGGGAGTACGCGACGCAAGTCGCAAGGAATTCGATTTCATCCAGCAAATCGCCGCAGCCAAGGCACGTGGCGATCGATTGGACGCGCAATTGCGCGAGCAGTCCGACGAACTGGATGCTTTGACGAAAGAAATCGCCGACTTGCGCGGCCAGCAAGGCATGGATCCCGCAGTCGCCGGCCTGCTGTGCTCGCTCGTCGAAGCCGGCCGGCTTACAACTGACGAGTTGGCGGTGATCGGCACGGCGGCCGACGGTCATGTCACGCTGCCGCTGCGATGCCCGAAATGCGAAGAGGGTGAGCCCGAGCTATCGCAAGCGGATCACCGCTACGAATTGCAGTGTCCGGAGTGCGACCACTCGTCCGGGCCCCGCGGGTCCCGTCTGGAGGCGGTTAGCCGGTTTTTGTCGAAAGGATCGATAGCCGCGTCGCCGTGACGGTTCGACGCGGGTGCAATAGTGGATAAATTGCCAAAGGTGAGGAAATTCGGGACCTCGGACGTGAGGATTTTCAGGACTCACCTGCTCCTGCTTTCCTCGTCGAACGCCCGTCCTGCCTAGGTGCGGATAGTGGCGGCGCGGCAGGATCCGGCGCGTCGGTGACGGGTGGATCCTGCTGATCCGCCCATGTCTGCCAAGCGCGATACAACCGGTTCGCAGACACCGCCTGTACAAATCCCAGCCATTGCCCGACCAACTCAGCTTCGACACCGCTTTCGAACAGATCCGCAGCGAAGGTATTGCGCAACGTTTGCGGACTCGCGCGCGATGTTCTGGACGCGGCGATTCCGGCGGCGTCGATCAGCGCGTCGACTGCGCGCAACATTGTTGCCTTATGCATCGGCCGTCCTGAAGGTGAAGCGGGAAAAACCAGGTTGCCGGCCAGGTCAGAGAGCCGCCGCTCAGCGAGCCATGCGTCGAGGATTGCAACCGCGAACGGCGCAAGCCGGGTACGGCGCGTCAGCGTCGGATTCGCCGACTCGATCGTGACCCACGGCGAACCCGCACTCACGCAACTAATCGTTAATGCAGCGGCTTCGCCCGTCTTCAATCCGCCACCGAGAAATACCGCAATCAACGCACGATCGCGCCGCTCTCTCCAGCGTTGTGCAGCGGACAAAGCGGTCAAAGGCGAAAACAGATGCGCGATCAGTGCGGCACGTTCAGGATGGCTGAGAAAACCGGTTGGCTCGTTATCGCGCGCATTTCGCCACGCGGCTTCACCGTCTTGAGCGATGAAGCGTGCAGGATTGGTCGACGCGGACTCGACCTCGCGAACGTGGTCCAGCACCCGTTCAATAAGGCGTAAATACCTGACCCGTTGTGTTTTTTTTATCGCCAGCCCGGCAACGAACTCGGCGATCGTCTGCGTGTCGACTGTGACGAGGCTCTTGTGGCGAAGCGCAAGCCAATCGAGGAACGACCCCCATTGCGCTTGATAGACTTCCGCGGACGAACGCCTGAAATGCTGTTTGGCGAGCCAGGCGTCAAAGGCTATTTGCGGGTCGCGGCGCCAGTCTTCGCGTTCCTGATCGAAGAGATCAGTAGATGGCAACGGGCGCTCGGCTGGGTCGGACAGATGAGGAGGCGACATAGGCTATCTTTCCGTTAGTTGCGCACATTGTAGGTCGCAACTGATGAAAATACAGTTCAGCCGCCCCACGCCCTTGCCCGTTTGGACGAAGAACCGTCGGAAACCGCTTCTGCGGCGCGCCGTGACGCCTCTTCATATGCCGACACCGCAAACGCAAACACCGCCGGCAATGCAGTCGACATACCGAAGTCCACCGCCTCGTCCGTCTCGGGATACGGCAAGTCGGACGGCCGTTGAAACAAGCCCAGCATCAATGCGTCATGGCGGCTGGCAAAGCCGAGATCCGCCAACGCCTCAGCTTCGATCGCGTGCAGCAACCGCCACGTGAGCGGCACCTGCTGCACGATGTAGCGCGCGGCAATATTGCGCACGATATGTTCGAGGTCGCGCGCCGCAGTTTGAAAGCGCAGCGCTGCCAGATCATGGTCGGCATGGCCGGTGGTGAGGTCGTTCATTATCGGCTCCAATCGATGCCCTACACTGTACAAATATACAGTGTCGCGCGCAACCTCGACCGAATGGCCAATTCCGCCAACCGCCAGCAATGGTGCGCCCGGCGCTCAGCCGTGGATCACCACTAGCAGCGCTTTCGCCTCGCCTTTGCCGGCGTTGCGAATCGCGTGCGGCTCGTCGGCGACGTAGCGCGCCGTGTCCGCCGCCTTCAGCCGTTTCGTCGCGCCGGCCGCCTCGATTTCGATCGATCCCTGCAGCACGGTCAGATGCTCGCGCGTACCCGGTTCGTGCGCGTTCGACACCAGCGCCCCGCCCGCCTGCAGCGTCAGCTCGTACCACTCGAATTTGCCGGCCAACTCGATCGGCCCCCACACGCGCAGCTGATACTTTGCGTCGTGCCCGCTCAAAGTGGGAATGTCATGCGGGCCGGACACGGCGATCCCCTCCGGCGTCTTTTGCGGCGCGAACAGTGAATCGAGACTGACACCGAGTGCGTTAGTCAGGCGCCAGGCGACCGCAATCGTCGGATTCGCCTTGTCGCGCTCGATTTCCGATAGCATCGATTTCGACACGCCGGCCGCGCGCGACAAGTCGTCGAGCGTCATGCGCCGTTCGGCGCGCAAACGCTGAATCTGCTCGCCGACGCGCGGCGGCGCTGCGATCGCCGCGACCGAGGCCGAGCCTGAAGTGGGTGTCGCGCTGGGTGCGGGCTTGACTGCGGCGCGGCGGGTCCCCGAGCTTGCCATTTACTGACCTATCGTTTAGAGTTGTTCGGTATACCGGATTTTAGTTCGAAAAAACGAAAATATCCGATAAAACTGACACCGACTATAACAGGCCGTCCGTGGCCGCAAGTGCCGGAGATGCTCGCCGCGGGCGCTACCACCCTTTCAGGAGCCTGCTTCATGCGTGACCTTTACCTCGCCCATCTGCGCGGCACCCTCGAGCAGATCCGCGCAGACGGTTTTTACAAGAGCGAGCGCGTGATCGCGAGTCCGCAGTCGGCCGACGTCCGTCTCGCGAATGGCGCCGACGTGCTGAATTTCTGCGCGAACAACTATCTGGGCCTCGCCAATGACGAACGCCTGATCGAGGCCGCCAAAGAGGGGTTGGACAAAGACGGCTTCGGCATGGCGTCGGTGCGCTTCATTTGCGGCACGCAGACCGTGCACAAGGAACTCGAAAAAGCGCTCGCGGCGTTCCTGCAAACTGACGACTGCATCCTCTATTCGAGTTGTTTCGATGCGAATGGCGGCCTGTTCGAAACGCTGCTCGACGAATCCGACGCGATCATCAGCGACGAGTTGAATCACGCCAGCATTATCGACGGCGTGCGGCTCTCCAAAGCGAAGCGCTTTCGCTACAAGAACAACAATCTCGCCGATCTCGAAGCAAAACTGCAGGAAGCCGACGCCGCCGGTGCCCGCTTCAAGCTGATCGCGACCGACGGCGTGTTTTCGATGGACGGCATCATCGCCGACCTCGCGGGTATCTGCGATCTCGCCGACCGCTACGGCGCGCTGGTCATGGTCGACGACTCGCACGCAGTCGGCTTTGTCGGCGAACACGGGCGCGGTACGCCGGAACATTGCGGCGTGCTTGCGCGTGTCGACATCATTACCGGTACGCTCGGCAAAGCGCTGGGCGGCGCATCGGGCGGCTATGTCGCCGCACGCCAGGAAGTTGTCGATTTGCTGCGCCAACGCTCGCGTCCCTATCTGTTCTCGAACACGCTGACGCCGAGCATCGCCGCCGCATCGCTGAAAGTACTCGAATTGCTGGCGAGCGACGAAGGCGCGCAACTGCGAGCACGCGTGCGCGACAACGGCGCACATTTTCGCCGCGCGATGAGCGCGCTCGGTTTCACGCTCGTACCGGGCGAACATCCGATCATTCCGGTCATGCTCGGTGACGCGCAACTCGCGTCGAACATGGCCGATGCGTTGTTGAAGGAAGGTGTCTACGTGATCGGCTTCTCGTTTCCGGTGGTGCCGAAAGGCCGCGCGCGCATCCGCACGCAGATGAGCGCCGCGCACACACCCGAACAGATCGACCGCGCCGTGGATGCATTCGCGCGCGTCGGCCGTCAACTCGGCATTATCTGAAGCGGAGGCGCACATGAAAGCATTGGCAAAACTCGAACGCGCACCGGGCCTCACGCTCACGGACGTCGAGAAACCCGAAGTTGGCCACAACGACGTGATGATCCGCATCACACGCACCGCGATTTGCGGCACCGATATCCACATCTGGAAATGGGACGACTGGGCGCAAAAAACGATTCCGGTACCGATGCACGTCGGCCATGAATACGTCGGCGAAATTGTCGAAATGGGCCAGGAAGTGCGCGGCTTTGCGATCGGCGACCGTGTGTCGGGTGAAGGACATATCACCTGCGGGTTCTGTCGTAACTGTCGCGCGGGGCGCCGGCATCTATGCCGCAACACGGTGGGCGTCGGCGTGAATCGGGAAGGCGCGTTCGCCGAGTATCTGGTGATTCCCGCCTTCAACGCGTTCAAGATTCCGCCTGAGATTTCCGACGACCTCGCCGCGATCTTCGATCCATTCGGCAACGCCACGCATACGGCGCTGTCATTCAACCTGGTGGGCGAAGACGTGCTGATTACCGGCGCGGGGCCGATCGGCATCATGGCGGTGGCGATCGCAAAACACGTGGGCGCGCGCAACGTTGTGATTACCGACGTCAACGACTACCGGCTCGACCTCGCGCGCAAAATGGGTGCCACGCGTGCGGTGAACGTATCGCGCGAATCGCTGCGCGACGTGATGGCCGATTTGCACATGACCGAAGGTTTTGACGTGGGGCTGGAAATGTCAGGGGTGCCAAGCGCCTTTACCAGCATGCTCGAAGTGATGAACCACGGTGGCAAGATCGCGTTGCTCGGCATTCCGCCGGCGCAAACCGCGATCGACTGGACCCAGGTGATCTTCAAAGGTCTCGAAATCAAGGGCATTTATGGCCGCGAGATGTTTGAAACCTGGTACAAGATGGTGGCGATGCTGCAAAGCGGGCTGGACCTGTCGCCGATCCTCACGCACCATTTCAAGGTCGACGATTATCAACAGGCGTTCGCCACGATGCTCTCGGGAGAGAGCGGCAAGGTGATTCTCGACTGGACCGCTGCGTGAACTGCCACCTAAGCTAAAACAACGACGCCGCCCAACCGCAGCAGTCCAGATGAAACGCCCGCACCGCGCTCATGCGCCTGCGGGCGTTTTACCGAACTCGGCCTGAATGCGCACATGGATATCGTCGCCGACGGCCGGATACCACGTCGACAGACCGAACTTCGCGCGGCTGAAATGGCCGTCTGCGGAAAAACCGAGCGTGTCTTTTTTCGTTAGCGGATCGGGCGCGAAACCGTTGAAGGTCACGTCCAGCGTGACCGGTTGCGTGACGTCGCGAATCGTCAGATTGCCGGTCAGCGTGCCGCGCGATTCGCCGGTACGCTCGAAGTGCGTGCTGACAAAACGCAACTGCGGAAAGCGCGCCACGTCGAGCATGCTGGCGCTTGTCACCATCTTGTCGAGCACCGGCACATTCGTGTCGACGCTCGCCGCGTCGATCGTCACGGTTACCGCACTTTTGTCCAGACCGCCTTCATTCCAGTCGAGTTGACCCTGCCTGCGATCGAAACGCATCGTGAAGCGCGAATACTTTAGGTGATCGACGTCGAAGGTAATGCTGCAATGGTCCCGATCGAGTTCGTAGCGGCCAGCCGGCACCCGCGCCTCGCTCTGGCTGACCGTGTGCGTGAGCACTTGCAGCGGCGTACAGGCCATCGGTGCCAGCAGTGTTGCGCTGAGCAACGCGCGCATCAATGTTGCGCGGACAGTGGAGCTGTTCATGAGGTTCGTCCCGGTTAGCCAATCGTCATCACGATAGCAGTTAGCGTACTCAGACCGCAAAAAGCGCGCAAACGCACGTGGAAACTTGACGTAGGAGAATGATCGTTCTACCATCCGTGCATGGCTACGCAAACTGAAACTGAATCCCTGCTGCCGGGCAGTGCGCGCGAACGGCTGCTCGATGCTGCCGAAGCATTGATTTACGCGGGCGGCATTCATGCAACCGGCGTGGACGCGATCGTCAAGCAGTCCGGCACCGCGCGCAAAAGCTTCTACACGCATTTCGAATCGAAAGATGCACTCGTCGCCGCAGCGCTGGAACGGCGTGACGAACGCTGGATGAACTGGTTCATCGCGGGCACGCAGCGGCATGGCAAGACCGCGCGCAAACGCCTGCTCGGCATGTTCGACGTGCTGCGCGAATGGTTCGCGTCGGAGGATTTTCACGGCTGTGCGTTTCTGAACGCGGCCGGCGAGATCGCCTCCGCGGACGATCCGATCCGGATCGTCGCGCGTGAGCACAAGGAACGCCTGTTGGCCTTCGTGCGAACGCAGTGCGATGAATACGCGTTGGAGTCCGGCATTGACGGTCGCCGCGCCGCGCGACTGTCGCGCCAATGGCTGGTCTTGCTTGATGGCGCGATTGCCGTCGCGCTGGTGAGCGGCGAGTCCGACGCCGCGCTCGACGCGCGCGCCGCAGCCGAAGCGTTGCTCGACATCGAACCCGCTGGCAGATCTGCCAACAACCGCTCGCCATCCCGGCGAACCGCAACCTGACTGAGGAGCCGTCATGGCCGACCCGATCGAAACCCGCCCGCCGCTGCCACCGTTCACGCGCGAAAGTGCGATCCAGAAAGTACGCGCCGCGGAAGACGGCTGGAATACCCGCGACCCCGAGCGCGTGTCGCTCGCCTACACGCCCGACAGCGTGTGGCGCAACCGCGCCGAGTTCACGCACGGCCGCGCGGAGATCGTCGGACTGCTGCGCCGAAAATGGGCGAAGGAGCTCGACTATCGGTTGATCAAGGAGCTATGGGCGTTTACCGATAACCGCATAGCGGTGCGCTTCGCGTACGAATGGCATGACGATTCGAACAACTGGTTCCGTTCTTACGGCAACGAAAACTGGGAATTCGACGAACATGGGCTGATGGCGCGCCGTCATGCGAGCATCAACGATTTGCCGATCCGCGCATCCGACCGTTTGTATCACTGGCCCCTGGGCCGCCGTCCCGACGATCATCCCGGCCTCTCCGACCTCGGGCTCTGAACCCGCGAGGTGAACGCGGGCCGTGCGTTCACCGCTCTGCCATCGGTTCTCCGTTATTGTTGTGTTTGCGCCGCGGGGCACGTGCCGTGCCCGGGCGCCCGAGCGTGTCCTCCACTTCGCGTAAGCGGGTTGAGGTACAGTGCGCGACGGACGGCAAGCAAAAGAATACCCAGAACGCGGATGACACCGGCGCTCGACCGGTGACGGAGAACACATGCAATTTCGGCAGATAAAGAGGAATGTCCGGCGCACCGCCGTGGCGCTCGTCGCGAGTTTTGCGGCGGTGTCCGCAGCGCATGGGGGCAACTGGTGCGAGGGCGGCATATGGGGCGACCTGATGCTCGGTTCGTATCACATCAACCCCGACCCGAACACCCATTTCGAAGCGTTCAATCCAGGGCTTGGCGTCGAATGCTGGCTCAACAACCGATGGGCGCTGACCGCCGGCGGCTTTCGCAATTCGCTGCGGCGGCCTTCGTACTATGGCGGCGGCGTCTGGTCGCCGGACTTCGCGCGCTGGGGCATCGTCCGGATTGCGGCGATCGGCGGGATCATCTCGGGCTACAACTACGGCAACTGGGGCCTGGGTCGCGATCATACGATCGGACCCGTGGTTGCGCCGATCGTGATGGTCGAATACAAACGCGTTGGGGCGAACTTCATCGTGATTCCGCCGATTCCTTCGGACCATCTTCCGTTCACGATCGGGTTTCAAGCGAAGGTGAAGTTTTAGGTGGCTGTTCTCAATTCACAAATAGGCCGCGACTTTTTCAAACGACAGTTTTTGTGACAAAAAAGTGGCGACTTTCCATCTGGGTCTTCAGTTCGGCAAACTGACATGCCCGGCGCTTCCCATCAAGTCGTCTGCAAAAAAGCCCAGGAATTCGGCCGATTCCGTTTCCCACGCCGACGTCTCCGACGCGACCGCATCGACAGAACGTAGCGCGTCGACGGTCGCGCTTCTATTCGACACGAATCGCCATGACGCTGAGCGCATTGGCGCGACAGTCGCCCGGGCCGATTCGAGAGCGCTCAACAGAGCGGATGCGTCTGGCGAGTGCACGACAAAGCCTTCGTTGCCAAGCGCCGCGGTGGCGATTCCGAGTGTCTCGCAGAGAGCGGCCTTTACATCGACTTCGGCAGCATCGGTGTTGCGTGACTCTGCGATCAACGCTGCGATTTGCGCATCGACGATTTGTCCCTGTCTAAGTAGCGGTGAGGTGCCGTGCATCCACGCTTCGGGCGGACACGCCTTCTGGTCCGGGCTCAAAGGAATGAATGGGTTAATCTCCGCCGGATAGACGCGGCATACCAGCGGGCGGCTTTCGTAAGCGCTGCACTGCATATCTTCTCCGAGGTTCGGACACGGGCCATCAAACGCGGCGACAATCACCGCCACGACCCGGATAGGCAGAGAACCGCTTAAGGCGGGAAACGAGCGCCGCCGTTTGTGTGTCGCGATCAGGTTATCGTGGGCGGGCTCTTCGGGCCACGGGATAGCCTCGAGGAATAACTGAACCTGGTGACCGCGCTTTAGCCAGGTGATAGCTTCAGCTACCGTCAACGGTAGTCGAAGGTCGTGACAACATTTGCCGCACATGGTGCAGCCGAAGTCGATATTCATTCGTCAAGCTCCTTTGCCTTTTGGGCCATCCGGTTGTGTCTGCTTTTGTGGCGATAGCCTGGAGATTGTTGAGCTATCGCCATCAGACACAGCGTTCGACTTAGTCGGAGCAGAGGCGCGATTCTTACACTGGGTTAGGAGATTAATTTTTCTGGCGGTGGATAGGACGTTCGCGAAAGAGGGATGGTGAGGAATTCCAGGAGACGGTGCGATATCAGCGAGAGGTGAGCCGTTCCAGGATGGTGAGGAATTCCAGGAGACGACGCTGTATCGTCGAGAAGTGAGTCGTTCCAGGAGCTGAACATCACCCTTGAAAGGCGAAAAGACACGTCAAGGTGAGGAGTTCCAGGAGATGGCTCGCAAAGGTGAGTCATTCCAGGAGGCGAGGGATATCCACTTCAAGCGCGACGACACCGCGACGACGCAATAAGGTGAGGATTTCCAGGAAGTCCGCCTCATACCCACTGACGGTGACGCATCGAGCGTTCGAAATCTCACCCTCGAGCAAAGCAAGGCCGGAAGAATCCGCCGATCTCCTTACTTCTGCTTCCATCTATAAACAAAGCGTGAGTGCTTCATCTTGCGCGACGAGATGCCGCGAATCCCGCGAGCGCTACATTCGCGGGCACGCAGACGGCAGCCCGGCACCACCCTGGAGGCCAGGCTTTGTCGTGGTTGTAACGGCTTCGTAAAACATGATTCTTTGCGGGTTGATAAGTTGCGGATAACGCGCCGCGCCGCTACCTGAGCGGCGACGCTGCGTGATCATTGATCCATCGAAGGAGAAGGTATGAAAAAGCTGTTGGCAATTGCGGCGCTGGCCGCCCTGACCGCAACCTTGAGCGGATGCTGGTGGGGGCCGGGCCCGGGTTGGGGCGGGGGCGGTCCAGGTGGTGGCGGCCCCGGCGGCGGTGGTCCTGGCGGTGGGCCGCATGGCGCCATCGTCGTTCCTAACAACGCTGCGCAAGGCTAACCGAGGCTAACCCGGAAACGTAAGCGCCACGACGAAACCGCCATCGCTTGCGTTACCGGCCTGAAAAACGCCGCCGTTATACCGCACGAGGCGCCGCACGATTGCGAGGCCCAGTCCGCAGTGAGCATCGCCACTGCGCGCCTCGTCGAGCCGCACGAACGGCTGCAGCGCGCGATCGAGTTGATCGCAGGGAATGCCGCCGCCGTGATCGCGGACCTCGAGCGTGTATTGACCGTTGCGCCTGTACGTGGAGATATCCACTGGCGGGTCGCCATACGTGAGCGCGTTCTCGATCAGATTGGTAAGAATCCGGTCGAGATCGACGAGCGGCAGGCCGAAACCGTCGCCGGCTTGCAGATCGAGGCGCACGAGTGCATCGTCAGCGAGACTGTCGCCGTAATGCCGGCGAGGTGCCAGGCGAATCACGGGAGTGAAGCGAACCGCCGAAAGGTGAGAAGATTCGGGAGCACTCGCGGTGAGAACAACGCTACCTGTCGCCGCACTTCAAACTCAAAGGTGAGGATATTCGGGATGACACCCAACGCTTTCCGCGACGAGATCGAGGCGGCGCTCGCACAACACGCCGACGCCCAGCGCGCACTCGCGATGCGCGCTTATATGCGGAATCAGTTCGAGTTCATCGGCGTGCCGACGCCGCTGCGGCGGCAAGCGACATTGCCGGTCTTCAAGCGGCTCCCGGTCGAGAACGCGGAGCTTCTCCTCGCGTACGCACGCGTCTTGTGGTCCATGCCGCAACGTGAGTATCAATACGCCGCCACCGATCTGCTGGCGCGCAAGTGGAAGGTCCTCGGTCTCGCGGACATCGAGCATCTGCTTTCGATAGCGCAACGTAGCGCGTGGTGGGATTCGGTCGATCCGCTGGCGGGCGTGGTCGGCGACGTTCTGAAATCCGCGCGGGAGCAAGTCCCGAACGCGCAGATCTGCATGGACGCCGCGCTCGAGCATGAGTCGCTGTGGATTCGCCGCATCGCAATGATTCACCAACTCGGCTGGCGCGATCATACCGACGAGGAGCGTCTATTCGGTTATGCCCGCTCACTGGCCGCGGAAACGGACTTCTTTATCCGCAAGGCCATCGGTTGGGCTTTGCGTGACTACGCGTGGCATGCGCCTCACGCAGTGAGCGACTTTCTGTCCGCTACGCGCGACGTGATCTCGCCGCTCACATTGCGCGAGGCGGCGAAGCATCTTTCGGCGATTCGCCGATGAGTGTGCTTTTATGGCTTTGGTCTTTTCTTGCTTTTTTCGGTTTGAGAGTGACAAAAATACTGCGAAAGATGCTTCACCCCCGGCTACCAAAAGATGCGCAAGACGGATGCGCAAAACGGTGCCAAAGCGCGCGACGCTACCGGCACACAGACAGCAAGCGCCGCGCAGGAAAACCAGCAGAGGCGCCTCCATTTCCCACATTAAAGCCAAATTTAAATGGGCTTTGTATAACGGCATTACCGAGAAAAACTTTAGAAAAAAATTAACACGCCGGGCCGTCTAAACCCCTATTTTTATTAGCAATTAGTCATCGCTCGGTAACATGCGCCCGGAATAATCCCCTGCGTTGCAGCATCACCAGATTCCGCGAAAAAGCGCGCGCCCCACCAGAGGGCCGACGCAAAAGGCCACACCCTCGGGGGTTCAAATGACTATCCGTCATCGCATCACGTTATTGGTTGTCTTGATGTTCGTCGCTCTATCGGCGATCGGCGGCTACGCCGTCTATCAGACCCGCGGCAGCGCGGCCGAAGTGCGGCAGGTGACCGAGGGTGTCGTGCCCAGCGCGCTCGCGTCCGCCGACCTCGTGTCGCAAGTCAAAGACGTCCAGATCGCCACAATGACGCTCGTCTACGCACCGGACGACAACATGGTCGCCCAGGCACAGGACGAACTGAAGAAGAAAAAGGCCTCGCTGCAACAGGCCCTCGCGCTGCAAGCGAAAGATGCCGCGAGCCACGCGCAAAAAGGTTTGGTGTCGCAAGCCACGGACAGCCTGGAAAACTACTTCTCCGCAATCGCCGAAACGGCGAAGATGAAGGCGGTCGGCAAGAACGAACTCGCGCAGGCCTATCTGTTCGCCAACGTCGCGCAGTATCGCGACGAACTCGAAGGCATCGTCGAAACCCTGCGCGTCGAAAAGAACCGCGAGAAAGACGAAGCGATCACTACGCTGAACGCCACGCTCGCCACCACCACGACGGCCATCGCGATCGTCACCGGCATCGCCATCATTCTGCTGACCTCGATCGGCTCGCTGCTCTATCGCCAGATCACGCGCCCGCTCAGCCGCATGCAGGCGATGATGAGCGAGATCGCCTCGAGCCAGGACTTTACGCGCCGCGTGCCGGTGGGCCGCCTCGACGAGATCGGCCATTCGATCGTCGCCTTCAACGGGATGATCGAAAAGATCCAGGAAAGCTCGGCGCAACTCAAACAGAAGACCGCCGACATTCAGGCGATGCTGCAGAACATGCAGCAGGGCATTCTGACGGTGATCGATGGCGCCGTGGTTCACGCGGAATACTCGGCCTATCTGGAAGACATCTTCGAAACGAAGGATATCGCCGGCCGCAGTCTGATGGACCTGGTGTTTTCGGAAACCGATCTCGGTTCGGACGTCCTCTCGCAAGTCGATGCGGCGACGCACGCGTGCCTCGGCGAAGACTGCATCAACTTCGCTTTCAATCAGCATCTGCTGGTGGGCGAGATTTCGAAGCGCATGCCCGACGGCCGCGTAAAGATTCTCGACCTGAGCTGGTCGGCGATCACCGACGAAAACGACGTCATCGTGCGCCTGATGCTGTGCGTGCGCGACGTCACCGAGCTGCGCAAGCTCGCAGCCGAAGCCAGCGAACAGCGCCGCCGCCTCGACATGATCGGCGAGATTCTCGCTGTCAGCGAAGAGAAGTTCCATCATTTCATCGAAAGCTCCGCCGGGTTCGTCAGCGAAAACGAGCGGATCATTCGCAAGCATTCCGAAGCGGACCACGCGGCGATCGCCGAGCTGTTCCGCAACATGCACACCATCAAGGGCAACGCGCGAACCTATAACCTCCAGCATCTGACCAACGTCGTCCACGAAACCGAGCAGAGCTATGACGAATTGCGCCAGCCGGACGCGGACCGTCCGTGGGATCAGGAACATCTGATGCAGGAGCTGACGCGCGTGCGCGAAGCCATTGAGAGCTACGCGAAGATCAACGAACACAGTCTCGGTCGCAAGGGCAAGGGCCGCGTGAACGACGCCGGCAACGCGGGCCGCTACGTGATGGTCGAGAAGGAACACATCCAGCAGACCCTGCGCCTGCTGGAGACGGCGAACGCAAGCGAGCTCAACGAGTTGCAGTCGATGCGCGACGCCGTGCGCCAAACCTTGCGGGCTCTGGGCAGCGAAAGCGTGCGCGACGCACTGTCTGGTGTGCTCGACTCGCTGCCGTCGCTCGCGCATGAACTGGGCAAGCAGGCGCCGAACGTGCGCATCGATGACAACGGCTATCGTCTGCGCGGCCAGGCAGGCGGCACGCTGAACAATGTGTTCATGCATCTGCTGCGCAATTCGATGGATCACGGCATCGAAACCGCCGAGGCGCGCACCGCGCAAGGCAAGACGCCGGCCGGCACGATCGATATCGAAGTCGGCGTGGACAGCGGCGCGCTGCAGATCACGCTCAGCGACGACGGCCGCGGTCTCGCGCTCGAACGGATTCGCGGTATCGCCGTCGAGCGCGGCTGGATCGGTCGGGACGACGCGCTGAGCGACGAAGCCATCGCCGATTTCATTTTCCGGCCGGGCTTCTCGACGGCGGAAACGGTCACGGAAGTGTCGGGTCGCGGTGTCGGTATGGATGCCGTGCGCGATTTTCTCAAGCGTGAGAACGGCAGCATCGAGCTGCGTTTCACCGACGATCACAAGGGCGCATCGTTCCGCCAGTTCCAGACGATCGTCTGTCTGCCGGACAGCGTCGCGGTCGATACGTTAGGTGTGCAGGCACGCGGCGATGCCGGCGAACTGCGACTCGACGCAATGGCGTGAGCCGGGCACGGATTTTCGGAAGGATCGGTCGTGATTCCACAGTATCTGATGGCAGCGGTGGCAGGCGGCGCAATCACTGCGTTGCTGGCGTTCGCCGTGCACAAGTTGCAAAACGGCAAGACCATCGCACGGTTGCGCGCTGAAAGCGAAGCGCGAATCGACACGCTGCTGTCCGAGCATGCGGGTCATGTCGAAACGCTCCGTGAGCGCGAGCAGTTCGCGCAGGATCTGGAGGCGTCGCTCGCACAGCTGCG
Organism: Paraburkholderia lacunae; assembly: GCF_003353175.1. Classification (GTDB taxonomy): domain Bacteria; phylum Pseudomonadota; class Gammaproteobacteria; order Burkholderiales; family Burkholderiaceae; genus Paraburkholderia; species Paraburkholderia lacunae. The sequence continues at coordinate 136,983 of NZ_QHKS01000008.1, read as the reverse complement.
CGAGGAACTGGCGCGGCAATCGGCGGCATCTGAAGATCTGCGCACGGCGTTGCAAGCCGCCACCGACGACAAAGACCAGTGGGCACATCACGCGCAACAGATCGCGAGCGAAGCCGCGCGGCTGAAGAGCCTCGGCGCGACGTTCGAGCGTTGGCACGATCAGATGATTTCGCTGATGACGCAAAACCACGACATGCACGCGAAAAATCAGGAGCTTTCGTCGATTGTCCGGCACGTGGTGATCGTTTCGCTGAACGCTTCGATCGAAGCCGCACGAGCGGGCGCGGCCGGGCGCGGCTTCGCGGTGGTGGCGAGCGAGGTTCGCTCGCTTGCGGCGCGCTCCGAAGACCTCTCGAAGAGCTATCGCGACAGCCTGCACCGCAACGACCTGACCACGACCTCGACGTTTCAGGACATCCAGGCGGGCGGCAAGATGATCGCTGCGTCACTGAGCAGCGTCGAGTCGCTGGCCAATCAGTTCCAGGCGAAGCTTAGCCAGGTGTCGACGTGATCACCGGCCACGCAAAGGAAAGCTTCGAACGTATTTTCCGCAGGGCTGCACAAGCGCGCTTGCCGCTGCAATCGAGCGATACGTGCGAGATCGTGCCGCTCGCGCAAGCCGGCATGGGCGCGACGAGCGACACCCAGGTGGTCGTACTGACCATCTCGTCGATGGTGTTCAGACTGCTGCTGATCCTTCAGTTCGATGAAAACGACAGCCTCCGCAGCTACTTCCTGAAAGACACGGCGGACCGGTCTTTCCAGGAAGCGTTTCTGGAAATCTGCAACCTGTGCTGCGGCGCGATGAATCAAGAACTGTTGCGCTATTTCCCGGACCTCGGCATGTCGACGCCTTACGTGCTGAGCGCTCGCTGCCTGTCATATTTGCAGGAACTGAAACCGGATTTTCTGTCTTCGTATTCGATCGCGATCGAGGGTTCGGTACAGCTTGCCGCGACGATTTGCGTCTGCGCAGATGCGCCGGTCGACTTCGTGGCGGATACGAGCGCCGTCGAAGAGACCAGCGGCGAGCTGGAGATGTTTTGAACGCTATGTCGATATCGGCAATGAGCAGGAACCCGAAATGAACGTGAACAAGCCGGTCAGCAAGGTACTGGTGCTGGATGACTGCCCGGTACATAAAGACGCACTAAAACGCTTCTGCGACGAGAACAATCTGGTCGGCGTAAAGGTCAGCAAGAGCCGTCTGCCTTCGGTGTTGCGCTCGAATATCGATCTGGGCGCGATCCTGTTTGGCGAAGGATACGGCGGTTCGGCCGAAGCGAGCGCAGAGATCGCGATCAGGATCAATGCCGTGCGGCCTGAACTGCCGATCATCATGCGCCGCGAATCCGATCCAACTTTGGACGGTCTGCCGGAGAGTCTACGCAGGGTGGTCTGCGCTACCTACGTCGGACACGACATGGCGCCGCTGCGCAAGGTCATCGACGAATACATCTTCAGCCTGGATTACCCGAACGCGCTGGTGCGCGGCATTGCGGAGATGACGCAGGCGATCCTCGGCGACGTCTTCAAGGACCTGGCCGTCGCCTGCGAGACGCCCTACATCGTGCGCGACCGGATCATCTTCGGTGAGGTGTTCAGCCTGATTCCGCTGGAGAGCGCATGGTGCCGCGGCTACATGATGATGCAGGCCGAGGAGGCGCCGATTCTCGAATTGCTGGATCGCTTCCAGATGACCCATGGCGCGCGTGACGGCGAGGCCGACTTTCGCGATCTGAACGGCGTACTGGGCGAAGTGACCAACCTGATTTGGGGCTCCTTCCGCAACCGCTATGTCGGCGATGCGGACGCATGGCTGCGCAGCCAGGTGCAGGTGCCGCTGCTGGTGAATCACAAGCACAAGTACATCTCATTCGGCAGCGGCAATCCGCAGCTGTGCTTCATGTATCGGCTGACGGACCCGCAGTCGGGCCGGTCGGTGAAGCTGCATCAACGTTTTGTGTTCAGCCTGAGCTGGTCGCCCGAGGATTTCAAGGAAGTCGAGGAAGACGTCGGCGCGATGGTCGATGCGGGCGAACTCGAGCTGTTCTGATTGTTGTCATAGGAAAAAATCATGTCGAAAATTCTCGTGGTAGACGACTCGAGCACGGTGCGCGATGAAGTGGCCGGCTTTCTGAAGAAGAACGGCCTGGACGTCGACACAGCAGTGGACGGTAAAGACGGTCTCGCCAAGCTGAAGGCCAGCCCCGGCATCAAACTGGTGATCAGCGACGTCAACATGCCGAACATGGACGGTCTGACGATGGTCGAAAAGATTCGCGGCGAACTCGCGAACACGACCGTCAACGTCATCATGCTGACCACCGAAAGCAGCCCGGCGATGAAGGAGCGCGGCAAGGCGGCCGGCGTCAAAGGCTGGATCGTCAAGCCGTTCAAGGGCGACGCGGTGCTGGAAACGTTCCGCAAGCTGGCGGGCTGAGCGGTACGGGGCGCGGCAGCACGAGCGCCGCGGTTCCGGCCAAAGGTGAGAATTTTCGGGAGCCGCGCGCACAACATCAGGCAAGGGTGCTCGTCGGCGTCCTTCACACATTGTGCTCGTCGAGGCCGCGAGTGGCTGCAAGCGGCTCCCAGATGCGATCACCGGAGCAAAGGTGAGAATATTCGGGAGCCGTGCGCATGGCCATCAACCGTAGCGGGTTCTGGACTGAATTCGGTGAGCGGCAAGCTCGATCCGCGTTCACCCGGCCGATGAAAGTCTGCCCGGCGCACCGCCTCTTACCTGGGTATGCAAATTACCTCAAACACACTCAAAGGTGAGGGTTTGCGGGAGTGGCCGGTCAGGAACCACGGGTGCCCCGGCCAGCATGCCTTTGCAGCCCGCACGCAAGCGCTTGAGGTGAGCTTTTTCGGGGGCCGGCCGATGCACACCTCGCGTCTTTCCCGGACCGCTTCGTGCCAAAGGTGAGATTTTTCGGGAGCAGAGAAACTGCGCCTCAGGCTTGCTTCGCGATCTCGCGAATGTCGGCCACGGGCGTTTGTCCGAACGCGTCGCTGAAGGCGTAGTCACGCAATTGGGTGGCGCATTGTTCAGGCGTCGAAAGCAGCCCGTTGCGTTTGAGGTCTTCGAATTTTTCGCGCATCGGAAATTGCTCGGAGCCGGTGTCGCGAATCTGTGCCTGCATGTTCGTATCGATGACGCCCGGCGCGAGACTGCAAATACGCAGTGCGCGATTTGCATCGAGCGCGACGGCGCGTGCGTGATGGTCGAGCGCGGCTTTGGTCGAGCAGTAGATGCTCCAGCCGGCGTACGCGTTGCGTGCCGCGCCGCTCGAAATATGCACGATGCGCCGATCGTCCGCGTTGACGCTGGCCGCCGCGACGGCGCTCGCCAGCATCAGCGGCGTCGCGACGTTCAGGCTCACCGCGCTCGCAATGGCCGCCGCGTCTTGCGCTTCGATCGGACCCATCGGCTGCACCATGCCCGCGTTGTTGATAAGCAGCACGCTTTGCGCGCCGCTGACAAAGCCGCGCAGTGCGTCGCCTGCCAGCCACTGCGCGACGCGCACGGGGTCGGCCAGTTCCAGCTCGATCTCTTCGAGCAGCGCCGGGAAGCGCTGCGCAAGCGTGGCGTGACGCGAGCGGGACAAGCCCAGCACCGCGACGTTGCGCGCGAGCAGTTGTTCTGCAAGCGCAGCACCGAGGCCGCGAGCATGGCCGGTGACGATCGCGCGGACGGGAGAAGAGGTGGTCATGTCGTCGAGATGGGTGGCTTGGAAGAGCCGTCATTTTCTCATGCAGCATTGCATGCTTGCAGCGGCGCCGGTCAGCGGGCCTTCTTCAGGCAGAGCGAAAGCGTTCCCGATACTGCATCGGCGTCACGCCGATTCGTCTCGTGAAGACAATGCGCATCCGGTCCGCGGTGCCGAAACCGCAGTCGTAGGCAATCGTCTTGAGCGCCGCACCGCTGCTTTCCAGCAACTTGCGCGCCGCATCCACGCGAGCGCGTTCGACGAACTCATGTGGCGTCACGCTGGTCTCCTGCACGAACACGCGCGCGAAGTTTCGCGCGCTCATGCCCGCGACGTCGGCCAGTTGCTTTACCGTGAAACGCTCGCGAATACGCTCCATCACATGCGCCTGCACTTTGGCGACCGGCGAAGTGTCATCGGCCGGTGCAGTGAGGTAGGGGCTGAACTGCGACTGGCCGCCTTGCCGCTGCGCGAACACCACCAGCCGCTTGGCGACTGCCAGCGCCGTGTGCGGCCCGTGGTCCTCCGCCACCAGCGCAAGCGACAGGTCGATGCCCGCCGTGACGCCGGCCGACGTCACGAGCTGCCGGTCGCGTAGATAAATGCGATCGAAATCGACGTGCGCCCGCGGAAACTGTGCCGCCAGTTGCGCCGCGTGCTGCCAATGCGTCGTGACGTTGCGCGCGTCGAGCAATCCGGCGTGGCCGAGCGCGAAAGCCCCGGTGCAGATCGAGCCGTAACGGTCGCACTGCGTGGCGACGTTCGTCAGCCATTCCAGCAGCCGTGCATCGGGTGCGCCGTCCGGCAGCGCGGGGCCGCCCGCGACCAGCGCGAGGTTGAAGGGGCGGCGCGCCTGTTCGAAAGTAGCGTCGGCGGTCAGCGTCATGCCATTGGATGCGCGCAGCGGCCCCGGCTCCGCGCTCAGCAGCGTCACTTCATAGCGGTCTTGCGGGGCGACGAACCGATTGGCTTCGGAAAAGACATCGACGGGACCGGCGACGTCGAGCGCCTGCACGCCAGGAAAGATCGCGATCGCGACAGTAGGCATCGAATGACTTCCTTTGACGACGAACCGGATCCGCAAGCCGCGGCAGTCGACGCGGTGCGTTTGGCAGTGTTCAGCGGTCCGCGGCGATTGCCCGTGATAACGCGTTAGCCAATACTGAATCTCATCGGCACGCGGCTTGAACAGCAAAAGGAGCGCCGCGAACCAGCATACCAAACGCGCTTTCAACTCACCAGGACCGCGCGCCTTCTTTACTGCGTCATTCAAGGAGCACATCACATGGCCACGATCGCAGGCATCCAGATTCCCGACAGCATGATGGCGCGTGAAGCCACGCAACTCGTGCGCGATACCGAAACCGAGTTGCTCTACCATCATTCGCGGCGTGTGTTCCTGTTCGGTTCGCTGGCCGGTGCCCGTAAGAAGCTCCAATACGATGCCGAGTTGCTGTACATCGGCGCGATGTTTCATGACATGGGACTCGTCGCGCCGTATAGCAGCGAGCATGATCGCTTCGAAGTGGACGGCGCGAATGCCGCGCGCGATTTCCTGCGGCGCCACGGCATCGGTGAGGACGATATCGAGCAGGTGTGGAATTCGATCGCACTGCACACCACGCCGGGCATTCCACAGCATATGAAGCCGGTGGTCGCGCTGGTCACGGCAGGCGTCGAAATGGACGTACTCGGCCTCGCCTACGACGAATTCACCGAGCAACAGCGGCATGAGGTGATCCATGCGCATCCGCGCGGCGCGCATTTCAAGGAAGGCATCATCGACGCGTTTGCGCACGGCACGATTCACAAACCGGAGACGACCTTCGGCAACGTGAAGGCGGACGTGCTGGCGCTGAAGGACCCGCATTATCATCGCGAGAATTTCTGCACGATGATTCTTGGTTCGGCGTGGAAGGATTAAGCGCAGCTTCGACGATCGCTACACCCCCTGCTTGCGTAGAAGGCGACATAGCGCGATAATGCATTGCAAATGCGATGCATGGAGTGAATGATGAAAAGCGCTAATTTTCCGTCGGTGCGTGTAGAGCCGGAATTGCGAGCTGCCGCTGAGGATGTGCTGAAAGACGGCGAGAGCATTTCCAGTTTCGTGGAGCAGGCTATCCGTGACAACATTGCGCGGCGATTGCACCATCGTGAATTCGTCGCGCGAGGGCTTGCATCCCGCGACGACGCGAAGCAGCGCGGCGACTACGTCTCAGCTGATGAAGTCGTCGCTCGTCTGGAAATGCGGCTTGACACGGCGAAAGCGCAGGCGAAGAAGAAACGATGACGTATCAGGTTCGTTTCACGTACGCTGCTGCCGGTGATCTTGAGCGACTCTACGATTTCATCCTTGAACGCGACGAAGCGGATTTCCTGCTCGCCGATCGTGCACTGCAAGCCATCCGCGACGGCATCGCGACCCTTCGTACGTCACCTTTCACGTGCCGTAAGGCCCAGCGAGATGTTCCGTTCCTGCGCGAATTGCTCATCCCCTTTGGCCGGACGGGATACGTCGCCCTCTTCGAAATCGAGGATAGTCAGACAGTCAGCGTTCTAGCGGTGCGGCATCAGCTAGAGGATGACTACCACTGATAGAGACTTCCGGCGCCCCGTCCGTCGGAAGGACGCATCGCAATGATGCGTGTCATTAGGTACACGAAAGACCGCCAAGGCTATTTTCAACCCGCCTGTCATTTCCAGTCAGCGTTTGCGACTAAGTCCATGAAACATCCGGCCGGCCTTCTTGAGCGCCGGTCCGGGTGTTGTGTTCCCAGAGTCGGCGTGTGCGGCGGATCCCTCCGCAGCCAGCCATTCTGAGTGCTTGAACGTCGCTTACCCGGCGCGCCTCGGCGGCCCGCCGCTCACGTAAAACTGGAGATGACATGAAATCGATTCGAACCATCATTCTGTGCGGACTGCTGCCGTTGGCGCTCGCAGCGGGCTCCGTGCAGGCGCAGGGAATCGGGCGCGCCGGCACCTACGTCATGCCGCCGAACTACAGCATGATGATGGACAAGCTCACGCCCGAACAGCGCACGCAGGCCATCGGCATTCAACAGAAGATGATGCAGATGGAAATGGAGTATCAGGACACGATGGCGCAGATGGAAATGAAGCATTCGCACGAGATGATGGCGATGCAGAACCAGTTGCTCGATCTGTTCAAGGGGCGTTGAGGGGGGCCGTGGCTGACGGAGACCGCCTGGCGAGCGTTCCGGCGTCTGGGTGGGCGCAGCTTCGTCAGCCCGCCGCGGTTCGAGCAGGCGGAACCCGCCAGGCATGATCCGCATTGAGCCGTCTGCCGTTTCGTGCGACGCTGCATCAAGCAGTATCGGCCTGCGAATTCCGCGTTGTCCGGCAGGAGCGACCAACATGTCCTTCCATCATTGCGCGTTATCCGATTTATCGGCTGCGGTGCCCCGCACAGGGCTGAGCGCGTTTGTGTTCGCAGGCGGCGGCAGTCTGGGCGCGATCGAGGTCGGCATGTTGCGCGAACTGCTCCAGCGGGGCGAACGCCCGGGTATGGTGGTCGGCGCATCCGCCGGCGCAATCAACGCCGCTTATTTCGCGGGCCAGCCGGACGACGACGGTGTGGCGACGCTCGAAGCAATGTGGCGCCGTATCCGTCGGCGGGACATCATGCCGCTGACGATGCGCGGGTTTCTCGACATGGTGCTGCGGCGTCGGCCGCACCTCTTCGAGGCGACTGCGTTGCGTGTGCTGCTGGAAAAAAACTTGTCGTACACGCGCGTGGAGCAGGCAGCGATACCGCTGCATATCGTGGCCACCGACATGCTGACCGGCAACGAAATCATCCTGTCGTCCGGGCCCGTGGTGGACGCGGTGCTGGCGAGCGCGGCGATTCCTGGCGTGTTCCCGCCCGTGCGGATCGGCGGACTCGATCTGGTCGACGGCGGCGTGGCGAACAACACGCCCATCTCCGTGGCGGTCGGGCTCGGCGCGACGCGCGTGATCGTGCTGCCGGCCGGCTTTGCTTGCGCGCTGCGCACGCCGCCTTCCAGCGCGATTGCCCAGGCGATGCATGCGCTGACGCTCGTCATCGCGCGGCAACTCGTGCGCGACCTCGAGTTCTATTCGGCCCGCGCGGAGATCTTCGTCGTGCCGCCGTTGTGTCCGCTGGATGTTTCACCGTACGACTACACCCAATGCGATCGGCTGATCGACCGGGCGGCTGAAGCAACGCGAACATGGTTGAACGAAGGGGGGCTCGAGAAGGCGTTTATTCCGGGCGAACTGCGTGAGCATGAACATGACATGGTGTATTAGCGTATGCGTTCTCACAGCGGGAGGCCTCGTCGTGTGTCGAGAGGAATGCAGCCGCGTCACCCCCGCCCATGCAACGCCGCTATCTCCTGCAAATCGAGATCGTGTTCGAGCGGCCGGACTGCGGCGAGACTTCGCTATAACTCGCCGATGGCCTGACGATATACCGTCGGCGCGACGCCGACGCTTTCGCGGAATCGGTGGCTGAAATGGCTGGCGTTCGCATACCCGCAGCGCTCGGCGACTTGCGTGAGCGGCAGCGAGGTGGTGCGCAGCAGCGTTCGCGCGCGTTCGAGTCGCTGCTGCGCGATCCACGCCGCAGGCGGCAACCCGAACGACGTGCGGAACATACGCGCCAGATGAAATTCCGATAACGACGCGACGCCGGCCAGTTCGCCGAGCGTCAGCGTTTGCGCAAGGTGGTTCTCGATGTAATCACGCAAGCGCCGTCGCGTGGCGACCGACAAACCGCCTTTGAGCGACGTGTCGGTGCGGCGCACGCCTTGCGCGCGCAATAGAAGACTCAGCACCTGGTGCGCGGTTTCATTGGTGCGCAGCAGACCGTCGGGATCCTGCCAGTTTTCATTGGCAAGCGATCGGCACAGCGTGGCGATGCGCGGGTCTTCGAAATAGGTGCGATCGGCGAGCGTCAGCTCGCGCGGCTCGCGGTCGAGTTCCTGCACGGCGCGTTGCGTGAAGTGTTCCGGCAGGAAGTACAGATGCATGAAATGCATGTGGCCGCGTACCCACCAGCGCGATTCATGATCGCCGGGCAACGCGCAAAGCCGCGCCGGCGCGCCGTAGCGGCCGGGCATTTTCTGTCTTTCGGTTCGATAGCCGCCATCCAGATAGCACGACAGCGTGTGATGGCCGGGCCGCTCGTAGACGGTCTCGGCTTCCTCGGTGTCACGCGTCCACACCGCGATAGCCAGGTTATCGCCGAGCCACGCGAACCTGTCGAGATTCGCGTTGGCATCGCGCAGCGTGCGACACACCGAGTGAAGGCCGAACGGCGTTTCGGAGGAGTCCATTGCGGCGGCGGGCGGATTGGCGTTCACGGAACGGGCGGGATGGGTCTGAGGAGCGGGTGAGCGTCAGTATAGGGTGAAGCATGCACCGTGGTTTGCCGCCACGAAAAAGTGCGCAATCCTGGACAAGTGCGCTCGCGCGTGCCGCCGCATAGTTGAGCTTCCGTTCCACTTTAATGCAGCAGGCTTTCCATGAATTTGTCGCTCTACGCCGTCACCGTTCTGATCTGGGGCACCACCTGGATTGCGATCAAGTGGCAATTGGGAGCCGTGCCGCCGCCGGTCTCCATCGCCTGGCGCTTCTGGATCGCCGCGCTGGTGCTGTTCGCGTTGCTGCGCCTGATGCGCCGCCCGATCTGGCCACCACGCGCAGCATGGCGCTTTCTGGCCGCGCAGGGGTTAGCGCTCTTTTGCGTCAATTTCTTGTGCTTTTACTACGCCGAGCAGGTCGTGCCGAGCGGACTGGTAGCGGTGGTCTTTTCGACCGCGCCGCTGTTGAACTCGATCAACGGCCGGCTCTTCATGGGCCGTCCGCTGCAGCCTTCGGCGATTGCGGGCGCGTTGCTCGGTCTGGTCGGTATCGTGTGCCTGTTTGTCCAGCAGATGGCGGGACACCTGGGCGATCACGCTGCATGGCTGGGTCTCGCAATCGCCTTCCTCGGAACCGTGTGTTTCTCGGCGGGTAATCTGCTGTCGAGCCGGATGCAATCGATGGGCTTGCACCCGTTCGCCACCAATAGCTGGGCGATGCTGATCGGCGCCGGCGTATTGACGGCCGGTAGCGCGTTGGCGGGCTTTTCCTTCACCATCGAGCCGTCCGCGCGCTATCTCGGCGCGCTCGCTTACCTCGCGATATTCGGCTCGGTGATTGGTTTTACCGCGTACCTGATGCTGGTGGGGCGCATCGGGCCGGAACGCGCGGCGTACTGCACCGTGCTGTTTCCGATCGTGGCGCTGGCGGCGTCGACGGTATTCGAAGGCTATCAATGGTCGGCACTGTCCGTGGTGGGACTGTTGCTGGTGCTGGCCGGGAATCTGGTGGCGTTCGATTTGACGCGGCGTATTTTCGTGCGGCGGGTGCGCACTTCCTGAGCTTGAAGAAATCACCGGTGAGCTTTTCCGGGAGCGAAGGCCGCAAACGTCGCCAGAGCCGCCGCGATCGCATACGTCGCCAACCCCAATCCCGCGACAACCCACAGCGCAATCGACACCTGCGGCGCCAAAATCGTCGCCGCGCCCGCCATCGCCACGCCGAGCAGACCGCCTGCCTGTCGCAACGCGTTCAACACACCCGAGGCCACGCCGGCCAATTCGCCGGGCACCTGTTCCAGCACCGTCGAGATCATCGGCGGAACCGACAAGGCCGTGCCGCCGCCGAACACCGCCATGGCCGCATACGTGACGGCCCACGGCGCGCGCCATTCCAGACTCGTTGCCATCGCCGGCACGGCAACGGCAGCGAGTGCGAGTCCGGTTGTCATGAACTGCGTGGCAGTGAAACGGCCATGCAGCTTGCCCACCAGCACGTTGCCGAGCGACAGGCTGCCGGCGAGCGGCAACAGCGTGAGACCGATCTGCCGCGCGTTGAAGCCGAACTCGCCGTGCAGATAGAGGCTCAGCATGAACAGCAAACCGAAGTAGCCGACGTAGACAAGCGTGCCCATCACGTTCATCGCGACGAACAGGCGGTTGCTGAACCATGCAACCGGCACTATCGGATCATGGGCGCGGCGCTCGACGGCGACCAGCACGAACGTGGCGAGTACGGCAAGCAGCGCGGCGCCCCACACTTCTCGCGCGGCGATACCGCGCGACGGCAGTTCGATCGCCGCGAAGCAGAGGGCCGCGAGCGCGACGATGCTCGCCAACTGCCCGCCCCAATCGAAGCGGCGTCCGACGCTGCGCAACGAATGACGCACGATGATTGCCGCACCCGCGAATGCAATCAGGCCGGTCGGCACGTTGATCAGAAACGCGCTGCGCCAGCCGAACCCTTCCACGAGCATGCCGCCGAACACCGGCCCGACCGCCGCTGCCACCGACGCAATCCCCGCCCACGCCGCGATGGCGCGACCACGTTCAACGGGGTCGTCGAAGGTGCTGCGCACGATCGCCAGCGACGCCGGCAGGAATAGCGCTGCGCCGCTGCCTTGCACGAAGCGCGCGGCCACCAGCGCGCCGACGTTCGGCGCCAGCCCGCAAGCCGCCGAGGCTGCCACGAACAACGCCAGTCCCCACAAATACACCGCCTTCGCGCCGAAACGGTCGGACGCGATGCCGCCCGCGAGGATCAGCGCGGCGAAGCTCAGCGTGTACGCGTCGACGATCCACGCAAGGCCGCCCACGGATGCGCCCAGGGTAGCGTGCATCGCCGGCAAGGCCACGTTGACGATAGTGGTGTCGAGCACGGCCATGAACATGCCGCTTGCCACCAGCGCCAGCGTCAGACGCGGCCGCTTCGCGGACCGCGTCTCGTCGGCCTGCGCCACCGGTGGCTGTGCAACGGTGCATTCGGTCATCAGGTTCCTCTGGTTCAATCCGCAATCGATAGATCGGCGAAGTCTAGTCACGCAAGCGCCTGCAATAAAGCAGTGATTTCGCATCTGTCTGATGCAGAATTGCATCACGGAGGAATCGACCGATGATGAACTGGGACAACGCCCGATTTTTTCTCGCCGTGGCGCGCGCCGGCACCTTGCGCGGCGCGGCGATGCGCCTCGACGTCGATCAGGCGACGGTCGGCCGGCGGATCGCCGCGCTGGAAGAAACGCTCTCGGCCACGCTGTTTCTGCGCACGCCGGCCATGTATGTACTGACGCCCGCGGGCGAAGCGCTGCTTGGGCCGGCCGAGACGATGGAGCAGGCGGCGTTGTCGATCGAACGGCGGATTGCCGGGCTCGACGATCAGTTGGCCGGCACGATCCGCGTCGCTACCACCGATTCGCTCGGCAAAGGCTTTGTGGTGCCGGCCATCGCCAAGGTGCGGCGCGCGCATCCGGGCATCGAGATTGTCTGCGTGACGTCCGCGCAGATCACCAATCTGACGAGGCGCGAAGCCGACGTGGCGATCCGCACGCTGCGGCCCGATGCGCCCGATCTGATTGCGCGCAAGCTGGCGCAGCTGGAGCTCGGCATTTACGCGTCGCGCGAGTATGTGGCGGCACGTGGCGAGCCGCGCGACGGCGAGGCGTTCGACGGTCACGACCTGGTGATGTATCAGCAGCCGGTTTCGCCGTCGCTATGGGCGCCGCTGTGTGGCGAGCCGACGTCGCGCGGACGTCTCGTTTTCCAGACGCAATCGACCGCGATGCTGTTCGAGGCGGCCCTTGCTGGTTTCGGTGTCGCCGAGCTGCCGTGCTTCCGTGCGGATTACGAGCCTGAACTGGTGCGTGTCATGCCGGATCGAGCGGAGCTATTCGACGTGTGGCTGGTCGCGCACGCGGATCTATACAAGACTGCGCGGATGCAGGTGCTGATTGCGGCAGTGGCGGAAGCATTCGCGGACGCGCGTTAATGGTCAATTAATGGTCAATGCATGGCCGCGCAAACTTATGCATATCGAATTATTTAAAACTCACGCAAGCCTGCAGGTAATTTTTTACGAATAAATTTCGGCCTTTTCTATGCGAGGATCAAACGCCAACGTTCATGTATGCGCGATAGTCATCGATCCGTATACACGCTGAAGCGCGCCGGACACGCCGGCCGTGCGCGCTTCGCACCTCGCAAGGAAACAGACCGTCGTGAAATTCTCTTCTCGCTTTGGCGCAGCTGTTCTTCTCTTCCATAGCCTCATCCCGGTCGGCGCACTCGCCCAGGCTCAACTGAACTACACCACGTCCTGGATCGGCAACAGTTTCGGCTTTGGCGACGGCAAATGGATGCAGCAGGACATCCAGGCAATCAGTGTGGGTGCGGACGGCACCGTCTACACCAATGCGCCCTGGGACGAAAGCGGCAGCGAGATTGCCGCGTATCGCGCGGGCGACAAGCTTGCCGTGGCCGGCTCGACGCACGGCTGGGGCAACACCGGAGGCGATGCGGTCGCGACGAACCATACCTACCTGTACGCGGCGATGTCGATCGGCAACGAGAGCAACGGACTGGTCGGCGCGGACTATCCGCCGGCCAATCAGACGTGGTTCGGCATCACGCGCCGCACGCTCGCCAATCTCGCAACCGGCGCGCCGTTCAGCGGCGGCATCGGCAACAGCGCGAATGCGACGAAGAACAGTTTTCTGCTGCTCAACGCCGTAACGACCGGCAACGATGCGGGCGTTCGCGGCATGGCCGCCACCGATAGCGAAGTGTATGTCGCGGATACGTACAACAGCCGGATCCTCGTCTTCGACGCAGCCTCGATGCAGCGCTTGCGCTCGTGGAACGTGCCGTCGCCGGGACGCATCGCGGTGGATACCGATTCGACGCTGTGGGTGATGAGCGGCGTCTCGTCGGGCAGCCTGAGCATCCTGCACTACGCCGCCAACGGCACCGCGCTTTCCGGCACGTTGGCTTTGCCCGCCGGCACGGTGCCGACCGACATCGCGGTCACGCCGTCAGGGCAAATCCTTGTCGCCCACAATGGACCGACGCAGCAGATTCTCGTCTTCAACAAGGACGCCAGCGGTCAGCCGCAAGCCGCCGCGCCGATCGGCACGCGCAACGGTATTTTCCACGTGACCCAAGGCGTGCCGGGCAACTGGCGTTTCAATGGCATCACGGGCATCGGCGTCGATCCGGCCGGCAAGCTGTATGTCGCGCAAAACGGCGAAGGTCCGCGGCCGCTCGGCTCGGCCTCGGTCGGTCAAGGTGCGGTGCTCGAGAGCTACGTCTTCAGCACGCATGCTTTCAACTGGCGCCTGTGCGGGCTCAGCTTTGTCGATAGCGCCGCGTTTGATCCCGCGTCGCCGAATTCGGTCTACACCGGCTCGAAGCGCTTCACGCTCGATTACAGTCAGCCGGTCGGGCACGAGTGGTCGTACGCGGCCTTCACGCTCGACCGTTTCGATTATCCCGACGACCCGGCCTTTCACCAGCCGCGCGGCGTGCGCGGCGAGCCGATGGTGCGGCGAATCAACGGTCAGCAGTACCTCTACACGCTCGATCCGGGCGCGCACTATCTGAACGTGTATCGCTTCGACGCGGCGCATGGCGAAATCGCGATTCCGTCCGGCTTGCTGGCGCAGAATCCGATTCCCGGCACCTGGCCGAGCGGGCAACCCACGTATGGCGAGTGGCTGTGGCGCGACAGCAATGGCAACGGCACCGTCGACGCCAGCGAGATCACCGGCAATCCGTCTACCGGAAGCACGGTCGGCAACGGCTTCTGGTGGGTCGATACGCCAGGCAACGTGTGGCTCTCCACGCCGACGAGCGGCATCCGCGAGATGCCGTTGCAAGGCCTCGATGCCGTCGGCAATCCGATCTACACCTACGCGAGTTCGAAGATGTTCGCGATGCCGCAACCGTTCACGCGGATCGCGCGGATCGTCTACATGGCGGCGACCGACACGATGTACATATCCGGTTTCACGAGCGCCATTCCATGGGATTCGACGCACTGGAAAGAAGCCGGCCCGGTGCTCGCGCGCTACGACAACTGGAGCTCCGGTACGCCGACGCAGCAGTACGCGATCTCGCTGCCGTGGAACACGCAGAGCAGTCCGCAGACCACAACGGTGGGTGTCGCAGTGGCAGGCAATTACGTCTTCGTGGCGGAGTTGTACACCGCGAAGGTGGACGTGTACGACGCGCGCACTGGGCAGGCGGTCGGCTATATGACGCCGGGCGCGAGTGTCGGCAACACCACCGGCTGGGTCGATGTGTACCTCGGCATCAGCGCGGTGCAGCGCGCCAATGGCGAATACGTCGTGCTGCTGGAAGACGACGCGCGCGCGAAAATCCTGATGTATCGGTGGACGCCTTAACGTGGATCGCGCTGGGTCACTTCACGAATGGACGGCGGCACACGATCGGTATATAACCAACGTGAAAGGATGGCTTGTTCACCGGTGCTTCACCAGGAGAGATGTTTCATCATGACGCAAGACGAAACGCCTAAGCCGTCAACAGACGATAAGCCGGATCTGGAACACCTCGATGCAGCGCTCACGCATGTCGATCAGCAAGTGTCGTCGGGCAGCATCGCTTCGGGTGCTGCGAAGGGCATTCTGTACAGCCTGATCGAAACGCTCGGTGCGCTCGTCGGCGATCCCGATCTACCGGCGCATGCGCGTTCGGGCTACGAAGGGCTGCTGGAGACTGCTCGCGAATTGCGAGCGAGGCTCGAGCACTCCAAGTAGCGGCTCGCCGCCTGTGGGCGGCGTGGTTTGCATCGGTTCGCGCGTCGGTGCGGACCCTGCATTGGCGGTCGCATTTCGGCGGCTCGGTTCTCTATGATAAAAAGGTGCACTGTTTCCAACAGCGCACCTTTTTTTATGTTCTCCACGTCCGCTATCGCGTTGCTGGCCGTCGGCATTGTCGTCGTGCTGATTACGCCGGGTCCCACCAACACGCTGCTTGCCGCGGCGGGTTTGCGCCAGGGCGTGCGACGCTCGTTGCCGTTGATCGCCGCCGAACTGGCCGGCTATCTCGTGTCGATTTCCGTGTGGGGACGTTTTCTCGCGCAAGCGGCGCATGCGCTGCCGTGGTTGCCGTCGCTGCTGCGCGTGGCGAGCGGCGTGTACATCGCGTATCTCGCCGTCGATATGTGGCGCGCTGCCGTGGCGTTACCTGTGTCGGCGCAGCGCGCGAGCGGCTTGCGCACGCTATTCGTCGCGACGCTGCTCAATCCGAAGGGCTTGCTGTTCGCCGGCACGATCTTTCCCGCGATCGCCTTTACCCAGGCTTCGGCATACGCCTTTGCGATGCTGATGTTCGCGTGCCTGCTGGCGCCGCTTGCGCTCGCGTGGATCGCGTTCGGCGCCGCGCTCGGCAGCGGCAAACTCGCTTGGCTGAACCCGGTGAAGCTGCAGCGCGCCGCGTCGATCGTGCTGGGCGTGTTTTCCTTGTCGCTCGCGTGGGCGGCGTTTCATTGAGCGCGCGTTTCGTGCAGCGCGTTCACGCTGCCACGCTGCTGTCGACGCTCAACGCTTCGAGCCACTCCGGCGGCGCGGAGGCGATTTCCAGTTGCGGCGTGCCGTGCCAGTCCGCGCAACGCTGCAGCGCGCGGCGCAGATCGCCCGCAAGACGCGCACTCAGGCGCACGCCGGGTTCGATGTGCAGCGACTTCAGTTCGAACACGCCGCTGGTCCGATGCGCCTTGGCATCCACGCGGCCGACCAGACGGCCGCGGCTCAACAGCGGCAGAACGAAGTAACCGTATTTGCGTTTCGCCGCCGGCGTGTAGCATTCGATCGCGTAGTCGAAGTCGAATAGCGCGGCGGCGCGCCTGCGGTCCCACACCACAGGATCGAACGGCGACAGCACCGTGGTGACGCTCGAGGCGAGTTTGCCGTTGGCCGCGTCGTCGATCATCGACGCGAATTCGCGGTGGACGTAGCTGTCCTGCTTCCAGCCTTCCACTTGCACCGGAATCAGCTCGCCCTGATCGGCGAGCGCATGCAGTTCGTCGCGATAGGGACGGCGCGGCAGCCGGTAGTAATCGGCGACCCAATCGGCGCGCGCGACGCCGAGCGCGCGGCAGCTGCGGCGCAACACCTCCCGGGTGACGGTTTCCGGCGGCGGCAGATCGCGCGCGTCGTCCCAGTCCGGCAGCACACGCTCGGTCAGATCGTAGACGCGATGAAAATTGCGCCGCTCCGCCACCATCAATTGCCCAATGGCGAACAGCACTTCCAGGTGGCGCTTCTCCGGCTTCCAGTCCCACCAGCCGTTGCCCTTACCGGCCTCGCGAGCGAAATCGGCTGAACGCACCGGGCCAGTCTCGCGAATATGCGCGAGCAGGCGCTCGATGTCCTTGCGATGCTTCTTGTGCCACTCGGCCGCGTATTTCCAGCCCATGCCGCTCGGATCGAGCATGCGGTGACGCAGCAGAGCGTAATCTTCGGTCGGCACGAAACAGGCCTCGTGCGACCAGTACTCGAACAGCTTGCCTTCGGCGAGATACTCGTCGAGCCATTGCTGCGGATACGTGCCGATCCGGCTGAACAGTACGAGGTACGGGCTGCGGGCGACGACGTGGATCGTGTCGATCTGCAATTGCGCCATCCGGCGAATCGCGTCGAGCACGTCGGACTTGACGGCCTTGCGGCGCGGCGGCGTCAGCAAACCTTGCGCGGCCAGATGCAGGGTGCGGGCCGCGGATAGCGGGAGAGTCTTCACGCGAGCGTCGTTCAGTGAGTGACTGCGTTGGGAAGCGGACGCGAGGCCCGGTGTAGGGATCGGCAGTCGCTACTTTAGCGTGAATACGGCAGATGAATCGGCGCACGGTACGGCGCCGGCAAGGGCGTAGATGGGCGGCGCGTGAAGGGACTTTGAAACGGACTTTGAAACTGGACCTTGCAACGCTCCCTCAGATGACCCGCCGGCCGGTGATGAGCCGGCCGGCGGATTAGGAACGCAAGCGGGGAAGTGAGGCGAAAAACCGAGCCGAACCCCGCAAGACGGTTCAGGCGCCCAAAGCGACCGCTTCGCCCGCCAATTCCGCCAGATGTTGATGGATCTGCGAGACCACCGCCGCGCCTTCCCCGACCGCTGCCGCGACCCGTTTGGTCGACCCGGCGCGCGCGTCGCCGATCGCGTACACGCCTGTGACGGTGGTGCCGAGGTCGCAGGTCGACGTGCCGTCGGCACTGGTGCCGGTCAGCACGAAGCCCTTGGCGTCCAGTTCCACACCGCACGTGCGCAGCCAATCGGTATTCGGGTCCGCGCCGGTGAAGAGGAACAGGTGCCGCGTGTCGAAATGATCGGTGCCGTCCGGCAGCGGGTTTTTCAACGCGACCGACGCGAGGCCGCTTTCGTCCGCGTCGAGCCGGCCGATCTCGGAGTTCGGATGCACGAACACATTCGGCAGCGAACGGATGCGGTCGATCAGGTAGCGCGACATGGTGGCTTCAAAGCCGCTCCTGCGGATCAGCACATGGACTTTGGCCGCATGCGTCGCCAGATAGACGATTGCCTGGCCGGCCGAATTGCCGCCGCCCACCAGCACGATCTCCGCGCGCTTGCACAGCTTGGCTTCGACCGGCGACGCCCAGTAATAGACGCCGCGTCCGTCGAGACGCTCGAGGCCTTCGAGTGCGGGGCGCCGGTACACCGCGCCGCTGGCGATCACGATCGTGCGGGCGCTGATATGGCCGCCGCACTTGAGTTCCAGCCGATACGGCGATTCCGCGCATTGCAGCGCCTTCACGTGGACCGGAATCGCGACATGGGCACCGAATTTCTGCGCCTGCACGAACGCGCGGCCCGCCAGCGCCTGCCCGGAGATACCGGTCGGAAAGCCGAGATAGTTTTCGATCCGCGAACTCGCGCCCGCCTGGCCACCGGGCGCGCGGCTGTCGAGCACGATCACCGACAGTCCTTCGGACGCCGCATACACCGCGGTGGCGAGGCCTGCCGGACCGGCGCCGACGATCGCCACGTCGTACACCACCGAATCGTCGAGATCGGGCAGCAAGCCGAGACAGGTGGCGAGTTCCGGCATGCTCGGGTGACGCAGCACCGTGCCGTCCGGGCAGATCACCAGCGGCAGGTCTTCTTTCTGCGCGGCGAATTGTTCGATCAGACGCAGCGCGTCTTCGTCGCGCTCGTCGATCACCGAATGAGGATGGCCGTTGCGCGACAGGAAGCCTTGCAACGTAACGAGCCGCGCGTCGCTGCTGTTGCCGACCAGAATCGGGCCGCCCGCGCCCTTTTCGATCAGCGCCACGCGCCGCAGGATCAGCGCCCGCATGATGCGCTCGCCGAGTTCCGCTTCGGCGACGATCAGCGCGCGCAGCTTGACCGGCGGGAACAGCAGCGCGTCGATCGGACTGATCGCGAGGCCATTGACCAGCGCGGGCCGTCCCGACAGTTGACCGACTTCGGCAAGAAATTGCCCCGCGCCATGTTCGGCGATCACGACTTCGCGGCCGATGCCGTCGCGCTGATAGACCTTCACGCGGCCGTCCAGCAATACGAACATGCCGGGGCCGGTGTGGCCGGTCTCGAACAGCAGATCGCCGGCTTCAAAATGGTGCTCCTCGCCGAACCGGCGCAGACGCTTGATCTCCTCAGACGTGAGTTCGGGGAACATCTGGTGACGACGCGTCGAGAGCGACGAAAACGGCGCATCGGCAACTACTGCTTGTTGTCCTTCAGCTTCTTGAGTCGAAAGCATTGAACCGCTCCTTCTGTCTTCATCCTGATTGTTCGACGGCGAAGCGGGCGCGGGCGCACGATGGCGCGGATGCGGGTGCGCGCTGCGCTACACGGCCTTCGGCGCGATATGGTCGACCGCCGCTTCCGGCGGCATCATGCCGGGCAGCGCTTCCACCGTTCTGCCCGAGTCGCGCCAGGCTTCCATGCCGCCGCGCAGCGGCAGCACGTCGGAAAAGCCGGCTTCGTTCAACTGCTTGGCCATCCACGCCGCGGAAATCTCATTCGGGCACGAACAGTAAATCACTAACTTCTGATCGCGCGGATACTTCGCGACGATCTCGTCGAGTTGCCGCTCGTCGGCGAATTGCGAGCCCGGAATCACAAACGGATCGAGCTTGCGCTTTTCCTGCGAACGGATATCGAACAGCACCGGCGTATCGCCGGTTGCGACCAGTTTTGCCAACTCGTCGACTTCGATCCGTGCGGCCGCGAGCGTCGAAATCAGCTGGCGGCGGCGTAGCCAGCGATAACCGGCGTACAGCAGCAGCAATCCGACGGCTACCAGCGCGGCCGTGCGCCCGAGGCGTCCGGCGGCGGCGAACACCATGTCGATCTGCCGCGCGAACAGCGCACCGATGATCAGGCCCGTGCCGGACCACAAAGCGGCGCCGATGCTGTCGTACGTGAGGAACGTGCGGTAGCGCGTACCCATTGCGCCGGCCATCGGGATCGACACGATCGACAGGCCCGGGACAAACTTGGCCACCGCCAGCACGCGCACGCCCCAACGTCCGAAAAAGCGCTCGGTCTTCTTCACGCAAGTATCGCGCGACAACGAAAGGCGGCAGATCGTCTTCAGCGTGTTGCCGCCGTACAGACGCCCGGCGAGATACCACGCGCTGTCGCCGATCAGCGTGGCGAATATCGACAGCACCATGACTGGCACCAATTGCGTGCCCACCGAGCCGGGGTGCATGGCTGCCATCGCGCCGAACAGAACGAGCGATGGCAATGCCGGTACCGGCAGCCCAAGGGAGGCAGCCAGCACATTGGCGAAAATGAGCGCCGGCCCGTATTGCTCGACGAGATCATGTAGCATCGGCTTACATCCGTGGCCTTTTCAGGAACGGAGTAGATGGGGGAATCGGAAGAGAATGCAAGGATTATGGACGCATTTTTACTACGTGCAAACGCCCAGTCAGGATGCCCGCTATTCAGCTATGTGAAGCGCCGTCAGGGTTCGCGGATTAACCGTCCGTTCGGCCGGACGCCGTAAATCAGAAGGTATTTAAAAGGCGAATAACTTGAGTCAAGGTTTAAACCAAACGCATGCAGGGCGGCACCGAAAGCCTGTCGCCAAAACTCAATAAAAGCGCGCCCGGAATGGATCGATTGAATTGAAATGTGCAGCGGCACAGGGCCGCTGGACGGTGAACACGACACGCTTCACCCGGCATTCGCGAGAGAACGCAATGCCGGGCGCTCGCGCCTTATTGACGATGATTGTGCTGTTCGCCAGGCAATTCCGCCCCGTGCGCGCGAATCGCCGCTATCAGTTCCGCAGGCGTGATTTCATAGCGCACTTCGCGATGAATGCCTGGCTTGCGCTCGTCGACTTCGATCAGAAGAATGCCTTTGCCGTCTTCTGTCGATTCGAGGCGCAGCGAGCGAAGTTCGCGCGCCGTTGCGTCGTCGTATTCGGTGAGCAGGGCCATTGACCCGGAGGACCCGGTAGTGCGCATCGAAGTTGTCCTTGTTCCGTTGTTGATCAAACCATTGTACGGGCAGGATGGAGCCGCCGTCTGTCGCGCCGCGCTCACATCTGGGGATCCGCCCGGTCATTCATATGCCTGCTGCATGCCGTCTTGCCCGGTGCCTCGCGCTGCCGAGCCGCGGCGTGCGCGCTGCGCCGCACGACTATGACAGCCAGTTTAACGCGACTCTCCGCGACGACGGATGCATTTTTCGTGCCCCGCTGCGGTGCAATCCTTACTCCCGGCTGTCATGTTGTTGACGTGTGCTTCGGCTAAGAACCCTGCGGCGCCGTTTTGGCTTATCGCGTCAATCCGGATGGCCGCCGAAGGTTAGCCAGCTCATGCAGGTCGAGTTCGCGCAGCGGCGCGTCGGCGGCGAGGAAAAACTCGTCGAGCTGAGGCGGCGCGGTGGCGGTGCCGCTCAACATCGCGTGCGCCTGGCCGCGATGATGGATCTGATGCACGAAAACATGCGGCAATACGCTGCCGATGTTTTCATGCTGCACGCCGACAGCCGGGCCGCGGTCGATCCGTACGTCGCGTTGCAAGGCATCGTCGGTCAGGGATTCGCAGAAGGCCAGCAGTTGCCGGTCGCTCTCTGCTTGTGCATCCCACAGGTCTGCCGCGCGCGGATAGGGCAATTCGTCGTCGAAGATGGTGAGCCCTTTGCCGCCGTCGACCAGCGCGTCGAAGTAATACCGGTCGACCAGGAGAATGTGATTCAACGTGAGCTGCAACGACGGAAAGAAGCTCACCCTTCGCTCGGCGAAGGCCTCGTCGGTCAAGGTAAGGCACGCGCGGTACAGGCGCAGATTCGACCAAGCGTTGTTGCGCGCCATGGCGGTGTAGTGCGAAGAGAGCGGGTTGATGTGCGGCGCGTCGGAAGCGGTCACGTCAGTCTCCGATGATGGTGGATCGTGTTGCTTGCGCGAGGCGAGGCGAGGCGAACGCAGGCGCAGTTCGCTTAGCGTAGCATCGCTTGGGGCGTGGCGCGCCATGGGTGCCGCGTTGGACCATGCCGGGGTGCCGTCGCGTGCCGGTTGCGGGCCGACCGCTCCGGTATTTCCCCATCTTTCGCTCGGCGGCCCCGCGGCGGGTCCTGCTTACGGCAAGGCGGACAGCGACGCCGACGCCGGGCAACGAGCACGGCCTCGAAGATCAGCGCTTCGACGATCTCCGCCGGAGAACAACCGGAAAACCATCGGCAAAAAATAGCCCGTCCGCAAAGGGACGGGCTGCTAAACGCCGTTGTTACTCGGGTCAGCCAGCCCACACATACAACCGGGCGCTGACGGTCTCCATCCTGATGCGTCAATACCTGGCTGTCGAGGTGGGAGTAACGCCGATCTATCAGATCAAAGTCATTTCTTCCGGTTCGATATCGCGTGTCATGGCATGTGCAACATGTGCAACGTCGCGCGCCACTTCTCGCTCTTGTTCAGGTGCGCCGAGTCGCCGTTGGCACGGGTGCCGGATGCGTTTCGACACGCCTTCACAACAGCGCCTGTACCTCGCGAACGTCGCGTTGTCGATGCTGATCCCACCCGGATGGATCAGCCTGGCCGCTTCGCGATGAAGTCGATCTCGACCAGCGCGTCGCGCGCCAGCGCGGTGACGCCGATGCAGGTTCTGGCAGGCAACGCATCCGCCGGGAAGTAAGCGCGGTAGGTGTCGTTCATCGCCGCGTAGTCGCGCTTGAATTCGGTCAGGAAAATGCGCACGGCGACCACGTGCTGCAGGCCCAGGCCGACGCCTTGCAAGACAAGCACGAGATTGTCCATCACGCGCTGCGTCTGAGCGACGACGCCGTCGGGTAACGGCGCGGCATCGTCGGTGGGCGAGGTCGGCATCTGGCCGGTCAGGAACACCCAGCCGTCAGCTTCGGTGGCATGGGAGAACGGCCCGACCGGTGTCGGGGCCGTCGGGATCATCCAGAAGACAGGGCTTGATCTCATGGGGTATCCGGTGGGCTTGTTTCGGTTTTCGAAGCGCTAAGTTAACCGATCAAAACGCCGGACGCGAAAGGCGCGTGGTGTTTTCGGCCCACTCGGGCGCCATCAGCCGCGGCAGGGAAGCACGGTTGTCGCCATAACAGGCCAGGGCGCCGTTCTCCTGGATGGCTGGTACTGCGGCGCGCATGGTCTCTGCTTGCCAGCTTTCGACCTCGATGCGGTAGGGAGGTCGTGTTCTGGAACCCAATATTTCGCCTCACCTTCGACAGGGCGGTGCGACTTCAGCACATCATGTGCAGTTGCAATCGTTGGGGCGAGCGAGCCGAGTCGCATCTTTGGCGGGACAACGCGATGCATTGTCACATTGAGTTGATATACAGGATGGGCAATCCTCGAAGGAGATTGATTTGGACGTTCGAAAGTCAGCGTTACACGTCGAAACCGCAACGAAGCATCCATTTGAGGATTGCTTCGTCGACCTTGGCGGACACTCCGCCGAGCGAGCCCTCACTGTCCTGACTGCCGCAGTGCATGCTGCTCTACGTGAAATGAATGCTTTTGATTGGATTACCGACGCACTTCCCGGTGCGACGCTCAAACCGGCCTTGGCATTCGGCACAGTTGGCGAACTTTATCGGTCATACACGAGACCAGCAGAACTCGGACGCCTGAAAGGCGTGCTGCGTTGACCACTGTCTGGCACCGGCGTCATTAAAGCTTGCACGGCGTGAACAGCGCTTGTCCGCGGCTCGCTTGCCTGTTTGACGGCAGGCACCATCGGGACGGCCAGGCGATTGCAGCGATTGGTCCGGTCCAATGACCTGGTGGCACGTTACGGCGGAGACGAGTTCATCATCGTTGCCGCGCGCTCAGGCGATGAGCAGTTGATACCTATGCTCGACCTGGTAATTGGCGCGATGACCGAACCGTTCGATGCCGGCGAGAGGGAGCTGTATGTGGAGGCCAGCATTGGCGTCGCCACGTACCCGCAGGATGGCCATGATGCCGACACGTTGATTCGCAACGCTGACGCGGCGATGTATCTCGCAAAATCGCACGGGCGGAACGGATACCAGTTCTATCGGCCCGAACTGAATCGGCTTCGACCGTCGGCTTCAGAGTCAGGCTATGCCGAAACCGGCCAGGCGAATCCCGCGGGCACTTGAGGTGAGATGCAGACGTGCCCGCGTTCGCATCCGGGGCACGCATGCGCCGATCCGAGCGACTGTGCCGATTTCGTCTCCCTGGGCTGTGAAAGCCCCCAAGCCTAACGCATTATGGATAGCGATACTCCTTCGCGTCGCCAAGTCGGTTGGCACGTTTCGTATCACGAAGGAGATAGTCACAATGAGCCGTAAAGCGATCCAATGGAGCGGTGTGTTTCCCGCCGTCAGCACCCAATTCAAGCCGGACTTCTCGGTCGATGTCGAGGTCACGCATCGCGTGGTAAGCAACCTTGTGAAGGACGGCGTCTCGGGCCTCGTGGTCTGCGGCACGGTGGGCGAGAACACCTCGCTCAACACTAGCGAGAAGATGGCCGTGATCGAGGCCGCTCGCGACGCAGCGGGCGGTAAAGTGCCCGTGATCGCGGGCGTGGCGGAATTCACCACCGAGTTCGCGCGCCAGACCGTGCGTGAGGCGCAGCGCGTGGGCGTGGACGGCGTGATGGTGATGCCCGCGCTCGTGTACTCTGCGAAACCGCACGAGACGGCCACGCACTTTCGCGCGGTGGCGTCGGCCACTGACCTGCCGGTGATGGTCTACAACAATCCGCCCATCTACAAGAACGACGTCACGCCCGAAGTGCTGATCGCGTTGCAGGACTGCGAAAACATCGTCTGCTTCAAGGATTCGTCGGGCGACACGCGTCGCTTCATCGATCTGCGCAACGCCGTAGGCGATCGCTTCGTGCTGTTCGCTGGCCTCGACGACGTGGTGGTCGAAAGCGTGGCCGTCGGCGCCCAGGGCTGGGTCTCGGGCATGTCGAACGTATTCCCGAAGGAAGGCGAGACGCTGTTCCGTCTCGCGAAGCAAAAGCGCTTCGAAGAGGCGCTCGCACTTTATCGCTGGTTCATGCCCCTCCTGCACCTCGATGCACGCCCTGATCTCGTGCAGTGCATCAAGCTCTGTGAAGAGCTCGTGGAGCGCGGCAGCGCGCGCACGCGTCCCCCGCGCCTCGCGCTCGAAGGCGATGCGCTCGCGCACGTGAAGGCAGTGATGGCACAGGCACTCGCGACGCGTCCGCCACTGCCGGACGTCGGACTCTAAGCGTCGACGCCGACACATCCCATGCTCGCGCGCGCATGGCTGCGCGGGCACCCGGGCGCCCTCGTGAGCCAGGCGGGCGCCCGACGATATTCCAATACGAGGAGACAGGGCTATGTCCAGTCAAGGCAATTTGCACAGCCCGTTGCCAGTGAGCGACGCGGTTTTTGAGCCGACGGGCGAGGGTCGTTTCAAGAAGCAGCTTTCGCTCACGGATCTCACCTTTATCGGCCTCGGGGCCATCTTCGGCTCGGGGTGGCTCTTCGCCGCGAGCCACGTTTCGGCGATCGCGGGACCGGCGGGCATCGTCTCCTGGCTGATCGGCGGCTTCGCGGTACTGCTGCTCGGCATCGTCTATTGCGAGCTCGGCGCGGCGCTGCCGCGCGCGGGCGGCGTGGTGCGCTATCCGGTGTTTTCGCACGGACCGTTGCTCGGCTATCTGATGGGTTTCGTCACGCTGATTGCGTTTTCGAGCCTGATCGCTATCGAAGTCGTAGCCGCGCGCCAATACGCGGCCGCGTGGTTCCCGGCGTTGAGCCAGCCGGGCTCCGGCAATCCGACCGTGCTCGGCTGGTGCGTGCAGCTGGCGCTGCTGGGTCTGTTTTTCCGGCTTAATTATTCGAGCGTGAAGACGTTCGCGCGCGCCAACAACCTCATCAGCATCTTCAAGTTTATCGTGCCGCTCGCGGTGATCGGCGCGCTGTTCACGTTCTTCAAGCCAGCCAATCTGACCGTACACGGCTTCGCGCCGTTTGGGATGTCGGGCATCGAAATGGCGGTGTCGGCGGGCGGCATCATCTTCGCGTATCTCGGCCTGACGCCGATCATCTCGGTGGCCAGCGAGGTGCGCAATCCGCAGCGCACGATTCCGGTCGCGCTGATTCTCTCGGTGCTGCTCTCGACGCTGATCTACGTACTGTTGCAGCTCGCGTTTATCGGAGGTATTCCTGCCGAGACTCTCAAGAACGGCTGGGAAGGCGTGAGCAAGGCGTTCTCGCTGCCGTACCGCGACATCGCGCTCGCGCTCGGCGTGGGCTGGCTCGCCTACATGGTGGTCGCTGACGCGGCGATCTCGCCGAGCGGTTGCGGCAACATCTACATGAACGCGACGCCGCGCGTCGTCTATGCATGGGCGAAGACGGGCACGTTCTTCCGCGTGTTCACGCGCGTCGACGCGGCCTCGGGTATTCCGCGCCCCGGCCTGTGGCTCACGTTCGCGCTCGCCGTGTTCTGGACGCTGCCGTTCCCGTCGTGGGAGGCGCTCATCAACGTGGTGTCGGCGGCGCTCGTGCTCAGCTACGCGGTCGCGCCGATCTCGGTCGCTGCGCTGCGCCGCAGCGCGCCCGACCTCGCGCGGCCGTTTCGTGTGGGGTGCTTCGGGATCGTTGGGCCGGTGTCGTTCGTGATCGCCGCGCTGATCGTGTACTGGTCCGGCTGGAGCACGGTGTCGTGGCTGCTCGGCCTGCAGATCTTCATGTTCGTGATCTATCTCGCGGCGGGCCGGTTCGTGCCGACGCGCCAACTGAGCCTGCGCGAGCAAGTGCGTTCGTCAGCATGGCTGATCGCGTTCTACGCGGTGATGGTCGTCCTGTCGTGGCAGGGCAGCTTCGGCGGCACGGGCGCGCTCGCGCATCCGTACGACACGCTCGTGGTCGGGCTCACGGGTCTCGGCATCTACTACTGGGGCGCGCATACGGGCGTAGCCGGCGACAAGCTGCAGCTCGATGCTGACGATCAGTGACGATATGCGCGCGGCAGGGCGCATGGCGAATCAAACACGGTTGAAGGCCGGGCCAGCCGGCCCGGCTATTTTTTAGGGAAGACTATGACCATTACCGGCCAGTTGCTGATCGGTGCGCAGAGGGTGAGGGGCGCAAACGGCGTGTTTCATGGCATCGACGCGCGCACGGGTGAGCTGCTCGATCCATCGTTCGGCGGTGCAACGCTGGAGGATCTCGAACGCGCTTGTGCGCTCGCCGAAGCGGCGTTCGACGCATATCGCGAAACCGCGCTCGAGGCGCGCGCGGTCTTTCTGGAAACGATAGGAGAGCAGATCGAGGCGCTCGGTGACGCGCTGATTGTCCGCTGTATGGTCGAAACCGGCTTGCCGCGCGCGCGTCTGGAGGGCGAACGAGCGCGCACGATCGGACAGCTCAGATTGTTCGCGTCGGTGTTACGCAACGGGGACTTCGTCGATGCGCGCATCGATCTCGCGCAGCCCGAACGCAAGCCGCTGCCGCGCGTGGACTTGCGTCTGCGAAACATTGCGATTGGGCCGGTGGCAGTGTTCGGCGCTTCGAATTTCCCACTCGCGTTTTCGGTGGCAGGTGGAGATACGGCTTCGGCGCTCGCGGCGGGTTGCCCCGTGGTCGTGAAGGCGCATAGTGCGCATCCGGGTACGTCCGAGCTGGTGGGCCGTGCAATTGCGTGTGCCGTTCGTCAATGCGGTCTACCCGAAGGCGTGTTCTCCGTGCTGTTCGACAGCGGTCGCGAGCTTGGCCAGGCGCTCGTCGCCAATCCGTGCATCAAGGCAGTGGGTTTCACGGGTTCGCGCGCGGGCGGACTCGCGCTCATGACGATCGCAAATGGGCGCGACGAACCGGTGCCCGTCTACGCGGAAATGAGTTCGATCAATCCGGTGCTGTTGATGCCGGGGGCGTTGACCGCCCGCGGCGACGCGATCGCACAGCAGTTTGCCGCTTCGCTTACCTTGGGCGCTGGACAGTTCTGCACGAATCCGGGCCTCGTGCTGGCCGTGGACGGTGCCGCCTTGCGCGCATTCGAGCAAGCTGCCGCCGCGGCGCTTGCGCAGGCGCAAGCATCGACGATGCTGACGCCAGGCATTCACACGAACTATGCGAGGGGGATTGAGCGGTTGGCTGCACAGCAGGGAGTGGCGCGGCTCGCGAGCGGCCTCGTGGGTGGCCGCTTTGACGGGCAGGCGGCGCTGTTCGCTACGCATGCGCGGAACTTCCTCGCGCAGCCTGTCTTGCGCGAGGAAATTTTTGGACCGGCGTCACTCATCGTGCGGTGTTCGGATGTCTCCGAGATGCACACGGTGCTAAAGGCGCTCGAAGGTCAGTTGACGGTTGCTGTGCATCTCGACACGAACGATCGGGACGCATGCCGAGCGCTGTTGCCGACGCTCGAACGCAAGGCGGGCCGCATACTGGCGAATGGGTTTGGCACGGGGGTAGAAGTGGGCCACGCTATGGTGCATGGAGGACCCTTCCCGGCAACTTCCGACTCGCGCAGTACTTCTGTTGGCAGCCGCGCAATCGAGCGCTTTCTTCGACCTGTCTCGTACCAAGACCTGCCGGACGAGCTATTGCCGGAGGCACTTCGCTACGGGAATCCGCTCGCGCTGGTGCGACGCGTGAACGGAGAGGTGAAGCAGAGAGGTAGCCACGATGGCTGAACAACAGGACGTTATATCGCTCTCGCTCGACGAGCTGTACTCGCTTGTCCGCAAAGCGCTTATGCATCATGGCGTGTCGGACCGCCATGCGGACGCCATCGCGCGCGTCATTACGCAAGGCGAGCGCGATGAGTGTCATTCGCATGGCATCTACCGCTTGCTCGGCTGTGTGCGGTCGGTGCAAAGCGGCAAGGTGGATCCGCGTGCGGAGCCGACCGTGCGGGACGTCGCGCCCGGCGTGCTTGCGGTGGACGCGCACCACGGCTTTTCGTTGCTCGCGTTTGAAATGGGCTTGCCGATGCTAGCGGAAAAAGCGCGCTCGCAGGGGCTGGCCGCTATGGCGATCAACCGCTGCTTTCACTTCTCGGCGCTGTGGCCTGAAGTCGAGGCGATCGCGGCGCAGGGGCTCGTCGGACTGGCGATGAATCCGAGCCATAGCTGGGTCGCGCCAGCGGGCGGCACGCGCGGTGTGTTCGGCACCAATCCAATCGCGTTCGCGTGGCCGCGCGCTGCAGGACACCCGTTCGTTTTCGACTTCGCGACGAGCGCAATTGCACGCGGCGACATTGAACTGCACGCGCGCGAGGGCAGGCCCATTCCGCCGCACTGGGCGATCGGCCCCGACGGCCGGCCGACCACGGATGCGCGCGCGGCGCTCGAAGGTGCGATGCAGACGTTCGGCGGCCACAAGGGCTCGGCGCTCGCGGCGATGGTGGAACTGCTCGCAGGCGCGCTGATCGGCGATCTCACCAGCATGGAATCGCAGGCCTTCGACGATGGTGCGGGCGCGAGTCCATGTCACGGTGAGCTCGTCATCGCGATTGATCCACAACGTTTTCTCGGTGGCGGGTACGCTGCCGGGCAGGCCCGCGCGGAAGGGCTTTTTGCCGCAGTGGTTGAGCAGGGGGCGCGTCTTCCTTCTCAACGGCGTTTCGAAGCCCGAGCGCGCAGCATGCGAGACGGGGTGCGAATTTCAGCGGCGCTCTATCGTGACGTGCTCGAGTTATTCGATACGTGATGCCGACCGCAGCGGATTGACCACTCCGCTCGCACCGTCAATCCTGGCAAATCGTCAGACAATAGTTGTTCGCGCCCTTTGTTAGTAAGGCTAATGTATCTCATGCGCAATAGGAAAATCCAATCAAGCGAAAACGTTTGCGGATCGGCGGTAAGGGTTTGCCACTCTTCAGCGATAACGTGTCCAGGCCGTCATGCCGGATGCATATGCCAAGTCCGCCGACCGGTCCTCGAGCGTGTCTCCTGGCCTAGGCAACGCCTCAAATACCTTCTTCCCATACGAAGAGAAGAGTGCCAATTGGAGTCGGAACATGAATTTCAAAAACCTGACAGTGAAGGTAAAGCTCTCTGTCGCGTTTGGCGTGCTGGCGGCCATCGTACTAATCCTGTCAGGCATATCGCTGAAGGAACTGGACGATGCCAACAGCCGCTTTGCTGGCTATGTCGCCGGTATCAACGCACGAGCCGAAATGGCCCAGTCTATTCGTGCCGCTGCCGCTGATCGAGCCATTGCGGTGCGTAACCTGGTGCTGGTCACCACGCCCGCCGACATCGAGATCGAAAAGGCTGCTGTCAGCGATGCTGAGGACAGGGTCCAGACCCATCTGGAAAAATTCAATGCGATGGTGGCCAACGCTACCGACATGAGTGACAAGGCACGTAGCCTCGCGGCCGAAATATCGCGAATCGAAACGCTTTATCGCCCGGTGGCGTTGGAAATTTACAAGCTTGCCGCGAACAACCAGCGCGACGCAGCCATCGCGGAAATCGATACCAAATGCAGGCCATTGCTTTCTGCCTTGATCAAAGCGTCCAACGGCTACGTTGACTTTACCCATGAACGTGCGGCACAAATGGTTCAGCAGTCCGCGGATCAATTCGTGAGTCAACGGAACCTGCTGATCGCTATCTGTCTGGCTGCCGTCGCAATGGCGGTAGTCGCCGGGGTGATCATCACGCGTGGCCTGATGCGCGCCCTCGGCGCCGAACCGGCCGCGCTGGGCGAAGTGACGCAGCGTGTGGCCGCTGGCGATTTGAGCCCAGTCCCGGGTGCGAAGAATGCGCCTGCCGGGAGCGTGCTCGCATCGATGGGCGAGATGCAGGCGAGCCTGGTCCGACTGATTGCTCAGGTCCGCAGTTCCGCGGACAGTATTGCCACCGGGTCCAGCCAGATCGCGTCAGGCAACGTTGATCTTTCTTCGCGCACGGAGCAGCAGGCAGCCTCACTGCAGGAAACCGCTTCCAGCATGGAGGAGCTGACGTCGACCGTGAAGCAGAACGCCGAGAATGCACAGCAGGCGAGTTCGCTCTCGGCCAATGCATCCGAGGTGGCGCTCAAAGGGAGTGAGGTGGTCAGTCAGGTCGTCGGTACGATGGGCGAGATTAGCGCGAGCTCCTCCAAAATCGCGGATATCACGGGAATCATCGAAGGGATTGCCTTCCAGACCAATATTCTCGCGCTGAACGCGGCGGTGGAGGCGGCCCGCGCGGGTGAGCAGGGACGCGGGTTCGCGGTGGTCGCAAGCGAAGTGCGCAGCCTTGCCCAGCGCTCGTCCAGTGCTGCAAAGGAAATCAAGGATGTGATCAACGCATCCGTGCAGACGATCCAGCATGGTTCGTCGCTCGTGAATGCGGCGGGAAAGACGATGTCGGAGGTTACGCAGGCGGTGGCCCGTGTGTCCGACATCATGGGCGAAATCGCCGCCGCGTCGACCGAGCAGAGCCGGGGGATCGAGCAGGTCAATCAGGCGATCACGCAGATGGACGAAGTCACGCAACAGAACGCCGCGCTGGTGGAAGAAGCTGCGGCCGCGTCGAAATCACTCGAAGACCAAGGCCGGCAGTTGAATCAGGCTATTTCCTTTTTCCGTCTGGATTCCGCAGCCAACGGGCACACGACGGGTGGATCTGCTTCTCAGGTGAATCTCCCGGCATCCCGCGCACAGCCGGTCCGGCCGGCGGCCCGCAAATCCGCAGCAACTGCAAAGCCGGTCTCGGCGACAGCTTCCCTTGCAGGGGCCGCAGCGACGGCAGGCAATGGTGAGGGCTGGGACACGTTCTGAGTCCGGCTGAGCGAGATGTCTAACTGAGTTAGCCGTGGAAACGATCGAAAAGGTCCGGGCCGCCATGCGCGCGAGATTTACCGCGCGCTTGCCCAGGGGCGGCGGCGCTGGGCGGAGAATCCCTGATTTTTCGTCCGACCGCGAACATCGCTTTCGGTGCACCTGTGGAAGTTCTTCGTCGGACCGGGTCCGGCCAACAAGCGGCCAATCGATCCCACATGCTGACTGTGTCCGGCAAGACACGGTAGCGTCACGATCGCGAGGGTTGACGTGCCCCTTCCGAACCGTTAGCCGTCGGCAGCCGTCCCCGCAATACGGCTGACCTGGGTCAGTACGAAAGAGCAGCGCAAAACGAAGCCAAGATGCTGATATAGGCTGATCGCGGCTGTGTTGTAACTGAAGACGTGAAGGAACGGCGTCTCGCCGCGTCGCCCGATTTCGTCCCACAATATTTTCACCAGCCGGCCAGCCGGCCAGCGAGACCGCGGCCGCGCCACTCCTCGTCCACGCATACGGCGCTGATCTCGACGTATCCGTCGATGGACATCCGCTCACCCGCCATCGCAATCAGACGTCCACCGTTACGAATGCCGATGTAGTGGCCCATCTCGTGCGTTCGCTTCCCGAAGGGACCGGGTTTGGCCCTCTGCGCGAGGTCAAGCATCTCGGGCGAATCGGATGGGGCGAGCCGGATCACGTCCCGCTGGTCTGTTATGCCTCTTTGCGGTCCGGCAACCATCCGCTGGATCGGTGCCCGCAACCAGGGTAACCACTTTGCATCCTTGCTTTCGAGCGCATAGGCCATCGAATTTAATTATCGGAATGCGGATGTTCTGCAGGCTGCGGAACACTGCGGCGGCCGAGCTCTGTCTTCGTTGCACGCGCAAATCAGTCGATTTTCTCCCGCTGGCACACAGTTGACATGCCTTGGCTGGGAGTTATCTCATACGCTTATTCGAGGCTGAATGCGCTTCGCTGACGTCCTGTCTGGCGATGCAACGCATCTCTCTGGACATCAAGTCATGGCAAAAATCATCGGCGGACTTGCCGCTTCCCATACACCGACAATCGGCTTTGCATTCGACAAGAACAAGCGCGACGACCCCGTCTGGGCGCCGATATTTGAAAATTTCGCCCCGCTGGCCGCATGGCTCGATGAGAAGCGTCCTGACGTGGTACTGACCATTTATAACGACCACGTCACCTCCTTCTTCTTCGACCACTATTCGGCCTTCGCGCTCGGAGTCGGGCAAGAATGGCATGTCGCGGACGAAGGCGGAGGCGCGCGCGACCTACCACCCGTGCAGGGTCATCCGGAATTTGCGGCGCACATCGGCAGGTCACTGATGACTGACGAGTTCGACATGTCGTTCTTCCAGAACAAGCCGCTCGACCATGGGTGCTTCTCGCCGCTCTCAATGCTGTGCCCGCACAAGCCCGAGTGGCCAATCAAGCTGATACCGCTGCAGATGGGTGTTTTGCAACTACCGGTGCCAAGCGCGCGGCGCTTCTACAAGCTCGGCCAGGCGTTGCGCCGCGCCATCGAGAGCTATCCGGAGGATCTCGAGGTTGCAATCCTTGCGACGGGCGGCCTTTCACATCAAGTGCACGGCGAGCGGTCGGGTTTCAACAACACCGAATGGGACCAGCGCTTCCTCGATTTATTCGAGCGCGACCCGGAGCAACTGGCGAACATGACCATCGCCGAGTTTGCCGAACTCGGTGGCTATGAGGGCGCCGAAGTCATCATGTGGCTCACCATGCGCGGTGCGCTTTCGTCAAACGTTGTCTGCAAGCATCGCAGCTACTACCTGCCGTCGATGGCTGGCATCGCGACCGCCATCTACGAAGGCGAGAACAGCGAAACCATGCCTGCCATCGTCGAGCGTCACCGCCAGAAGATGGCGATTCAACTGGCCGGTGTCGACAAGCTCGAGGGCACGTATCCGTTCTCGATCGAGATGGCGGTACGCGCATATCGAATCAACGACTATCTGCATCGCATGGTCGAACCCGAGCACCGCGAAGCGTTCAAGCGCGATGAGGAAGCCAGCTTCCAGGCAGCCGGGTTGACCGAACAGGAGCGGGATTTAATCCGCCGCCGTGACTGGCGGGGTCTTCTCCACTACGGCGTCATCTTCTTCATGCTCGAAAAGCTTGGCGCAGTGACGGGCGTGTCAAACCTGCACATCTATGCAGCGATGCGCGGCGAGACGCTGGAAGCTTTCCAGAAGACGCGCAACGCGCCCGGAGCGCTTTACTCGGTGGCAGGGAAAGATGGACAAAACGTTTCGTGGGACAAGACTGCGCCAACAAAGTAAGAAGCCACGCGCAGCCGAACCCTCAACGGCGATTGAACTGCTCAGCTCAGAACCCCAGGCAAATATCCAAGATGATTATCGACATTCACGGCCACTACACGACCGCGCCCAAGGCGTTGGAGGTATGGCGCAACCGCCAGATCGCTGGCATCTCAAATCCGGCAGAGATGCCTCGCGTCTCAGAACTTCAGATTAGCGACGAAGATTTGCGCGAGTCCATCGAGAACAACCAGCTTCGACTGATGCGTGAGCGCGGACTCGACTTGACCATTTTCAGTCCGCGCGCAAGCTTCATGGCGCATCACATCGGCGACTTTGAGATCTCGAGCACGTGGGCAGCTCTTTGCAATGAGCTGTGCTATCGGGTCAGTCAGCTTTTTCCGGACCGCTTCATACCCGCGGCGATGCTCCCGCAAAGTCCCGGCGTCGATGTCAGGACTTGTATCCCCGAGCTGGTGAAGTGCGTCGAGCAGTATGGGAATGTAGCCATCAATCTGAATCCCGACCCGTCGGGCGGTCACTGGACGAGCCCTCCGCTGTCGGATAAGTACTGGTACCCCATCTACGAGAAGATGGTCGAGTACGACATCCCCGCGATGATTCATGTGAGCACGAGCTGCAATGCGTGCTTCCATACGACGGGCACGCACTATCTGAATGCCGATACGACCGCGTTCGTGCAGTGCCTGACCTCGAACCTGTTCGACGACTTCCCGACGCTGCGGTTCGTGATTCCACACGGAGGTGGTGCCGTCCCCTATCACTGGGGGCGCTTCCGTGGGCTCGCCCAGGAACTGAAGAAGCCCCTTCTCAAAGACCATTTACTGAACAACGTGTTCTTTGATACCTGCGTTTACCATCAGCCGGGTATCGACCTCCTGACGGGCGTCATACCAGTCGACAACATTCTCTTTGCGAGTGAAATGATTGGCGCGGTTCGTGGCATCGACCCCGAGACGGGTCACAACTTCGATGACACAAAACGCTACATAGAGGCAGCAGCCATCGATCCTGAAGCAAGGCAAAAGATTTTCGAGGGCAATGCGCGGCGTGTCTATCCGCGCCTGAATGCAGTACTGAAAGCGAAGGGAGTCTGACCATGTATGAAATGGGAGTCGTCTACCGGAACATCAGGCGCGCCGACAAGGATGTGGCCGGCAAGCTGGGCGCACTCGGCTCGGCCACGGTCCACGAGGCAATGGGTCGAAGCGGTCTACTGAAGCCGTACATGCGTCCTATCTATCCTCACGCACAGGCATTTGGTACGGCAGTCACCGTTCTGCTTCACCCTGGTGACAACTGGATGATGCATGTGGCCGCGGAACAGATTCAGCCGGGCGACATCGTTGTAGCAGCAATCACCGCGGACTGCACGGATGGCTATTTCGGTGACCTTCTGGCGACCAGCTTCAAGGCGCGGGGCGCGACGGGGCTCATCATCGATGCCGGTGTACGAGATGCGAAGGTGCTCGAAGAGATGGGCTTCCCCGTCTGGAGCAAAGCGATTTCTTCGAAGGGCACGATCAAGGCGACCTTGGGGTCGGTCAACATCCCGGTTGTCTGCGCAGGTGAGCTCGTCTCCCCGGGGGACGTCATCGTCGCCGATTTCGATGGTGTCGTGGCCGTCCCTGCTTCTATAGCCCATGCGGTGCTCGACAAAGCCAGCGCACGTGAGGCGAACGAGGCTGAGAAGCGTGCGAAGCTGGCCTCTGGCGTGCTGGGGCTTGATATGTACAACATGCGAGAGCCTCTAAAACAGGCTGGACTGCGCTACATCGACTGACTGATATCCGCATGCCGACTGATACTCTGAACCGTCCTCTGACAGTAATTTCGTCCATGGCCACGCGTCATGTTTTGACGCAGCTTGCCGATGCTTATGAACGCGAGTCCGGGCAACCTGTCTCGGTAGTGTCGGTGGGCGGGGTCGAGGCGGCTCGCCGCGTTCAGGAAGGCGACCGTTTTGATATCGTTGTTCTCGCTTCGGATGCGCTTGAGCGGCTTGGTCGAAGTGGCCATATCGACCTCGGAAGCCGGCGTGACGTCGCTTGCTCGCGTGTTGCGGTCGCCGTGAAGCTTGGCGAGCCGCATCGTGACATCAGTTCTGAACCGGCAGTCCGCGACACCATCCTGCGGGCTCGTAGCATTGGCTATTCGACGGGCCCCAGCGGGGCTCATCTTCTTGGGCTGTTTCGTCGATGGGGCATTCTCGACACCCTTGCACCGCGAATCGTAGAGGCCCCACCTGGCGTGCCGGTTGGGAGTCTCGTTGCCGAGGGAAAGGTGGAGATCGGCTTTCAGCAGCTGAGCGAGCTTGTCCATCAGCCCGGAATTACCGTGATTGGAATGCTTCCTCCCGCCATTCAGGCTGCCACGGTCTTCTCCGCCGCCATCTGCATGACAACGAGCAGACGGGACGCTGCAAAAGCGTTCCTTGAACGCCTGTCCGCGCCCGCGGCCGACGCGGTCAAAATCGAGCACGGCATGGAGCCGGTCTGACGCTCGACAGGTGCTGAGAGGCACCAGGATATTCGACTGCGTCTGCGAGACGGGTGCCGGTTAACGTGGCGTCGCCGATACATGTCGATATCCGTGCCGATGCCGCTATAGAGTGTGTTCTGGCGGCCACTGATGTTGTAGCCCTGGTCGTAGATCCAGTCGAATGCCAGATACCATTCCTTGAATGGGCCAAAGCCAAGATGCTTGCCGACGAGGTTGTCGATCGACACGCGCGGTTCCTGCTCGCTGAAGAGGGGCGATCCTCTATCCCAAACGCCGCTGTCATGCGTACTGCCCACGCCAAGGACCTTCGGCGCATCGATGTAACCATACAGGTCGAACGGACCCTTTCGGCCAAAGTATTCGTACTCCAGGTACACGTCGTTGGTCTGATACGGACCGAACCGGATGTCTTTCGAGCCAATCACGCCCAAACTCTGGTCAAACCAGCTCGACAGATGAGGAGACGCGGCCGTTTGCGGCGTCGGATTAGTCACGACAGTGCCGCTTTCCGCGAGCGTCGTGTCAGTGGATCCATCGGCCCAGGCCGGTTGTGCGACCAACTGGCTGACCGACAGCACAATCCCGATCCAGGTCACAAGCGCGCCACGGCGCGTTGCGCCGCCAAGCTCAGGTATTGACGAGCGCGAGCAGGCTGTGAGTAAGCGGGCAGACATCGACAGGCTGTTCGACGGCCGCCACTTTGACCGCGAAGTCATCGTCCTGTGTGTGCGTTGGTAGCCGCGTGACAAGCTCAGCCTTCGAGACCTCGTTGAAATAATGGCCGAGCGCTGGCTGTCGCTGGCGCAGACTACTATCTCACCGGGCGGCGCGCGAAATGAAAGCGGACCAGTGCCTGCCCGCGGACACGACATTGCGATCGTCGAAGTATTTGCACCACACCCGGTACGAACGCATTACGCCTTGAGCGGCGCCCGACTTTGCTCATTGTTGAGATGAACAAATTTGCTTAGCAGGCGCATCAGATCGAGGGCGTCCTTCTCGCCCATCCCCTCGAAGAGACTGTCGCGTAGATCGCTCACCAACGGCGTGAGCTTGCCGAGCAATGCTTTACCCTCGGGCGTGAGGGCGAGACGCCGCTGCCGCCTCGGCAACATCTCCCGCACGATCCATCCTTTGCTTTCCAGGCGCGCAGCGATGTCGGCGGTGGTAGAGGTGTCGAGCGCGACCTTTTGCGCGAGCGTGACCTGGTCCAGTCCAGGGCATTCGTCGAGCATGCGCAGCACGGCGTATTGCACAGGGGTGACGTCGCGCCCCAGCGTCTCGTAAAACATTGCGACCGCGATCTGGTGCGCGCGGCGAATCAGGTGGCCGGGCTCTTCGTAGAGATCGAGGCGTGGACGAGGTGTGCCGGCGGCATTCCGATTTTTCATGGCGTGGGTGAACGGTGTTCGTCTGATCAGTTTTTTGAATGTCGGGGCGACCCGTTGAGGGAAAACCAGTATACCGCTCTGCTTGTGGGCTTCATGGTCTATAAGTACACTGAATCTCATTCAGTATGCTGAATATAGTGATCGTATTCCGATCACTTGAAACCGAGGGAACACCAGGAGAAGGAGGCGAGGGGAATGTATTTGAAAGATGCGTGGTACGTGGCTTGCACTCCCGATGAGATCGAGACCAGGCCGCTCGGGCGCAAGATTTGCGGCGAGTCAATCGTGTTCTATCGCGGAGAAGGCGGCGCGGTTGTCGCTCTCGAGGATTTCTGTCCGCACCGCGGCGCACCGCTCTCGCTCGGGTTTGTCCGTGACGGACAGCTTGTGTGCGGCTATCACGGGCTGGAGATGGGTTGCGACGGGAAGACGTCGGGGATGCCGGGACAGCGGGTTGCCGGTTTCCCACAGGTCAGGCGTTATGCGGTCCTCGAACGGTACGGGTTCATATGGGTATGGCCCGGCGACGCGTCGACGGCGGATCCGGCAAAGCTCCATCATCTGCCGTGGGCGGAGGACCCGGCTTGGGCGTATGGCGGCGGGCTGTATCACATCCGCTGTGACTACCGGCTCATGATCGACAACCTGATGGACCTCACGCACGAAACGTACGTTCATGCGAGCAGTATCGGCCAGAAGGAAATCGACGAGGCACCTCCCAAGACCGTCGGCCGGGGCGACGAAGTCGTCACGAGCCGTTTCATGCACGACGTAGGTGCCCCACCGTTCTGGAAGATGGCGCTGCGCGGCAACGGGCTCGCCGACGACGTGCCGGTTGATCGCTGGCAGATCTGCCGATTCACGCCGCCGAGCCACGTCATGATCGAAGTTGGCGTTGCGCATGCCGGGCATGGAGGTTACGACGCGCCTGCCGAGCGTAAGGCGTCGTCGATTGTCGTCGATTTCATTACCCCGGAGACGGAGACGTCGATCTGGTATTTCTGGGGGATGGCGCGCAATTTCCGGCCGGACGACGCGGATCTGACCGCTCGGATCCGTGAAGGTCAAGGGAAGATCTTCGCCGAAGACCTCGAGATGCTGGAGCGGCAGCAGCAGAACCTGCTGGCGTGGCCTGATCGCCAACTGCTGAAGCTCAACATCGATGCGGGCGGCGTGTTGTCCCGCAAGGTCATCGACCGTCTGCTGGCTGAGGAGCGCGCGAAGCTGGCCGGACGTCCGGTCGTGCCGATCGTGTGCGCGAAGGAGGCCTCGTGAGCGATGCGACATTGACGGTCGAGGTCGTGCGCAAATGGAACGAGGCGCGCGGCATCTGTGGCTTTGAATTGATGCTTCCGGACCGTGCGCCGCTGCCCAGGTTCAGCGCTGGCGCCCATATCGACGTGCATCTTCCCGGCGGACTCGTGCGTCAATATTCGTTGTGCGGCAGCCCGGAACGGGACGATCGGTATGAAATCGCGGTGCTGCGTGACGAGAACGGGCGCGGAGGATCGATGTCGATCCACGACCGCGTACATGAGGGCGACCTGATTCGCATCGGCGTTCCGCGCAACCATTTTCCGGTCGATTCGCAAGCGCCCCGGCACCTGCTGCTGGCGGGCGGAATCGGCGTGACGCCGATCCTGTCCATGGCCGAGCACCTGTCTTCGGCTGGTGCGGCGTTCGACATGCACTACTGCACGCGCTCGCGCGATCGCACCGCGTTCGCCGAACGGCTGGCCGGCTCCACGTTTTGCGACCGCGTGCAGTTCCATTTCGATGACGCCGGCATCGATCAGGCATTCGATCTCGCCGGGGTGATCGCCGCGGCGGTGGCGGATACGCATCTCTACGTATGCGGCCCTCGCGGCTTCATGGAGGCGGTGCTGGCCGAGGCGCGCGCGCAAGGCTGGGTCGAGCACCGTCTGCACTACGAGTTTTTCTCCGGCACAGTTTCGAATGCCGCAGAGGAGCAGGCATTCCAGGTGCGGATCGCGAGCAGCGGTGCGTCGATCGACGTGCCGCCGGGATGCACAGTCGTCGAAGCACTCGCCAGGCACGGCGTCGAAGTACTGACATCTTGCGAGCAGGGCGTCTGCGGCACATGCATGACGCGTGTGCTCGAAGGGCAGCCCGATCATCGGGATAGCTACTTGACCGTCGAGGAGAAGGCGCACGGCGAGTATTTCCTGCCATGCTGCTCACGCTCCAAATCCACTCTCCTGGTGCTCGACCTATAGGACCTCGCGGACAGCGCGCTGTCACGGCGCGCGCACTTTTCATGGCACGACCCTCGCGTCGTCGCCGAGCCGATCGTTTCACGAGACAGGCTGGCTTTGCCGTCCGTCCGCGCCGCTGCCCCGCAACTGTTGCCGCTCGACCGGGATGATCCAGCGTCCGCATCTCACGGAACAACGTCGGTTGAAAAAATAGTTATGGTATGTAACTATTATGGTGTACAACAATAATCGGCATTCGACCAGAACGAAGGAGACAACTTCAATGAACCTGTACGGCAAAACCCTGATCGTCACCGGCGTGGCGTCCGGTATTGGCGCGGAGACAGCCAGGCTAGCGAGGTTTCACGGCGCGCGCGTGATCGGCGTGGATCGACAGCCTGTCAACATGACACTCGATGCGTTCCACCAGGCCGATCTCGGCGATCCAGCCGCCATTGATGCGCTTGCCGCCCAATTGCCCGCGCATATCGATGCGCTGGCCAATATTGCTGGCGTTCCGGGCACGGCGCCCGTGGATACCGTCGCGCGCGTCAACTACCTGGGCTTGCGCCATCTCAGCGAAGCCTTGCTGCCACGCATCGCGCCGGGCGGTAGCGTGATCAATGTCGCGTCGATTCTTGGCGCGGAGTGGCCGCAGCGGCTGGCCCTGCACCGCGAACTGGCCGATACCGCTGGTTTCGAGGCCGGGTCGCGGTGGCTCGGCGAGCATCCCGTGCCTCAGGCCACCTGCTACCAGTATTTCAAGGAGGCATTGATCGTATGGAGCGCGCGCCGTTCGCAAGACTGGTTCGCGCGGCACTCGGTGCGAGTCAACAGCGTCGCTCCCGGTCCGGTCTTCACACCGATTCTTGGCGATTTCGTCACGATGCTCGGACCCGAACGCGTCGAGGCCGATGCCGCGAAAATGAAGCGCCCCGCGTATGCCGACGAGGTAGCCGAGGCCATCGTGTTTCTGGCGTCCGACTCCGCGCGCTGGATCAACGGAGTCAATTTGCCCGTCGACGGCGGGCTGGCCTCCACGGCAATTTGAACACGCTTCATCCAATAACTTCGGGAGACATCCGTCATGAGCAATCCGTCCGCTTTTACCCTTGCCTGTGCCGATACGTGGCGAGGCACGATCTTCAACGGCGACTGGGTAGAGGTGCCCGGCGTGCTGGAAGTCGTCGAGCCAGCTTCGGGCCAGCTGCTGCATCAGGTCGGCAAGGCTACGCCGGAGGACGTCGCGGTCGCCGTGCGCGCGGCGCGTGCGGCGCAGCGCGCATGGGCCGCTACGCCGCCGCGCGAGCGCGCCGCGGTATTTCATCGTGCGGCCGCGCTTCTACAGGAGCAGGCGCCGGCTGCAGCCGCGCTGATCGCCCGTGAAACCGGCGGCATCCTGGCCAAGGGCGAGCACGAGGTACGGGAAGCGATCGTGCTGCTGCAGCGTGCCGCGGCGATGCCGCTGGAGGCCAACGGCCGGGTCCTGCCAGGCACGCCGGGCCGGCTCAGCATCGCACGCCAGCTGCCACTGGGCGTGATCGGTGTGATCTCGCCTTTCAATTTCCCGCTGGTGCTGTCGCTGCGCTCGGTCGCGCCAGCACTCGCGGTCGGCAACGCCGCGATTCTCAAGCCGGATCCGCGTACGCCCTATGCCGGGGGCTTCGTGATCGCCGAAGTGCTGGCCGCTGCGGGCCTGCCGAAGGGCTTGCTGCACGTGCTGCCCGGCGGCGCGGATGTTGGGCAGGCGCTGGTTGAGGCGCCTGGCGTGCCGATGCTCGCGTTCACCGGCTCGACGGCTGCCGGTCGCAAGATCGGCGAACTGGCGGGCCGCCACTTGAAGAAGGTTTCGCTGGAACTGGGCGGCAAGAATTCGCTGATCGTCCTGGGCGACGCCGATCTCGACAAGGCCGCTTCGGCGATTGCATTCGGCGCTTGGTTTCACCAAGGGCAGATCTGCATGGCAACCGGCCGCGTGCTGGCGCACCGCAGTATCGCGGGTGAACTGACTCGGCGTCTTGCTGACAAGGCGCGCCACTTGCCGGTGGGTGATCCGGCTGTCGCGCAGGTGGCGCTCGGTCCGATCATCGATCAGAGGCAGTTGCAGAATGTCGTCGACATCGTCAATGCGTCGGTTGCGGCCGGCGCGGTGGTCGAGGCCGGCGGCACGCATGAGGGTCTGTTCTATGCGCCGACGGTATTGTCCAACGTCGCGCCGGGCATGCGCGCCTTCGACGAAGAGATTTTCGGGCCTGTGGCCAGCGTGATTCCATTCGATACCGACGAGGAGGCGGCAGAACTAGCCAACCGTACCGAATACGGCTTATCGGCAGGCGTGATTTCGGCGTCGGTCGGGCGCGCCATGGCGATCGGCGAGCGGCTGCATACGGGCCTGTTGCATATCAACGACCAGACCGTCGCCGACGAGGTCATTAACCCGTTCGGCGGTACCGGCGCCTCGGGCAACGGCACCAGCGTGGGCGGTCCCGCCGACTGGGAGCAGTACACGCACTGGCAATGGGTAACGGTCAAGGACGCCGTGCCGCAGTATCCGTTCTAAGAGTCCACAGCGGAGCGCCCATGCGCGGGCGCTCCGGCCAATCTTTATTCTTTTATCAAGGTGTCGCAATGAGCAGTCAAGCGGAGGAACAAACGGTCGTCTTCAGCATTGAGGATGGCGTGGCATGGGTGAAGTTCAACCGCCCTGAAAAGCGTAATGCGATGAGTCCGGCGCTGAACCGGCGCATGATGCAGGTGCTCGACGAACTGGAATTTCATCCGGACGTGGGCGTGCTTGTGCTGACCGGCGAAGGCGCGGCCTGGACGGCCGGCATGGATCTTCAGGAGTACTTCCGTGACACGGAAACCCACGGTCTGGGTGGAACGCGCAAGGCCCAGCGCGAAAGTTACGGCTGGTGGCGGCGTCTGCGCTGGTATCAGAAGCCCACGATCGCGATGATCAACGGCTGGTGTTTCGGCGGCGGCTACGGTCCGCTGTTCGCGTGTGATCTGGCATTTTGCGCCGAGGAAGCACGCTTCGGCCTTTCAGAAATCAACTGGGGCATTCTGCCAGGCGGAGGCGCATCGAAGGTCGCCGTCGAACTGCTGTCGTTCCGCCGCGCGATGTATCACGCGATGCTGGGCGAGAACATCGACGGCCGCAAGGCCGAGCAATGGGGCCTCGTCAACGAGGCGGTGCCTGCCGGGCAACTACGCGCGCGCGTGGTCGAAGTTGCGCAGGCGCTGCTGAAGAAGAATCCGGTTGCCTTGAAGGCGACCAAGGACGCGGTCCGCCGGGTCCGCGAGATGACTTACGACAACGCCGAGGATTTTCTTGTGCGTGCGCAGGAAGCGGCCAACAGCTTCGACGATGACGGCCGCAAGGAGGGGCTCAGGCAGTTCCTCGACGACAAGGCTTACAAGCCCGGTC
The DNA here is from genome assembly GCF_003353175.1 of Paraburkholderia lacunae. GTDB lineage: Bacteria > Pseudomonadota > Gammaproteobacteria > Burkholderiales > Burkholderiaceae > Paraburkholderia > Paraburkholderia lacunae. Next base: position 93,360 of record NZ_QHKS01000008.1, on the reverse strand, counting down.
TCGGCACTTATGATCTGACGCGGCAGCGCAGCTGAACCCAGGAACCAGCCGACATGAATATGACCCAATCCGAAGCGCGGCCCGCGGCGACCGGCCAGGCCGTAGCGCGCCTGCTGCGGCCGGCGTCGATTGCCATCGTCGGCGCTTCGCCGACGCAGGGCGCGCTCGGCGCATCGGTGCTGGCCAACCTCGAGCGCAACGACTATCCGGGCCAGATTTTCCTGGTCAATCCGAAGCGCGACGAGATTAACGGCCGGCCGTGCGTGAAATCGATCGAACAGTTGCCCGACGGCATTGATGTCGCCGTGCTGGCCATTCCGCAGGCAGCAGTGCTGGACGCGGTACGTCAGCTCGCCGCGCGCAACGTAGGGGCAGTCGTGGTCTTTTCGGCTGGCTTTGCCGAAGCGGGCCCGGAGGGGATCGCGCAGCAGCAGGAGATCGCGAGGATCGCCGCGCAATCGGGCATGCTCGTTGAAGGGCCCAATTGTCTGGGCTGCATCAACTATCTCGAACGCGTGCCGCTGACGTTTATCGAAACTGACGTTAGTGCGGAGCAGGCGAGCCGCAACCGTAGCCAGCCCGCGATCGGGATTCTGTCCCAGAGCGGAGCGATGATGGCGGTGCTCAATACGACGCTGGCGAGCCGCGATCTTCCGTTGTCGTATGCGGTCTCGACTGGTAACGAGGCAGCGAGTCACCTCGAGGATTACCTGCAGTTCCTGCTGGACGATCCCGGCACGCGTGTCATCGCTATCATCGCCGAGCAGTTCCGGCAGCCGGGCCGCTTGCTCGAGTTCGCCTGCAATGCCCGCCGGGCTGGCAAGTTGCTGGTCCTGCTGCATCCAGGCAGGAGCGCTGCGGCGCGCGCGTCGGCGGCCACGCATACGGGGGCGATGGCGGGCGACTATTCGCTCATGCGGACCAAGGTCGAACGCGCGGGCATCGTGATCGCGCAGACGCTCGAGGAACTGGGCGATATCGCGGAGATTGGTTTGCGCTGCGCGCGTCTGCCTACACGCGGCGCCGCGGTGCTTGGCGAGTCGGGTGCATTCAAGGCGTTATGCCTGGATATCTGTGAGGACCTCGGTCTCGAACTGCCAGTCATCGATGGCGACGATTCGCCGGCGCTGCGCGCGGCGATGCCGCCGTTCGTGGCGGTCAGCAATCCACTCGATCTGACCGCTCAGGGGTTGGTGGATCCTGAACTCTATTACCGCACCTTGTCAGCGTTATTCGACGATGATCGCTTCTCGGCTGTGGTGATTGGCCTGATCCAGACGGACCCGGTGACCTGCGCGATCAAGATGCCCTCGGTATTGCGCGCAGTGCGCGAACTGCGTCCGCACAAACCGGTGATCTGTGCGGGGCTGGACGAGGGCGCCGTCGTGCCATCCGAGTACATCGATCAGATGCGCGAATTGGGCATCCCGTATTTCCCGAGCACGGAACGTGCCTTTCGGGCTGTCGCGCGGCTCAGCGAGCTCGGCACCCGAGATTTCGCCAAAGCCGCATTCGAGCCGATCGCTGTCGACGTGCCGCGACAATCCTGCGTCGTGCCTGAATACCGTGCGAAACAGATCCTCGCGCCGCTCGGTATTCCGTTCGCACTCGGCGAGCTTGCGACCAGCCTCGGTGCTGCAAGGAAGATCGCGGAACGAATCGGCTATCCGGTCGCGCTGAAGATTCAGGCGGCTGAGTTGAGCCACAAGAGCGACGTCGGCGGCGTAGTGCTTGGCGTGAGCGAGGCGCGGGCGCTCGAAGCGGCGTGGGTACGACTGCACGACAATGTAAAGCGGCATGCTCCGTGCGCCGCGCTCGAAGGTGTATTGGTCGAGGCGATGGGTGAGCGCGGAGTCGAGATGATTGTCGGCGCACGCCACGATCTGCAGTGGGGTCCAGTCATCCTGGTCGGCTTTGGCGGGGTGACAGCCGAGTTGACGCGCGACGTCCGGCTGTTGCCGCACGACCTGCCGAAGGAGGCGGTGATGCGCGAGATCGACCGACTCAAGAGCGCACCGTTACTGCACGGTTATCGCGGCGCGCCTGCGCTGGACATCGGGGCGCTCGCGAATGTGGTAGTGCGGCTGGGGGCATTGCTGCAAGCCGAGCCGGGCATTCGGGAGGTCGATCTGAATCCTGTCGTTGTCTACCCTCAAGGGCAGGGCGTGCTCGCACTCGACGCGCTGATGCTGCTCGAGACGAATCATCGAACAGACCGCTGATGTTCGGGTCCGGCTGGGGTGTATTACCGCCCCAGTCGTCGGCTCGCTCAATCCGCGAAGATTTTCGACAGATGCGACTTCAACTGTTTCCGTTCTTCGACGGTGAGCTTGGAAACGGCCGCATCGTCTGCCTTTTGGGCAGCCTTTGATGCTTGTGCATGGAGCTTCGTGCCTTGCTGCGTCAACGAAACCTGCTGGATGCGCTTGTCATCGGCGCTGCGTTGCCGCGTCAGCAGTCCGGACGATTCGAGCCGGTCCAGCAACGTCGCCAGGTTGGGCGGCGCGATGGCTAGCGCTTCGGCCAACGCCTTCTGATTGATTCCTGGGTTATGCCGCAGCGTGGAGATCACTGCGAAATCGGCCTGGCGCAGCCCGAGTTTTTCCATTTGCTCGTCGAAATGCGCCTGGACGACGAGATAGGCGCGCCTGACGTTGTACCCGAGAAGATTCAGCAGTTCGGACTGGTCGACCTGATCGGAGAGATCACCGTTGAGATTGGTGTTATTGGAAACGGATCTAGTCGCCATGGCAGTGAGCCGATACGTGTAAACGAGCACCGCGGATCATAACACGCGGGTAAGGAAATCCTGCCCCAAACAAAATTGGCCAGCTTTCGATCAACAGAGCCAGAGCCGTGATCAGCGCGACGACAAGGGCAGCAGAGGGCTGGCGTGCGTATTCCATGCGGCAGGGGCGTTGTGGCCGGTTAGCGGGCTGCAGTATATCGCGCGGTGCCTGCAGTCACGACCGCTCGTTGCAAGTCGCGTAACTTTCGCGCGCTGTCGCCTGCGGATACGCTGCGTCGCGTGGCGGCTTGTCCTGGCGATTCAGCGTTTTCCCCTAAATCGGGATTCTTGCGTTTTCCGAAATTATATTTATCATATATAACAAATATGTCTGATAACCAATAATCAGCGCACATCGACAGGAGACACTTCATGCATTCCCCGTTACGCACCGACATGGAAAATAGTCGGAATCATGATTCGGTATACGAAATAAAAACACTCGTTCTGCTTGGGCTCGGCTTCGGCCTGGTCGGACTGGACCGCTGGATCGTCGCACCGTTGTTTCCGCACATGATGCGCGAGCTGAACCTGAACTTTCAGCAGCTCGGCAGTCTTATCGGCATCCTGAGTGTTGCATGGGGAATCTGGGCGATGGCAATGGGGCCGGTATCGGACCGCATCGGTCGCAAGAAGATCCTCGTCGTCACGATGGTTGCGTTCTCGCTGCTGTCGAGCCTCTCGGGTCTCGCCACCGGCTTCGCGAGCTTGATGCTGATCCGCGCGGTGATGGGCGTGGCCGAAGGCGCGTTCACGCCCGCCAGCGTTGCGGCCACCGGTGAGGCGTCGCTGCCGTCGCGGCGCGGTTTCAACCAGGGGCTGCAGCTCAGCATGTTCTCACTGTTAGGCCTTGGCTTCGCGCCGATCCTCGCGACCCAGTTGCTGCGAGTCGTGCCGTCCTGGCACTGGGTATTCATGATCTCCTCGGTGCCTGGCCTTATAGTCGCCGTGCTGATCGCGCGCACGCTGCGGGACAGGCCGCGCAGCGAGATGCCTGAGCCCAAAGCGGGCACGGCACGCCCACGCTGGACTGCGCTTTTCGGCAGTCGCAACGTATGGGTTGCGACGCTCGCGATCCTGTGCGCGATGGCTGGCATCTTCGTTGTTAGCGCGATGGTGCCGACCTATCTCGTCGAGGTGCTGCATCTCGACACGCAAAAGATGGGTTTCGTTGTTTCGGCGATCGGCTTCGGTGGCTTCGTCGGTTCGTTCGGCGTGGCGGGCGTGTCGGATTTCATTGGGCGGCGTAACGCGGCGCTCATCGCATTTGTCGGCGCGGCCGTGCTTCTGTACCTGTTTGCCCAGACAGGAGCCGAACCTCAGTTGCTGTTCATCCTGCTGTTCGGGGTTTCGGTGTTCGCGCTGGGCCTGCTCGGCCTGCTCAGCGGCCCAATCGCGACAGAAGCGGCGCCCGCCGGTCTGATCGCGTCGTCGGTCGGCTTTGTCTCGGGCGCGGGCGAGATCTTTGGTGGCGGCCTTGCGCCGGCGATCGCCGGTTTCGTGGCCCAGCATTTTGGCCTGCCATCCACGCTGAATTTTGCGCTCGGCGGGCTCATTGCGGGCGGCGTGGTGTCGCTGTTCCTGGTCGAAACCTCACCGCGCAGACGTGTCGCGCCAGCATCGGTGCCCACGATCAACGTGCCGCGGGATATTGCCTGACACCGTTCAACGTCGGTCCATTCCATTGGATTGAGTAGGGCGTCACGCAGCAGCCGTACTGATGCGCACGGATCTGAGCGGATTCGATTTCGCACCACCTGCAGCAGCCATGCTGCCAGCGCGTGCCCCGCAATCCACGAGCCATTTGTCATCACGCACACAAACCGGCGGCGACGTCATGTCGCGAACCCATATCACATCAGGAGACAGTCAATGAAGTCCAGCGCCCTCTGCGTCACCCCAATTCTGCTGTTTGCATGCCACGCCGACGCGCAAAGCAGTGTCACCATCAGCGGTCTGCTGGATGCGGGCGTGTCTTACGTAAGCAACCAGGCCGGCAGCCACGTGCTCAAATTCGACGACGGCATCGCCGTGCCGAACCTGCTGATGTTCAGCGGCAAGGAGGACCTTGGGGGAGGGACACGCGCACTGTTCAAGCTCACCAATCAGTTCCAGTTGAACTCGGGCTCGTTCATGCCTGGCGGAAGTCTCTTTAGCCGCGAGGCTTTCGTGGGCCTCGACGACAGCCGCCTCGGCCAGCTGACCCTCGGCAATCAGTACGACTTCATGTTTGACTCGTTGTTTTTCAACGATGCTGCGATCTCTGCTCAAGGCATCTACGATTTCCGGAACGGACCGTTCGCGAAACTCGCGCTGCCGAACAATCCGACCGGCGCGTTTGATTGGGACCGCATGGCGGGCGTGAGCCTCAACAATTCGGTTAAGTACAAGAGCGCAGATTTCGGCGGTTTCTCCGCAGGCGCGATGTATGGTTTTGGCGGTGTAGCCGGATCGTTCGGCTCTAATAGCAGCATGAGCGCGGGCATCAACTATGCGAACGGTGCCTTCGGTGCGAACGCAGCCTATACGCAGGTGAAGACGACTGCATCGGGTGTGCAGGACAGCGTGCGCAACTGGGGTTTGGGCGCGCACTACCGGATGGACTCCGTCACGGTGACCGCGCTGTACACGGCGGTGCGTAACGAGCTCAACGGCGCGTCCGTCTGGCAGGCAGAACTGGGCGGTTTGTGGGCGATGGCGCCTGATTTGGCGCTAAGCGGGGCGTACATGTACATGAAAGGTAACCAGGTCGTCGACAACAACCACGCGCACCAGGTCACCGCGATGCTCACCTACATCCTTTCGAAACGAACCAGTGTCTACGTGGCTGGTGTCTACCAGCGAGCGAATCATGGCGCCACGGCGCAGATTAATGACGTGATGGAGGCGTCGAGCGGTGCATCGCAGGCCATTGGCCGGGTCGGGTTGCAGACGCGATTCTGAACCCGGTGAATTCATCGATCGGCTAACGGAGAGATCGTATGCGAATTTCCCTGTTGCTCAGGCGCGCACTAACGCCGCGCCGTCCGGCAACTCCGGGCGGCGCTTCGGCGAGTCAATGCTTCGCTGCCTTCGCGGCACCTTCGACTTCGTCGTCAGCCGGTTCAGCTATCTCCGTTGCCGTTGCCGTTGCGGCGTTCACGCTACTCTGCGCAAAATCAACCGTCTGCTTCGCGGCTTTGCGTACGCTGTCATGGGCGATATTGGCGAGCGAAATAATCTGCTTCAGAAATGCGATTGCTGCCTCGGAACTGACCGGGGCGTTCTGCGTCACTTTCTCGACGAAGCGCTGAAACTCGCGACTGATCTCCTGGTACTGGGTATCGATAACCTCTGCCAATTGCGTTTGCGTGGTCGATGCAATCTCGGCAATCTGACGCTCGTACTTCAAGACTTTTTCCGTTGGAGGCAGCGCCACCGCATTTTGTAAATATGAAGCGTTCTCTCCATCCGTTTTCGTCAACCCGTCTTGCACGCGTTGGTGCCAGTCGGACAACGTCGATTTTGCCGCATCCAGGTTCAGTCGGATGAGACTTTCTCCGCCTTCAAGCATCTTGCTGGCCACACCGAAACAGAAGTGGAGGTTTGCTTGCTGGGCCGCGAAAACTTGTCCTTGAAATTCGCTCATGTTCATCTCCTGAAGACACATGTCCAGCGCTTAGCATGTTCGTCGACAGTGACCAATTGATGAAACGCGTCGTCAGGAAGAAGCTGTCTCGGCGGACAGCTTCGCATCGGTCCATTTTCCGGAGCGCCTACATAGACCCGAGCAGGTAACGTCGCAGGTGGCTAGAGCGTGTTTCGGCTGATTCCAACGTCGCGAGCGTGCTGAGACAACCAAAGTTTGACATTGACATGACACGGGACTCGCTCGCTCCTTCGGTCGTCTATTGTGCAACTGTTGTCGAATAACCTGCTTTTAAGCAGGTGCGCGATACCATTCAATTGGTATCGTGGGCATCCTCTCGCTTGAGCGCGGTTCCGGCGGCTCGCTTGCGTTCATTGTGAGTCCGGCGAGCCCCAAACCCAGGAGGGGCAGTGCAACGCAAGAGCGCGGCAGATAGTCCTAAACTGATGCCATGCCCTCCGCCCCTGACCGGACACCGCCACCGCTGTCCCGCTACCGAAAAAAACGTGATTTTCACGTCACACCTGAACCCGCGCCATCGGCAGGTGACTCGTCAACTGACGAGCAGGGCCGGGTCTTTGTTGTGCAAAAACATTGGTCCGGCCGGCTGCACTATGACTTTCGGCTCGAACTCGACGGAGTCTTGCTGTCGTGGGCCGTTCCAAAGGGACCAAGCTACGACCCCAAGGAAAAAAGATTAGCGATTCACGTGGAGGACCATCCGCTCGATTATGCGAGCTTTGAAGGCACTATCCCGCCCAAGCAGTACGGCGCCGGTACTGTTCTCGTGTGGGACCGTGGAACCTGGGACCCGGTCGGCGACCCGCGCGAGGGAATGAAGGCCGGCAAACTCGTTTTTCGACTCCACGGCGAAAAGCTCGCCGGCATGTGGGAACTCGTGCGCATTGCAAATCTGGAGGACAGGCAGGACCAGTGGATGCTCTTTAAGAAGCGTGACGCGTGGGCGCAACCGCTTGCACACTACGATGTAATCAAGGCGCTCCCTGACAGCGTCATGAAGAAACCCTTGGGACCCGTGGAGGAGCGCGAACCCAAAACCTCCCAACTGTCGCGGGGCGCTGATTCGAAAATCGACCTCACGTACGCCACGGCGGCCCCCATCCCGGAGCACATCAAGCCGCAACTCGCCACTTTGGCAACATCCCTGCCGACAGGGGGCGACTGGATAGTCGAGACCAAGTTTGACGGCTACCGAATACTCGCGCGTTTCGACAAGGGGTGCGTGCGACTTTTCACCAGTGGGGGACATGACTGGACGAAAAAACTGAAGAATCTCGTTGCGGAGGTCGAAAAACTCGACCTCGCGAGTGCGTGGCTCGATGGCGAAATCGTTGTGCTCAGGGACGGAATCCCTGACTTCAACGCATTGCAGAGTGCTATCGATGGAAGTCTCGGCGAAAGCATCGTCTACTTTGTGTTCGACGTGATTTACCTGGACGGGCAGGACCTGCGCAAGGTGCCGTTGTGGTCCCGGCGCGCGCGGCTTGCGCAGCTCATCGAAGATGCGGGCGAGCGAATACGCTATAGCGAGGATTTTGACGCACCGCCGGCGGAGCTATTCAAAGCAGCCGGAGAATTGGGGCTTGAAGGTCTCGTGTTCAAACGACGCGACGCGCTGTACGTTTCCGGAAGAACGCAGACATGGTTCAAGGCCAAATGCAGGTTGCGCCAGGAGTTCGTGATATGCGGCTTTACGAGTCGCGGTGGTGCGTCCGAGGAGGTCGGTAGCCTACTCCTGGGATACCGCGATGCAGGGCAGCTCTGCGATGCGGGCAGCGTAGGCACCGGATGGGATGCCAGGACCGCCCGGGAGCTGTGGACCCGCCTGAGTTCCCTTGAAGTACCTTCTGCGCCTTTTGAGGTCGATCCGGCCGAGCGGCGGCGGTGGTCTAGACGCGCGTCGGGCAGCGAGCATTGGGTGCAGCCGGTGCTGGTCGTGGAGGTTGCCTTCGCCGAGTGGACCCCTCACGGTCATGTGCGACAGGCTTCCTTCAAAGGGTTGCGCTTCGACAAGCCTCCTGGCGACATCACCCGCGAAGCCGCCACGACGGTAGTGTCCATGCCTGCGCCACAAATCAAGGTCACCCACCCGGACAGAGTGATTGACCCAACGACCGGCGTCACCAAGCTTGACCTGGTCCGCTATTACGAGAGTGTCGCGCAGTGGTTGCTGCCCCACTTGAAGGACCGTCCGTTGGCGATGCTGCGCGCTCCCGCCGGCATCAACCAGGAAATGTTCTTCCAGAAGCATGCGGAGACGACGAGGATGCCAGGTCTGAAGGAGCACGACCCGAATCTGTGGGCGGGGCACCGGACCTTGCTGACAGTCGACACGCTTGATGCACTCCTGTCGGCGGCACAGATGAATGTTGTCGAGTTTCACACCTGGAACTCGACGGTGCAAAGTCTCGATAGGCCCGACCGGGTCATCTTCGACCTGGACCCTGGCGAAGAACTGAAATGGGGGCAGATGCAGGAAGCAGCGCTCCTGGTGCACACGCTCCTATCCGAGCTGGGGCTCAAGGCGTGGCTCAAGACGAGCGGCGGCAAAGGGTTACACATCGCTGTGCCCCTGATGCCCAAGCAAGATTACGACGCCGTGAAGGGGTTCTCGCGCGCATTTGTCCGACATCTCGCCAAGACCATTCCCGAGCGATTTTCGGCAACACCGGGGCCTTCCCATCGCGTCGGCAAGGTATTTGTCGACTACCTGCGCAATGGAATGGGCCAGACAACTGTCGCAGCCTTTTCCGCCCGCGCTCGGCCGGGCATGGGGGTCTCGATGCCGGTGTCGTGGGACCAGCTTTCCGCCATGAAGAGTGGAGCGCAGTGGACCGTGCTGACGGCGCGCGAGTACCTGAGCTTCCAGACCCAAGACCCGTGGGCGGATTACTGGTCAACGAGGCAGTCGTTGGCATCAGCTATGAAGCGTCTACAATGATTCGACTGGTGGCCAGCGTAGGAATGCGGGACGTTCCGATTGCCAGCTGGAAACCCGACGCCCCGATGGGGGCACATGCATTGATTGGCCGGCTAGCTGAAACCGGCCTTCCGCGAGGAGAAGTCCATGCCCGCTCGTTCCATCGCCTCGTTATCCCTGTCCTTTGGGCTCGTTTCCATCCCAGTCAAGCTTTATCCTGCGACGGAAAGTGCCTCCGATGTCAAATTCAACCTGCTTGCTCCCGATGGCTCCCGCGTGAAACAGCAGTACATCTCGGAGTCGACAGGCGCGGTTGTCGAGCGCTCTTCGATGAAGAAGGGCTACGAGTTCGAGAAGGACAAATACGTCGTATTCACCGGTGACGAACTCAAGGCGCTCGAAGAAGCCGCTACTCATGTAGTCGAGATACTGGCTTTCATACCAGAGAAAGCGGTTGACCCGGTCTACTACGAGAAGGCGTACTACATTGCACCCGACAAACGAGGCGGAAAGCCGTACAGTCTGCTCCAGCAGGCGCTGGCCGAAAGCGGTCGATGCGCACTAGCCAAGTGGGCTTTCAAGGGCAAGACACGAATCGTTCAGGTGCGGCCGAACGAAGACGGGCTGGTTTTTCAACAGTTGCTTTTTGCGGACGAGGTGCGGTCACTGAAGGACTTGAACGTCGAACATGTTCAAGTGTCGGCTGCTGAACTCAAGCTGGCGTTGCAAATCATCGAGCAGGGTGCTGAGGATAGCTACGACCCGTCCGCCTACGAGGACGAAGAGAAAAAGCGCATCCTTGCGGCCATCGACAGAAAGATTGAAGGCAAGGAAGTCGTCTCGGCCGAGTCGGAAGAGGTGGCGTCAAGCGGCGAGGTTATTGACCTCATGGAGGCCTTGCGTGCCAGTCTTAAGGGGGGCGCAAAGGCGAAAGCCACGGCCGCGCCCAAGCGCGCAGAGACCGTCGCGGAAAGTGCCGCAGTGCCGAAAGTTCGGAAGCCTGCGGCTCGTGCGCCCAAGGCGTCCACCGAGACCACGGCAAAGGTCCGAGCTCGCAAGTGACGCCACCAGGCACCGCGCAAGAAATTACGCTAACCAAGCTGCAGGCAATGCTGGGCGTGTCCCGGCGCGTTGTCTCCGGTCTGATTGCCGCGGGGTTCGTGACGCCGTCGCGCGGGCCGCGCAACGAACTCCGATTCACCTTCCAGCATGTCGTTCTGCTGCGAACCGCATTGCAGCTACGCTCCGCGAAAATACCTCCGCGCAAGATTGTCCAAGCCCTCTCGCGACTGCGGGATGAGCTGCCGGACGAATTGCCACTCTCAGGTATTCGCGTCTCAGCGGTCGGAAACGAGGTCGTCGTGAAAACCGGGCCGTCGCAGTGGGACGCTGCCACGGGGCAGCTCCTGCTTGACTTTGAGGTTGCGGAAATAAAGGGAAATGTCGTTGTCCTCGACACATCACCATGGCGGAAGGATGCTGCTATCCAAGCCGAGGAATGGTACGACCTTGGCGAGCAGTTTAGGAAGTCAGATGTAAAAGGCGCGGAGCGGGCATACCGGCAAGCAATAGAGTTCTCGCCCGAACCGTTCTACGCCGCCTATGTTGACTTGGGCGCTTTACTGTGTGAGGACGAGAAGCGTTGCGAGGACGCGCTGCGTGTGTTTGACGACGCGCTATCCCATTTTCCGGAAGACGCAGTGCTGCATTTCAACCGAGCGGTCGCGCTCGAGGGGCTGGGTCGATTCGACGAAGCTGAGCGCAGCTACGAACGGTGTCTCGAACTTAATCCCGCCTACGCTGACGCACATCACAACTTGGCGATACTTCTTGAGACGCGTGGCGACAAGCAAGGCCTGGTGCGCCATCTGAGTGCTTATCGTCGGCTGACGACCTGAATGACGAGTCGTTGCCACGCACATTCTTGTGCGCCTGGCAGGCTGTTGAAAAGCGCCCCGTCATGCGAAAACCGGCAGACTTCGAAACGTACAACCCGACACCGGCAAACGGCGCGATCTTGCTCCGCCGATGAGAAAAGACCCCGTTCTGCGGGGGAACAGGGCCTGACAGCGACGGTCCAGAGCCGGAAATCGAACATAAGGTGCGTGACATAAGTGTGATTCGCTACTCGCGCTTCATCAGGTCGAGTAACCCCTGACGCGAAGCGCGAGCGCCCTCACTGCCCGGTTTTCGCCGGACTCATGGCGTCATCGGGTGGCATCGAGTGCACATTGGTTTCGTGCGGGGCCATTTTTTTCGTTGCTTTTCCCTGCATCGTATCCAGCGGACTCGTAACGGGGTCCCCGTGGTAGGTCATCCCTGCCGTTGCGGCCCCGTGGGCATTGCCCGCACCGATTCCGCCCTGTCCATTTCCTCCACCTTGTGCGAACGTCGTACTACACACAACGACTGAAATAGCAGCGGTACAACCAAGCATGAGTTTTAGCGTCGGCTTGCGCATGACATTTCTCCTTGCGAGCTCGGCAGGAATTGGGGTCGCTGCGAGCTTATATAAGCCGCTGATGACAGCCTGGTCGCGCTGCGGCAGAGCGCATCCAGCTGGCTGGGCCGGCGGATGCCGGACCTGCGTGGTATCCGCACCCACTCATGTGGTTTTGTCGTGGTTGAGTGTGGAAAATGACAGCGTCGGCACTGGGTGTGTGCTCCTGGTCTTGCTGAAGTCGCATTCGCTTACATCGCGACCACCTACCGTCACGGTCTCAACGGCGACGAAGGCATTGGATACTGCCAACGGCAACGCAGTAGTCGCAAAAATCGTCGTGCGTTTCCTCGCGGGTTTCATGAAAACGCAGCACGCGATTGCACTTCCCTGAACGCATATACGGAAGACACAGGCTATTGGATGGGACATGCTGGCGAAAACGAAGCGATATTGCGATGGCGCAACGGAAGCCCGAATGTTCTGCGGTATCGGAGCCCGTTGGGGAGGCTATGCTTGGCTTCCTGTCGGCGTTCAGTCTGTCGAACCGGGCCTGGTTAAACGGCTGCTCGCCAGCGAAAGCGGTACACTGAAGACCAGTAACAAGCTCGACGCGAGCAGATATCGGCGAATAACGTTCGGCATTGCGGTCCACCGAGAGATAAGCACGGGCGCGTTATGAGCCTTAATATTCTAATGAAACGCAACGCACACTCCGACCTACCATGGCTCAAACGAAGTAAACGGGACGCCACGGCTTCCTTAAATCGTATGAAATTTCAGCCACATTTTCGTTGCCAATTTAAGCATAGTGGTTTCCCAGTAGCAGATTGAAATCCTTCAAATGCCTGGCTATCGTTTATTGACGGATAAATAGGATTACTGCTCACTTCGTCGTGGGCCTTGCTGTGTCCGGGGGCGGTGTAGTGAACTAAGACTAAGCGGCGATTATGGACACTTGCTTCCAGCACACACTCTCGATACCCCGTCAGTAGCGCCCTGCAGCGCGCCATCTCCGGCGTACGCTTGCGCTTGTCTCTACGGCTCCCGAAGCGCAGAGGCAGCACGCCTGTGCGTTTGCTTGTCCTTTGGTCCATCGGGAGAGGCGGGTGACACGGCACGCCGTGCTAAGCCGGTTGTTACCCCGCCGAAACCATTTTCCACGCAGGAGTACTGCCGTGCGCAGAGCTCTTTTTTCCCTACTGGGTGCGCTGTCGCTTTTGATGGGGCTGGGTGCAGCGTCGAGCGCGCTGGCTACGACAATCACGCTGACTTTCGATGAGTTTCAAACGGGAACCGCTGTTACAAACCAGTACGAGAATCTTGGGGTGCTGGTTTCCGGCGCGACCGCTTTTGCTGCCGCAGCTTTAGCTGCCGCAGCTAACCCTTGGCCTGCCAACACCCCGCCGAACATCGTCTACTCGCCACTTGGCCTGATGACGTTCACCTTGAACCCCGCCATCACTGGCAACGTTCAATCTGTGTCGGCCTACCTCTCGGAGGGCGTCGGAGTCAATGTCGGCATCTACGCCTATGACGCTTCGGGTGCCCTGGTTGGGCAGGCGATTGCGCCCGCCAATGCCGTTAATACGTTGGTGTCCGTCACCTCCTCGGGCAACCCGATTGCCACGGTCCAGATTCACGACGGTAGAGGCGCCTTCTTCGGGGTCGATACCGTGACGTTCACCATTGCGGCCGATGTGATACCGGTACCGGCGGCTGGATTCAAATTGGGACCGGCCGGAGACTCCGCCTGCTTTCGCATAAGCTGCAGCAATGATTCGTCCCGGTCTGTGGTTGGCAGCATGTCTATTCGCAGCGCGCACGAGTGATTGGTGAGCGCGTCGTGAATCCTTGCGCCAGTCTGAATCCTTGCACTGCCCCAGCTCAGGTTGAAGGGTGGTCGGGCTGGCTGGCAAAAAAGAGGTACTTGACTTTCGTTTATCGTGCCGCGCAGGCTGCCTGGTGCTCAGGGGCAAAAGTAGCGCGTCTGCTGATTCCGGTGTCGATTAACGAACGGACCTTACGACCAGGACGGCTTGCGCTACTGCGACCCGATAGCGTCGAGGCGCGCCTGCGCCGTCTCATCTGGGTAGTGACGCTGATACGCGTCAAACAGGTGCGAGCAGAGTTGCGCCAGTGCCGCAAGATTTACGGCCTGGTCCGCATGTTCTACCTCTCCTGTGCTGAGCAAGTCGTCGACGACCGGAGCGAGACGGCGCAGTTGCCGGAAAGTGGCGTCGTCAAGTTTCATGTTGGAATTCCTATCTTCAGCCGATACGGCTCATGCGCACGGACCTGGCTCACCGCTTTCCCTGTGGCCGTCCTGTGTCGCCGGAGGGACCCGTTAGGCACCCGAAGGTCGCCGCCGTCTTCAATCCCGACGTTCACTGGCTCTGCACGGGACACACCCAAGTCGCCTAGTCCGCTTTCCGTGAGAATCGCAGGGTAAAGAGTTACCGCTGGTGAGCGATGTGTGCGGTCTGCTGTCGACAAGCTCGTAGGACTTTGCAGGTCGCTGGAGAATGCCGATTTGGTCGCAACTTTAATTGCATGGGCCTTGCGCACCGGCGCTCTGGCGCTTTCCGTCACTCTGCTCGCCACATGGGCAACGCCATCCGGTTCGCCATCTCGACACCCGAAGAATGCGTCGCCTACATCGAAGTACAAGGATGGCGAGGGAGAGGCGCGGCTCGGTGCTGCGTACTGTCCCACATTCAGCAAAACGCGGCCATCGATTCTTCGATGCGCCCGGAGCCGCGGTCCTGACAACGGAAGAGGGACTCAGGGTCATCTACTGGTGTTTCGCTGAGTTCGCGGAATGTCACGACAAGGCTATGCCATGAGGCGGCCCACCTTGTCTCCCTTAGGCGTACACCAGTGGTGTCGGTAATTCGCAAGACACCCGTGTCAGGGAAGAATGTGAGCGTGACGGCGATGCCGTCAATAACGCAGGTTGCAGTACATGGTTTCGTCGCCAGCACGTTTGCCTCCATTGAAATATGCAGTCAGAGCGCTGCGCAAGAAGCGGGCTGAGGCTATTGAGCAATGAGTATGCCCATTCAATCACCGCTCGCTCGTCTCGCTTGTGGCACAAGGGCTTCATTGCGTTGCACCGGCGGGACCCGGTAGGCGGAGCGTGGCAGGAATGGCGCAGTGTTGGGTCCCGGCTAACACCATGAATCATGGTTGCCGTCGCAAAGCCAACACCTGCAATTCGCCTGTGTCGCCAGGCGTGCGAAACATCGATAACCGTTCGCTGCAGCGCAAATGTGGCAGAGCCGGTCACCGCTGCACTGCGTCCAGACGCTGCATTGAATGTTCGTTGAACTCCAACGCTGGAGGCCTCCGTTGACGACGAGAACGTACCAGTGAATGCACTGACTGCGTTTAGAGTGCAATCGCCGTTTTTTCAGTTCTCGATTCCAACAAACAATTGGTTCGTCACCGATAGCCCCTCGTCAGCGGCGGTGATGAGCGAGGTCGTGTTGAGTTCAATCGTTACGTGACCCGCGTGCGGACAGAGGAAAGATGAGTTAACGTTTGTCCGGAACGGTGTGCATTGTTGGAAGGGGAAAGGTCATGGAACGAATCGGCAACATCAGAATTCTGTTCATCGCGGGCTTTGGTCCAATCGTCCGTGATGCTGAGGCAAGCCACAAGCTTTACAGGGAGAACCTCGGCATTCCCTTCAAAGAGGAAAGCGGCGGTTACCTTCATACGGAGGCGCTGGACGGCGCCAGAAGTTTTGCCCTGTGGCCACTCTCGCAGGCGGCCCAGTCGTGTTTTGGCAAAGACTCCTGGCCCGACGACATTCCTGTTCCACAAGCCTGGCTTGAGTTCGATGTTGATAGTGTCGAGCAGGCAACGGCGGAACTTGAATTGCAAGGATATCGGATGCTCGTCAAGAGCAGGAAAGAACCTTGGGGCCAGACGGTCAGTCGTTTCATCTCACCGGAAGGATTCCTGGTCGGTATCACCTTCACGCCTTCGATGCGAGCAGCAAATTAACGTCAACCGTCTGCCCGGTTGAGTGGAGTACCTCTTGACGGCGACGATGGCACCAACCCATAAGTCTCATCACCTTATTGTTCGGTCGACATGCTCATCAAAATTTTTCAACCCAAGGGCGAAGTTCGACCTCCCATGTCCAGGCGCTGCGCTGCTGACGATGAATATGGAGATACTCCTGTGCTATCGCGTCAGGGTCCAACCATTTATCGTCAGTGCTCCCATCGTCCGGTTGCGCCCAACTACTGGCGATACCACCGTCGATGACAAAGTGGGCAACGTGAATATTCCTTGGGGCGAGTTCTCGCGCCATACATTGGGCCATCCCTCGCAACGCGAATTTGCCCATCGCAAATGGCGTCGAACCAGGTAGCCCCTTCACACTCGCTGTAGCGCCGGTCAGGAGGATGGTGCCGTTGCCGCGCGCCAGCATTCGAACGGCTGCGGCCTGGGCTACGAGAAAGCCACCGACGGCGGTCACTTTAAGCGCATCCTCAAGTTTCTCTGCGTCGATGTCTTCGACCGCAGCGCGATAGCGGCCACTCGCGTTGTAGACAACGAGGTCGGGAGCGCCGAACGCTTGCTCTACCTTTTCAAAGAGTGCGTCGACCTCGTCCGCTTGACTGGCGTTGCAACTTAACGCCAGAGCGCCCGTCTCGTCGACGAGGTCCGCGAGCTTGCTGGTGTCGCGGGCAGCGAGCGCAACCTGCATACCCTCTGCTGCAAACAGCCGCGCAAGGGAGGCACTCAATCCCTTTCCCGCACCCACAATCAGGGCAGTCTCAGTTCGACTCATGCTTCCTCCGGATTCAGCGGGGACCGGCGCGGCGGCCTATGCTGTGCCGTGTGTCCCCATTCACGCTCTACACCTCGATGATTGTAGGCGGTCGTCGCAAACCGCGTTGGTGTTGGCTGATTTCTGTTATCGGAGTGTTTGAGGCGGCCACGAGGGCTCGCCTGCATTCTTGGTTCGGCCGGCGAATCGGGCTACTGCGAACTCGACATACTCACTCCGCAGGGTCGAAGAAAGTAGTGGTTCCAGCGTAAGTGACCGCTCCATTTCTGAGCAGCCAAGTTTTTTGAGGGCATTGAAATGGCGGTCCTGCAACCACCTGTCCTGACCCGCATCTCGCAAGATGATTCGGAAGGCGCGTACATCATCGTTGCCTGCAAACAGTTGCTGGAGGTATCGGTCTACGTCTAGTGTGCCGGCTTCAGCCGCTGCCGCCAGGCTGTCCATCATCCATGACAAAGTACGGGTATGAGGTCTTGTTAGCGGTTCGGCAAGCTTGATTGGTGTCAGGGTTTTGTTCGTGTGGTCCCATCCGCCGAATTCAATACATCGGCGGGGTAACCTCACTATCTTGTGATCGCGGAGAAGACGCTTCATGAGATGGCTCAACAGCTGTCATGGGCGCGGGCAATGCGCGGCTTTCGCGCAATGAAAATTGTGGTGTTCTTTTATGAGGCCGTGCGCCGCTCTGGATTTGCCGCTTCGCGATTGTCCTGTTAATCACTGCCTCAGCGGCCTATAACAGAACTGCAGCATGGTCTTCATTGGCTAGCGGATTCACGACGTCCAGTCACCAGCGCACTTATTGCGCACCGTTCTGCTCCGCCCGGTACCAGCCTCGCGTTATTGCCCACATAGCCATTTTATAAGTTCGGTATCTTGCACAGCGCGTGCCAGAAACTGGCTTTGGATTCGCTCGCCTAAACGGGACGCCGTATACGGTTGGACTATCCTGCGATATTTACCAAGGTAACTAATTGGACCCGCACGTATGGGTCGTCCGCGAGGTCGCGTCGACATTATCTGGAACGGCCGCTCTTGCCTGGTTCGAGAGAACGAACCACATTACATGGAGTACATAGATATGAAACCACTCAGATTCGCAGCAGTTAGTGTCGCCGCCCTCGCATTCGGGTACGTTCAGGCTCAGGATATGTCGCCTGCAACGCCGGCCACCAGTCCCGCTGTGTCCTCGACAGAGTCTGTTGGAGGTGCCCCTGCCACGACCAGCGAGTCAGGCATGTCAATGGGCAAAACCCGGGCCCAGGTCAGTCAGGAATATCTGCGCGCGCGCCAGTCGGGTGAACTCGACAAGATAAACCAGCAGTATGGCGGGCAATAAAGACAGGGGGTGAGAGATTCCGGGGTAGCCGACCGTTACAAGCTCGCCCGAACGCGTCAGGCGGCAAACGGTCGGCAATTGCTATCGCACGTCGCCCGCGGCTATCCGAAAGGCAAGTTCCTTGCCGTAACTTCGACGCTCAGACCTGGCAAACCGCTGACCGGAGACATCGCGTTGAAAATCAAGAGACGCATCACCTCACTCTCGACCCGGACGCAGTCCTGCTTCCCAGCATTCTTTCTTGTATGGCGCCCTGCGGGGGCCTATCTTTAAGTTGCTCTCATTCAGGAGACGGCCATGGACTGCGGGGTGGTAAGTGTGCATTTCGACAGCAGGCACCTGTTTCTCGACCTGGCTGATGGTCGGGCTGTCCAGTTTCCACTGGACCGGTTCCCTGTCCTGCGGGCAGCTACAACAGCGGAGCGCGGGCATTTTGCAATCTCTTTGGACCGCCAGCAGTTGTACTGGCCGGAACTGGACGAAGAGATGAACATCACCGCTTTGTTTCAGTCCTCGCGAGACAGCACGCAACACTAGCGGCCTTACCTGCAGAGTATCCGACGTTATCCGTCAAACACGGCGCCGCGATTTCTCCGTTCTCGACTTGCCGGTTTGTGTTTTCCGGCAGGGCGATGTCTGCATCCCACCTCGCTACCGCAACGCTCGATATTGGGCAAGCGCGACGAGCGCCGTTCAGGTTTTGTTGAAATTTCTGCCATCTCGCCCGTACTATAAGGCGACATGTGGAAACATTCTTTCGAGCACCTATCGTGGAAGCCCTTGAACTTGAACCCAGTGTTTCAACAGACGGTGTCGTTTTTGCGTTATCACTCTGTGGTCGCGACGTCGCGTGCATCGTCACGCGCGAGACACTCGAGCAGCATTTCTGGGTGCAACCCGGAGCAACCGATGCGCGCGTTCTCAAGGCCTTCTCCGAAGGTCGCAGGCGCATCGTGGCTTTGGCGGAACGTAAGGCCCGCGCTCGACCAGGCGAGCGTATCGTGCTGACCGTCGACGACTTCGACCCGAGGAAATAGCGCGTCCGGACAAGTGTCGGCGTGGTTAAGGTGGGTAGATCGAGCGGCATCGCTCCTCGCGCAACCGAAATTGTCTGCCAATTATCGGCAACCGACGAATGGACCTTTGGATTCAACCTTGCGCGCGATGCGCAGACCTGTACGGTAATTCGGCGGCAGAGCTTCCGCACCAGGACCTCACGCTTAACGCTGCCGGCGCGGTGAAAGACGCGCGAGCAGAAGAGCACTACAGCTGCGTTCGGTGACGCGGGGTGTTTGGGCGAATTCTCGCTGGGCCGCCGACGCGGCAGATTTGGATGCTGCTTAACGCCGGTCAGCATTGACGCAACGCTTGCGCAATCTCGAAAGGGCGCGAGTGCCTTCACGCTTGGATTTCACCAAATCGGAAGGACCCCACGATGGGTACGGCGCGGAGAAAATCGCCTGACGGTGATCATGCTGTTCAACGACGACAGCGCACCGGTCTATTCTGCGTTCCTCCCCTGCGGTAAAAGGGCAATTGCACTATGAGCTCCGGACGAGCGGTAGCTGGAATCGATATTGGAGGTGACCAGAAAGGAAATCATCTGGTTATCCTGCGCGGCACCCAGATTGTGTGCAAACTCAGCCAGGAGGCGCCGGAGTACATGCTCGAACAGTGCCTCCAATTTGAGGTGGCCGCGGTAGGTATTGATGCCCCCTGTCGGTGGCGGATTGGCGAGGCCGGAAGGCAAGCTGAGAAAGCGCTTGCACGGCAACGAATCTTTTCGTTTGCCACCCCGACTCGTGAACTGGCCATGGCGAGTAAAAGTGGATTCTACGGATGGATGTTCAACGGCGAGCGGGTATATGACGCATTCAGCCCACACTTTCCTGTTTTCAAAAATGGTGGAGAAATTGGGGGCCGGCTGTGCTTTGAGACGTTTCCCCACGCAATAACCTGTGCTTTCTTTGGGAAGGAATTCGCATCTGCGAAGAACAAGGGAACTCAGCGCCGGGAAATCCTCCAACGTGAGAAAATTGAAATAACGTCACTAAGGTCTATCGACGACGTTGATGCGGCGCTGTG
This sequence comes from Paraburkholderia lacunae, assembly GCF_003353175.1. Classification (GTDB taxonomy): domain Bacteria; phylum Pseudomonadota; class Gammaproteobacteria; order Burkholderiales; family Burkholderiaceae; genus Paraburkholderia; species Paraburkholderia lacunae. The sequence continues at coordinate 73,332 of NZ_QHKS01000008.1, read as the reverse complement.
CGCGTTGACGGCAAATTATCTTCTTGAGGGAAGAGTCGATGTGTATGGCGATGAGCCAGGGGGATACATTGTGGTCCCTCGCTTCGTGCGGTCAAAGTAGAAGAAGTCAAGTCAGACCTTTCTCGCGATTGAACTGGCACGCCTGATGCGGAATAGCCGCCGAGTGTCGCTTGAGTACGAAGGGCACAAATTTGGAGTTCGCTAACAAACGACCGCAATTTAATCGCGGTAAGGAGACCTGGATGATACGCAAGACGCTCAATGCTTCGCAGCTACAGCAGGAGGTCAACCGGCGAATCCATCGACTGCAGGAAATCGTCGAGGATGGCGTGAAGATTCGTGTGCCGCGGCCGCAGTTGCAAGAGCCTGACAAGACAGGTTGCAACTGGAACATGACTCACTTCGGCAACGCGGTCGGCTTCGAGCGCGACATCGAGGGCGTGCTCAAGGCCGTGCGTGCGGAATACAACCTCAATACCGAAGTGAAAGACACCGGCAACCCGTTTGGGGACTAACCGCGAAAGACATCGATTCGTTGTTCGTTTTTGATGGCGTGGGCACTAATGATGCGCTTACCTCGAATGGTCTACCTTGCGACGCCCCGTCGCAGAGATTCCTCGCCTTGAATTTTATTGTGCCGCGGCGCAATCAAGGCGATTTCCGACTCTGAGTAGAGCTACTGCGAATTGGCGACCATAAAAACCGATTTTTTGAAATCTATGGTCGCACTCTCAAACCATGACGTGCTGCGCGAAGTTAAACCAGCCCCGTCGCGTAATAAACCGTGATCACAAAGAACACCGCGAGTGTCTTGATGACCGTCACCGCGAAAATGTCGCGATACGACTGACGGTGCGTCAACCCCGTCACCGCCAGCAGCGTAATCACCGCGCCGTTGTGCGGCAGCGTATCCATGCCGCCGCTCGCCATCGAGACGACCCGATGCAGCACTTCCATCGGGATATGCGCGGCTTCCGCGCCCTTGATGAACACGTCGGACATCGCCGCGAGCGCGATGCTCATGCCGCCCGATGCCGAACCCGTGATGCCCGCCAGCGAGCTCACCGAGACGGCAGCGTTGACGAGCGGATTCGGGATGCTCTTCAACGCGTCGCTGACCACCAGAAAGCCCGGCAGTGCCGCGATCACACCGCCGAAACCATATTCCGACGCAGTGTTCAACGAAGCCAGCAGCGCGCCCGCCACCGCGGCCTTGGTGCCGATCGCGAAGCGATCGCTCACGCGGCCGAATGCCGTCAGCACGACGAGGATGATGCCGAGCAGCAGCGACCCTTCGACGGCCCAGATCGCCACCACGCTTTTGATCGTCGCCGTGACCGGCGCATGGACGCCCGGCAGGATGTCCGGTGCGACGGTGTACGACGCGCCGTACCAATTGGGAATCCAGCGTGTCAGCAGGAAGTTCGCCACGCCGACCAGAACCAGCGGCGCGACCGCCAGCAGCGGATGGGGCAGTTGCTCGGATTCGACGCGCTCCGGTTCGTTGACGAGTTCCGTGCCGTAGCCCTCGCCGGTCGCCATTGCCGTGCGGCGGCGCCATTCCAGATACGTCAGCCCAACCGCGATGATGAACAGCGAGCCGATCACGCCGAGCGCCGGCGCGGCCCATGAGGTCGTCTTGAAGAACGTGGTCGGGATGATGTTCTGGATCTGCGGCGTGCCCGGCAGCGAATCCATCGTGAACGAGAACGCGCCTAGCGCGATCGCGCCCGGCATCAGGCGCTTCGGAATATTGCTCTGGCGATACAGTTCGGCGGCGAACGGATACACCGCGAACACCACCACGAACAGCGACACCCCACCGTAGGTAAGCAGCGCGCACACCGCGACGATCACCGCATTGGCGCGCGAACGGCCGATATAGCGAATCGCGGCGGCCACGATCGATTCCGAGAAACCGGACAGTTCGATCACCTTGCCGAACACGGCGCCCAACAGAAATACCGGGAAGTAGAGCTTCACAAAGCCGACCATCTTCTCCATGAAGATGCCGGAGAACACCGGCGCGACGGCGGCCGGTTCGGTCAGCAGCACCGCGCCGAGAGCGGCGATCGGTGCGAACAGAATGACACTGTAGCCGCGATACGCGGCAAACATCAGAAACGCCAGTGCGGCGAGGACGATGACAAAGGACATTGCGTCTCCATGCTTGGTTGTTCTACGTGTACGCCGTCCCGACGGCGCGGCGGCCCGGCGCCGCAGATGCAGGTTCCGTGCCACACGCGCCGCGGCGGCCCGCCGATGGATCTGGCAGTCCGCCGCTCGAAACGTGGTGCGGCTGATTGTACCCAAACGTCTCGAAATCGGGACGTGAAATCAGCTGAACATAGGCTGCGCCAGGTAAATCCCTTATGTGACGGGATTGCTGGCGATCTCTCCGTTGAGATAAACTTGTCTACCAAACGAGACAAACATAAAAAAGACGATAGCGGGAGACAGCGACACCATGATGAACGACTGGGCGGGCCTTCCCGCCACTTACGGCGACGTGCTGCGCCGAGCGATGGATTCGCTTTTCCGTACTTTCGAAAATTTCAGCGAAGGCACTTTTATCGTCGATGCCGACGCGCGCGTCGTGTGGATCAACAAGCGCTATGCGGCGCGTTTCGGCTTTTCGGATCCGCAGCAGGCCATCGGCCGCGACTGCGAAGCGGTGATTCCCAACAGCCTGATGCGCGAGGTGGTGAAAACCGGCAAACCGATTTTGCTCGACATTCTCGAAACGGACCGCGAACCGCTCGTCGTCACGCGACTGCCGCTGAAAGACGATGCGGGCGAAACGGTCGGCGCAGTCGGCTTCGCATTGTTCGATGAACTGAAAGCGCTGACCCCACTCTTTTCCCACTACTCGCGGGTACAGGAGGAACTGATCGCGACGCGCCAGTCGCTGGCGCAGGCGCGGCGGGCGAAATACACGTTCGGCAGTTTCGTCGGCACCTGTGCGGCCAGTCTCGAAGTGAAGCGCCAGGCGCGCCGGGCGGCGCAGGTCGATTCGCCGGTGCTGCTGCTCGGCGAAACCGGCACCGGCAAGGAACTGCTGGCGCACGCGATCCACGCCGGGTCGGCGCGGGCGAATCAGCCGCTCGTCACTGTCAACGTCGCGGCCATTCCGGACCCGTTGCTCGAAGTCGAATTCTTCGGCGCGGCGGCCGGCGCGTACACCGGCGCAGACCGCAAGGGCCGCGTCGGCAAGTTCGAGCTTGCGAACGGCGGCACGCTGTTTCTCGACGAAATCGGCGACATGCCGCTGCCCTTGCAAGGCAAGCTGCTGCGCGTGCTGCAGGACAAGGAGTTCGAGCCGCTCGGCTCGAACCGGATCGTGCGCGCGGACGTGCGGATCATTGCGGCGACCTCGGCCGATTTGCCTGCGCTGGTTGCGGCCGGCCGCTTTCGCGCGGACCTGTTCTATCGCCTGAACGTGCTGACGATCCAGGCGCCGGCGCTTCGCGAGCGTCTGTCCGATATCGAGGCGTTGGCCTACGCGATGCTCGAGGATCTGTCGACGCAAGCGCGCGGAGGCAGTCACTTCGAATTGCAGGACGACGCGTTGCGGCTGCTATGTTCGTACGGGTGGCCCGGCAATGTGCGGGAGTTGCGCAATACGCTGGAGCGTGCCGTGATGCTGTCCGATAGCGAGCGCATCGATGCGCGGGCGTTGGCGCCGTTCATCGGTCCGACTCATGGGGGTTTGCATCATCCGCACGAGCCCGATCCGACGGCGCACGCACGCGCCTCGGCTGAAACCGCCGCCGCGCCCGAGCGGCCGTTGTGGAGCGACGCGATGGCGGCGTTCGAGAAACGCTTCCTGAGCGACGCGTTGCAGGCCAACGGCGGACGCGTGATCGAGACGGCAGCGCAGATCGGCATGGGCCGCGCGACGCTCTACAAAAAGATCGCGGCCTACGGCATCGAGGTGAAGACATCGACTGACGCAGCGTAATTCGAGCGTGGCACAATCGCGTGATCGAAAAACAAGAAGCGATCGGGGTTTCAATGAAACGCAGTCTTTCCTCTTTTGCACGCCGGGCTTGTGTGGCGCTGGGCGCAGCCGGAATCGCCGTGCTGAGCGGTTGCAGCAGCAGCGCGCCGCTGTTCCTGTCGGACGGCCGCATCACCACGCTGGTGCAATGCCCAAATGGCTCCGACTCCTGCGTGCAACAGGCGCGCGCCAGTTGCGGCGGCGCTTTCGACGTGGTGCGCCAGTCCACCAGCAACGGCACGCTCAGCCTGATCTACGCCTGCCGGGCGAAATGACGACGCGCTAGCCTTCGGCCGGCGCGGCCTGTTTTACACCTTCCTCTATTGAGTCCGCCGAATGGCCACGACGGCGGACGCCGCCATTCAAGTCATTCCAGCCATTGCAGCCATTTGTGCGCGGATTTCTGCCTGGTCTGGGCTATTCAGCTAGCCAGTGCTTACTGGTAAGCACAATACCGTCATAAAGATCTGTATGTAATGTGCATTCGCGGATGGTCCATGATGCGCAACGGATTTTTAATGGACCTCGCCGCCGCATTATTTCTTTCGCCGCCCAGCCCGAATAGAAGGCGCTCAAGGGCATTCGGTTTTGCAGACACGCCGAGTCGGTGCGGCACCCAACGGAACGTGAATATTAGTCGCAGTATCCTCGTCTCGGCGACTGGCAGATTAACGCGGCACGCGTGTTCTACCGATTTTGTGGTGGTTGGAATGGATGGTTGTTGAAGATGTTCCATCTTTAACAATGAAGCGGCTCGATTGCGGCGCGCTTTATGCTAAGCGATTGATTTGATATAGAAATTCCGGGGATAGAAATGGATCACCACCAACTCGAAAAAGATATTGAACATCTTGAACACATAATCTCGCACATTTCCGCAGAGGACCGTATTCCGTTGTCCTATTGGCGCAACCGGATCGACTCTGTGTCCGGCGCGGCGCTGGTGCCGGCGCAGGCTAGCCGCGTCAAAAGGCTCAATGCCGCGCTTCTGGCGCTGGAGGCAAGGCAGAAGGCCTGACCGCGCGCGGCGGGCGGATGACGCCGGTGTCCTCCAATCTGGTAACGTTCGTCGCAAGTTGACGGGACGTGGCGCGCCGGGGCAAACCCGGCGAGCTGGGCGAACGCGCATCCATCGATTCGGGACGATCATGCAACCAGCTGGACTTTCAGCGGCCCGCCTGACGGCGCTTACGAAGGCCATGCAAGGCTATGTGGAACGGGGCGAAGTGGCGGGTGTCGTTTCCCTGGTCTGGCGCCGCGGTGAAATCGGCTACCTCGAGCCGCTCGGCTGGCGCGACGAAGCCGGACAGTTGCCGATGGAGCGCGACACATTGTTTCGCATCGCGTCGATGACCAAGCCGGTCACCAGTGCAGCGATCCTGATGTTGGTCGAAGAGGACCGACTCGCGCTCGACACGCCTATCTCACTATGGTTGCCTGAGCTAGCCGCGCCGCGCGTGCTGCGCGACCCCGCCGGCCCGCTCGACGAAACGGATGCCGTCCGAGCGCCGCTGACCGTGCTCGATCTGCTCACGCATCGCGCCGGTTTCGCTTATCACTTCACCGCTACCGGGCCGCTTGCCGACGCGTACGCGGCGGCTTTCAACGGTCTTGAAGCACGTGCGGACGCCAACGCCTGGCTGGCTCGCGCCGCCGGCTTGCCGCTGATGTTCCAGCCTGGCTCGCGCTGGCATTACGGCATCGCCACCGACGTGCTCGGCGTATTGATCGAGCGCGTGAGCGGGATGCCGCTCGGCGAGTTCTTCCGGACGCGGATCTTCGAACCGCTCGGCATGCGCGATACGGCCTTCTGGGTGCCTGACGCGCAGCTCGCGAGGCTCGCCACGGCGTACGGCGTCGAGCAGGGCACGCGGCGGCGCGTGGTCGAGGATCATCCGGCGGCGAGCCGTTGGGCGAATCCCGCACGGTTTCAGAGCGGCGGCGGCGGGCTCGTATCGACGGCGCAAGACTATTTGCAGTTCGCCCAACTGCTGCTCGGGCGCGGACGCGTCGGCGCGACGCGTTTGCTGTCGCATCGCTCGGTCGATTTGATGCGCTCGAATTTTCTCAGCCGCGACCAGCGCCGCGTGCCGGCCTTCGGGCAGGTTCTATGGGCCGGCCAGGGCTTTGGGCTCGGATTGTCCGTCGTCGACGATCCGGCGCAGCAGTTGCCGCTCGGCTATCGCTCGATGGGTTCGTTCGGCTGGCCGGGCGCGTTTGGCACCAGTTGGTTCGCCGATCCGGTGGAGAACCTGATCGGCCTGATGCTGATCCAGCGCCGCGCAGTTGAACCGTTCCCGATGTCGGTCGATTTCGAACGCCGCGCTTACGATGCAATTGACGACTGAGTGTGCCGGTTCCACCCAGTTCGCGGCCTTGATGGGTGGGGGCAGCGGGTCCCTATCCGGTGCTTTTTTCGTCTGATAGGGTCACACTGCAGTTAGTCAAACCGATTGGAGCACCGTCATGGCCTCGTACAAGCAGTTGACTGCCCAGCTCGAAAAACTCCACAAAGAAGTCGCGCTGGCACGTGAAAAGGAAGTCGCACAGGCGATCGCCGACATCAAGCAAAAAGTCGCCGAATACGACCTGACCGCGGAAGAACTGGGCTTTTCGAGCAAGCGCGCGGCGGGGCGCAAACCGGCCGCGGTGGCCAAGTATCGCAATCCCAAAACCGGCGAGACATGGAGCGGTCGTGGCCGCTCGCCCAGCTGGCTGGCGGGCAAGAATCGCGAGCGCTTCCTGATCGAAGCGTCCTGAGGTCCCCCATCGCATGGCGGCATGGCGCGTTCGCTCGCAACACGGTTGTTTGCCAAAGTGAATCTGCGCGTACTTTTTTTCGCACCGCAACAGTAGTCCCGAAAACGCTCACCTTTCGCGTGAGCCTCGGTCGCGACGCACGGTTTTGCCTTGCCCCTTGCGTCGGGCCTGGTTTGTTCGGTGAGCCTGGCGTCGGCGTTTTTCACACTCGACGCAAGCACTCGACCACGCCGGTGGCAGCGCCTCCTAAACCTTCCGCGTAAGCCGCGTCAGCCTTTGCTGGCGGGCATTTCCGGGCCCTGCGAAGAATCTCGCGCGCCGGCTACGACTTCTTGCGGCGCATCTTCCATGACATGCGCGATCGGTTTGACTTGCGCACTCCCGGTGCGTGAGCAACGTCTGGCGCGATCACCTTTCGCCGCGATTCGAGGTCGACGATCGCGGTTCCCGAAAACTCTCACCTTTACGTCGTTCGCCTTCTTCCGTGCGCTCGGATCGAACCGCTCGGGACAGACCCGGAGTTGAGTTCGCCTCATACCCCGCATCAAAAATCATCGATTCATGGTCGCGGACGCCGAACAGCACAATCGGTCATCCACTCAACCCCGACGGAAAGACCATGAGCGTATCGACGGACAAACAACTTTTTATCGGCGAAGGGTTTTGACGGGCGGCAAACCGCACGCACTCGGCGGCACGTTCTATGAGCCGACCGTGCTGATCGACTGGGCATGATCGGCAGCTCCGCGCTGATGGGCATCTTTGTCGGCAGCCTCGTATTTGGCTGGCTGTCGGATCGCCTGGGACGACAGAAGATCTTTCTGCTGAGCTTCCTGATTATCACCGCGGCGGCGTTTGCACAGTTCTACGTGAGTTCGCCGTTCGAGCTGTGTCTGCTGCGGGTGTTGATCGGCTTCGGCATGGGCGGCGATTTTGCGGTCGGGCATGCGATCCTCGTGGAATTTTCGCCGCGCAAACATCGCGGGACACTGCTGGGGTCGTTCAGCGAGTGTGGACCGTCGGTTATGTGGCGGCTAACGTGCTCGGTATGCAACCAGGCTAGCGGCGCGTAGTTTGCCCCCTTCTACCCATGACCCGGCCCGCCGCCTTTTCCGGCGGGTCGTCCCCATGACGTGTATCATTCGCACCTTGCGCTGTTCTGCGCTGGCGATTCCCGTATTGTCGAACGCTCGTTCGTGACCCGTTTCCGACGCGGCGAGGTTGCCATGTGACGCGGGTCCCGGCCCAACTTCCGCAGCTCGACGCTGCCGCGCAAGGCGTGGCAGACCGGTAGCCACAAGCCGCCGCAGACCGCCCGAACCCCTATCCTTGACCGCCAGACCCGATGTCAGTCTCCGAACTCAAACGCCGCCGCACGTTCGCGGTCATTTCCCACCCGGACGCGGGCAAGACCACGCTCACTGAAAAGCTGCTGCTGTTTTCGGGCGCAATCCAGATCGCCGGTACCGTCAAGGGCCGCAAGAGCAATCGCTACGCGACGTCCGACTGGATGGAGATCGAAAAGCAGCGCGGCATTTCGGTGGCCAGCTCGGTGATGCAGTTCGAGTACGGCGACGCCGTGATCAATCTGCTCGACACGCCGGGCCACGAAGACTTCTCCGAAGATACCTATCGCGTGCTGACCGCGGTCGACGCCGCAGTGATGGTGATCGACGGCGCGAACGGCGTCGAAGCGCAAACGCTGAAGCTGCTCGAAGTCTGCCGCAGCCGCAAGACGCCGATCGTCACCTTCATCAACAAGCTTGACCGAGAAGTGCGCGAGCCGCTCGAACTGCTCGACGAAATCGAACAGCATCTGGGCGTCGCCGCTGTGCCGTTTACGTGGCCGATCGGTATGGGCAAGGAATTTCAGGGCGTCTACGATATCCAGCGCGATCAGGTGCGCGTGTTCCGCGCCGGGCAGGATACGGCGGGCGGCGCGGTCGAAACGCTGCAGGCGCTCGGCGACGAGGAAGGCGAACGCCGTTTCGGCCATAGCTGGGTGCGCGCGAAGGACGAGATCGATCTGATCACCGGCGCGACGCCCGATTTCGATCGCGAGCAATTCCTGGCGGGGCAGCAATCGCCGGTGCTGTTCGGTTCGGCGATCAACAACTTCGGCGTGAAGGAAATTCTCGACGCGCTGGTCGATCTGGCGCCGCCGCCGTCGATGCGCATGACGGTGCAGCGTCCGGTGATGCCGGACGAGCCGAAGTTCACCGGCGTCGTGTTCAAGGTGCAGGCGAACATGGATCTGGCGCACCGCGACCGCGTGGCGTTCATCCGGGTGTGCTCGGGTCGTTTCGAGCGCGGCATGGCCGTGAAGGTGACGCGCTCGAACAAGACGTTCCGCGCCAATAACGTGGTGACGTTCCTGTCGCAGCGTCGCGAGACGGTCAGCGAGGCGTATCCGGGCGACATCATCGGTATTCCGAATCACGGTACGTTGAGTCTCGGCGATACGCTGACCGAAGGCGAGCAATTGCAATTCGTCGGCTTGCCGTTCTTCGCGCCGGAAATCTTTCAGACAGTGGAAGTGGTCGATCCGATGCGCGCCAAGCAGCTCGGCGAAGCGCTCAAGCAGCTCGGCGAGGAAGGCGCGATCCAGGTGTTCCGTCCGGAAGTTGGCGGCTTGATGATTCTCGGCGCGGTGGGTCAACTTCAGTTCGAAGTGGTGTCGCACCGCTTGTCGACGGAATACAAGGTCGATGTGCGGATGGCGCCGGCGCGTTACCGGATGTCGCGCTGGGTGACTTGCGACGACGCGGCCGAACTGCGCCGTTTCACCGATTCGTATGCCGCGCGGATCGCGCTCGACGCGTCGGATGCGCCGACGTATCTGGCGTCGCATGTGTCGGAAATCGAAGTCGCGCAGAAGGCGTGGCCGAAGATCGTCTTCAATGAGTTGCGCGAGCATTCGGGCGCGCCGTTCAAGAGGGTGATGTAGGTCGCGTTTCGAGCGAGACGTGCAGGACGAAGTGAAAGAACAGCCGCGTCGATGACGCGGCTTTTTTCGTTGTGCGCCCGGCAGGGCGCTACTTCATCCCATCTTCACAATCTCTCCCCGCAGCCACTCCGCAAACGCCTGTACATGTTCGAGTCCCACATGCCGCTGCGGGATATCCAGCCAATACCCGAAGGCCCGGCCACCTCGATATTGGAAAGCTGCGCGAGAATCACCTTCTGTCTCTTTGGATCATCCGCTGCAGGCCGGCTGGTGTCGTGCCTCGATCGCGGAATTTATGTTCGTGCCGGTGGCATCTCCAGGATTGTCGCCTTTCGGTCCGACATTTTGCCTGAATGCGCTAAAAAAATTCCGATGCGCGTTGGCGTTCATCAAGCGGAATGTCGTGTGCGTCAAGCGGCCCGTTCAGAAGCGCCGCGCAAGCCCGCGACTTCGCCTATCCTGACGAAGACGCGTGCCTCACCGCCGACGCGCCTTCTTCAATCTGCGGAGCGCCCGTGACCGTTCGCAATCTCGACGCCTTGTTCCGACCCGAATCCGTCGCCGTGATCGGCGCTTCCGAGCGGCCGGGCAGCACCGGCGCGATGGTGTGGGCGCGCGTGCTGGACGGCGGCTTCAACGGCCCCATCTGGCCGGTCAATCCAAAATACGGCACGCTCGGCGGCCGCGCGGTGACCGGCGATGCCGGCGATCTGCCGCAGGCGCCTACCGTCGCGTTGATCTGCACGCCGCCCGATACCTGGCCTGGCATCATCCATAAGCTCGGCGGGTTGGGCACGCGCGCGGCGATCATCGTCGGCGAAGTGCGTACCGATGACGACCGGCTCGCGCTGCGGCATGCATTGTCGGCGGCGCGGCCGCATCTGCTGCGGATCGTCGGACCTGGCAGTCTGGGCGTGGTGTCGCCGGCGCTGCGCGCGCATTTCGGCGCGCCGTCATGCACGGTGAAGGCGGGCGGCGTCGCGTGGGTCTCGCAGTCGAATGCGCTGACCAATGCCGTGCTCGGCTGGGCGCACGCGCGCGGACTGGGTTTTTCGCACGTGGTGGCGCTGGGCGGCGAGGCCGACGTGGACGCCGGCGACGTGCTCGACTACCTGGCGAGCGACCCCGGCACGCGTGCCATCCTGCTCGAACTGGACACGGTGCGCGCGGCGCGCAAGTTCATGTCGGCGGCTCGCGCGGCGGCGCGCAACAAGCCGGTGCTGGCGTTGCGCTCGGGCCGCGCCGATCCCGCCGACGCGCTGTACACCGCCGCGTTCCGTCGCGCGGGCATGGTGCGCGTGGATTCGCTCGACGATCTGCTCGACGAAATCGAAACGCTCGGCGTGGGCCGCGTCGCAGCCGGCGCCACGGCGACGCTGATCACCAGCGACAGCGGCCTCGCGACGCTGGCCTGCGACGCGTTCGCCGCGGCCGGCGGCACGCTCGCGCCGTGGCCCGCCGAAGCCGCCGATGCTTTAAAGCGAGCCTTGCCGCACGCGGTCGGCGGCAACCCGCTGCAACTCGGCGACGATGCCCGTCCGGAGCATTTCGGCACCGCGCTGGAGCTGCTCGCCGGCCATCGAAGTACCGGCACGGCCTTCGTGGTCCACGCGTCGACGCATGGCGCGCCGGTCGGCGAGGTTGCGCAGGCGTTGATCGCGAATCAGCGCTTCGCGCATCGTGGTTTGCTCGCGTGTTTCTTCGGCGGTGTGGACGCGGCGACGCGCGACGCGCTGCATGCGCAAGGCATTCCGGTTCATACGACGCCGCAGCGCCTTGCGCGCGCGTTCGCCCGGCTGGTCGATTACCGGATGGGGCGCGAATTGCTGATGCAGACGCCTGAGGGTTTGCCGGCGCAGATTCCCGAAGCCATCGACGCCGCCCAGGCGCAAGCGTGCGCCGCGATAGCCGCAGGTGAGCACCAACTAACCGGCGAAGCGGCGGCGGCGTTTCTTGAGCGCTTCGGGCTGCGTGGCGAGACGCAGGAACCAACGCAAACGCCAGCAACGGCGAAAGGAACGACGCAACGATCCGCAGCAGCGCAAACAGAACCGCAACCAGAACCGCAAACAGCGGACTGCGCGGAACAAGCCACTGCGCAGTCGCAGAAACCCGTCGTCGACATCGCCGTCGAGCTTCACGACGACGACAACTTTGGCCCCGTTTTCTGCTTCACTGCGCCGTCGGCGGATGGCGTGTCCGAGCCGCTGCGCGTCTACGGCTTGCCGCCGTTCAATCCGATGCTGTCGCGCGACATCGTCTTGCACTCGCGCTACGCGCGGCTGATCGATCCAGAGCCGGCGTTGGCCGCATTGACGGCGCTCTCGCAAGCGGTCTGCGACGTCAAGCAGATCGTCGGTCTGTCGCTGACTTTGCGGGTATTCCGCGACCACGTAGCGGTGGTCGAGCCAACGCTGAGCGTTGCGCCGACGCGCAGCCGCCTCGCGATCGTGCCGTATCCGCGTCGCTTCGAAGAGACGCTCGACTGGCAGGGTATTCGCATCACCGTGCGGCCGATCCGTCCGGAAGACGAAGCCGCGCATCACGATTTCGTCGAGGCGATGACGCCCGAGGATTTGCGCCTGCGGTTCTTCGGCGCGGTCGGCAACTTCGACCATTCGCAGCTCGCGCGCATGACGCAGATCGACTACGACCGCGAAATGGCGCTGATCGCGACGGTAGCGAGCGACGAGGGGCTCACGCGGACGCTGGGCGTGGTGCGCGCGGTGGCCGATCCCGACAACGAAACGGCCGAATTTGCAGTCGCGGTGCGCTCGGACCAGAAGGGCCGGCGGCTCGGACAGTTGCTGGTGGACCGGATCATCAGGTACGCGCGGGCGCGCGGCATTCATTGGCTGGTTGGCGAGGCGTTGCGCGAAAACGGTCCGATGATCGCGCTGGCCAGGTCCAGCGGGTTCACGATGACGCCGACGGAAGATCCGGGCGTGGTCGGCTTCAGGATGGCGCTGGACGAACCCGCGCCGGGGTGATCGGGTTCGTCAAGGTCTGGCGAGTACGAGCCTCAAGCCGGCAGCTTCGCCGCGGCTTCGTCGACCTGCGTGCGGCTCACGGCCAGCTCTTCCAGCCACGCATCGGCGTACACGGCACCGGTCTCGCGTTCCAGACGCGCGATGGTCGCCGCGCAACGGTTCGCATCCTTCGGCGTCGCAATAAACGACTTCACCGACTCACCCGCCTTGAACTTGTCGAACAGCGGCACGCGAATATCGTCCGGCAGCGCGCGCGTCGTCCATTGATACGGCTTGCCGTTGAACGTGAACGACGGCGGCAGCACGCGTTCCTTCTTCGCCGCCGGAATCAGACCGTAGGTGCGCGCGGCTTCGCCGATCTGCTCGGGCGAAAACAGCTCGTCCGGGCTGATGTCGAACTGCTGAATGAAAGATTCGATGCTTTGCATCGCCGCGGCGCGGTCGTCGCGCCGTTTCTGCGCGTGGGCGACGATGTCGCGCAGTTCGTCGGCTTCTTCGGGCGTAATCGTGAAGCTCGACTGCTTCTGCTGGAGTTCGGAAAAACGCTGGAATTCGGAATCGGTCAGAAGTTTCGCCATGGCTTGATCGAGGGCGCGCATGAGGAAACCCATGCGGCGTCATTTTTGAGAGGGTCGCCATTCTAAACCATGTGCCGGCCCGCTTTGTTCCGAAGCGCTTCAGCGGTCCTCCCGAAACATCGACAACGCCTGCACCGTCTCGCTCAGCAGATTCGTGGCCGCGTCCAGCGTCGGCGCGACGTATTCGTCGATGCGTCGCAGGTACGGGCACGTGAGCGCCGCAATCGCCTGGCCGGAGGGCCCGAGGATCGGGAAAGTGACGTCCGTCACGCCAACAGTCTGCTGACTGTCCTTCTGCGAAAACCCCGCCGCGCGAGTCCGTTCACAGGCCTGTTCCAGCGCCTCGCGATCGATGGTGACTTCGCCTTTCACCTTGGTGTGTTCGGCCAGCATCTGTTCGCGTTGCTCCGGGGTCTGGAAGGCCAGCATCACGCGCCCCGAACCCGTATCGATCAAGCCGACGCGCGAGCCGAGCCGCACCGAAATGCCCCACGTGCCCGGTCCGTCCACTTGCGCGATCACCAGCAAATTGCCGCGGTCGTACACCGCGAGGTGACAGGATTGCTCGGCAGTGTCGGCAAAGCGCTGCATCAGCGGCAACGCTTCGGAAATCAGCCGGTTCATCGGCGGATGCCGGTGCGCGAGCGCATACAGCTTGAGACTCAGCGAATAACGATCGCCCGCCTCCGAGCGCACGACATACTGCCGCGCGACCAGCCGCTCCAGCATCCGATACATCTCGCTCGCGTTGCGCCCCAGCAGCTTGGTGATTTCGGCGCGCGTCAGTCCCCCTTTCTGCTCGGCGAGCAGTTCGAGGATGTCGAGGCCCTTGTCGAGCGCGGGCGCGCGGTAACGGTCGTCGTCTCTGTCTTCCGCATCCATCGTGAGTGTCGCTCCGTGTGCAGTTTTCGTTATCTGGGCGTGAGTGTAGTTCGAATAAAACGCCCGAACCCAAATACACGGCTGGACGCGTCGCCACGCGTAGCCAGGGAAAACACGGACGGTGAGCGCGGCACACATTCCTTGACTTCAAAAAGTCCGTATATGAATAATACGTTCATTGGTGAATTAGCGCACACCAATAAACCGACACGACAAGAAAGCGCAGGACGCAGTGCCCGTCATTCAGCATGACCGGATCACGCAGTTCAACAACGCATATCAGGAGACACAACCATGTCGTTCGCCAAGAGGCCGTTCACGGCTCGCCGTTGGTTCCGGAGTTCTTTATTTGCCGCAGCGGCGGGCGCTTGCGCCGCCGGTTTGGTCATCAGCAGCGCTGCGCAAGCCGCCGAGGCCGGCAAGATCGGCCTCGATCTGCCGCTCCTCACGTCGCCGTTCTGGCAGTCGTACAACAACTATCTGCCCAAGTACGCGAAGGACATGGGCGTCGACATCCTTGCGCCGGTCAATTCGAACGGCGATCCGGTCCAGCAGATTACCGACATGAACAACCTGCTGAATCTCGGCGCCAGGGGCATCGTGGTCGGCCCGCTGGATTCGGCAGCGATCAGCCGTGCATTGGAAGGCGCGGCGGCCAGGAACGTGCCGGTCGTCGCGGTCGACGTCGCGCCGACGCAAGGCAAAGTCGCGATGGTGGTGCGCGCCGACAATCGCGCATATGGCGAGAAGGCGTGCAAATACATCGGCGAGCATGTGAAGTCCGGCAAGGTCGTGCAGATCATGGGCGATCTGGCGTCGGTGAACGGGCGCGACCGGTCTGAAGCGTTTCGCGCGTGTCTGAAGGGCTATCCGGGTTTGGCGCTGCTGGAAATTCCGGCGAGCTGGAAGGGCGACGTGGCGGCCACCGCGCTCGACAGCCTGCTGACAGCGAATCCGGACGTGAAGGGCATTTACATGCAGGCGGGCGGCGTCTATCTGTCGCCGACGCTGCAAACGCTGCGCCGCAAACAGATGCTGTTTCCCGCCGGCGACGCGAAACACGTCGTGATCGTCAGCAACGACGGCATTCCGCAGGAGTTCGATGCGATCCGCCGCGGCGATATCGACGCCACTGTTTCGCAGCCCGCCGATTCGTATGCAAAGTACGGCCTGTTCTATATCAAGGCGGCGCTCGCCGGACAAACCTTCAAACCGGGCCCGACCGATCACGGCAGCAACATCATCCAGTTGGCGCCGGGCGTTCTCGAAGACCAGCTGCCCGCGCCGCTCGTGACCAGGTCGAACGTCGACGATAAGGCGTTGTGGGGAAACACGGTTAAATGAGCGAGCTCACGCCATCCGTGCCGGTCGTCGAAGCGTTGGAGATTACCAAACGCTTCGGCTCCACGGCCGCGCTGAAAGACGTGAGCATCCGCGTGATGCCCGGCGAGTCTCACGCGCTCGTCGGGCGCAACGGTGCGGGCAAATCGACGCTGGTGTCGATCCTCACCGGCCTGCGCAAGCCCGACACGGGCGAGGTGCGGTTCAGCGGCGCGGCTGCGCCGTCGATCGCGGACCGCGACGCGTGGCGCGAACGCGTTGCGTGCGTCTATCAGCACTCGACCATCATCCGCGATCTCACCGTCGCGGAGAACCTGTTCATCAACCGGCAACCGTCGCGGCACGGTGTGATCGATTGGCCCGCAATGCGCCGCGACGCCCGCGCTTTGCTCGACCACTGGAAGATCGACGTGCGCGAAGACGCCCGCGCCGGCGACCTGACGGTGGAAGCACGCCAACTGGTCGAAATCGCGCGGGCGCTGTCGTACGGTGCGCGTTTCATCATCCTCGACGAACCGACCGCGCAACTCGACGGCGACGAAATCAAGCGCCTGTTCCGGCGCATCAGCGAGTTGCAGCGCGAGGGCGTGACGTTCCTGTTCATTTCTCATCACCTGCAGGAGGTCTATGAGATTTGCCAGGCCGTGACGGTGCTGCGCGACGCGCGGCATATCGTCAGCGCGCCGGTGTCCGCGTTGCCGCGCGAGCAGTTGATCGAAGCGATGACGGGCGAGCGCGGCGGCCTCGCCGTCGCCGATGCGGCGGCGCGCGAGGCGTTGCCCGCGGATACGGCGGTCGCGCTGGAAGTCGAAGCGCTGGCCGGCGCCGATTACGAAGACGTGTCGTTCACGGTCAAGCGCGGCGAAGTGGTCGGCCTGACCGGCGCGACGAGCAGCGGCCGCACCAGCGTCGCCGAAGCGATCGCCGGTTTGCGGGCGGCGCAACGCGGCGAGATTCGCGTGGACGGCGCGACGCTGCCGCGCGGCGACGTGCCCGCAGCATTGGCGCACGGCATCGGCTGCGTGCCGAAGGATCGCCATCACGAAGGCCTGGTGCTGACGCAATCGGTTGCCGAAAACGCCTCGATGACGATCGCGCACCTGCTCGGCAAATTCGGCATCGCGCCGCCGGCGAGGAAAAACGCCTTCGGCCAGAAGATGATCGACGCGCTCGGCATCGTCGCGCAAGGCCCCGAGCATGTCGTCTCGGGGCTCTCGGGCGGCAATCAGCAGAAAGTCGTGATGGCTCGCGCGCTCGCCACCGATCCCAACGTGCTGGTGCTGATCGACCCGACCGCCGGCGTCGACGTGAAATCGAAAGAAGCGCTGCTGTCGGTCGTGGACCGCGTGCGCGAAGAGGGCAAGGCCGTGCTGGTGGTGTCCGGCGAGCTCGACGATCTGCGCACCTGTGACCGCGTGCTGGTCATGTTCCGTGGCCGTATCGCGGCCGAATTTCCCGCCGGTTGGCAGGACCACGATCTGATCGCATCCGTTGAAGGAGTCAGTCTCCATGAAGAATAGTGTGCCCAGCCCCGCATTCGGCACGACGCAAGCTCACGCACAGCCGCCCATGGCGGCCCCGCGCGGCAAGCGCGCGCGGATCGAATTCGCGCGCCTGCGCGAATTGGCGTTGTTGCCCGCACTCGCATTGCTGATCGTGATCGGCGCATTGGTCAGCCCGAGCTTTCTGACGCGGGCGAATCTGATCAGCGTGCTGGGCGCGTCGGCGGCATTGGCGCTCGTCGTGCTCGCCGAATCGCTGATCGTGCTGACCGGCAAGTTCGATTTGTCGCTCGAATCGACGGTGGGGATCGCGCCCGCGGTCGGCGCGATGCTGGTGATGCCGGCGGCGTCCGCGGGCTTCGGTCTGCAATGGCCTGCGGCGATGGGCCTGCTCGCCATCGTGGCGGTCGGCGCGGTGATCGGGCTCATCAACGGATTTCTGGTGGTGCGTTTGCGGCTGAACGCATTCATCGTCACGCTGGCCATGCTGATCGTGTTGCGCGGCATGCTGGTCGGCGCGACCAAAGGCGGCACGCTGTTCGATATGCCGCCGTCGTTCTTCTCGCTTGCCACCACCATCGTGCTCGGCTTGCCGTTGTCCGTGTGGCTCGCGGCGGCGGCGTTCGCGATCGCCGCGTTCGTGTTGCGCTATCACCGTCTGGGCCGCGCGCTGTACGCGATCGGCGGCAATCCGGAAGCGGCGCGCGCCGCGGGGATTCGCGTCGAGCGCATCACGTGGGGCGTCTTCGTGCTCGGCAGCGTGCTCGCGTCGGTCGGCGGTCTGATCGTGACGGGCTATGTCGGCGCGATCAACGCGAATCAGGGCAACGGAATGATTTTCACGGTGTTCGCGGCGGCGGTGATCGGCGGCATTTCGCTCGACGGCGGCAAAGGCACGATGCTCGGCGCGCTCTCCGGCGTGCTGCTGCTCGGCGTCGTGCAGAACCTGCTGACGCTCGCGCAAGTGCCGTCGTTCTGGATTCAGGCGATCTACGGCGCCATCATCCTCGGCTCGCTGATGGTCGCGCGCCTCGCCAGCGGCGAGGGCCAGAACTAATGCGCGTGCAACACGGAGACCTACTTTGAGCCGTCCATTGGATACCGATGTCCGCCTGATCCTGCTGAGCCCGGCCGATAACTGCCTGATC
The DNA here is from genome assembly GCF_003353175.1 of Paraburkholderia lacunae. Lineage (GTDB taxonomy): Bacteria > Pseudomonadota > Gammaproteobacteria > Burkholderiales > Burkholderiaceae > Paraburkholderia > Paraburkholderia lacunae. The sequence continues at coordinate 55,184 of NZ_QHKS01000008.1, read as the reverse complement.
GCGGCGGCGCGCCTCGAAGCAGGCACGCAAATGCTGATCGAAGGCGAATGCGTGACGCTCACCAAGACCATCGAGCTCGGCCATAAAGTGGCACGCCAGGAACTGGCGAAGGACGACAAGGTGCTGCGTTACGGCGCGGTGATCGGCCACGTGACCGAAGCGGTCGCGCGCGGCGCGCATCTGCATACGCACAACCTCGCAAGCGATTACCTGCCCACCTATACGCACGACGCGGGACACGAGTTCATCCATCACTGATTTGCGCACAATGAAGTGGCCTGGCGCCACGCTGGAACGATCATGACCGACATTTCCGTGGCACCTCAAATCACCCAGCCGACGCTGCAAGGCTACCTGCGCAGCGACGGCCGCAAAGGCATCCGCAACGTGGTCGCGGTCGCGTATCTGGTCGAGTGCGCGCATCACGTCGCACGCGAGATCGTCACGCGGTTTCGCGAGCCGGTCGACGCATTCGACGAGCCATCGGCCGAGCGTGAACCGCCGGTGCATCTGATCGGGTTTCCCGGCTGCTATCCGAACGGCTACGCGGAAAAGATGCTGGAACGGCTCACCACGCATCCGAATGTGGGCGCGGTGCTGTTCATATCGCTCGGTTGCGAAAGCATGAACAAGCACTATCTGGTGGACGTGGTGCGCGCGAGCGGCCGTCCCGTCGAAGTACTGACGATCCAGGAAAAGGGCGGCACGCGCAGCACGATTCAATATGGCGTCGACTGGGTTCGCGACGCGCGCAAGCAACTCGCCGCGCAACGGAAAGTACCGATGGCGCTGAGCGAACTGGTGATCGGCACGATCTGCGGCGGCTCGGACGGTACCAGCGGCATCACCGCGAATCCGGCCGTGGGCCGCGCGTTCGATTATCTGATCGACGCGGGCTCCGCCTGCATCTTCGAAGAAACCGGCGAGCTGGTGGGCTGCGAATTTCATATGAAAACGCGTGCGGCGCGGCCCGAACTCGGCGACGAAATCGTCGCGTGTGTCGGCAAGGCGGCGCGCTATTACTCGATTCTCGGGCACGGCAGTTTCGCGGTCGGTAACGCGGACGGCGGCCTCACCACGCAGGAAGAGAAATCTCTGGGTGCGTATGCGAAGAGCGGCGCGTCGCCGATTGTCGGCATCATCAAACCCGGCGATATTCCGCCGACCGGCGGCCTCTATCTGCTCGACGTCGTGCCGGACGGCGAGCCGCGCTTCGGCTTTCCGAACATTAGCGACAACGCGGAGATCGGCGAACTGATCGCTTGCGGCGCGCATGTGATTCTGTTCACCACCGGACGCGGCTCGGTGGTCGGCTCGGCGATTTCGCCGGTCATCAAGGTCTGCGCGAACCCCGCGACGTATCGCAATCTCGCCGGCGATATGGACGTCGACGCAGGGCGGATCCTCGAAGGCCGCGGCACGCTCGACGAAGTCGGCCGCGAGATATTCGATCAGACGGTGGCTATCGCGTCGGGCGAGGCGTCGAAATCGGAGACGCTCGGGCATCAGGAATTCATCCTCACTTACAAGACTTTCGAGCCGGTCGGGCCGGCGTGCCTGCCGTCGAGTGCTGCGACGCCGCAACGGGCGCTCGCGATCGCACGGCTCTGAGTGCCGATTTGCGCGCGCCGGGCAAACATCGTTCGCGCGTGCTAAAACAGGGTTAACCTCAACAACCATCTTTCATGGGACCGGAGTAAGCGCTAAAGCGCTAACTCCGGTCGACAAAGGAGACGCGGTCAATGACGGCAACGGTCGGTTCGAAGATCGGGCAACGGCGCGGCATCGGCCGCCGCGCGCTGCAAGTCAGCGGATTGGGGCTCGGCACGGCGCCTTTGGGGGGCCTTTACCGCGACCTGTCCGACGAAGAAGCGCACGCGACCATCGCCGCCGCGTGGGACGCCGGGGTGCGCTACTTCGATACCGCGCCGCATTACGGCCACACGAAAGCCGAGCATCGTCTGGGCGACGCGTTGCGCCGCTATCCGCGCAGCGAATACGTGCTCTCCACGAAAGTCGGGCGCCGCTTCGTGCCGCGCACCGCGCCCTACGACGGCAGCGAGGGCTGGCAAGACCCGCTGCCGTTTCAGGCGATCTACGACTACACGCACGACGGCATTCTGCGTTCGTTCGAAGACAGCCAGCAGCGCCTGGGCATTGTCGATATCGACATCCTGCTGGTGCACGATATCGGCCGTGTCACCCACGGCGAAAAGAACCCGCATTACTGGCGGCAACTGACCGAAGGCGGCGGCTTTCGCGCGCTCGACGAGTTGCGTGCGTCGGGCGCGGTCAAGGCGGTCGGCCTGGGCGTCAACGAAGGCGCGGCGATTCTCGACGCGATGGCCGAATTCGATATCGATTGCGCGTTGCTCGCGGGCCGTTATACGCTGCTCGAACAGACCACGCTCGACGACCTGTTGCCGGCATGCGAAAAGCGCGGCGTCAGCATCCTGTTAGGCGGCGCGTTCAATTCGGGCATTCTGGCGCGCGGCGTCGAGGGCGATCTGAAATTCAACTACGGCGACGCGCCGCGCGAAGTGATCGAGCGCGTCGCGCGGCTCGAGGCGGTGTGCCGCGATCATGGCGTGCCGCTTGCCGCCGCCGCTTTGCAGTTTCCGTATGCGCATCCGGCGGTCGCGACCGTGTTGACCGGCGCGCGCAGTGCCGATGAATTGCGCGAGAACGTGGCGTCGTTCGAGCAGCCGATCCCCGCGAAATTGTGGTCCGCGTTGCGCGACAACGGCTTGCTCGATAGCCGCGCGCCCGCGCCGGAGGATTGACCGACGATGCATATCGACGCCCACCAGCACTATTGGGACCCGGCTCGAGGCGACTATGAGTGGCTCACGCCGGAACTGAAAATCCTGTACCGGCCGTTTGGTCCCGCCGATCTCGCGCCGTTGCGCGAACGGGCCGGCATCGAGCGTACGGTGGTGGTGCAGGCGGCGCCGACCATTGATGAAACGCGTTACTTGCTCGACATGGCTCGCGATGAGCCGTCGATTGCCGGCGTGGTGGGTTGGGTGCCCTTGCTGCTGCCGACTGCGCCGGATGTCATCGACGCCTTCGCGCACGAGCCGAAGTTCAAGGGCGTGCGGCCGATGCTGCAGGATATTCCGGACGATACGTGGATCGCCAACGCCGAGCTCGCGCCCGCGATCGAAGCGCTGATCGCGCACGACCTCGCGTTCGACGCGCTGATTTACGCGCGTCACGTGGAGCACGTCGAAACGTTCGCGACGCGTTTTCCGGCGCTGCGCATCGTCGTCGATCATGGTGCGAAGCCGCCGATCCGCTACGGCCGCGCGGATTGGCAAACATGGGCCGATGCGATCACGCGGCTCGCCCGGCTGCCGCACGTGCATTGCAAGCTGTCGGGGCTCGTCACAGAGGCCGCGCCCGGCTGGACCGAAGCAACCTTGCAGCCGTATGTCGAGCATCTGCTGGCGTCGTTCGGTCCGGCGCGTTTGATGTGGGGCAGCGACTGGCCGGTGCTTGATCTGAACGGCGACTATCTGCTGTGGCACTCGGTGGCGAACACCTTGCTCGCGTCCCTGAGCGACAACGAGCGCGACGCGGTTTTCGGCGGCAATGCCGCCGCGTTTTACCGGCTTTGAAGGTACCAAGCCCGGACGAGACAAGAGCAGCCCATTCCATTCAACTGGAGTCGTAGATGACACAAAGACTGGCCGGCAAGACGGCCCTGATCACCGCGGCGGGACAAGGCATCGGCCTCGCGACCGCGGAGCTGTTCGCACGCGAAGGCGCGCGCGTGATCGCCACCGATATCCGCATCGACGGGCTCGCCGGCAAGCCCGTCGAAGCGCGCAAGCTCGACGTGCGCGACGACGCGGCCATCAAGGCGCTGGCCGCCGAACTCGGCGCGATCGACGTGCTGTTCAATTGCGCGGGCTTCGTGCACGCCGGCACGATTCTCGAATGCACCGAAGAAGATTGGGACTTCGCGTTCGACCTGAATGTGAAGGCCATGTACCGCACGATCCGCGCATTCCTGCCGGCGATGCTGGGCAAAGGCGGCGGCTCGATCATCAATATGTCGTCGGCGGCGTCGAGCGTGAAGGGTGTGCCGAACCGCTTCGCTTATAGCGCGTCGAAAGCCGCGGTGATCGGGCTGACCAAGTCGGTTGCTGCGGACTTCATTGCGCGTGGTGTACGCTGTAACGCGATTTGCCCGGGCACGGTGGCTTCGCCGTCGCTCGAACAGCGGATCGCCGAGCAGGCTCAGGCGCAGGGCGTGACGCGCGACGTCGTGCAGGCGGCCTTTGTCGCGCGCCAGCCGATGGGCCGCATCGGCAAGCCCGAAGAGATCGCCGCGCTGGCGCTGTATCTCGCGTCCGACGAATCGTCGTTTACCACCGGTCACGCACATGTGATCGACGGCGGCTGGTCGAACTGATGCATACGGCAATACCACTAGAAAAGGAAGTGTCAGGATGAAACTGCTTCGTTATGGGCCGAAAGGTCAGGAAAAACCGGGCTTGCTCGACGCGCAAGGCAAGCTTCGCGATCTGTCGAACGTGCTCGCCGATATCGACGGCGCCGCGCTGACCGACGAGGGCCTCGCCAAACTGCGCGCGCTCGATCCGGCATCGCTGCCGCTGGTGGAAGGCAATCCGCGGATCGGCCCGTGCGTCGGCAAGATCGGCAAGTTCATCTGCATCGGGTTGAACTACGCGGATCATGCGGCGGAATCGAATCTGCCGGTGCCGGCCGAGCCGGTGATTTTCAACAAGTGGACGAGCGCGATCAGCGGCCCGAACGACGGCGTGGAAATTCCGCGTGGCTCGAAGAAGACCGACTGGGAGGTCGAACTCGGCGTGGTGATCGGCAAGCCGGCGAAATACGTCGACGAAGCCAACGCGCTCGATTACGTCGCCGGTTACTGCGTGATCAACGACGTGTCGGAACGCGAATGGCAGATCGAGCGCGGCGGCACGTGGGACAAGGGCAAGGGCTTTGACACATTCGGCCCGATCGGTCCGTGGATGGTCACGCGCGACGAGGTCGCGGATCCGCAGAACCTGAGCTTGTGGCTCGAAGTGGACGGCCATCGCTATCAGAACGGCAACACGAAGACGATGGTGTTCGGCGTCGCGAAGCTGGTGTCGTATGTGTCGCAGTGCATGAGCCTGCAACCGGGCGACGTGATTTCGACCGGCACGCCGCCGGGCGTCGGCATGGGCGTGAAACCGAATCCTGTGTACCTGAAGCCGGGGCAGACCATCCGTCTGGGTATTGAAGGGCTCGGCGAGCAGACGCAGAAGACTTATGCCGCGGAGTGAGCGGCGGCTGTAGTCGAAAGGTGCGGATGATGGAACAGGCCGTTCCTGCTCGATTGCTCGATGCGGGAACGGTCTTTCTTATGAGCCTCGGCGCGAGCGTTCAGGTGGGCTCAAGTGGGTCTACGCGCGCTGGGCATCGAGCAGACGCGCCAGCAACGCGACCAGTTGATCGACGTGCCGATCTTCGGTGCGCCATGACGACACGCTGATACGAAACGCCGGCCTGCCTTGCCAGACCGTCGCGCCGAACCACGTTTCACCCGAAGCCTGCGCCGCCTCGCGGATCGCGACGGTTTGCTCATCGGTTGCGGCTCGCGCGAGCACCTGATTCAACACGACGCGATTCAACACCTCGAAACCCGCGGCACGCAAACCTTCGGCGATGCGCGAAGCCTGCGCGCAATGGCGATCGACCATTTCCCTCACGCCGCTTCGCCCTAAAGAACGCAACGCCGCCCAGATCGGAATGCCCCGCGGCCGGCGCGAGAATTCGAGGTTCAGATTCTTCTGCGCATCGTGCGCCGCGCTCAAATACGCCGCGTCGCTGTTCATCGCTGCCGACATGGCGCCCGCGTCGCGGCAGATCGCCATCGCGCCGTCGTAGGGCGTGTTGAGCCACTTGTGGCCGTCTGTGGTCCAGCTATCCGCGCCTTCGATGCCGTCGGTCAGCGCCCGCTTCGACGACGCCCGTGCCCACAAGCCAAACGCGCCGTCGACATGGACCCACGCGCCCGCTTTCCGCGCTCGCGGAATCAGCGTGGCGAACGGGTCGAACTCGCCGGTGTTCACCTCGCCGGCCTGTACGCAGAAGATCGTCATGTCGTCGAGCGGCGGCAGCTGGTCCGGGTCGATGCGGCCATCCGCATCGACGGGCGCGACGATCACGTGCTTCATGCCGAAGCCGAGCACGCGCAGCGCCTTCTTCACCGTGATATGCGCCATGGCGGAGATCACGACCCGCACGGCGGGCGCGCCATTCAAGCCGTCGTTGTCGAAATCCCAGCCCTTGCGCTCCAGCAACGCGCGCCGCGCCACCGCGATGCAAACCAGCGTGCAGGCGGTTGCGCTGGTGCCGAAGCCGATCGCCGCCTCGCGCGGCAGATCGAGTGCGTCGAGCACCCAGCGCGTCGCGATCTTCTCGATGGTGGCGGCCACCGGCGAGTTGTCGAAGGTCGACGCGCATTGGTCCCATGCGCCCATCAAACGCTCGGCGGCGGCCGCCGCCGGCAAGACGGCGCCGATCACGAAGCCGTAGTAACGCGGATCGTTCGACGCCACGGTGCCAGGCGACCCGCTTTCGTCGAGCAGACGCAGTACGTCGGCGGGCGGGTGGCCGTGCTGCGGGAAGGCTTCGTCGAATGCAGCGAGTTGCGCCAGCGCGGCGGCATCGGGAAACACCCGGCGCTTGCCGATGGCCGCGAGGTATGCGTGGGCGCGCCGGTCCGCATCGGCGACGAGAGCGAGTTCGTCCATGAGAGTCCTTGAGGTCTTGGGGCCAGCAGGTCTAGAGATTGGCGAGGTCGCGGCCGAGCTTCTCCAATTCGGCGTCGATCCGTTTGTAGTAGGTGAATTTGCCGATTCGCTGAGCGCGGACCAACCCCGCGTCGGCGAGGATGCGCATGTGGCGCGTGGTGGTGGCGGGCGCGATGCCGAGCTTGTCGGTGATGAAGGTGCAGCACACGCCGACCGTTTCGATGTCCGCGTGGTCCTGATAAGGGAAATGTCGCGTCGGCTCCTTCAGCCAGCGCATCACGGCAAGCCGGCTGGCATTGGCAAGCGCGTTGATACGCGTGAGGTCGTCCGTCATTGGGTTGTCGGGCTGACGCGGAGTGGATAACGTTTCGTATATTAGCTAAATGACGATACGTGAACAAGCACGTGAACAAGCGCCTTTACGGCGGCGCGCGGTCGCTATCGGCGGGTCCGTTCAACCCGGCAGTTCGTGCTCGCCGCTGTCGCTGATGCGATTGATCGTGCCTTGAGCCACCGCAACGAGCTTCTCGCGGTTGCCTTCCATCACGTAGACGTTGCACTGGCAGGTCGCCTGAGTTTGACCCGCGTAGACGACCTTGGCGCGCGCGATCAGCGTGCCGTTGATCGCCGGCCGCAGATAGTTGATCTTATACTCGCCCGTCACGACCCTGGGTCCCAGCGACAACGCGCCGGCGAATGTGAGCGCATTGTCGACGAGATAGCTGATGACGCCGCCGTGCACGAAGCCGTGCTGCTGCCGCAGTTCGTCGCGGATCGGCAGCGACAGTGTCAGTTCGCTGGTGCCCGTATGCATCAGTTCGGCGCCAAGCAGCATGCTGAACGGCTGGGCATGCAATGCGCCGCGCGCCCGGTCGAGAAGGTCGGTCATCTTGGTTCCTTCGGGCATGGCCCGTGGTGGCATTCGCACAGGCGTGCGTTGAGCAGCCCCTACCCACTCTAGGAAGCGTGTGCGCGCTGCGTCAAGGTGATTCGGAAAAATCCGCAATGTATTGTTGTGCAAAACAACGGCAATCCCGAAGTTGGCCGATGAAAAGAGGGCGTAAGGCGATCTTTGGCGAAATTGGGCTCAAGCAAAGTCCAGCGTTGCCGTTAACCCGAACGTCGCTCCCGCCATTCTTTCGCTATTCAGGTGTTCACGATGTTCAGCAAGATCAAGGTCGCATCCGGCCTGTTATGTGTCCTGGCCGCGTTCTGCGTGTTCCAGCTGGTGACGGTAGGCCTGGGATTCTGGTCGCTCACGCGCACCCATGACGACGTAGGCGATCTGTCGAACATCGCGTTGAAGCAGGTCGATGCGGTCAATGAAACGACGCAGCGTCTGATGGATGCCCGTATCAACCTGTCGCGCGCCGGTACGCGGATGGTGCGCGGTGGCGGCGAGCCGGCCGACATCGTGCAGCACGCCCGTGAACAGCTGACGGCTGCCGATCAGTCGTTCGCGGCTTTCATGAACGCGCCGAAGACCAGCGACGAAAACGGCGCCCGCGCCACAGCGCTCGCTGATCGCTATAAAAAGCTGCACGACGCGCTCGCAGAACTGGTGCAGTTCCTCGACTCGAACAATATTCAGGCGTTTCTCGACCAGCCCACCCAGTCGTTCCAGGACGCCTACCTCGCCGAGTCGCGCCGCTTCGTGCAGTTCGGCGACGCTGCGAGCCGTGCGTCGCTCGATTCGATCGATGCCCGTATGACGATGTTCCGCGGCGTCAGCATCGCTATTCTGCTGTTGCTGGTGGTGGGCACGTTCGCGGTTCACATGGCGTTGCGTCATGGCGTGGTGGCGCCGCTCGAAGAAGCCGGCCGGCACTTCGACCGTATCGCGCTCGGCCGTCTCGATCAGCCGATCGCGGCGCGCGGCACCAACGAAATCGGCCGTCTCTTCTCCGGCCTCGCGAAAATGCAGGCGAGCGTCGCGCGTACCGTGCAGACCGTGCGCGAATCCGCCGACTCGATCCACCTCGGCGCCGACGAAATCGCCACCGGCAACGCCGACCTGTCCGCGCGCACGGAGAACCAGGCCGCCTCGCTCGAGGAGACCGCGTCGAGCATGGAGGAGCTGACGGCCACGGTGCGCCAGAACGCCGAGCACGCCCGCGAAGCCAACGCGCTCGCCGAGACCGCGCTCGACGCGACGGCGCGCGGCAGCGAAGTGGTCAACGAGGTGGTCGACAAGATGCGCGGCATTGCGCAGAGCTCGGACAAGATCGCCGAGATCATTTCGGTGATCGACGGCATCGCGTTCCAGACCAACATCCTCGCGTTGAACGCGGCCGTCGAAGCGGCACGCGCGGGCGAGCAGGGCCGCGGCTTCGCGGTGGTGGCGGGCGAAGTGCGGGGTCTGGCCCAGCGCAGCGCGCAATCGGCCAAGGAAATCAAGACCTTGATCAACGAATCGGTCGCCGGGATTCAGGGCGGCTCGACGCTGGTCGAGCATGCCGGCGAGGCGATGAGCAACGTGTCGGCGTCGATTTCACGCGTCACGAAGATGATGGCCGACATCAGCGCATCGTCGCTCGAACAGAGCACGGGCATCGAGCAGGTCAATCAGGCGGTGGTGCAGATGGACGAGATGACGCAGCAGAATGCAGCGCTCGTCGAAGAGGCGGCGGCAGCGGCGGCCTCGCTGCATCAGCAGACGCAGCAGTTGAAGCAGGCCGTTTCCGTGTTCGAAATTTCGGAGGCTGTGTTGCGCACGCAACACTTTGATGAAATTCGCGGCCATGCAGCTGAGTTTTCGTTGTCGGCAGCGCGGGCGATCTAAATCGTGTGAACGCCCCAAAAAAGGGCGTTCACCAATGAAAATGGCCCGCGCGAGCGGGCCATTTTGCTTTTTAGACGCATGCGCCTAAAGGTGCCAGAGCGTACCCAAGGTACTTAGGCCGGCTGGATGTTCGCAGCCTGCTTGCCCTTCGGGCCTTGCTTAACTTCGAACGTCACCTTCTGGTTTTCTTGCAGCGACTTGAAGCCGCTACCTTGAACTTCCGAAAAGTGCGCGAACAGGTCTTCGCCGCCGTCGTCCGGGGTGATGAAGCCAAAGCCCTTTGCATCGTTAAACCACTTCACAGTACCTGTTGCCATTTTTAATCCAGTAAATGTTGTGTGTTGCATTCGCGACCGCTATTTCTCAACACGAGATCGGAGCGCGAAGTACGAGTTGTATCACGTCTTTATGATGGACGCCAATCAACCCGTATTCGGGTATTCCCCTGATGGCCCCATTTCGAGGCCTGTGGGGCATTTTGAAAGGATGCCGCCGCCGGTAGGGTAAACTGGCTGTATTACACTTCCAGGAAAACCATTGACACGTTATCTGCAAGAAGAACTTACGTCGTTCTGGAGTCGATTGACCCCCTATCTCGCGATATTGGAGTCTAAATCACCTCAAGAGGGCGCCTTGGATCCGGTCGGCCGAATTACCGTCGACACCGAAGGTCACCAGGCTTTCGCCCTTCACACCACCGACCGGAAGCCGCACGGCGAGGCGTCGGACACCCCCACCGGAAAAAGCGCAACCTACACGCGATTTAAAACTGCCGACGCAGATTGGGGACCCTGGCAGCGCGAGGAATACTGATCGACACCGGCCGGTCGGCCAGATCGGCGCCGTCCGGCTCAGTGGCGGCGCGCAGATCGGGTTCAGCCCGGCAGCGCCTCATAGGCGGTCGCGAGGTGGTAGGGCGTGGTCGACGGCATGTCGGCCCGCGCCACAACGTTCGCCGGCGTTTTGCATTCGAACCAGCCTTGCGGACGCAGAAAGCGCTGCTGGAAACGTTCGATCTGGCCCGGCAGGGCGGCTAGCGCAGCCGGATCGTCATGGCTCGCCAGCGCGCGCAGATATTCGGTTTGCGCCCAGATCCGCTGGGTGGCGTCCTTGATCCGGCCGGTATCGTCGAGCGACGCACACACACCGCCAGTGTCTCGGTCTACGCCGTACCGCTGCGCGAAGCTGAAAGCGCGCGTCAGCGCCGCGTCGAGACCCGAGCCCTCGAACAGCGGGCCCGCCCGTTTCACCAGCCAGAACCATTCGAACTGATGACCCGGCTCCAGACGGTTGTCGTCGGCGCCCAGCGGCAATTCGGCGACGCAGCCGGTCGGCGCGTGCACGAAATGACGCGCGACGGCGCCGGCCAGGCGGCTCAACGCGGCGTCGAAAGCGGAATCGCGCGTCGCTTCGCGGGCGGCCAGCCAGGCCTCCGTCAGATGCATCAGCGGATTCTGGACCGGCGTGCCGGTCACGGTGGCGAAGTCCGCGTCGAGTGCAGCGTTGAAAAGATCGCCGTCGGCGGCAAAGTGCGACTGAATCAACGCCGACGTGCGATGCACGACTTCCAGCGCGTCGCGGTTACCGGAACGGCGGCCATATTCCGCGCACGCGAACACGACGAATGCGTGGGTGTACAGGTCTTTGGTGGTGTCGAGCGGCGCGCCTTGCGCATCCACGCTGTAGACCCAGCCGCCGTGGCGCGGATCCTGAAACGTGTGCACCAGCGCGTCGAACAGTACCTGTGCATGCGCCGTATCGCCGGCCTGCGAGAACACGAACAATTGCCGTGCGCACGCCATTGCACGGTAGCGCACAGCAGGCAGCGGCTGATGATTCTCGGCGCTGAGCGCCTCGTACGGCAGCTTTAACTCAGTGTTGAAACCGGGCCCGCGCCACAGCGGCAGCACCACGCGAGTGAAGTGATCGCGCAGCGTGGCAGCGAGGGCGATCGTCGAAGCGGCGGAAGGGTTCATGCTTTGCATAGTTCAGTTCGTCAAACGCGGTAATCCGAAGCGCCCAGAGGTTCGGGCCGTTCGGCGTGCGGCCAAGGATAAAGCAAACGGTTGCCGCTGGCACGTCGGCGCAGGTGCGCAATCCGCTTCAAACGATTACGGATAAGGAGGACAAACAATGTTGGGGAACCTCGAATCCGTATTCGGCCGATGCCGGCTGCCCGCACCCCGCACCCCGCACCCCGCACCCCGCACCCCGCACCCCGCACCCCGCACCCCGCACCCGGCACCCGGCACCGTTACCCGGCACCGTTACCGGTGACCCGGCGCCGTCACCGGCTTTGAGCGCGAACGGCTTTCCTGGGCCGCTGGGTGGCGCCGTACGCATACGCTAGTAGGCGTCGGCTCTGCGCTCACCGTGATTGTGTCGGCATACGGGTTTGCCGACGTGTTGTCCGGCTAACATGTCGTGCTCGATCTGTTGCGCGTGGCCGCTCCGGGGGCGCTGGGCATCGAATGCGGGGCGCTCTGCGGGCGCTTGCGTCGACTGCCCGGTGTCAAGCCGTTCCTGCAAGACGAGACGCCCTCTCAAAATCGGAAAATCGTCGGTGAATGGCTTCGGCTGGGGCGGGCGGCCATGCGACAATGCGGTCTCGAAAAATTCCAATGGTATTGACGAGCGGTGCCCGGCGCCCGCTTTTCGGCGACGACCGCTTTTTTCTCTATGGCAGATTCCGCAGCATCCACGCAGTCCCGGCCTTCGCGCGCCGCTTCGAAGAAGCGGCGTCAGGCCACCGTCTCGACCGAAACCGAAAACAAGCTGGCGCGTGCCGCGCGCTCGGCACAACGCCTCGCGCAACTGAGCGACGCCTCGCGCGACGGCAGCACGCTCGACCTGTTCCCTGACGATCCCACCCGCGCCACGCTCGAAGCAATGAATATCGACGTGCGGCAAGGCACGCTGCATGGCTTTGAATTGCCCGACGTGGTGCTGGCGGCGGTCGGTGCGTTCGATCTCGTGGATAGCGTGCACACCGATGCGAAGGCGGCGCGCCGCGCGCCCCGTGCGGCGAAGTCCGATGAAGCGGCGCCGGTCAGCGCGCAGTTGAGCGGACTGGAGGTGCAACCCGAGGCTGGTGCGGCATCGCCGACGGGCGAGTTGGCTTTTGCCGAGGCAGAGCCACAAGGCGCCGCCGCGGTCGATGAAAAGCCGGCGGCAGCGCCGCTCACGCCCTCGATGGCGGCGGCGACCGTGGCGCGCAGTGTGACCGCGTTGCGTCAAGCGGGCGAGCCGGGGGCGTCGGCGGAAACTGCTTCATCGAAGGCGGCCGGCGGCGAGCCGCCCGTGCTGCAGCAGCGCTTTGAGACGACTTTCGCCACAGCGGCGACGGCTTCGCGCGAAGCCGCCGCTGCAGGAGCCGGAGCTGCCGCAGCTGGAGCCGCCAGCGCCGGAACCACCAACGCCGGAGCCACCAACGCCGGAGCCACCAACGCCGGAGCCACCAACGCCGGAGCCACCAACGGCGAAACCACCAACGCCGTAGCCGCCAACGCCAGGACATCCAACGCCGAAACCGCTGCAGCCGCAACGAAAGCCACACCGGAGCGCACCGCCGCTGAAAGCGGCGCTGCGGCGGCCAAGCCGCAGCCCGGCGGCCAGCCGGCACGCCCTGCGCCGACGCCGGCGAATGTTGCGTTTGGCGCGCAATTCAGGGAAGCCCAACGCGCCGAGGCGGCTGCTGCCGCATTGCGCGCCGCGCCTGAACTCGACCGCGCGCGCGCCACGGCCTTCGCCGATACCGTCGATGCACTGTATGGCGTGATCGCCGACCAACGCCGCGCTGCGACGGACCATTCACGCCGCATGAAATGGCTGCTGTCGATCGTGGTCGGCGCGCTGCTGGTCACGGTTGCAATCGGTATCACGCAGACGATCCTGCTGATGCGTCTGACGCGTGAAACCACGGCCCAGCAGCGTCGGATCGAACAGATGATGCAGAACCAGCAGGCCGCCATGGCCAGCCTGCTCGACACCCATATGGCGATGGCCAGCGCGGCGGTAGCCAATGCCGCTGCTCCAGCCGCTGCCGCGTCTTCGCCGGCTGCAGTTCAGCAAGCCGCTGGTCCGTCGCACGGCAAACGCAGCGCACGCGCTCAGCACGCGCACAAGCCGAAAGCAGCCAATTCGAACTGATCTTCAGTGATCGCCGCGCCGGCGTCAGACGGCCGCGGCGGCTCGCTTTGCCGCCCGCCTGGCCGCGGCCGCGGGGCTTCCCCGCTTCCCGCGTTGTTCCGCCGGATAGGCGCCGTAAGGCGCCGCATGCGGCCAGCGTCTCGCAAGTCAAATACCGCGTTTTACACTCTCGTTGCTGTTGCGAAGCCGGACCGGATACGCCAGCGCAACTTTTGGCGGGAGCCACCATGCCGACTAGCGAGCACAAATATTCCATCGAAGAACTGATCGGCGCGCTTCTACGCGATCAGCGCATTCACGAGGGGCACTGGGCGCTGAACGTCGAGTTTTCGGCGTCGGGAGCGTCCGTCAAGCCGCAGGACAATTCCGGGCGAACCCTGCCGGGCCTGATCGTCTCCGTCAATAGCGCGACGCTGGTACAGGCGGAGAGCGCGGCAGCCGGGGCCGTCGACGCCGCCGTGGTCAACCCGCGCAAAGACACGGCGAGCGCGAAACCGACGCGAATCAGGAAGCCTCAGTCCAGCACGCTCCAATAAGGCAGCCGGTTTTGACCCTGAAAATGAAAGAAACGGGGCTGTTGTCATGATGCAATGCACCATGACCGTAAAGCCTGAAGCAACGCGCCACACCCAAAAAATTGCTGCACTGCACTAGCTTTTGCCTAGGGAAAACCCTATAATTCTTCTTAAGGGAAAACCCTAGCTAATTGCAGTAACCAACCGGGAGTCGCCATGAGCTTCATCTTTGCACTGTTCCAAAAGGTCAGCGACCTCTTTGCGTCGCCCCATCTGCCGCTGGATTCGGACTACTCGTACGAAGCGCGTAGCCGCGAAGCGCAACGCATTCGCCAGGCGCAGTCCACGTTGTTCGGCATCAAGCTGACCGACTAAACAGCCAAGTCGTATGGCCTGAGCGCGGAGCACCCGCGCATGGCCCCGCGCACATCGAGTGCGCCTCGCCTCATTGAAGCCACCGCCCGCGAAACGCGTACGGTGGCTTTTGTTTTTCCGCCGGGCTCCCGCCGAATACCTGACCTGTCCGAATATTTCCCCGCCGAAATGAATGTAACGACGCCTGACGTGGCGTCGCGCGGCGGCCACGCCGCCAATCCATCGCGCATGGCGCTGCGGACGGGCCGTGAAGGCAAAAAAGCCGGCTGCTCATCGCGCCCCATGTATGAAATGTGCGCTTACAAGAGCTCACGTCTTCACGCGGCTTGCGCCGCTAAAGTTGGTCTCAAGCGCACGGCATCTGGTCCGAACCCGAAATTGCAGTCCGAGGGCGATCGAACACAGACGTCGGCTTGATACAAAACTTTGCATGGGAGATCACTATGAAAACCTTGAACAAGGCATCGCGTTCGATTCTCGCAACCTTGCTGGCAGGTGGCGCTTTGCTCGCCGCCGGCAGCGCCTTCGCCCAGGAGCGTGGGGTTGTCGAGACCGGTCCGGGACCCGCGGTTTACGGTCAGCCGCATATGACGCCAGTGGACGTGTCGATCAATATCGGCTGGCATGGCGATCGTTACTACGACGGTCATCGCTACTGGGCGCATGACGAGTGGATGCGCCATCATCCGCACGACTACGATCCGCATCACCATGACCGCGACGACCATCGCCCGCCGCCCCCGCGTGACTGATGCGCGCATGACATCGCCGCATGACGCGGCGTGAAGTCTCGCAAAGCCGGTCTTTCCTCACGGAAGACCGGCTTTGCCGCGTTCGGCATGGGAAATGGGCGCGCTGCGCTATCTTTGAGCGCTTCATCGAAGGCAGCGGGAGAGTGGCGTGGACAGGGCAGTGATAGGCGTAGTGGGCACGGGACTGATGGGCGTCGGCATCGCGGCGCAAAGGAAGGGCGCAAGCGGGTGATCGGCCGAGGACGAAGTACGGCGGGAGCGGGTCACTCACAACGTGGCCGCTCGCCAAGCCTTCAGCGGCCCCCACGCGACTGCGGTATAACCACCATTCCCGCCCCACAACGCCAAACTGCATTAACCATGTCCCACTACTTCTACGACCCCGCCGCCGGCCACGGTCTCCCGCACGACCCATTCAAGGCAATCGTCGCACCGCGGCTGATCGGCTGGATTTCGTCACGCGATACCGAAGGCACGCTGAATCTCGCGCCGTACAGCTTCTTCGGCGCGTTTGCGTCGTTTCCGCCGATCATCGGTTTTTGCAGCGAGGGCCGTAAGGATAGCGTCGCCAACATCGAAGCCACCGGCGAGTTCGTATGGAATCTCTCGAGCAAACCGCTCGCCGAGCAGATGAACCGCTCGTCGGCGCCGGTCGCGCCCCACGTCGACGAATTTGAACTCGCCGGTCTCACGCCGGCCCCGGGGCGCAACGTCAACGTGCCGCATGTCGCGGAATCGCCGGCCGCGCTCGAATGCAAGCTGCTGCAAGTAGTGCGTCTGCATACGCTCGACGGTAAACCGATGGACAACTATCTGTCGCTCGGCCAGGTGGTCGGCGTGCACATCAACGAAGCCTATCTGAAGGACGGTTTGTTCGACACGCATGCCGCGCAGCCGGTCATGCGTGCCGGCTACCGTGCCGACTACGCGGAAATCGGTGAGATGTTTCAGATGTTCCGCCCCAGCGCATAATCGTCGAACCAGGCATCAAATGTTTAAACCGCGCCGCTCACGGCGGCGCGGCATCAGCCACATCGCCTTCGCGGAAAACTCTCGTCAGGAGACTGGCTCGCTTGATGCTTGCAATCAGCACTCCAACGCGTCGTTTTCAAGTACCGGCTCATTCTCCAGGAGCGCGATCATGTCTACCGAATTCGCTACGCAGTTCTCGCATGTCCGTCCGCAAGACACGTCCTACGTGGATCACGGCTTACGCGATTTTTTTCTCTATCGCGATTTAGGCATTGCGCAGGCAACCGGCGGCAAGGTGCTCGCACAACTCGTCAAGGCGAATCACGCACCAGAGCAAGGCACCGGCTGGCACCGCCATGAAGCCGATTTCCACATTGTGATCATGCTGAAGGGCTGGGCGCGCTTCATGTACGGCGACAAGGAAACACTCGTCGCCGCCGGCGATTGCGTGCATCAGGCGCCGGGCATCGTCCATTATCTGTTCGATTACTCGGAAGATATGGAGTACCTCGAGATCGTTTCGCCGGCCGACTTCAAATCGATCGAAGTCGAAGGTCCGTGCGACGTTCCGGCGGTAACGCCGTGGAAGAGCGTCACTGCCTGACGAGCGCCGCCGCCGCACCTGCAGCGCTTGCGCGCGACAACGCGGCCACCCGGAAGCATCATCTCATTGCGCTGCCGGCGGCCGCCGCCGCGGCGACCGTGCAGCCGGCTGCGGTTTGGAGGGGGACGCGACACCCGCGCCATTCGGCGTGGCGGCGACCTCGGTGCCCACCTCGGCATCTACGACTGCGGTTGCAGCCGGCGCTGCCGGGGTGATCTCTGCGGCTGCCGCCGCGGGCACCGGCTGGATCGTGCGTGCTCGCTCGCCGACCATCACCGCACGAGGCTCGTTGTCGTAAATGACGGCGCGCACGCGCGGATAAATCTGCCGCTCCCAGCGATGTCCGTTGAACACGCCATAGTGCCCCACGCCGGTTTGCACGTGATGCGTTTTCAGATACGGCCGCAACTTGTCGCACATATCCTGCGCGGCGAGCGTCTGTCCCACCGCGCAGATATCGTCTTTCTCGCCTTCCACGGTCAGAAGCGCAGTGCGCCTGATTTTCGACGGCTCGACTTTGCGCCCATCCACTTCGAGCTCATGCAACGGCAGCGCGTGCCGCTGAAAGACCGTATCCACGGTTTCCAGATAGAAGTCGGCGGTCAGATCCATCGTCGCGAAGTATTCTTCATAGAAGGTGCGAATCGTGTCGGCCTTGGCCGGATCGCCTTTGGCACACTCGTAATACATGGTCTCGAACGACTCGAGATGGCGGCTGAGATTCATCGACATGAAGGCCGTGAGTTGCACGAAGCCCGGATACACGCGCCGGTGCGCGCCCGCAAAACCGAACGGCACCGCGCTGATCAGGTTCTGCTCGAACCATTCGATCGGCTTGCTCTTAGCCAGTTCGTTGACGCGCGTCGGATTGATGCGCGTGTCGATCGGGCCGGCCATCAGCGTCATGCTGGCGGGTTGCGCGGGATGATCGTCGGCAGCCATCAGGGCGACGGCGGCGAGCGCGGCGACTGTCGGCTGACAGACCGCCAGCAGGTGCGCGCCTTGCCCGATCGTTTCGGTGAAGTCGATCACGTGCCGTACGAATTCGTCGAAACCGAAGTGGCCCTGGCTGAGCGGCACGTCGCGCGGGTTGTGCCAATCGGTGACGTAGACGTCGTGTTCGGCCAGCATCGTGCGCACGGTGCCGCGCAGCAGCGTCGCGAAGTGGCCGGACATCGGCGCGATCACCAGCACACGCGGCTGCGGAGTCGAAAGCGTGGTGTCCTTACGGAAATGCACCAGCGAACAGAACGGCGTGTGCGCGACGACTTCCTCGACGATCGCCACCGGTTTGCCTTCCGTCACAACACTTTCGATGCCGAACGGCGGTCTAACGGGCGTGAGCCCGGCGAGTGTCAAAAGATCGCAGGCCGCGCGTACCGAGCGCCCGTGCGACGTTTCGCCGAACGCGGGCCAGGCGTCGAGCGAATGATTGACCAGAGCCGCGCCGTGCCGAATTGGCAGCATCATGTCGGCAAACGTCTGGTATGCAGGATATGCGAACAGGTTCATAACCTTCGCACGAATGCTAGAAAGGAAGGAGCCCAACTAGAGGCAAGTCATGTGCCAATCATGCACAGGCACTGCCTCATGCTAAGTGTACGTTGGCATAGCATTTGCGGCAGTCGCTGAAGCGGGCCGGAACTGCCGCGCTTTGGTGCGCCGATGCACGGCAGCGTGCATGCGCATCGTCAGGTGTCGCGCGAACGCCTCATCAGGAGGAGGAACGTATGACGAATACCACGCTCACCATCAGCAGTAAGAATTATTCGTCGTGGTCGCTGCGCGGCTGGCTGCTGACCAGGTTCAGCGGCCTGCCGTTCGAAGAGATCGTGATGCCGATCGACGATCCCGCCGCGCGCGCCGAATTACTGCTGCTGTCGCCGTCGATTCTGGTGCCGTGCCTCGTTCACGACGGCATCAAGATCTGGGACACGCTGGCGATTGCCGAATACCTGAACGAACTGAAGCCGGAGGCGGCATTGTTGCCCAGGGACCTGCGCGCGCGAGCACATTGCCGCTCGATTTGCGGCGAAATGCATTCGGGTTTCAGTTCGCTGCGCTCGGCGTTGCCGATGAACCTCAAGGCGCATTTTCCCGGCTTCAAGGTCTGGGCGCGTGCGCAATCGGATATCGACCGCATCGTGACGATCTGGAGCGAGTGCCTGAAGCAGTACGGCGGCCCGTTTCTGTTCGGCGAGCGTACTGCGGCCGATGCGATGTACGCGCCGGTGGTGACGCGTTTCGTCACCTACGACGTGAAGCTCGATCCGGAGATCGTCGAATACGGACAGCGCATCATGGCGCTGCCCGAGATGCAGCAGTGGATTGCCGATGCCCAGAAAGAAGTGGAAGAGATCGACGAACTGGACGTCGAGTTCTGATCACGGCGCGTCGCTGCGCGCCGTGACGAGACGAAGGGACAACGCGTGCCCGCCGCTTAACCGCGCCCGGCGTTCAGCTGGAACACGCTGACCACCTGCGCGAGACGTGCCGCCTGATCGCGCAATTCGGCCGCTGCGAGTTCGGCCTCGCCGACGATCGTCGCATTCTGCTGGGTCACCTCGCCGATCTGGGTGACGGCGAGGTTGACCTGTTCGATGCCGCCCGATTGCTCGCGCGACGCCACGCTGATCTCGGCCATGATCGCGCGCACCTGGCCGACCTGATGGACGATGCCTTGCATCGTCGAGCTGGCTTCTTCGGCGATCCGGAACCCGTTTTTGACAGTCGCCGTCGATTCGGCGATCAAGCCCTCGATTTCTTTCACCGAAGCCGCGCTGCGTTGCGCGAGCGCGCGCACTTCCGAGGCCACCACCGCGAAGCCCTTGCCGTGTTCGCCTGCGCGCGCCGCTTCGACGGCCGCATTCAGCGCGAGGATGTTGGTCTGGAAGGCGATGCCTTCGATCACGCTGGTGATTTCGGCGATCTTCTGCGACGAGCGGCTGATTTCACCCATCGTCGAGACCACCCGTTCGACAGCGCGGCCGCCTTCCAGCGCGGCGTCGGCAGCATTCGTGACGAGCGAGTTGGCCTGCGCGGCGTGGTCGGCGTTCTGTTGCACGGTCGACGTGATCTGCTCCATGCTGGCCGCGGTTTCTTCGAGGCTGCTCGCTTGCGTGGCAATGCGCGCGGCGATGTCGCCGCTGCCGGTCGCGATCTTTTCGGTGCCGGAGGACATATCGGCCGACGCATTGCGCACTTGCGAGACGATGCGCGCGAGGCCTTCGCCGATGCCGTCGATCGATTGCATCAGACGGCCGATTTCGTCGGTGCGGGTATGCGCTCCCTGCGCCACGCGCACGCTCAGGTCGCCTGCGGCGAAGCGCTCGGATGCTTTGGCGGCTTCATCGAGCGGGCGGCTCACGAGGCGGCGCACCGCGATCAGGAACACCGCCGCGAAAACCCCGACCAGCACGAAACCGATCAGCAGAAATTCGTTACGGGTCGCGGTGACGTCGGCCATCACCTCGTCGCGTGGCGCGACGCCGCCCACCAGCCAGTGCCACTCCGGCACGGTGATGAACGACACGTATTTGTTGCGCGCGTCGTGTTCGCCGAGCGTCGCATCCGCCGAACTGTATTCGAGCTGCCCTTGTTGCATCTCGAGCATCTGCTGATACGGCGCGTTCGTGTTGTCGGCGCTCTGGCCGGCGGCGGCCGGATGCACGATCAGCTTGCCGCGCTCCGGGCCATTTGAGGCGTTGACGACGAAGTAGTAGCCGCTGTCGCCGATCTTCAGTTTGCGGATGCCGTCTTCGACCGACTGGATTTCGCTGTCCACGTTCACGCCGACAAACAGCGCACCGATCACGCGACCGCTCGCGTCGGTAATCGGCCGGTATTGCGTGATCAAACGCTTGCCGAAGAGCGTGGCAAGCCCGGTATAGGATTTGTTCGCGAGGATCAGCGCGTACGCCGGCGCCTTGCGGTCGAGCAGCGTGCCGATTGCGCGCGAGCCGTCCTGTTTTTTCAACGAAGTCGTCACGCGTACGAAGTCGTCGCCGTTGCGCGCGAACACGGTGGCGACCGCGCCGCTGCGTTCGAGAAACTGGTCGGGGATCGAGAAGTCCATGTTCAGGACTTTGTCGCCGGCCTTGATGGTCGGCGTGGCGAGGCCGTTGATATCGACCTTCTGGGTTTCGTCGAGCGTGTAGCCAGTGGGCAGGAAGCTCGCGAACAACGACATCGAACGATCGACGTCCGCCGATAACGCTTTGTCGAACAGCGTGATCATCGCGCCGATCGAGCGGTCTTTATCGGCGATGCGTTCGAGCACCTGATCGCTGATCTGCGTGCCCGCGGAGCGGGTGAGCGCCCACGTGAAGGCGGCGAAAATCAGCGCCACGAGCGCGCAGGAAAGCATGGCCAATCTGGCGCCCACGCTGGCGCGGCGCAAAGAGAGATGTTCCATCGGCGAGTGCGGAGTAAAGGAGGAGGGGTGATGCGTTGGCCACACGTAGGCATGGCCGGCATCGATATCCTGTTTACGGCCGGTGCCTCGGTTTCCTTTAGTTTATTGAAAGCATCGCGTAACAGACCGTAAGGCGACTCACGACGCGGGCCACAACGCGACTCACCACGCGACTCGCAACGCGGCCCATGCGGCGGCGCTCAGCGGCCCGGCGCGCCGCGCCAGGTGCGCAGCAGCAGCGCATTGGTGACGACGCTGACGCTCGAAAATGCCATCGCCGCGCCAGCCAGCATCGGATTCAGCAGGCCGAAAGCGGCGAGCGGGATGCCGATCAGGTTATAGACGAACGCCCAGAACAGGTTCTGCTGGATCTTGCGCCAGGTCTTGCGCGAGATGTCGATAGCGTCGGCCACCAGCGCCGGATCGCCGCGCATCAACGTAATGCCGGCTGCGTGCATCGCGACGTCGGTGCCGGTCGCCATCGCAATGCCGATGTCGGCGGCGGCGAGCGCGGGGGCGTCGTTGATGCCGTCGCCCGCCATCGCGACAATACCGGCGCTGCGAAATTTCAGGTCGCGGATCAAGCGGGCCTTGTCCCCCGGCAGCACTTCCGCGTGGAATTCGTCGATGCCGAGCGCTTTGGCGACGCTCGCCGCGCTGCCCTGGTTGTCGCCGGTGACGAGCACGCTTTTGACGCCCATCTGCGCGAGCCGTTCGATGGCGGCGCACGCGGTCGGTTTGACAGTGTCGCCGAAGGCGATCAGCGCGAGCGCGGCGGGTGCCTGCGGGTCGCGCCGCATCAGCCAGGAGACGGTGTTGCCTGCGGCTTCGAGTTCGCGCGCTCGCTCGACGTGTTGTCGCGGTAACGCGATGCCCAGTTCGGTGAGCCAGCGCGTGCTGCCGATCGCCAGGACATGGCCTTGAATGTCGGCTTCCACGCCCCGGCCCGGCACGGCGCGGGCGGCTGTTGCAGGCGCCGCAGCCGCCATCGACTCCACCGGGGATGCGGTTGTCGCGGCGAACCCGGAAACGCCGAGCGGATCGTCTCCGCGCGCCGCGGCAGCGCCGTTCGCCGACGCCGCCTCAACTACGCTATCCGGCAAAACGTGGGCCTGCGTTGCTTCGTAAGCCTTCACCACTGCCCGCGCCAACGGATGATCGCTATGCCGCTGTACCTCCGCGGCGAGCGCCAGCGCTTCGCCGCGGCTAATGACGCCGATCGGCTCGAACGCCGTCACGGAGGGTTGTCCGACCGTCAGCGTGCCGGTTTTATCGAACGCGACGACCGTTACCCGATGCGCCGTTTCCAGCGCTTCGGCGTCTTTGATCAGCACGCCATGCCGCGCGGCGACGCCCGTACCGGCCATGATCGCCGCCGGCGTCGCCAATCCGAGCGCGCACGGGCAGGCGATCACCAGCACGGCGACCGCGTTCAGAATCGCGGTTTCGCCGCTTGCGCCGGCGATCAGCCAGCCCGCGAGCGTCAGCACGGCAATGACAACAATGGCCGGCACGAAGATCTCACTGACCTGGTCGACCAGCCGCTGAATCGGCGCCTTCTCGGCCTGCGCGCTTTCCACGAGGCGGATGATCCGCGCCAGCGTCGTTTCGGCGCCGATCGCGGTGGTCGTCACTGCAATCGCGCCTTCGCGGTTGATCGAGCCGGCGGTGACGGGATCGGCTACCTGCTTCGGCACCGGCAGGCTTTCGCCGGTAATCAGCGATTCGTCGATATGGCTGCGGCCTTCGAGCACCGCCCCGTCGACCGGCACCCGTTCGCCCGGCCGCACGATCACCACCGTGCCGACCCGCACTTGCGCGAGCGGCACCTCGCGTTCGTCCGCACCGATGCGAATCCGTGCGCGGTCGGGACGCAGCGCGTTCAGCGCGCGGATCGCGTCGGTGGTTTGACGCTTGGCGCGCGCTTCGAGCCACTTGCCGAAGCGCACCAGCGTGATCACCACCGCCGACGCTTCGAAATACAGATGCATCACGTCGCCCGGATGGCTCGCCAGTTGATAGACGCTGATCCCATACGCCGCCGAGGTGCCGAGCGCCACCAGCAGATCCATATTCCCGGCGCCGGCTCGCACGGCGCGATACGCCGCCCGATAGAAGCGCGCGCCGAAGACGAATTGCACGATCGACGCGAGGCCGAGTTGCAGCCACGGCGAAAGCATCACGTGCAGCCCGAACCACTCGCCGGCCATCGGCAGGACGAGCGGCAGCGTCAGCACGGCGGAGGCGAGTACGGCATGAAACTCGCGACGTGTCTTGTCGCGCCTGGCGTCGGCTGTTGCGGCGCCGCTGTCGGCAGGCGGTGCGTCTGGCGGCGCAAGCAACGTTGCCTCGTAGCCCGCTTTCCTGACGGCTTCGATCAGCGTATCCGGCGGGCTCGAGGCCGCGTCGGCGAAATGGACGGTTGCCGTTTCGGTCGCCAGATTCACCGACACCCCCGCGACGCCCGGCACCTTCGCCAGCGCTTTCTCCACCCGCATCGCGCAAGACGCGCAGGTCATGCCGCCGATCGCCAGTTCCGTGGCTTGCGGCGCTTGTGTCGCGAGGCCGGCGGGCGCGCTTGCGGCTGGCGTGGCTTCATACCCCGCCTTGCGCACGGCGTCGACGAGCGTTTCCGCCGCGACGGTCGCGTCGCTGTCGATGCTGGCTTTTTCGGTCGCGAGATTCACTGACGCACGCGTGACGCCCGGCACTTTGGCCAGCGCCTTTTCGACGCGCATCGCGCAGGACGCACAGGTCATCCCACCGATGTCGAGTTCGGCGGTTTTAGCGGGCGCGTCCGCGGGACGCTGGGGAGTGACAAGTTCGGTCATGGCAGGCAAGGCTCGTGGCGGCATCGGGCCGCGTCGAGAACCGAGTATCGACCTTCCCATGATAGGAAGGTCAAGGGCGTTTTGGTATCGCTCGGGAATGCTGCCGAAAGCGCGCGAAAGCGGCGTCCGGAAGCCTCCTGCTCAGAACGCCGGCGGCGCGTCCAGCATCGCCTGGCCGACTGCCTGCTGTTCATCGCTCGCGCGCGCCAGCAAGGTTTCAGCGGCGCCGCGCCGGTCGGCGGCCTCCTTGTTCTGGCTGAGCTTCCATTTGCCGACCAGCCGCGTGACCTCGATCTCGATACCGACAATCGCGCCCAGCATCTGGGACAAATAATCGGCCGGCGCGTCGCCCATCTTCCACGGCACCGGCTCTCCGGCTTCCATCTTGCGGGTGAGCCGTGCGACGAGACCGCGCACGAAAGCTTCGTCATCGCGCACGACAATCCGGCCGTGCGCGTGCACCACCATATAGTTGTAAGTCGGCACCTGCCGATGCGCTTCCTGCTTGCTCGGATACCAGTTTGGCGAAATATAGGCGGTCGGTCCCTGGAAGATCACGAGCGCTTCCGGGTGAGTGGCGGCTTCCTGCCAGACCGGGTTGGCGCGGGCGACGTGAGCGCGGAGGATGCCGTGGGAGCGTGTGCCTTCTTCGGCGCCGGCGGGTGCTGCTTCCAGCATGCCCCCTGCGGGGTCCAGCTGTGCTTCGAAAGGCAGATGGTTCGCATCGAGACCGTTCGGCCCATTTGTAATCAGCGTGCCGAACGGATGATCGGCGATCAGACGGTGGAGAACCTCTGGACGATTCTCTTCAAAATGGCGGGGCATATACATGTAGCGCTCCAGATGCGAAAAAGAACGGCGAACGGTTGAGAACGGTAATTGAGAGCGGTGGCGGGGCTCGAGGTGTACTAAGGGAGAACGCAAGCGGTGTGTCGTAAGAACCGTCAACCGTCCCGCAAGTGAATCCTGTGCGCTTATGACGAAGCTCCACTGTTGTCTTTGCGCTTGCCTCGTGAGTAAGGATACGATACAACCCGATGTTGCTGGCATGACGCCCCCAGACTGCCCGCGCAGGCAGGCTTCGCCTCAGACCGAGGAATTCCCTGGACCGTACGTTCCGCCACCTGAACGAATGATAAAAAATCGCCGAGAACTGTTTTCGCTTCACTGGACCTGCGCATCGCTCGCGGGCCTCGCATTTCTGGCCGGTTGCGCGTCGACACCGTCCGCCACGCAAAAGACGGCCGGCTGGATCAAGGACGAAGTCGCCGATTCGTATGTGTTCGGCTATCCGCTCGTGCTGATGGGCGTCGCGCGCGACGCGGCGGTCGGTACCGATCCGGGCCAGGCGCCGATCAATACGCTGCATCATGCGCAAGCCTTGCCGCCGGTCGGCACCGCCAATCCGCCGCAGCCCAGCCTCGACACGCTCGATTCGACCGGCTGGCTGGACGTCGGCGCCGAACCGGTGATCGTCTCATTGCCCGATTCGCATGGCCGCTACCTCGACGCCCGCGTGCTCGACATGTGGACCAATGTGGTCTGGTCGACCGGCACTCAGTACGCCACGCGCGCAGCGGGCATCAAGGCGCAAACGATTGCGTTCGTCGGTCCCGGCTGGCAGGGCGAGCTGCCCAAGGGTGTCGCGCGTGTCGACGTGCCGACCCGCAACGCATGGGTCAGCGTGCGCATCCAGTCGAACGGCCCGCGCGACCTGATGGCGGTGCGCAAGCTGCAACGCGCGATCCGCGTGGCGCCGCTAAGCGTGTATGCAGGCGACACGCGCTCCGCGTCGGTGACGCCGCCGCGCAGCAATGCCGCCGATGCCGCCGCGGCGGCCGCATCCGGCACACCGGCCGCGCAGATCGCCGGACTCGACGCGAAAGGCTTCTTCAGCCGGCTTGCGCAGGCGTTGCAGGACAATCCGCCGACTCCGGCCGATCCGCACGCGCTGAAAGTCCTCTCCGACCTTGGTGTCACGCCCGGCGACCCGGTGAAGCTGCCGGACGCGGCCGAGGCGGTTGGCGCGGGACTCGCCGACGGTCACGAGCGCATCGTCACGGCGCCGTCCAATCTGCTGGCCGCCAATGGCTGGAGCTGGTTCGGCGACGGCGTGGGCAACTACGGTCCGGACTACGCGATGCGCGCATACGCTGCCTATGCACAACCGGGCATCGGCACGAAGGACGACGAAGTGCGCGCGGTCATCGCGCAGGACAGCGACGGTCACGCGCTCAACGGTGCGAACCGCTACGTGATCCATTTCGAACCGAACCAGTTGCCGCCGGCGCGCGGCTTCTGGTCGATCACCGCCTATACCAGGGATGGCGCGCTCGGCGAAAGCGCGCCGGCGCGTCTGGCGGTCGGCGATCGCAATGGCGCGCGCCGCAATCGCGACGGCTCACTCGACGTGACGGTGTCGTCGGCGCGCAGCAAGAGCGGCAACTGGCTGCCGGCGCCGCGCGCCGATCTGCAACTGGTGCTGCGTCTGTATGCACCGAAGCCGCAAGCCACCGACAGCAGCTGGCAACCGCCGGCTGTCGTGCGTCAGTGACATGACAACGATCGGGGCGTGACGTCCAGGTAAGCGCGTGTCCGTTGCCTCGCGCAACGGACACGCTATGCTGTCCCGCGGATCAATGTGTAAGCCACGGCTTACATTTCTGTTCCATGCAAGGTACACGTCTTATACTGCCGCTTGCGGGATTTTCGTTTTCGCGGCGGGCTTGCCGCCGCACTACCCAAGACCGAGCATGGCAAGCCTCAATAAAGCAACACTGGCATCTTCCATACAGACCGTGCGCGAGGTCGCGCAGTCACGCCGTACCCGGCGTGTCATCACCGGTCTGCTGATCTTCCTCGTCCTATTCGGCCTACTCGGCTTTTTCGCGGCCCCGCCGCTGATTCGCCACATCGCCGAGCGGCAGCTCAGCAAGCAACTCGACCGGCCCGCCACGATCGGGCGCATCGCCCTCAATCCATACACGCTCAAGCTCGAAGCCGATCGCGTGCATATCGGCGAGCGCGGCGACGCAGGCGATTTCGTCGATATTTCGCGGCTCATTGTGCAGCCTTCGTGGAGTTCGCTGTTTCGCGCCGCGCCGATCGTCGACGAAATACAGCTCGATTCGCCGCGCTTTCACATTGTTCGCTACGATGCGCAGCGCTTCAATTTCACCGATCTGATCGAGAAGTTCGCGAAGCAGCCGTCCCAGCCCTCCAGCAAACCGACGCTCTTCTCCGTGTCGAACATCCGCCTCGAAAACGGCCAGATCACGTTCGACGATAAATTGCTCGGCGCCACGCACGTGATCGATCAATGGAAGCTCGGCATTCCGTTCATCGCGACGCTGCCTTCGAAAACCAATATCTTTGTCGAGCCGTTGTTGCGTGCGCGGATCGACGGCAGTCCGCTCGCCATTGACGGCAAGACCAAGCCGTTTGCGGCGTCGCGTGAGTCGGAAGTGTCGCTGCGCTTTGACGGGCTCGACGTACCGCGTCTCATGTCCTACGTGCCGACCAAACTGCCGGTGATCGTGCAGAGCGGCAAGCTGTCCACCGATCTCAAGCTCAACTTCGTGGTCTCCAACGACACGCCGTCGCTGCGCGTGGCGGGCACTGTCGATATGAACGATGTGGACGTGCGCGATCAAAGCAAGGCGCCGTTTTTCGCGGCGCGTGCGCTGCATGTGGCCGCCGCGACGCTGGAGCCGTTAAAGAGCGCGTATCACTTCGACGATATCCGCATCGACGCGCCGACCGCCAATCTTGCGCGTGATAAAGCGGGGGTGCTGAGTGTCGAGCGGCTGTTCGCAACTGAGCCGGCAGGTGCGGCTTCCGCACCTGCGGCTGCATCCTCATCGGCATCGGCCACCGCCACGGCGAAGAATCCGGCCAGCGCGCCGGTTGCGGCGTCCGGCGCCGCCGCCATGGAAAAAGCCGCACCACCTTTGGACCTGTCGATCAAGCGCTTCGCGCTCAATGACGGCACGGTGAATGTTCACGACGAAGCGGCCTCGCGACCTGTCGACCTCGGCTTGCAAAAACTGGACGTCACGTTGACGGACTTTTCGACGCTCGCCAACGCGCCCGCGCATTACACGGTGAACACCGGCTTCAAGGACGCCGCCGGCTCGCTCGGCGCGGCGGGCGCATTCGGCCTCGTCACCAGGACCGCCAGCGCGAAGCTCGATTTGAAGTCACTGCCGTTGCCGATGCTGCAACCGTATCTCGACACCGCGACCGCGGCGCAAGTTGTCGACGGCGCGCTTTCCGCGACGGCGAACGTCGGCGCGAACTGGTCGAAGTCGCCGGCGGCCGTGATGGTCACCGACACGCAACTGGATCTGCAGTCGCTGAAAATCGCGGCGCGCGGCAGCAAGGAGCCGGCCGTCTCGCTCGCGCAAGGCCGCGTGACGGTCAAGCAGGTCGACGTGGCGGGCCGCACTGCCGATCTTGCCGGTGTCGACACGACCGGACTGGTCGTCAATGCGCAGCGTCTGAAGGACGGCAGCATCGACCTCGCCGCGCTCGCCGGCCTGCATCAGGCCGAGCAGCAACGCACGGTGACTCATGCGGTGAAGAAGGCAGAAGAGCAGGGGCCAGCGTGGCACTACAAGATCGGCGAGCTCAACCTGAAAGACGCGACCGCCAATTTCACCGACAACACCACGCCGCAACCGGTCAAGCTGAGCGTCACACCGCTGCAACTCAAAGTGCAGCAGATCAGCGATGACCTGAGCCGCCCGCTGCCGATCGATCTGCAGGCGACGCTGAACAAGAAAGGCACGCTCGGCGTGACCGGCAATGTCACGGCGACGCCGCTCAAACTCGCGTTGAAGGTGAACGCGAACCGGCTCGACGCGGCGGCCTTCGAACCGTACTTCGGCAGCGCGCTGAATGCGGTGATCGCGAGCGCGTTGCTCAACGCGAACGGCGAACTCGCGCTGACCCAGGCGAAGGCGCTGAAAGCGAGCTACCGCGGCGATATGGCGCTGGTCGACGTGCGGATGCTCGACAAGGCCACGTCGGACCCGTTCGCCGGCTGGGGTTCGCTCGCGCTGACCAACCTGAAGGCCGACTACGACGAGCGCGGCACCGTTGTCGACGCGGGGCGCGTGACGTTCACGAAGTTCTATGGCCGTGTGCTGCTCAACGCGCAAGGCAAGCTGAATCTCAGCGACGTGGTCGCGCACGAAAGTGGCGCGGCGCAGTCGCTGACGCGCGAAAAGAGCGGCGCCGAGCCGGTGCCGTTGACGCCGCAAGCGGCATCGGCGCCCGAGGTGGCGTCGGCGCCGGTGCCGGCATCGTCGGCAACACCGGCCACCGTGACCGCCGCCACGCCGCCGCAAAGCCCGGTCAAGCTGCATTTCGGCCAGCTGGTGCTGCAACAGGGCCGCGTGACCTACACCGACAACTTCGTCAAACCGAACTTTTCCGCGAACCTCGTCGGCATTCAAGGCACGGTCGGCGCGTTCGGCACGCAATCGACCACGCCGGCGCCCGTCGACATCGCCGCAAAACTGGCCGCCAACGGCCCGCTGTCGATTCGCGGCACGGTCAATCCGCTGATCGCCAAACCGTCGCTCGATCTGACTGCCAGCGCGCACGATATCGAGCTGACCAACCTCACGCCGTATTCGGCGAAATACGCCGGGTATCCGATCACCAAAGGCAAGCTGAACGTCGATCTGCACTACAAGCTCGACAACGACCAGTTGAACGCGGACAACCACCTGTTCATCGATCAGCTCACCTTCGGCGATCACGTCGAGAACGATACGGCGACCAAGCTGCCGGTGCGCCTCGCGATCTCGCTGCTGAAAAACTCGCGCGGCGAAATCGATGTGAATCTGCCGGTGTCGGGCTCGTTGTCGAATCCGGAGTTCAGCATCGGCGGGCTGATCTGGCACGCGGTGCTGAATCTGTTGCAGAAGGCCGTGACCGCGCCGTTCTCGCTGATCGCCCACGCATTCGGCGGCGGTGGCGGCGAGGAAATGGGCTACGTCGAGTTCGATCCGGGTTCGGCGACACTCTCGGACGCAGGTGAAAAAAAGCTCGATACGATCGTGAAGGCCTTGGCCGACAAGACGTCGATTCGTATCGACCTGATCGGCCGCGTCGATCCTGCTGTCGACGAACCAGGGTTGCGTGACCGTTATGTCGAGCGGGTGGTCAAGCAGCAGAAGATCAAGGACGTGGTGGGTAATGGCGAGAGCGTGGATCTGTCGACCGTCACCGTCGATCCGAAGGAATACGACAAGTACCTGACCAAGGCCTACAAGGCGGCCGACTTCAAGAAGCCGCGCAATTTTGTCGGCCTGACCAAGAGCCTGCCGGACGACGAAATGAAGAGCGCGCTGGCCGCCAACGCACCGATCGACGACGCTAGCTTGCGTAATCTTGCGCAAGAACGGGCGCAAAGCGTCCAGCAGTATCTCGAAGGCAAGATCGACAGCAGCCGCGTGTTTGTCGTCGCGCCGAAACTGAACGCGGAAGGCATCAAGGACAAGGGCGCGACGACGCGCGTGGACTTTGGCTTGAAGTGATGCTTAGTGGACGGCACGCCTAGGCTATTGCAAAGGCGTGCGGTCAAGCGGCGCGCGTCGGCGCTTTCAACGCCGTCTGCTCGATCACGCGAGCAAGCGTGTCGAATGCCGGGCCGATCTTGTCGTTTGCGACGCACGCGTAACCCAGCAACAGCCCTCGCCGCGCGGGCGTCTCGCTGCTGTAGTAACTGGCGAGCGGCCGCACGATCACGCCGGCATCGAAAGCGGCGGCCGTTACCGCGCGATCGTTCGCGTGATCGGGCAGGCCGAGCACCAGATGCAAGCCGGCCTCGTCGCCCATCACCGGCAATGCGTCGCCGAAACGGGCGGTGATCGCGTCGATCAGAATCTGCCGGCGCTCGCCGTACAGCGCCCGCATACGCCGCACGTGCGACGTCAGGTGGCCGTCCATGATGAAATCGGTCATCACCGCCTGCTGCATCAACTGCCCCTCACGGTACAGTTCGGCAACGCCCGTGCGAAACGTATCCACCAGATGCTCCGGCGCGATCATGTAGCCGATCCGCAAACCCGGAAACAGCATCTTGCCCAAACTGCCGACGTAGATCACCTGGCCGGCGTCGTCGAGTCCTTGCAGCGATGCAAGCGGACGGCTGCCGTAACGGAACTCGCTGTCGTAATCGTCCTCGATGATCCACACGTTGTGCTGGCGCGCGTATTCGAGCAGCGTGCGGCGGCGCGCAAGACTCATCACCATCCCGAGCGGATACTGATGCGACGGCGTGACGAGCGCGAGGCGCGGCGGTTGCTGCAGATCCTGCTCGCGCGGGTTGAGCCCTTCGTCGTCGACCGGCACCGGCACCAGCGTAATCCCCGACGATTGCAGCACGCTGCGCGCGCCCCAATAGCACGGTTCTTCGACCCACGCGCGATCGCCGACGTCGGTCAGCAAACGCACCGCGAGATCGATCGACTGATGAATACCCGTCGTGATGATGATCTGGTCCGGTGTGCAGTTCACCGAGCGCGCGACGCGCAGGTAATCGGACAGCGCGCGCCGCAGCGGCCGATAGCCGCCGCCGGGCGCGTAAGTCAGAAGATCGGGATTGGCTTCTTTCCACAACCTTGCCTGCAAGCGGCTCCATATGCGCGCCGGAAATTCGGAGACGTCGGGTACGCCCGGCATGAACGCGCCCCATTGTTTGGCCGATACGCCGGCCTGATCGATCAGCCTTCGTCCGCGGCTGGAGAGGTCGTCGAGATCGCGTTTCGGCGGTTTCGCCGCCGGGGCGGCCGGATTGCCTTGCGTATCGACGCTCGCCACCGGCTTCTTGCGCGCATTCACGGCAACGCTGTCCGGCCGCGTGTCGGCGACATACGTGCCGCTGCCGGTGGTCGAGATCACATAGCCTTCGGCGGTCAGCTGGTCGTAGACGTGCAGCACCGTGTTGCGCGCGATCCCGAGGTCGCCCGCGAGTGTGCGCGAACTGGGCAGTTTGGTGCCGGGCGGCAACTGACCGGTCAGGATGGCCTGCTGCATCAGTCGCAATGTCTGCCTGTAGACCGGTTCGGCAGCCGCGCGGTCGAGCCGCGCGGCGAGCCAATCCGACAAGATCACGGTGTCCAAGTGGTTCTATCCGGAATAATGAAATGGTTCCATATTGTAGAACCGTAAGGGACTATAGTGAGCCACGCAATTGTTGCGATCCCTTTGTTTCGACGAGGGAGCCAGCCGGACCGTAGCAGCCAGACAGAGGAGACTAGGCGATGAAAACCGATGACGTGATCGTCAGCTTTCGGGGTGTGCGCAAGACGTACGACGGCGAAACGCTGGTCGTCAAACAGCTCGATCTGGATATCTATCAGGGCGAATTCCTGACGCTGCTCGGACCTTCGGGTTCGGGGAAAACCACTTGTCTGATGATGCTGGCGGGATTCGAATTCCCCACCGGCGGCGAGATCTGGCTGGACGGCACGCTGCTCAATACCGTGCCGCCGCATAAGCGCAACATCGGCATGGTGTTTCAGAACTACGCGCTGTTTCCGCATCTGACGGTCGAACAGAACGTCGCGTATCCGCTCACTGTACGCAAGCTTTCGGCAGAAGAGCGCGCGCATCGCGTGAATAACGCGCTGAAGATGGTGCGCATGGAGAGCTTCGCAAAACGTTATCCGGCGCAGCTCTCCGGTGGCCAGCAGCAGCGTATCGCGTTGGCGCGGGCGCTGGTGTTCGAGCCGAAGCTCGTGCTGATGGACGAGCCGCTCGGCGCGCTGGACAAGCAGTTGCGCGAACACATGCAGTACGAACTTAAATCATTGCACGAGAAACTCGGCGTCACCTTCGTGTACGTCACGCACGACCAGGGCGAGGCACTGACCATGTCGGACCGCGTCGCCGTGTTCGACAAAGGCATCGTGCAGCAACTCGATACCGTCGACCGGCTGTACGAATCGCCCTGCAACGAGTTCGTGGCGAACTTCATCGGCGACAGCAACAAGCTGCGCGGTACGATCGCGAACGTCGACGGCGAGTACTGCGAGTTTCATCTGATTGACGGCACGCGGCTTACCGGCCGCAATATCGGTGGCGCGCGGGCGGGTACGCCGGCGGTGGCGTGCATCCGGCCCGAGCGGATGAAGCTTGCCACAGGGGTCTCGCGCCCTGGCGCCAACGCGCTGGCTGGCGAGGCGCGCGGACTGATTTATTTCGGCGACCACGTGCGCATGCGCTGTGGCCTGCCGGAGCAGGACGAGTGCTTCGTCAAGGTGCCGCTCGGCACCGACGCACTCGAGGGCTTCGCCCCCGGCGCGCCGGTCGCGCTGGAGTTCGCACCCGAGCATCTGCGGGTGTTTGCAGGGGCGTGAGCGCGTTTGATGCACGGGTAGTTCAACGCAGGCAGCACATAAAAAAGTCGCATCGTACTTAGCTGGAAGCAAACCACCAAAGGAGAGCAACACACCATGAGCAAGATCGGGAAATCGCGCTGCGCCATCGCTGTCGGCGCCATGGCGCTCGCGCTGGGCGCCGCGCAGGTCAATGCAGCCGAACTGACCGTCGTCAATTTCGGCGGCGCGAATGGCGACGCGCAAAAGGCTGCATTCAATCAGCCGTTCGAAGCGCAAACCAGCAACAAGGTGACCGCCGTCGAATACAACGGTGAGCAGGCCAAAGTGAAGGCGATGGTCGAAGCGAAGCATGTGAACTGGGACGTGGTGGAAGTCGAATCCGGCGACATCGGCCGCGGCTGCGACGAAGGGCTGTACGAGAAGCTCGACTGGTCGAAGATCGGCAAGAAGTCGGATCTGATTCCGGAAGCGCCGCAAACTTGCGGCGTGGGTTTCTTCGTGTGGTCGACGGCACTCGCCTATAACGCCGACAAGCTGAAAACCGCGCCGACCGGCTGGGCCGACTTCTGGGATGTGAAGAAATTCCCGGGCAAGCGCGCGATGCGCAAGGGCGCGCGCTACAACCTGGAGTTCGCGCTGATGGCCGACGGCGTGCCGCCGAAGGACGTCTACAAGGTGCTCGCCACCAAGGAAGGTCAGGACCGCGCGTTCAAGAAGCTCGACGAACTGAAGCCGAATATCCAGTGGTGGGAAGCGGGCGCACAGCCGCCGCAGTTCCTCGTCGCGGGTGACGTGGTGATGTCCACCGCGTACAACGGCCGTATCGACGCCGCGCAGCGGGAAGGCAAGAACCTGAAGGTGGTCTGGAACGGCAGCATTTACGACCTCGACTACTGGGGTATTCCGAAGGGTTCACCGAACAAGGCGCTGGCCGAGAAGTACATCGCCTATTCGATTTCGCCCAAGCCCCAGGCGGAATACGCGCATCACATCGCCTACGGTCCGGTGAATGTGGCGGCGATCAAGTCGCTCGATGCGAAGACGCTTGCCGATCTGCCGAATTCACCGGCCAACGGCAAGAACGCCGTGCTGCAGAACCTCTCGTTCTGGACCGATCATGGCGATGAGCTGGAGCAGCGTTTTTCGTCGTGGGCTTCGAAGTAATCAGGCTCGTATGAGGCGGCACGGTTTCTTTGTTGGTGAAGCCGTGCCGTATCGGTGCAGCACAACGCGCGCCTATCTGAACGATGTGCGCGCACGGCTTGATGCAGGGATCGGAGTAAGCGCTTTGCATGGGACTGGAGTAACACGCTAAAGCGTGAACTCCGGTCGACAGCCAAAGCGCTAACTCCGATCGACCGCTGCGGGCCTGGAGTAAGTGCTGAAGCACTAACTCCAGGCAGCCTCAGCATGGGACCAGAGTAAGCGCTAAAGCGCCAACTCTGGTCGACAGCTTTGCATGGGATCGGAGTAAGCGCTATGGGACCAGAGTAGGCGCTAAAGCGCCAACTCTGGTCGACACGCTAACTCCGATCGACAGGAGACGGGTGTGACTAGTATGACGATTGCCGCGGATTCGACGCCCGAGTCGAGCGCTCGGCTCAAACGCGAACTGAAGGCCGCCGAAGCCAGGAAGCGCGCCATGGCGCTGCTGCTGATCGCGCCGCTCGCCATTTTTCTGCTGCTGATTTTCGTGGTGCCGATCGGTGCGCTGTTGACACGCGCCGCGCAGAATCCGGAAGTGGTCGGCGCATTGCCGCATACGCTGAGTACACTGAGCGGGTGGGACCGCAAGACGCCTCCTCCTGACGCGGTTTATGCCGCGTTGGCGGTCGACCTCACCGCGATTGCGGACAGCGAAGGCATGGGTGCGCTGGCGCGACGGCTGAACGTGGAGATTCCAGGCTATCGCTCGCTGATCGCGAAGTCGGCACACGCCATGCCGTTCGCCGACGACAACAGCAAACCGTTGACGCTCACGCCTGCCCAGGTCCATGCGAAGTTCGTTGAACTCGACGAACGCTGGAACAACATTACTTACTGGCAGGCGATTGCGAAGAATTCCAGCACGTATTCGCCGTTCTATCTGCTAGCTTCGCTCGATCACAAGCAGGATGCGTTCGGCCACATCATCCCGACCGATCCTGACCAACAGATTTATCTCACCGTATTCAGCCGCACCTTCGTGATTGGCGTGGTCGTGACGATCTTCGCGCTGCTGCTTGGCTATCCGCTCGCTTACTGGATCTCGACGCTCTCCGACCGTCGCGCGAATCTGGTCATGATTCTGGTGCTGATTCCGTTCTGGACGTCGATTCTCGTGCGCGTCGCGGCGTGGATCGTGATTCTGCAAAGCGAAGGGCTGGTGAACAAGGCGCTGATCGGCAGCGGACTGCTGCATGATCCGCTCGCGCTGCTGTTCAACCGCACCGGCGTCTACATTTCGATGACGCACATCCTCCTGCCGTTCATGATCCTGCCGCTGTACAGCGTGATGAAGTCGATCCCGCCGACCTACCAGCGCGCGGCTGTGTCGCTCGGCAGCCATCCGTTCGCCGCGTTCTGGCGCGTGTACGTGCCGCAAACGTATCCGGGCATCGGCGCGGGCGCGTTGCTGGTGTTCATCCTGGCGATCGGCTACTACATCACGCCGGCCCTGCTCGGCGGACCGAACGATCAGATGGTCAGCTACTACGTCGCGTACTTTACGAACGTGACGATCAACTGGGGCATGGCGTGTGCGCTCGGCGGTTTACTGCTTGCCGCGACGCTCGTGTTGTACGTCATCTATGGGCGCTTTACGCGCTCGTCACTGAGCCTCGGCTGATCGCCTGAACGGAGCTTACTCGCGATGAAACTTGCCAAGCCCTTGTTTGCGCCCCATACGTCATTGATTGAACGCGTGTGGTATTTCGCGTTGCGCGCGCTTGCCGTGCTCACGCTGCTGTATCTGATCCTGCCGGTGCTGGCGATCGTGCCGCTGTCGTTTTCGTCCAGTACGTTTCTGGTGTATCCGATTCCGGGCTGGTCGCTACGCTGGTATCAGAACCTGATCGCATCCGATGAATGGCGCATGGCGGCGAAGAACAGCTTTATCGTCGCGCCGTCGGCGACGGTGGTGGCGACCGTGCTCGGCACGCTGGCCGCAATCGGCCTGACCAAGGCGAACTTCCGCGGCAAGGCGCTGTTGATGGCCATTCTGATTTCGCCGATGATCGTGCCGGTGGTGGTGGTCGGCGTCGGCATGTATCTGTTCTTTGCGCCGCTTGGGCTCGCGAATACGTATATCGGACTGATTCTCGCGCACGCGTCGCTCGGCGTGCCGTTCGTCGTGACGACGGTGGCGGCGACGTTGCAGGGCTTTAACTACAACCTCGTGCGCGCCAGTTTGTCGCTGGGCGCGAATCCGGTGAAGACGTTTTTTCGCATTACCTTGCCGGTGATCGCGCCGGGCGTGATTTCGGGCGCGCTGTTCGCGTTCGCGACTTCGTTCGATGAAGTGGTTGTGACGCTGTTTCTGGCGGGCGCGAACCAAACCACGCTGCCGCGGCAGATGTTCACCGGCATTCGCGAGAACATCAGCCCAACCATTGCGGCTTTGGCGACGATTCTGATCGTGTTTTCCACCTGCCTGTTGCTAGCGTTGGAGTGGTTGCGCGGGAGGAACGCGGCGCGCGCGGTGAAAGCCTGAGTGTCGGTCGGCGGAAATGCCGTCCGGCATAGGCATGAGCATGAGCTGTCGTGCTGAAAACTTCCGTTGTCATTCTAGGATTTTTCCGATTCCACCTCAGTCTGCGTCTATTCATACTCCGAGACTTCTTATAAAGATGCGCTCGACGCAGATATTCCATGAACCTTCAGCTAACGATGCTGGCGTTCGCGCTGCTCCTTTCCGGCTGCGCGGATCACGCCGCGCGTGATCGTCTCGGCATTGAAGACGTCACGGTGCTGAAAACGGGCCTTGGCGCCTCGCAAGACAGCGCTGCGGGTGCGGCTAGCTGGCAGTGGCTAAGCACCTACGCCCCTATCACCGGTAGCCAGGCGGCGCTGCTGTCGCTGCAGCGGCGGCTCAATCACCTGCCCGGCGACAAAAACAGCTATTTTCACGCAAAGGCGCAATGCTGGATCGATGCGGGCCGGCAGACGTCGCAGGCTCACGACCATTGGGGCTTCGTCGAAGAAGCAATCGGCCAGGCCGCATTGATCACGATGGGTCTTGAGAACGGCACACCGTTATCAGCGGCCAATCCGGCTTTGCGAACCGTCTCTACGGTGCGCCCCGATTTGTGGCAAGTCATCAATACCATTAAGGCTGATGCTGAGATCGCGCAATGTCCGGACGCGCAACGACCCCTTGCGTGTGGAGAAGTCGAACTGATGCAAGCAGGGCACGACGCATGGGTTCGCAATTTCACTTCCGCCGAAAAGCGCTTGCCAGCGATTAAAGATAATTTGCGCAAATCGGCGGAGACCGCATTGCAATGCGCCCAGGCAAAGCCTCAACCGACCACTGCGGCGCAGCTGCCGCAAAAGATCACGCTGAGCGCCGATTCCCTGTCCTTTATCTAGACCCCGGCACGCGTATGCGCGCAACGGGAGGGGACTACGCCGTGGCATCTCCTTCGCGCGCAAGGGGCGCTTTCATCAGGAACACAAATACATGTCCACTATTCTGATTGTCGACGACCATCCCGCATTTCGGCTGGTTATTAGACTGCAGCTCATGCAGCTGCTTGGTGTCGAAAACGTATTCGAGGCTGACAACGGACAGGCCGCTGTAGAAATGGCCCGGCAACATGCACCGGACCTCGCGATACTCGACCTCGATATTCCACGTATCAGCGGACTGGATGTCATTCCGCGTCTCAAGCTTGCGCATCCTTCGATCCGAGTGCTGGTGCTGTCAGGCCAGGATTCCGTGACATTTGCCCCACGGGCGATGCGTTCCGGCGCCCACGGTTTTGTGGGGAAGTCGCAGGAAATGAAAGAGATCCTGCGTGGTGTGGAAGCCGTACTGGCTGGCTACACGGTATTCCCCGTTACGCGCAGTGGCTCAGGCGTGACGCCGAATAATGGTCCGGCAAGTGAAGAAGACAAGCTCGCGCTGCTGTCGGACAAGGAGCTCGTCATTCTTCAAATGCTTTCCAGAGGCATGTCGAACAAGACGATCGGCGACGCGCTGTTTGTCAGCAACAAGACCGTCAGTAGCCATAAGACGCGGATCATGCAAAAGCTGAGTGTCAGGTCGCTCGTCGAACTGATCGATCTGGCGCGCCGCTGCCGTATCGCGTCGGCGCAGTGAAACCCAACCGTTCGGATAGACAGCATGCATTACGTGAGTTTGATTGGCGCAGAGGCAGCTTGGGGCCAGGCGAGTGGACTGAATGGCGTGCTCGAACGTCTCGGCTTCATACCACGCTCTGACATATCGACAACGATGGTTTCTGTCTCGCCTCAACTGATCATTGTGCAGTGGTCCGCGGACGACAAGGGCGCTGCGTTGGCGACGGATTGGGACACGATGCCGGCCGACCGCATTAAATTTGTCGTCGTGCCGGCCGAGATCTCTGAGGCAACACGCGCCGAACTGGGGACGCTATTCCAAGGCATTCTGACTGCGCCGGTCGATGAGCTCGCCTTATGCAAGGCGCTCGCCGTGCAACGCTACATCGCGCTCACCGCGACTGAACGCCGGTCGCTGCGCGGCAAGGTTGACGAACTCGCTTGCGGCGACGAAGCCACCGGCGCCCATTTGCTTCGCCTGATCATCGATACCAATCGAGCTGGACTCGCTACATTGTGCGAGAGCTATCGCCGCGAAGCGTGGGATGAGGTGCGCAGCGCGGCGCATCGAATCGCGGGATCGGCACGCATGCTCGACTGCGGCGGCTTGACAGCGTTACTGAAGCGTCTGGAAACCGCGGCACGGGACCGGCAGGTCGAACTGATCAAAGCGCTCGTACCGCTGACGGCCGCCACGCTTGAAAGCCTCGATATGTCGATTCAGACATCGCTTGGGGTGGTCCGGTAATCGCGATTCCCTCAAACCGGTGGGCTGGTATGGGTCAGTCCCCACCCGTTTGACGGAGCTGCAGGAGGCGCCCGATCACGCTGCCTGATAAAGGCTTTTCCTGCATGGTGGCCGTCGATGAAATCGCATCCCGATAGCGGAAATAGCGATCGATAACTTTGGGAACGTAATTCACCGTTTCCCGATACGGCGGAATTTGCCCGCCATGCTTCTGCACTGCGCCTTCGCCGGCGTTGTAAGCCGCAAGCGCGGCTTGCAGATCGCCGAATTGCCGCATCAGTTGCTTCAGGTAACGCGCTCCCGCATTGACATTCTG
The DNA here is from genome assembly GCF_003353175.1 of Paraburkholderia lacunae. Taxonomy (GTDB): domain Bacteria; phylum Pseudomonadota; class Gammaproteobacteria; order Burkholderiales; family Burkholderiaceae; genus Paraburkholderia; species Paraburkholderia lacunae. Next base: position 15,308 of record NZ_QHKS01000008.1, on the reverse strand, counting down.
CAGAGGATCGAACAGGTCGGACGCGCCATGCCGTGCGCCTGTGCCCGGCATTAACTGCATGAGTCCCGTTGCGCCTTTGGGCGAGACAGCCTGTGGATCGCCGCCTGACTCGACGTCGATTACAGCCATCAGCAGCGCACTGTCCACATTGGCTGCGCGAGCGGCTTCATTGATCAACGGCAAGAGCGCCATAACTCGAGAGGCGACTGAGGCGGAACCTCGCGGCGTCGATGCCGTTGAAGAAACCGCACCCGGCTGGAAGACAACGGACAGCGGCCTGGAGTCGTCAGGCGAAACGACGGATTGTGCCGACATGGATGGCGTGGCCGGTTCGACCGCGTCGTCCGAGTTGGCCATCCCGCCGACCATCATCATGACCGCGCCGGACATATGACGAGCACGCGCGGCTGTGACGTCTGCGGCGCGCGCGCAGTCTAACAGGCACGCCGATCCCATGATTAGACCAGCAAGCAGCAACGCATGGGGTCGTGCCTTCGGCAACGTCTTGTCCGCGGCATGACGAATCAGCCTGGGCGCGGCCTCGGGCGAGGCCGGCGGCCATTTGTGCAGACGGCGCACCGTTAGTTACCTGTGGGATTCGGAGAGTCGTTCGCCGCTGAATCTCTGAACGGCGACTGCATGCGCACCATTGCCTCCGAATCCAGCGACAGCAACCAGCGATTCGTTTCGATTCCGTCCACAAGTTTGGTTTTGCACAGATAGTCACCGTTCTTTGGCGCACCGTAGGGATCCTTGTCCAGATTGGCGGGTTCGCGCGTCAGAATGCCCCCCGTACCGATACCGCCGATGATGTTGGCCGCGTAGTAGATGACCTTGTTGACCAACGGTACGTACATCTCGTAGCAGTAGTGCACGTGAATTTTCAGCAGGTTTGCGTCCTGAATGTTCATGCGAGAGTTCGGTCCAGGCGTCTGCGAATCGCGATACATCAAGGTATCGTTGGGAATCTCCATCATCGGATTGGCTGGGTCCTGATACACGCGCGGCTGTGAGAAATCCCGCACGGCTGCTGGATTGGGATTCAATATGGTGATGGCGCTCAGGTTGACCGCATCCGATTGCGCACGGGTCAGTGCAGCAGCGACGCCCTCGGCACTGGCATTACGCGCGTAGATAGGCGCAAGCCCGCGCGCCAATCCCGCCCGCATTGCCTTCATCGAGCCGTTGTTGACCGCGCCTTCGCGAACAGCCTCCAGCACGGCGACGTCCAGCGTCGACTTAGCCTGATAGAGCAGCACGAACTGGATGACGCCAAAGCACACGAACAGCAGCACGGGCGCGATGACGATGAACTCGGCCATCGACTGACCGGACTGCCGGAGCCTGCGTGCGCTTCGAATCGATCCTGCACGAGGCGATGTAAGGCTTCGCGACATGAAACATGGGTCAATCACTGGATGTCCTCGAAATCAAGCGTGTCGCCAGGCAGGATCTGGAACTGCAGGGCCATGCCTGCCGGCATTTCCAGGGTTTGACTTGCGCGAAGGTCAAGCAGCATGCGCCGTCTGGGCACGCTGTGATGGATCGCTACGATGCGCTGCTGCCGGTCGAGGAACAGCACGTCGATCGGAAAGCGCATGCCGAACGTGTGGACTGAACCGCAGCGTTTCAGAAGCAATGCTTCGTCGTGCGGCAGATCATCATGGCCAAGCAGGCCGCGCATGCGCTCACGCGCGGTCTCCGTGATTGAGACCTTGACGCCGAGATTCTGTCCGCGAACGTGAAGGCGGGTCAATTTCACAGCAGACCTTCCTGCACGAATTTCATCGCGATCGGGAAACCGAGCACGATAAAGGTGATCGGGAAAATGAACACGAGCAGCGGAAACACCAATTTGACCGGTGCTTCCATGGCCTGCTTTTCGGCTCGCTGGAAGCGTTCCGAGCGGCGCTGTTCGGACTGGAAACGCAATGACTTCGCCAGTCCGGAGCCCATGCGCTCGGCCTGCACAACCGCGCCGACGAGGTTCGTCACTTCCTTGATGCGCAACCGGTCTTCCAGACGGCGGAGCGCTTCGGTACGGTTCAGACCGGATTTCAGGTCTCGGAGCACGTGCTCGAGCTCCCGGCGCAACGGACCCTCAGGGCCTTTTTCGACCGCCTTTTTCAGTGCACCGTTGATATTCAGGCCTGCTTCGACGGCAAGTGTCAGAAAGTCCAGGTAGATCGGCAACTGTTTGAGAATTTGCGCGACACGGCGCCGACGGACGCCCCGTGTCCAGATGCGCGGGTAGAAGTAACCAAGCAGGGCCGCACCGATCGGCACAAAAAACGAAAACGTGCCGAGCGCGAGCATCAGCAGCGAGCTGACGAGCGAGGCCACCAGCGCGCCGATAATGGACAATGCCAGAAACTGCTGCGCGTTCATCAGGAACGTGAGTGACGTCAGCCGTAATTGCAATTCCGTCTTTGCGACGAGCTTGGGACTGAATTTGTTGCCGAAGTGAAATACGACAAAATTGACGAGCGGCCACAGAATCCGCAGCGACCTGGGCAGTGGATCAAGATAGAGCCGATCCTCCACAGGAATGTCGCGAGTCAGACCATTGACCGACTTGAACATGACGACGCCGACGATAAGTACGCCGATACTGACGGCGAAAGCGATAAATAGCAGCATAAGTTACACGTCGATGTTGGTGATTCTGGAAATTGACACGTAGCCGAGAACTTCCATTACGCCGATCACAGCCAGGGTAACCCAGCCGACTGGCTCACTGAAAAGCGGCGCCATGGCCTTGGGTTCCATAAAGTGCAGGACCAGCATCAGGAACAGCGGCAGACAGGTCATCACGATCCCTTGCATGCGTCCTTGTGATGTCAGCGCCTTGATCTTGCCTTCCATCTGCAGTTTCTCGCGCAATGTGCGCGCGACGGATTCAAGCGTTTCAGCGAGGTTCCCGCCCACTTCACGCGCGATGGTGACAGCGGCCGTGGCCATCATCAAGTCAGGAATCGGAATGCGTTTTTCAATGTTGCGCATCGCAATGTCGAGATCGATGCCGAGACGAATTTCCCGCATCAGGAGGTCGAACTCCTGCGAGATCGGTGCGGCGGATTCACTCACGACGGCTTCCAGCGCGGCGGGAAAGCTGGCGCCGGCTCGCAATGCGCCGGACATCATCAGCAACGCATCGGGCAATTGTTTTTCGACTGTATCAATACGCTTTTTGCGCATGCTCGCAAGGTACTTCCTGGGCAACATCACGGCGACCGGCACGGTTGCGAAAGCGATCAGGATGTTGCTGCTCAACAGGAAACCCATGACCGGCAAACCGACGATGACGAGCATGCTCCATGCGGCCATCTTCTGCCGGTTGACGAACACGAAGGCGTCGGCGAGTGACGATTCGATTTCGCCTGCCATTTGCCGTGAACCGGCTGCAAGGTATGACGAGCCGAGCCGGGTGATTAGCCAGATCAGGATGACGCTGCCGAAGAACGCCAGTCCGAGGATGATGGGAAGACTCATGGCTTCTCTCTCACTCCGTTCGCGTGAATATTTCGGTATTCACATCAATGCGCCTGCGGATCAGTTCCTGATAGAAGTCGGGGATGTAGGCGGTGGGAATAAACTTGCCTTGAATCTTGCCGTCTTCGCCGAACCCTTCCTCTTTGAAGAGGAATACGTCTTGAAGCGTGATCGTGCCCGACTCAATGCCGCTGACTTCGGTGATGTGCGTCACGCGACGCGAACCACAAGAGAAGCGCGACTGCTGCACGATAATGTCGACCGCCGAACAGATCTGTTCACGAATCGCCTGTGCCGGCAAGTCGAGACCGGCCATCAGTGTCATCACCTCGAGACGCGCGATACAGTCGCGCGGGGTGTTCGCGTGTGCGGTGGTGAGTGAGCCGTCGTGACCGGTGTTCATTGCTTGCAGCATGTCCAACGCTTCACCACCCCGGCATTCGCCGATGACGATCCGGTCCGGACGCATCCGCAGGCAGTTCTTCACGAGATCGCGGATGGGCACCGCACCCTTGCCTTCCATATTCGCAGGGCGCGCTTCCAGCGAAACAAGATTCGGTTGTGACAGTTGCAGCTCCGCAGCGTCCTCGACAGTGACGATTCGCTCGTCGTCCGGGATGTAGCTCGACAGTACGTTCAGCAGCGTGGTCTTGCCGGAGCCAGTGCCGCCGGAGATGATGATGTTCGCGCCCTGCTTGACGGCCGTATGCAGAAACTCGAGCATTTCAGGTGACATCGAACCAAAGCTGATCAGATCCTCGCCGACGAGCTTGCGCCTGGAAAACTTCCGGATGGTCAGGCTGGGCCCTTTCAATGCCAGCGGAGGAATCACTGCGTTCACGCGTGAACCGTCAGAGAGACGCGCGTCTACCATTGGCGAGCTTTCGTCGATGCGGCGGCCAACCGGCGCAACAATGCGTTCAATCGCGCCAAGCACTGCGCGGTCGTCGGTGAATATCACCGGCGAACGGGTCAACCGTCCCGCCTGCTCAATGAAGATTTCGTCATGGCAGTTGACCATGATTTCCGACACGCTCGGATCCGCGATCAGCTCTTCGAGCGGACCGAGACCGATAATTTCATCGAAGACGCTTTTCTTCAGGATTTCGAGCGGGATGTCCGCGGTACGGAAGCTGGTGTCATGGTTAAGAATTTCGTCGAGCGCCGTGCTGACGGTTTTACGCAGTTCGTCGTCTTCCATGCGGGCGACGTTCAGACGCCGCAAGTCGAGCGCCGCAATGACCCTCATGTGTGCCTGCTTGCGCAGTTCGATGCCGAGTGGACTGTTGATCGGCGCAACCGGCAGTCCAGACGCCGCTGCCTTGATTGCACGCACGGCTTGTGTGCCCGGCGCAACCTGAATAGTCGAGGCGTCAGCCGTGTGAACACTCGAGTGTGGCGTGGACGATCGGAGGTCGTTGCGCGTCTCGCCAGCCGGCAGGAGCTGAACGGTGTGATCGGGATGCGATACGGCAGGCAATGGCGACGCAGGGTTCGATGAGTACGACGAGCCGGCATCCGGGAGGGCCGCTCCGTGTGCGTAGGATGACTGAGCGTACGTCGGCGGCTTCGTCTCCGGCTGCGCAGCGTGCGACGCTGGATGATCGACCGGACGCGCCGCTGTCGCTGCCGTTTGCGCGGCTTGGGCCGCGGTCGTTGCGCGAACGATTTTTATCGTTGTCGTGCCGATTTCTATCTGGTCCACTTCGGCGAGTGGACCGTAGCGCGTGATTGGCGAACCGTTGACGAGTGTCGCTGCGATCCCGCCTTGATCTTCGATGTAGTAGGCGTTGTTTTCACGCACGATGCGAGCTTGCAGCTTGCCGATCAGCAGGCCTTTGACCGTGATGTCGCAACTGGCACCCTTGCCGATCGTGCAGCCCTGGTCGATTTCGAAAGCGCGCATGGGCGCATGGCGAGTGTGGACTTGCAAATTGAGCATTTGATTTTCCCCCTATCCACTCAGTTGCCCGCGTTGCCGAGAACGCCGACCTGCGGCGGCAGCTTGCCGTTGCCGGCTGGCTGCGCCGGGGCTGTCGGCGAAGGCGGCGCCGCGGGCGGCTGCTGGGCGGCGTTCAGCATGCGCAGGGCTTCGGCGACCCCAGCCGGCGGCTCGCTGACGGGCGGCTGTGGCGCGGAGGATTGCTCCGACGCGTTCCGGTCGCGCTCCGGCGCGGCCTGTGGCAGCGGCTGCTGCGGAACCGGAGCGGACATGGGCGCTTGCGGCTCTGTGGGCATCCGCAGCGGCGTGCTACGGATCGGCGCGGGGGGCAGGGCGGGTGTCGGCGCGATCGGCTGACGCGGGGCAGGCATTTCCGCGGCCTTCTCTTCATCGGAATCAAGCGGGTTCGGGTGACCGTACTCCTGACGATATCGCTGATCCATCTTGTCGGCGCGCGCCAGCAACTCGGTGTTGGGTGAAAGCTCTGGATCGGAGATGACAGGCGTCACGAAGATCACGAGGTCGCTCTTCTTGGCGCGGAAGCTGTCTGAACGGAACAGATGACCCAGGATGGGCAATTGGGCGAGGAACGGCATACCGTTGCTGTAGTTGACCGCGTCTGCGCTCACCAGTCCTGAGATAGCGAGTGTTTCGCCCGGGCGCATCGAAATATCCGAACTCGTGCTGCGAGTCAGGAAACCCGGCAACCCGGCATACGTGACGGTGGGATCGATCTGACTGATCTCGGTTGTCAGATGCGCGGAGATGATGTTGTTCGCATCAACAACGGGAATGATGTTGAGCTTGATGCCGTATTTCTTATACTCGACATTGGTCGTGCCCAGTGCGCCGGATTGCGGGACCGGTACTTCGCCGCCCGCGAGGAAGCTTGCGGTGCCCCCACTCTTCGTATTCAGTTCTGGCGCCGCGAGAATGTACGCGTCGCCGTTGCCGATAGCGAAGTTGATCTGTGAGGCGATGTTAGAGGCAAGGCCTGCGAAGAAGAAGTCCGTTCCCGCGGTGACGGCTTTTGCGGCACCCGTGGCGATGCTCGTTGAACCGGCGATCTGCGGTCCCTTGAAACTGCTGTCCCAGGCAATGCCGAGTTTCTTCTGAGCATTGCGTGTGACCTCCATGATCTGTACCTTGAAGTGAATCGTCTTCTTGAGCGCATCACCCTCGTCGATGGTGGTGGTGTCGATCACGTTCTTCATGTCCTGCGTGGCGGACTTGACGATCCCCGCCATGTCGCGGTGCACGACACCGGACAATACGATGTTCGAGCCGATCGCCTCGATACGCAATCCAGTCACCGATTTCAACACGGCACGCAGCTGTTGCAGCGAAACGTTCACCTCGGACTTGGCGATTCGCACAGTGGTTTGGAGAGCGATACCCTTTTCGTTCCACACCACGAGCGACGTAATGCCGTCCTGCTCGCCGAGCAGCATCAGGCTGCCGTCGACCACATTCGCGGTAATCAGCTTGCCGTTGCCGATCGCGATGCGCTTGATCGTGCCGGGCAGACGCAGGATGCGGACTTCGCCACGAAACATTTCGAGCACACCGGTGCTGGCCGAAGCATCGTCCCTGGTGGACGGATACGCGGCTTGAGCGAGCGCAGCGGGAGCGGCCTCGCATAACAACATGCCGATGAGAAGGGACGGCGGGACCCGGCGACGCAATTGGGTCGCATAGCGTTTGACTTTCATGGTGTGAAACCTGGTCTCGATACTTTAGTTCTGCTTCGACGTGCGGGGCGCTACGGCTTTCTGCAGTTGTTGGGCAATGGCGTTGGCCTGCTCGTGGAGGCTCGGCTGACGCGCGGGTAATGCCGGCGTGGGTTGAGCCGGGTCAGCGGGCCCAGGCGCAGCGGCCGGCGTTTCCTTCGCGGAAGCGGACGGCGCGCTTTGGGGAACGAGCACGCTGTTGCTCGCGCCGCCACCCGAAATGACTTCCACGACCTGACCTACGGGATCGGTGCCAGTAGTCGTTCCTCGATCCGGGTCCATGAACACGTCGCTTTCTTTCACCAGCAGCGGCCCGTCCGCACCTTTGTCGTCTGAATTGCGCAAAATGATGCGCAAGCCACCGATTTTTTGTGCAAGGGCAATGCGCGGGACATCATCCACCGGAACCTGCAATGTCACGGTGGTGTAGCCCATCCCTTGCTGCCGGCTCATGGCGCTGCTGTTGGCGTTCGGCTGGTCTTGCAGCTCCGCCTCGCCTGCGTCGCGCGGGCGCATGTCCTGGCCGGTCGCGAGAACCAGTACATTCGGCATGATCAGTTGGGCCGCTTTCTTTTCGTCCGAGGCCTGATTTTGGTGGAAGACTTTGCCGACCCAGTACACATCGACTCGGTTACCTGGGCGGAGCATCAGTGCTGTCGAGTTGACGGTATCGATGTCCACAGTGACCGCGCGCTGGCCGGCTGGAACAATGTCGGAAAAATCGCGGCCACTTAGCGAGTCAATGTCGCCGGCGCGCAAAGGCAAGCCGCGACGTACCGGTCGGACGAGGTGCGAAGCGCGGTACTGCTGGAAGCTATCCACGCGGATCATGTCGTCGTAAACCAGATCGGGCGCAATCTCGCGGGCGACGAAATCGCTGCTCGACAGCGGCGTGCCGACTGGAACGTCCTGTGCCGGCACGACGACCTCTACGCTGGCGCGTACGCGACGCGCGGCCATCTCGGCCTTGAGTTTGTTCTCACGGTCGGTCAGGTACTTGTACAGGAGAAACGTCAGACCACCGGCGACCAATACAGCAAGGAAGAGCAATATCCAGGAATTTCCAAGGAGCGAGCGAAGTTTGATTTTTTTAAGCATAACGATTTGATCCTTGCGGATCAGGGAAGCGAGAGGGTGAAGCTATAAGCGCTAAAAACCGACTTGAAGCTCAGGACGAGGGCTGTAAACGGCGCGATGGTGTCGCCTGCTGCTATCAGCAGAATGCAGACGAGAGCGGTTGCGACGACGAGGTACTCAGCGTAGGCCTGGCCATGCTGCCGACCGCGCCGCGCCACAAGGCGCCTGAAGATTCCTGCGTGTTGCATCTCAACGGTTCCTTGTTGCGTTGACGACTGCGACGGTTCTTCCATCGCGATCTGAAAAGCTCACGTCCACGCTGTCGCTGCCGCGTTGCATAGCGAATGCCGTGCCGTGCGCGGACGGAGCGCCGGCAGACTGATAGTCCGGCTGACGGCCGAGGCTCGACCATCCCTGCGCTGCAAGCCTGTTGCGATAGCGCTGCGCGTTCCAGCGTGCTTCTCCCGGCACATCGAGCAGCCACGTGCGCCCGGTTTGCCCGGGATCGCGGCTCTCGACGTCCGACACGATCTTGCTACTCTCGGGCAGCGGGACGGCCGAATCCGGGATTCGATGGATTGCCTGATTGCTGCTGAGTTTGATGACGCTCATCATTGCTCGCGTGTGCGCACCGTCTGGTTGAGGCGGGATAGTGAGTACATAGAGGCACTGATCGTCGAGCGCGCTGAGCAGAATCCCGGAGGCGCTGCTCCGGTTTTTCGACGGCACATCTTCGGCTTTCCAGTATTCGCGAAACGCCTCCGCGACATCGCTCGGCGCACCACTGAACTGCATGCCGACAACCGATGTGGGCACGCCGTTCACGATCATGTCCCGACCGAAAGCCTGGATGCTTTGTGGTTGTACGGGTTGTTTGTTGCACGCGGTGCCGGCCAGGGCCGTGCCGGAAGCCAGGGTGGCGAACAGCGTGACAACCAGACGACCGCCTCGGGCGAGAGCATTGAAACGCTTCATGGACTTAGGCGGTTGGGCGGTACGACGTCTTGTCGAACACGGCCGAACTCGAGCGACGAAATCTCGGGCGCGTACTTTCGTAGACCCAGATATCCGGATGGTTGGACCAGCACGACGTTGGCAGCGGGCACCGCCTGGCTGAATACGGCTTTGTTGCTGTCCGTACCGTCAGGAACCCAGGTATTTGCCATCAGCACGTTCGTGTCGGAGAAGGTCAGGCCGCTGAATGCCGGCAACAAGTTATCTTTAGGCCACAGACGCTTAAGTACGTCGCTGTCCTGCGCGATCGAAATACTGAGCGTGCCGGATTGCAGCGTGCGCGTCGGCAGGCTGAGTTGCGACTGGTATTGGCCACCGGTTCCGGTTGCCATGGTGCCAAACGGATTAACGGCGTAGCGCGTCTGACTGCTCGCAGGATCGGCGCCCGCGCTGGTGCTGACCACAACGTCGCCTGCCGTTGCCAGCAGAGGTTTGCCGCCGTAATCGTTCCACATGGCCGGCTGGGTGGCAGCCAATCTGGTTTGCTTCCGGTCGGTACTGGAAATCGGCGAATTGTCGCGTGCCAGGACGCGTTGCGTCACCTCGCTGTCGAGCTCGGAATCCACCTTGCTCGCAGTCAATGCCCCACTACCGTAGGTACTCGACCAGCCCTCGGCGGTAGTCGGATCGCTGACGAGATTCTTTTTGGGATCGGTGTTCGACCACACGGTGCGTTCCCACGCGACGTAGCGTGAGCCCATCAGCGTCCGGTTGCGGATGTCGTTGAACTTGCCAAGCATCACGATGCCGAGCAACAGCGCGCTCATGACCAGTGTCATGGAGACGAGGAATTCCACCATCGCCTGGCCAGCCTGTGAGGGCTTTCTCGTGTCGAATCGCTTCATGGCTTGCGAGCCTGAGTGGCTGTCGAAATCTGGTTTGCCTGAGCCGCCGCGCGTTCGCTGTCGCTGACCGGTGCAAGCGTGGCTTGCCAGTAAGGACTGAACAGACTCGGGTATTCGGTTTTGCGATCGGCGCGCGCCCATTGGCCGGCGTTCATCAGACCGCCGATGATCGAAGAGCCGGACGACGTCTCGTCGGGACGCACGAAATAGGCATTGGCGCTCGACAGCGCCCGCATTGCACCGCCGGCAGCGTTGTCGTCAACGGCCATCCGTCCGCCGCCGCGCAGGTCCACTGTCTTGACCAACGTGTTGCTGTTGCGCGTGACTTCGATGGTGATGCGCGGAGCGGCGTTGAGCATCGGCGTGCCGGTCAGGTTCTGGTAGGGCAACAGGCCGCCGTTAGTCGCGTCGAGTGAATGGCCGGGCCCTCGGCGGAACTGTTCCGCCATCGCATCGGGCACCTGCCATCCAGGACTGGAACTCCCTTGATACCCAAAGTTGAAGTAACCGCCATAGCCTTGCCAGTCTTGCCACGCGGCGAACGGCGGATGGGTCATGAAACTGGTTATATTTCCGTTCGCGCTACCCCCGAAACCGGCTTCGGCTTCAAGGGCGCCAATGCAACTGATCCGCAGATGCGCAGTGCTCGCATCGATGGACTGCCAGCCCGATTTGTCGCTCCGTAGCTGGGTACCTCCGTCATGCGTGACGTAGACGGTGAGCGAGCTGTTGGCGCCACATAAATTGTTGGCCGTGTCGTCCAATTGCTGAAAATTGGGCGCGACGCTGCGCACGGAGTCGCGATTCTTGACGAAACCGTCGAGGGTGTTCGGATCCGTCGCCACATCGGCGAAAGCGTCCGTCCCGATTGTGCCGGCAGGCGTGATCGTGGCCGTGTAGGACCTCCAGGCTGCAAGCTGTGCCGCGTTGCGCGGGCTGACGAAGTATCCGCTGGTGACGTGCGTGTCGGGCTGGTTTTGCTGGGCGATGGCGTCAGCGGCGTCGGGCACGGCGCTGAAGATCGCCGCGTGGTAGTTAGCCTGCGCGGCGCTTAGCGCGCGGTTGAGGGTGCCGATGCCCGTGGCCACGGTAGGCAGCAACGCGTCCAGCGCCGCGCGCACGGGCGCAATATCATTTTTGCCAACGTTTTTAGGCGTGCTCCATCGAGCCGGGTGGTCCGCCAATCTATTGATGGCCTGGTCGAGCTGTGACGGGGTGTACGTCGCATCGAGTTCGTCGATCCAGGATTTCAACGCGACCACTTGCGCGGCAGTGACCTGGTTGGCGACCATTGCCCGGTTCGTATAGGCCGAAAAATTGTAGTCGCGCGCCTGCAGCACGGCGGCGCTGTACGCAGCTGCGTCGGCGGTGTTCTGGAGTTTGATCTTGGCGCTCGTCATCTGGAACGAGTTGAACGCCACATACAGGCCGATACAGCCGACCAGAAGAAAAATCAGTGCAGGGACCAGCGCCTGCCCGCTAGCGCCGGCGACCCTGGCCCTGCCCTTGCGGGCAGAGCTGTTCATGATTGATTTCGCTAACCAGACGAGATTAGTTGTTGTTGCTGTCGTTATACGAACCCATGTTCTTCGTCTTGTTGGCGTTGGTGGTCGCCGTGCCCGCGTTGGTTTGCGACTGCTTGATGTTGCCTTGAGCGTCCTGGCCGGACATTTCAATTGCGAGACCGGCGGTCTGATTACGCAGGGTTTTGCCGAAAAGCGAATACACACCGATTGCCGAGACGGCGATCAGCGCGACGATGATGATGTATTCGGTCATGCCCTGACCGTGCTGCTTATTTTTACGGCGAATATGTGAAATTTTCATGGTACCTATTTAAAATTGATTTATAAAAGGATTGAATATTGTCCGAGCGAGGCCTTGCCGGACTTATCGCTTTTAACGGAAACATAAATTAGAAGACTTTCTGTTCAAAACGCACTGGAAACAATGCCGGTGCGAAGTATAGAAGTAGGCTCGGCAGATATTGGTGGGAAATTTCTGAAGATTTTGGTGTAAATGCGCATGAGATCGAAAGCGTAAATAGTCTGTTTGGCAGGCGAGAAATTGGCGATCGCCTGACAAGCGTCCTGGCATGAATGTGCCGGTGCGAGCTACAGCCTGGTGGCGCCTGGGGACATAGCTACGTGGTGCAGCTTGCCGTAGGGCGGGCGCATGCATGTACTGTATTTCTTGTCTTGGTGCATCCCTGTTGCGACGGCGCGACATTAGCTTCGCGAGCCGTTTGATCCCGGCTGGGGTAAATAAATGGCGAACTCAAGCCTGGCGCGGGGGATTGCCTGCTCGCGAATTATCTCAGATCGATTCGGATTATTCTGACACGAATTTCTATTTTCCTGATTTTTAGGGATAGGGCGTCCAGTTAGATTTAATACGCGCGAAATCTCCAGGTCGATACCTTAAGGTATTCGATCGATTTTTTGCGGAATTTTGCGGAAACCAGTAGGGCACGGTTTTATAAATCTAATTGCAAGCGGGGCTCGCCCGATTTTAGGGAATTTATGAACAAGTCGTATATCAGCGTCTGGAACGACGCATCCGGAACGTGGGTGGCTGCGCCCGAAACTGCAAAGGCGCGCTGCGGCGGGCGAACAGCGTCTTCCTCTGCGATCTCGTCCGGCAGGGATGCGGCGGCCCGTCCGGGCACCCCGCTGAAGGCCGCATTTATGCCGATTGCCATGGCATTCGGCGTGGCTATGTTGCCGGGCACGGCAGCGGCCCAGGCTACCACTGGGAAGGGCGGTCTTGAGTTATGTCCTGGCGGGGTCGGTGGGGTCGGGTCTTCGTGGGGGCCACTGTCAAGCAACATCGGTTTCATGGACTGCCACGGCGCCAATGGCAGTAGCGGGATGTCGTTCTCGTTGAATAACTCGGCAGACGACAGCGGCGCAAATGGCTACAACAGCGACAACATAACTGCCCGCGTAACCGGTTTTGACGATGGCCGCCTCGAGCTCAAGGGTATGGGCGGCATCACGATGCTCAATGAAGTCAACTTGAGCGGCCATAAGATCACCGGGTTGGCGGCAGGCAACGTGTCGTCGGCGAGCATGGACGCGGTGAACGGAGATCAGCTGTATCAGCGAACGCGTTATTTCCAGGCTAACTCTCCTTCGAGCGATCGGTCTACCGACGCCCAGGCCAAGGGAGCTAGCTCGGTTGCTTCCGGACCGTCATCAATGGCGATCGGCAACCGGTCAAGTGCTTACGGAGCAAACGCTGTTGCGATTGCGGACAACGCGGTTGCACTGGGCGCGGGCTCGGTTGCCAGCCGTAGCGATACGGTGTCGATCGGCTATCTGTCAGCGGATGGCAAATCGCAGTACACGAGACAGATTACCAACGTGACAGCCGGCGCCGCGGGCACCGATGCTGTCAACGTCGATCAGCTGAATGCCGCGATCGCAAGCGTCGGCGGTGGCGGCGGTGGCGTTGCCGAGAATGCCGTTACGTATGACAGCTCCGCGTCCAGCCTGATTACGCTCAAGGGCGCAACCGGCACAAAGATCACGAATTTGACGGCCGGCGATATCTCATCCGGATGGAGTACGGATGCGGTGAACGGTTCGCAGCTATACCAGACGAACCAGAACGTGACGAACGTTGCCAATAACGTCGCCAACCTGTCAAGCAACCTTGCCAACGTGACGAACGTCGTCAACAACATCGTGAGCAACGGTATCGCGGGATCAGAGCTCGTGGTGACATACGATACCTCGGCGCGCGACACGGTGACGCTCGGCGGTGCGAACCACGCGAATGCGGTCAAGCTGACAAATGTGGCACCTGGCGATATCTCGTCGGCCTCGAGTACCGACGCCGTCAACGGTGGCCAGTTGTACACGACGAACCGGAACCTGAACGCGTTGGCAAACAACGTGGGCGAAATTGGGGTGAGCATTTACAACCGCGGCGTCAAGTATTTCCACACCAATTCGACGCTTGCCGATTCGTCGGCAGTCGGTACGGATTCGGTAGCGATCGGCGGCTTTTCCATCGCGAAGGCAAACAACTCGGTGTCGCTAGGTTCGAATTCCATGGCCGATCGTCCGAACACCGTGTCGGTCGGTGCAGCCGGCTCGGAACGTCAGATCACCAACGTTCTCAGAGGCACGCAGGACACTGACGCCGTCAACCTCGGTCAAATGAATGCCGCGCTTGCCAAAATCCCGGGCGGCGGTTCGCCGGACGCAGTTATCTATGACACGTCGGCGCACGATAACTTGACGCTCGGCGGCACGGGCGCAAAGGCCGCAGTTGGCTTGACGAATGTGGCAGCCGGTCAGATCACCTCGAACAGCACAGACGCAGTCAACGGTTCGCAACTTTACAGCACAGCGAACAGCGTTGCGGTCGCGCTGGGTGGTGGGTCCAGTGTGAGCCCGAGCGGCACGGTGACGCGTCCGAGCTACAAGCTAAGCAGCGGGACGTATGCCGATGTCGGCGCGGCGCTTGCCGGCATAGACAGTTCGGTCAGCACGATCAACAACTCGATCACCGATACCACCAAGTACATCAAGGTGGTGTCGGCGTCGGCCGCGGCGCTTGCGACCAGCGGCGAAGCGGTGGCGATCGGTGGCGGAGCGTATGCGAGTGGGGCGGGTTCGTTGGCCTTGGGATCGGGCGCTCGCTCACAGTTCGCCAATTCGGTGGCGATTGGCTCGAACTCGTCGACTACCCAGATGAACACGGTTTCGGTTGGATCGAAAGGCTCCGAACGCCGCATCGTGAACGTGGCTAACGGCGTCGCGCCCAGCGACGTTGTGACGTTGGCTCAGCTGACCGAACTGCAGAATACCCTCACGCAGCAGGTGGCGCAGCGGTCGACCGGTGTGAAGTCGCTGCTGGTTCGCGCAGCAACGCCGGTTACCAGCTACATCGCGGTAAGTTCAAATGTCACCGTGGGTACTACGACGTCTACGGATAACGCGCTAGACGCGATGGCGATTGGTCCTACGACGACTGCACTGGGCGAAGGCTCGCTGGCCGTCGGTGCCGGTGCTGCTACGGCGCGTGCCGGCTCTACTGCCGTCGGCACCAGAGCAGGAGCTCTGGCTTTGAACGCGACAGTCATTGGATCCGGCGCGACGACTTCCAACTACGCCGACAATGGTGTCGCGATTGGCTACCAGGCTAATTCACAAGGCGCTGATTCGTTGGCGCTCGGCTCTCGCGGCCAGACGAATG
>NZ_QHKS01000079.1 GCF_003353175.1 Paraburkholderia lacunae | reverse complement strand
GTTGAACGAAACCGCTGACGCGGTAGCAGGTGGTCGGCTGGCGGCGGCGTCTTCGACACCGTTCATGGCGTGTGTCCCCTCGGGTGGGACGATGGCAGTGCAGTTTGCTGCCTCGTCCCTTCTGAGCGGAGTCCACCATGACACCCCTACGTCGACGCATGACCGAGGATATGCGCGTGCGCAACCTCGCCGCCAACACACAACGCGCCTATCTCCAGCAGGTGCATGCTTTTGCCGAGCACTTCGGTCGTTCCCCGGATCTGCTGGGTCTGGAGGAGGTGCACGCCTGGCAGGTGCACCTGATTGAGGTCCAGCGACGCTCAACCAGCACGCTGGTCGTTGCCACTGCGGCGCTACGGTTTCTGTACAACGTCACACTCAAACGCAACTGGTCCGTCGAAGAGCTTCCCAGATCGAGGAGACCACGCAAGCTGCCGGTGATCCTCAGTCAGGAGGAGGTCACCCAGTTTCTTGAAGCGATCCGCAGCGTCAAGCATCGTACCGTGCTGATGACAGCCTACGCCGCGGGCCTGCGCATCTCGGAGGCCACCCGGCTGAAGGTCAGCGATATCGATAGCCAGCGAATGACGCTGCGTGTCGAACAGGGCAAGGGGCACGCCGACCGCTACGTGATGCTCTCGCCACGTCTGCTGGAGGTCCTGCGCAGTTACTGGCGCATTGGCCGCCCCCAGTACTGGCTGTTTCCTGGCCGATTCCCGGATCAGCCCGTGGGCGCGAGCGTGGTACGACAGGCATGCCAGGACGCCCGTCGCCGTGCCGGTATCAGCAAGCCCATCACACCGCATTCGCTGCGCCATGCATTTGCGACGCACCTGCTCGAATCCGGCACCGATGTACGCATGATCCAGTTACTGATGGGTCATCGCAGCCTGGCCACCACGGCGCAATATCTCAAGGTCGCGACCAGCACGATCTGCGCGACGACCAGCCCATTCGACCGGCTGCCCCCAGGCACTTCGCAGACCTCACCCGAAACGCCGGCTGACCACGTCTGAGCCGCGATGAAGGCCAAGCTGGAACTGGCGGACATCCTGCACCGTCACGGCCCGGCATACCGGCATCTCTACGCTGATTCGCTTGACCGCGAACAGTGCCGTGTCATGCGCGCCATTGAACAATGCCGCACCGCGGCCCTGGGAGGCCACGTCGAGCAGTGCGACGCGTGCGGGCACCAGCGCATCGCCTACAACTCGTGTGGCAACCGGCACTGCCCGAAGTGCCAGTCGCTCGCCCGCGCTGAGTGGCTTGACCGCCGTCAGGCGGACCTGCTGCCAGTCCCGTACTTCCACGTGGTGTTCACCGTGCCGCAGGAGATCTCGGCCATTGCATTCCAGAACAAGCGCACCGTCTACGACATCCTGTTTCAGGCCACCGCCGAAACGCTGCAGACGATCGCCGCGGATCCAAGGCACCTCGGTGCCACGATCGGCTTCATCGCGCTCCTGCACACCTGGGGACAGAATCTGGCGCACCATCCGCATCTGCACTGTGTGGTCCCGGGCGGCGGCCTTGCTGATGACGGCACGCGCTGGGTCGCCTGCCGGCCCGGTTTCTTCCTGCCCGTGCGGGTACTCTCGCGCCTGTTCCGGCGACTGTTTCTCGAACGGTTGCAACAGGCATTCGATGCCGGCGCCCTGGGTTTCTTCGCGCCACTGGCCCATCTGTCGGAGCCGGGCGAATTTGCCCGCTATCTGTCGGGCCCGCGTCATACCGAGTGGGTCGTCTACNTCGCCCGCGCTGAGTGGCTTGACCGCCGTCAGGCGGACCTGCTGCCCGTCCCGTACTTCCACGTGGTGTTCACCGTGCCGCAGGAGATCTCGGCCATTGCATTCCAGAACAAGCGCACCGTCTATGACATCCTGTTTCAGGCCACCGCCGAAACGCTGCAGACGATCGCCGCGGATCCAAGGCACCTCGGCGCCACGATCGGCTTCATCGCGCTGCTTCACACCTGGGGGCAGAATCTGGCGCACCATCCGCATCTGCACTGTGTGGTCCCGGGCGGCGGCCTTGCTGATGACGGCACGCGCTGGGTCGCCTGCCGGCCCGGTTTCTTCCTGCCCGTGCGGGTGCTCTCGCGCCTGTTCCGGCGACTGTTTCTCGAACGGTTGCAACAGGCATTCGATGCCGGCGCCCTGGGTTTCTTCGCGTCACTGGCCCATCTGTCGGAGCCGGGCGAATTTGCCCGCTATCTGTCGGGTCCGCGTCACACCGAATGGGTTGTCTATGCCAAGGAGCCGTTCGGCGGTCCGCAGCAGGTGCTCGACTATCTCGGCCGCTACACGCACCGCGTCGCGATCTCCAACCACCGCCTGCTCAGTCTGACTGACGAGCACGTGACGTTTCGCTGGAAGGACTACCGTCATCCAGGCAAGCCCTGCGTCATGCGCCTGCACGCTCACGAGTTCCTGCGCCGCTTCCTGCTGCACGTGCTGCCGCACGGGCTGCAACGGATTCGCCACTACGGGCTGCTCAGCAACCGGTTACGCGCGACCCGCATTGCCGCATGCCGGCATCTGCTTGGCACACCGCCTGTCGAAACCCGCCTGACACCCAGACCTGATTACCGCGACCGCTACGCGCAGCTGACCGGCCGATCGCTGCGCGACTGTCCGGTCTGCCGACACGGTCACATGGTCTGCGTCGAATGCCTCCTGCCTGGCGCGTCACCCCGGGCACCGCCGAACGACTCATGAGGCTCAAATCAACACGGCTGACACGCCGGAACCAACACGTCCTCACGGGGCCGCTGGACGTGCATGTCCAGCGTGGTCCCAGCCTGCCTGCCGCGCGCGGCGTCACCTGTTCGCTACCCACCCCGGCCGCAG
>NZ_QHKS01000078.1 GCF_003353175.1 Paraburkholderia lacunae | reverse complement strand
GTTCGGCTTTGCCTGCGGTGGGCTGATGCATTTGCTTGCCGATTGGCCGAACCCGCTAGGCGTGCCCTGGATTGCCGGACGTCATTCGCTGAATCTCTGGAATAGCGGGCATTGCGATCTGATCGTCGTCGCCGCTTCGTGGGTGGCAGCGTGGTTTGTCGGCGAGCATGTGTGGTTGCACGGGTTGTCGCTGCTGCGGCATTTGAAAATCGGATAGGCGGCAAAAAAACCACCTTCCATTTTGTCCACAGAAATTGTTCACAAGCCTGTGGAAAAATCACACCCTGTGATTTACCGTCCCGCTGCACAAACCTTTCTGGACGGCGTGTGAGGGAAATCCCCTTTCCCCACGCTCCCCGGCCGTCCGTTCCCACACGTTTTCCCAGCACTGCGGCGCGGGAAAACTGCCGCTCTCCGATACGAGAACGGTCCTACATTTTGGACATCTATCTTGTAACGATCTCAACATAACGGGCACTGATTCGCCAGTTATACAAGTCACTTGTCAAACGTGAAAGTTGACGGCCTACGTGTCGATATTGCGCTGCGTCGTCGCAGGGGAACGTTACGCGGGTTCCCCACGGCGCGTGATGATAGGGCTACAGGTTCCAGCGCTGGCCGTCGGTGGTGACCAGCCAAGGAAAAGGGCACCTGTAACTTCCTGCTATTCAGCCTCTTGACGGCTTCTCGATCGGGTGCTGAGTAAGATCAAGGCGTTTTTTTTTACTTCGGGCCGGCCTGCTGCAATCAAATTAAGCAACGCAACTCCAAACTGCCGCGCCACTTCGTCGTCAAACCAGAATTCGTCTTCACCCCAGAAAAACGGCAATGCGGTCTTTCCGGCGACGAGCGGAGCCAATATGGCCGAATCCACAGGTTGTATTGTCAACTGCTGCGGATCGTCTGTGTAGGTCAGAACTACGGAATACGGCGGATGCTTAGTCATCAATAACCTCTGCACGCTTGATAATCTTGGAACGCCTGCTGTTTTCACAGCGCAACGCCACGCTTGCCGCCCCATCGGGTATGCGAGTGAAGCGCACAGACGCATATCGGATTCATACTTCGCATGACAGTCTGCCTCCCGCCATTCATTATCCCCGTTGGCGCCACCTTTGAGCATTCCACCACCACCGCTCCAGGCTCCGAAGAGAGCACTGTAAAGCGTTGACCTCTTCGCAGAGCTAGTCAGATCAGTGCAGGCAGAATATCTTCCCGCAGGATCGCCACCTTTTGTTTATAGCTTTCGGTACTATGAGAAGTCAGTGAGCGTCAGCTTTGCAATGCCGGAGGGCGGTTACCCTTGGCCTTCGAGCATCAGCGGCGCCGCTTCTGTCCCCTCGGCGCCATGGCCAAACGTCGGCCACGGCACTCAACCTCCGGTTAATTGCTCTTCTGACGACTAGTCAATTGGGTCCTCTGTAACGCTCATGTATTGCTTGATGTCCGGCTGCCCCAGTGCAATCAGACTAAGCATCGCGGCTCCAAGCCGCCGCGCGAATGCGTCATCAAGCCTGAAATCGTGTTCGTCGAGCAGGATCGGCGCCTCGAGCGTACCGGCCACAAGCGGTGCCAATCTGGCTCGATCAATTGCTTGCACGGCAAACTCTTGACGATCTTCGACGTAGGTTAGAACCACAGAATACGGCGGATGCTTAGTCATCGATAACCTCTGCACGCTTGATAGTCAGCAAATGCGTCTGCTTGCAAAGTGCGAGCCCGGCAAACCACCCATATATTTGGCAAGCGCGTTGCATCTAAATACATCGCGCTCATACTTTGCATGACAGTCCGCCTCGCGCAACTCATTGTCACCACTGCTCGAACATTTAACCATTCCACCGTCGCCGCTCCCAACCCCAACGAGCGCACTGTAAAGCGTCGACCTCTTCGCGGAGGCGGACAGACTAGGTTGATCCACGACGTTTCAGAGGGGTCCAGCGTCAGAACCGGCACATCGGCCTGCCCTTTTCGAGGATCGACAAGAGATTAGGTCGCACGCCAGCGGGGGACGCCAAGGTAGCGCCCCCGCTGCAACCAAGTTCGCGCACAGCTGTAGCCATAAGCGCGCAACGTCCGAAAATACCGTTGCGATGACCGAACATCGTTCGGTCAAGGCAAGGAACCTCTGGGCCGTTACTCTTCGGACGGCCTGTCGATTGGTGCCTCTGTAAAAGTCATGTATTGCTTGATGTCGGGTTGGCCCAGCGCGATCAGAGTCAGCACGCTAGCACCAAATCGACGCGCAAATTCGTCGTCAAGTCTGAACTCAAATTCGTCCAGCAAGACGGGCATTTCAATTGCCCCTTTTAAAGCGGAGGCGATCCGCCCTTTCTCGACTGATTGAAAGATCAACTGCTGACGATCTTGGTCGTAAGTTACTACCACGGAACATGGTGGAAATTTAATCATCAGTACCCCCTGCACTCTTGATAATCCTGGAAGGCGTGCTGCTTGCACAGTGCGAGGCCACGCTTGCCGCCCATAAGATTGGCAAGCGAGTTGCATGCAAATACATCGCGAACCTCTGGGCAGTTACTCTTCGGACGGCCTGTCAATTGGCTCTTGCGTAACAGTCATATATTGCTTGATGTGAGGGTATCCCAGCGCAATTCCGTTCAGCATCGCAACCCCAAGTCGACGTGCAAATTCGTCGTCAAGCTTGTAGTCGAAATCATCCAGCAGGATCGGCACGGTGAATTTTCCAGCCAGAATCTGGGCCAGCTTGGCAGGTTCAACCAACTGCACATTCAATCGTTGACTGTCTTGGTCGTAGCTGAGAACTACGGAACGAGGTGGATCAATAGCCATCAATATCCTCTGCACTTCTCTCTTTAATCCTGTTTCTTGTCATGGTTGTCCCTATTGGTTGTGCTTGTTTGAGGCCACAAGCACGCTATACGAGACCCGCCTAACGGAAAATCCGACAACTCCTAAAATTACGACCTCCTTGCACGAACACAAACCACCGTCAGCAATTGCCGACGCTCGCTGTAGGAAATCGCGCATTGGACTGTCATGTAGTAACTAGACAGGCAGAGAAAATTGGACGGGAAGATCCTACGGGAGGTGCCCAGGCACGAGGGGAACTGCACCCGGACGATCCGCCGGTACCCGAAATGCGCTTCGATATTGCGCGCTGCTCGAAGTGGCCTGGTGGTCGCGGGCGCGGCGGCTGTGGATTACGCATCGCACGCTGACGCATTGGGGGATTGGCTGGCTGGCGCTGCTGGCGTTTTCCTATCACTGGCTCGGGCATTCGGT
>NZ_QHKS01000077.1 GCF_003353175.1 Paraburkholderia lacunae | reverse complement strand
GCCGTAAACGCAGAAACCCCACCGTTTGGGGGTGGGGTTTCTGTTGCTGCTGGGGAGCCTGACGATTACCTACTTTCACACGGGAATCCGCACTATCATCGGCGTGGAGTCGTTTCACGGTCCTGTTCGGGATGGGAAGGGGTGGGACCGACTCGCTATGGTCATCAGGCATGACTTGTTGCCGTACTGTCTTTGGGGGACAGCACAGCCAATCGGGAAGAAGTAGTTGAGAGGATGCCTCTCCGTATTACTCTGGGTTGTGTTGTTTCTGGCACAACACGGATCTCTCAACCGTGTGTGGTGTCCGTCCTCCCTTCGGGAGGGGGATGCCCGTAAGTGCTGAAGCACTAACGATCATCGACACGAAACACACCTGTTATAGGATCAAGCCTTACGGGCAATTAGTATCAGTTAGCTTAACGCATTACTGCGCTTCCACACCTGACCTATCAACGTCCTGGTCTTGAACGACCCTTCAAGGGGCTCGAAGCCCCGGGGATATCTCATCTTAAGGCGAGTTTCCCGCTTAGATGCTTTCAGCGGTTATCTCTTCCGAACATAGCTACCCGGCGATGCCACTGGCGTGACAACCGGTACACCAGAGGTTCGTCCACTCCGGTCCTCTCGTACTAGGAGCAGCCCCCTTCAAATATCCAGCGCCCACGGCAGATAGGGACCAAACTGTCTCACGACGTTTTAAACCCAGCTCACGTACCTCTTTAAATGGCGAACAGCCATACCCTTGGGACCGGCTACAGCCCCAGGATGAGATGAGCCGACATCGAGGTGCCAAACACCGCCGTCGATATGAACTCTTGGGCGGTATCAGCCTGTTATCCCCAGAGTACCTTTTATCCGTTGAGCGATGGCCCTTCCATACAGAACCACCGGATCACTATGACCTGCTTTCGCACCTGCTCGACTTGTCGGTCTCGCAGTTAAGCACGCTTATGCCATTGCACTATCAGCACGATTTCCGACCGTACCTAGCGTACCTTCGTACTCCTCCGTTACACTTTGGGAGGAGACCGCCCCAGTCAAACTGCCTACCATGCACTGTCCCCGATCCGGATCACGGACCAAGGTTAGAACCTCAAACAAACCAGGGTGGTATTTCAAGGACGGCTCCACGCAGACTGGCGTCCACGCTTCATAGCCTCCCACCTATCCTACACAGACCGGTTCAAAGTCCAATGCAAAGCTACAGTAAAGGTTCATGGGGTCTTTCCGTCTAGCCGCGGGGAGATTGCATCATCACAAACACTTCAACTTCGCTGAGTCTCGGGAGGAGACAGTGTGGCCATCGTTACGCCATTCGTGCAGGTCGGAACTTACCCGACAAGGAATTTCGCTACCTTAGGACCGTTATAGTTACGGCCGCCGTTTACCGGGACTTCAATCAAGAGCTTGCACCCCATCATTTAATCTTCCGGCACCGGGCAGGCGTCACACCCTATACGTCCACTTTCGTGTTTGCAGAGTGCTGTGTTTTTATTAAACAGTCGCAGCCACCAGTTTATTGCAACCCCTTCACCCTTCTGGCGCAGGCCAGTCAGGCTACCGGGGCGTACCTTATCCCGAAGTTACGGTACCAATTTGCCGAGTTCCTTCTCCCGAGTTCTCTCAAGCGCCTTAGAATACTCATCTCGCCCACCTGTGTCGGTTTGCGGTACGGTCACTGTCAAACTGAAGCTTAGAGGCTTTTCCTGGAACCACTTCCAGTTGCTTCTTCACCGAAGTGAATGGCCTCGCACCCTTGAATTGCGCGCCCGGATTTGCCAAAGCGCCTTCTCCAATGCAAGGACCGGGACTTCCAACACCCGGACAACCTTCCGCGATCCGTCCCCCCATCGCATTTGACAATGGTGCAGGAATATTAACCTGCTTCCCATCAGCTACGCATTTCTGCCTCGCCTTAGGGGCCGACTCACCCTACGCCGATGAACGTTGCGTAGGAAACCTTGGGCTTACGGCGAGGGGGCCTTTCACCCCCTTTATCGCTACTCATGTCAGCATTCGCACTTCCGATACCTCCAGCACACTTTCCAGTGCACCTTCGCAGGCTTACGGAACGCTCTCCTACCATGCACATAAATGTGCATCCGCAGCTTCGGTATATGGCTTAGCCCCGTTACATCTTCCGCGCAGGACGACTCGATCAGTGAGCTATTACGCTTTCTTTAAAGGATGGCTGCTTCTAAGCCAACCTCCTGACTGTTTTAGCCTTCCCACTTCGTTTCCCACTTAGCCATATTTGGGGACCTTAGCTGGCGGTCTGGGTTGTTTCCCTCTTGACACCGGACGTTAGCACCCGATGTCTGTCTCCCGTGATTGCACTCTTCGGTATTCGGAGTTTGCTATGGCGTAGTAATCCGCAATGGACCCCACAACCATGACAGTGCTCTACCCCCGAAGGTGATACACGAGGCACTACCTAAATAGTTTTCGGAGAGAACCAGCTATTTCCAGGTTTGTTTAGCCTTTCACCCCTATCCACAGCTCATCCCCTAACTTTTCAACGTTAGTGGGTTCGGACCTCCAGTACGTGTTACCGCACCTTCATCCTGGCCATGGATAGATCACCTGGTTTCGGGTCTACACCCAGCGACTGAACGCCCTGTTCGGACTCGCTTTCGCTACGCCTGCCCTAATCGGTTAAGCTTGCCACTGAATGTAAGTCGCTGACCCATTATACAAAAGGTACGCCGTCACCCTCTTTCGAAGGCTCCGACTGTTTGTATGCATGCGGTTTCAGGATCTGTTTCACTCCCCTCCCGGGGTTCTTTTCGCCTTTCCCTCACGGTACTGGTTCACTATCGGTCGATCACGAGTATTTAGCCTTGGAGGATGGTCCCCCCATCTTCAGACAGGATTTCACGTGTCCCGCCCTACTTCTCGTACACCCAGTTCTTCCTCGCTGTTTTCGTCTACAGGGCTATCACCTGCTATGGCCGCACTTTCCAGAGCGTTCGACTAACAGCAAAGATAAAATGTACAGGCTGGTCCCATTTCGCTCGCCACTACTCTGGGAATCTCGGTTGATTTCTTTTCCTGCGGTTACTTAGATGTTTCAGTTCACCGCGTTCGCTTCACATGGCCTATGTATTCAGCCATGGATACTCCATACGGAGTGGGTTTCCCCATTCGGATATCGGTGGATCAAAGCTCGTTTGCCAGCTCCCCACCGCTTTTCGCAGGCTACCGCGTCCTTCATCGCCTGTGATCGCCAAGGCATCCACCACATGCACTTGTTCGCTTGACCCTATAACGGGTGTGTCTCTTGTCGACCAGAGTTAGCGCTTTAGCTGTCGGCCGGAGTTAGTGCTTTAGCACTTACTCCGGGCCCATGCAA
>NZ_QHKS01000076.1 GCF_003353175.1 Paraburkholderia lacunae | reverse complement strand
CGGTTCGATGAGCGGGGTGTGGAAACGGGGTTAGGGTGAGGTTACTCGGGCACCGCCAGACGAAAGGGGCGGCAACAGACAAACCGAACCTACCGCTACCGCGCCACATCTCGACTCTACCGGGTTTTGCCTTTCGCATGAGAACCGCGCCCGAGGCGATCGCCGCGCTCGGGCGTTGGGGGCGGCCACCAGCAGCCTGTCGTGGCCGTCCGCTTTCGGGCATACTCGCGGTAACCCATTGATCGAGATAGGGCAATCGACCACGGCGCACTCGACGTATGATCCTTCGCCTCGTGAAGACCGTCCCGCAGCGGCTCGATGCCATCTTGGCTGACAGTGTGGTGTGTGTGGCCGCGAGCAGGATTTGACGATGGTCGCCCGCATCGACGAGCCGCTGACACGACTAGACTGCTGAACACCATGAACCAACCCCGGAACACTACCTTGACCAAAGCGCGCGCCGTGCCCATGCCTGGCAACAGCGTGCTAGCGCCGCTTTACGCGGGCGCGGACCTTTTGGACGCCTTTGCAATTCGACTGCCGGCGGAGGCCAGCGAGGATCTGGAGGTGTTGGCACGCGCCGCGTTCGAGCGGCAGGCGTGGTGGATTCGTGCGCTCACGCGTGTCCGCGATGTGGTGATGGTGACAGTCGGCGTCAAATCGTCTCGCGCCGTCGGTCTTGCCGCAGCGGCGCGTGGGCCGATTATCGGCTACTTACCGCTGCTGTCAAAGAGCGCGACGGAGTTGGTAGTGGGCGCGGATGACCGGCATCTCGACTTCCGCGCCACCATCCAACTTCGCGCCGATGCGGCAAATGGGCGAGAGCTGCTCGCGGGCACGGTGGTGCATTGCCATAACAGACTGGGGCGAATCTATCTTGCGACGATTGCGCCGTTTCATCGCGTGATTGTGCGGGCAAATTTGGAACGGGCAGTAAGAGCAATGAGGATTTAAGCGTGCTTTGGCGGTGCTACGGGAGGAGATATGACTGAGCGCGACACTGAACTCCACGGTTGCTGGCGGTTGATTTCTTTTAATACCGAGCTTCAGGATTCAAACGAGCGCACTCAACCTTGGGGCGCCGACCCGAACGGGTACCTTATCTTCGGCTCTGATGGGCGAATGATGGTACTGGTTACCGCAAAGGCGCGGGAGCCAGGGGACACAGATGAGAAGGTGGTGGCACTCTTCCGGACTGTGATGGCCTATACAGGACGGTATCGGATAGATAAGGATAGGTTCATTACAAAGATTGACTCGTCTTGGAATGAAGCCTGGAACGGCAGTGAGCAGGAACGATTCTACAAGCTCGATGGAGACACGCTCGACGTCAGTACGGCCTGGATGCCGAATCCGTTAGTGCCAGGAAATCCAATAGGAAGGGCTATTCTCAGCTTTAGACGCGAGTAACTTCACGACGTTGAGTTCGCAATGTTAGTTTTCAGGTCATCAACTTGACGATGAGTCTGGCAACCAGGCAGCTACCTTTGGCTGATCAAATTTGGGTTGCCTCTCGGTCGGCTTGAGGTCGGAAGCGGCAGGTCGCTTTAGCGGATCACGAACGTCCGGTTTCGGGCAGGCGATTCACCACCTCCACCGGCTCCTTTGGGGTCGACTTCGGCCGGACGCCGCCGCGGTAACATTCGTTGCTATGAAGATCAACGACTCCGAAGACCAAGGCCAGCACAGCGCGCGTACCCTTGCATGCGCTGCCGCGCTGACGGCGGCACTGATGCCGGCGCCCGTCATGGCCCAAACACCCTCGCCGCTCGCGGAATGGCAATATTCGGAAGGCATCCTCCTCGAGCAGATGTTCGAACCGGAACTGCCGAAGTGGCGCATTCGCGTCGGCCCCGCGGTCAGTTTTCAGCCGACTTATGACGGCGCCGACAGCTATCGCCTGTATGCCGGGCCAAGCATCGACATTCGCTATCGCGACCGATTCTTTCTGTCCACGGGCGAAGGCCTCGGCTGGAACGTATTGACGGGGCCGAACTGGCGCATAGGGGTCGCAGTCGCATACGACCTCGGCTGGAGCCAGGCCAACGATATCGATCACCTGAACGGCCTCGGCGATATCAGCCCCGCGCCCGCATTGCGCCTGCTTGGCGAATACGTGGTGTCAAAGTCGTTCCCGCTCGTGCTGCGCGCCGATATCCGCCACACCTTTGGCGGCGCCGGCGGCTGGGTCGGCGACCTCGGCGCATACATGCCGATGCCCGGCAGTTCGGAACGGTTCGTGTGGTTCGCGGGCCCCAGCGTCACCTTTGCAGATGCGCACTACATGAACAGTTTCTTCGGCGTGAATGCGGAGCAGGCGGCGCACTCGCGCTACCCCCAGTACCATGCGTCAGCCGGCGTCAAGTCCGTGGGCTTCGGGGTCGGTGCAACATGGATCTTCCACAAGCATTGGATGCTCAGTGCCGATGCAGCATTCCAGCAACTCGTCGGCTCAGCCGAGCAAAGCCCTGTGACGCAGCGCGCGGGCTCGGGTGTGCTCGCTCTTTCGGTCAATTACAACTTCTGAGCCGCTTTTGGGGCTGGCAGGAGGCCTCAATCTCGCGACCTGGTATTGCTTCGACACGACAGCGGCAGCCGACTTGAGGAAAGTGGAATGACTACGCCACCCGGTCCGCCTGAAAGTAGGCATCCAGTCTCTGCAAGAATCAAAAATCGAACCCCAGTCCTGACTCTCGGGGGAAGTGCTTGCAAACAGAATCGGCCAATAGCTGCCGTTCGACCGCGTTGCATAGATCGCCGACAATCAACTGCGACATCCAAAAACTAAGTGAGTGTTTCCATTGCCGCTTAGTGAAGAACTATTCCACCATCGGTAGCTGCGATCCGTGTGCGGAATTCGCATGCCGGCATGCTGGAATAGGGACGCCGGCGGTTGCGAACCGGATCAACCGTTGTTCATGTTCTCCAGCAATCGAAACCCTTCGCGCCAACTGCCCAAGTTGCTGTCCGCGTTGAGATGTCCCTGTGCGCCAACTTCGACGAGTTCGCTGCCCCATGCAGTTGCGCAGGCGCGTGCGTGGTCCACGCTGCCATACGGATCGTTGGTGCTGGATACGACGGTCGTGGGAAACGGCAACCGCTCCGATGGCAGGGGCGCGAATCCGCTCGCGGCTACCCGAGGAAATGCCGGTGATGCCGGGTCCGGCACGGCCACAAGCAGCGCGCCACGAATTTTCCGCGCATACCGGGCAGCCCACTGGACCAAGGCCAGACATCCGAGGCTGTGCGCCACTATGACAGTCTCCCTCCCATTTGCCGCTAGCTGCCGTTCTATGGCCGATACCCAGTCATCGCACACGACGTAATCCCAATCCTCGACTGAGAGGCGTTGCCAATCCGGATGCGCGGCCTGCCATACGCTCTGCCAGTGCAATGCGCCGGAGTTGCCGATGCCAGGAACAACAAGAACGGGGTAGTCCATCTGCCAGATCTCCATGAGTAAGCGAGCATCCAGTGTAAAAGCTCGTGAATTCAGGCAACATCGCCAATCAAATGGATTGATGGTGATACACAAACGAATTGACGGAAATTGAGGCTGCTCACAAATGAAAGCTAAGCCGGTAACGTTGGACAGGCTAGACTGGCGGATCCTGGAGGCGCTTCAGCGCAATGCACGCGTCACTAACACGGAACTCGGGAAGCAGATCGGGCTTTCTCAGCCGGCTGTCACCGCCCGCATCAGGAGGCTCGAGGAGCTTGGGGTCATCGAGGGCTACGCGGCGCGGATAAATCCCGGCCTTGTCGGTCGGGGCATCGGCGCGATCGTGCGAATCCGCACCACCCACGCTGAAATAAAGCGTTGCCTGAGCGCCTTCGAAGCGATGCCTGAGATCGTCGAGGCGCACCGGATCACCGGCGAAGACTGCTTCATCGTTCGGTTGGTGGTTGAAGAGATGGTCCAGCTTGAAGCCGCAATCGACGCGCTTGCCAGATTCGGGCCCGTGACCACTTCTGTCGTGCTAGCGAGCTATCCGCCGAAGGCGATCCTCGGATCGCAGATTTGACGGGCTGCTTTGTAGAAATCTGGATGACCGCCCGGGGTGTGCGCCGTGAAAAGGTGGCGCTTTCCAGCGGGTGTAAGTCCCGCCCGGCAACCGCTCCAGCCGGAAGCAACCGGAGCAGCTATGGAGGCAACGAAATGGCTGAAGCCTTCGGTGATGC
>NZ_QHKS01000075.1 GCF_003353175.1 Paraburkholderia lacunae | reverse complement strand
AGCCTTTGCGATGTGTTCGGCTGTGATTTGACGTTCGGGTTGCCGCAATCGAAAAGCCGCGACCTGCGCCGAGACAGGTTTCGTCAATTCCCAGTGGCCAGCCGTTTTGACACAGTCTGGGCCGTACCCTGCCGGATGCGGTCGGCCGAGTTCAGACTCGAAGCGGCCCCGGGGGGCTGCTTTGGCGCGCGGGTACCCAGGTCGACGCGAGACAGATAATCAGCGCATGCTTCTGCGCACCACCGCTTCAGATAGCAGGAGCGAATCATGGCGCCCCGGCTCGCGAACTTTCTCGTCCTGGCGATATTGCTGGTGGGGGTGCTCGACGCGTTGACCGGCTGTGGGGGGAACGCGGTCGCGCCCCCGCCTTCCGTAGACACGCCTCCGCCTGGGATGATCCCCGCCGGCGCGGCTCCCGCTGGATTCTTCAAGATCTGTAAGGGGCAGACGCACGCGCTCTGCGCGACCGCCAGCTGCAAGGTGCTGAACAAGGTGGCGTACTGCAAATGCGACGTTAAGGAGGGGGAGAGCATCAGCTAGCCACTGCGCATCGATGGCGAGGACGTCTGCTCGATAAACGCCAACGGTGCCGACAGTGGGTACATGGTGAGCACGTTCAGTTTGCCGGAGTCCATAGTCGCGCCGAACGGCCATCGCGCGCTCTATACCTGCCCCGAAGGGTCCACCGGCGGCTACGGGCAATGCAACGGCGGCATCTGCTTCACCAGCAGCAACGGCAGCTCGTTTCCTGGCTTCGAGAAGCCGCTCGGCAGCGCCGACATCATCTGCGCGTGCCCCATAACCCAGACCCCGGGCTCACCCGTCGGGTTCCAGATCGCCGGGCCTTATCCTTGCGACGATTCGTATTTCCGCTACTGCGACAGCCAGACCGCCAATACCAGCACGGGCTCGACGGTCAAGGTCGGCGCGCCGACAGGAACGGCCAAGTACCTCACCCGGCAGCTTACCGGAAGCGTGCCGCCATTGAACGAGTGCTTTGCTCCCTCCCGATAGGCGTAAGCGGCCCTTCGCCGCAGCGCCCTCCAACTGCCTGTTACGGTACAGGTCGCGATGACCGTTCGCGATCTCCGGCACCATGGACGAGACAGCCAACAAACTGCCCCGGGGATACGACAAGACGAACGATTTGCGTCCGGCGCCAGCCTGGGCTGACGTCCTCCGCTATAGCCAGCGTGCCGCTGTTCAGCGTGAGGCTGCAGACGCGATTGCGTCCCGCCGCTTTCGCGGCGATCAGCTGCCCGTCGGCGGCTTCCGTCAGTTCATCTGCGCGGAGAGCGCAAGGTGGCTCGCATGTGACGCATCCGGCGCTGACCGTCAGGGTGCCGTGTCCGAGTCCATGCGTCTGGATCCGCATGTCCTCGACCCCACGCCGGATGGCCCACGCCAGGCGTTCCGCACGCGCGGGCGAGACGTTGCCGAGCACGACACCGAATTCGTCGCCACCGTATCGCGCGACAAATCCACCCGCTCCCGCAACGACAGCGGAAATACCTTTCGCAACCGTTCTCAGCACCTCGTCGCCCACCTCGTGGCCCAGCGTGTCGTTGAAGCGCTTGAAGGAGTCGATGTCTATGAACAGGACGGGCAGCGGGACGCGTTTTCATTGTGCCGCGCGCCATTGCGCGTCAGTCGTGGCAAGGCTACGCAGTCGACGATGGCTAACAATTTCTTCGCGATGGGCGAGCGAGGCGAGGCACGCCGCGGCACCAGCAAGCGCACCGACGGTAACGCCAAACCCGGTGATCACGGCGTTGGTGACGCCCTGACGGATCGCTTCGAACGTGAGAAAGGCGCAGACCAGTGCGACGGCCATTCCCGCGACGCCGGCGAGAACAGGGTGTTCGCTGAACGCGCGCCTACGCCACGAAAGAGCGAACACGCAAATGCCGGGGTGGTCCAGGCATCCGGCTCGCAAAGGGCCGAATTGCGGGCCGAGTCCTGTGTTTTTCGAAGCTTCGCTTCGCCGAACTGCGGCTTAAGCTTTGACTCAATTTTCTGCACCGAAACAACGAAAAAACAGCGATGTCCACACGACTTCACCGGGTGTCTCGCGCGGTCGGTTTTGCCCTTGCCGCCGCGACATGCGTTATATCTGGCACGGCGCTAGCCAGACATCCCACCCGGTTTTCCTCGTTTTCCGCCGACGATCAGATTTTCATCAAGTTGCATGACGCCGCTCGCGACAACGATCCCTCGCGTGCCGCGCAACTGGCGAGCCTGATCCCGAATTATCCGGCGCCGGCTTATCTCAGCTATTTCCAGATCAAGCCGCGTCTGTTCAACGGCGCGGGGCATGCGAATCTCGACGCGCCGGACGCACCGGTGCTGTCGTTTCTGCAACGCTACGACGGACAGGCGATTGCCGACCGTCTACGCAACGACTACCTGCGCGTGCTGGGGGCGCGCCACGACTGGCACGATTTCGATTCGCAATATTCACAGTTCGTCCTGGACGACGACACGCAGGTGAAGTGCTATGCGCTCGAGTCGCGCGCCGCGCGGGGTGAGAACGTGGCCGACGCGGCGCGCGCGCTGCTCGTCGAGCCGAAGTGGTACGGCGACGGCTGCGTCGATCTGATCACCGCGCTCGACCGTAACCAGCAGTTCACTTCGGAGGATGTCTGGCAGCAGATTCGCCAGGCCTACGAACAGGGCGCGACGACGACGGGCGGCAGACTGGTCAATGCGCTGGGCGCGGCGCGCCCGGATCCGCTGCTCCTCGATCAGGCGACGAACCAGCCGCGCCTGCTGCTCGCGAAAGGCGTCCATATGGATGAGGCGTCCCATCAACTCGCGCTGCTCGCCATCACGCAGGTGGCGGCCAGCGATCCGGCGGCGGCCCCGGCCATCTTCACCGCGATCGCAGCGTCGCTTACCCTGGCGGAACGCGCTATAGGCTGGGGCACGATTGCCTATCAGGCGGCGACCCGGCAGCTGTCAGGCGCGGTGGACTGGTACCGGCTATCGGCGAACGCTCCCCTGTCGAGCCAGGCCTATGAGTGGCGCACGCGCAGCGCGCTGCTGGCAGGAGACTGGACGATGGTGCGCCGGTCGATTGAGCAGATGCCGGCCGCGCTGCGCGCACAACCCGCATGGGTCTACTGGTACGCGCGCGCCTTGAAGCAGAGCGGCGAGGTGGCGGCAGCCGACCAGGAATTCGGAAAGATCGCGGGAACCTACACCTTCTATGGCCAGTTGGCCTCCGAAGCGCTCGGCCAGCAGATCGTAATTCCGCCACAGACCAAAGTGACCGACGAGGAAGTTGAGAAGGCCGGCCAGACACCGGGCTTCGAGCTGGCAAAACGTTTTTATGCGCTGCACCTGCGCACGGAAGGCAACCGTGAGTGGAACTGGCAGTTGCGCGGCATGACCGACCGGCAACTGCTCGCAGTCGCCGAGTACGCACGCCGCATCGAGCTCTATGACCGGGCTGTGAGCACCGCCGACAGGACGCAGACCGAGCACGATTTTTCGTTGCGCTACCTGGCGCCGTTCCGCACGATTGTCGAGCGCGATGCGCAGTCCACCGGGTTCGCTGTCGAATGGGCGTATGGCCTCATTCGCCAGGAGTCGCGCTTCATCATCAATGCGCGCTCGGACGTTGGCGCAGGCGGCCTGATGCAGGTGATGCCGAGCACCGCGGAGATGGTCGCGAGGAAGATCGGGCTCGGTACCATCTCGCAGGCGAGAATGAATGACATCGACACGAACATCCTGCTCGGCACGTATTATCTGTCGATGATTTACAACCAGCTTGACCGTTCTGCCGTGCTCGCGACCGCCGGCTACAATGCCGGCCCTGGGCGCCCGCGTAAATGGCAGGCCAATCTGCCACGTCCGGTGGAAGGCGCGATTTTCGCGGAGACGATTCCGTTCAACGAAACCCGCGACTACGTCAAGAATGTGTTGTCGAACACGGTCTACTACGCGGCGCTGTTTGATGGCCGCCCGCAATCGCTGACGGAGCGGCTTGGCCATATCGAGCCCCGATGACATCGTGCCCAACGCTGCTGCGCTGACCGCACGGGCGCGGTGGTCGCGGCTACATATGCGACACTGAACCACGATCCATCTCTATCTGGATGGCCTATCAACGGGGAACCGAGAAAGTGAAGGTAAATTCCGCGAGCCGCGACGTTGCGATAATACCGACATCATGTGCAAGTTTGCCGGCGGGTGTTATGTCAAAACGGACCCATCCGACCCGCGTTACTGCCCTCACCGGCGCCGCCCGATACGCCCGCTGATCGGCCAATCCCGTCATTCGCGACCGGTCAGATCTGTCGGTCGCGAATGGCCGCTATCGAGGAAATCGAATGCTCCTTGCCGGTAGAGTCGAGATGTGGCGCGGTAGCGGTAGGTTCGGTTTGTCTGTTGCCGCCCCTTTCGTCTGGCGGTGCCCGAGTAACCTCACCCTAACCCCGTTTCCACACCCCGCTCATCGA
>NZ_QHKS01000074.1 GCF_003353175.1 Paraburkholderia lacunae | reverse complement strand
TTCCAACCTGCCCGCCTCGCTGAAAGCCTTGCCACTGCTGGCTCTCCCGCCTCCCGCGCCCCGTTGTCCGGAGCACGAAAGAGCGAGATTCTAGCGAGCCGGACGAAGGCTTGCAAGCGTTATCTGGAATTTATTCAAGGCGCCTTTTCTACGCGTCCCGATTCATCGGCGACTGGCATTTTTACGCCCGACTCCGGAGCACGGGCAGTTGGAGCCCCAATCGTCCAATCGTGCAACACGGTATAGGCAACCGCCAGCAAAGTCGGGCCGATGAAAACGCCGAGGAAGCCGAAAGCAAACGCCCCACCCAGGATACCCAGCATTACCAGAATCAGCGGCATGTCGCTATTCTTGCCGATCAGGATCGGCTTGATCACATTGTCGGCCATACCGACAACCAGCACGCCCCACACGATCAGGAAGATTGCCCAACCGGTCGCGCCGCCGTGATACAGCCAGATTGCCGCGGGTAACCATACGACCACCGGGCCGCCTGGTATCACCGACAGGAAGAAAGTCGCCAACCCGAGCAGCGCTGGCGCCGGCACACCGGCGACCCAACAACCGAAGCCGGCAAGGATGCCCTGCACGAGCGCCGTGCCAAGAATTCCGTAGACCACGCCCTTCACCGTACCGCCCGCCAGCGCCAGCAGATAGTCTGCACGTTCGCCGGCAATCCGCCGCATGCCCGCATTCAACCAGGCAGCCGCACCCTCTCCACCGGTATAAAAGAAGAACGCCAGCACAATACTCAGCGCCAACAACCCAAGACCGTGCGTAACAGCAATCGCAGCCGCCAGAATCCACTTGCCGGCCGGCGCCGCCAACGTACGCAATTGCGCGATCAGTTCAGAGTTGCTGCTTGTCACGTGCTCCCAAAACGCCTCGATGCTCGAACCGACCAGCGGAATCCCCCCGACCCACGACGGCAAATCCGGCAAGCCTGCGTCAAAAAGCCTTTCCGTCAGCGCGACAATCTCGTGAACGTGCGCGCCGAACGCAAAACCCGCATAGACAAACGGTCCAAGCACCACGACCAGAATAATGATCACAATCAGCGTCGCAGCCCACTTGCGCCGCCCGCCAAACGCTGTTGTCAGTCGGCGGTATAGGCCCCACGAGCTATAGCTCAGAATCGCGCCCCACAGCAGCGCCGTCGTAAATGGCGCCAGTACGAGTAGCGAACCGCCCACCAATACAATCAAAGCGAATACAGCGGCGAGACGTTCGATCAGTTGGTCCGATCTCACAATGATTCCCCCTGTTGTGCCAGACCACGGCGACGAGTAGACACGCTTGCCGGGCACGTACTGAAAGCTGTCAGTATAGAAGCGAGCCTCCGCGCCGGAGACGTCTTATATCATCAGGCCAAGCTGGCGGGCAACGCCCTCCACGGCCATCAAGACAGGCTTTTTTTCATGTCGGAACGTCCCGATCCGTTCGGCATTGCCGGCCAAATAATATGGCGGCGGAGAAAAGACTAGAATATAAGGTTCTGTGCACCCCAATTTCCGGATTTATGCGCTCGCGAATCGCCAAACGTCTCCCCCCCGATGCCGACAAGCTTGTCGGTCTCTCGCTCGCGCTATTCGCGTCGGGCAGCCGCATCGAAGACCGCTTCTGGGAAGCGAAGCTCGATGCGCTGCTGGCCAAGATCGTCCGAAACGCCAATCAGACTACGCTGGACGCCGCGCTCGACCATCTTCAGCAAAACCACCCAGATGCCTACGGCGCGCTCGCCGATATGGCGGAAACGCATAGCGAATCGTTCATCGTCGACCACGAAGGTGTTCCGCATGAAGCGCTGCTGATCGCCGCGCCCGTGCTGGCCTGGACTCGCTACATGATTCCTTCCGGCCCGCTCAAAGGCGACGCAGCCGACGCATTGCGCGCGCATCTACAGGCACATGTGCTCGCGGCCAATACGCGTGTCGCGATGGCGCCGTTCCTGTACAGCATCGATCAACTGCCACGTCACCACGTCGAAACGTGGCGCCTTGCCCAGCAGCTCGCTCAAGCAGCAATGGGCGGCGGCAACGTCAAGCTCAATTTCGGCGAATTGCCGGAAACTTCGCCGATTCTGGCCGACCCGCGTTTCCTGCTGGCCGTGGTCGCAGCACCCGTCGGCGAGCCGACGTTCCGCTGGCAGGAAGAAGAACACGGCAGCCGGATCGAACGTGGGCAATGCCTTGAACAATGGGCAACACAAGGGGGTGCCAATTTGTCGCTGGTGCTTCCCGGCTGCGAATTCGAGTGCCTGCTACCCGATGCGTACTATTCGGCCTGCCGCGACGCCGACGAACGTGTGCGCCCTCACACAGTCCGGACGGCCGTGCGCTACCTATTCGACACAATCGGCGCGGCGCCGCAGGACTTGCGCGCGGTTGTCGCGGGCTTCGGCGAGCGCCGCATCGACGAGTACCGTGTCGGCTTCACGCGCCGCGGCAGCAATGACGTGATCTACGGCGTCGTGTGGCCACTGTACGGCCGCGAGAACGGCGAACCCGGCATCGACGAAGAAGCGGACCAGGCCGCGGAGAACGACGGCCCGCTCGAAGAAATCGTCGCGTTGCTCAAAGAGACCGGCGTGACCGATGTCCGCCGCCACGCGGGCCGCTTCGAGCCGGAATATTGCGACGACTGCGGCGTCCCGCTCTACGCGGACCCGCTCGGCGAGATCGTCCACGCCGAAATGCCGGAGGACGCTGAGCCCGCGCAGCCGCATTTCCATTGACGCATCGGCGCCAGCGTTCTGGCGTCGAAATGAATAAGCCCTGCCTCGCGCAGGGCTTTTTTTATGGCGCTCTTCTTATGCCTTTTGGACAGGCCGTCAAATCGAAGGGAATTTGTCATCATAGGCCCGGTGACGCATCGCAACGCGCCCGGCTCCTTCGCCGGTTCGTCTGCATCGCACTACTTCGTCCGATTCATCTGGAGACATGGCATGCGATTCTCGATACTCAACTCAGACGCGGAACGACGCGATGGGCTCAAAGCGCTACTGCGGCAAATCGACCGGCTAGCGCGTTTTAATGAAGCACAAGATTGGCGTCAGGTTGAGCGCACACTCAAGCGCCAATGGCCCGACTTGCTGGTGATCGACTGGCAGGACTGGATGTCGGTTGCGGATACCCGACGCCTGCTCAGCCACTACCCGGGCCTGCGCATTGCCGTACTAACCGACCAGGTTTCGCCCGCCTGCGTGCGAGACCTGATGGACGAAGGCGTGCTCGGCGTGGTGCCGCGCGAAACCGACCCGTGCCTGATCGTACGGGCCTTCGAGATGGTGCTGCTGGGCGGTCACTATGTGCCGGCGGGCGCATTGGCGCTCAATCCCCCACTGCCTCCGGATGCCGTCATCCGCCCATTCGACGACAAGAGTCCGCCACCGCGCCGCGTCCGGCTTTCCAGCGGTCTGTCGCCGCGCCAGGAGCAGATCATGCGCTGCGTCCACATGGGCAGCACGAACAAGATGATCGCGCGCACGCTCGGCATCAGCGAAGGAACCGTCAAGATCCATCTAACCAGCATATTCCAGCAACTCGGGGCGCCCAATCGCGCGGCCGCGGTCGCGCTTTACAACGGCTGGCTGTCGGCTCATTTGCAAGTACTGCGCAACGACGGCGAAAGCCCGGCTCGGCCGGTGATGGGGCAAACCGGCGTGGTGCCGTTGCGGCGCCGTACGCCGCGGCGTTTCCAGTATCCGTTGCCAACTAACGACACGGCAGACACGCAGCCGATGGCCGCCGAACCGAGCACGCCCTTTGGCGATCCGCCGCCCGCCGACTCAGCATCGGAACCTGCTACGGAAGGCTCGGCATGACATCAGCCGGCGCAAATGCCGACGTCAGGGCGCGCACCATTCCGCCGGCGTTTGCGCCGGCTGGCATGGAATCCGCTCACACCTTTCTTCGTCCAACGAGTAATATGAGATACATGGGTTTCCTCTACACACTGCTTCCGTTCTGGGTCGCTGTCGGTGGCTGGATCGCCACTGCGATAGTGGTCGCGCTCGCGCTGTGGAAAAACCCTTTCAAACGACTTCAGGACGGCACGCTGCAGCACGTCTGGCTCGCGATCATTGTCGCGATTTCGGTGCTGTGGGCCAGCAACGCATGGCTAGACGACGGCACCGTCATGCATCTGCTCGGCGCCACTCTGGTCGTCACGCTATTCGACTGGGCGCTGGCGCTGATTGCGATGGCGGTGGTCACCGGTCTGGCCGCCGTCGTTTTCGACGCCCCCTGGCAGGGCATTGCACTGACTTTCCTGATATTCGGCGCACTGCCTGTCGGCATCTCGACGCTGGTTCAGCGCGCCAGCATCGCCTGGCTGCCGCGCAACATGTTCATGTTTATCTTCGGCCAGGGCTTTGTTTCGCCGGCTATTGCCGTGTCGCTTACTGCGGCGGCGGCGCTTGGCATTCACGTCGGGCTTGCCGACGGTTCGATGACGGTAGTGCCGGCCGGCTATGCATTCAGCGTGCTTCTACTAGCCACCGGTGAGGCCTGGTTCACCGGCATGTCGACGGCTCTGATCGCAGTCTACCGGCCCGCATGGGTCACCACCTACGACGTGCGCCGATATCGATTGGGCGGACCACGCACCTGACATCCGCTGCTATATCAAGCAGGCATCCGCGGCAATCGGCCGCCTCGGCGCGGCGCGTCTGAGCCTGTGCACCACGACAGGACAAAATATTTATGTCAGCATTGAACTCCTTCCTCGCGTTGGGCATCTTACGTGCCTGATGTCTCATTAGCGTCTAACGAACTAGTATCCCGAGTTAAAAATTCATTGCCTTATTTGCGTTGTGTACTAACCTGGGTTGCAGGGTTCGCAAATAAGCGAGGCGACAATGAGAGGAAGACCGAAGGCACCACTGGTGCTGAGTGAAGCGGA
>NZ_QHKS01000073.1 GCF_003353175.1 Paraburkholderia lacunae | reverse complement strand
TGCGACGCAACGGTTCCTGTTGGTTTTTCCTTGCAAAACTTTACTCAGGCGTCGATAAACGCTGACATTGGCCATTCCCTTTGTTGCGCAACACCTTTCCGTAGGTGCCAAGAATCAACATTTGATAGGATTCCTAAGTACGTAGACGAGGCTTGAGCAGATGACGTCAAATTAGTGGCTTGCCATGGATTCGCGCTCATTTCAAGTCGACATAACTCGCAACGAACCTGCACAAAACTGCAATCGCTGAGTGCTGCGTTCTGACACCTTCCTTAGTCGTTGTACCCGAGACAGCTATCCAGATTTCTACCGTAGCGCGGCTGATTTTGCGTCGCTACGCTTGGTCGCTTTCATCGTCGACGCGGAACTCTCGAGATGGATCACTGGCGAATGGCATATCTCGGGATCCGGCAGGTACCGCGCGAACTCAGCGAATTCGAACTCAATACGTTTTTTACGTTTTCCAGACGCGAACTCGCGAGCATCGACTCGCGGCGCTCCGATCTCTACCGGCTGGCCATGGCATTGCATGTCGGGTTCATACGGATGACAGGTCGGGCGCTCGACTCGTACAAGCAGATTCCCACTGTCCTCTTACGACACCTCGGCCAGCAGCTGGGTGTACAGTCGCCTGACGTCGGGACGCTTCGTTCGATCTACGATGGCAACTTGAAAACGCTGTCCGATCATCAGATTTTCGCTCAAACCGTCGTAAATTTCCGGTCAATCGCAGAGCACCAGCGTCGATACGTCATCCGTTGGCTCAAGGAACAGCTCACTGGTCGCCCGGAGCGCGGCCAGCTAATGAGCGACCTCAAAAGATGGTTCTACGAGCACCGGATTGTGATACCGCCCGATCGCATGTTGAGACAGTTCATCGTTCAGGCGGTGCATGACATTGAGGCGCTACTGCACGAGGCGCTTCAGCAGGCGCTCGGCACGGACAAGCTGGACAGCTGGGCGCGCCTTCTTCCCCAGCCGCATGGGGACCATCCAAGTCTGCAGCGCTGGTTATGGGCCGTTCCGCTTCGAGGATCGACCCATCAGATGAGCGAAGTGCTCGACAAGATCAATCTGCTTACAATGCACGGCGTGGCTGTGAACTGGCCGGTCGAGTGCAATGATGCGATCGTACGCCACTACGCGCGTCGCTGTGCCAGCCGGCCACCTTCGATCAGCAAGCGGATCGAGTCGCACGGCCGAAGGCTGGAGGCAGCGTGTTTTATGCGATATGCCCTGTGTACGGCGACCGACCAGGTGCTTCTGATGCTTCGGCGCTGGGTACAGAAAGTTGTCAACGACGCGTCCCGTGAGGTCGACGCTGCGAGGGTAAAGGCCGCCGATCAGCTCCATGAATTTGCTGCTGCCGTAAAGGCACTGGCCACCGATGAATCGCTGTCGCATGAAAATCTGCGTACTGAACTTTGCGTGCTGGCTGACCAGGTCCTGCATCCGCATACGCCAAACCGACGCAGCCAGATCCGTCAATGCCTGATTCTGAAACGGCATTCCGCGCGCAATCTGTTGATGCGTCTCGTGCAGTTGCCGTTTGAGGCGGAAACGACACATCCGGTCCTCGATGCAATTGTCCTGCTTCGAGGTCTCTATCGACGTCATGCCTATCTGTTGCCCGACGGCGTGAACGTCCGGCTTGGTCGGGCATGGCGCGAAGCGATCGACGGGTATGATCGCCTCAAGGCGATGGTGGCTTTCGAATGGGCCACCCTGTTTGCCTTACGGGTCGCGCTGCGCAATGGCTCCATCTTTATCGGGTACAGCTTCGCTTTCCGCAGCCAGACGCACATGCTGATCCCAGCCGAGGAGTGGTCGACAAAGCGGAATAATCTGTATGGGCATCTTGGCCTGCCACAGGACCCTAAGGAGTTTCTGGATCCGATTCTGGCACACCTCGATCAGCGCCTCGAAATGCTAGGCAAGGCAGTGGACGACGGTACAGTGCAGATCGACACGGCGGTACATCTCGATCCGTTGGATGCCCAGCCCGAAACCGCAGAGACAGATCGC
Organism: Paraburkholderia lacunae; assembly: GCF_003353175.1. Classification (GTDB taxonomy): domain Bacteria; phylum Pseudomonadota; class Gammaproteobacteria; order Burkholderiales; family Burkholderiaceae; genus Paraburkholderia; species Paraburkholderia lacunae. The sequence continues at coordinate 3,049 of NZ_QHKS01000073.1, read as the reverse complement.
CTGAGACGCGCTATCTTCGAAGCGCATCCGCCGGGTCAGTTACCCGAGATCATCCTCGAAATTGACAGCGCGACACGCTTCAGCTGGATCTTGCTGGGACGCGAGCCTCGATCACGGATCGAATTGCTGATGGTGTATTCGGCCGTACTGGCGCACGGAACTTCGCTCTCGGCTGCGGACATTTCCCGGATGGTTCCAGAAGTTTCGCCGGCCGCTATCCGCCAGATGATGAAGCGACTTGAGGATGAAAGAATGCTTCGGCTTGCAGCCGATGCCGTCCTCGAATTCATGCATGAACATCCCGTTGCTGCTCACTGGGGGCGCGCCGATCTTGCATCATCCGACATGATGTCACTCGAGACCACGCGTACCGTCTGGCAGGCTCGCGCTGATCCTCGGCGGCGTACCGCATCTATCGGAATGTATACCCACGTGCTGGATCGTTGGGGCATCTTCTACGATCAGCCCATTGTGCTGAATGAGCGTCAGGCGGGCGCGGCAATCGAAGGTGTCGTTCGGCAGAGCGCAACCACGGATATCGCGGCCCTCGCAGTCGATACGCATGGGTACACCGATTTTGCGATGGGCATGGCCCGGGCACTAGGCTTTGATCTGTGCCCTCGCCTGTCGCATCTTCGTGACCGTCGACTTCACGTTCCCCGCAGGCACGAAGTCCCACCGCAACTTATCGCGGTCACTGACCGCGATGTCAGACTCGATCTCATCGCGGATGTCTGGGATGAGTTTGTTAGGATCGCCGCGTCCATCCGTTCTGGAAAATGTACCGCAGTCGACGCCCTCACACGCTTCTGCTCAGCGGCGCGTGGGCAAGCTGTGTACGAAGGTGGTGTTCACATCGGGCGTCTGTTCAGAAGTATCTTTCTGATCGACTATTTCACAAATACCGCATTCAGGACCGAGTTGCAGCATGTGTTGAACCGCGGTGAAGCCGTACACAACGTTCAACGCGCGATCCATATCGGCAAGATTCCCGTTGAACTGGCCCGACGCCAGGAATCACTGTCGGCGGTGTCCTCCGCACTGACACTTCTCTCCAATATCCTGATGGCGTGGAACACCACCCACATGCAACGCGTCCTCGACGAATTACAGGTTGCCACGGGCCAGCCGCTGCAATCTGAACAGTTAAGGCGAATCGCGCCGACCCACCTGGAGGGCATCAATCTGCGCGGGACGTTCAACTTCCCGGTGGCTCGGTACGCGCGACGAATCCTTCCGAGTCTCGCGAGTGATCTGCCGGCCTCGACCGCCAGTCGCCACGCCTGAACTGTCGAGTCCTGACCACTGAATCGATATTGCAGACGGCGTCTGCAATATCGGCTTTTCCTCACGCTTTGCATAGTGAGCCACCGGGCTGCTATGGTCATCCACGCAAAATGTGGGTCCTTCAAACGAGTAGTCAGCAGGCGATTGATTAGAAAGACAATTTATACAGGGCCACAAGGCAAACCCGCGCCAGGCTTACGTGCCCCTAACCGGAAAAATGCATGAAAGTCAAAGGCACCCCAGCCGCCGAGCCTTGCTGCAAGCGGCTCTGCAAGTGACTACCGCCAGATTTCACACGATTCGTACGATTACCCCAACCTGCGCCAGCAGGTTCCCTGCAGTTCGACGGGTGACTGGAAGGCACCGGCGAACCGGCCGGACCCAGTCGAGCAGATCATGCACTCGCATGAATGCAGGCTGGACTGGCTTGGCTCACGCAGTCCCCTCGAATACCGGGAGAGCCTTGGGCTCGCAGCATAAACATAAACGAGTCCAAGATTTTTGCCGCACCCCCAGTGGCTCAATTTTCGGTCGGCGTAAACACTCAGGCCGGAAGGCGCACGAGTTGTGAATTCTGATCCGGAAGGGAGAGGGCGCAGCCCTGCACGGACCAAGCTAAATGGATCGAAGTAGGCGTCGATGGAGTAGGGCCGTGAGATCCATGCGGGAGTCGCAGACGACGTGGACATAGACCATGTCGTCTGCAACCTGATAAACGACCCTGTTCGCGCCAGAGATTACCTGTCGAAACTGGATCATGTTCAGTTCACGCAACTCGTCGACCCGTCCGCCGGAATCAGGGAAGTCAGCCAGCCGGCGAATCGTCTGTTTGAGGGTCGACCAGGTCTGGCTCCACGTGTTTTGACCGAACTGGCTGACGACGTAGCGTCGGATTTCACGAATATCGTCTTCTGCGGACTCGAGGATAACAACCCGATGCGTCATTCTTCGAACCGGTCCAGATCAGCGAAGACGTCTTCAACATTCCTGAATTTCCCTTGCTGGATCTCTTTCGAGCCAATCGCGAGAATTTTCAGGAGCGCCATGGTCTGTTCCTGTTCCTCGTAGCTGTGCACGTCCATGACGACCAGCTTCGCTTCGCCGTTCTGTGTGATCAGCAGCGGCTGGCGGCTCTCCGCAATCTCGCTGACGATCTGCGCCGCGTGGCTTTTGAGGTAGCTGATGGGTTTGATCTGCGACGAGAACTTCATGGTGTAGTCCTGCAATGAACGCGAATCGGACTGATTTTAGTCCGAATATGGTCTTCAGTCCACGGCGCGCACCGTCTTTGCGCGGCGCCCGCTGCGAGCTATCGGCGCCGGGGCGGCCGGGCATCCGCATCGAACAGCGACACATATGAAGTATCTGCACCCTTNGGAAAAACCAACAGGAACCGTTGCGTCGCACGCGTGGCCGTTTCTGTTGCGCAGAATCCGGCGGGAAGCCTTGAGCTACCGTCGCCGGATGCCCGAAAAACGCAACAGTCCCAAACATACCAGTCCTGTTGATAAATTATGTTATGTCAAGTCAATAAATCACGATGAGCGACGGACTCGAAAAACCCGTTGGTTTGCATAAAACTGTTCCCGGTTCTTGCGGATATTTGTTCCTAGCCTCTAGACGGGGTATGAACAAGGTGAGCGCTTATGCTCTGCAGAGGATAAGCGCTTTTAGACACAGTTCCGGGTTATATCCAGCTCGCCCGCCGACGATCGGATGTCTCGGGGTCACCGGCGGACCAACTATAGATAATCAGAGCTGT
>NZ_QHKS01000072.1 GCF_003353175.1 Paraburkholderia lacunae | reverse complement strand
TTGCCTTGGCGGCTCGCGTACTCCGCATCCGGGAAGGTGTGCTTCACCTTTTCGCCATTCTCGATCCGAATCAGATTTTCCAGTTTCATGCGCTCGCTCCTTGGTGTAAAACGCCAGTAGGTGTGAGCGAATAGTAGAAGTTCGGTGGTTTCGAAAGTTTTCTAAACCGACACTACCATCCTCAATTTCGACATTGAGGGTTTACCACTGAGAGACCGTTTTGCTGTCGGATTGGCCTGTCCAACAGGCGCGCGCCTCCGAACGCAGCCATCGTGCGCACGGACTGGAACAAGGAAAATGTGCGGAATGTGCTGCGCTACAATGCGTTCTGGTATCGCCGACGGTCCGCCATAGGCGAAATCTTGAACTGTGCTTTGTAACGCGTCGCGAAGTGCGTCATTGATGTGAAGCCTGTTCGTGAACACACTTCTTCGAGCGGCTTGCCCGTCCGGTAGAGCAACTGGCGAGCGCGGAGCAGGCGAATCTCCAGATAGGCCTGAGCGGGCGTTTTACCGATCCGCTCGTTGAACCACCGCTCGAGCTGGCGCTGTGAGACGCCCAGATGCGACGCCACCTCCGCGACGGAGAGCGCCTCCTCGACGTTGCTCTCCATGATCTGCAAAGCCTCGTCGAGTTTCACATGTTCCGCGCCCATGTATTGACGCAGCGATGTTCGCTGCTGTTGCTCGTGACTGCGTCGTTCTGCAACCAGCAATTCGAGCACACGTGACGCAAGTGTGCGGCTGCCGGGTGGCATGCCGAGCAGATGCACCATCAGGTCCAGCGGCGCGACCCCGCCACTGCAGGTGTAGCGATCCCGATCCACTTCGTAGAGGCGATTGGAGACGATCAGCTTCGGGAACTGGCCCATCAGCACGTCCTGATCTTCCCAGTGAATCGTGCACCGGTAGCCGTTTAGCAAACCGGCGCGCGCAAGAAAGTAACTGCCTGTGTCGAGACCGCCCAGCGCCGTGCCACCACGCGCATGCAGACGTAGCCAATCCAGCACTGAGCCGATCCCCTTGCGCGGAATCGGATTGGGGCCGACTACAAATACGGCGTCAAACGAGCCGGGGTCACGGATCGTTGCGTCGGGCAGTACGCGGATGCCGTCGCTCGATTGAACACACTCGCCTCCCGCGCTGATGAGTTGATAGTCGTAAACACGGCGTCCAATAATCATGTTGGCGATCCGCAAGGGATCGACCGCGGCACCAAGTGCAATCAACGAGAAATTGTCGAGCAGCAGAAATCCATACTTTCTGACGCCGAGGTCATGAAGTCCGTCAGCGCGAGGCTCTTCGAGCTTGATAAGCTTAGTTGGCATAGGCGGGTTCTGGTCAGCAACGACCCGGGTAGCCTGCGGGCCACGTCGCCCACAAACACTTCGGTCGACGCATTCTTGGCATCCTACCTCCAGCACGCAACCATTTCCAGTGGACTCTGCCGATCCGCGAACTGTCGAACAGTAAGGGCGTCCTCAGTAAAGACGCTGTCACATTGAAGCATTTGCGACGCAATATCGCATGGGGCGCGCCGACGTGACAGGGTCATTAATGCACGTCGACCCATACATTCACCGCAGCAGGAAGCTGCTTGCGCAGAGACTACTGGCCATAGGGAGCCGGACCGAACGCACGCGGCGTTGAAGTTTTGACGCGGTCGAAACGAACGTACGCCTGGCAGGATCCAGGCATACGCCGCCTCTGGTCGGGTAATCGCGGATGTTCAGAAAGCGTGACGCATGCCCACCGTGACCGCCACCTGCGTGCCGGTCGACGACGGTGAAAGTGTGTTGATCATCGCATGCGAGAGCACGGAGTCTGCGGGCGCGCCGTGCACGTTCTGATAGACGCCTTCCAGGTAGAAGTCGGTGCGCTTGCTGATCGAGTAGGCGGTCTGCAACATGGCCGTATTCCATGCCGGCGACGAACCGTTATACGCGCCGTGCGTATACGTGTACGCACCCGATACGGACCACGCCGGCGTCAGGTCATACTTCGCGTTCACTTCGTAGTTGTCGAGGCGCAGCGAACCGCCGAGGGTGCCAGCGGAGTCGTCGTTGGCTCCGAGGTAGCTCCCCGTGCCGAACGAGAACACGCCCGCCACGTTGTCGATCTGCGTATGGCTCCAGAGCAGCCCAACAGTAGCTGGCCCGAACGTATAGTTGCCGCCGAGCGACCACACACGCTGGCGCTCCGTGATGAAGTTCGCACTCGTGTCACTGGTCGTAACCGCGCCGCTGCCGTTGCCCGCATTGTTCAGCTGCAGGTAGCCAGCGGCAAGATTCAGCGGGCCCCGCACATACGAGAGGCCGAAACCGTAGGAGCGGTTGTTCGCGAACTCGCCGGCCTTGTTGCTGAACGAATACATCGTTTCGAACGTGACGCCGTGAACCACTGGGCTCGCGTACTTGACCGAGTTGTTGACGATGACCGAGTTCGCGGCGAGGTTGTCGTTTTCGAACGGATGCGCGGCGATGCTGCCGCCCCACGTGTTGTAGCTCGACGTCATGGGCCCGACGAGGTCGTTCACCACGTCGAACTGGCGACCAAACGTCACCGTTCCGTACATGTCACTCTGCAGACCGAATCATGCCTGTGAACCGAATGCGCTGCCGGCGAAGGCCTGGGCGCCGTTATTCAGAAGGAACGACTGCTCGAGCTTGAAAAGCGCGTGAAGGCCATCGCCAAGATCCTCCGTGCCCTTCAGACCAAACACCGTGTTCTGCGTCGAGCTGGTGACCTGCTGCCAGCTGCTATGCCCGAGTTGATTGTTTGTATAGATCAACCCGGTATCGATCAGACCATAGAGCGTCACGCTGCTTTGCGCGTGCGCCGAGACAGCAGCCGCGCAGAAAAGCGCGATCGCGAATAGAGATTTTTTCATACTTGATTGGCTCGATGAATTGGCAGCGTTTGAGGAAACCCATTGAGGCGTCAAAAAAAAAGCCCGCGTGTCGCGACGGTGATCGCATTCCGTCGAAACTTAACGCGAGCAACCTCGGAAGATTCGGACCGTATTTGAATTTAGCTCGCCGCGTGCGCGACTGCGTCCACCGTGGCCCGGAAGTGCGCGCTGCGTCGGGCCATCACGAAGTAGGTCAAGCCGGCGGACAACAGACCGAACTCGAAGCTGAGGTCGCCCCAACCGAGGTAGTCGCGCATCAACGGGCTGGCATAGGTCGGCGAATTGGAGAACACGAGTGATGCCACGATTCCCATCAGCAGCGCGATGACGCCCGGCCAGAAGATGCCCCCGTCGTACCAGTAGGCGCCGCCGCCCCACTTCATCCAGGCATCCGCCTGATAGCGGCCACGGCGCATGAAGTAGTCGACAATCACGACAGCGGCCCACGGCGCAGTCCAGAAGACCATGTAATTCAGGAACACCTGATACATGTCGAAAAACTGTCCGTAGAACACCGTCACGACACGAAAACAAAGCGTGAACAGCGCAATGATGGTCAGCGACGTAATCCGGTTGATCGGAATGCGCAGTGCCAGCAGACCGAGTCCGGCGGTGTAGCCGTTTGGCACGTTTGCCGCGATACCACCGAGAATGATCGAAAACAGCAGCGGCACGATGAACCACGTCGGCAAAAATTTGCCAAGCTGGCTGACCGGGTCATCGCCGAGTGTGCCGCCCAGCGCCGTGGCGAACAGCACACCGATCATTTCGCAGAACATCAGCGCGACGAACTGTCCTCCGCCGGCCGCCAGCACGATCTTCTTCCAGCTGGTTTCAGCAGGAAAATAGCGGCTGTAGTCGGACGCGAAGTTCGCCCAGCCGATTGGATAGGAAAAGATGATCCCCATCGCAATCAGCCATGTACTGATGGAGCCTCCGCCGTGGTTGATGGCCGACGCCATCGCGAAGCTCGTGTGCGGCAACACGAAAGCCGCCAGTCCGCCGAACAGGATGGCTAGCACGACCGCGATCCATTTCTCTGCTGCGATGATGGTCGCGTGTCCAAAGATTGCCAGCAATATTTCCGCGGCCAGAATGATGCCCAACGAAACCCAGACCACCGCGTGGCTCTGAAATCCGCCCATCTTCAGCAATGTCTCGAGTGCCTGAGTGGCCACTACTGAGTTGATCGAAAACCAGCTGAGCGCGGAAACGAGGCTTACAGCCTTCGGCAGAAACGAACCCAACTGCCCAAATGAACTGCGCGACGTCATGATGCCGGAGGTACCGGTACGCGGCCCCATGATCGTGGTGAGGCCCAGCACGAAGCAGCCGAGCAGGTTGCCAACCAGAATCGCCCCCAGCGCCTGCCATAGTGACAAGCCCTGGGACAGCGCCAGTGCGCCCGTCATCACCACTACGTAATTGGTGTTGGCACCGATCCACATCTTGAACAACTCGGCTGGTGTGCCGTGCCGATCCTTTAACGGAATCGGGTCGATAGCATGTTGTTCGATGCTCCACGCCTTGTCGGCTTCGACCTCGGCATGCGGGTTACGGCTGTCATACTTTCCCATTGTGTTCCCCAGATGGATGCTTCAGGCGAGCGACGCTTTCGCGCGCGCATCGTAGGCTTCGCGAAGTGCGCACGAGATCCCTTCTACACAGACCTCGAACAGCAACGCCCCCTTTTCCGCAGACGCGGCCGCCGCCGATGACAGGCAGCCGGAAGACGGTGTCCACTCCGGAATCGGCGGAAACACGTCGTAAGGCTCAAAGCTCGCCGCCCCATGCGTCGGTACGCACGACATGTCGACCAGATGAGGATGCAGGTGCAGCATCAACGACGTCTCCAGCACACCGCCATGCTCCACTGCCCAGCCGGGAAAGCCGTCCGGATAGATCCGGGCGATCGTTTCTTCAGTAACGAAATCCCAGTACGACAGCATCACAACCTGAAAGTCGTGAATGCCTTCCCAGCGCAACTCGCGAATCGCCAGATCGACCCCTTCGACCGCGAACATCGAATTCTCGAAATGTCCGTTGACAAGGCAGATCTTCCGCGCGCCGTGACGGGCGAACTCCTTCAGGACGTCTTTGACCGTCAACGACAGCGTATGGCCGTCCAGACTGGTCGTGCCGCACAGATGGTTGCCACCGCCGCTTTTCTGCTGGGATTTGTAGCCGTACGCAATGGCAGGGGCCACCAGCGCGCCAATTTTCTGCCCTACCGCAACCGAGATGGCAGTTGGCAACAGCACATCTGGGTTCATCGACATATGCGGTCCGTGCTGCTCCAGCGCACCGATCGGAATCAGGATGGGCTGCGCTTGCTCAGTCACCCGGCGCGCGTATTCGGGCCACGCCAGTTCTCCTATCACCACGCTCTTTTCCATGAAAAAGCTCCTCCTCGCCTATTGTTTCTGTCTATCTCGCCACCAGGCGAACTCAGCCTGGCTCCGAGCCATCGTAGGGGCCTAAAAATACGAAAATGTTTCCATTTACGACAAATCGCTTCTCGTTTTCGACATTCCGGCCACGCAGGCAAAACGACGTCGACCATCAATCAAAAATTCGACCTGGCTGCGGTCGCGCAACCGATGCGATCAGACTCATTGAATCCGATGCGTCGAGCGCCTGCAGATCTGATGGAGTTTTCTGGTTGAACCGAAGGCGTTCGTATCAGGCCTTGATGATGTTGTGCTCCGGCCCGTACCTGAATCCGGTGATGTTGGTGGCGTCTTTCTCGCCGACCACGAGGATGTCGTGCTCGCGATAACCACCCGCACCGGGCAGGCCTTGCGG
>NZ_QHKS01000071.1 GCF_003353175.1 Paraburkholderia lacunae | reverse complement strand
GTAGGACCGCGAAACTACATCGGGCGATTAGCCGGGCATACCGCCGCCCCTCCAAGCGTATCAAGGTGGCCAAGGAGCCCATCCAAATTACCCGATATAGTCAGGTAGGGAACATAGTGGCGCCTATGTCTTCAGAGAGATAGGCGTCACACGTGTGCCGTAGTCCGGCTCCATCAGTTGCTGGAGCACGGCGATGCGATGGATGAAGCCCTCCAGAAGCTACGGACATTCTTTGGCTGGTCCAAGACATCGACCATGCCGTCCCGGTATGCGCGCGCCGTGTTCGAGGATCGATTGGCGGGTGTCTGGAATGACGCCTTCGACGACCGGATTGCCCTGCTTCGGGCTTTGCCCAGGGGGATCTGATATGGGCGGCAAGCCACCAATCCAGTCGGACCTGTTTCCGGTGCATGTTCCCGCCGATGATGTCATTGATCAGGTTGTAGCGGCACTACCGATGCTGCCGCCGGTCATCCGCTATTACGACGACTTCGATGATGTGCAGCACTCGATCCGGGACCCGGCCGGCCAAGTGGTCTTTGAACTGGCAATCACCGGCCGGACGATCAGGGTCGACTTCACGTGGTTTGTGGCCAATCACGCCCTGCTGTTGAAACACGTCTTCCTGTTCCTGCTCGGCGAAGATCTCAGCGTATCGACTGCGGCAAACTACCTGATCGCTGCGCCACATTTAGCGCTCGCCGATATCATTGAAATCGTTCGTGCTGGTCCCATCGGGATTGCGACTGTCTGGGCCAGACTGCGTGTGCGCGAGATGCCTCTTTCGGCGTATATCCTCGTGAAAGCGCTGCTGCGACTCCTATGTCGCCACCGATTGCGAGGCTGGGCCGATACCTACGATACCTACATCGCTACCACCCTTCCCTTGCCTGCCCGGGATGCTTACGCGGGCGTCCGCTCTGGTGATGTGTTCCTGAGCGCGGACGAAGAGGCAGCAATTGTTCGCTATCTGGATGAAATGGTTGTGGCGCTTGAGTCGACCACAGTCCCGTCGTACGAAGTTATTTGCGACGCAGGGATGTTGCTGTGCGCCTACCAGTTCGCCATGCGCCCGATCCAGATTGCGATGCTGAGCATGCGAAATGTACGTATCTGGCAGGATGCACCGGATGGACCGTCGACGGTGCATTTAACCTTCCATATGGCCAAACAGAAAAGCAACTCGAAAAGAAAACCGCTTACGCGTCGGGTCAAGCGCGAGTGGGCTCTGATCTTCGTTGCGTTACAGGCCCGGCGAACGGCTGAAGGTCTCGCTGGTGCTGGGCATTTCTTTGCTGTCGAATCGAACTACGAAGCCGGAACCCGCATTGCCGCGCTCGTCAGAAAGCTGATCGACTCCGAAGACCTCGGTACGGCGACAGACCTGCGCCACACAGCGGCGCAGAGACTCGTTGACGCGGGCGCAAGCCACGAAGAGCTCGCCGAGTTTATGGGTCATTCGAACGTGCAAACAGGACTCGTGTATTACGAGACATCGGCCACCCACGCGGAGCGTGTCAACCGTGCTCTCGGGGCGTCGGACATATACCGACGCGTGGCGAAAATTGCACACGACCGGTTCATCTCCCCGGAAGAGCTCACCCTTCTTAAAGGTGAGCAGCAGATTGCCGGCGTACCTCACGGCATTCCGATAGCCGGTATCGGGGGCTGCAAATCGGGCCAGCCCGCCTGCCCCTACAACCCGGTCACATCGTGCTACGGATGCAGGAAATTCATGCCCCTGCACGACAAGGCGATGCATGAGCGCGTGCTGGCCGAGATGCGTGAAGTGGTGATCTTCTTCGACCAGAGTTCCCGCGGCGACACCAGGTCGCCGGCCTACCTGCAACTGCAACGCACGATCGCCGAGATACAGACAGTCATCGAAGAACTGGAAGGCGACAATCGATGAATCCACACTACTCCGCGTTCATTGAACTGGGCAAAACGCTGGCCCGTGAGAAAGGACTGTCGTGGGACATGCCTCTCGACGAAACAGGCGCCGCATGCGACGGCGTCGGCTGGAACCTTACCGTCATTGCCGGCGACGTACCGCCGCCGACTCATTACCTGCGAGATCTCGGACCTGATGCGAAGGCGCTGGCGATCATCAATGCGGAGCGCGCTGAGCAGAGCCTAGCGCCACTGCCCCGGCGAGCGCTATCGTCAGCATGGCAGGATCTGATCAAGGCGGCCGTTGCCGAACAGCTGCTGTTCAAGCGGAACACCACCGGACACGTCATGCAAAACATCGCGCGCCCGCTACGGGTGGTTGCAACGTGTGTGGAAAAGGACCCCTGGCAACTGACCGTCGACGATCTGCGTCTGGCGATCCGTGTCGGAAAAGCAACCCAGGCCACAGGAAAGCTGGGAGACCTGGTGATCGGCATCATCAAGACAGTGCTCGATGCCCAGCACCTCTGCGACGGCGGTCCACTGTACTCGTCCCTCGCTGTTCCGCGCATGAAAATGAAAAGCGCGATCAAGGCGAAACATACCTGGTCGCAGGACGAGTTGCGCGCCGACCTGGAGGCACGCAAGCGCGAGGAGCGGCTACCCGAACGCCGGGCGTTCTGGGAGCTGACCCGAATCGTGATGACCGAGAAGCCGCGGACGTTCATGGACGATCTGCGGTTCGCCGCCGTGCGCACAATGATCGTGACTGGCATGCGTGCGGGCGAAGCTGCTCTGTTGCCGGTCGACTGGAGGCGCGAGCGGACGTATCTGGACTCAAAGGGTCGGCCTGCCGGCGAAGCCGGTGGAATCTCAACGTCGCTGATGGCCCGGCACTTCGCGGAAAAGCAGCAGGACGACGAGTCGGACAGCCGCTTCCTGCGTGAAAACACGCAGCCTGTTCCCGACATGTTCCGGGTCCTGCTGACCGAGACGCTCGACCATGTCGCGAAGCTCACAGATCCGCTACGCGCGACGCTGAAGCTGCAATGCGAGACGGGGCGTCTGCTTCCGTGGTACCCGGCCGACAGCCTCGTGCCCATCATCGAAATCTATACGCGGTTGATGGGTAACCCGTTCTGGCTGGATATTGAACAGGAACCGTTCATCGAGCGCTACCGTGACGACTTCGATCCGGCGGTACTCGTTGAGCTGTACGGCTATCAGATGGAACGACGCCGCAGCGGTGACCTTACACTGAACATGGCCGTCTATCAGTTCGGAAATCGTCTGGTAAAAGCGATGCGCGAGGGCAAGACTGGCATGCGCTTCCGCCATGGGAACGGCTCTCCCGTTAGCCTTCTTGAACGTATGGAATGGCACGCGACGCATCTGCACGTTGGAGAACTCGAAGAGCATATCCGGCTCAAAACGCCAACGAAGGTGTCGGACACCACACCATTGCCGCTTGCGGTCGGTGTCGTTCAGCCGTGGGAGTTTCTGTTCGTGCAGCCCAAGCGCTCGCTTGTCGAAGAGCGCAACGACGGTTTGTGCGACGTGACCCGCTACATGTCGGTTAACCGTCCTGATCCGACGTTCATTGGACAGGCACTCGGTGACTCCAAGGACCTGCCGTCGCTGTTCGAAAAATACGGACAGACCGACGAAGACCGTGCCTTGAAGATCGAGTCGCACATGCTGCGTCATCTGCAAAACACCGAGCTGTTCCGGCTGGGCGTCGCCGACACCATCATCTCGAAGCGCTTCAACCGGCGCAGCGTCGCACAGAGTTACGAGTACGACCATCGCAGCCTCGCAGAAGATCTGGAGCAAATCGAGATCCCGCAGGACATCGAGATCATGCTCGGTGAAAAAGCCAGCACGGTTGCCAGGCTTATCAAGGGCGGCAAGGCCAATGGCCCGATCGTGGACGCGTTCCGGCGCATCCAGGCAACAGAGGGCGACACTGCCGCGTATGAGTACCTTCGTGCCGAAGCGGACGGTTTCCATGCCACACCGTATGGGCATTGCCTGAATTCATTTGCGGTCGATCCCTGCCCCAAACATCTCGAGTGCTTCGCGGACTGCCGCCATCTGTCGGCTACCGATCTGCCGGAGAACAGGCAGAACCTGATCCGGCTTGAGGGCAAGTTCAAGCTCGCCCTCGAGTCGATCAAGACCAGACCATCGACCAGCATCGGCTGGAAAAACCAGCTTGACCACGCAGAGAAGCGGCTGGCCGGCGTACAGAAGCTTCTTGCAACACCAGCGGGTGAACGCCCCTTCCCTGACGGCGTTGACCTGTCACTGCCCCGGAAACGCGGAGTACTTGATGATTGAACTGAACGAGACCACGTCGTCCAGCGACGACGACCAGATGCGTGAGATTCTCGAAACGCTGCTGGCTGAGGACGAAGATATCACCGCACGCGCTGTTGCCCGGTTACACCTATCCATTAATGCGGCGTCGTCGATCACTCGTAGCGAATCCCGGAGCAAGCTGCTCGCTGAATATCAGCAGCGGCAGGCCGAATACCGGCGCTGGCGAGGCCGTGTTGCGAAACGCTCCGGCGCCGATACCGCGGCCTCGCTCGCCGACAAGGACATCAGGATTGCAGAACTCGAAGCCACTGTGCAACTACTGACCGCTTCCCACCTTGCCATGTTGCGCGCCGTCGGCGAACTCGGCGGCTTCAGCAAGTGGGCCAGGTTCTATGAACAGTATCGCGACGCACGGGACAAACTTGCGGAGCTTGGCGCCATACCTGAAGCGACAGTATCTCCAATGCCGGCGGAGAGTCCGAAGCGCCGGGGAGAAACAAAGCGTCGATGACTGTCTGGTTGGCGTGACAATGTTTGCATGATCCCCTCAGCCACGAAATGGCTGCGGTTCTGCGGTGGAAGCCGCCTCTCTCCCGAAAGGAGTATCACATGTCCTATTGCCCCTTCTTCCAGACCCTGCACGATGAAACGCGCCCCGTGGGCAATCTCGGCAGGGGAACTCACTACTCTGTTCTGCGGGCACCGGTCTGGCACGACGAGTTTATGAACCGGCTAGAACGTTGCACGTTCCTCGACTTCGCCATCATCTGGGATGAGGATCATGACGATCGCGTGATCGACGCGATTATGGTGCTCTACATCAGTGGCCTGCTCGCGCCGGTACGGTATATAGGCGAGCGGAAAGGCACGCTCTCGGTGCTGCTGGCCCCTGATGTTGTGCGAAGGTGGGACCCGGAAACGCTGGAGCAGTAACGCGACAACATCAACGACATCTGCCAGTGCCTGGAAGACCCATGGTCGGCGAAAGTCGACAGCGCTGACGGCCACGAACATTCGATCATCCACAGTTCGGCTGAGAACGTTGCTACGTATCTCAAGAACATCGACATGCTGTGGGAACTGGGTGTGAAACCGAAAAGCCGCCCCTAAGTCGGAAGCGAGGGACCGACGGGAACGCAACACTGAGTCTGGCAGCATCACGTTGCCGGGCCTAACCCTGTTGCGTCCTCGGATGAGCATCGACGCAACAAATGCCAGCGCTACGGTCGCGCAACAGGAAACACCTGAAAAAGTGGATATCCTGTGGATAAGTCGGCCGCCTTACCCGTTGAAATATAACAAAACCTGAAAAACCAAACCAACGCAACACCACACCATAGGTGCCAAGAATCAACATTTAANACAGGAAACACCTGAAAAAGTGGATATCCTGTGGATAAGTCGGCCGCCTTACCCGTTGAAATATAACAAAACCTGAAAAACCAAACCAACGCAACACCACACCATAGGTGCCAAGAATCAACATATGTGGTGTAGTAGCTTTATAGAAATGTCGTGTTCTGGCCATTTAGAAATGTCGTGTTTTGGCCTCGGTATGCTGGCCGGCTCCCTGCGGGACCACGGAGCCGGCCATGCATCCAGCTGCACTGGT
>NZ_QHKS01000070.1 GCF_003353175.1 Paraburkholderia lacunae | reverse complement strand
TGTTCGACCACTGACAGTTTAAAGGCGAGGCTGTAGTCCCGCTGTGTACGCTTGATCCCTGATTCCAATTGACTCTCCTTCCAAGGGCGGAAAAAGTGTCAACCCATTTCAGGACGGGTCAAACCCAATAAAAAAGCCGCGAAACGTTCGCGGCTTTTTTACCTGTCAACCCACTGCTCACTCCCGAACCGGACTCAATACGCCGTGCGCATCCGCTTCGACCGCTTCCGACACCAGAGTCTCGAGCGCCAACCCGCGCGTCTCGATGCCGAGTATCCACACTGCCGCCGCCGCGATCGCGAAACACATCGCGCCCAGCGAGAACACGCCGCCCTGGCCGAACATCGGCAGCACGACACCCACCACATAAGGGCCGATCAGCGATCCCACACGGCCGATCGCCGACGCGAACCCCGACCCGGTCGCCCGTGCACCGGTGCCGTAAAGCTCCGGCGTGTACGTGTACAGCACGGCCCACATCGCGAACAGGAAGAACTGCATGGCCAATCCCGCGCAGATCAGCAGCGTAGGCGTTTGCGCGTGCAGCGCGGTCTGCCCGTAAACATAGGCCATGACCGCGCTGCCGGCGAGCGACGCGATGCACGTCGGCTTACGGCCCCAACGTTCGACCAGCCACGCGGAGCACAGAAAACCAGGAATGCCGCCGAGCGAAATCAGCACGGTGTACAGGACCGATTTCGTCACGGCAAAACCGGCCTGTTGCATCAATGCGCCGAGCCACGACGTCAGCCCGTAGAAACCGAGCAACGCGAAGAACCACAGCGTCCACACCATGATCGTGCGGCGCCGGTAGGCCATACTCCAGATTTCGCGGAACGCGCCCTTGCCTTTGGCGGCCGGCGGTTCCTGCAGCATCACGGGCGCACGCAACTGCGTCAGACCTGCCGCTTTCATCACCTTCGCTTCGACCTCGGCGAGCACCTTGTCCGCTTCGGCAAGGCGCCCGCGATGTTCGAGCCAGCGCGGCGATTCGGGCACGACGCGGCGCACGATCAGCACGAACACGGCGGGAATCGCGAGTAGCGCGAACTCGGTGCGCCAGCCGAACTGCGGCAGCACGAAATACGACACCACGCCCGCCGTGATGAAACCCAGCGGCCAGAAGCCGTCCATCAGCGCGATCAATCTTCCGCGCGAGGCCGCCGGTACGAATTCGGACAGCAACGTCTGCGCAATCGGAAATTCCATACCCATGCCCAAACCCAGCAGCACGCGATAAAAGATCAGCGCGTCGACGCTCTGCGCGGTCGAGCACAGATACGAGGCGAGCCCCCACAGCACCATGCTCCACTGAAATACCGGACGCCGCCCGAAACGATCGGCCAGTAATCCGGCCATGGCCGCGCCGATCACCATACCGAAGAAACTCGAACTCGCAACCAGACCCGCCGCCGCGCTCGACAGGCCGAATTCGGTTTTGATCGAACCGAGCACGAAGGTCATCGTGCCGAGGTCGACCGAATCGAAAAAGAACGCGATGGCAATGATGATGAAGATGGTCCGGTGATAGCCGGAGAACGGCAGTCGTTCGAGTCTGGCGGCAGCGCTCGCGCGAGGCTGAAAAACGGTAGACATATCATCCCTCGTTGATGCGGCGGCTGCCGCGTGGGTGTTCGGTCAGTGCGTTTTCAGTAGACGCCGACATAAATCGGCCACATAGAAGAAATACGTCAACCGGATGGAACGGGAGCGTCGTCTCTCCAACCGGCCGCGCTTCGAAGACTCAGGGCCGAAGCCGTGCGCGCGCAGCGCCGGCAATGCGCGCGAGCGTCTCCGCGCTCAACCGCGCGGCGATTTTCTGGACGTATTCGTGATGCCGCGCCTGCAACGGCGCGCCGAGTTGCTGCGCGAGCAGGTAACGGATCAGCGCGATGCGCCGGTGCCGCAACACGATGCTCTGATCGAGCAGCGCGAGCGCGGCGTGCGCATCGCCCTGATTGCACGCGCGCTCGGTGAGCCGCGCGGTGGCTAGACGGGTCGACGTCATGTCGGTCAGCGTCCGGGGAGCGCGGTGAGCGGCGCAGGTGCGCACCGCTCAGCGCGTGTCACGACATCAGCGGATCGGCCGCATCGAGCATGATCTTGACGAAGTAGTCCGCGAAACTGCGGCGCACGATAAGGTCGAAGCTATCCGCGCCGGTGGGCAGCAGCGTCATCGATGCCTTGAAATAGTGGCTCTGCGCGCACTGTCCGTCGCTGAACAGTTTCGGATGCAGATCCAGCGGGCAGCCGCGCGCCAGCACCTCGCGCGTGCGCGTGCCGCTGATTTCGAGCACCGTGTAGCCGCTGCCGATATCCACCGCCGACGCGAACACGCCCGTCAACACCGCCCCCAGCTTTGCCTGCAACGGCGCGGTACGGGTCGCGTCGTGCGCGGCGGCCGAGCGCACCAGCCATTCGTCGGGCCCAAGCCACAGCATGTCGTAGCCATTGCCGCGCGCGACAGTATTCGCTTTCTCAGGCGGGCGGCAGCCGATCACACTTTCCACCGCTTGCATGAACGCGGCGTCGCGCGTATCGCCGCGCACGTTCACGAGCTCGAGAAACGGCCGCTCGCTCAACCGGAACGCCGCCGACGCCACCGCCTGATGCTTCTTCAGCAGTGCATCCGCGCCCACCAGCGGCGACTCCTGCCACACACCCGTTTGCTCGCCGACAGCGCGGCTCACGGCCGATTGCGTACCTCTTGTTTCATTCCACATGTTGACGTGCTCCTTCGCTGTCGTAGAACACCGAACTGGTGACCTTGGCCGCAATCTGCTTGCCGCTCGCGAGCGGAATCGTGACCGTCTCGCCGATCTTGTCGAGACCGCCCTTCACCACCGCCATCGCAATCGAGCGCTTCAGGATCGGACTGTAATAGCTCGACGTGACGTGACCGAGCATCGGCGCGGTATCGCCCTGGAACGGACCGGCGACGATCTGCGAGCCTTCGGGAATCACGAACGACGGATCGTCCGCGAGCAGCCCCACCAGTTGCTTGCGCCCCGCCTTCGCGGTGTCCGAGCGCGTGAGCGAGCGCTTGCCGAGAAAATCTTTCGACTTCGCCACGAGCCCGCCCATGCCGAGGTCGTACGGCGTCATCGAGCCGTCCGTGTCCTGGCCGACGATGATGTAACCCTTCTCCGCACGCAGCACGTGCATCGTTTCCGTGCCGTACGGCGTGATGTCGAATTCCGCGCCCGCTGCCATCAGCGCTTCCCACACCGCGCGTCCGACGTTCGCCGGCACGTTCACTTCATACGCGAGCTCGCCGGAGAAGCTGATGCGCATCACGCGCGACGCCGCACCCGCCACCGTGCCTTCGCGATAGGTCATGAACGGGAACGCCGCGTTCGCGAAGTCGATATCGTGGCAGACCTTCTGCAAGACCCTGCGGCTGTTCGGACCGACCACCGCGAAGGTCGCCCAATGGTCCGTCACCGAGGCGAGCCGCACGCGCATGTCGGGCCACTCGGTTTGCAGCCAGCGTTCGAGCCAGGTCAGCACGCGCGCCGCGCCGCCGGTGGTGGTGGTCATCATGTAGTGCTGGTCGGCGAGGCGCACCGTCACGCCGTCGTCGAAGATCATGCCGTTTTCGTCGAGCATCAGGCCGTAGCGGCACTTGCCGACTTCCAGCTTGCTCCACGGATTCGTATAGACCCAGTTCAGCAGCTTCGCCGAGTCGGGGCCCTGAATGTCGATCTTGCCGAGCGTCGAGGCGTCGAGAATGCCGACGCTCGTACGCACCGCGAGCGATTCGCGCGCAACCGCCGCGTGCATGTCCTCGCCCGATTTCGGGTAATACCACGGGCGCTTCCAGTTGCCGACGTCCTCGAACGCGGCGCCGTTTTCCACATGCCATTCGTGCACGGCCGTCTTGCGCACAGGATCGAGAAACTCGCCGAGCTCGCGGCCGGCGAACGTGCCGAACGTCACGGGCGTGTAGTTCGGCCGGAACGTCGTCGTGCCTGTTTCGGGAATCGTCTTGCCGAGCGCCTGGGCGAGAATCGCCATGCCGTTGATGTTGCCGAGCTTGCCCTGATCCGTGCCGAAGCCCATCGCGGTATAACGCTTCACGTGTTCGACCGATTCGAAGCCTTCACGCGCGGCGAGGAAAATATCGGCCGCCGAGACGTCGTTCTGGAAGTCGACGAATTGCTTCGGTCCACGCGTCGCCAATTCGCGGCCGCCGACCAGCCACAGCGGCTGCATGCGCGCCTCGGCGATTTCGGCGACCTGCACCGGATTCGGCCGCGCGACGATATAACCGGCCGCACGCGCCGCCTCGACCCCGGCGTCGACCGCGAAACGAATCCCCTGGCCGAGCGTGAAGTCGCCTGCGCACGCGCCGATGCTCGTTTCCGCCTGCATCGCCTTGCCCGGCACGAAGCACGCTTTTTCGTCGTGCCAATGCGCCTTGCCGCCGGACTGCGCGAACAGGTGCAGCGCCGGACTCCAGCCGCCGGACATCGCGAGCAGATCGCAGGGCAGCTCGCCCTGCTTCGCGCCGACCTGTCCGTTCGAGTACGACACCACGTCCACCGACGCAACCCGCAGTTTGCCGTGCGCCGCCGTCACGGCCGCGCCGTTCATCACCTTGACGCCGTAGCGCCGCGCGAGCGCGGGCAGTGTGCCCTTCGACTCGCCCGCCCGCGGATCGACCACCGTCACCTGCGCACCGGCCGCTTTCAGGTCGAGTGCGCATTGGTAGCCGTCGTCATTGTTCGTGAACACCACCGCATTGCGCCCCGGCAGCACCGCGTAGCGATGCAGATAGGTCGACACGGCCGAGGCCAGCATCACGCCCGGCAGATCGTTGTTGCCGAACACGATCGGCCGTTCATGCGCGCCGGTTGCGAGAATCACGCGCTTCGCGCGGATCTTCCACATCAGTTCGCGCGTGCCCTTTCTCTGCGAGACCGGCAGATGTTCCGTGAGACGCTGCGTGACCGTGACGAGGTTGTGGTCCTGATAGCCGAACGCGGTGCTGCGGCACAGGATCTTCACATCGGGCATCTGCCGCAGTTCGTCTTCGATCTTGTGCACCCATTGCAGCGCCGGCTTGCCGTCGATATCCGTGCGGCACGATAGCAGCGAGCCGCCGAGTTCCGGCTGATCGTCGACCAGTGTGACGCGCGCGCCCGACAACGCTGCCGCGTGCGCCGCCGCCAGCCCCGTCGGGCCGCCGCCGACCACCAGCACGTCGCAGTGCGCGAAGCATTTGTCGTAGCGGTCCGCGTCGGTCTGCTCGGGCGCCTTGCCGAGACCTGCCGCGTCGCGGATCACTTCCTCGTACTTCGGCCAGAACTTGCGCGGCCACATGAAGGTCTTGTAGTAGAAGCCCGCCGGAATGAAGCGCGCAAACTTCTGGTTGATCGCCATGCGGTCTTTCTCGATGCTCGGCTTCGCGTTCACGCTGGTGGCGACGAGCCCCTGATACAGCTCCACTTCGGTGGCGCGCGCGTTCGGCACCGTGTACGCACCGGTCTCGAGCTGCACGATCGCGTTCGGCTCTTCCACGCCCGCCGTCACGATGCCGCGCGGCCGGTGATACTTCCAGCTGCGCGCGACAAAATGCTCGCCGTTGGCCAGCAATGCGGAGGCCAGCGTGTCGCCCTGATAACCCTGATACTTGCGGCCATTGAAGGTGAACGTCAGCACGATGGCGCGGTTGATGCGCCCGCCGGTCGGAAGTCGGTCTTTCTGGCTCATTGTGACTTACCCTCGTGTGTCTTACCGTCGTTGTTATCCAAAGCGAGCAGCGGACGATCGAACGTCTCGTAGCCCTGGATTTCATAGCTCACCGTGTCGCGCTGCGCCATGAACCAGCGGCGGCAGCCTTGCGTGTGCATCCATTGCTCGCGGTGCACGCCGCGCGGATTCTTGCGCATGAACAGGTAGTCGCCCCATTCCTTGTCGGTGAGT
>NZ_QHKS01000007.1 GCF_003353175.1 Paraburkholderia lacunae | reverse complement strand
CAGATCTACAACCAGGAACGACCGCATCATTCTTTAAAATACAGAACGCCCGATGAAGTTCATCGGGCGTTTCTAACCGCGAACAGCGGTGCGTAGGTGTCAACCTATGTCAGGACGGGTCACCGCGCTAAACCTACGGGCCGTCGACTCGCGTCAACGCATGCACATTTATTCGGCTACGGCAGCCATGCCGCCGACCACGGCGCTAAAGCCGCTGTCGACGTGCACGATCTCCGCCGTCACGCCGGCCGCCAGATCCGACAGCAGGAACGCCGCCGTGTTGCCGACCTGTTCGATCGTCACATTACGCTTGAGCGGCGCATTACCTTCGACGAATTCGAGAATCTTGCCAAAGCCCTTGATGCCGCTTGCGGCGAGCGTCTTGATTGGCCCTGCTGAAATGCCGTTCACGCGTACGCCCTTCGCACCGAGCGACACCGCCAGATAACGCACGCTCGCCTCGAGCGACGCCTTGGCAAGACCCATTGTGTTGTAGTTCGGGATAGCGCGTTCGGCGCCCAGGTAGCTCAGCGTGAGCAGCGACGCATCCGGTGTCAGCATCGATTGCGCGGCTTTGGCGAGCGCCGGGAAGCTGTACGCGGAGATGTCATGCGCGATGCGGAAATTTTCGCGCGTCATGCCGTCGAGGAAGTCGCCGGCAATCGCTTCGCGCGGTGCAAAGCCGATCGAATGAACGAGGCCGTCGAGGCCGTCCCAGTGTTCTTTCAGCGACGCGAAGAGGGCGTCGATCTGCGCGTCGTCGGCAACGTCGCACGGGAATACGAGGTTGCTGCCGAACTCGCTTGCGAACTCGGTAATGCGGTCCTTGAAACGTTCCCCGACATACGTGAACGCCAGTTCGGCGCCTTCGCGCTTGCAGGCTTGCGCAATGCCGTATGCGATCGAACGGTTCGACAGCAGGCCGGTCAGCAAGATTCGTTTACCAGCGAGGAAGCCCATGAATTCTCCTATTAAGGTCTGTGCGCGGCACACGAGGACGTCGCGGGCCCGGATGTCGAGCCTGCGCATGTCGCCGACGCGCATGTCGCCGACGCGCATGTCGCCGACGCGCATGTCGCCGACGCGCATGTCGCCGACGCGCATGTCGCCAACGCGCATGTCGCCAACGCGCAGGTGCGGATTGTGCGGATTTAATTAGGTAGAATTCTCTCACATTGCCACCGCCCTCTGACCAACAAGGCCCCTATGACAACTGGCTCGCGATGGGTTCAAACGCCTCGTGCACCTCGGCGCGGCATGATTCACAGGCTCTCGCGTGTCGGTCTACCGGTTGCGCCGCGTTCATTCAGAGCGAGGTTCGCCATCGCACTGTGCAGCGCGTGGGCATGGCTCGCCGCGCCGCAGGCACATGCGGTCTACGCAATCGCCCAATACGGCGAACCGAAATATCCGGCCGGTTTCAAACACTTCGACTACGTCAATCCGGACGCGCCGAAGGGCGGCACGCTGGTGCTGGCCAATCCGAGCCGGCTCACCAGCTTCGACAAATTCAATCCGTTCACGCTGCGCGGCAATACCGCGCCGGGCGTCAGTGTGCTGTTCGAAAGCCTGACGATTGGCAGCAGCGACGAAGTCGCCTCCGCATACGGCCTGCTCGCCGACGACATCAGCATCGCGTCCGACGGCCTCTCGACGACCTTCCACATCAACCCCCGCGCACGCTTCTCGAACGGCGATCCGGTCACCGCCGACGACGTCAAGTTTTCGCTCGACACGTTGAAGAGCCCGCAAGCCGCGCCGCAATTCGCGTCGATCTTCGGCGAGATCACGCGTGCGGTGGTGGTCGATCCGCACACGATCCGCTTCGAGTTTCATCAACGCAATCGCGAGTTGCCTTTGCTGGCGGGCGGGATGCCGGTGTTTTCGCGCAAGTGGGGGATGAAGCCGGATGGCAGCCGGATTGCATTCGATCAACTGGCGTTCGAAAAACCGATCGGCAGCGGGCCCTATTTGATCGAGCAGTACGACAACGGCCGCACGATCACGTACCGGCGCGATCCGAACTATTGGGGCGCGGCGTTGCCGGTGCGCGTCGGCACGAACAACTTCGAGCACATTGTCTACAAGCTGTATTCGGATGGCACGGCGCGGCTCGAGGCGTTCAAGGCAGGCGAGTACGACGCGCTGATAGAGTACGTCGCGCGCAATTGGGTGCGGCGCGACGTCGGCAAGAAGTTCGACAGCGGCGAGCTGATCAAGCGCGAGTTTGCGCAACATAACGGCACCGGCATGCAGGGTTTCATGCTGAACACGCGCCGGCCGTTGTTCCAGGATGTGCGCGTACGCAAGGCGCTCGATCTCGCGCTCGACTTTCAATGGCTGAACCGCCAGTTGTTCTTCAATCAGTACACGCGCATCGACAGCTTCTTTGCCAACACCGATTTGCAGGCGAAGGGGCTGCCTTCGCCGGGCGAGTTGGCTTTGCTCGAACCGTGGCGTTCGAAACTCGACCCAGCCGTGTTCGGTCCGCCGCCGAAACAGCCGGACACCGATCTGCCCGGTTCGTTGCGCGCCAATCTGCTGCAAGCGCGTGCGTTGCTGCAGCAGGCCGGCTGGACCTATCGCGACGGCGCGTTGCGTAACGCCAAAGGCGAGCCGTTCCGCTTCGAGATCCTCGACGACTCGGGTTCGTCCTCGTCGATGGAGCCGATCGTGGCGACCTTCATCCGTAACCTGCAGAAGCTCGGTATCACCGCAACGTTTCGCGTGTCCGATTTCGCGGTCTATCAGAAGCGTCTCGACGCTTTCGATTTCGACACGACCACGATCCGCATGCCGGACGTGCAGGTGCCCGGTTCGGAGCAGATCGACCGCTTCGGCAGCAAGGCTGCGGATACGACCGGCTCGGACAATATGGTCGGCCTGAAATCGCCGGCTGTGGATGCGATCCTGAATGCGCTCGTGCATGCGCAGACGCGCGAGCAACTGGTCGACGCAACGCACGCGCTCGACCGTGTGCTGATGCATGGCTACTATGTGGTGCCGCACTGGTACAGCGCGACGCACCGGGTGGCGTTCAAGCGCGGCCTTGCGTGGCCGCAGACGCTGCCCTTGTACTATTCAGCGGAAGGCTGGATCACGTCGACGTGGTGGTATGCACAGCCACAGCCACAGCCGCGCTGAAACGTCCATTCATTCACTGCCTTCGCACCGGAAATGCCGCCCATGTGGAGCTACATCCTAAAACGCCTGCTGTTGATGATCCCGACTTTGCTCGGCGTGCTGACGCTGACTTTCGGCGTGATCCAGTTCGTGCCGGGTGGCCCGGTCGAGCAGATGCAGCACGAGCTGCGCAAGGGCGCGGAGGGCGGCTCGCCGTTCGGCCTGCGCGCGCATAACGGCGTCGACGCGCAGCAAGTCGCGCAACTGAAGGCGCTGTACGGTTTCGACAAGCCGCCGCTCGAACGCTACGTCCTGATGCTCAAGCGTTTCGCGACGTTCGACCTCGGGCAGAGCTATTTCCGCCATCAAAGCGTGTGGTCGTTGATCGTTTCCAAGCTGCCGGTGTCGATCAGCATCGGCTTATGGACTTTCTTTCTCACGTACCTGATATCGGTGCCGCTGGGCATCGCGAAAGCGGTGCGCAACGGCTCGCGTTTCGACGTCGCGACGAGTCTGGTGGTGCTGATCGGCTACGCGATTCCGGGCTTCGTGCTGGGCGTGCTGTTGCTCGTGCTGTTCGGCGGCGGCACTTTCCTGCAACTGTTCCCGCTGCGCAATCTCACTTCGGACAATTGGGCGCAGTTGAGCCTCGGCGGCAAGATCGTCGATTACCTGTGGCATATCACGTTGCCGATCACGGCCTCCGTGGTGGGCAGTTTCGCGGTCGTGACGATGCTCACGAAAAACGCCTTCCTCGACGAGATCCGCAAACAGTATGTGCTGACCGCGCGCGCGAAAGGCTTGTCCGAGAAACGCGTGCTGTGGAAGCACGTGTTTCGCAATGCGTTGCTGCCGCTGATCGTCGGCTTTCCGGCGGCGTTTATCGGCGCCTTTTTCACCGGCAGCCTGCTGATCGAGACGCTCTTCTCGCTCGACGGCCTCGGCTTGCTGTCGTACGAATCGGTGGTGCGGCGCGACTATCCGGTCGTGCTCGGCACGTTGTATCTGTTCACGCTGATCGGTCTCGCGACCAAGCTGATTTCCGACCTTTGCTATGTGTGGGTCGATCCCCGCATCCAATTCGAACAACTGGAGCGTTGATGAATCGAGCCCGCCTTCCAGCCGACGTGGCGGCGCGTACCGAACCGGTTCGCGCATTCGTGTCGCCATCGCCCGCGCGCCGCGTCTGGCAGCGCTTTCGCCAGCAGCGACTTGGCTACTGGAGTCTGATCGTGTTCGTCGCCGCGTTCGCGGCGAGTCTTGCCGGTCCGCTGTGGTCGAACGACAAGCCGCTGGTGGTGCGCTACGACGGCCAGCTGTATTTTCCGATGTTCAAGACCTACGCGGAGACGACCTTCGGCGGCGACTTCCCGACACCTGCCGACTATCTCGATCCGTATATCAAGCATCGTTTCGACGCGCCCGGTAACTTCGCGCTGTATCCGCCGAACCGGTACTACTACGACACGTTGAACTACTTCTCGAAGGCGCCGAACCCGGCGCCGCCGTCGCGCGAGAACTGGCTCGGCACCGACGACCGCGGCCGCGATCTGTTCGCGCGCCTGCTGTACGGTTTTCGCGTGTCGGTCGAATTCGCGCTGGTGTTGACGCTGATCGGCACCGTGCTCGGGATTGCCGCGGGCGCCGTGCAGGGTTACTTCGGCGGACGTACCGATATCATCGGGCAGCGGCTGATCGAAATCTGGAGTGCGTTGCCGGAGCTTTACCTGCTGATCATTTTTTCGTCGATCTTCGAGCCGGGCTTCATCCTGCTGATCGTGCTGCTGTCGCTGTTCGGCTGGATCGGCTTGTCCGATTACGTGCGTGCGGAGTTTCTGCGCAATCGTCAGCAGGACTATGTGCGCGCGGCGCGGGCGATGGGGCTGTCGAACTGGCAGATCATGTGGCGGCATGTACTGCCCAACAGTCTGACGCCGGTCATCACGTTTCTGCCGTTCCGCATGAGCGGCGCAATTCTCGCGCTTACCAGCCTTGATTTTCTCGGCTTGGGTGTCCCGTCGCCGACGCCGAGCCTCGGTGAATTGCTGTCGCAAGGCAAAGCGAATCTCGACGCATGGTGGATTTCGTTGTCGACCTTCGGCGTGCTGGTCGCGATGCTGTTGCTGCTGACCTTCATGGGTGACGCGCTGCGCAACGCGCTCGACACCCGCATTTCCGATGCGATGCGCGCCGGAGGTAATCAGTGAGCGCCGGCATTGAGCAACAAGCACAGCCGGGCGTGAGCACGCCGCTGCTGGAACTCGATCGTCTGCGTGTGACGTTCGGCGATACCGTCGCGGTGAACGACGTCACGCTCGCGATCGAACGCGGCGAGCGGGTGGCGCTGGTCGGCGAATCGGGGTCGGGCAAGACGGTGACCGCGCTGTCGATTTTGCGTCTGTTGAGCGATGCGCAGGTGAGCGGGGCGATCCGTTTCGACGGCGAAGATCTGCTCGCCAAAAGCGAGCGCGAAATGCGCGGCATGCGCGGCTCGGACATCGCGATGATCTTCCAGGAACCGATGACGGCGCTCAATCCGCTCTACACGGTCGGCGACCAGATTGCGGAGACCATCGTCGTGCATGACGGCGTTGCGGCCGGCGAGGCGCGCAAGCGCGCGGTGGCGCTGCTGGGGCGCACCGGCATCGCGGAGCCGGGCAAGCGCGTGAATAGCTATCCGCATCAGTTGTCGGGCGGCCAGCGGCAGCGCGCCATGATCGCGATGGCGCTTGCGTGCCGCCCGCGCCTGCTGCTCGCCGACGAGCCCACTACCGCGCTCGACGTGACGATTCGCGCGCAGATCGTCGACCTGCTGCTGGAATTGCAACGCGACGAAGCGGCAAAGCGCGGCATGGCCGTGCTGCTGATCACGCACGACCTGAACCTGGTGCGGCACTTCGCGCAGCGCATCGCGGTGATGGAGAAGGGCGAGCTGGTCGAGAGCGGGCCGGTCGAGCAGGTGTTCGAGTCGCCGCAGCATCCGTACACGCAGCGGTTGCTGGCGAGCCGGCCGGAACGCACGGTCGTGCCGGTGTTGCCGATATCGCCGGTGCTGCTCGAAGCGCGCGAAGTTTCGGTCGATTTCAAGACGAAACTGCCGGGCTTGGGCGGCTGGTTCCGCTCGGGGCGCTTCCGCGCGGTCGCGGATGCGAACGTATCGGTGCGCCAGGGCGAGACGCTGGGGATTGTCGGCGAATCAGGTTCGGGCAAATCGACCCTCGCGATGGCGCTGCTCGGTCTGCAACGCACCGCTCATGGCGAGATCGAGTTTCAGGGCAGGCCGCTTCGCAGCTATCGCGGCGCCGAACAGACCACCTTGCGTTCGAACATGCAGGTGGTCTTTCAGGATCCGTTCAGTTCGCTTTCGCCGCGCCAGACCATCGAGCGGATTGTCAGCGAAGGGCTTGCGCTGCATCGGCCGCAGATGACCCAGGAAGCGCGGCGCGACAAGGTGATTTCCGTGCTGCGCGAAGTCGGACTCGACCGCACGGTGCTGTACCGCTATCCGCATGAATTCTCCGGTGGCCAGCGTCAGCGGATCGCGATTGCGCGCGCTCTGGTGCTGGAGCCGCGCATCCTGATCCTCGACGAGCCGACCAGTGCGCTCGATGTCTCGATCCAGCAGCAGGTGCTGAAACTGCTCGCCGGGTTGCAACACAAGTACAACCTCGGCTTCGTATTCATCAGCCACGATCTGGCCGTGATTGGGGCGATGGCGCACCGTGTGGCCGTCATGCAAAACGGTTCGATTGTCGAAAGCGGGGAGGTTGAGCAGATTTTTGCGACACCCTCCCATCCTTACACTCGAAAGCTGCTGAAAGCGGCGCTCGGCCATTGATTTTTCACCCCTTTCACCAATTGGGTGCGTGTCTCGATTGTATTTTTCTATTTCTTTTGACACACGAATACTTACTGGCTAGTATCGACCAAACTTTTTTCCGTAGCCCACTGATTTTTAGGCAAAAACTACCGACCAATGCAGCACAGAAATCTCACCCAGGCTTGTACGCGCGTCGTCGCCGGGATGTTCATTGGCGTCTTGATAGCAGCGGCTCCCGGCGCTTTCGCCGACGAAGTAAGCAGTTTTAATCAGAATGCCTCATATTCGACCTCCAGCGGGTCGAATTCTCTGTCCCCCCTGAATTCGCAATCGTCTGTCCCTGACAGCAACGGCGGCGCCAAATCGTTCCTGTCCGGCATGGCCGGGAAAGCGGGCGACGTGGTGGTCGGCGCGCTGAACATGATCGGCGTTCGTTACCGTTGGGGCGGCAATACTCCAGATTCGGGGCTCGATTGCAGCGGCTTTGTCCGTTACGTGTTCCAGGACACGCTCGGTATGGCGCTGCCGCGCCGCGCTGAAGAAATGAGCCGCGTCGGCGAGAAGGTCCGCGTGAGCGACCTCAAGCCGGGCGATCTGGTGTTCTTCAACACGATGCGCCGCACGTTCTCGCACGTCGGCATCTATATCGGCGACAACAAGTTCGTGCATTCGCCTTCCACGGGCAGCACGATCCGCGTCGACGATATGGATAGCGGTTACTGGGAAAAGCGCTTCACGGGCGCACGCCGGGTCGAGACGTCCTATCAGGACGGCGAGGAACTGCGCAAGCGCGTGAACGCTACGATCGGCGGCAACAACTGATCTGACGCGCGCCGGCAATATCGGCGCGACAAAAAAGCCTGCTTCGGATGAAGCAGGCTTTTTGCGTTTGAGCTCCAGCGTTTGAGCTCCAGCGTTTGCACTCTTCGACCTTCTGGCCGCGAGCGTCCCGCCTTTGGACGCCGCTGCGCCGGCTGACATAACCGACGCTTGACCGAGGGGTTAAACCGCTACGCGGCTCGCTGCCAGCTTGCGTTGCAACTCCGGCATCATCTTCGCCACCGCTTCCTCACCCGCCAGAATCGCCGCGTTACGTTGCGAAAAATCGCTGCCGCTCATGGCGGCGAGGTTCGGGCGGATCACGACGTCGGCGTACTTGTCGAGCTCATAGGCCTTGATGGTTTGGCCCATGATCGTGAAGGTCTGCATCAGCACGTCGAACGAACTGGCCGTCAACCCGCTCTCGGGGCGCTGCGAGATGTCGACGGCGATCACGAAGTCCGCGCCCATCTTGCGCGCGAACGAGGCGGGCACCGGGCTCACAAGGCCGCCGTCGACATATTCATGACCGCCGATCTTCACCGGCTCGAAAATCGATGGCACGCTGCACGAGGCGCGCACGGCGATGCCGGTGTTGCCGCGCTGGAACAGGATCGCCTGACCGGTCTTCAGATCGGTCGCGACGACGCCGAGCGGCTTGACCATCTTCTCGATCGGACGGTTGTTGAGTGTCGTATTCAGGTAGTTTTGCAGCGCGACGCCTTGCAGAAAACCGCGTGTGCGAAACGGCATCGCCCAGTCGCTGATCGACGCTTCGTCCATGGTGAGTGCGAGCTTGTTCAGCGCAAAGCCGTTCATGCCCGACGCGTACAGCGCGCCGACCACCGAGCCGGCGCTGGTGCCGGCCACCAGATCGACCTGGATGCTGCGCGCCTCGAGCGCCTTGATGACACCGATGTGGGCGAAGCCGCGCGCGGCGCCGCCGCCGAGAGCGAGGCCGACGCGGATCGGCCGTTGCGGCTTGTCGAGCGGCGGCGTGTTTGCCGCAGGCGTGGCGGCGACCGGCACAATATCGGTTTTGCTGCCCGTCGTGGTGCACGCGGCGAGCATGGCGGAGGCGGCGGCCAGCGAGAAATGGCGGCGGGCGAGGCTAGGGGATGACGGTTTCAACGAGTTCTCCAGCGACGGCACGGGCGACGCAATCGGCGCAACCGTGTACCGCGATCAGGCGGATAGTCAAACGGACGGGATCGCCGGCGGCGATCGCAATTCGCAGAGCGCGCGGCAGCTTTGGCGGTTCCCTGCTGAGCGGCGCGCGCACATCATAAATCAAAGCTTCAGGCGCGCGGCGAGCCGGTAATGAAACGTTGCAGAGGAAGCCTTCGGGCGCCGCGCGGCGTATGTCGTGCGCCGCGATTGGCCGTTTGGACGAAGGCGGCTAACAAGGCTTCGGAAGGTATAATTCGGCTCTCGCATTTTTTCCTTCGTGTCCGTGCACGGCGCTGTCTGCCGCATGGGCGCGGTCCGCTGCCGCGCTTTTCCGGTGAGGTTTGCCAGGCGCAGGCGCCCGTCTTCCGAGTAACCGCTTATGACCACCTCCGTTCGCACCCGCTTCGCACCGAGTCCCACCGGCTTCATCCATCTGGGCAACATCCGCTCCGCGCTCTATCCGTGGGCGTTCGCGCGCAAGATGAAAGGGAGCTTCGTGCTGCGGATCGAGGACACCGACGTCGAGCGTTCCACTTCCGAGGCTGTCGATGCCATTCTCGAAGGCATGGCGTGGCTCGGCCTCGACTTTGACGAGGGGCCGTTCTACCAGATGCAGCGCATGGACCGTTATCGCGAAGTGCTCAAGCAGATGCAGGACGCCGGGCTCGTGTACCCGTGCTACATGTCGACAGAAGAACTGGATGCGCTGCGTGAACGTCAACGTGAGGCCGGCGAAAAGCCGCGCTACGACGGCACGTGGCGCCCGGAGCCCGGCAAGACGCTGCCGCCGGTGCCGGCGGGCGTGCAGCCCGTGCTGCGCTTCCGTAATCCGCTCACCGGCGTGGTGGCGTGGGACGACGCGGTGAAGGGCCGTATCGAGATCTCGAACGAAGAACTCGACGACCTCGTGATCGCGCGCCCGGACGGCACGCCCACCTATAACTTCTGCGTGGTGGTGGACGATCTCGACATGCGCATCACGCACGTGATTCGCGGCGACGACCACGTGAACAACACGCCGCGTCAGATCAACATCTTGCGCGCGCTCGGCGGCGAACCGCCGGTGTATGCGCACTTGCCGACCGTGCTGAACGAGCAGGGCGAAAAGATGAGCAAGCGTCACGGTGCGATGAGCGTGACGGGCTATCGCGACGACGGCTATTTGCCGGAAGCCGTGGTCAACTATCTGGCGCGTCTGGGCTGGTCGCATGGCGACGCGGAAATCTTCACGCGTGAGCAGTTCGTCGAATGGTTCGACCTGGAGCATCTCGGCAAGTCGCCGGCGCAGTACGACCACGACAAGCTGAACTGGCTCAATGCGCATTACATCAAGGAAGCCGACAACGCACGCCTCGCGGACCTCGCGCGGCCGTTCTTCGCCGAACTGGGCATCGGCGAGGCCGCCGTCGCGCAAGGCGCCGATCTGACCGCGGTCGTGGGCCTGCTGAAAGACCGCGCGTCGACGGTGAAGGAAATCGCCGGGAACGCGGTGATGTTCTATCGCACGCCGGCACCCGAAGCGGATGCGCTGGCGCAGCACGTCACGGACGCAGTGCGTCCCGCGCTGGCCGATCTGGCTGCGGCGCTGAAGACTGTGGAGTGGAGCAAGGAAGCGATCGCCGCCGCGTTGAAGGCCACGCTCGGCGCGCACAAACTGAAGATGCCGCAACTGGCGATGCCGGTGCGTCTGCTGGTGGCGGGAACGACGCACACGCCGTCGATCGACAGCGTGTTGATGCTGTTCGGCCGGGATGTTGTGGTTGGCCGTATTGAAAAAGCGCTGGCCTGAGCGCGTCCGCGCGTGCAATGAGAGGGTTTGCATGCGACTTGCGAAAAAAGTCGCATGCAATTGCTCAAAGGGTATTTACAAAGCGCAAATTGGCCTCTAGAATCTCGTTTCTGTTCTGCAAGGGGGTATAGCTCAGCTGGGAGAGCGCTTGCATGGCATGCAAGAGGTCAGCGGTTCGATCCCGCTTACCTCCACCATCAGAGCAGAGTGAAGTGGTTCCGAAGTCTGGAGCTTGTAGGAAAAAAGACTTCACAAACGGCTGTAACGTAGTTAAAATAGCGGTCTTCGCAGTTGACGAAACGAAATAACTGACAAGTTAGCGTAAGTTGGCAACGAGTTAAAGACAGATCTGAAAAGATTATGTCCCCTTCGTCTAGAGGCCTAGGACATCACCCTTTCACGGTGAGTACAGGGGTTCGAATCCCCTAGGGGACGCCAAACATCAGCGTCGCTTTAGTGTTCGAATTTATGTTCGAGTAGCAGTAAAGCAGCGCAGCTTGCAGAGAAATAACCGACGCTCGCAAGCTAGGGTGTAAAGACTGGAGTGGTAGTTCAGTCGGTTAGAATACCGGCCTGTCACGCCGGGGGTCGCGGGTTCGAGTCCCGTCCACTCCGCCAGACAAAGCCCGTTCATGCAAACTTGAACGGGCTTTTTCATTAAAGGTGTAAGCAGTACGTTGTCCCCTTCGTCTAGAGGCCTAGGACATCACCCTTTCACGGTGAGTACAGGGGTTCGAATCCCCTAGGGGACGCCAAAACATCGGCGTCGTTCGGTCAGCAGTATGAACGGTGCGGCTTGTGCAAGCTGAGTCAAGGCTGCAAGCCATGGTGCAAAAATCTGGAGCGGTAGTTCAGTTGGTTAGAATACCGGCCTGTCACGCCGGGGGTCGCGGGTTCGAGTCCCGTCCGCTCCGCCAGATTTTAGAAAGCCCACTTCGAAAGAAGTGGGCTTTTTTTATGCCCCCTTTTTTCGCGCAAATTTCCGCGTCCGATTCCGTCCGGGGTATGCTCGGGACAAACAGCCATTGCCAGCACGCGTGGCCTGTTTTACCGTTGAGCCGACTCATCTTCGTCGTTCCGCCATGTTCGATCCAACCGAAGCTCCGTCACAGTTTCGTCTGCGTCAGGCCAGCATGGACGATTTCGAGTTTGCCGAGGCGCTGACCCGCAACAACATGGGCGGCTACTATCGCCGGCATCATCTGGTCTGGCGTGGCGATCTGTTTCTTGGCAGCTGGCGCGAGTCGGAGAATTTCATTCTCGAAGTGGAAGGTCAGCCGATTGGCGTGCTGCGCATCACGCAAGAAGGCGATTCGCTGCATATCCGTGACGTGCAGATTGCCGAGGGACATCGGCGGCTGGGCGCCGGGACATATCTGCTGGACATCTCTCATCAATGGGCACGTGAGCGCGGGCTGCGCGAGCTGCAACTACGCGTGTTCGTCGACAATCCCGCAGCACGTCTTTATCAGCGCAAGGGCTACAAGCTGGCCGGGCCGCGTCTCGCGCAACTCGGCGCGATCCGCCATCTGGCGCGGCGCGTTTGAGGCGTTTGAGGCTTGTTTGAGGCTTTACCATGCCGGCAATGCGCCGGCATTGCTCACTGAGCATTCGCGTGGCACCCGGGCAGCACCCGGAGTCCCTCAGGCATCTGTCCGGTGGTGAGCCGCCTTGTCGTTTGTCTCTTCATCGGCACGTTCATCATTGTCCGCACGATGTTCCGAACCGCGCTCGATGAACGCCCGTGGACTTGCCCCAAACGCCCGCCGAAACATCGCCGAGAACGCGCTCTGGCTCCGATAGCCCAGCTCCAGCGCGACATGCGATAGCGGCCGTCCCTGGCTCAGGAGTGGAATTGCGCGCGCCAGAATCGCTTGCTGACGCCATTGCGAAAAGCTCACGCCTAACTCCTGACGAAACAGTCGCGCGATCGTGCGCGTACTCGCGCCCACGCTCGACGCCCATTGCTCGAGCGATTCGCCGTGAGTCGGATCGGCGATCACCGCCTCGCACAGCGCGCGCAGGCGCTTCTCGTTCGGCATCGGCACTGACAGCGGCAGCGGCTCCGAGCGCATCAGTTCGTCGAGCGCGAGCGCGCCGAGCAATTGTTCGCGCTTCGCCGAGATGCCGGGCGTATCGAGCGCGGCGATCACCTCGCGCAGCAGATCCGACACCTCGACCACGCGGGGCGTATCCAGTCCTGGCGGTACGGTGCTTTCGGTGATGTACAGCGTGCGCAGGAATGCGTCTTCGATGGCGAACACTTCATGTGTGACATGCGGCGGCACCCAGATCGCCCGCGACGGCGGCACCATCCACGTCGTGCCGGTCGTCGCGACCCGCAGCACGCCGCGCGACGCGTACGCCACCTGCGCCCACGCGTGCGTATGACGAGCGATACGCCAGCCTGAAGGCATCTGCCGCGAGCGTACGCGGATCGGGTGCATCAGGGTCGGCTGGAACTCCGGCGGGATGTCGGCGAAGTGGACGAGGCTCGACTGGTCTGAGTCGGCGGACGAAGTCATGGTGAAGATCGATCCAGATAGACGGCTCAAAAAGCGTACAACCCAATGGCACACGCCCCCCAATAGCGGTACGGGCTTCCCATTGTAGGTTGCGTGAGAACCGACGTTGCATAATGTGCCGATTGCGCCGACCCTAAGGAGAACCTCATGAGCTTTGCAACCGCGGACTTGTGCGATGCGCACGAGGACCAGCTGTCGCTCGGCACGTTGCGCGTGCTCGAGCCGGTCTTCCATCTGTTTAGCCGCGCCGAGTGCTTCAGCGGCGAGGCGGTCACGCTGAAAGTGTTCGAAGACAACGCGCTCGTGCGCGCCACGCTCGAAGAGAAGGGCGCGGGCCGTGTGCTGGTGGTCGACGGCGGGGGGAGTCAGCGTTGCGCGCTGGTTGGCGGCAATCTGGCGCAACTCGCGGAGCAGAACGGCTGGGCGGGCATCGTGCTCAACGGCTGCGTGCGCGATACGCTGGAGCTCAATGAGATCAACGTGGGCGTGGCGGCGTTGGGAACCTGTCCGCGACGCGGCCAGAAGCTAGGCACGGGCGAGCGCGACGTGCCGGTGCAACTGCCGGGCGCGACCGTGCGTCCCGGCGAATGGGTCTATGCGGATATCGACGGCTTGCTGGTGGCTAGCGCGGCGCTGAACCGAGCTGAATCCGCAGACAACTGAACACACAATCAAGGAGAGCAGACGACGATGGAAACCGTCTTTGTATACGGCACGTTGCGGGCCGGTGAGGTAAACGACATCAGCGAGGCCGCGGCGCGGCGCGGCCTCGCCGCGCCGAACCTGCTCGGCACGGCCACTGTTCGCGGACACCTGTTTGACTTCGGCTCGTATCCGGGGCTCGTCGTCGACGAAGCGGGCGTCGACGTCAAAGGCGACGTGTACGAGATCGACGATGAACTGGTCGCGGTACTCGACGAAATCGAAGCGGTATATCCGAACGTCGGGGGTGTCTTCCTCGCGCACGAAGTCATGGTGAAGGTGGACGGCAACGCGGTGAATTGCCGTTTCTATCCGGTGACGCCTGGAGCCGTCAAAGGTCTGCATGAAATCCGCTCGGGCGACTGGGTCGAGCATCGCAGAACGCGGTAACCGGAAGCGGAAAAACGCAGCAAAAAACGCAGCAAAAAAACGGCCCGGCAAGCATGAGCCTGTCGGGCCGTCCGGTCGGTCAGCCTTGCGACTCCGGCCTCTTTCACCGCTTGCATGGCTGGCGAGGGCGGGTCCGGTACTGCGTCGTCGGTGACTGATGAATGCGGCTTCTCAAGGGCCTCAGATTTCCTCGTACAGCGGCAGCGTCAGGAAGTCGGTGAACTGTTCCGAGGTCGACATCTCCTCGAAGATCTGTGCGGCACGCTCGTACGGCTTGGTATCGCCGCCGACCGCCTGCTTCACGTTGGCGAGTTCCTGCGCCGACAGCTCGCGCACCAGCTCGGCGGTCACCTTGCGGCCATCGTCGAGCTTGCCCTTCGGCGAGCGAATCCATTGCCACACCTGTGAGCGCGAGATCTCCGCGGTGGCGGCGTCCTCCATCAGATTGTGAATCGGCACGCAGCCATTGCCGGTGAGCCACGAACCCAGGTAGTGAATGCCGACGTTGATGTTGTTGCGCAGACCTGCTTCGGTGATCGGCGCTTCCGGACGGAAGTCCATCAGATCGGCGGCCGTGACGAGCACGTCGTCGCGCTGCTTGCCGATCTGGTTCGGTTCGTCGCCGAGCACCTTGACGAACTCTTCCATCGCGATCGGCACGAGGCCCGGATGCGCGACCCAGCCGCCGTCGTAGCCGTCGCCCGCATCGCGCGCCTTGTCCGAACGCACGCCGCCCATGGCCTTGTCGTTCGCTGCCGGATCGTTCTTGATTGGAATCAGCGCACTCATGCCGCCGATCGCCGGCGCGTTGCGGCGATGACAGGTCTTCAGCAACAGCAGCGCGTACGCGCGCATGAACGGCGAGGTCATCGTGATCCGGGAACGGTCGGCGAGGCAGAAATCCTTGTCGCTCCTGAACTTCTTGATCGCCGAGAAGATGTAGTCCCAGCGGCCGGCGTTCAGGCCCGAACTGTGTTCGCGCAGCTCGTACAGGATCTCGTCCATTTCGAATGCGGCGACGATCGTTTCGATCAGCACCGTCGCGCGAATCGTGCCGCGCGGCACGCCCACGGCTTCCTGTGCCGCGACGAAAATGTCGTTCCACAGGCGCGCTTCCAGATGGCTTTCCATCTTCGGCAAATAGAAGTAGGGCGCCGTGCCGCGCGCTACCTGTTCCTTCGCGTTGTGAACCATGAAGAGCGCGAAGTCGAAAATGCCGCCGCTGACGCGCTGGCCGTCCACCGTCACGTGCTTCTCGTCCAGATGCCAGCCGCGCGGACGCACGATCAGCGTGGCGATCCTGTCGTTCAGCCTGTACGACTTGCCGTTCTGTTCGAGCGAAATCGTGCGGCGCACCGCATCCTTCAGATTGATATGTCCGTTGATCTGGTTGTCCCAGCTCGGCGCATTCGAATCTTCGAAGTCGGTCATGTACGAATCCGCGCCCGAATTCAGTGCGTTGATGATCATCTTGCGTTCGACCGGACCGGTGATTTCCACGCGGCGGCGTTGCAGATCCTGCGGCAGCGGCGCGATTGTCCAGTCGCCTTCGCGAATAGGCTTCGTCTCGGCGAGGAAGTCGGGGCGCTCGCCGGCATCGAGGCGCCTGGTGCGTTCCGCACGCGCCTGCAACAGCGCCTGCCGGCGAGGTTCGAACGCGCGATGCAGCGCGGCGACAAGCTCGAGTGCGTCGCGCGTGAGGATAGCCTCAAAGCCCGGCCTGATCTCAGCGGTGATTTCCATGCCCTGCGGCAGCTGCGACGATGAAGGCGTGTTCGCCATGGTTTCTCCTTGGTCGGTCAGATTGCAAAGATGCAGATGTTGAAAATGCGGTTGAAATGCCTCGTGTGGTCTGAGCTTGGGCTGCAGCGGTAGCCGTCAGGCGCCAGGGCTGTGGCGCGTGCGGCTGCCGCCGCTGCTGCCGCGTTCGGGCGGCACGAGGGTTTGCAGAAAAGCGAGCAGGTCGTTCATGCTCCCGCCCGCGCCATGCGGCGCGACGCCCAGTTCTTCGGCTGGCGCGTTTTGCCGGTTGAGCCAGAAAGTGGTGAAGCCGAACCAGGTCGCACCCGCCACGTCCCAGCCGTTCGACGATACGAAGACGATCTCGCGCGGCGGCGCGCCGAAGGCTTGTGTGCCGAGCGCATAAGCGGCGGGCGAAGGTTTGTAGGCGCGTACTGCGTCAACGGACAGAACATGATCGAACAGACCCGTCATGCCGGCGCTCTTCACGGCGATGTCGAGCATTTGCGGATTGCCGTTCGAGAGGATCGCCAGACCGGGCCGTGTGCCGCGTTTGCCGCCCGCAGGCGCGGAGGGCGGCTCGCGCAACTGGCGCAGCGCGGGCACGGCATCGGGGAACGCGGACAGGCACGCGTATTCGTCCATCAGACGCTTTTCGGCGGCGCGATTGAGCCTGAGCTGAAGCTTCTTCGCGGCGAAGCGCAACGCGTCGATCGTGATGTCCCAGAACGGCTGGTAATGCACGCTGGGCGTGCCGGCCGGGTCGGCGAGCGTGCGCAATTGCGTGTATTCGATTTGCTTGAGACGCCACAGCTGCGAGAGCGCGTCGCCGTGGCCGGGGAACATCTGTTCTGCGGCAGCGATCACCGAGTGCACGTCGAAAAGCGTGCCGTAGGCATCGAAAATCACTGCTTTAGGGAAGAGTGTCGTTGTGGCCGACATTGCCGTGCGCTCCTATCAGAGGTCAGGATGGATTGTATTAGTGATGGTCTGCGCTAAAAAATAGTCTAAATATCACTTGATCTTTTACTTTCATAAACCTAATCTGACCTGCACTAACCACTTTCATGCGCAATTCCGGCTCTGCCCCGTCATGGACCGTTTCAAGCAGATCGAAACTTTCGTCGCCGTCGCGGCAAAGGGCAGCCTGTCCGCCGCGGCACTGGTCGAGGGCGTCGCGCCCGCGATCATCGGCCGCCGCATCGACGCGCTCGAAGAGCGTCTCGGCGTCAAGCTGCTGGTGCGCACCACCCGCAAGATCACGCTGACCTTCGAGGGCTCGGCGTTTCTCGAAGACTGCCAGCGCGTCATTCACGATATGCAGAACGCCGAGGCGAGCGTGTCGGCGGGCGGCGTGAAGGCGAGCGGTCATTTGCGGCTGTCGGCGCCAGCGGGTTTCGGCCGCCGGCACGTCGCGCCGCTGGTGCCCGCGTTTACCGTCGCGCATCCGGATGTGTCGATCACGCTTGATCTGTCCGACCGGCTGGTCGATCTGGTCAACGAGGGTTTCGATTGCGCGGTGCGGCTCGGCGAGTTGCCGGATTCGTCGCTGGTGTCGCTCAAGCTCGGCGAAAACCGCCGCGTGTGCGTGGCCTCGCCCGCGTATCTGAGCCGGCGCGGTGCGCCGCATACGCTGGCCGATCTCGCGCATCACAACTGTCTCGCGCTCGGCGCGAGCGCCAACCAGCAGCGCGGCTGGACGTTCCAGCAGGGCGACAAGGTCATGTCGATCAAGGTGTCCGGCACGATGGAATGTTCGGACGGCGCGGTGCTGCATGAGTGGTGCCTCGAAGGTTATGGCCTCGCGTGGCGCTCGTGGTGGGAAGTCGGCAGCGATATCGCCGCCGGGCGGCTGGTGAGCGTGCTCGACGAGTTCGCTGCGCCGCCGATCGGCATTCATGCGGTGTTTCCGCAGCGCCGTCATTTGCCGTTGCGGGTGCGGCTCTTTCTCGATTTTCTCAAGCATACGTATAGCGATCCCGGTTACTGGGGCTGACGTTCGCGAGGCTCAGGCGACGCCGCGCACGGGGTTTCCGATATGCGGACAGACCCGCACACGTGTCATGCGCGTGATATCGGCGCACTACAATCGATTGCAGCGGCTTGCATGCCGGGCCTCGTTGGACGCTGACGCCGCGCGGCGAGCCGCATGGCGACGGAGGGCATCATGTTCAGGCACATCCTGGTTCCGACCGATGGTTCAGACCTGTCACGTAAAGCAATCGACGGCGCCATCGATCTCGCGCAGGCCGTCGGCGCGCGTGTGACGGCTTATGCGTGCCTGCCGCAATATCCGTACTCGCCGTTTTCCGAGGTCGTGATCGAGCCGCCGGCCGAATTCCTGCAGCGCAGCGAGCGCGAGGCGCGCGTGCATCTACGGGAAGTGGAGCTGGCCGCGCGCCGCGTGGGCGTCGCGTTCGACAGCCGCACCAGCGTGCATCCGGCGCCCTATCTCGGCATCATCGAAGCGGCCGAGCAGGGTGGCTGCGACGTGATTTTCATGGCTTCGCATGGACGGCGCGGTCTTGGCAGCCTGCTGATCGGCAGCGAAACGCAGCGGGTGCTCACGCATACGAAAATTCCGGTGATCGTGTATCGCTGAGCATGCCGGTCCGGTCCGGCGTGTGTGGCGCATTGCGAAAAAAAGCGCCGGCGATGAGGCCGGCGCGCGGTATGCATCGCCGCACGATCCGCCGTGCGAGCGCTATCTCCCAGATTCCAGCCCTATGGCTCTCTGGCCCTTTAGTCCTGTGGGTCCAGTGAGCTCCGGCTCTGCGGCCATGTTGTTCTCCTCCCTGACAGCGGCCCTCTGGCGGGGCCTTTTGCCGTCTGTCTGCCATGCCGTTCTTGCGATCAGACCGCGCTATGTCATGTGGCCTGTTACGCGACCTTCTTGTCGAAGAACTGTTCGTCTTCCGTCGAGCCGTGCAGCGCGGTCGTCGATGCTTCGCGTTCGACCGTTTGCGTGACGGCGTCGAAGTAGCCGGTGCCGACTTCGCGCTGGTGCTTCACGGCGGTGAAGCCCTTTTCGGCGGCTGCGAATTCGGCCTGCTGCATTTCGACGAACGCGCTCATCTGCGTGCGGGCATAACCGTGTGCGAGGTTGAACATCGAGTAGTTCAGCGCGTGGAAGCCTGCCAGCGTGATGAACTGGAACTTGTAGCCCATCGCGCCGAGTTCCTTCTGGAACTTGGCAATGGTTGCGTCATCGAGGTTCTTCTTCCAGTTGAACGACGGCGAGCAGTTGTACGACAGCAGCTTGCCCGGGAATTCCTTGTGGATCGCTTCCGCGAATTTCTTCGCGAATTCGAGGTCCGGCTTGCCGGTTTCGCACCAGATCATGTCGGCGTACGGCGCGTAGGCGAGACCGCGCGAGATCGCTTGCTCCAGACCCGGCTTCGTGCGGTAGAAACCTTCGACGGTGCGCTCGCCGGTCAGGAACGGCTTGTCGTTGTCGTCGATGTCCGAGGTGACGAGGTCGGCGGCTTCAGCGTCGGTGCGAGCCAGCAGGACGGTCGGCACGCCCGAGACGTCGGCGGCCAGACGCGCGGCGGTCAGCTTGGCGATGTTTTCGCGGGTCGGCACGAGCACCTTGCCGCCCATGTGGCCGCACTTTTTCACCGAGGCGAGCTGGTCTTCGAAGTGCACGCCCGCGGCGCCGGCTTCGATCATCGCCTTCATCAGTTCGAACGCGTTCAGCACGCCGCCGAAACCGGCTTCAGCGTCGGCGACGATCGGCGCGAAGAAGTCCACGTAGCCTTCGTCGCCCGGGTTCTTGCCTTCCGACCACTGGATCTGGT
Source organism: Paraburkholderia lacunae (assembly GCF_003353175.1). Lineage (GTDB taxonomy): Bacteria > Pseudomonadota > Gammaproteobacteria > Burkholderiales > Burkholderiaceae > Paraburkholderia > Paraburkholderia lacunae. Next base: position 341,014 of record NZ_QHKS01000007.1, on the reverse strand, counting down.
CGGCGCGCGTCAGCGTGTTGTTGATGCGCTTCACGACGAGCGGCACCGAGTTCGCCGGATACAACGACTGGTCCGGGTACATTTCGCCGGCGACGTTCGCATCGCCCGCCACTTGCCAGCCCGACAGATAGATTGCCTTGAGGCCGGCCTTCACTTGCTGCATGGCCTGGTTGCCGGTCAGCGCGCCGAGCGCGTTGACGAACGGCTCGTTGTGGATCGAATCCCACAGCTTTTCCGCGCCGCGCCTGGCGAGCGTGTGCTCGACCGGCACCGAGCCGCGCAGGCGCACCACGTCGTCGGCGGTGTACGTACGCTTGATGCCTTTCCAGCGCGGGTCGGTTTCCCACTGCTGCTGAAGTTGTTTGGCTTGTTGTTCGCGGGACATGGTGTGCTCCTTGGTTGCCTGTGATGGATAGGTGACTCTGTCGACCAGAGTTGGCGCTTTAGCTGTCGGCCGGGGTTAGCGCTTCAGCTGTCGGCCGGAGTTAGCGCTTCAGCTGTCGGCCGGAGTTAGCGCTTCAGCGCTTACTCCGGGCTCATGCAGAGCACTTACTCCGGGCCCATGCAGAGCGCTTCCTCTGGTCCTATGCAAGAAACTTGCGGTCTTCGTCGAAGCGGCTGGCCCGGTCAGGCGTTTCGTTTCGTGAAGTCTTATATAAGAGTCTAGGCAAATCAGTAGTCGGACAATAGCTGCCCGGGAGCGTTTTTGGAATATTTATATTTGTTTTAAATCAAATACTTATTGCATTCATTCCGCATTAAGAAATGTGGTTTTCCATCTCGCAATAAGACTTGTTGTGCCTTGCAGCACGATTTTTTACGACGCAAAAAAATTTTCCACATGGTGAAATTTGGGCGGAGCCCAAATACGGACAAAAAAAAACCGGCGCATGAGCACCGGTTTCTTCCGACTGACGAACGGCGCAGGGCCGTCCGGGTCTTTCTTCAAGCTGACTTCCGCGGTAATCGGGCGGCGCGCATGGCGGCTGCCCGGTTACTGCCTCACTGCAACTCGACAGTCGCGGCTTAGCTGCCGCGGCGCGCCGTGCGCGGGCCATCGCTACGGCGTGCGCCGTAGCCGCCGTCACGCGAACCGCCGTAACCTTCACGCGAACCGGAACCGCCGTAGCCTTCGCGCGAACCGCCGCCAGCCGACTTGCCGGCCCAGCCGCCGCCATTGCCGCTGCCGCTGCGAGCGCCGCCGCCGTTGCCGGCCGGCTTGCCTGCGCCGCTGCCAAAGCGCCGGCCGCCGCCGTTGCCGCCGCCCGGACGGCCACGACCGCCAAAGCCAGGACGGCCGTTGCCCGACGGAGCCGACTTGCGCGGCTCGAAGCCTTCGACGACGTTGACCGGCAGCGGGGTGCGCACGAAGCGCTCGATGCGCTTCAGCGCGCCTTGTTCAGCGTGATGCACGAGGCTCACGGCGATACCCGAGCGGCCGGCACGGCCGGTACGGCCGATACGGTGCACGTAGTCTTCGGCGAACTTCGGCAGGTCGTAGTTGAACACGTGCGTGATGCCCGGGATGTCGATGCCGCGAGCGGCGACGTCCGTGGCGACCAGCACGCGCACGCGGCGCTCGCGCAGCGCGCGGATGGTGCGGTTGCGTGCGCCTTGCGGCAGGTCGCCGTGCAGCGCTGCCGATTCGAAACCGGCATCGGCCAGACGCCCGGCCAGCTGGTCCGCGTCCATCTTGGTTGCCGTGAAGACGATAGCCTGATCGAGGCCGGCGTCACGCAGCAGATGGTCGAGCAGACGATCCTTGTGATCGCGATCGTCGACATAGTGAACGGTTTGCGCGATGTTGGTGCGTTGTTCGAGGCGCTGAACGATCTCGATACGCTCCGGATCCTTCAGCAGGCGGCCGGTCAGCGAACCGATCTTGCCGTCGAGCGTGGCCGAGAACAGCATGGTTTGGCGCGTGGCCGGCGTAGCGGCAACGATCGTTTCGATGTCTTCGATGAAGCCCATGTCGAGCATGCGGTCGGCTTCGTCGAGCACGAGGATCTGCAGTTGCGACAGATCGATACGGCCGCGTTCCAGGTGGTCGATCAGACGGCCCGGCGTGGCAACCAGGATTTCCGGGTTCTTCGCCAGCAGCATCAGCTGTTGACCGTAAGCGACGCCGCCCAGAATGCTGACGGTGCGCAGACGCTTGAGGTGCTTGCCGTACGTGGCAGCGGCGGTGGTGACCTGCATAGCGAGTTCGCGGGTCGGCGTCAGAACCAGCATGGTCGGACGGGCAACCGGTTGCGGACGGCGCGTGCGGCCGCCGTCAGCCGGGCGCGGCTCACGCGGCTGGCTGGCTTGCGCTTTTTGCAGTTGCGAGAAACGCTCGATGGCGGGCAGCATGAACGCGGCGGTCTTGCCCGAACCGGTCGGGCTCGAGACCAGCAGGTCGCGGCCGGCGATGCCGGCGGGGATGGCGCGTTGCTGAACCGGGGTCGGCGTTTGGTAACCAGCGGCGGTCAGCGCGGAGACAACATCCGCGGACAGGCCAAGCGACGCGAACGACGGGCCGGCGGGCGCTGCGGCGACGGCTTCCGGCGCGGCAGCGGCTGCTGCGGGTGCGTCGGCGAGACCGAGGGCTTGGTCGGCGATGGCGTTCAACGGGCTGCTGGGGGTATTGCTCGAAGTCATGAGAATCCTTGAAACGATCCTGGAGGATGCAGGGAATTAAAACGTCGGCGCCAATCGGCATACCCAAGTCGTCGGATTCAGCGAGCAAAGAAGCAGCGAGCAAATCGAAAAACGGGGGCAGCTCGCGACAATGAAGGCGAGCTTTTCGTTAGAAGCTGTATCGGATGCGACATGCCAACACGGCGTGTCGCCAGCCTGGGACATGATCGCCCGTAGGGGGCTAGGCAGGAGGGGACAGGTTCTAAACTGGATTGGAGCTAAACGCTACGAGGCGCTGCGCCGCAAAGGCCGCTAGAGGAAAGCCGGGCAAAGCAGTGGAGCGCAGGCAGCATTGTATAGATATTTGTTGCACTGCGCCACTATTAGGACATTTCCTGGTGAAAAAGTTTTGACTGCCGATGCCCTGGCGGATCTGGCTCAGGCTGCCGCGCCGCTTTTGAGGGATTCGACCAGGTCGATGTATTGCTGCTTCGCGGCGTCCGGTGCGGTGCCCTTCAGGGCGGCCCATGCGTCGTATTTGTATTTGCCAACGATGTCGGTGAAACCGGGTTTGTCGCCGTGAACGTCGCCGTCGGTGGCTTGCTTGAAAAGGGCATAGAGACGCAGCAGGGTCAGGTTGCCCGGGCGTTCCGGCAATTGCTTCGCGTCTTCCTGAGCCTGAATGAATTGGGTGTTGATGTCTGTCATTGTGATTTTGCCCTCCGGGCAGGGGTGGGTTCGGCTGGTTTTCGCTGGGTTCCAAGCTTGGCCGGTCATCATAACAATTGGCTGCCGCCGCGGGGCTGAGGGGTTATTCCAAACGGTTTCGGGTTTTTGTCCGGGTTTTTGTTTTTGCCGTGCGGCGTTATGGTCGATAGGCCAAAGGCGAGCAGAACAAAGAACGTCCAACGCCGCGGACGTACAAACCCACAGCGCCGCGCGGGCGGAAAGAACCAAAACCCCATGCCCCCGTGCGGTGCCGATTACCCGATTACAATACGCGTCATGACTCAAACAGTACTTCTTGCCCTCGATACATCGACCGAATTCTGCTCGGTAGCGCTTCTCGCCACTGGCGAATCATCGGCCCACACCGCCCCTGAACCCCGCATCTGGGTCCGTCATGAGCAAACCGGCGCGGTTTCCAGCACGCGCCTGCTGCCGGCGATTCGCGAACTCTTCGATGAGGCCGGTTTGCAACTGGCCGATTGCAATGCCATCGCCTTCGGCTCCGGGCCCGGTTCGTTCACAGGGCTTCGTACGGCCACCGGTGTCGCCCAGGGCCTCGCGTTCGGCCTGAACCTGCCGGTCGTGCCGGTCGGCACCTTGCTCGCGTGCGCGGAAAGCGCCCGTCTGCACGATCCTTTGGCGCTTCGCGTGCTCGCCGCGCTCGACGCCCGCATGGAAGAAATCTATTGGGCCGACTATGCGTGGGACGAGACCCAGGGCGAGTGGCGAACGCTCCTACCGGCTTCGCTCGATACCCCCGAGCGCCTCGTCTTGCCCGGCGTGCCGTTTACGCTGGCAGGCAACGCCGCCGCAGCCTTCGGCGCGCGGCTGCCCGCCGTCGCTGCTGCCCGGACAGTCGATGGCGAAGCGCTGCCGCATGCGTTGCCCATCGCATACGCGGCGCTACGCGCATTCCGCGCCGGCCGCACGGTGCCCGCCGACCAGGCCGCGCCGGAATATGTGCGCGATAAAGTTGCCCAAACCATGGCGGAACGCGTCGCTGAAAAAGCCGCCAAGGCCGAATTGGCCGCGCAGGCGGCGCACCGCACGCATCAGGGCGAGGGCCAGCGATGAGCGGGGTGTTGCTCGCGGACCGCTACATGTCGCCGATGACCGAAGGCGACCTGGACGAGGTTGCCGCAATCGAAAAGATCGCTTACGAATTTCCCTGGAGTCGCGGCAATTTCGGCGATTCGCTGCGCAACGGCTATTTCGGCGTTTGTCTGCGGCATGTGACGGGCGCGCTGATCGGCTATTGCGTATTGATGCCGGTTGTCGATGAAATGCACCTGCTCAATTTGTGCGTGACGCCGGCCGCGCAAGGCGCCGGCGCCGGGCTCGCGCTGTTGCGAGAAGCGGTGCGCATCACGCGCGCCGAAAAGCTCGACGGCCTGCTGCTCGAAGTGCGGCCGTCCAACCATCGGGCGATCCGGCTTTACGAACGCTTTGGGTTTGCGTCGATCGGCCGGCGCAAAAACTATTATCCGGCGCGGCATCGCAGTCGGGAGGACGCCATCGTGATGCGTTATTCGTTTGCCAGGGAGGGCGCAGATGGCGCTGCATGAATCGGTACTGGAAGAGTTCGGACTCGCGCCGCTGTGGGTACGTCGAGGAATGGCGGTGGTCGCGTCCGCCGAGGCTGTCGAGCTTGCTTCGGACGCGCAGACCAGTCATGCGCGGCCGGGCGAGGCCGGCGCCGCGGACGCAGGCGCGCGTCGCGAAGAGCCGCTGGCTGCGGACCCGGGAGTAACGGCGCCGTCAACGTCGCCGGCCGGCCGTGCAGAGCGAGATGATCGGCAGCCAGGCTCGCAGCAGGCAACGGCGCGTTCGCACGATGAGCAGCGCCCGGCGATGCGCGCAAGCGAAGCGCCGCAGTCCCGCCAGACACAGCCCGGCAGCGGGCAATCAGCGTCGATGCGCACGAGCGAACCGCGGCAGCCAGCGCCTGCGCGCGAGCCGGACGAGCATCGTTCGCCTGCGCAACGTAGCGAGCCGGCACGGCAAACGCCGCCATCCTCGTTTGGCGAAGCACCGTCCGACGACGATTTCGCGTGGTTCGACGATCTGCCGGCCCATGAGTCTGGCCCCGCGAGCGCCGAGCCGCGCCGCGAAACGCCGGAAGCGCTGCCGATCCATCTGCTCGACTGGGACGCGTTGAGCGATCGCGTCGCCGGCTGCGAACGCTGTCGTCTGTGCGAGAAACGCACGAAGACGGTGTTCGGCGTCGGCGATCGCAACGCCGACTGGATGCTGATCGGTGAAGCGCCCGGCGAGAACGAAGATCGCCTGGGCGAGCCGTTTGTCGGCCAGGCCGGCAAGCTGCTCGACAACATGCTGCGTGCGCTGACCCTCGCGCGCGACACCAACGTCTATATCGCCAATGTGATCAAGTGCCGGCCGCCCGGCAACCGCAATCCCGAGCCCGATGAAGTCGCGCGTTGCGAGCCCTATCTGCAACGCCAGGTCGCACTGGTCAAGCCGAAGCTGATTGTCGCGCTCGGCCGCTTCGCCGCGCAGAGTCTGCTGAAGACCGACGCGAGCATTTCGTCGCTGCGCGGCCGCGTGCACGAATACGAAGGGGTGCCGGTCATCGTCACGTATCACCCGGCTTATCTGTTGCGCAGCCTGCCCGACAAGGCAAAGGCCTGGGCCGACTTGTGCCTCGCGCACGATACGTGGCGCAAGGCGGGCGGCACAGCTTCGCACGAAGCGAAGTGATGGCGGCCACCGGGCCGACGGCGTCGGCGGCCTTCGCAGCGCCCGGCACACCTGCCGCGCTACTCGAGACGCTCCTCGACACCTTGCGCGTCCCGGCGGTGCGCGATCTGGCGTGGCTGTTGCTGAGCTCCGATTTGTTGCGGGCGCAACCACCGGCGGGGGCACTGGCCACGCCGTTCGACACGCCGCAGGAGGCCTGTGCGACGATCGACTGGTTGCGCGCGCTCGACACCGATCCGGCCGAACTGCAACGCGACCTCGCCGCGACGCGCATCACGCGCCTTGGCCGCTACGCCGAACGTCTGCTCGCGTGGTTTCTGCGGCATGGGCCCGCGGCGCGGCTGGTCGCGGCCGGCGTGCCGCTGCGGCGCGCCGGCGTCACGCTCGGCGAATGCGATTTTCTGGTGCAGACGAACCAGGGCGCGCGACTGCACTGGGAATTGGCGGTGAAGTGCTATCTGCATGCCGGCGACGGTCGCGGGCAACTGGCGGATTACGTCGGCCCGAATCTGAGGGATCGTTTTGATCTGAAGCTCGCGCATTTGCTGAATCATCAGCTGCCGCTGAGCGCACGCGAAGAATTCGCGTCGCTCGGCTATGGAGGCTCGTGGACGCCGCAGATGTTCGTCAAAGGCTGGCTGTTTTACCGGCATGGCGAGTCGCCGACGGATCCGGCCGTGCTCGATCCTTCACACGGACGCGGCTGGTGGGTGACCCGTGGCGATTGGCCGGCTTTTGCCGCCGCGCATGCATGGGCGTGGCGCGCGCTGCCGCGTCTGGAGTGGCTCGCGCCGAGGCGGCATGAGCCTGCTGCTGAGGAGCAGGCGGAGATCGCTTGTGTCGATGCGCGGACGCTCGCTGAGCAAGTTTCACATCAACAGGGACCGGCGATGGTTGCGGCGTTCGCCAATGACGGCGCGCGCAACTGGCTTGAACGCTCACGCGGGTTCATCGTCCCGGACGACTGGCCGCAACAGGCGCAGGCCTACGCGCGGCAGTAGCGGGAGTCGAGGGGAGTCAGCGGGAGTCGAGGGGGTAAGGCCTGGGTGCCAAGCCGCAGACAGTTCCGCTTCACCACCTCACCACCACCGATAAAAATGATGCACCGGCCCGACGCCGCTGCCGACCTCGAGCCGGTCGCTCGCTTGCAGCGCGCCGGTCAGATACCGCTTCGCATCGGCGACGGCGCTCGCCAGATCGTCGCGTTGCGGAATCAGCGCGGCAATCGCCGACGACAGCGTGCAGCCTGTCCCATGCGTGTTCTTCACCGGCACGCGCGGACCGCCGAGACGCAGCGTGCCGCTGTCCTGCACGAGCCAGTCGGGACTATCCGGCGCACTCAGATGACCGCCTTTCATCAGCACCGCGCGCGCGCCGAGCGCACGCAGCGCTTCGCCTTGCGCGACCATGCCGGCCTCATCCGTCGCGGCTGCCACGCCAAGCAAGGCGGCGGCTTCCGGCAGATTCGGCGTCAGCAGATCGGCGAGCGGCAGCAATTCCTCACGCACCGCGGCGACCGCATCCGGCAGCAGCAACGCGTGATTGCTCTTCGAAATCATGACTGTGTCGAGCACGATGTGCTTCGGCTTGTGCCGGCGCAACGCGTCGGCCACCGCGCGCGCGATCGCCGCGTTCGCGAGCATGCCGATCTTCACGGCGTCGATACGGATGTCGTCGAACACCGCATCGAGCTGCGCGGTGACGAAGGCCGGTTCCGGCGTATGAATCGCCGTGACGCCGCGCGTGTTCTGCGCGGTCAGTGCGGTGATCACACTCGCGCCATAGGCGCCGAGCGCGGAGAACGCCTTCAGGTCGGCCTGAATGCCGGCGCCGCCGCCGGAATCGGAACCGGCGATCGTCAGCACGTTGGGAATCGGTTGAGTCATGGCAAGGCGGAAATAGGAGAAGGCGCGCGGGATGGCGCTTGCAGGCCGCCGCTGGTCAGTGCTTGACTTCGCCGATCAGCGCGACCGAATCGAACGCGCGCTGATTCGCCTGGTGGCGCCGCATCACGAGCCACATCATCAGGCAGACGAACGTGCCGAACAGCACGATCACCGTCGTGACCGGCACGTCGAGCCACACCAGCACCGCGTACAGGCACAGCATCACGAGCACCGAGAGATTCTCGTTGAAGTTCTGCACGGCGATCGAGTGGCCCGCCGACAGCAGCACGTGGCCGCGATGCTGGAGCAGCGCATTCATCGGTACGACAAAAAAACCGGACAAACCGCCGACGACCATCAGGAAGATATACGCGACGATCAGATAGCCGGGCACGTGCATGCGGCCGAAGTAGAGGCCCCAATGCGCGGGGAACAGGTCGCGCGTGTAGAACGCCATCAGCATCACGGCGATGCCCATCATGATGCCGACCGGCAGCACTGAGAGCGACTTCTTCAGCGGCACGCGCGAGGCCGCGAAGATCGCGCCGGCCGCCACGCCCACGGCCACCACCGCCTGCAGGATCGCGGCTTCCGACAGCGACATGTTGAGCGACACCTCGGCCCACTTCAGGACGATGAATTGCAGCGTCGCACCGGCGCCCCAGAACAGCGTGGTGACGGCGAGCGAAATCTGGCCGAGTTTGTCGCGCCACAGCACGAGGAAACAATCGGCGAAATCGGTGATGAGCTTGATCGGGCCGCGTTCCTGTTTCGGATAACGCGCGCCGGTGTCGGGAATGCGCAGATTGAACAGCGCGGCGATCACGTAGATCCCCATGATCACCAGCATCGCTGCTTCGGCGGGCGTGTGGACGGTGGGAATGTGGTGCTTCAGGATCGGCGCTGCGATGTGCGGACTGATCAGGGCGCCGCCGAGCACAGTGCCGAGAATGATCGAGCCGACCGTGGTGCCTTCGATCCAGCCGTTCGCGGCGACCAGCCGCTCAGGCGGCAGCAGTTCGGTGAGAATCCCGTATTTCGCGGGCGAGTAGGCCGCCGCGCCAAAGCCGACGATGCCATACGCGAGTAACGGATGCGCGCCGATGAGCATCGTGACGCAGCCGACCACCTTGATGGTATTGGTGATGAACATCACGCGTCCTTTCGGACGCGAGTCGGCGAAAGCGCCCACGAAGGCGGCCAGAACGACGTACGACAGCACAAAAAACAACTTGAGCAGCGGCGTCATCCAGTTTGGGGCGTGAAGATCTTTCAGCAGTGCGATAGCAGCGATCAGAAGCGCATTGTCGGCCAGCGACGAAAAAAATTGCGCGGCCATGATGGTGTAAAAACCTTTTTTCATCTGATGCGATGCTGTCCTCGCTGCGGTCTGTCCGCCCCGGCCGTGGGAGAGGCGTCCGGGCTTATGCCGTTCGAAATGGGTTGTGCGCACGGCTTTATATCACGAAAATAGCTGGATTCGGACTAGCAAAATCCTTGACTGCACCGCCCAGCGGGCTGCCGAGCGCTGAAAACGCCCTGTAAGCTGCTGATTCGCAAGCGTCTTTACGAAAATTTCCCATGCCGCGCCCCCTCTCAGCCACGATCCATACCGCCGCACTCGCCAATAATCTCGCCGTCGCCCGTCGCTACGCACCAAAATCGAAGATTTGGGCCGTCGTCAAGGCAAACGCCTACGGACACGGCCTCGCACGCGCGTTCCCCGGACTGCGCGCAACCGACGGCTTTGGCTTGCTGGACCTCGAAGAAGCCGTGAAGTTGCGTGAATTGGGATGGGCCGGGCCAATTTTGTTGCTCGAGGGCTTTTTCCGTCCGACCGATATCGACGTGATCGACCGCTATAGCCTGACCACGGCGCTGCACTCGGACGAACAGCTGCGGATGCTGGAAATGGCGCGTCTGTCCAAGCCCGTCAACATTCAACTGAAGATGAACAGCGGCATGAACCGCCTCGGTTACGTGCCGGAAAAATTCCGTGCCGCCTGGGAGCGCGCGCGTGCCTGTCAGGGTGTCGGCCAGATCACGTTGATGACCCATTTCTCGGATGCCGACAGCGAACGCGGCATCGCCGTTCAGATGGAAGCGTTCGAACGCGGCGCGCAAGGCATCGCAGGTGCGCGCAGCCTCGCGAATTCGGCGGCGACGCTGTGGCATCCCGCCGCGCACTTCGACTGGGTGCGTCCGGGCATCATTCTGTACGGCGCGTCGCCGTCCGGCGTGAACGCCGCGATCGCAGACACCGGTCTGCAACCGGCCATGACGCTCGCCTCCGAACTGATCGCCGTGCAGACCATCGCCGAAGGCCAGACGGTCGGCTACGGTTCGTCGTTCAAGGCGCGCGGGCCGATGCGCATCGGCGTGGTCGCCTGCGGTTACGCGGACGGCTATCCGCGGATCGCGCCGGAAGGCACGCCGGCGATCGTCGACGGGGTGCTGACGCGGCTCGTCGGGCGCGTTTCGATGGACATGCTGACCGTCGACCTGACGCCGATCCCGACGGCCAACGTCGGCTCGCGCGTCGAATTGTGGGGCACGTCGCTGCCGATCGACGACGTCGCGCAAGCGTGCGGCACGATCGGCTACGAGCTGATGTGCGCGGTGGCGCCGCGCGTACCGGTGCGCGCCGAGTAAGCACGGAAGCGATCGGCGGGCTCACGGCCTGATCAGCCGGATCTCCAATAGAACAGCAACAACAGGCAAGGGCGCGTGGCTAAACAGAAGACGTTGTACATCTGCAGTGAATGCGGCGGGCAATCGCCGAAGTGGGCCGGGCAGTGCCCTTCATGCAATGCGTGGAACACGCTGGTCGAATCGGTGGCGGAAGCGCCCTCCAACCATCGCTTCCAGTCGCTCGCGAAAAGCGCGCCGGTGCGGCGTCTCGCCGATATCGACGCGACCGACGTGCCGCGTTTTTCAACCGGCGTCAGCGAGTTCGACCGCGTGCTGGGCGGCGGTCTGGTGCCGGGCGGGGTGGTGCTGATCGGCGGCGACCCGGGCATCGGCAAATCGACGCTGCTGCTGCAATCGCTCGCGGAAATCGCCGCGGACAAACGGGCGCTCTATATCAGCGGTGAGGAATCGGCGGCGCAGATTGCGCTGCGCGCGCAGCGGCTCTCGCTGCTCGAGCCCGGTTCGAAGGCCAGCGAACTGCAGTTGCTCGCCGAAATCCAGCTCGAAAAGATCCAGGCGACTGTCGCCGAGCAGCGGCCCGACGTCGCCGTGATCGACTCGATCCAGACGGTCTATTCCGACGCTCTGACCTCCGCGCCCGGTTCGGTCGCACAGGTGCGCGAGTGCGCGGCGCAATTGACGCGGATCGCCAAGCAGTCGGGCACCACCATCATCATGGTCGGCCATGTGACCAAGGAGGGCGCGCTGGCAGGGCCGCGCGTGCTGGAGCACATCGTCGATACGGTGTTGTATTTCGAGGGCGACACGCATTCGTCGTTCCGGCTGGTGCGCGCGATCAAGAACCGCTTCGGCGCGGTCAACGAACTCGGTGTGTTCGCGATGACCGAGCGCGGCCTGCGCGGCGTCGCCAACCCTTCCGCGCTGTTTCTGTCGCAGCATGAACAATCCGTTCCGGGCTCGTGTGTGCTGGTCACGCAGGAAGGCACGCGCCCGCTGCTGGTCGAAGTGCAGGCGCTGGTGGACGCGGCGAACGCGCCGAATCCGCGGCGGCTAGCCGTCGGCCTGGAACAGAACCGGCTCGCGATGCTGCTGGCGGTGCTGCACCGGCATGCCGGCATCGCCTGCTTCGATCAGGACGTGTTCCTGAACGCGGTGGGCGGCGTGAAGATTACCGAACCCGCCGCCGACCTGGCCGTGCTGCTCGCGATTCATTCGTCGATGCGAAACAAACCGTTGCCGAAGGGGCTGGTCGTGTTCGGCGAAGTGGGCCTCGCCGGCGAAATCCGGCCGTCGCCGCGCGGTCAGGAGCGTCTGAAGGAAGCGGCCAAGCTCGGTTTCTCAATCGCGCTGATTCCGAAGGCCAATGCGCCGAAGCAGCTGATCGACGGCTTACAGGTCATTGCGGTTGAAAGGATCGAGCAGGCCATCGACCGGGTTCGCACGCTCGAATGAACGGGGCTGTAGCGGCGGCAGGCGCGGTCCGCCGCGTAATGCGCGGTAAATATCTCCATATTGGCTGTAACCTACCCGACATTCCTTTTTCCTAAGCTGAAGGGATTGCTTCCCTTCTGATGCCGAAAAAAGGATTGCGCCTTGAAACAGCCACATGAAACCGTAGCCGAGCGGCCAATGCAGGTGCGCGGCTGCCGCGTCTCCGCGCCCATTCGCCAGCCTTGGGGCGGAGCTTGCCGGATCGTCGAGTGGATCGACACGACGGGGCAGATTTCGCGGCGGGTGGTAGCCGAACATGTTACGGCGGCGGAAGTGCGGGCCACCATCAACCGTCACGTTGAAGGCCGCAAGTATCTGCTGTACGACGACGAGAAAACGCCGCGCCAGACCTTGCCGCGGCAAGCGGCGGCCAAACGCTGACCTGCTGACCTGCTGACCTGCTGACCTGCTGACCTGCTGACCTGCTGACCTGCTGACCTGCTGGGCGGCGGCCGCTTGCCTCAACCGGCGGAGCGGCCTTCGTCGTCTTCGGCCTCGGTTTCGTTGTCACTTGCGCTCGCGGCCACGCGGGCCTGCGGATTGAAGAGCGGGTGCCGCGCGGCTTCTGCCGGCGTCAGCACCGGCGACACGCAACAGTCGAGCGACTCTAGCAGCAGCACCCACTCCTCCAGCGGGCGCTTGCCGATCACATCGGCCAGTTCCTGCGTCAGCGCGGCCGCGTCCGGGCCGCCGATTGCCTGACCAAGACTCCAGTGGCGCGTCGCCCATTCGGGCCGGTCCAGCGCCATGCACAGCGTTTCCCAGAATTTGAGCTCGAGCGCGCCGACCGCGAGCCAGCGGTTGTCGAGCGTGCGGTACAGGTTGTAGCAGGGCACGCCGCCGTTCAGCAGGCCAACGCCTGCGGCCGGAGCGGCGCCTTCATTGGCGAGCGAGACTTGCGCGACGACGTTGTGCGCGTGCGTGACATGGGTCATCGATACGTCGACGAAGCGGCCTTCGCCCCCGCGCGACACGTGCCATAACGCGGCGAGAATCTGCGTGACGGCGCTCAAGGCGCCGCCGAGCAGGTCGGCGATCTGGAAGTTCGGCAGGATCGGCGCGCCGTCGCGGCCGGCCAGTTGATCGAGTACACCCGCGTAGCCGATGTAGTTCAGATCGTGGCCGGCATGGTCGACAAACGGACCGCTCGCGCCGTAGCCGCTAATTGCGCAGTAAACCAGTTTGGGATTCGCCGCGCGCAGTGTTTCGTAGCCGAGGCCGAGGCGCTCCATCACACCGGGCCTGAAGCTTTCGATCAGCACGTCCGCTTCGGCCGCGAGCGCGCGTAACACGCTGCGTCCCGCTTCCGATTTCAGGTCGAGCCGCGTTTCGCGCTTGCCGCGATTGACGAGCCGGTAAAACGCGCCGGGCCGGCCGGCCACGCGGTCGCTCGACGACTGCATCATTGTGCGGGTGGGGTCTCCCGCGCCAGGCGCTTCGATCTTCAGTACGTCGGCGCCGAGTTCGGCAAGCCGCAACGCGGCGACCGGGCCCGGCAACAGGCGCGTCAGATCGAGCACGCGCAGGCCTTGCAGCGCGGGCGGCGCTGATGCGGACCATGATCTGGATGACGTCGCAGATGACAAAGCCAACCTCTTGTCGATGCCGGCGCGGACCTGGAAACTGCGTACCGCTAGCCGATTTGTTCGAGTTCCTCATGAGCGTCGAGCCATTCGGCTTCAAGCGCTTCGAGGCGCGCGTTCACATCTGCCTGACGGCGGATCGCCTCCGTCAGTTTGCTTTTCTGCTCGGGTTCGTAACTCGCCGGATCGACGACGAACGCATCGAGCGTCGCCTTTTCCGCGTTGAGCGAGTCCATTTCCTTTTCAATTTTCGTGATGCGGCTTTGCAGCGGCTTTTTCAGGTGCGCGAGCTTTTGCCGCGTTTCGGCTTCGAGACGGCGCTGCTCCTTGCGGTTGACGCTATTGTCCGCGCTATCCGCGCCGTTCGACGCCGTGCCCGCTTTCAGCGCCGCGCGTTGTTCGGCCGCGTGTTGCAGCAGCCAGTCGCGGTAGTCGTCGAGATCGCCGTCGAATTCCTGCAGACGGTGTTTCGCGACCAGCATGAACTGATCGGTCGTGGCGCGCAGCAGATGCCGGTCGTGCGACACCAGAATCAGCGTGCCCTCGAACTGCGCGAGCGCCATGGTCAGCGCGTGACGCGTTTCGAGGTCCAGGTGGTTGGTCGGTTCGTCGAGCAGCAGCAGATTCGGCTTTTGCCAGATGATCAGCGCCAACGCGAGGCGAGCCTTTTCGCCGCCCGAGAAGGGCGCGATTTTCGAGGTGGCCATCTCGCCGGAGAAGTTGAAGCTGCCGAGGAAGTCGCGCAGTTCCTGTTCGCGCGTATCCGGCGCGAGCCGCGCCAGATGCTGCAACGGCGTGTCGTCCGGGCGCAGCGTTTCCAGCTGATGCTGCGCGAAGTAGCCGATCCGCAGACCCTTGCCTTCGCGCACCTGACCGCCGAGCGCGTCGAGCGTCCCGGCCAGCGTCTTGATCAGCGTCGATTTGCCCTGGCCGTTCGCGCCGAGCAGGCCGATGCGCTGTCCGTTCTGGATCGACAGCATCACGTGCTCGACAATCGGAATCTCGACGCCGTCATTGCGATAGCCGCAGCGTACGGCTTCCATCACCATCATCGGATTCGGCGCGGAATCGGGGGGGCGGAATTCGAATGTGAACGGCGAGGCCGCGTGCGCCGGCGCGATCAGCTCCATCTTTTCGAGCGCCTTCACGCGGCTTTGCGCCTGACGCGCCTTGGTAGCCTGCGCCTTGAAGCGGTTGATGTAGCTCTGTAAATGCTCGACGGTGCGCTGCTGTTTCTCGTACGCGCTCTGCTGCAACGCGATCTGTTGCGCGCGCAGGATTTCGAACTGCGAGTAGTTGCCGCCGTAACGCTTGATTTGCTGCTGCTCCAGGTGCAGCGTCACGTTGCAGACCGAATCGAGAAACTCGCGGTCGTGCGAGATCACGATCAGCGTGCCCGAATAACGGTTCAGCCAGTCTTCGAGCCAGACGATTGCGTCCAGATCGAGGTGGTTGGTCGGTTCGTCGAGCAGCAGCAGGTCGGAGCGGCACATCAGCGCCTGCGCGAGATTCAGCCGCATGCGCCAGCCGCCCGAGAAGCTGCTGACCGGCTCGCGGGTCTGCTCGAGCGTGAAGCCGAGGCCGAGCAACAGCGCTTCGGCGCGGGCGGGCGCGGTGTAGCCGTCGGCATCCGCGAACGCGGCGTGCGCTTCGCCTTCGGCAGCGCCGTCATGCGCGGCCGACGCCGCGGCAATGCGCGCTTCGATCGCGCGCAACGCGGCGTCGCCGTCGAGCGTGTAGGCGAGGGCGGTCTTGTCGGCGGCGGGCGTTTCCTGCGCGACGTGGGCGATCCGCCAGGTCGGCGGGATCGAGAAATCGCCGCCGTCCGCGTGCAGTTCGCCGAGCAGCACGGCAAACAGCGTCGACTTGCCCGCGCCGTTCGCCCCCACCAGGCCGGCCTTTTCGCCGGGGTTGAGGGTGAACGTGGTGTTGTCGAAGAGCGGCTTGGTGCCGCGCGCGAGGCTGAACTGGTTAAAGCGGATCACGACGAGGCCGGCTGAAGAAAAGCGCTATTTTAGACTGCCGGGGCCGACACCGGGCGCTCAGCCGGGATCGGCCGTTCGGCCGACTGTACTGGCGAAGCTTTTGGCATAGACTGACGGCTTTCACGGGGAGGGCACATGACATCGATTTATTCGTTTTCGGCGCACACGCTCGGCGGCGAGGAAGTGAGCCTCGAGCAGTATCAAGGCAAGGTCTTGCTGATCGTCAACACGGCGAGCGAATGCGGGTTCACGCCGCAGTACGCGGGCCTGCAAAAGCTCTATGACACTTATGCGGCGCGCGGCCTGACGGTGCTCGGTTTTCCGTGCAACCAGTTCGGCAAGCAGGAGCCGGGCGACGCCGCGCAGATCGGCAGTTTCTGCGAGAAGAACTTCGGCGTGACTTTCCCGATGTTCGACAAGATCGACGTGAACGGCGCGAATGCGCATCCGCTGTTCCGTTACCTCACGGGCGAGGCGCCGGGCCTGCTGGGGCTCGAGGCGATCAAGTGGAATTTCACCAAGTTTCTGATCGGCCGCGATGGCGATGTGGTCAAGCGCTACGCGCCGCTGACCAAGCCCGAGGCGATTACCGAAGACATCGAGAAGCTGCTGTAAGCGCCGCGCAGTCGGGCAGCGCGGCGGCTACAGGATCGGTGAGAACAACCGTGCGACGTGCATCAGCACGCGCCGCAATGCGCTCGCTTGCCGGTAGTCGCTGCGGTCGATTTCGAGCGACTGGGCGAAATCCTTCAGTAGCATCCCTTCGACTTCTTTGGCAAAACCGCGATCCACGGTCAACACCATGATCTCGAAGTTCAGGCGGAACGAGCGGTTGTCGAGATTGGCGCTGCCGATCGCGGCGGCCACGCCGTCGATCAGTACGACTTTCTGATGCAGGAAGCCCGGCTGGTAGCGAAAGATCCGAATGCCGGCGCGCACCGAGTCGTACGCATAGAGTTTCGAAGCTTCGAACACGACGAGATGGTCGCGCCGGCTGGGAATCAGGATGCGCACGTCCACGCCGCGCAGGGCCGCAAGCCGCAACGCTGCGAACACCGCCTCGTCGGGCACGAGGTAGGGCGTGGTGATCCAGATCCGCTCGCGCGCCGCGCTGATCGCTTCGACGAAGAAGAGCGAACAGGTCTCCTGCTTGTCGGCCGGACCGCTCGGCATCACGAGGCAATGCATGCCAACGCCTGCCGGTTCGAGCGGCGGGACGTCGAACGCCGGCAACTGCTGGGTCGCCCAATGCCAGTCTTCGGTAAACACGAACTGGATGCTGGCAACCGCGGGGCCGCGTACTTCGATATGCGTATCGCGCCATGGCGAGAGCGGCGGCTTGCCGCCCAGATACTCGACGCCGACATTGTGTCCGCCGACAAACGCGCGCTCGCCGTCGACAGAGACGATCTTGCGGTGATTGCGGAAGTTCAGTTGCAAACGGTTGACGAAGCGGCGATTGGTGGCGAACGGATGCGTCTCGACGCCGGCTGCGCGCAGCGCCGCTACGTAGCGGTGGGGCAGATCGAAGCTGCCGATGCTGTCGTACAGAAAGTAGACGCGCACGCCTTGCTGCGCTTTCGCGATCAGCGCGTCCCTGAGCATCTCGCCGAGCGCGTCGTCGCGCACGATGAAGAATTGCACGATCACGTAGTGGCGCGCGCCTTCGATCGCTTCGAAGATCGCCTCGAAGGTCGCTTCGCCGTTCACCAGCGTGCGTACCGAATTGCCGGGCAGGAACGGCATGCCGCCGAGACGCGTCAACGAATGCACGAAGCTTGCGCCGAGTTCCTCGGTGGGCAGGCCCGCTGAAGAGTCTTGCGTGTCCCATTCCAGCGGATGCGAGCGTGTGCGCAGCAGTTCGTTCTCGATGCGGCGGGCGTCCGCGTAGCCTTCGAATTTGCTGCGGCCAAGAAACAGGTACGGCACCAGCGTCAGATAGGGCATCGCGACCAGCGACACGGCCCACGCGATCGCGCCTTGCGACGTGCGGGTGTTGAGAATCGCATGGCACGCGGCGACCCCGCCGAGAATGTGGGCGAGAAGGACCAGCGGGCCGATGTGAAGCAAGTCGAATTGCATAGGCGGCTGATGGGTTTCGGGGCGCTGCCGGGCGGCTTGACGCCGCCGTGGGAAGCCGACCGCGCCCATCTTACCGAACGCGCGCGCATTGGGGGTACGTGACGGACAACCGACTGCTTGATTTACCGCAGTGCGGCAAAACAGCCGGAAGGGACGCGCATTTCGCGCGGCGGACATTCCTATGCCGCCGCGCGCATCGCCGGATGACGCGATGACGCGATGACGCGATGAAGCGATGAAGCGATGAAGCGATGAAGCGATGAAGCGATGAAGCGATGAAGCGTCAGACCGGCAGATCCGCGGCCTGAATCAGGAAGACGTTGTCGTCGCCGGCACTGGTCGACAGCCAGACGAGGTCGAGGCCGCCGAACGCCGCCTCGACGTTCGCGCGCTCGTTGCCGATTTCGACCACCAGCACGCCGTTTTCGGTCAGCCAGTTGCGTGCTTCGCCGATGATCCGGCGCACGATGTCCATGCCGTCCACGCCGCCCGCCAGCGCCATGTTCGGCTCGTGCTTGTACTCGGCGGGCAAGCTCTGCATCGACGCCGCGTTCACATACGGCGGATTGCTGATGATCACGTCGTAGCGGCGCTCGGCGAGCGGTGCGTACAGATCACCTTCGAACAGCGCGATGCGGTCATCGAGATGGTAGTCCGTCACGTTGCGCGTCGCGACTTCGAGCGCGGGCGCCGACAGATCGACGGCGTCGATATCCGCATTCGGGAACGCGTGCGCCGCGAGAATCGCAAGGCAGCCGGAGCCGGTGCACAGCTCGAGCACCGCGCCGACCTGCTCGGGATCTTCGACGTACGGTTGCAGGCCGTCCTGCAGCAGTTCGCCGATGAACGAGCGCGGCACGATCACGCGTTCATCCACGTGGAAGCGAAAGCCGTGCATCCACGCTTCCTGCGTGATGTACGCGGCCGGCACGCGTTCACCGGCGCGGCGTTCGATCACGTTGAGCACGGCGTCGATTTCGGCCGCGCTCAAACGCGCGTCGAGAAACGGCTCTAGCAGATCGAGCGGCAGATGCAGCGTGTGCAGGACCAGATAAGCGGCTTCATCGTAAGCGTTGGCCGAGCCGTGGCCGAACGACAGCCCGGCCTGATTGAAGCGCGACACCGCGAAACGCAGCAGGTCGCGGACAGTGGAAAACGGGAGCGTCATTGCAAATAGTCCTTGGTCAGGCGATCAGTTGTTCGAGCACGCGGCGATACACGTTCTTCAGCGGCTCGATATGAGCGACTTCGATATGCTCGTCGATCTTGTGGATGCTGGCGTTCAGCGGGCCGAATTCGACCACCTGCTTGCAGATGCGCGCAATGAAGCGGCCGTCCGAGGTGCCGCCGGTGGTGGACAGTTCGGTCGCAATGCCCGTCTCGTCCTTGATCGCTTTGGCGAGCGCGTTCGACAGATCGCCGCGCGGCGTGAGGAACGGCAAGCCGCTCACGGTCCACTGCAGGTCGTATTCGAGGTTGTGCCTGTCGAGAATCTCGTGCACCCGCGCCTGCAAACCTTCGACCGTGCTCGCCGTGGCAAAGCGGAAGTTGAACAGCACGTCGGCGTGGCCTGGGATCACGTTGCTCGCGCCGGTGCCGCTGTGAATGTTCGACACTTGCCAGGTGGTCGGCGGGAAGTATTCGTTGCCGTCGTCCCAACGTTCGGCGACCAGCTCGGCCAGCGCCGGTGCGAGCAGGTGCACCGGATTTTTTGCCAGATGCGGATACGCAATATGGCCCTGCACGCCCTTGACGATCAGCTTGCCCGACATCGAGCCCCGCCGGCCGTTCTTCACGGTGTCGCCGAACTGCGTGCTCGAGGTCGGTTCGCCGACGATGCAATAGTCGAGGCGCTCGCCGCGCGCTTGCAGCGCGTCGACGACCTTGACGGTGCCGTCGGTGGCGGGGCCTTCTTCGTCGCTCGTGATCAGGAACGCGATCGAGCCGCGGTGCGCGGGGTGCGCCGCGACGAACTCTTCGCTTGCCACCACGAAGCCGGCGATCGACGTCTTCATGTCCGCCGCGCCGCGTCCGTACAGTTTGCCGTCGCGATGGGTCGGCTCGAACGGCGCCGAATTCCATTGTTCGAGCGGGCCGGTCGGCACGACGTCCGTGTGGCCGGCGAACACGAGCAGCTTGCCGCGAGTGCCGTCGACGCCGCGTTTGACGGCCCACAGGTTGGTCACGCCGTTCGATTCGATGGTCTCGTGCTCGAAGCCGAGCGCGGACAGGCGCTCGATCAGGAGGCGCTGGCAATGCTGGTCGTCGGGCGTGACGGACGCGCGCGCGATCAGTTGTTCGGTAAGGGCGAGGGTGCCGGACATGGATTCAATACAAGCCACTTTGAAATGAAAAAATGCCGGCTGGCGGTTGAGCACCGCAGCCGGCAACAGCTTTTGAGCAACGGGGCGAGGCTGCGCTCATCGGCGTTTTTCTGCGCTTTATCTGCGCGCCACCTGCCCCGTACTTCTTTGTTGCGTTCGAAATCGCCCTGCCGATCAGGCGAACAGCGTGGCGTATTCGTCAGCGGAAAAACCGAGCGACTTGACGCGGCCGTTGACCACCAGCACCGGGCGCTTGATCACCGACGGCTTGTGGATCATCAACGCGATCGCGCCCGACTGCGTATCCGCCGCCGATTTCATGTCGTCCGACAGACCGCGCCACGTGGTGCCGCGACGGTTCAGCAACGCGTCGAGCTTGACGTCCTTCAGCCAGTCCTGCACGAGCGGCTCGGTTACGCCGGCTTTCTTGAAGTCGTGAAACTCGAACTCGACGCCGTGCTCTTCCAGCCACACGCGGGCCTTCTTCACGGTGTCGCAGTTCGGGATGCCGTAGACGACGGTTTTGGTGCCGCGCGCCATCAATCGCCTCGCAGCAGCTCGTTCAAGCCGACCTTTGCACGCGTCTTGGCGTCGACTTTCTTGACGATCACGGCGCAGTAGAGGCTGTGCGAGCCGTCCTTCGACGGCAGGTTGCCCGCCACCACCACCGAGCCCGCCGGAATGCGGCCGTACGACACTTCGCCGGTTTCGCGGTCGTAAATCTTGGTGCTCTGGCCGAGGTACACGCCCATCGAGATCACCGAGTTCTCTTCGACGATCACGCCTTCCACGACTTCCGAACGCGCGCCGATGAAGCAGTTGTCTTCGATGATGACCGGATTGGCCTGCAGCGGCTCCAGCACGCCGCCGATGCCCACGCCGCCCGACAGGTGGACGTTCTTGCCGATCTGCGCGCACGAACCGACGGTCGCCCACGTGTCGACCATCGTGCCTTCGTCCACATAGGCGCCGATGTTGGTGTACGACGGCATCAGCACGACGTTCTTCGCGATGAACGAGCCGCGGCGCGCGATGGCGGGCGGCACGACGCGGAAGCCGCCGGCGGCGAAGTCTTCAGCGGAATAGTTGGCGAACTTCGACGGCACCTTGTCGTAGAACTGCGAGTAACCGCCGGCTGGTTGCACCACGTTGTCTTCCAGTCGGAATGACAGCAGCACGGCTTTCTTCAGCCATTGATTGACGACCCAGTCGCCGTCCTTCTTTTCAGCGACGCGCAGCGCGCCCTTGTCCAGTTGCTCGATCGCGTGCGCGACGGCTTCGCGCACTTCGGCCGGAGCGGCCTTCGGCGACAGGTCGGCGCGGTTTTCCCAGGCGGTGTCAATGATCTGCTGAAGTTGTTGCGACATATGCGTGCTTTATCGAAGAGTTGAAGTCTGAAGAAGGGGATGCGGTGCGGCGCTGGTAACGGAACTCAACCCGGAACTCAACCCGCCAACGCGCGGCAAAAATCGACGATTCGCTGTGCGCCTTGCGTGCATTCGTCGACATCGGCGACGAGCGCCATGCGCACGAAGTTGCGGCCGGGATTCACGCCGTGCGCAGTGCGCGCGAGGAACGAGCCCGGCAGAACCGTCACATTATAGTCGGCGTAAAGGCGCTGGGCGAACCCGGTGTCCGTGAGGCCCGTGCGCGACACGTCGGCCCACAGGTAGAACGCGGCGTCCGGCAGGCGTACGTCGAGCACCTCGGCGAGCATCGGCGTCACAGTGGAAAACTTCTGCAGGTACTTCGCACGGTTCTCGCGAACGTGCGCCTCGTCGTTCCAGGCTGCGATGCTGGCACTCTGGAACACGGTCGACAAGGCCGCGCCGTGGTATGTCCGGTATAGCAGGAAATCCTTGAGAATCGCCGCGTCGCCGGCCACGAAACCCGAGCGCATGCCGGGTACGTTCGAGCGCTTGGACAGGCTCGACAGCATAACGAGGCGCTCGAAGCCGCGGCCGAGCTTGTGCGCCGCTTCCAGGCCGCCGAGCGGCGGATTGGCCTCGTCGAAGTAGATTTCCGAGTAGCACTCGTCCGACGCGATCACGAAGCCGTGGCGGTCCGACAGCGCGAACAGCTCGCGCCAGTCGTCCAGCGTCAGCACCGCGCCGGTCGGATTGCCCGGCGAGCACACGTACAGCAGTTGCGTGCGGGCCCAGATGTCGGCCGGCACCGCCGAATAATCGCAGGCGAAATTGCGCGCCGGGTCGCTATTGACGAAGTACGGCTGGGCGCCCGCGAGGATCGCCGCGCCTTCATAGATTTGGTAGAACGGGTTCGGACAGAGTACGATCGCAGGCTCGCCCGATGCATTCCGTTGTGGGTCGATCACCGTTTGTGCCAGCGCGAAAAGCGCTTCGCGCGAACCCGACACCGGCAGCACCTGGGTGGCCGGATCGACCGGTGGCAGGTTGTAGCGCTGCATGGCCCATTTTGCAATCGACTCGCGCAGCGGCAACGAACCGATGGTCGCCGGATACGCCGACAATCCGCCGAGCGAGGCGACCACGGCGTCGCGAATCAGCGCCGGCGTGGGATGTTTCGGCTCGCCGATGCCGAAGCTGATGTGCGCGAGGCCGGCCGGCGGCGTGAGGTCCTTGAAAAGCGCGCGCAGCTTTTCGAACGGATAGGGCTGAAGGGAGTCGAGGAGCGGGTTCACTGGGCGGATCGGGCCTGATCGAGGATGGTGCGAACTGAATGCCGGGTAGGCGCGCTGACGCCAAACGCATGAAGCGCATGAAACAGGCGCAACGGCCGGCGGCGACGACGAACGGATGATTATAGCCGGGCGTGCCAGGCGTGGGGCGCCCCGGACGGCGCCTGCCGCTGGACGCATCGCAGCCGTGCGGCGCGCCTCGCGCGCAGGACGCGGCGCAACCTGCGAGGCAGCGCAGGCAATGCGCCGCAGCGGGAACGACGCGAACCGCGGACGGTTCGCGTGAAAGGACGCAGGAGCAGTGATGTACGTAACAACAATCGAGACACGTTTTGCGACTCGTTTCGGATCGAGGTCCGGACGAATCGGGCGCGAACGCGCCGCCGCCGGCGGCACGACCGGCAAAAGCAGCAATAGCGCAGATGGCGGCAACATGCGCAAAAGCCGCGGGAGCGCCGCGCTATGACCAACTGGCTTCGCAATGGCTGGCCGACGCTCGCGATCATGCTGGGCGCGTCGGTGTGGGGCATGATCTGGTATCCGCTGCGCATGCTGTCGGCCCTTGGCGTAACCGGCACGGCGGCGAGCGCGCTGACGAGCGGCGCCGGTTGTCTGTTCGTGCTTCTGGTACGCCGCAGTGCACTGAAGACGGTGCGCTGGCACTGGCTGCTGCCGGCCCTGGCGCTGGCAGCGGGCATCACCAATCTCGGCTTCGTGTGGGGTTCGATCCACGGCCAGGTGATGCGCGTGCTGCTGCTCTTCTATCTCACCCCCGCATGGACCGCGTTGTTCGCGCACTTCATCCTGCGCGAACGGCTGACGTGGTCGGGCGCGGGGTTGGCCGCGCTGTCGCTGGCGGGCGCGATGGCCATGCTGTGGTCGCCGCAGCTGGGTATCCCGGTGCCCGGCAATCTCGCCGAATGGGCGGGCCTCGCCGGCGGCATGGGCTTCGCGATGAGCAACGTGCTGATCCTGAAGACGAGCCGCGTGCTGCCCGGAATGAAACCCGAGATGCGTACCGCAACGGTTTTCGGCGGCGCGGCGATGTTCAGCGCGTGTGCGTCGCTGTTCGAAGCGATGCCGGCGCCGCCCGCCGGCGCGCAGCTTGGCACGGCAGCGCTACTGGTGCTCGGCCTCGGTTTGCTGCTGGCGTCGAACAACATGCTGGTGCAGTACGGTCTTGCACGCGTGCCGGCCAACCGGGCCTCGATCATCATGCTGTTCGAGATCGTGATCACGGCCTTGTCCGCGTGGCTTTTTGCCGGCGAGACGCCCGGTCCGCGCGAATGGGCGGGCGGCGCGTGCATCGTGCTGGCCTCCGCCTTGTCCAGCTGGGTACATCGAACCAGAGCCGGGCCGGCTGATCCGACCGGTCGGGGGGCAGGCGCGGGTGCTGACCACAATGCGGGCCACGACGCCGACCACAACGCCAACCACAACGCCGACCGTAAGGACGGTAAGAACCGTCCACGCGCGATGGTATGATTGCCCCTCATTGGCTAACGCGCGCTTGACCGCGTGCGATTGGCGCCCGTTTCGAGGGAGGCTTCACGGGCCGTTTCGCCGCATCGGCAAACGGCTTGCGCGGCTTTCGCGAGCCACCTTTATTTTCCCTTTTCAATCAGCGATATTGCCGTGCGTCTGACCTCGATCAAACTCGCTGGCTTCAAGTCATTCGTCGATCCCACGCATTTCCAGGTTCCAGGCCAATTAGTCGGTGTGGTCGGTCCCAATGGGTGCGGCAAGTCCAACATCATCGATGCCGTGCGCTGGGTGCTCGGCGAATCGCGCGCCTCCGAGCTGCGCGGCGAATCGATGCAGGACGTGATCTTCAACGGCTCGACCGCGCGCAAGCCGGGTAGCCGCGCCAGCGTCGAACTCGTGTTCGACAACGCCGACGGCCGCGCCGCCGGGCAGTGGGGCCAGTATGCCGAAATCGCCGTCAAGCGCGTGCTGACGCGCGACGGCACCTCGAGCTACTACATCAACAACCTGCCGGCGCGCCGCCGCGACATCCAGGACATCTTCCTCGGCACCGGTCTCGGGCCGCGCGCTTACGCGATCATCGGGCAGGGCATGATCGCGCGCCTGATCGAGGCGAAGCCCGAAGAGCTGCGCGTGTTTCTCGAAGAAGCCGCGGGTGTGTCGAAGTACAAGGAGCGCCGCCGCGAGACCGAGAACCGTCTGCACGACACGCGCGAGAACCTGACGCGGGTCGAGGACATCGTCCGCGAACTGGGGGCGAACCTCGAAAAGCTGGAAGCGCAGGCGGTGGTCGCCACGCGCTACAAGGAACTGCAGACCGACGGCGAAGAGAAGCAGCGTCTGTTGTGGCTGTTGCGCAAGAACGAAGCCGGCAGCGAGCAGGAACGCCAGTTGCGCGCGATCGAACAGGCGCAGATCGACCTCGAAGCACAAACCGCGAAGCTGCGCGAAGTCGAAGCGCAGCTCGAAACACTGCGCGTCGCGCATTACTCGGCGAGCGACGCCATGCAGGGCGCGCAAGGCGCGCTGTACGAGGCGAATGCCGAAGTCAGCCGTCTCGAGGCCGAGATCAGGTTCATCGTCGAATCGCGCAACCGCGTGCAGGCGCAGATCGCGGCGCTGACCGCGCAGCGCGAGCAGTGGCTGTCGCAGGCCGAAAAGGCGCAAGGCGATCTCGAAGACGCTGAGGAGCAACTCGCCGTCGCCGAAGAAAAAGCCGCGCTCGCCGAAGACGAAGCCGCCGCGAAACACGACGCGTTGCCGGCGCTCGAAGCGCGCTGGCGCGATGCGCAGACCGAGTTGAACGCCGAGCGCGGCGGTATCGCGCAGACCGAACAGGCGTTGAAGCTCGAAGCCGCGCATCAGCGCAATGCCGACCAGCAATTGCAGCAGTTGCAGCAGCGTCACGAGCGGCTGAAGTCGGAAGCGGGCGGTCTCGATGCCCCCGACGAGGCGCAGCTCGAAGACCTGCGCATGCAGCTCGCCGAGCACGAAGAAATCCTCCACGACGCCCAGGCCCGTTTGGCCGACGCGCAGGAAACGCTGCCGCGCCTCGATGGCGAACGGCGCGCCGCGCAAGAGCGCGTGCAGTCGGAAAGCGCGCAGATTCATCAGCTCGACGCACGCCTTGCCGCGCTCAAACAGCTGCAGGAGAACGTCCAGACCGAAGGCAAGATCCAGCCGTGGCTCGAGAAGCATGAACTGAACGGCCTGCCGCGTCTGTGGAAGAAGCTGCATGTCGAAGCCGGTTGGGAAACCGCGCTCGAGGCGGTGCTGCGCGAGCGGCTCGCCGCGCTGGAAGTGTCGAATCTCGACTGGGTCAAAGCGTTCGCCACCGACGCGCCGCCTGCCAAGCTCGCTTTCTACGCGCCGCCTTTGGCCGCAATGCCGGCCGCTACGCCGCCCGCATTGCGCCCGCTGCTGTCGCTGGTTCGCATCGACGACGCGGGTTTGCGTGCGGTGCTGAACGACTGGCTCGGCCTCGCGTTCGTCGCCGACGACCTGGCGCAAGCGCTCGCAATGCGCTCGCAGCTGCCGGAAGGCGGCTCGTTCGTCGTCAAGGCCGGACATGTCGTGACCCGCGTCGGCGTGCAACTGTATGCCGCCGATTCCGAACAGGCCGGCATGCTGGCCCGTCAGCAGGAAATCGAAAACCTGACGCGTCAGGTGCGCGCTCAGGCCTTGCTCGCCGACGAGGCAAAGGCCGCGGCGATCCGTGCCGAGGCCGCTCACACGCAAGCCGCGCATGCACTGACCGAGGTGCGCCAGCAGTCCGAGCGCGCGACGCAACGCGTTCATGCGTTGCAGATGGACGTGCTCAAGCTCACACAAGCGCACGAGCGCTACACGCAGCGCAGCACGCAGATCCGCGAAGAACTCGAAGAAATCACCGCGCAAATCGAAGAGCAACGCGCGATGCGCACCGAGTCGGAAGCGAACTTCGAGCGCCACGACGCGGAGCTCGCCGAATTGCAGGCGCGTTTTGAAGATCACCAGATGGCCTTCGAAGCGCTCGACGAAGAATTGACCGCCGCACGCGGGCAATCGCGCGATCTCGACCGTGCCGCCACCGACGCGCGCTTCGCCGCGCGCAACATGGCGAACCGCATCGATGAATTGAAGCGCAGCATCCAGGTCGCGCATGAGCAGAGCGAACGCGTCGCCGCATCGCTGGAAGACGCGCGCGCCGAACTGGAAACCATCAACGAGCAGACCGCGCACACCGGCTTGCAGGACGCGCTCGACATCCGCGCGGTCAAGGAAGAAGCGCTGCACGCCGCGCGCCTCGAACTCGACGACCTGACCGCCAAGCTGCGCGCAGCCGACGAAACCCGTCTGAGCGCCGAGCGCGCGTTGCAGCCGCTGCGCGACCGCATCAATGAGTTGCAGCTGAAGGAACAGGCCGCGCGCCTGAACGGCGAGCAGTTCATCGAGCAACTGGCCGCGGCCGGGGTCGATGAAGCCGAGCTGCAGGCCAAGCTCACGCCGGACATGAAGCCGTCGTACCTGCAAGGCGAGGTCACGCGGATCAACAACGCGATCACCGCGCTCGGCCCGGTCAATATGGCCGCGCTCGACGAGTTGAAGGCGGCGAGCGAGCGCAAGATGTTCCTCGATTCGCAATCGGCCGACCTGACCGACGCGATCGAAACGCTCGAAGACGCGATCCGCAAGATCGACGGCGAAACGCGCACGCTGCTGCAAGGCACCTTCGACGAAGTGAACCGTCATTTCGGCGAACTGTTCCCGCGCCTGTTCGGCGGCGGCCAGGCCAGGCTGATCATGACCGGCGACGAAATTCTCGACGCCGGCGTGCAGGTGATGGCGCAACCGCCGGGCAAGAAGAATTCGACGATCCACTTGTTGTCGGGCGGCGAAAAGGCGCTGACCGCCACCGCGCTGGTGTTCGCGATGTTCCAGCTGAATCCCGCGCCGTTCTGTCTGCTCGACGAAGTGGACGCGCCGCTCGACGACGCCAACACGGAACGCTTCGCGAACCTCGTGCGCGCGATGTCGGACAAAACCCAGTTCCTGTTCATTTCGCACAACAAGATCGCGATGGAAATGGCGCAGCAGCTGATCGGCGTGACCATGCAGGAGCAGGGCGTATCGCGGATCGTGGCGGTGGACATGGAAACAGCCGCCGGTTTCGCCCAGAATATCGTTTAAGTTAAAAAAAAGCCGCGCGGGCGTCCGCGTTCACCGCAGCGGCTGCCGGCCGCGCGGCACGTGGGGCGGGCGCATAGCCGCGCAGACAGAAGAATTGCTGATGGAGCATGCATGGACGAGTTGACACTCGGTTTGATCGGCGCGGGTGCCGTGGTGGTCGGGGGCGTGGTTGTGTACAACGCCTGGCAGGGCGCGAAAGTGCGCCGCAAGATGCCGCGGCCGATGCCGGCCGACGCTGCCGAAACGCTGGCGCGGGACGATCAGCAGGAACAGAGCCCGTTCATCGAGCCGGCCCGGCCCACCACGCGCCGCGAGCCGGTGGTGGGTTCCGATGCGGTTGCGCAAACGGCGGCGGCGCGCGTCGAACCGACTTTCGGTTCAGCGGCCGCACCGCTCGATACGCCGGCCGATATTCAGGCGGAGACGACTACGCCGAACGGCTATCCCGATGCCGAAGGCGTCGCGGCTGCGGAAGGCGCTCACGCGGCTGAGGGCCGCAAGGCGGCGAAAGCAGGCGAGCCCGTCGAACCGATCCTGCCGGCCGCTACGACGATTTCGTCGGCGCCGCCGGCCATCGTCGATCGCCGCATCGACTGCATCGTGCCGATTCGCCTGAACGGTCCGGTGGCCGGCGACAAGGTGATTCCTCTCGCGCAGCGTCTGCGCCGCGCGGGCAGCAAGCCGGTGCATATCGAAGGCAAGCTTGAAGGCGGAGCGTGGGAGCTGCTGCAAAACGGCGCGCGCTACGAAGAGTTGCGCGCGGCCGCGCAGTTGGCCAATCGCAGCGGGGCGCTCAATGAACTGGAGTTCTCGGAGTTCGTGACCGGCGTGCAGCAGTTTGCCGATGCGCTCGATGCGTCGCCGGAATTCCCCGACATGCTCGAAACGGTCGCGATGGCGCGCGAACTGGACGGTTTTGCCGCGCAGTGCGACGCGCAACTGTCGATCAACGTGCTCTCCGACGGCGCGCCGTGGTCGGCCAACTACGTGCAGGCGATCGCCTCGCAAGACGGCTTGCTGCTGTCGCGCGACGGCACGCGCTTCGTCAAGCTCGACGCGAAGCAGAGCCCGGTGTTCATGCTGCAGTTCGGCGACACCAACTTCCTGCGCGACGACCTCACCTACAAGGGTGGCCAGATGATCACACTGGTGCTCGACGTGCCGGTGGCCGATGAAGACATCCTGCCGTTCCGTCTGATGTGCGACTACGCGAAATCGCTGGCCGAGCGCATCGGCGGGCGGGTGGTCGACGACGGCCGGCGGCCGTTGCCGGAAACCGCGTTGCTGGCGATTGAAAAGCAGTTGATGACGCTCTACGCGAAGCTCGAACAGGCGGGCATTCCGGCCGGTTCGCCCGCGACACGACGCCTCTTCAGCCAGTAACATTCCGGGTCTTTCACGTTGTATCCGACGGCCGCACGATGTGCGGCCGTTGTCATTGGGGGCAGTGCTTTCAGGCAGCGCCTCGCGCGGCCGGCGAACGCTCGAAACTGGTCGATCGGCCGATGTAAAGGGGCACGCTTTCCTGCGATAATCCAATGTCTGAATTTCACAAAGAACCTTCCGACAGCATGGCCCGAACCCCCGTCTCCAATCCAGCAACCAGCGCTCCGGCAGAGCGGGCCGCGTGGCTGCGCGCGGAACTCGAACGCGCCAACTACGCGTACTACGTGCTCGACCAGCCTGACTTGCCGGACGCGGAATACGACAAGCTTTTCAAGGAGCTGCAACAGATCGAGACGGAACATCCGGACCTGATCGTGCCGGATTCGCCCACCCAGCGTGTGGGCGGCGAGGCGGCGAGCGGCTTCGAGCCGGTCGTGCACGATCAGCCGATGCTGTCGCTGAACAACGGCTTCGCGGACGAAGACATCATTGCGTTCGACAAACGCGTCGGCGATGCGCTCGGCAAGAATGCGAGCGAGCCGCCGGTGCCGGTCGATTACGCTGCCGAGCTGAAGTTCGACGGCCTCGCCATCTCGCTGCGTTACGTCGACGGCAATTTCATGCAGGCGTCCACGCGCGGCGACGGCACCACCGGTGAGAACGTTACCGAAAACGTCCGCACGATCCGCTCCATTCCGCTGAAGCTCAAGGGCAAACGCGTGCCCCGTGTGCTCGACGTGCGCGGCGAAGTGCTGATGTTCAAGCGCGACTTCGAGCGCCTGAACGAACGTCAGCGGGCCGCGGAGCAAAAGGAATTCGCCAACCCGCGCAATGCCGCGGCGGGCAGTCTGCGGCAACTCGATTCGAAGATCACCGCACAGCGGCCGCTGTCGTTTTTCGCGTATGGCATCGGCGTGCTCGAAGGCATCGAGATGCCGGCCACGCATAGCGAACTGCTCGACTGGTACAAGGAACTCGGCTTGCCGGTCAATGGCGAGCGAGCCGTGGCGCAAGGCGCCGACGGCCTGCTGGGATTTTTTCATGCGGTGGGCGAGAAGCGCGAGAGCCTGCCGTACGACATCGACGGCGTGGTCTACAAGGTCAACCGGCGCGATGAGCAGGACGCGCTCGGCTTTGTGTCGCGCGCGCCGCGCTTCGCGTTGGCGCACAAATTCCCCGCGCAGGAAGCGCTCACCAAACTCGTCGCGATCGACGTGCAGGTCGGCCGCACCGGCGCGATCACGCCGGTCGCGCGGCTGGAGCCGGTCTTCGTCGGCGGCGCGACGGTGACGAATGCGACCCTGCACAATGAAGACGAAGTGCGCCGCAAAGACATCCGTATCGGCGATACGGTGATTGTGCGGCGTGCCGGCGACGTGATTCCGGAGGTGGTGAGCGCGCTGCTCGACCGGCGTCCGGACGACGCCCGCGAGTTCGTCATGCCCACGCACTGCCCGGTGTGCGGCTCGAGCATCGAACGGTTGCCGGACGAGGCGATTGCGCGCTGCACGGGCGGTCTGTTCTGTCCCGCCCAGCGCAAGCAGGCGCTGTGGCACTTCGCGCAACGTCGCGCACTGGATATCGACGGGCTCGGCGAAAAGATCATCGATCAGCTGGTCGAGCAGAACCTGGTGCGCACGCCGGCCGATCTGTTCAATCTTGGCTTTGCGACGCTCGCCGAGCTCGACCGGTTTGCCGACAAATCCGCGCAGAATCTGCTCGACTCGCTCGAAAAAGCCAAGCACACCACGCTGGCGCGCTTTATCTACGCGCTCGGCATCCGTCACGTCGGCGAATCGACGGCGAAAGACCTGGCCAGGCATTTCGGCTCGCTCGATCCGATCATGGACGCGTCGGTCGAAGCGTTGCTGGAGGTCAACGATGTCGGGCCGGTGGTCGCCGAGTCGATTCATCAGTTTTTCGCTGAAGAGCACAACCGCACGGTGATCGAGCAACTGCGCGCGCCCGGCAAGGTCACGTGGCCGGAAGGGCCGCCCGCACCGAAGGCGCCGCAAGGCATACTGGCCGGCAAGACGGTGGTGCTGACCGGCACCTTGCCCACGCTCGCCCGCGAAGAGGCGAAAGAAATGCTCGAAGCGGCCGGCGCCAAAGTGGCCGGTTCGGTGTCGAAGAAAACCGATTACGTGGTGGCCGGCGCCGAAGCAGGCAGCAAGCTTGCAAAGGCGGAGGAACTCGGCATCCCCGTACTCGACGAAGATGGTATGCGCAAGCTCCTGGAGGGGCAGTTATGATCCGTGAAATTCTCAAGATGGGCGATCCGCGCCTTCTGCGTATTGCTGATCCGGTCGATCACTTCGACACGCCCGAACTGCATGAACTCGTGAAAGACATGTTCGAGACCATGCGCGACGCGAACGGCGCGGGGCTCGCCGCGCCGCAGCTCGGCGTCAATCTGCAGGTGGTGATCTTTGGCTTCGGGCACAGCGAGCGCTATCCGGATGCGCCGCCGGTGCCGGAGACCGTGCTGATCAATCCGACCATCACGCCCGTTTCGCTGGATATGGAAGAGGGCTGGGAAGGCTGTCTGTCGGTGCCGGGACTGCGAGGTGCGGTCAGCCGGTTGTCGATGATCCGGTATCACGGCTTCGATCAGTATGGCAAGCCGATCGATCGCGTCGCCGAAGGCTTCCACGCCCGCGTCGTGCAACATGAGTGCGATCACCTGATCGGCAAACTGTATCCGATGCGGATTACCGATTTCTCGCAGTTCGGCTTCACGGAAGTTCTGTTTCCGGATCTGGACCCGGAAAGCGACGATTGATGCCGCTTCTTGTCCGGCGGAGGTCGGATCATCGAGCTGCCGGGAAACAAAAAACCCACGCAATGCGTGGGTTTAATGAGATGGTCAGCCTGACCGAAAAGGCCCAATCGGCTTACGCTGATTGGGCTTTTTCTTTTTGTCGGGTGAGTCTCACAAGCCAGCCTTACGCGCCTAGCGTCAGAACGACTCGTCCGGCGCCAGGTAGCGCCATTGACCCGGCGGCAGCGCGCCCAGCATGACGTGGCCCATCCGCACGCGCTTCAGGCCGACCACTTCGAGGCCGACCAGCTCGCACATGCGGCGGATCTGGCGCTTCTTGCCTTCGCGCAGCACGAAACGCAGCTGCTCGCCATTTTGCCAGCTGACCTGCGCAGGCTTCAGCGGCGCGTCGTCGAGCGAGAGGCCGTGGCGAAGCAGCGCGAGGCTTTCCGGCGGGAAATGGCTTTCGACGTCGGTGGTGTGCTCGCCATACGACACGCGCACCAGATACTCCTTGTCGATCTCCGAATGGCCGCCGACCAGCTGCTTGGCGATGCGGCCGTCCTGCGTCAGCACCAGCAGGCCCGTCGAATCGATGTCCAGACGTCCGGCTGGCGCGAGTTGGCGCAGATGAGCAACGGAGAAGCGAATGTCCGAGCGGTCGCCTTCCCAGCGGTTTTCCGGCGTAACCAGTGTGATGGCCGGCTGATAGCCGTCTTCCGCCTGACCCGACACGAAGCCCACGGTCTTGTGGATCAAGACCGTCACCTGACTCGCCTGCGCGGCCTCGGCGGCGGGATCGATCTCGATCCGCTGATCAGGACGAACCTTGGTGCCGAGCGTGTCGATCCGCTCGCCGTCGACCAGTACCCAGCCTTTTTCGATCCATTCGTCGGCTTCCCGGCGCGAACACAGGCCGAGTTCGGACATCAGCTTCGACAAGCGCAAGGTGCCTGGCGCGTCTTCGTAATCGCGGCGGGGTGTGCGCGGCAAGGCGTCGGCGTCCCGTTCGATTTTGGCTGAGGACGGGCCGCGCGGCTTGTCGGCGCTTGCCGGGCGGTCGTTGTCGCCGAAGCGTCGTGCGGCGGCCGGCAGCGCTTTGTCGAAGCTGCGGGCAGGGCGGTCGCTACGTTCCGTGCGCTCGCTGTGCTCGACTCGCGGCGGCCGATCGCCGAATTCGCGTTTTGCGGGTGCTCGCTCGCCACGGCCGCCACGGTCGTCGCGTGGTGCGCGGGCGGAGCGGTCCGGGCGGTCGCTGTAACCGCTTTTGACGGGTTTCGCGAATGTGCGCTCACCCCGATCGGACGAGCCGCGTTCACCTTCATAACGGCGCGGCGCGCTGTCGCTGCGCGACGGCCGCTCGCCGGTGCGGCGCTCTTGCGGGGCGCCGCGGTCGCTGCCGAAGCGCGGCCGATCGGACGCATCGCGCTCACGGCGCGGTCCGCCTTCCGACGGACGGCCGGTACCCGGGCGGGCAGCGCTGAATGAGCGACGCTCGCCATCGTCACGACGCGGCGCACGGTTGCCTTCGAAACTGCGTGGAGCGGCCGCACTGCCTTCGAAGCGTCGCGGAGCCCGTTCACTACGATCGCCGCCGCCTTCAAAGCGGCGCGGCGCACGCTCGCTGCGCTCGCCCTCGGCACGGCGTGGGGCCCGTTCACTACGATCGGCACCGCCCTCAAAGCGGCGCGGGGCGCGCTCGCCCTCGGCACGGCGTGGGGCCCGTTCACTACGATCGGCGCCGCCTTCAAAGCGGCGCGGGGCGCGCTCGCCCTCGGCACGGCGCGGAGCCCGTTCGCTACGATCGGCGCCGCCCTCAAAGCGGCGCGGGGCGTGTTCGCCCTCGGCACGGCGTGGAGCCCGTTCGCTACGATCGCCGCCGCCTTCAAAGCGGCGCGGGGCGCGCTCGCCCTCGGCACGGCGTGGGGCCCGTTCACTACGATCGCCGCTGCCTTCAAAGCGGCGCGGCGCACGCTCGCTGCGTTCGCCATCTGCACGGCGTGGAGCTCGTTCACTACGTTCAGCGCCGCCTTCAAATCGCCCCGGCGCCCGTTCGCCACGCTCAGCATCGGCGCGGCGCGGCGCACCGCCCGCACCCTCACGGCGCGGCGGGCGATCCGACGTCGCCCGGCGCGCAGCGCCAGTACCTGCCGTGTTCCGCTCACGCGAAAACGATCCGTCGGCCCGCGCCGGCCGCGTGCCGCCGCCCGCTGACTGGCCTGCTGGCCGCTTGCCGCCGCCCGCCGCTGCGCCTTCACCGCGCGCCCCACTAAAACCCGTCGCGGAGGTCGACGGCTTCGGTCCCGCCGGGCGCGTCGGCTTACGCGCCGATGCGCTTCCGGTACGGACAGGGGCGCGTTCGGACGAAGCCGGCCGCGGGTGCTTGGCTGTTAATTTGACTCGCATGAAATCTCACACTGCGATCGCGCGCAGCAGTTCGGTCTCGACCTGAATTTGCAGGCGGTTGTCCGACAGATCGTGTCCATCCAGCAGGAACACGTCTTCGACGCGTTCGCCGAGCGTATTGATCCGCGCCGAGGAGACGCCGACCCGATGCTCGGCCAGCACGCGCGCGATCGAATAAAGAAGGCCTGGCCGGTCGTTGGCCGACACGGACAGGATGTAGTATTGGCCGCGCTCGTCGGCCCGAAGATCGACACGCGGCGTGACAGGGAAGGTCCGCGACAGCCTCGACAGACGGCCTTTCGACGGTCCCGGCAGCAGTGTGCCGTCGCCCGCCAGGCGTGCGGTCAGTTCCTGTTCGACCAGATTGGCAATATCGCGATAATGCACGTCTTCTTCGGTATGCGCGACGAGGAAATTATCGAGCGCGTACCCGTGACGGGTCGTGCTGACCCGCGCATCGAGCACCGACAGGCCGTTGCGGTCGAAATACGCGCAAATGGCGGCGAACAGCTCGGGCTGGTCCTTCACGTAAACCAGCACCTGGAGCGCCTCGCCGATCGGCGCGGGCCGGGCGCGCACGATCGGGGTCGGCGTTTCGACGTGACGGGACAGCACGCGTGTCTGCCACGCGATATCCGCCGCGTCGTGGCGCAGGAAGTAGCCAATATCCAGCTTGTCCCATAGTGCCTTTTGTGCGCCTTCCGGCACGGTTTCGAGGCGCAGCAGCGCAAGCGCCTCTTCCTGACGCGACTTCAGTTCCGAATGCGCGTCAGGCCGCGCGCCGCCGAGCACCGCCAGCGTCGAGCGATACAGGTCTTCGAGCAGCTTGGCCTTCCACGTATTCCAGACTTTCGGGCTGGTGCCGCGAATGTCGGCGACGGTCAGCAGGTAAAGTGCCGTCAGACGCCGTTCAGTGCCGACCAGTTCGGCAAACTGCTTGATCACCTCAGGGTCGCTCGTGTCCTGCTTCTGCGCGACCTGGCTCATGGTCAGATGCTGCTGGACCAGCCAGACGACCAGTTCGCCGTCGTCGCCCTCGATACCGTGGCTGCGGCAAAAGCGCCGCGCGTCGGCCATGCCGAGCACCGAATGGTCACCGCCGCGGCCCTTGGCGATGTCGTGAAACAGCGCCGCCACGTACAGCACCCACGGCTGGTCGAAATTGGCGATCAGCTGGCTGCAGAACGGATATTCGTGCGCGTGCTCGGCCACCGCGAAACGGCGCAGGTTGCGCAGCACCATCAGGATGTGCTGATCGACCGTGTAGACGTGATACAGGTCGTGTTGCATCTGTCCGACGATGCGCCGGAAATTCAGCAGATAGCGCCCAAGCACGCTGGTCTGGTTCATCAGCCGCAGCGCGTGCGTGATGCCGGCCGGCTGCTTCAGGATGCCCATGAAGAGGCGCCGGTTTTCCGGGTCGCGCCGCCAGTGCTGATCCATTATGTCGCGGGCGTTGTAGATCGCGCGCAGTGTGCGCGCGGACAAGCCTTTCACGCCCGGCGTCTGCTCGTACAGCAGGAAGGCCTCGAGAATCGCGTTCGGTTCGCGTTCGAACACGTCGTCGCTGGCGATTTCAAGCATGCCTTGCTTCTCGACGAAGCGGTCGGACAGCACGCGCGTAATGCCGCTCGTGCTGGGGAAGAGTTGCGCTTCGATGTTCTGGATCAGGATCGTCGCGAGCTGCGTGACGGCCTTGGCCGACCAGTAATAGCGGCGCATCAGCTGTTCGCTGGCGCGCTTGGTGGCGGTCGGCTTGTAGCCGAAGCTCTCTGCCACCGGGGTTTGCAGGTCGAATACCAGAATGTCCTGACGACGGCCCGCAATCACATGCAAGCGGGCGCGAAGCGCTTTCAGGAAGCCTTCGTTGCGGCGCAGTTCACGCGCTTCGCGTTCGGTAATCAGGCCGCGTGCCTCGAGTTCGCGCCAGCTGCTGCCGAAGCCGGCCGCCTGGGTGATCCACAGAATCAGTTGCAGATCGCGCAGGCCGCCCGGGCTTTCCTTGATGTTCGGCTCGAGCGCATACGGCGTGTCCTGAAACTTGGCGTGCCGTTGGCGCATTTCCAGCACTTTCGCCTGAAAAAATGCGCGCGGATCGAGCGCTTCGCGGTAACGCCGCGCGAAATCGTCGAATAGCAGGGTGCTGCCGGTGACGCGCCGCGCTTCGAGGAGCGAAGTGCGTACGGTGACGTCGTTGGCGGCCTCTTCCAGACACTGCGACACGCTGCGCACGCTGCTGCCGAGTTCCAGCCCCAGATCCCACGCGAGGCTGATGAAGCGTTCGATGCGCGCTTCCAGATGGGCGATCGGCGCGTCCGGCAGCAGGACCAGGATATCGATGTCCGAGTGCGGCGCGAGCTCGCCTCGTCCATAGCCGCCCACGGCCAGCAGCGCCAGCTCGGACGGCAGTTCGCAGGTGTTCCAGGCGGCCCGCAGCGAGTCGTCGGTGGCGCGCGCGAGGGCGGCCATCAGCGCATCGACGTTGGTAGCCGTCTTGAAGCGTTCCAGCAACTGGGCTTTGGCCACTTTGTAGTCCGCCTTGAGCGACGTGGCATGGGATTGGGCGACGACAGGAACACTACTCATTGGCAGGCGGGCGAGTGGGGGCGGAAAGCGCTCAGGCGGTGGCGGCCACGACCGGCGGGCGCGCAGGCGTGCCGGCGGAGACGGTCAGCACGTCATAGCCGGTTTCGGTGACGAGCACGGTGTGCTCCCACTGCGCCGACAGGCTGCGGTCCTTGGTCTTGACGGTCCATTGGTCCGGCATGGTACGGATCTCACGACGGCCGGCGTTGATCATCGGCTCGATCGTGAAAATCATGCCCGCCTGCAATTCGAGCCCAGTGCCCGGGCGGCCGTAGTGCAGAATCTGCGGATCTTCGTGGAACACCGTGCCGATGCCGTGGCCGCAGTATTCGCGCACCACGCTGTAGCCCTGCGCTTCGGCATGCTTCTGGATCGCGTACCCGATGTCGCCCAGATGGGCGCCAGCGCGCACCTGATCGATGCCGAGCCACATGCATTCGTAAGTGGTTTGCACAAGGCGTTTCGCCAGAATCGACCCTTCTCCGACGATGAACATCCGGCTCGTGTCGCCGAAATAGCCTTCCTTGATTACGGTGACGTCGATATTCAGCGCGTCGCCGTTCTTCAGCGTCTTGTCGCCCGGAATGCCGTGGCAGATCACGTCGTTGACCGAGATGCAGGTGGCTTTCGGATAGGGTGGATAGCCGGGCGGCTGGTAATTCAGCGGAGCCGGAACCGTGCCCTGTACCTTGACCATGTATTCGTGGCACAGCCGGTCGAGTTCGCCAGTGGTAATGCCGGCGGTGACGAACGGCGTAATGTAGTCGAGCAACTCGCTTGCGAGCTTGCAGGCGACGCGCATTTGCGCGATATCGTGTTCGTTTTTGAGCGTAATAGCCATGAGTCGGGCCTGAAATGCGATTTATTCGGGGATTATCGCACCATATTCAGGCCGCCGCAGGCTTTTGCGATAGGGCCGGCGCGCTTTGCGGCCGTGTTCCCGGCGTGTTTCGGGCATTTTGAAGGCGGTTGCAAGGCTGGTTTTTGCGGACGTGGATCGAAGCTGGCCTTCAGTCGCGTCGGCGCCTGTTGCGCGCTGGTTCAAAGCCGGTCGCAAAAAGACAGGTGCAACCCGTCTGCGGCAAACAGGAGCTACCGTGCGGGTTGAGCCGGCCGATAGTCGCGTGCTATAATCTCTGGCTAAGTCGATCTTTGTTCTCGTTTGTGCGTATTTATTATGCATATAGCCGCGGCCCACGTGGTGAGAGAAGAAGGGGAGGCCGCTCATGGCGCTAGCTGCCTGCGCCATGAGTGAGTAGTAACAAGGCAGCAGACTCAAGGCAGCAGACTCGCAAGCCGGCGCACCCAGGGTGTCCGTTGCGCTCAGCCAGAAAAGGCGGGCGCGGCCGATACGGCAGCCGGCTTAAGGCCCAACCCTCGCGGAGAATTTCATGGCAGTTACCATGCGTCAAATGCTGGAAGCCGGTGTCCACTTCGGTCACCAAACGCGCTTCTGGAACCCGAAGATGGCTCCCTTCATTTTCGGTCATCGCAACAAGATTCACATCATCAACCTCGAAAAGACGCTGCCGATGTACAACGACGCGCTGAAGTACGCGCGTCAACTGGCGGCGAACCGCGGCACGATCCTGTTCGTCGGCACGAAGCGTCAATCGCGCGACACGATCGCTGAAGAGGCGCAACGCGCTGGCATGCCGTATGTCAACGCACGCTGGCTCGGCGGCATGCTGACCAACTTCAAGACGCTGAAGGTTTCGATCAAGCGCCTGAAGGACATGGAAGCAGCGCTGGAAGCCGGCGAAACCGAACGCATGAGCAAGAAAGAAGCGCTGCTGTTCGAACGCGAAATGCTCAAGCTGCAAAAGTCGATCGGCGGCGTGAAGGACATGGGCGGTATTCCGGACGCGATCTTCGTGGTCGACGTCGGCTACCACAAGATTGCCGTCACCGAAGCGAACAAGCTCGGTGTGCCGGTCATCGCCGTGGTCGATACGAACCACTCGCCGGAAGGCGTGGACTACGTGATCCCGGGTAACGACGACGCCAGCAAGGCTGTCGCTCTGTACGCGGCCGGCGTGGCTGACGCGATCCTGGAAGGCCGTGCGAACGCGGTCAACGAAGTGGTGCAAGCTGCCCGTGGCGGTGATGGCGACGAGTTCGTCGAGGTCAACGGGGAAGCGTAAAGCCACCCCGTGTCCGGCAAAAAAGGGGGCTTTCTACAGGCCCCCTTTTTTTAAGCCGCGACATTGTAGCGGGGCGTCGAAAACGGTGCCCGAAACGTTGTTTGTAAAAAATACGCACAACGCTGAAACGAATTCTTGCCGCCGGTATCGAAGTCCGGGCGGCGTGTGACAGACGGAACTCAAGGAGCAAATGATGGCGGCAATTACCGCAAGCATGGTTGCAGAACTGCGCGCGAAGACCGACGCGCCGATGATGGAATGCAAGAAGGCGCTGACGGAAGCCGAAGGCGACATGGCGCGTGCTGAAGAACTGCTGCGCGTGAAGCTGGGCAACAAGGCCAGCAAGGCAGCGTCGCGCGTGACGGCTGAAGGCGTGGTTGCATCGTTCATCGGCGGCAACGCTGGTTCGCTGGTCGAACTGAACTGCGAAACCGACTTCGTTTCGAAGAACGACGACTTCCTGGCTTTCTCGAAGCAGATCGCTGAGTTGGTCGCTACGCAAAACCCGGCTGACGTCGCTGCCCTGTCGGCGCTGCCGCTGGACGGCTCGACGGTCGACGCAGTGCGTCTGGCGCTGGTCGGCAAGATCGGCGAAAACCTGTCGATCCGCCGTTTCGAGCGTTTCGAAACCTCGAACAAGCTGGCAGCGTACCTGCACGGTACGCGTATCGGCGTGCTGGTCGAGTACACCGGCGCGGACGAGCAGGTCGGCAAAGATGTCGCAATGCACATCGCGGCAATGAAGCCGGTGTCGCTGTCGTCGGACGACGTGCCGGCGGATCTGATCGCCAAGGAGCGCAGCATCGCTGAACAGAAGGCCGCCGAATCGGGCAAGCCGGCTGAAATCGTCGCCAAGATGGTCGACGGCAGCGTGCAGAAGTACCTGAAGGAAGTGTCGCTGCTGAATCAGACGTTCGTTAAGAACGACAAGCAGACGATCGAACAGATGCTGAAGGCCGGCAACTCGAGCGTGCAGAAGTTCGCGTTGTTCGTGGTCGGCGAAGGCATCGAGAAGAAGCAGGACGACTTCGCAGCTGAAGTGGCCGCTCAAGTCGCTGCTGCAAAGCAACAATAAGTCTCGCGTAAGCTTTACCGCAGTACCGTTGGACCCGCGGCGGAGCAAGACTTTGCCGCGGTCGGTAGCGCCGCAAGGCTGCGCGCGGGTTGACCCTCGCCGCGCAGCCGCCGCTGGCGAACCTTGGGGTTCGTGAATTTGGCGGCGCTTGCCCGAATCAGCATTTCACCCCTACATTAGTCCCTTGTTGTTGCCCTGTTCTGCGCGATCTGGATATCTCTATGCCCATTGCCTATAAACGCGTCCTGCTCAAACTCTCCGGCGAAGCTCTGATGGGCGACGATGCCTTCGGCATCAATCGTGCGACCATCGAACGAATGGTGGCGGACGTGGCCGAAGTGGTTCGGCTCGGTACGCAGTTGGCCGTGGTGATCGGCGGCGGCAATATTTTCCGCGGCGTCGCGGGCGGCGCGGCCGGCATGGACCGCGCCACGGCCGACTACATGGGTATGTTGGCCACCATGATGAACGCGCTGGCGCTGCAGGACGCAATGCGCCACGCCGGTATTGAAGCGCGTGTGCAATCCGCGCTGCGTATGGACCAGGTGGTTGAGCCGTACATCCGCCCGCGTGCGATTCGCCAGCTCGAGGAAGGCAAGGTCGTGATTTTCGCGGCCGGTACCGGCAACCCGTTCTTTACGACAGACACGGCTGCTGCGCTGCGCGGCTCGGAAATCGGCGCGGAAGTCGTGCTAAAAGCCACCAAGGTGGACGGCGTCTATTCGGCCGACCCCAAGAAGGACCCGAGCGCGACCCGTTACACGACGATCAGCTTCGACGAAGCGATCGGCCGCAATCTGCAGGTGATGGACGCTACGGCGTTCGCGCTGTGCCGCGACCAGAAGCTGCCGATCCGGGTGTTTTCGATCGTCAAGCCGGGCGCGCTCAAGCGCATCGTACAAGGTGAGGACGAGGGCACCCTCGTCCACGTGTAAACTCTCGTTCACATAACGTGGGCTTTGACGCGGGCCCTGGCCGTCGCCTTTCGCGCGCGCTGGCCGGCTCGCTCCGTTTTGAAGGTTCGGAGGTTTAAAAATGTCTGTGGCTGATATCAGGAAGGGCGCTGAACAAAAGATGCAGCGCTCGATCGACGCGTTCAAGAACGATTTGTCGAAGATCCGTACGGGCCGTGCGCACACGGGCCTGCTCGATCACATCCAGTGCGACTACTACGGTTCGCCGGTGCCGATTTCGCAAGTTGCGAACCTGACGCTGATCGACGCACGCACGATCGGCGTGCAGCCGTGGGAAAAGAAGATGGTCCAGGTCGTCGAAAAGGCGATCCGTGAATCGGACCTCGGTCTGAATCCGGCCACCCAGGGCGACGTGATCCGCGTGCCGATGCCCGCGCTGACCGAAGAGCGCCGCCGCGAACTGACCAAAGTGGTCAAGAGCGAAGCGGAAACGGCGAAGGTGGCCGTGCGCAACCTGCGCCGCGACGCAAACGAGCAACTCAAAAAACTCGTGAAAGACAAAGAAATTTCCGAAGACGACGAGCGTCGTGCAGGCGACGACGTCCAGAAGCTGACGGACAAGTTCGTCGCTGAAATCGACAAACTCGTGGTGACCAAAGAAGCCGAGATCATGACGGTCTGAGGCCGGTTGGCTCAGCACTTTCAGGGTTTCCACTTCTTTTTTTGCAGTCACTGTCCCGACGGCCATGACCTATACCAGCTCAACCGTGCGCGTGCCTGATGTCGCAGCGGTGCCGCGACATATCGCGATCATCATGGACGGCAACGGCCGTTGGGCGACCCAGCGGCGCCTGCCGCGCGTGGCCGGCCATACGCGCGGCGTCGACGCGGTGCGCTCGGCCGTCGAGGCTTGCGCACGCCAGGGCGTCGAATATCTGACGTTGTTCGCTTTCAGTTCGGAAAACTGGCGCCGTCCAACCGACGAAGTGTCGTTCCTGATGCGTCTGTTCGTCTCGGCGCTCGAACGCGAAATCGGCAAGCTGCACGCGAACGGCATCCGTCTGCGGGTAGTCGGCGATCTGTCGAAGTTCGACACGCGCATCCGCGATCTGATCAAGCGTGCGGAAACCAAAACCGCGCGCAATACCCGTCTCACGCTGACCATCGCCGCCAATTACGGCGGCCGCTGGGACATCATGCAGGCTACCCGCAAGCTGGCCGAGCAATCGGCGCTGGCGGGGCAGGCCGTCGAGGTCAACGAGGAATCGTTCGCCGAACATCTGTCGATGGCCTATGCGCCCGAGCCGGATCTCTTCATCCGTACCGGCGGCGAGCACCGCGTCAGCAACTTCCTGCTGTGGCAACTCGCGTACACCGAGTTCTACTTCACCGACACCTTCTGGCCGGATTTCGACGCCGACGCCCTCGGCCACGCCATCGCTTCGTACGCGGAGCGTGAGCGCCGCTTCGGCCGCACCAGCGCTCAACTCGAGCCGCAATCGCAGAACGTCGATTCGCTTCCATGCTAAAAACCCGTGTCATCACGGCGATCATCCTGCTGGCGGTGTTTCTGCCGGTCACGTTGTTCGCGCCGGTGGGTGCGTTCGGCGCGCTGATTGCATTCGTCGTCGTGTTCGCCGCGTGGGAATGGGCCCGTTTGCTGAAGCTCGGCGGCGCCGGCCCGGTCGTTTACGCGCTGATTGCCGCGGTAGCGCTGGTCGCGAGCACGCGCCTCGGCAGCGGTGTCGAAGAGCCGCGGCCGCTGTTTCAGGCGGCCGCTATCTTCTGGGTGATCGCCGGCCCGTTCGTGCTGCTGCGCAAGCCTGCGCTGGCGCAAGGCGCGTGGCGCGCCTTTCTGTTTCTTGCCGGCATTGTGGTATTCGCCGCCTGCTGGCATGCTCTCGTCGCCGCGCGCATGAAGGGCGTACCGTTCGTGCTGTCGCTGCTGCTGTTGGTATGGCTCGCCGATATCGGCGCATACTTCTCAGGAAAAGCGTTCGGAAAACACAAGCTGGCGCCCGCCATCAGTCCGGGTAAAACCTGGGAGGGCGCGATCGGCGGCTGGCTGGTGGTCATGATCGTCGCGGCGGCGGTGGTCTTTTTGCATGCGTTCCAGCCGACCCTGTATTCTGCGCTGCTGGCGCAATTGGGC
This sequence comes from Paraburkholderia lacunae, assembly GCF_003353175.1. Classification (GTDB taxonomy): domain Bacteria; phylum Pseudomonadota; class Gammaproteobacteria; order Burkholderiales; family Burkholderiaceae; genus Paraburkholderia; species Paraburkholderia lacunae. The sequence continues at coordinate 297,708 of NZ_QHKS01000007.1, read as the reverse complement.
GCCGTGCGCACGCTGCTCGCACTGACCGCGCTGGTGGCATTCAGCGTGGTGGGCGACCTGTTCGAATCGATGTTGAAACGCCAGGCCGGAGTCAAGGATTCAAGCGGCCTGCTGCCGGGACACGGCGGCGTGCTCGATCGCATCGACGCATTATTGCCGGTGCTGCCGCTTGCCATGCTGCTGCTCGGCTAGAGAAAGAGATATGCAAAAACGTCTGACATTGCTCGGTTCCACGGGCTCGATTGGAGACAGTACGCTCGACGTCGTCGCGCGACATCCCGAGCGCTTTTCGGTCTATGCGCTCTCCGCGCATCGCAACGGCGACAAGCTCGTCGAACAATGCCTGCGCTTTGCCCCCGAAGTCGCGGTAGTCGGCGACGCCGATACGGCCGCGCGCGTCGCGGCGAAACTGCGCAATGCCGGCTGCAAGACCGAAGTCACGTTCGGGCCGCAAGCGCTTGTCGACGTGTCGAAGAGTGACGGTTGCGATACGGTGGTGGCGGCGATCGTCGGCGCCGCGGGCCTTGCGCCGAGTCTGGCCGCGGCGCGCGCCGGCAAGCGCATTCTGCTCGCCAACAAGGAAGCGCTGGTGATGTCCGGGGCGATCTTCATGGACGCGGTGCGCGACAACAGCGCGGTGCTGCTGCCGGTGGACAGCGAACACAACGCGATTTTCCAATGTCTGCCGCGCGACGCCGCGGCGCATGGCGGTGTGTCGAAGATCATCCTGACCGCCTCGGGCGGCCCGTTCCGCACCCGCGAACCGGCCACGCTCGTCGACGTCACGCCGGAAGAGGCCTGCAAGCATCCCAACTGGGTCATGGGCCGCAAGATTTCCGTGGACTCGGCCACGATGATGAACAAGGGCCTCGAAGTGATCGAGGCGCACTGGCTGTTCGGCCTGCCGGGCGAGCGTATCGACGTGCTGATTCATCCGCAGAGCGTGATCCACTCGCTGGTGTCGTACGCCGACGGCTCGGTGCTCGCGCAACTCGGCAACCCGGACATGCGCACGCCGATCGCGCACGCGCTGGCGTTTCCGGATCGCGTCGATTCGGGCGTCGCGCAACTCGATCTGGCGGAGGTCGCGTCACTTTCGTTCGAAAAGCCGGACTACACGCGCTTTCCGTGTCTCGCTCTCGCCATGAAGGCGCTGGCCGAGGGCGGGGTCGCGAGCGCGGCCTTGAATGCCGCAAACGAAATCGCTGTTGAAGCGTTCCTGGCGCGCCAGATCGGCTTCATGGCGATTGCCCAGGTGGTCGACGCGGTGCTCAACGCGTTGCCGAACCGCAGCGCGCATGCGCTCGAAGACGTGATCGAAGCTGACGCCGCCGCGCGTCGCGCCGCTGCCGAATTCATCGCGCGTCTGCCGGACGGCGCTCGTCGCACGGAACGCGCCGTTCAGTGAGGCGCTTATGAATCTGCTGATCGAACTGCTTGCCTTCGCGGTCGCGATTGGCGTACTCGTGGTCGTTCACGAATATGGTCATTACAGCGTTGCGCGCCTGTGCGGTGTGCGCGTGCTGCGCTTTTCGATCGGCTTCGGCAAGCCGCTGTTCCAATGGGTGAGCCCGAAGACGGGCACTGAATGGACGATTGCCGCGTTGCCGCTCGGCGGCTATGTGAAGATGCTCGACGAGCGCGAGACGGGCGCGCCGATTGCCGCTGAAGCGTTGCCCTATGCGTTCAACCGGCAGTCGGTGTGGAGCCGTATCGCGATTGTCGCGGCTGGGCCCGTCGCCAATTTCCTGCTGGCTATCGTGCTGTTCGCCCTCGTGTTCGCTACCGGCGTGACGGAACCCGCGGCCGTGGTCGCGGCACCCGCGCCGAACACGCCGGCGGCTTTGGCCGGTTTCGACGGCGGCGAGACCATCGTCGCGGTGCGCTCCGTGAATGGCGGTGAATCGGAGCCGGTGCGTTCATGGTCTGACCTGCGCTGGAAACTGCTGGGCGCGACTTTCGATCACAGGCGTATCGTACTGAGCGCGAAGGATGCCCACGGCACGTCGGATTTCCAGCTCGATCTGCGCGGCATCACGGAGAAAGATGTCGACGACGACTTTATGTCGCGTCTCGGCTTCGAGCCGGGCGGGGGCAAGCTGACGGTCGCGGGTGTGCAGCCCGGCAGCGCGGCGCAAAAGGCAGGCCTTGTAGCCGGTGACCGCTTGCGTGCTGTCGACGGTATGCCCGCCGACAATGCCACGGCATTCATCGCGTATGTGAAATCGCACGCCGGCAAGCCGCTCACGCTGCAAGTGGAGCGCGGCAGGCAAGGTGCGCAGGGTGCGCACGCTACGCAGGGCGCAGGCAAGTTCGAAGACATCCGTATCGTGCCGCAGTCGCAGCGCGACAATGCGACGGGGCAGCAGATCGGCCGCATCGGTGCGGAACTGGCGACCCAGGTGCCGTCGATCGACGTGCGTTATGGGCCGATCGAGAGTCTGCAACTGGGTGCGCGCCGCACCTGGGATCTCGCGGTGTACTCGGTGCGCATGTTCGGCCGGATGATCGTCGGCGAGGCTTCGCTGAAGAATTTGTCCGGTCCGGTGACGATCGCCGATTACGCGGGAAAGAGCGCACGTCTGGGTCCTTCTGCATTCCTGTCGTTCCTGGCCCTTGTCAGTATTAGTCTCGGTGTACTGAACCTGTTACCAATTCCGGTATTGGACGGGGGGCATCTGTTATATTATTTGGTTGAAGCTGTGACCGGCAAAGTTGTCTCCGATCGCTGGCAACTCGTTTTTCAGAGGGCGGGGCTCGCCTGCATCGTCGCGTTGTCGGCGATCGCGCTGTTCAACGACCTGGCTCGTTTAATCCATTTTTAAAGTGTCCGGCGGCGCTCACGATGGCGACCGCCTGACCTGATGCAGCTATACACACTGGGGAAGCACGTTGTTTAAACCTCATCGCTCTGTTCCAAAGACGGTTATAGCCGCGGCATTCGCCGCGCATGGGCTGGTTGCTCACGCAACGACGCCCTTCGTGGTGCAAGACATCCGGATCGAGGGATTGCAACGCGTCGAACCAGGTACCGTGTTCGCGTACCTGCCGATCAAGCAAGGCGACACCTTTAGCGACGACAAGGCTTCCGAAGCCATTCGCGCGCTGTACGCCACCGGCTTCTTCAACGACGTCAAGATCGCGACCGAAGGCAACGTCGTCATCGTGCAAGTGCTGGAGCGTCCGGCGATCGGCACGATCGATTTCGCCGGGATCCATGAATTCGACAAGGAAAACCTGACCAAGGCGCTGCGTGCGGTCGGTTTGTCGCAAGGCCGGTACTACGACAAGGCGCTGGTCGACAAGGCAGAGCAGGAACTGAAGCGCCAGTATCTGACGCGCGGCTACTACGCCGCCGAAGTCACCACCACGATCACGCCGATCGACCGCAACCGCGTGGCGGTGCTGTTCTCGGTGGCCGAAGGCCCGAGCGCGAAGATCCGCCAGATCAACTTCATCGGCAACAAGGCATTCAGCACCGGTACGCTGCGCGACGAAATGCAGCTGTCCACGCCGAACTGGTTCTCGTGGTACACGAAGAACGACCTGTACGCGAAAGACAAGCTCACCGGCGACCTCGAGAACGTTCGCTCGTACTACCTGAATCGCGGCTACCTCGAGTTCAACATCGAGTCGACCCAGGTGTCGATCACGCCGGACAAGAAGGACATGTATCTGACGGTCACGCTGCATGAAGGCGAGCCGTACACGATTTCGAGCATCAAGCTGGCGGGCAATCTGCTCGACCGCGAGGCGGAGCTGTCCAAGCTCGTCAAGATCAAGCCAGGCGACCGTTTCTCGGCTGAAAAGCTGCAAGCCGCCACCAAGGCGGTCGTCGACAAGCTCGGCGAATACGGCTATGCGTTCGCTACCGTCAATGCACAGCCGCAGATCGATCAGGCCAACCACAAGGTCGACCTGACGCTGCAAGTGGACCCGAGCCGCCGCGTGTACGTGCGCCGCATCAACGTGGTCGGCAACACACGCACCCGCGACGAAGTGGTGCGTCGCGAAATGCGTCAGCTCGAAAGCTCATGGTTCGACTCGAACCGCCTCGCGCTGTCGAAAGACCGGATCAACCGTCTCGGCTACTTCACCGACGTGGACGTGACCACCACGCCTGTGGAGGGCACGCCGGATCAGGTCGACGTGGATGTCAAGGTGGCCGAAAAGCCGACTGGCGCAATCACGCTGGGTGCAGGCTTCTCGTCGACCGACAAGGTGGTGCTGTCCGCAGGCGTGTCGCAGGACAACGTGTTCGGTTCGGGCACGAGTCTCGCCGTGAACGTGAATACCGCCAAGACGTACCGTACGCTGACGGTCACGCAGGTCGACCCGTACTTCACGGTCGACGGCATCAAGCGGATTACCGACGTCTACTACCGTACGTACCAGCCGCTGTACTACTCGACGGATTCGAGCTTCAAGATCGTCACGATCGGCGGCGACCTGAAGTTCGGCATCCCGTTCTCCGAAGTCGACACGGTCTACTTCGGTGCAGGCCTCGAGCAGAACCAGCTGGATATCGACGCGAACACGCCGCAAAGCTACATCGACTACGTGAACCAGTTCGGCCGCCGCTCAACCAACGTGCCGGTCACGGTGGGCTGGTCGCGCGACGCGCGTGACAGCGCGCTGGTGCCGAGCCGTGGTTACTTCACGCAGGCGAACGCCGAATACGGCACGCCGATCGGCGGCACGCAGTACTACAAGGCCGACATCAACGCGCAGTACTATTACTCGTTTGCGCGCGGTTTCGTGCTGGGCTTCAACTTCCAGGGCGGTTACGGTAACGGCCTCGGCGGCAAGCCTTACCCGATTTTCAAGAACTACTACGCGGGCGGTATCGGTTCGGTGCGTGGCTACGAGCCGAGCTCGCTGGGTCCGCGTGATGCCAAGACGAACGACCCGATCGGCGGCTCGAAGCTGCTGGTGGGTAACGTCGAACTGACGTTCCCGCTGCCGGGCACGGGCTACGACCGCACGCTGCGCGTCTTCACGTTCCTCGACGGCGGTAACGTCTGGGGTACGGAGGGCAACAGCATCGGCGCGAACGGCCTGCGTTACGGCTATGGTGTCGGTCTGGCGTGGATCTCGCCGATCGGCCCGCTCAAGCTCAGCCTGGGCTTCCCGCTCACGAAGCACACCGGCGACCAGTATCAGAAATTCCAGTTCCAGATCGGGACGGCATTCTGATCCGGCCGCGGGCGACCCCGGCGATGGGCGGCTCCCGGCGGCGGGCTCCCCTTGGCGGGCCCAGCCAAATTACAGTATCGAGAGGATGACTTTGCGAACCGGTATGTTTTCGAAACGTGTGGCGTGCGCACTGGCGCTGGCAATGACCTTGGGTGTGGGCGTGGCGCATGCGCAGGAAGCCAGGATCGCCGCGGTGAATTCGGACCGCATCCTGCGCGAATCGGCTGCCGCGAAGGCCGCGCAGGTCAAGCTCGAGGCCGAGTTCGCCAAGCGTGACAAGGACCTGGCCGACATGGCGCAGAAGCTGAAGTCGATGTCCGACTCGCTCGACAAGAACGGCGCGTCGATGTCGGCGACAGATCGCGCACAGAAGCAGCGCGATCTGTCGCAGCTGGATACCGACTTCCAGCGCAAGCAACGCGAGTTCCGCGAAGACCTGAACCAGCGCCGCAACGAAGAGCTGGCGGCGGTGCTCGATCGCGCCAACAAGGTGATCAAGCAGATCGCCGAGGCGCAGCACTACGACCTGATCGTTCAGGAAGCGGTGTACGTGAGCCCGCGCATCGATATTACCGATCAGGTCCTCAAGGCGCTCGCGGCGTCGGGCAACTGAACGCGTCGGGCGGCCCGTAGAACCGGGCCGCGGAACTGACAAACTGGACTGAACTGCAGGAGACAGGATAGGCATGGCATTTACGCTCGAGGACATCGTCCAACGGTTCGGCGGTGAAGTAGTCGGAGACGGTTCGCAGCGCGTCAGCAGTCTGGCGCCGCTCGACCAGGCAGGCCCGAACCAGCTGGCGTTCCTCGCCAATCCGAAGTATTTGTCGCAGGTCGCGACGACCCGTGCGGGCGCGGTCTTGATCAACGCCGACGACCTCGCCAGGCTCGGTTCCTGCGACGCCCGTAACTTCATCGTCACGCCGAATCCGTACGCTTACTTCGCGCGCATCGCGCAAACCTTCATCGACATGGCTGCGCCTAAGCCGGTACCCGGCGTGCATCCGAGCGCGACGATCGATCCGTCGGCGCAGATTGCCGCGAGCGCGGTGGTCGGTCCGCATGTCACGGTGGAAGCGGGCGCGGTGGTCGGCGAGAACGCGCGGCTGGACGCCAATGTGTTCATCGGCCGCGGCACGCAGATCGGCGCGGGTTCGCACCTGTATCCGAATGTCGCGGTGTACCACGGCTGCAAGCTCGGCGAGCGCGTGATCGTGCATGCGGGCGCGGTCATCGGTTCAGACGGATTCGGCTTCGCGCCTGATTTCGTCGGCGACGGCGACGCGCGTACCGGCAGCTGGGTCAAGATTCCGCAGGTCGGCGGCGTGTCGATCGCGGCGGACGTCGAAATTGGCGCGAACACCACGATCGATCGCGGCGCAATGGCCGACACGATCATCGAAGAGTGCGTGAAGATCGACAACCTCGTGCAGATCGGCCACAACTGCAAGGTCGGTGCCTACACCGTGATCGCCGGTTGTGCGGGGATCGCCGGCAGCACGACGATTGGCCGTCATTGCATGATCGGCGGCGCGGTCGGCATCGCCGGGCACGTCACGCTGGCGGATTATGTGATCGTCACGGCGAAGTCGGGTGTCTCGAAGTCGTTGTTGAAGCCCGGCCTGTACACCAGCGCTTTTCCAGCCGTGAACCATGCGGACTGGAACAGGAGCGCCGCTTTGCTGCGTAACATCGATAAACTGCGTGACCGTATCAAGGCGCTCGAAGCGGGTGCCGCGGCCGACGGGTCGGTCAAGGCAGCCGGCGGTGCCGCGGGCGACAAAGTCTGAGATATCAGGGGCAGCCTGCCGGCACCGCGTAAAATAGCCGGCGAGCATCAAGAAGCAAGTCGGTTGCCGTGACCGGGTGGCATGGCCACCGGGTCACGGCAAGCGTCGGCAGCACGCGTTACCAACCCACCTGCACCAGCATCCGCAGTCATCATCGCGCAGTCAATGCGCGAGTAGAAACACCATGAGCACCGAAAAAATCAATCTCGACATTCATAAGATTCTCACGCTGCTGCCTCATCGTTATCCGATCCTGCTGGTTGATCGGGTGCTCGAACTCGAACCGCACAAGAGCATCAAAGCGTTGAAGAACGTGTCGATCAACGAGCCGTATTTCCAGGGTCACTTTCCGACCCGTCCGGTGATGCCCGGCGTGCTGATTCTCGAGGCGCTCGCGCAAACGGCGGCGCTGCTGACGTTCTCGGAAGAGCCGAGCGATCCGTCGAACACGCTGTACCTGTTCGTGGGCATCGACAATGCGCGCTTCAAGCGCGTGGTCGAACCGGGTGACCAGCTGATCCTGAACTGCACGTTCGAGCGTCACATGCGCGGCATCTGGAAGTTCAAGGCGCGCGCCGAAGTGGATGGCGTCGTGGCGGCGGAAGCCGATCTGATGTGCGCGGTGCGGCACACGGACAAGGACGCTTAAGTCGTCGGGAATTCAGCGTCGGGCGGTCAGCGGCTGGTCGCAAGCCCTGCAAGCCCCGCCCCGCCCATCCAGACAACGCAACAGAATCAGAAGCGAGGACGCATGAGCAGGATTCATCCCACTGCGATCGTCGAACCGGGCGCACAACTCGACGAGTCCGTCGAAATCGGACCGTATGCCGTGATCGGCGCGCACGTGACGATCGGCGCACGGACCACGGTCGGTTCGCACAGCGTGATCGAAGGTCACACGACAATCGGCGAGGACAACCGGATTGGCCACTACGCATCGGTGGGTGGCCGTCCGCAGGACATGAAGTACAAGGACGAGCCGACCCGGCTCGTGATCGGCAACCGAAACACGATCCGTGAATTCACCACGATCCACACCGGCACGGTGCAGGACGCGGGCGTCACCACACTCGGCGACGACAACTGGATCATGGCCTACGTGCACATCGGTCACGACTGCCACGTCGGCAGCAACGTCATCCTGTCGAGCAACGCGCAGATGGCCGGTCACGTGACGATCGGCGACCACGCGATCGTCGGCGGCATGTCCGGCGTGCATCAGTTCGTGCGCATCGGCGCGCATTCGATGCTGGGTGGCGCGTCGGCGCTGGTGCAGGACATTCCGCCGTTCGTTATCGCGGCCGGTAACAAGGCGGAGCCGCACGGTATCAATGTCGAAGGCCTGCGCCGCCGCGGCTTTTCGGCGGATGCGATCTCGGCGCTGCGCTCGGCGTACCGGCTGCTCTACAAGAACGGCCTGTCGCTGGAAGAAGCGAAGGTGCAGTTGCGCGAACTCGCGTCCGCGGGTGGCGATGGCGATGAACCGGTGCAAACGCTGCTCGCGTTCGTCGAAGCGTCGCAACGCGGCATCATCCGCTAACCGATGGTCTTGCAACCGAGTCCGCTGCGCGTCGCCATGGTGGCTGGCGAGCCATCCGGCGATCTGCTGGCCGCGTCGCTGCTCGACGGCCTGGCCAGCCGTCTGCCCGCCGGCACCCAGTACTACGGGATCGGCGGCCCGCGCATGATCGCTACGGGGTTCGACGCGCACTGGCCGATGGAAAGGCTGACGGTGCGCGGCTACGTCGAAGCGCTGCGGCATATCCCCGAAATTCTCGGCATCCGCAACGAGTTGAAGCGCCAGTTGCTCGCTGAGCCTCCATCGGTGTTCGTCGGGGTGGATGCGCCCGATTTCAACTTCGGCCTCGAACATCCGCTGCGCGATGCCGGCATTCCGACGATTCACTTCGTCTGCCCGTCGATCTGGGCGTGGCGCGGCGGCCGGATCAAGAAGATCGCCAAAGCGGTCGATCACATGCTGTGCGTGTTCCCGTTCGAAACCGCGCTGCTGGAGAAGGCGGGCGTCGCGGCGTCGTACGTGGGTCACCCGCTGGCTGACGAAATCCCGTTCGAGCCCGACACGCTGGGCGCGCGCCGCACGCTTGGTCTGCCGGAAAGCGGTCCGATCATTGCCGTGCTGCCGGGCAGCCGGCGTTCGGAAATCGATCTGATCGGTCCGACGTTCTTCGCCGCGATGGAGATGATGCAGCACCAGGAGCCAGGCTTGCGTTTCGTGATGCCGGCGGCTACGCCCGCATTGCGCGAGATGCTGCGGTCGCTGGTCGATGCGCACCCGGGTCTCGCGCTGACGATCACCGACGGCCAGTCGCAACTCGCGATGACCGCGGCGGACGCGATCCTCGTCAAGAGCGGCACGGTCACGCTCGAAGCCGCGCTGCTGAAAAAGCCGATGGTGATCTCGTACAAGGTGCCCTGGCTGACCGGTCAGATCATGCGCCGGCAAGGCTATCTGCCGTACGTGGGCTTGCCGAACATTCTGGCCGGGCGTTTCGTGGTGCCGGAAATTCTCCAGCATTTCGCCACGCCCCAGGCACTCGCCGAGGCCACGCTGAAGCAGTTGCGCGACGAAGCCAACCGGCGCACGCTGACGGAAATCTTCACGGAGATGCATCACGTGCTGAAGCAGAACACCGCGCAGCGTGCGGCGGAAGTCGTGGCGAACGTCATCGAAACGCGGAAGGCGCGGCTGTGACGACTGCACGCGCACCACGCCGCAAGACCACAGGCGTCGCCGGGGCGGCGGCCCAGCAGGCCGGCCTGAACTTCGAAGCGCCGGATGACATCGTCTGCGGCGTCGACGAAGCAGGGCGCGGGCCGCTGGCCGGCCCGGTGGTCGCGGCAGCGGTAATATTCGACCCGTCGAAACCGATTATTCGCGGCCTCGACGATTCGAAAGCGCTCACCGCCAAAAAGCGCGACGAACTGTACGACAAAATTGTCGACCGGGCGCTCGCGTATTGCATCGCGTCCGCCAGCGTCGAAGAAATCGATACGCTGAATATCCTGCACGCCACGATGCTGGCGATGAAGCGCGCGGTCGAAGGCTTGTCGGTGGTGCCGACGCTCGCGAAAATCGACGGCAATCGTTGCCCGGCGCTGAGCATTCGCAGCGAGGCGATCGTCGGCGGCGACGCGCTGGTCAAATCCATTTCGGCTGCGTCGATCCTCGCAAAAGTCACGCGCGACCGGATGCTGCTGCAACTGCATGAGGCCTATCCCGTCTATGGCTTCGACGCGCACGCCGGCTACGGCACGCCGCAGCATCTCGCGGCACTGCGCGAGCATGGGCCATGCGAGCATCATCGGCGCTCATTTGCGCCGGTGCGCGAAGTGCATTTGCGATTCGGCACGGGCGTGCCGCTGTCGTCGGGCGGCGTGATCGTTGTGCCGGACACGATCACCGGTACCATGCCCGATGACGACGCCTTCGGTGAACGTACTGGCGCCTGAGCGCCGTGTAGCCTCGCGCGTCGCCACCTCTTTCCTCATTCTCACTGTCTGCGCTGCCTGTGAAAGCCATCACCTCGCGGGACAATCCGCTCTATAAGCGCCTCAAGGCATTGGCCGGCTCGACGCATCAGCAGCGTCGCAGCGGTCATGCGCTGCTCGAAGGCTTCCATCTTGCGAGCGCCTATCTCGACGTCGCCGGGCAGCCGGAAATGTGCATTGTCACGGAGGGCGCGCTGCGTCACGACGAGGCACAGGAAATCGTGTCACGCATCGACGAGCATCGGATCGTCACGCTGCCTGATGCTTTGTTCGGTCAGTTGTCGAATGTCGTGCACGGCGTCGGGATTTTGCTGCTGGTCGACAAGCTCGAGACGCCGTTGCCCGAACGGGTAGCGCAGACCTGCCTCGTACTCGATGGCGTGCAGGATGCCGGCAACGTTGGCTCGATTCTGCGCAGCGCGGCCGCCGCCGGTATTCAACAGGTGTTCTGCGCGCCGGGTACCGCATACGCGTGGTCGTCGAAGGTGTTGCGCTCGGGCATGGGCGCGCATTTTCTGCTGCAGATTCACGAGGACGTCGAAGCGCAGACGCTGATCGAACGCCTCGCGGTGCCCATCGTCATTACGGATTCGCACGGCGCCGAGGCGCTTTACGATTGCGATTTGAGCGGACGGTTGGCGTGGGTGTTCGGTAACGAAGGGGCGGGCGTGTCGCAGACGTGGCGCGATGCGGTCACGTTGCGGGTGACGATTCCGCAGCCGGGCGGCATGGAATCGTTGAACGTGGCGGCGGCCGCGGCGGTCTGCGTGTTCGAGCAGTGCCGCCAGCAGCGCCGCCGCGCGTGAGCGCATGACATGAAACGCGCGCGGCTACGCGCGTTTGCGCTTCAGGCGGCGCTCAGTAAGCCTGCCGGTCCAGCTTGATCTCCTGCAAGATCGTCGTCGCGATCTCTTCGATCGACTTATGCGTCGACGACAGCCACTTGATGCCTTCGCGCCGCATCATCGTCTCCGCTTCATTGATCTCGTAACGGCAATTTTCCGGCGCGGCGTACTTGCTGCCCGGTCGGCGCTCGTTGCGAATCTCCGACAGCCGCTGCGGATCGATCGACAAACCAAACATCTTCGGCCGATGTGCCAATAGCGGTGTGGGCAGCTTGCCGCGTTCGAAATCTTCTGGAATCAGCGGGTAATTGGCCGCTTTCACGCCATACTGCATCGCCAGATACAGGCTCGTCGGCGTTTTGCCGCTGCGGGATACGCCCACCAGAATCACGTCGGCGTCGGCGAGATTACGGTTCGATTGGCCGTCGTCATGCGCGAGCGAAAAATTGATCGCCTCGATGCGGTTCTTGTATTCCTCAGTGTCCGCATTCTGGTGACCACGGCCCATCGCATGGCTCGACTTCAGCTCCAGTTCCAGTTCGAGCGGCTCGACGAAGGTCTGGAACATGTCGAGCACGAGCGCGTTCGAACCTTTGACGATCTGGTTCGACGCGCTGTCCACCAGCGTGGTGAACACGATCGGACGGCGGCCGTCCTGCTGGATTGCTTCGTTGATCTTTTCTAGCGTGGCGTAGGCCTTTTCGGTCGAGTCGACAAAGGGCACCCGAACGAGGCGGAATTTCTGGTCGAACTGGGAGAGGATCGAATGCGCGAAGGTTTCGGCAGTGATCCCGGTCCCGTCAGAGACGATGAATACGGTGGGCGGCATCAGTGGAGCTGGGGAACATGAGCGGGAAAGAGCGCTCGAAAGAAACATCGCTGCGCGGACTTCGCTGCACGGTGGCTAACCGGGGATTGCAGCGGCGTCGACGGAGCGCGCCGTGGGCACCGCTACTGCGCCCGGATGCGGCTTGGGCCTCGCTAGGAGCCCGCCGGCCGGTCCGGGGCGCGATTCGAGGCGCAATTCTCGTCCGACTGTCACATTTTGAGAGTCGGCACGGTAGAATAGCGGCAACCTGTTGGATAAGCAATTGCAGGCGATTGGCGTCTAACTTACCGTGAACGGTCGTTCAACGCCTCGCTTTCAGCTGGTAACCTGCGGCGAATGGGGTGGATCGATCGGTAAATTCGTCCAACCGCTTTCTTCGTCGTGGATCTGGCATCTCAGGCGATTGTTTCTCCAACAGGTTGTGCAAGACGCGAGGTCACGCTTCCTATGAGCGCTCGCGTTCAAGCCCACTTGCACAGCCGTGAATTTCTTTCACACTTAGGGGCTTGTATGACTAACGCAGTTACCGTCGCAAAGGATGAGGCGTATGTAGTTCCGTTCGAGCAGTTGCGGATGACCGATGTGGAAATTGTCGGCGGCAAGAACGCGTCGCTTGGCGAGATGATCAGCCAGCTCGCCGAAGCCGGCGTGCGCGTGCCGACCGGTTTCGCCACCACGGCGCTGGCCTTCCGTGACTTCCTGCATCACAACAATCTGACTGAACGCATCGCCCAACGTCTCGAAACGCTCGACGTCGACGACGTGAAGGCGCTCGCCGAAGCGGGCAAGGAAATCCGTCAATGGATCGTCGATGCGCCGTTGCAGCCGCGTCTCGAAGCGGATATCCGCGCAGGTTTCGACACCCTGCAAAACAGCTCGCCTGAAGAGCTGTCGTTCGCCGTGCGTTCGTCGGCAACGGCAGAAGACTTGCCGGACGCATCGTTCGCCGGTCAGCAGGAAAGCTACCTCAACGTGGTCGGCATCGACGACGTGCTCGATCGCATGAAGCACGTGTTCGCGTCGCTATATAACGACCGCGCCATCTCCTATCGCGTCCACAAGGGCTTTACCCACGCGGAAGTCGCGTTGTCGGCCGGCGTGCAGCGCATGGTGCGCTCGGACGTCGGCGCGGCCGGCGTGATGTTTACGCTGGACACGGAGTCGGGCTTCAAGGATGCGGTCTTCATCACGTCGAGCTACGGCCTGGGCGAAACGGTCGTGCAGGGCGCGGTGAATCCGGACGAGTTCTACGTCTTCAAGACCACGCTCGCGCAAGGCAAGTACCCGATCATCCGCCGCTCGATCGGCTCGAAGCTGATCAAGATGGAATTCACCAAGGCCGGCGAGCAAGGCCGCGTGAAGACCGTGGATGTCCCGCACGAGCAGCGCAACCGCTTCTCGATCACCGACGATGACGTGATCGAGCTGGCGAAGTACGCCGTCATCATCGAAAAGCACTACGAGCGTCCGATGGACATCGAGTGGGGCAAGGACGGCCGCGACGGCAAGATCTTCATCCTTCAGGCGCGTCCGGAAACGGTGAAGAGCCAGGCCGCGGGCAAGGCCGAGCAACGCTTCAAGCTGAAAGGCCAATCGAACGTGCTGGCAACCGGCCGTGCCATCGGCCAGAAGATCGGCGCGGGTCCGGTGCGCGTGATTCACGATCCGTCGGAAATGGACCGTGTGCAGCCGGGCGACGTGCTGGTCGCCGACATGACCGACCCGAACTGGGAGCCGGTGATGAAGCGCGCTTCGGCAATCGTCACGAACCGAGGCGGGCGGACCTGCCACGCGGCGATCATCGCGCGTGAACTGGGCGTGCCGGCGGTGGTGGGCTGTGGCGACGCAACCGACGTGCTGAAGGAAGGCTCGCTCGTCACCGTGTCGTGCGCGGAAGGCGACGAAGGCAAAATCTACGACGGTCTGCTCGAAACCGAAATCACCGAAGTGCAGCGCGGCGAACTGCCGCCGATTCCGGTGAAGATCATGATGAACGTGGGCAACCCGCAACTGGCGTTCGATTTCTCGCAACTGCCGAACGCAGGCGTGGGTCTGGCGCGCCTCGAGTTCATCATCAACAACAACATCGGTGTGCACCCGAAGGCGATTCTCGAGTACCCGAACATCGATCAGGACCTGAAGAAGGCCGTGGAAAGCGTGGCACGCGGCCATGCATCGCCGCGCGCGTTCTACGTCGACAAGCTGACCGAAGGCATCGCGACGATCGCGGCGGCCTTCTATCCGAAGCCCGTGATCGTGCGTCTGTCGGACTTCAAATCGAACGAGTACAAGAAGCTGATCGGCGGCTCGCGCTACGAGCCGGACGAAGAAAACCCGATGCTGGGTTTCCGTGGCGCTTCGCGTTACATCGCCGAAGACTTCGCCGAAGCGTTCCAGATGGAATGCGTCGCGCTGAAGAAGGTGCGTGAAGAGATGGGCCTCGACAACGTCGAGATCATGGTGCCGTTCGTGCGTACGTTGAAACAGGCGGAGCGCGTGGTCGGGCTGCTGGAGAAATTCGGCCTGAGGCGCGGCGAGAAGAACCTGCGCCTGATCATGATGTGCGAAGTGCCGTCGAACGCGATTCTCGCAGAGGAATTCCTGCAATTCTTCGACGGTTTCTCGATCGGTTCGAACGACCTGACGCAGCTCACGCTCGGCCTCGACCGTGACTCCGGCATGGAACTGCTGGCAGTCGATTTCGACGAGCGCGATGCGGCCGTCAAGTTCCTGCTGAAGCGCGCGATCGACACGTGTCTGCGGCTGAACAAGTACGTCGGTATCTGCGGCCAGGGCCCGTCGGATCATCCGGACTTCGCGCAGTGGCTGACCGATGAAGGCATCAAGTCGATCTCGCTGAATCCGGACACGATCATCGAGACGTGGCAACAGCTGGCGAAGTCGTCGGCGAAGTAAGCTGTCGAGCGGCCGTCGCTAAGCGGCTTGCATAACGAGCGGTGCGGTCGCGCAAATTCGCGTCGCAAGCGTGCTGTACCGCTCGATAAAATGCACCTGCTTCGTGCTATAAACACCCCGGTAGATCCGGGGTGTTTTGTTTTGTGGAGGTCGACGTGGCGCCAGGTGGATTGTTCTGGTGGATCGGGGCGGGCGTGCTTGTCGCGCTGGAGCTGATGAGCGGCACGTTCTATCTGTTGATGATCGCGTTGGGCTTTGTGGCTGCGGCTATTGCCCGCATGGCGGGCGCGGCCACCGATCTTCAATTGGCGGTCGCCGCCGTGGTGGCGCTGGCGGCCGTGGTGATCTTGCGGCGCTCGCGTTTTGGCCGCAGGTCGCGCAAGGAGGCGTCGAAGAACCCGGACGTCAATCTGGATATCGGTCAGACGCTGACCGTACCGGTCTGGCATGAGCGCCGGGCACGAGCCAATTATCGCGGCGCGGCATGGGACGTCGAATTGGCAGCCGGCGAGCCGGAAGACGCACAAGTCTACGAAATTGCCGAGCTGCGCGGCAGTTGCCTCGTCGTCGTAGCGCGCAAACGCGCGACGGCGGCCTGACTGTGCACACACATCAGGCACAGGACACGTACACAATACGTACCACGCACGCGCAACAATTCGAACTACAAACGGGAGGGTAGCAATGGATTCGACCATCATCGGGGCGGTGCTTCTGATCATCGTGATCGTGGTGGCGGCGCAGACGCTCAAGATCGTGCCGCAGCAGCATGCGTGGGTGCTCGAGCGGCTTGGCCGCTATCACCGCACGTTGACGCCGGGTTTGAGTTTTGCGTTTCCGTTCGTCGACCGGATCGCCTATAAGCACATCCTCAAGGAAATCCCGCTCGAAGTGCCGAGCCAGGTCTGTATCACGCGCGACAACACGCAGTTGCAGGTGGACGGCGTACTGTATTTTCAGGTCACCGATCCCATGAAGGCGTCGTATGGGTCGAGCAACTTCGTGTTCGCGATTACGCAGTTGTCGCAGACCACGCTGCGCTCGGTGATCGGCAAGCTCGAGCTCGACAAGACGTTCGAAGAGCGCGACTTCATCAATCACAGTATCGTGTCCGCGCTCGATGAGGCCGCGTCGAACTGGGGCGTGAAGGTGCTGCGCTACGAGATCAAGGACCTGACGCCACCGAAGGAAATTCTCCACGCAATGCAGGCGCAGATCACCGCCGAGCGTGAAAAGCGCGCGCTGATCGCGGCGTCGGAAGGGCGCAAGCAGGAGCAGATCAACATCGCGTCAGGCGGTCGCGAGGCGGCGATCCAGAAGTCGGAGGGCGAGCGGCAGGCGGCCATCAACCAGGCGCAAGGGCAGGCGGCGGCGATTCTGGCGGTGGCGGAAGCCAACTCACAGGCGATTCAGAAGATTGCAGCGGCGATCCAGTCGCATGGTGGGATGGAGGCGGTGAATCTGAAGGTGGCCGAACAATATGTGAACGCGTTCGGCAATCTGGCGAAGCAGGGCACCACGCTGATCGTACCGGGCAATCTTGCGGAGATGAGCTCGATGATCGCGTCGGCGTTGACGATCGTGAACAAAGGGAAGGGCGTATCGGACGCACGCTGAGCGCTTGAGTCTTTGCCGAAAAAATGGCCCGCTGAAGAATCAGCGGGCCATTTTTTGTTGAACTGCTGCTTTGGAAAGCAAGGCGGCAAACAAGGCGGCAAGCAAGGCGCGGCAAATCCGCGCAGCATGCGACGCCGGTCAGATCATGTCGGCGAGCGCATCAGGCGCGCCTTTTCGCGTTCCCAGTCGCGCTTCTTTTCGGTCTCGCGCTTGTCGTGCAGCTTCTTGCCCTTCGCCAGACCGATCTCGCATTTGACGCGGCCGCCTTTGTAATGGAAGTTCAGCGGCACGAGCGTATAGCCGCGCTGCTCGACCTTGCCGATCAGTTTGCTGATTTCCTCGCTATGCAGAAGCAGCTTGCGCGTGCGCACCGGGTCCGGATTGATGTGGGTCGAGGCTTCGGGCAGCGGGCTGATGTGCGTGCCGATCAGGAACAGTTCGCCGTTACGGATTACCACGTAACCTTCCTTGATCTGGCCGCGCCCGGCGCGCAGCGCCTTGACCTCCCACCCTTCGAGCACGAGCCCTGCTTCATAGCGTTCTTCGACCGAGTAGTCGTAGAAGGCTTTTCTGTTGTCGATGATGCTCATGAATGGAAAGCGCCCAACTCGTTTAAAATCACGATTTTAGCAAAGCGGGGCAAGGAAAGCCCGCGGCGCTTGTCCACCGTTGCCACGTGCTGTTCAATTTATGGCAGATGTCCAGAAAACCGTGTTGATCCGCCATTCGGCGGAACAGATGTTCGACCTCGTCACCGACGTCGCCGATTACCCCAACTTCCTGCCGTGGTGCGGGGGAGTCGAAATCCGCCGCCAGGACGAAACCGGCATGGAGGCGAAGATCGATATCAACTTCAAGGGCATCAAGCAGCATTTCGCCACACACAACAGCATGGAGCGGCCCACGCGCATCGATATGGAATTCGCAGACGGCCCGTTTCGCAAATTCACCGGCTACTGGCGTTTCACGCCGCTGCGAGCCGATGCCTGCAAGATCGAATTCGCATTGCACTACGAATTCTCCAACGTCATTCTCGAGAAGATCATCGGGCCGGTGTTCAGCCACATCGCCAACACCTTTGTCGAGTCATTCGTGAAGCGCGCCGATCAGCGCTACGGTAAGGCATGAGCGCGCGTCTGTCGATTGAAGTCTGCTACGCGCTCGCCGATGCGCAGACGCTGATCGCCATCGAGTTGCCCGAAGGCGCCACGGTGCAGCAGGCGCTCGACGCGAGCGGCATCCTGCAGCGCCACCCGCAAATCGATCTGACGAAGCAGAAGGTCGGCGTGTTCGGCAAGGTCAAAACACTGGATACGGTGCTCGCCGACCACGACCGGGTTGAGATTTACCGGCCGCTTCTGGCGGATCCGAAGGTGTCGCGTCAGCGGCGCGTCGAGAAGACCCGCAAGGCGGGTTCGGTCGAAGGCCGCCGCTGGCAGAACAAGGATTCGCGCTGAGGGTATCCGGTGGCGCGCTTCGGCTTGTCGTTCGGCTTGTACTTCGGCTTGTACTTCGGCTTGTACTTCGGTTCGTACTTCGGCTGTCGCGCGCCAGCCGGTTCGCGTGAACCGCTGCCATTGCGCGATGCCGGCGCGTCTGCGCAAACCTCAATGCGCCGAAACCTGTGCCTTCTCCTCGATCGAGCGCTCACCGGACGAAGCGTCGCCGGCATGCTGTCGCACCGACCAGCTGACCCCCGCCACCAGTAGCACAATCGCCGCTGTTTCCAGCGGACGCGGCAGCCGCTGGTCGTAGATGAACGCGTAGAGCAGGGCGAACAGCGTTTCGAACACGATCAACTGACCGGACAGCGTCAGCGGCAAGCGCTTCGACGCGGCGTTCCACAGGCCGTTGCCGAGCCACGAAGCGCCGATCGCGAGGGCCAGATTCAGCGCCCAGAAGGTGTGCCAGCGGGTGTCCGCAAGCGTGCTTTGCAGGCTGCCGGAGGGCAGCACGGCGACCACCAGCCACAGCGCGGCGCCGAGCGCGCCGGTTATCACGCCCCATAAAACCGACCATTCGTTGCCGCTGAAATGTGTCTGGCGTTGCAGATAGCGGGTGTTTTCGACCGCGAACCACGTCCAGCAAGCCAGTGCGCCGACCGCGCAGGCGAGCCCGGCCAGCTTCGTGACGATGCTCACCGGCGTGCTGTCGGCCACGGTAAACACGTCGACGTTGATGCACGCGATGCCTGCCATCACCATCGCCAGTGGCCACGCGAGGCGCGCGAGCGGCACGGCGCCGTGGTCGCGCCGGCCGAGCAGCGTCACCGTGACCGGCAACACGCCGACGATCAGCGACGCCGGCGCGATGCCGACCATATGGACGGCGGCCGTCAGCAGCAGGTAATAGAGCAGGTTGCCGGCCAGCGCCAGCTTGACGAGCGCGCCGAGATCGGCGCGGGTTAGGCGTTTGACGAGCGAGCGCGCGATCGGCAGCGCGGCCGCCAGCGAGACGACGCCGTACATCGTGTAGCGGCCCGCGCTCAGCAGCAGCGGCGAAAAATCGGGCAATACCCGCGGCACCAGAAACACCATGCCCCATAAGGCCCCGGCCATCACCCCATATGCCACGCCGCGCTGCATCGACTGCCCCTGCAAAATACTGGAATGGTGCGGAGAATAGCCGGTTGTAGGGCGGCGCGTCTTGTTTGATTCTGCATTCGCGGCCGAATTCCGTCGTATTCAGTGGCATGTGGCCGCCCCGATCCGGCGCGAGCGCCGCAGCAAATTCCGGCGCTCACCTCGGTCGGCGGCTCGCTGCCTGCGAACGCGCAAACGAAACCCGATCGAACCCGAGCCGAACAGGCAAGTGAAATCGAAGTGCCTGAAGTCACGAAAAGTCACGAAAAAAATCGCCTGAAATTCGCTAAGCTGCTGTTCGTGCAGTGAAAACCGGGGAGGTATCGCGTATAATTCGCTTTTGCGCCTATAGGATTTGCCATGCGTCTGATCCAAACAGCACTCACGTTCGATGACGTGCTCCTCGTCCCGGCCTTCTCCGATGTTCTGCCGCGCGACACCAGCCTCAAGACCCGGCTGACCCGCAACATCTCCCTGAATATGCCGCTCGTGTCCGCCGCCATGGACACGGTCACCGAAGCCCGTCTCGCGATCGCGATGGCGCAAATGGGTGGCGTGGGCATCATCCACAAGAACCTCACGCCGGCCGAACAGGCGCGTGAAGTCGCCAAGGTCAAGCGCTTCGAATCGGGCGTCGTGCGCGATCCGATCACGGTTCCGCCGCAAATGAAGGTGCGCGACGTGATCGCGCTGTCGCGCCAGCATGGCATTTCGGGCTTCCCGGTCGTGGAAGGCGCGCAACTGGTCGGTATCGTCACGAACCGCGACTTGCGTTTTGAAGAGCGTCTGGACGAGCCGGTGCGCAATATCATGACGCCGCGCGAGCGCCTCGTCACCGTCAAGGAAGGCACGCCGCTCGCCGAAGCCAAGGCGCTGATGCACAGCCATCGCCTGGAGCGCGTGCTGGTCATCAATGATGCCTTCGAACTGCGCGGCCTGATGACCGTCAAGGACATCACCAAGCAAACCGAACACCCGGACGCGTGTAAAGACGAACACGGCAAGCTGCGCGCGGGCGCGGCGGTCGGCGTCGGCGAAGACAACGAAGAGCGCGTGGCGCTGCTGGTGCAGGCGGGCGTCGACGTGATCGTCGTCGATACGGCGCACGGCCACAGCAAGGGCGTGCTCGAGCGCGTCAGGTGGGTCAAGCAGAATTTCCCGCACGTTGAAGTGATCGGCGGCAACATCGCGACTGCCGCAGCTGCGAAGGCGCTGGTCGAGTACGGTGCGGACGGCGTGAAGGTCGGTATCGGCCCGGGTTCGATCTGCACGACGCGGATCGTCGCCGGTGTCGGCGTGCCGCAGGTCACCGCGATCGCCAACGTGTCGGAAGCGTTGAAGGGCACGGGCGTGCCGGTGATCGCCGACGGCGGTGTGCGCTTCTCGGGCGACATCAGCAAGGCGCTGGCGGCGGGTGCGAATGCCGTGATGATGGGCAGCATGTTCGCCGGTACTGAAGAAGCGCCGGGCGACGTGTTCCTGTATCAGGGCCGCCAGTACAAGTCGTACCGTGGCATGGGCTCGGTCGGCGCGATGAAGGACGGCGCGGCGGACCGCTACTTCCAGGACAACTCCGCGAACATCGACAAGCTGGTGCCGGAAGGCATCGAAGGCCGCGTCGCCTACAAGGGCTCGGTCAACGCGATTCTGTTCCAGCTCATCGGCGGCGTGCGCGCCAGCATGGGCTACTGCGGTTGCCGCACGATCGCGGAGATGAACGACAAGGCCGAGTTCGTGCAGATCACGGGCGCGGGCTTGCGCGAGTCGCATGTGCATGACGTGCAGATCACCAAGGAAGCGCCCAACTACCACGTGGACTAAACGCGAATGAAGCCATTGCTGCGTGCTGTACTCATCCTCGATGCCTTGCTGTTGCTTGCGTTCGGCCTGCTGTTTCTGCTGACGCCGTGGACTTCGCTGTACAACGCGCTGCAACTGGTGCAAACCCAGCCGGTTCTCGCCGGCCAGGGGTTCGGTGTGGCGCTGATTGGGCTCGCGTGGCTGGCGTTGCACGCGTCGATCGATGGTGCGCTGACGTCGACGGTTGCCAAGGTCGTCGGGCATGTGAACTGGCTGACCGGCGTGTTGATGCTGGTATGGCTGCTCGGCTTGCGTACGCCGGCGTTGACCGGCTTCGGGCAGATCGTCGCGGTGCTGACCGGTGTGGTGCTGGTGTTGATCGGCCTCGGCGGCGTGCGTTTGTCAGGCGCGGTGCGGCGTCGCGAAAAGGTGCGGGTGGCTGAGGTCGTCGCTGCCGGGCGCGCCGAGCGGCAGGCCGCGAAAGGTGCAGTCGGAGATGCCGGCAAAGAGACGGCCAAAGATGCAGGCAACAGGCGCGAACCCGGTGGTGTGACGGCTAAATTTCCGGCCTATCGCGCGGAGCCGGTGGTCGAGCCTGTCTTGCCGGCGACGCGGCCCGTCAATCCGGTTTCGGCGGCGCCCGTTCACCCGGTGGTCGACGAGCCAGGTCTGACGGCGTCGGAGCGAGCTGCGCGGGCTGAAACCGCCGCCGCGCGCGACGAGGCCCGCAACGCAGCCGCCGATGCACCCGGCGCGCCCCGGCCGCCGTTTCATGGCTGATGCGCTCAGCGCCAAACCGTCTGCCGAAGCTACCGGATTTCGTTCGTGCGCGCCGCAAGGGAGTGTGCCTGCGGTACTGAACCTCCGGACGCGCTTCATCGTTGCGCTTCATGCTCGACGGTCCGCCACGCGGACCGCTTTGAATTCAACGCCGCGCTTCGTGCGCGGCATCCCGTATCCGTTCACTTTTGACTCCGTCCGCTGCCATGCATGACAAGATCCTGATCCTCGACTTCGGTTCGCAAGTCACCCAACTGATTGCACGTCGCGTTCGCGAAGCCAACGTGTATTCGGAAATTCATCCCTACGACGTCGACGCGTCGTTCATTCGCGACTTCGCGCCGAAGGGCGTGATCCTGTCGGGCGGCCCGAGCTCGGTCACCGAAACGGATACGCCGCGCGTGCCGCAAGCGGTGTTCGAACTCGGCGTGCCTGTGCTCGGCATCTGCTACGGCATGCAGGCGATGGCCGAGCAACTGGGCGGCAAGGTCGATATCGGCCACCTGCGCGAATTCGGTTATGCCGAAGTGCGCGCGCGCAACCATACGAGCCTGCTCGAGGGCATCAGCGATTTCACCACGCCGGAAGGTCACGGCATGCTGAAAGTGTGGATGAGCCACGGCGACAAGGTGCTGGAAATGCCGCCGGGTTTCGCACTGATGGCGTCGACGGAATCGTGCCCGATCGCGGCGATGGCCGACGAAACGCGCCATTTCTACGGTCTGCAATGGCACCCCGAAGTCACGCACACTGTGCAGGGCCGCGCGATGCTCGAGCGTTTCGTGCTGCAGATTTGCGGCGCCAGGCCCGACTGGGAAATGGGCCATTACATCGACGAAGCGGTCGCGAAGATTCGCGAGCAGGTCGGCAGCGAGCATGTGATTCTGGGTTTGTCGGGCGGCGTGGATTCGTCGGTGGCGGCGGCGCTGTTGCATCGCGCGATCGGCGATCAGCTGACCTGCGTGTTCGTCGACCACGGCCTCTTGCGCCTGAACGAAGCCGAGCAGGTGATGGCGACCTTCGCCGATCACCTCGGCGTGAAGGTGATTCACGTCGACGCAAGCGAAGCGTTCCTGTCGAAGCTGAAGGGCGTCACTGACCCGGAAGCGAAGCGCAAGATCATCGGCGCGGAATTCGTCGAAGTGTTCCAGGCTGAAGCCGGCAAGCTCACCGACGCGAAGTGGCTCGCGCAAGGCACGATCTATCCGGACGTGATCGAATCGGCCGGCAAGGGCAAGAAGGCAACGCAGACGATCAAGAGCCACCACAACGTGGGCGGCCTGCCTGAGACGCTGAATCTGAAGCTGCTCGAGCCGCTGCGCGAACTCTTCAAGGACGAAGTGCGCGAACTCGGCGTCAAGCTCGGTTTGCCGCCCGCGATGGTGTATCGCCATCCGTTCCCGGGCCCGGGTCTGGGCGTGCGGATTCTCGGCGAAGTGAAGCGCGATTTCGCCGACCTGCTGCGTCGCGCGGATGCGATTTTCATCGAGACGCTGCGCACCTTCATCGATAAGGAAACCGGCAAGTCCTGGTACGATTTGACGAGCCAGGCGTTCGCGGTGTTTCTGCCGGTGAAGAGCGTCGGCGTGATGGGCGACGGCCGCACTTACGAGTACGTCGTCGCGCTGCGCGCCGTGCAGACGCTGGACTTCATGACCGCGCACTGGGCGCATCTGCCGCATGAATTGCTGGGGCATGTGTCGAACCGCATCATCAACGAAGTGCGCGGGATCAATCGGGTGGTGTACGACATTTCGGGTAAGCCGCCGGCAACGATTGAGTGGGAATAAATCAAACTGCTCCCAAGTCGTTCCGGGAGGTCCGGTTTTCCATGTTTTTCCGTTTGAAAACATGAGTTTATTGCCCGGTGTGGTCTGCTGTGATCCGGGCAATACCTGGAGGAAATGTCGGTATCGGTGACGGTACCGACATTTCTTCCTCGGACGGCCTTGTCCGATACCGTCAAATCAGTCTGACGGTATCGGTTGACGGTATGCGTTCGACGAGCTCTCATGCTCACAGACATGCAGTTGCGAGCGCTGAAGCCGGCCAAGAAAATCTACAAGATTGCCGATCAGCGGGAAGGTTTCGACCGCGACGACCCGGTCCCGTTCGTGCCCGACCTCTGCGTCGAAGTGCTTCTCGATAGCGACAGGATTTGTGACATTGATCGAAGGGTGGCGGCCTATCTGGAAGGCGGCGCCGCCGAAGTCATTATCATCGGCCCAGTGATCGTTGATTTCATCTGCGCAGGCATCAACTGCACGTCCTTCTATACCTATATGAAGGGCGCGTAGAGCGGCACGCCGCTCACGTCGCTGATTGCCACGCCGGCCAAGTTCGACGCCTTCCTGACGACGAACAACCCCGATCTGCGCTTCGCCGACCACGACGCGCAGGGCTATGCGTCGGCCTCCGTCACACCGGGGAGCTTTTTCGTGGTGTTCAACAAAGTGAGGCGCCTGAACGCGGACGGCACCGCGCCCGCGGATGCGCTGCTCGCCCGCACGCGACTGACCGTGCCTAAGGACGCGGTCGAGGTGCGCGTCGAGCGTTTCGAGGATCACGGGCCCGTCCGGTCGCAGCAAGATATCTCCGCCATGCCCTGATTCGTTCGTTGAACGGTGCTTGCTACAATCGATGACACCGCAATAGACATGGAAACCATGATGACGGGTGACGAACGCGCGATCCGCGATCTTGTGGACACCTGGATGTCTGCAAGCATTGCCGGAGATACCGAGAAAGTACTCAGCCTGATGACTGACGACGTGGTGTTCATGGTGCCGGGTCAGGAGCCGTTCGGCAAAGCGGCCTTTGCGGCCGCGTCGGCGGCGCAGCCGGGCATGCGCATCGAAGGCTCGGCCGACATCGTCGAGCTTAAGGTGCTTGGAGAGTGGGCCTTCATCCGCAACTTCATCGACATAACCGTGACGCCGCCCGGCGCTACGCAGGCCGTGCGGCGCGCGGGCCACACGCTTACCCTGCTGCGCAAAGACACGAACGGCCGCTGGCTGCTCACGCGCGACGCGAATCTGCTCACCGTAAAGGCCTAGCGCCTGGAATCGCGCCCGAGGTCGCGACACCTGCATCCCTAATCCGTTTCGAGCGCCTCTGGCTCCGTCGGGTTGGTGCTTGCGTTCAACCGCTCGTATTCGGCAATCAGTTGCGCTCCAAACAAAAGAAGGGTGGCCAATGCTTCAAGGCTGAACAGTACGACGATGGCAGTGGTCAACGATCCGTATACGACGCTCACCTGCGACAAGCTCGCGAAATACCAGACCAGCACTCGACGCGTGATCTCCCAAAGAACAGCGGCCGCCACCGCGCCCATGAATGCGTGACGAAGCGTCGTACGTCCGGCGGGAAAGACCAGGTAAACAGCAGTTAAAACCAATATCTCGCCGGCGAAACCGAACAGGTAAAGGACGGCGCGTGTTGCCCCCGTCAACGACATATTGTGCCCGAACAGCACCACGCTATCGGCCCCAACTGCCTGCAAGCTGCTCGATACGAGTGTAACGAGTAGCACTCCGACACCAAGCGAAAGGCTAAAGCAATAAGGCACGATCGCTGATATCAAGAAGTGCCGGCGCCGGACGGCGACCCGATGCACGAAGATGATCGACAGCGCGTTTTCCAGGACGGTGAACGCAAGCGAACTAAAGAAGATCATCGTGACGACGAGAAACCAGCTCACCACCGCACGATGCGTGAGGAAATTAGACAGTTCGCTAACGATCGCTTTCGACTGCCCCGGCACGAGCCACTTGAGCAAACGTTCCAACGTATCGAGCAGCAACTGCTGACCGATGACGTGACTAAATGCAATAGTCACTAGAATCAGCAACGGCACAATCGAAAGCAGTGCATAGTACGCAATAGCACCAGCCAGCAGGAGTCCTTGATTTCGTCGAAACGCTTTGACGACCTGAATGATGAACCGAAAAGGATGGGCGACGACGAATCGCAATGCGCGATTGCGCGCCGCTTTTTTCCTCGGTTTCGCGACCATGGCGCGCGTCATTCTCTCGATTCCGCAACGCGATGATTACGGGGCCTGGCATGGCGAGCGGATCCTCTCGCCGTTTCGCCTGGCGCCCCCGCATGTCGTTGTCGCGGAAATCGCATCGATTGAATGACCATAGCGCGCCCAGCACGAACCCGAGCGCAGCCGCGCCTGCGAGGGCGTCGAGCGGATTGGCCATTATCTTTGTCTTTGTCGCGCGCGAGGCTGGTGGCATCTGCACTCGGTTGCTGTGCCTTACCGCGTAGCTCCTTTGCTGAGCCAGCGATCTGCGCGCCGGCGTCACCTGTCAGCGTGCCGATCGTTTCCTGCACCGCGCCTGCAGCACCGCGCAGGGCGCCTTCTGTCTTGGTCGTTTCCATTTACCAGTCCTTTGGGAGCGCCACACGTAACGGTTCACGGTGTACGAGACTCACGTAGCGCCGGTTGCGAAAGAGAGCAACCGGCGCGCTGCCAATCTTGGGCAGCAAACTACGGTCGCGTCCGCCGTGCAGCGAGCAGGTCTGCCACTCGCGCAGATTTCGACATCCGATCGCGGCCCGCTGGTGCACGCGTGAGAGGGGCATCGACTGGCTCATTCGGGTTTTCGACGCCCTCTGCACGTTGCTTGCTCGCTGCAACGTGGACCAGTGCGCTAAGTCAACGCACCTTGCGGTCGGCAGCTTCTCAGCGGAGGCGAGCGCGTCGCTGTCGGTCAACAGATGGACGGCGCCTTGCGCGTCGTTGTGAGAGGGTAAGACAATCACCGAGCGCAATTGAAAACGCGGCCTGTAGAGGCGCCGCGTTTGCTGCGATGATGGGGCGCGAATGGGTTTGTTGAGTTCGGCCCCTCGTGTCGTTGGCGCACTCGCTCAGCTGGTTCCCTTACTTGGATTCCTGTGCCTCATTCTTGATCGCCTGGCCTCCCTTCGAAATGTCCTGGCCTGCGCCCGCCATCGTGTTGCAGCCGGCGAGAACTGCGGTACCAGCAATCAGCATCCATGCAATCAATCGGATCATTATCTTCCCCTTGTTCAGATCAGGATCAGAGAGTTGAGCGCACTTGTCGCGCGAGGCAAGCAGGCGCGCGACATCGCTTAGCGCGGGTTGTCAGTATTCGCGATGCTCGTGCTCGCGGTCGCGCCGCGGGTCGCGCTCATGCGGATGACGGTGCATCCATTCGTCGTGCTCCCAATAGCGGTGGCCGTCCCAGTAGCGCTCGCCGTGCCAGCCGAGCGTGACCGCCTAGGCTTCATCATTTGCCCTCCATCAAATACTGGAAACAGAGCACGATTCGTACCTGAACGGAGCGGCAAACGCTTCGCTCGCTATCTCGCGCAAGCCTCCCTCGCCTCATCGCGGCACGTCCAAACCTTGTTCTGGCGTCGGACAGACCCGAAA
Organism: Paraburkholderia lacunae; assembly: GCF_003353175.1. Taxonomy (GTDB): domain Bacteria; phylum Pseudomonadota; class Gammaproteobacteria; order Burkholderiales; family Burkholderiaceae; genus Paraburkholderia; species Paraburkholderia lacunae. Next base: position 270,436 of record NZ_QHKS01000007.1, on the reverse strand, counting down.
CACAAATTGACGCGTAGAGCTGCGCGTTCGCTGCGCCAGTCACTTCACAGCAGATCAAAACTCCGTACCACCGCCGCGGCTTTCCGATTGTCCCGTTTCTCGAGGCTCCTGGCGAGCAGTTCGCGAAAGATATGGACCTTGTCAGCACCGTATTGCTCGCGAAATTCGCGACACGCCTCGACAATGGCGGCTCGTAGAGTGGCGGGTGTCAATGTGCTGGCGATGTAAGAACTTCCTCTCGCCAATTCCAGCACGTAAGCCGATTGGTAAATCTTCATGTCGTCCATGCGACCGGTCTTTCGTTCCTTGTTCATCGCTATTTTCCCAGGCTGGTTTTAGTTGGGTGCTAAACGAGCAGCTCTCCTCTCTGATCAAGCCGAGCGTTCAGGCGTCCGGCCGACCCGTTTCGGTTTTTCTCCAGCACTGCAAATAAACTAAGCCGCTTTTCCTTTAACGGAATCTTATGCATTGCTGAATAGCGACGCGGCGGTTTATGCCAGAAGCCGTGTCCGATATGAAGGCAGGCAAACATTCTTAACAAGCGTTCCCGACCGCTGTCAGATCAGCGTAAAAGATTGCCGCTCACCATGAGGGGGCGCAGTCCACAAACGTACACGCTCGCTTTCTGCAATCTGTAGCGCGCGATCACGACCGACGAGCATTGAACGATCACGCCTCGATGGCGGCAGAATAGCGGCCCATCCGACAGGATGGGCCGAAGCAGCCGTGGTGATCGCTGATTCCGGTTCTCTTCTGCGATTAGTCCGGTCCAGCACGATGCATCCGGCGCTTTATTTAGCCCGAGTCTCGGCCGGGACATTATTAGCTTACGTAGTGGCGGCACTGCTTTCGCGCATGTCGATCCAGGCAAGTGCCCATTGATGCGCAACGTGGATCGCCTCGGCCTCGGTGTCGAACCATGCAAGATCGCGTTCGATGTGCTTTTGAACGCCTACATCACTATCTGGCGAGCTGCGGGTTAGCCGCGCATGCGCGAAGAATTTCCCAAGGGAGAAATCCGGAGTTGCGTCAATGATCCAGCCGCCGTACTGGTGCTCCATGGTCACCTCCGACATCCAACCAATCGAGATTCGAAAAGAGATCATGGATTCGTCAGATCGCAATCCCTATACTGCCCAGGTTGAATTCGCTGACTTCAGGGTTGGTGTAAAGCAGCAAGTCATCCCACCTACAGTTTCGTTATAGACCGTCCAGCGAAGTGCGTCTGTGATTCCGGGAATGGAGAATCGCAACAAATGCGACAAATTGTTTCTCCTCCACGGCCGGGCTTACACCCTGACCACGTTTCCCCAGGAATGGTGAGCGATCATCCATATAGGGCCTTCGGCCGAGCTTACCCACGACCAGGAGTGGCAGGCGACGACCGTCAGCATCGGGGCACCTAAACCATTCGACATTCTCGTTTGGAGACATTCTAAAACGGTAGCGTGATCGGCCATCTCAAGGGGCCGTCATGGCCGAGGAGGCGTCGACAGCCACACGTGAGGTGGAAGGACCTCCCATGCGTCATCCGACAATCCCGTTCAAGGATGGACATGATCACGGGATACAGCTTTAATTGTTACCACGCTAGGGACATGTCCCTATGCGCGCCGTAGCGGGATATGAGAGAAAGTCCAATTGAATCTTTCCGGAGCTGATCCAATGGTGAGGCCACTTCCGCATTAGGCGGTACTGACCCACCGCCATCCCAAGGAGCACGGCAATGAAGATCCCGTATGTCCTTGTGGCGGCCGCCGTCGCCATGATCACCTGCCCGGCATTTGCCCAGCCACAGACGTCTGTGGAGGTCAAAAAAGAAACAGACAAGACCACCGTGACAGGAACGGCAACGGTCATTGCCACGGTCGTCGCCATTAATCCCGCTACCCGGACCGTCACGCTCAAGGACAAGCACGGCCGGGTCGAAGAACTTGAGGCGGGCGAGGAAGTGCGCAACTTTGATCAGCTCAAGGTTGGCGATGTGGTCACCACCGAGTACCGGGAGGCGAGGTCGCTGAGTCTTAGAAAAACAAGCGGCCCGCGGTCTGCCACGGAGCGGCAGACCTTGCATCCGGCCGCGTCCGGGACCGAACCGGGCGGCACAATCAGTCGCGAGGTGACGGTAGTGGGCGATGTCGTTGCCATTGATGCAAAGGGGAAACACGTCACAATAAAGGAGCCGCAGGGCACGATGGATGTGTTGGTGAACCCCGAGCAACTGAAGAACATTCGCCAGGGTGATCAGGTTGAGATTGTGCATACCGAAGCGGTTGCGATATCCGTCACGCCCGGAACGAGCAAGTAGGCGCCAGGGAGAAACTGATTCCTCACTGAATCGCCTTCGTTAATTCGCTTTCCCGACTACCTGTCAGGTCCGGTCCAGGCTAATCCAGCTAATGTCATGATTTACGGAAAGGTCAATAATGCGACAACGCCGTCCCGTGTACATCAGCATAAATAGCACGCTGCCTTGGTAGCGCGGCACGTCTACGCCTCATTCTCCCAGTCGTGCCATCCGACCGGATGCGACTCCAGATAGCGGTTCACCGCTTGCCCGACAGTAGGAAAGAAGTGTTGCTCGCCGATCATCTCGAACAGGCCGTAGTGCTTCAGGCTGTCCCCGTGCTTCATCGTTGGAATGTAGGCGTGGTACGCGTTCCGCTCGCATCTAACGGGCGCATCCAGCGTGACGCGGCGCACAGCGCGGCTGATTTTTTCGCTCGCCTCAGGTTTCGCGCTCGCGACGGCGGCGCTTGGTGTGTGGCTCGGGAAAGCACATGAACTCGCACCGGTCTTCGCCGCGTGCAGCGCAGTCGCGTTTTGTTATTCGTCTGCTCGCGCAATGTCGGCTGCGCGCTTTGCTTTATTCTCCACGCGGACTGCGAGTACCCGTTCGCGTCTTTTTTACAAGTCACCGGCAAAATCCGGACCTCCCCGAGGCCGCGTGGCGGACTGGGCAGTTTGTCCCGATCTTCGGCTGAACATCGCCCCATACGACGCGTTGCGCGAATCTCCCTGCCTCAGCAAACGCATCCGGCACGCTGCTTGCGGACACACGTGGTATGCGCGAACCCGTGCCGCTGCGCAGGATCATCAGTAGGCGCTGCGCAATCACTCGAATCCGGTGTCGATAACGGGTCTGACGGAACCGTGGCGGCAACGATCCCACGCGTGTCATCGGTGGCATCAACCGCGACGATCGCAAGGCAACAAGACCGTAATTCTTATCAATCACAGGACGGAGAAATTATGAAGACGATTCCATTCCTCAAGGCTGCCGGCAGTATCGCGTGCGTTGCATTCGCTCTCAACGCCACGGCGCAAACCAGCGCGTCAGCTCCGCCCGCCAGCTCGGAAACGATCGGCCAGCATATCGATGACGGCGCGATCACAACCAAGGTGAAGGCCGAACTGCTCGGTGCGAAGAACGTGAAGTCGACCCATATCCATGTGAAGACGCGCAAGGGCGTCGTATGGCTGATGGGCTCGGTGCCGTCCGCCGACGACAAGTCGGCGGCCGAGGAAGTCGTGCAGAACGTATCCGGCGTCAAGAGCGTCAAGAATCATCTGAAGGTGGGGGCGGAATAAAGGCTGCGCGCGGCGGTCGCCAGCAATCCGTTGAGCCATTGCCGCTACTGTCAGGCCGATGATTCAATTGGTTGGGCGGTGCGGCTATCGTGCCTGAAAATCCGAATCCTGAGCGCGCCCCACTTGGCGAGATAGCGACGAATTTCGTCAGGCCGCGAAGTCGCGAAGGAGAAGTTCCATGCTGGAAACACTATTGATCGTCGTTCTGGTGCTCGTGTTGATCGGCGCCATACCGACCTGGCCGCACAGCCGTTCGTGGGGCTATATGCCCAGCGGCGTGCTAGGCGTGCTGTTAGTCGTCGTGCTTGTGTTGCTGCTTCTGGGCCAGATATAAGCGCGAAAAATCCTTTTTGGAGGGCTCCTGCGCGCGAAGGTCGTTGCCGCGTGTTTTTGATACGAGCGAGTGATTCGCGACAGCGAACTCGCTCGGTTACCCATTCTCGTTCAAGGAGCTTTGTCATGAACAAGGATCAGGTGAAAGGGCGCATCGAGGAAGGAAAAGCAAAGCTGCGGAAGTTGTCGGCAAGGTCACGGGAAATGAAACGACCACGGTGAAGGAGCCATCCAGGAACAACCAGGAGAAAATGATGCTACGACGAACATTCATATGGGGTGCGCCGGGATCGATCCTGGCTATTGGCCTCGCGGTTTCGGGCTGCACGACGACCGACACATCCAGCGCCAGCGGCAACCAGGCCGACAAGCGTCACACCATCGACGCGGGCGTCGACTCGACCCTTGCTCGCCTCTATACGGTCGCTAACGGTTCGCGTGAACTGGTCGGCAAGGCCCGTGGCGTACTGGTGTTTCCGTCTGTCATCTCGGCCGGCTTCTGGGTCGGTGGGCAGTATGGTGAAGGCTCGCTGCGGGTCGGCGGCAGCACGGTCGGGTACTACAGCACTACGACTGCTTCGATCGGGCTGCAGATCGGCGCGCAGTCCAAAGCCATCATTTTCCTGTTCATGACCCAGGAGGCGCTCGATCGATTCCGTAATAGCGAAGGTTGGTCAGCGGGCGGCGATGCATCAGTGGCGGTACTGAAAGTCGGCGCGAACGGCAATGTCGACACCACCACCGCGACTGCGCCCGTCGAAGCGTTCGTGCTCACGAACAGCGGGTTGATGGCGGGCGTGACGCTCGAAGGCACGAAGGTCACGAGGCTCAAGTCGCTGTAACGAGCCATGCAGGCGCGGCAGGTTTAAGTCTATTGACCGTTTTCAATCTTACGGAGGGCGCCATGCACATTCTCACAAGCGCGGGCCCGCTGGTTTCGCTGATCGCCGGCATCCTGATTCTCGTGGTGCCTCGCCTGTTGAACTACATCGTGGCGATCTACCTGATTATCATCGGGTTGCTCGGGCTGTTCGGGGGACATCTCCACTGACCCGAAACCGCCCGCAAGCCGATTTCGACAGCCATCGATTGAAGCGTGCGTTTCGATACAGCGGCCGGCGGGATGCACGTGGCGTCATGCTGTGACCTGTAGCAGCGCGTCGTGCCACTCCTGCACGAAACGGTCGATATGAAAACGCTCGAGCGCCGTGCGGCGCGCGCCGTCGCCGAGGCGCCGCGCCTCGGCCGGATCGCGCAGCAGACCGACCATAGCGTCGACGAGCATCTTGATGTCGGTATGCACGAAACCGTTTTCGCCATTGTGGATCACGGTAGCGAGTTCGGCCGTCGCCAGCCCGATGACCGGCATGCCGATCGTCATCGCCTCGATGACCGCGAGGCCAGGGCTGCTCCAGCGGATTGGATTGAAGAAGAAGCGATAGCGAGCACAAAACGCAGCGAGATCGGGATTGCCGATTTCGCCAATGCCGCCGAGACTCTGCGCGTCCATGCCGACGAGATCAAGCGGCACCTGGCAGCGGACCTGGGAAAAAATATCCGCGCCCAGGGGGCGCCCACGCTGCGCGAGGTGATTGACGACGACGATCCCTCGCTCCAGCTCACCGCTGTAGCGCACACCTTCGGGGACCATGACGCCATGCTCGATCACCCGCGTCGGCGTGATGCCGTTGTCCCACATCAGCTGATTGAAATGCGTGACATGGACAAGCAGCGTGTCCGGATCGTCCACCCAGTGCCACTGCCCGAATGGACTCTCCTGCGGGGGATCGTGCTCGAGGTGGACGCGTGGCAACCGGCGCTGCGCGGGCGACAACAGCGTCTCGCGGTCCCGCTCCCAGTGGCTCCTCTGCTGATAGAGAATCACGTCGAATTCGCGCGACGCGACGTCGTCGGCATTCACTTCGTGCACGTTGTCGTCCCACGGCAGCAAGCCGACCTTGCCCGCGTAGCCGGTCGGATGATCGGGTTTCGTGACCAGGTAAAAGTCGAACGGCGTCTGAGTGAGGTAGTAGAGGTAGTTGCCGTGCACGTGCCATGTCAGCACGCGAAGCCGGCGGCAGTTCCGTAGCATGATTAGTCTCGTCCGTGAAAGGCGGCGATTCCATCGGCACATGAAATAAGAATGACGCTGCCGGTGTCGCGCGGCCGTTGTGGGCAAGCTGCGCACGGGCGGTGTGCACGACGCTCGCGAAGCTGACATTGAGCGCACATGGACGGCCAACGCTCTCTTGCGCGGCGCTCCCATTGCGCTACAGCGGGACTGGTCAGGTCATGGCTCGCGCCGTTGAGGAATCCTGTGCGCGTCGCCGAGCGTTATCGAGCACAGCCGACGGTGTGCCCGTCGGATTGCCGCCAATGCTTTTTTCTCTGCATACTGGATGTCGTCCGAATAATGCGGATCATCGGCGGCAGGCCTATAACCGTTCTGCTCCAGTTTCTTCAGCTCGGCCTTTTGCGCCTTGCGGATCGTTGTGCTGTTCCGTTGCGGCGACTGCGGCTGCTCCGATTGCAGCTGTTGTGTTGGCGGCAGCTGCTGTGTCTGATGTGTCTGCCGTGCCTAAGCCGGCTGTATGCCGAGTGAGATCAGTATCGCTATCGCAAGCGCGCACTCGAACGCCACCAATGCCGCAATTCCAAGGGTACATTCGAGCGAGTTCTTTGTGCCTTCGATCGTGTTCATGCCGGACTCCTTTGAACTTCCTCATACCGGTTGAACAAGCATCCGTTGTGCCGCCTCTAATGAAGCAAATCGATAAGGCCGTCGAGCCTAAATTTCCCGCTAGCGATCCGCCGTCGACAAGTGGCACAGCAGCGCTGATGCTGCAGGCGCTCATTGACGGGGTCGGAAACCGGACCGTTTGCCGCCGGAGCGGCTGTCTGGCGGCGCTGAGGCCAGTACTCTTGAACCCGGCGGTTGCCGGTCCACCGCCTGCAGGTGCCAACAGCCTTCGACCGGCATGCGCCGGGTGGCCGATTGCCATGTCGCTGCGCCCTCGGCAACGGACGTGCACCGATAGCGGTCCATATGCAGACCGCGCAGCGTGCACAGCGGCGTCTCCGAGCCGGGTGCACAAAGCAGGGTGAGACCGCCCGTGTCGTGTATCTCGCCGGACGGAGGTAGGTCGATTCCGTTGCAAAGCTGCCGCGACCACGCTTGCTCGACGATATCGAGCCACAACACGGCGTAGTCGTGGCTGACGGTCGGATCGGAACAATTGATCAGAATCGATAGGCGCATGCGGTTTTCCTTTGAGGTTGTCCCTTGCCTCTGCGCGTTCTTACCCGCGACGCGCTCTTTTTGCAAAGCTTGCCGTGAGGCATGTAGATCTTCCACGAGCCGCAGAGTCCACTCGCCGCGTACATATGCTTCTTCACGTGATCTGGATAGCGCAAGCATTCTTGGTGCCCGGACTGCAGTTGACGTCGAATTTCATTCACCGGTTTTTCGCGCATTCGATTGCCCGAATCGCAGCGCAAAGCGCGTAGAGCCAGCTTGCGGCAACAGGTACGGCGCTTGCGGCCAATCGAGCAGATAGAGTAGAGGATCACCGGCGCGGCCATGAGCAGCTAATTTTCGCTGCTGCGCAGCCGGCGATACCAGTTCATCAACGGCGTGGCCGAGACGCCATGGATCACCACCGAAGCCCCGACAACGGCCAATGCAAGCGGCACTAAGGGCGTCACGTCGGCAGCAGCGCCACATTCGAGTGCGTACGCAAGATAGTAAAACGAACCGATGCCGCGAATTCCGAACCAGCTCATCAGCCGCCGCTGGGTTGGCGTCGCGCTCGACCCCAATAGCGACAACTCCACCGACACGGGCCGCACCAGCACGAACAGCGCGACGGTTAGCGCGACTGTTTGCCATGTGAACAGCGGCACTTGCAGATTCGCGAGCACATTGCCGACCATCGCCATCACTGCGACTTCGGCGATGCGCTCGAGTTCGATCGTGAAGCCGAGCACCGACTCCGTCATATACGCATGCGCTTTGCTCGGATTCGCCGCGGTTGCTTCGACATCTTCGGAATCGACGGTGCCGATCGCCTTGCGGGCCGACATACCGCCGCTCGCGCGATGCTCGACGCGGCGCATCGCGACGCCCGCCGCGAACACCGCCAAAAACCCATACGTCTGTGCGAGTTGCGCGGCGCCGTACGAGAGCTCGATCAAGCCGAGCGCGAAAAATCCCTCGAGGCCGAACGCCTGAGCATGGCGCATGCGCAACCATGCAACCGCGTGGGTCGTGGCCCAGCCGAGCAGGCCGCCGATTGCGATCGCGCCAGCTACGCCCCCCACCATGCTGCCCGCGAGTTTCACAGTCAGCATGTCGCCGGCTTGGGCAGCAGGCGCCGCGCATAGCGCGAGGCCGAGCATCGCGAAAGGCAGTGCGATGCCGTCGTTCAGACCGCCTTCGCCGGACAGCGCGAAGCGCAGCAGGTCGTGGTCGCCGGGATTGTGCACCTGGACGTCGTGGGCCAGCACCGGATCGGTGGGGGCGAGGATTGCCGCGAGCAGCAAAGACGGACCCCAGCGCAGATGCAACACGTAGACGCCGAAGAGAGTCAGTAGCGGAATCGTCGCCAGCATGGCGAGGAAGCCGAGTCGCAGCGGTACGGTCCAGAGTTTCTCGAGCACGCCGAGCCGCAGGCGCAGGCCGATCGCAAACAGCGACACCAGCAGCGCGATTTCGGTGATGGTGCGCAGAAGGTGCGCGTCGACGGCGATATCGAGGCGCAGCAGGTCGATGCCCGGCGGCCCGAGCGCGTAGCCGATGGCCAGATAGAACATCGCGGCGCTACAGGGCAGCCGCCGCAAGGTTGTCGTCGCGATGCCCATAAAGACCAGCACTGCGCCGACGATGAGAAACCAGAGTGTTTCTTCGTGCATGAGCATCCGCTTGAGGCTGGCGCGCGACCATTGCACGCGTTACCGGAAAAAAACGCGCATTCGGACGCGATGCCCAGCCGCGCCTGCGCGCATGGCATCATCGGACGCTATCGGGCCGATGGTACGCGCGCTGGCGCTTCAAGGCGCGCGTCCGAACGCTTCGCGTAATTTGCGCTTGGCCTGTTGCAACGTATCGCGGCGCGCCTTCGGCAGATTTCTGCCCGCGCGATTGATATAGAAATTGAGCATCGACATCGCCGACTGGAACGGCGTGCCCTTGCGGCGGCGGCTCTGTGTCGATGAACGTTTGAGCGACTCCGCGATCGACTGCGCGCTGCCGGTTTTGAAAATGTTGGGCTCGATATCCATCGCGTCACTGGTTTCCATCACGTGATGCGACCATTTCTGTCCGCGCTTCGTGGCGCTGCTTTTGGCGGTCTTCGCGAGATGGGCCGCGTGTGCTTGTGCATGCCGCTGGCGTGGCGGGCGTCCCCCCTTACCGCGCGCGACTGGGCGTTTTGATTTGCCGGTGGTTTTGCTGGTGGCCATGGCTTTGCCTCGTATGAAGTCGGTTTGGCGACTACTTCGCGTTGCCTCTGTGCTCAATGCGTGCTCAAAGTGAAACGCACCGGATACCCGCGTTGGCGGCATGCCGGCACATTACGGCAAGGCCCGAGCCTGAAGCTGTCCGGACCGGCCCGCAACAGCGTCCGGATTACAGCTTCAGGCCGCCGGCCTCCGGTGCATCCCAGGAGTCCGCCGGAATCTCACCGGCGCCCAGATCGTCGCGCCGGTCGAACGGGTCGCGTCCCCAGTACGGTGTCGCAGAAACGGGCGTTCCATTGGTCGCACAGCCGCTGGCAGCGATCAACTGGCAACGAAATTCGATGCGCTGCAGCGCGGCGCGCGTAAAGGATGCCGGCGGGTTTGCAATTCTTTCGTATGAATAGACGAGGAGAACTGATGAACGGTTTGCATCGTGTTCTCCATAAAGACCAGATGCACGAAGACGACGCATACCGCGTACCAATGTTCTACACGCCCGGCATTGCCGCGTTTTCTGCGAGCGTGCGCCTAGAGGGCACAGACCTTGCTGGATCATGAGTGACAGCAGGCAACAGTTTCGCTGCAAGCGGCGAGTGCCGCATTCACCGAAGGAGACTTCGATGAAGGAGGGGTGATGTACCCGCTAACTAATCAAAGCACGGGCAAACAACTGCTTATGGTGGCAGCGCTCGTAATGTTGACGGCACCTACCGGCTGCAAGCGCTCCACGAGCGACAGCGCCAGTGCAGCGCTGGGCAGCAGCGGCGTGATGGACGGGCACGCGGCCACCGGCAGCACCGCTGACACGAGCAGCCGCGCGACGGCCGCCGCCGATAAGGCGAGCATGCCGGCCGCGGCAGCCGCGGCGTCGGGCGCCAGCCAATGACGTCGGTGCGACGCCGATTTGCAGTAAGGCGGTCTGGGTTAGCGCCTTATGACCAGGCAGACGCCGGAGCAGCAATGCCGGCAAGTTGGGGAGGTGGACAAGCGCGGACATACTGCTCCGGCTGTATCGATGCAATCGATGCATGCGGCTCGCTTCTCCTAAGGGTGGAAATGAACGCATGCGCTTGCATCGCGGGAGATGCAATCATGGCCTCAAGAATCCATTACCAGATGAATATCTGCGGCGGCGATTTCACGCACGTCAGAGAATGCTTCCGCGACTGGAAATCGCAGCCGCTCGTGTATCGCTGGAACCAGCGGATGTTCGAGGGAAAACAGGAAGTGCGTCCTCTGTCGGGACGTGTGTTCAACAACGGCGAAGGCGCGCATCGGGCGCTCGAGCGCGTGTGCGGACCGGGCGATCCCTACGCGCTCGCCGCTGAGATTTGCGACGGCGAGCGTGACCTGTGGCTGGTGATGGCAGCGTTCGAAGAAGAAGCTTGAGACGGCCAGCGCGCTGGCCGCCGCTGGTGCGACGGTGCGCTCGCCATGTGACGAATGAGGCGCACGCATGCGATCTGAAACGCTGTGCCGCATGTATCCGGGGCGGGAAGGGTTCGTCACGAGTGCGATTCTGCAGCGGCCAGCCTATGAGGATTCCCTTATGCACGTCACTTTTCCCGACGACCATCCAGTCTTCGACGGCGCGAATCTGACAGTGCGCTTTACGGCGCGCGTCGACGGCGAGCCGGTTGAATGCGCAATTACCGCCGAGGCGCTGGAAGATCATTTCGGCGCGCATTCCGCGCTGGAATCCGCCTTGATGGCTGCTTTCGACAACGGCCGCAATCGTATCCGTTCGGTTTGCGCGGAAGCGCTCGACCAGAACGGCGGCAAAGGCGTAGTGCTACATAGCGGACTGTTCAGAGTGGAAGGCATGGACCCCGATCGCGGCACCACGGCATAGTCCCGGCGCGTGCCACCGCATGCCGAGGATGCGCATGACGCGCAACTGAAGACGATGTTTCTATCGCGGGCGGAAGACTGCATGCGCGGTGCGCGTGAGTTGCAGGATGTAGTCCAGGGTCTGGGCGGCAAACCCGAAACCGGCGGCAGCATGAGCGGCGCATTGCATCGTGGCTGGGTCGACGTGAAGTCGGTGGTGACGAATCGCAGCGACCATGAAATCCTTGCCGAACGCGAAAAAAGCGAGGACGTGGCGAAGAAACGCTATCACGATGCGCTCGAAAAGGATTTGCCACTGGACGTGCGTAGCATCCTCGAGCGTCAGTATCTGGGCGTGCTGCAAAACCATGACAGTGTGCGCGATCTGCGCGATCAGCATGCCGCGACCAGGCGTTAATCGGCATGAGTCGAAATCGATCGGCAGTAAGCGGCTGGCGCTCTAACGGGCGCCACAAGTCACGTCTTCGACGGGGCTGGCTCGACACCGGTCAGTCCGCTCCATCCAGACGTTTCCGCATCGTGGCTGTAATGCGCTGACGCGTCTTCACATAGTCCGCCCACGGGTCGCGCTTGAGGTCCGCGAGCCGCTCGTGCAGGTTCTCGATGTTCCATTGGTCGCCGCCCGTCGTCGCGGGGACTTCGTCCCACGCGAGCGGCACCGAGACGCCCAGACCTGGCCGGGCGCGCGCCGAGAAAGCGGCGACCGTGCTCGAGCCGCGGTTGTTGCGCAAATAATCGACAAAGATTTTCTGCTTGCGATTTTGTGCACCCATCTTCGCGCTGAAGTATTTGGGCAGCGTCGCCGCCATGTGCTGCGCGACGGCCATCGAAAAGTCCTTCACTTCATCCCAGCCGACCTGTTTGGCGAGCGGCACGACCACATGCAGCCCCTTGCCGCCGCTTGTCTTGCAGAACGACTTGAGGCCGAGCTCGTCGAGCAGCGACCGCGTCAGTTGCGCCGCCTCGATCATCCGGTCCCAGCCGAGCGACGCGTCCGGGTCGAGATCGAACACCACGCGATCGGGTTTTTCGAGGTTTGACGCCATGGCATTCCACGTATGAAATTCGATCGTGCCCATTTGCGCGGCGCCGATCAACGCTTTGAGCGTATCGACGGTCATCAGCGGCGGATGGCCGGGATCGAGTCCGGGATACTGCGTGACATCTGGATTCGACAGCTTCTGGCTGTGCCTCTGAAAGAACAGCTCGCCGCCGATGTCTTCGGGCGCTCGCACCAGCGACACGGGCCGGTCCTGCAGATGCGGCAGCATCCAGTTGGCGACCGATTCGTGGTACCGCACGAGATCGATCTTGCGCGCGCCGGTGCTCTTGTCGATTACGCGGCCGGGATGGGACACGCGCACGCCGGCGACTTCGGAAGCCACCGCGGCGGTTTTCGATTTCGTCGCGGGTGCTTTGCTTGCGCTTTTTGCTGCGGGTTCGGCTGCGGCATTAGCCGCGATTTTCTTGGCCACGCGTTTCTTCGGCGCGATATCGGTTTGCTGATGCACGTCGGCTCCTTTGCGGGGTGCTTCCTTGACGATCTGCTGCGCGGGTTTGTCGCTGCGCAGGCCGACGAACGACGCCTGCCGCACGAGGCGCTCGCTGGTCCATTCGGCGAAATTGCATTCGCAGGCGAGTTCCGGCTTGACCCAATGAACCGGCGTGCGACTGCGCTCACGCGGCGCGGCGGCCCGACGGTTCCGAATAGCCGCCGATCACAAACTCCTGACGCCGCCGGCACTTCAATTTGATCCACGCGGACGTGCGCCCGGAGCTATAGCCGCTGTCGCGCCGCTTGCCGATGATGCCTTCGAGCCCCGCGTCGCAGGCGCGCTTCAGCAGATCGTCGGCGGTGTAGCCGAAGTCGTTCGAGAAGCGCAGCACGCTGTCGTCGACGTCTTCCATCAACGCGAGCAGGATCGCGCGGCGTTGCTCGAGCGGCACGCCGCGCAAATCGTAGCCGTTCAGGAAGGGAACGTCGAACAGATAGATGACGATGTCCTGCGGGCGCCTGGAATCGAACGCGTTTTGCAGCGCCTGAAAATCCGGCACGCCGGGTTCATCGAGCACCACCGCCTCGCCGTCGAGCCACGCGCGCTCGATGTCGAGTTGTTCGAACGCCTTGACGTGTTTGCTGAATTTCGTGGTCCCGTCGTTGCCCGCGCGCGTGAACACCTTGACCGCCTTGCCCTTCGCCTGCCGGTCGATGCGCGTCAGCACGCGGTAGCCGTCGAACTTGATTTCGTACGACCAGTCGTCGCCGGGCGGCGCAGCATCGACGAGCGTCGCCAGTTGAGGTTTGAACGTGGCGGGCAACGCGCGTTTGACCGCGCCTTCGATCGATGGCGCCGCTGCCAGTTCGCGCAGCGATTGCGTGCTGCGCGTCGCGACGATATCGGTTTTTTTCGGGTCGGCGCGGCGCGATGAAGCAGTCTTCGCACCCTTCGTGCCGGCGGTCTTTGCGCTCGCTGCTGTCTTGCTTGCCGCTTTCTTTGCTGCGGCGTGAGAGATCTTAGCGCCGTTGCCCGCCGACGCACTCCCATCGAGCACGCTGCCCGGCCGCTTCTTCAGAATGTCGTACTCGCTTTCGTCACGTGCTTCGTCGTCGCGTTCCTTGATCAACAGCCACTGCTCTTTATCGCCGCTGGCACGCATATGAGTGCGCACCAGCGTCCAGTCGCCATGCAGTTTCTCGCCGAAGAGATTGAACTTGAGCTTGCCGGCTTGATAGGATCTGGCCGCTTGCGCCGCGCCGCCAACCGGCTCCCACGTGCCGCGATCCCACACGATCACTGTGCCCGCGCCATAGTTGCCGGGCGGAATCTCGCCTTCGAACGAGCCGTATTCGACCGGATGATCTTCGACATGCACGGCGAGCCGTTTCACCGACGGGTCGAGGCTCGGCCCTTTGGGTACTGCCCAGGATAACAACGTGCCGTTCAGTTCGAGCCGGAAGTCGTAATGCAGACGGCGCGCGTCGTGCTCCTGAATCACATACGAGAGCCCGTGCTTCGATTCACGCGCAGCCGTCTTCCGGCCCGCTTTCTTACGCGCGGTTACGCCCGACGGTTCCGGCGTTTCGTCGAAACGGCGCTTGCGGGTGTAGAGATCGAGCCCGTCGTTCATGGCGGTGAACTCATCGCTGGTCGAAAGGGCGCGGGTAATCGTGTGGCGCTTCCACGTCGGTGATTTCCTCGGTCTTGCCCACGCGAATCTTCCGATCGACCAGCGCCATGATGTCGTCGCGGAACGTGTCGTGATACTGCGCCGGGTCCCACGCCTCGCTCATGTCATCGATCAACTTCTTCGCCATATCGAGTTCGCGTGCGCTGATGCCGGCCTTCTTCGGGTCTTCGGGAGGCTTCCTTGCCGGTACGCTTGTTGATCTGTTTGTAGCCGATCGGATCGATCGAGCGCTTGTCGAGCAGATTGAAGCCGACTTTCTCCGACTGCGTCGCCGAGTACAGCTGCACCGGGACGTGGACGTGGACGAGGCCGAAGCTGATTGCGCCCTTCCAGATCATGTGCGCCATCGTGCGCTCCCCAAGCCTGGGACCTTTGGTGAAGCAGCAAGCGTGCCACGCGGTTGCGCGTTACGTGTGGCGTGGCGGCGCGCTTGCCGCCTGGGGCATCGGCTGTAAGTCTTGCGTCATGTCGGCAAAAAATACTGAGTTTGGGCATGGAGAGGACGCGGAATCGATTGCTGCAAGCCATGATGGGTGGGCGATCTGGCGGTCTTTCCGCAGGTCCGCGCCGCGTAGCACGATAACGCTGGCGTTTCATGAGCCGTCGTCTCGTAGTCGTTTCCAACCCGACTGCCGATCCGCGCAAGCCTGCTGCGGGGCGCGCGAGGTGGCAGTGAAAGAAAGCCTGCAGCAGACCAGTGGTACGGTTTGGCTGGAGCGGCAGGGCGGGCGGTGAAACAGCCAACACCAGCCGGAATCCACGTGCAGCCGGTCGGCAACGTGACGCTGGCGACGCTAGACCTGAGCCGCGAGGATCGCGACGCGTACTACCTCGGCTACGCCAATGATGTTTTGTGGCCCGTGTTCCACTGTCGTCCGGACCTGGCGAACTTCGATACGCGGTTCGCGGCCGGTGAAGGACCCGTTAGTCTCGAACCAATGCCTTCCCATATCTCTCTAATTTAGAGGGGGAAGGAGAGAAATAATGATCAGACTATTTTGTATTTTCGCGCTGGCGGCAGGCCTCGCAGGCTGCGTCGTCGCTCCGCCATACGGTTATGGCTACGGTTACGAGCCGGCACCCGTATATCAATCTGCGCCCGGCTACTACGGCTATGCGCCTGGCTACTACGGCTATGCGCCTGGCTATTATGCGGCGCCGGCCGTTGATATTGGCATCGGTTTCGGCTTCTTCGGCGGGCACGGTGGGCATGGCGGTCACGGAAGATGAGCGCGCGCGGCACATGAGCTAACGGCATACAAGACGCAGGGTTAAGCGGGATAGCCGGCTCGGTTCGACTAGCGAAAAGATCACAGACCAGCGGGCGGGGATTGTCCGTCGACGCCTTCAGCCTGCCATCGGTTCTCAGTCGCTGTTCCCGTGAGGAATGCCAGAATGCGCGACTCACCTGCCTCGTCGACTCGGTTAAGAAGGTCAAGGGATCTCGATCCTGAATCGCTTTGATCATGGCTGCTGGCCCCGGCAAATTGATAATCCGGTTCATGTTGTACGCCAGTACGCGCAAGCTCATTTCGGTGCTGATCTTCTCAATCGTCCTGGTCAGGAAGTGCGTCGCGCTCATCCAGGCTTTCGCCGTTTGACAGCTTTTAAACATATTGCTGCAGCCTCTACACACACATCGCATAGCATATTGCAGGCAGCACGGTGTTTCCGCTTTCGCTTATGGCTGTGGCCGGGCTCCGCAATTTTGACGCCGTCGTTATCCAGCTTGTCAGCGCCAGCTTTGCTCTGGCCCGGCACGTTCATGGTACTGGCATGCCGATGAACTAACATTCACGCAAAGAATTAAGGAGGACATGAGAGGGCGGGTTCAGTCGGTGTCGTCGAAGGCAGAAAGCAGAAAGCAGAAAGCAGTTCCACAACCGCATCACAAAGCTTTCGGAGAGAAAAATGGATTTAACCAGTTTTTTCGTTTCGCTGGAAAACGCGCTAAGTGGCTTCTTGCCTAAAATCGCCGGTGCGCTCGGCATTCTGATCGTCGGTTGGCTGATTGCCGTAATCGCCCGGGCCGGTGCCCGCAAGCTGCTCTCTGCGCTCAAGGTCAATCAGCGCATTGCCGACAGCACGAAGCAGGCCGCGCAGGTGGAGAACGTCATTGCCGGCGGCCTGTTCTGGCTTGTTCTGCTCATGACCGCAGTCGGGGTCTTCAATGTCCTGAACCTGTATGCGGTCTCCAATCCGTTTTCGCTCCTTGTCACCAAGATCGTCAACTATCTGCCGAACCTGATCGGCGGCATCGTGCTTGCGCTGGTCGCATGGCTGATCGCGTCGCTATTGCGTGCGGTGGCCGACAGGGCGCTGCGCGCGAGCAAGCTCGACAGCAAGTTGTCCGAGACGGCCGGCATGCGTCCGATGAGCGCGTATGTAGGTGATGTGCTCTTCTGGCTCGTCATCCTGTTGTTCATTCCGGCCGTGCTCGCGGCATTCGATCTGAACGGCCTGCTCGCGCCCGTGCAGAGCATGATCGACAAGCTGCTTGCGATCGTGCCGAATCTCTTCGCGGCCGCCGTGATCGGGATTGTCGGCTGGATTTTCGCGAGGATCCTGCGCGGCCTTGTCACCAATCTGCTTGTGGCGGCCGGTGCGGACAAGCTCACACAGGACGTCGACAGCCCGACGCCCGTGCGGCTGTCAAGCCTGGTCGGCACGGTGGTGTACATCTTCGTGTTCGTGCCGACGCTGATTTCTGCACTCGACGCACTGAAGATCGATGCGATATCAGGACCTGCCACGCATATGCTCGATCAGTTCCTCAGCGCCGTGCCGGATATCGTCGCAGCCGTGGTCATTCTGCTCGCGACCTTCTATGTCGCACGCTTCGTCGCGGCACTGGTACAGAAGCTGCTGGTGACGGCAGGTGTGGACGGGTTGCCGGCGGTGCTCGGTCTCGACAAGGTTCTGTACGGCCCGTTGCAACCGTCGGTGCTGGCCTCGCGACTCGTGGTTTTCTTCGCGATGTTGTTTGCCGTGGTGGAAGCCGCCAATCGCCTGGGTTTTGGCCAGGTCCGCGACGTGGTCACGCTCTTTATCGAGTTCGGCGGACACATCCTGATGGGCAGCGTGATCCTGATCATCGGTTTCTGGCTGTCGAGTCTTGCGCGGCGTGTGATCGAGCAGGCCGATCGGGAGCACAGCGTGCTGCTTGCCCGCATCGCTCAATTCGCGATCCTCGGACTTGTGTTCGCCATGGGACTGCGCGCAATGGGTATTGCCAATGAAATCGTGCAACTTGCATTCGCGCTGGTGCTGGGCGGGATCGCGGTAGCCGTCGCGCTGTCGTTCGGGCTTGGCGGACGTGAAGCGGCCGGCAAACTGCTCGAACGCTGGTTCGCTACCCGGGGCGACAAGGAGTAGCGGCGCCCACGTGAACCGCACCGCGTTGGCGATGCGGTTCACATGCTCCAGTCGACGCCGGTCAGCGCAGTGATGGCCTGTCCCACTCCTTGGCTGCTTGCGCCGGCGCGTCCACCAGATATCCTGAGGAAACCGGCTGGCCGGGCACTTGCGGCCGCCTGGCATACTACGTGCTGCTCAAAGCACAAAAGGGAAAATGATGGGGCCGTCATGGCGCAGCGCTTGCCAATCGGAAAAATTGCTGCATGGATCATTGCCGTGCTGGCGGTAATGATTGCGGCACTCGTCGTCTTTCTCCTGACTTTTGACTGGAACCGCGCACGGCCGTGGATCGACGACAAGGTCACGCAGGCAATCGGACGGCAGTTTCACATCACCGGCGACCTGAAGGTTGGCTGGCAGCGTCCGCCGAGCGAGACCGGCTGGCGGCGCTGGGTGCCGTGGCCACGCTTTTCCGCTCAGCACATCACGATCGCGAATCCGGACTGGGCCAAACAGCCGCAATTCGCCACCCTCGACGAGATCGATTTTCAGGTTGAGGTCCTCCCGCTGCTGGCGCGCGACATCGTGATTCCGACGATCAACCTGGTCAACCCGTCGATCGATCTCGAACGCCTCGAAGATAACCGCAACAACTGGACGTTCAGGTTCAACCAACCGGCCGAGCCGTCTACGTGGCATCTCACCCTGCACGACATCGCGTTTGCGACGGGTCACGTCGCGTACGCCGACCAGCTCACCCAGGCCGACATGCAGGTCGTCGTCGATACGCTTGGCCAACCCGTGCCGATCGGTGACGTCATGAAGCAGCAGGAGCAGGCGTCGCGCGAATCGTCGGCGCAGGTGGTCGGCAAGAGCGGCGCGACCCAACTCCACAAGCAGGTCGAAACCAGGCAGGTCGAAGCGTCAGCGGCATCGGCGGCATCCTCTGCCGCCGCCGCGAGCAGCGGGCCGGCGAGTCCGGCGAGCACGTCGGCGAATACCGGCACGACCAGTCAGCAGAAGTCGAAGCCTTCAGTGCCGTCTTATGGTCTCGGCTGGACGCTCAGGGGCACCTACAAGAAGACGGCTGTGTCGGGCAGCGGCAAGGTGGGAGGCGTGCTCGCGCTGCAGGACACGACGCGGCCGTTCCCCGTGCAGGCTGATGTGAAGATCGGCGATACGCATATCGCGCTGGCCGGTACCGTGACCGCCCCGGCGCACCTCGCCGCGCTCGACCTGAAACTGTGGCTGCAGGGCGTCAGCATGGCGCATCTCTATCCGATCGCGGGCGTGCCATTGCCCGAAACGCCGCCGTACGCGACTGAAGGGCGGCTCGTCGGCCAGTTCAACGAAGACGGCAACGTCTTCAGATATGAGAACTTCACGGGCCGCGTCGGCGGCAGCGACGTGAACGGCTCGACGGTTTACGTGGGTGAGAAGCCGCGGCCGATGGTGTCGGGTGAACTCGTGTCCAATCTGCTGCAATTTTCCGATCTCGCTCCGATCATCGGCGCCGACACCAACGCGAGCAAGGCGAAGCGCGGCGAGCCAAGCCGGCAGCCGTCGAACAAGGCGTTGCCGGTCGAGCAATTCAAGACGGATCGCTGGAAGGCCGTCGATGCCGACGTGAAGTTCACCGGCCGCCGCATCATCAAGGACCCGGCTCTGCCGATCACCCATCTCTACACCCACGTGATCATGACGGACGGCGTGCTGACGTTCGAGCCGTTAAAGTTCGGCGTGGCGGGCGGCACGCTGGCATCGAACATTTACCTCGATAGCAGCACGACGCCGCTCAAGGGACGCTTTGCGACGCAGGCGCGGCACCTGAAGCTCAAGCAACTTTTCCCGACCGTGAAGACGATGCAGTCGGCGCTCGGCGAGGTGAATGGCGACGCGGCGTTGTCGGCAACGGGCAATTCGCCCGCGGCGCTGGCGGCGACGTCGAATGGGGAAGTGAGGGCGCTGATCACCGATGGCACGGTTAGCCGTCTCTACATGGAAGCGGCAGGGCTGAACGTGTTGAACGTCGTCTACGAGAAGCTCTTCGGCAAGCGCGATGTGAAGATCAACTGCGCGGCGGTGGACTTTGTGGTGACGAACGGCGTGCTCGAATCGCGCGTGTTCGCCCTCGATACCGACGATGCCGTGATCAATATGGATGGTCACATCGATTTGCAGACCGAGCAGATGGATCTCGGGATTCATCCGCATACCAAGGGCCTTCGGGTGATTTCGCTGCGCTCGCCGCTGTATGTGAAGGGGACCTTCAAGAACCCGCACGTCGGTGTGAATGCCGCCGCGCTGGCCGTGCGTGGCGGGGCGGTGGTGGGGCTCGGGCTGGTTAATCCGTTCGCGGCGCTGATTCCACTGATCGCGCCGAGCAACAACAAGCCGCTGCCATGTGCGCAGATGCTCGCCGACATGCGCGCGGCGCCGAGCGCACCGCCGGCGGGGCAGAAGCAGCGTGAGAAGGCGGCGCCGGCTTACCTGGCGTCGGGCGCAGCGGGTCCGGCAGAGGATAGTCCGGGCGGCGCCGCGCGCGCGCAGGCGGCGAGTAAGACGGCGCCTGCGGGTCCGGCGGCAGCCAGCGAGGCGCAGTACAGGGGACGTTGAGCCTGCATGTCACGCGCGACGCGCTTTTCGCACGAGCAGGCGAGGGACGAGACGTCGTCGAACCAGAGGCTGGCCACGCCTTCGTAAATAGGCACGTCCTTCGCGCTGAAATACGCCAGCATTGCATTGAAGTCAGGAACCTGCCGGTTGTGCACGCACCGGCGCAGCGCAGCCGCGGCAACCGGCTCGGTGTCCAGTGCGCGTTGATGCGCCGCCGCGCAGCGCTCGAAGAATTCCGGCAGCGCCAGCCCCTCGGCCGCACGCAGGTAATGCAGCACCTTTGCGCCGCAGGCCCGGGACGGCTGGGCGACCGGTTGCTCGGCCTCCACCGCTACGAGACTCAGCGACAAGCTCGTGTCGGCGAAATTCGCGGCGTCGGGGCCGACTTTCGCGCGCACGTGCTCATGCGCAAAGGTGATGCCCATGTGCTCGGGACTGTCCCAGTAAAGCTCGGTAATCGAGTCACGCGCGACGGCCATTGAATGCGCGTGCTCGGCGGCCGATCCGAAGGCGGCATCGAAAACATGGTTCTGCACGTAGGGCCGAAGCGTCACGGGGTTTTCGTTCGAGATCGCGCCGTGCACGTGCTGCACATACGCCACATACTCGGCGTGTGTCATGCCGGGCCGACGGCAGACTGCAGCCGCCATCTTGATCATCACAGGTCTCCTGTAGAAGTCTCACGCAGCGTCTGGATCACGATACGTCGAGCCCGTCCCAGCAAAGATACTTGACCTCGAGGAACTCATCGATGCCGAGATGCGAACCCTCCCGCCCAAGACCGCTTTGCTTCACACCGCCAAACGGTGCGACCTCGTTCGAAATCAGGCCGCAGTTGATGCCGACCATCCCCGCTTCGATGCGTGCGGCGTTGCGCCAGATACGCGCGGCGTCGCGGCTATACAGGTAGGCGGCGAGGCCGTATTCGGTGTCGTTAGCCATCGCAATGGCATCGTCATCCGTATCGAAGCGCAACAGCGGCGCCACCGGACCAAACGTCTCCTCGCGCGCAATCAGCATCGCGGGCGTGACGTCCGCGAGCACAGTGGGCTCGAAGAAGCCGCCACCGAGGAGGTGCCGCTTACCCCCGTGCAGCAGCCGGGCGCCTTTGCCCAGTGCGTCGGCTACGTGCTCTTCGACTTTCAGCACGGCCGCGTCGTCGATCAGCGGACCGAGCTGCACATCGGGCGCGAGACCGTTGCCCGCGCGCAGGCGCGCAACGCGCTCGACGATGCGCCCGGCCAATGCGTCGTAAATGCCGGCCTGCACCAGCACGCGATTCGCACTGATGCAGGCCTGGCCCGTGTTGCGGAACTTCGCCGCGACCACGCCGTCGGCGGCGGCATCGAGGTCGGCATCGTCGAAGATAATGAAGGGGGCGTTGCCGCCCAGCTCCATCGAACACTTCTTCACGGTCTGGGCCGACTGCGCAAGCAGCACGCGGCCCACTTCGGTCGAACCGGTGAACGTCAGCTTGCGCACGATCGGGTTCGCCGTCAGTTCGCCGCCGATCGCACGCGTATCGTTGCCGGTGATCACGCTGAAGGCGCCAGGCGGAACGCCGGCGCGTTGCGCCAATTCGGCGAGCGCGAGCGCGGTCATGGGTGTCTGGCTAGCAGGCTTGACCACCAACGTGCAACCGGCGGCAAGCGCTGGGCCGGCCTTGCGCGTGATCATCGCGGCCGGAAAATTCCACGGCGTGATGGCGGCGCATACGCCGATCGGTTCGCGCAGCGCGACAATGCGCTGCGTCTCCTTCACGCCCGGAATCACCTCGCCGCGCACGCGTGTCGCCTCCTCGGCGAACCAGCGCAGGAACGATGCGGCGTAGTCCACCTCGCTGCGCGCTTCGGCCAAAGGCTTGCCTTCCTCCAGTGTGATCAGCGTGGCGAGGTCGTCGCGATGTTCCACCATCAATTCATACCAGCGGCGCAGCACTTCGCCGCGATGCTTCGCGGTGGTGCGGCGCCATGAGACAAAGGCTTCCTGTGCAGCGTCGATTGCGCGCCGCACCTCGGCCTCCTGGCAACGCGGCAGTTCGACAAGCACCGAGCGGTCAGCCGGGTTGCTCACCGCGTACCGGCCGTGCGGCGTCTCGCCCATCCATTCGCCAGCGACGAAAGCGGATTCGCGCCACAGCGCTGCGTCCTTCAGCAGATGTTTTATCGACGTATTCCTTAGCAGGGGAAGCGGCCCGTGATGAATGCTGAATCCGGGTCCGAGGTGACGGGCAGCCCCGAGGCTGCCAGGCCCTGGCGCAAGGTCTTCATCAGGCGGTCGGGCACGCGCATCGCCGGCGCGCGCAGCGGGCCGCCGTTGAAGCCGGCCAGCCAGTCCTGATACTTCCACATGGTGCGGTTGAGCACGCCCGTACCGCCTGCATAGCTTTGCGCTGCAGCGCCGTTGGCATTGCGCGCCGGGTTGACGCTCCAGTACAGCGCCATGGCTTCTTCCCATCGACCGCTGCGCGCCATTTCGAAGGCCTTCGGATAGTAGTCGCCCATCCACGCGGTATTGCTGGTGCCGGAGAACTGGAGTTTCATCAGGCTCATCAGCGGAATAGCATCGCCTTCGATCGGACAACTGATCACCACGTCGTCGCGGAAGTGGTGATACATCTCGCAGATGCCGGCCGGCAACGGGAAACCCTGCTCCGACTTGATGGCGACGATGTTGGGGCAGTCGTTCAGAAGACGGCGCACCAGCTCCACCTGCATGCCCGCCGGGTGAACGCGCTCGAAACCCCACAGCGGTATCGGGAACAGCATCACCGCCAGATCCGTCGCATCGCAGAAGGTCTTCGTGTAATCGTAGATTTCCTGCTCCGTCGTCGGCCAGAACTGCGGCGGGTACGACAGCAGGACGATGTCCGCGCCGGCTTTCTCCGCCAGCTTCACCGCTTCGATATTCTCGGCAAGCGTGCCGAACGCCGCATGAAAGAACAGGCCGAGCCGGTTGCCCGCCGTCTCGCGTGCCCAGGCGGTGAACTGTGCGTTTTCCTCGGGCGTGATCGCGACTTCGCTGCACAACAGCGTGTAGCGGAAGCCAAATTTGATCGCCAGTTCGATGTCGTGGCGGATGCCGCCTTCATTGAGCCGCTTCAGGTCCGCGCTGTAGCTCGGAATCGTGACAGCCGAGCAACCCGTCAGATGTTCCCTGGCCCACGCGTGGGCATCGGTCTTCCTGTATGTAGCCATGAGAATGGATCCTTGATCGATGTGAAAGTTATTTGGCGACGGGCACGATGCTCGCGGGCAACGGGGTGCCATAGCCCCTCGCTTTGGCGAGTGCGAACAGCATCTCCGCAATGACGACGTCCTGAAGCGCGGAGCCGACCGACTTGTAGAGCACGATGTCGGTTTCCAATCGCCGCGGCGTCGTTTCACCCGAGACGAGGGCGGCGAGCGAGACCAGCTTCGCGTCGAGCGTGAGACCCGCGCGCGTGGCGGCGATCCCGTCGCCGGTATCGTGGGCGACTTCGTCGGGCACATCGGCGACGACGCACGCGGCGCGAGCTATTGTTTCCTCGTCCACCTCGCGCTGCTCGGGCAAGGTGGAGCCGAGCGACACGACCGTTGCCCCTGAGGCGAGCCAGGCGCCGCGCAGAACGGGTGACTCGTCGCGGCTGCGTGCCGCGCAGATGACGACGTCGGCTCCGCTCACGGCGGATTGCGGCGTGTCGGCCGGGAGGACGTCGAGCGTGCCGGCGAAAGACTGCGCAAAGCGCTCACGGCTCAACGGATTCGGACTGAAGACGTGCACGCTCTCTAGCGTGCGCATCGCTTTCAGGCAGTCGAGCGCGCCGCGCGCCTCGAAACCCGAACCGATGACCGCGACGCGCAGCGGCCGGCGCGCAGCCAGCACGTCGATGGCGAGCGTGGCAGTGGCCGCCGTGCGCAATCCTGTCACGCGATTGCCGTCGATGAGCGCGGCGAGGCCCATCGTCTGCTGATCGAACAGCGAAATCAGGTAACTGGCCCGGCGTGCACGGGGCGATGCGGCGATGAGCTTCGAGCCCATGTGACCGCCCGCCGGCGAGATCGCCGTGAGACTGCGCAACCAGATTCCGTCGCCGCGAGCCATTGAACGCGGCGGGACCATCGCGTCCGATGTCTGTTTGGCATATGCGTCTGCCAGCGCTGAGACAGCCGAAGGCCACTCGGCGAGCGCGGCGACATCTGCATCGCTCAGGAAAAGTGTCGAGGGAAGGGCATCGCTCTGCCGGATGTCGGACATGGTGTGGACGTTGGTGTGGGTGACCAGCGCACTATAGGGACCCCGTCCGGCTGCGTGTACTACTCAGTGTCGAAACCAGATATCCATTCTGTCGATAACCGGATCAGGCCGTCGGCGCAAATGCATCGAGGCGCTCTATCAAACGCCGAACCGCGCGAGTGGCTCGCGTATGCGGACGGCGTGGCGTGTCCACCAGCACCACGAACCTTTCCAGCATGGGGCCGACTATCCGCGACGAAGCCAACCGCGGATCGAGCCGGCCCGGCAGCACCGAGGCGATCGCGTAACCGCCGCCCGCGGCGACGATCTCATACTGCAAACGCACCGAATCGACTTCGACGGCCACTTGCAGTGTCAGAGAATGCTCGACCGCCAGGCGATCGAGGCGTCCGCGTAACGGATGGGGGCGGCCGGGCACGACGAGCGGAATGCCGGAAAGTCCGGCGAGTGGGAAGTCCTTCCTGCCGAACAGGGTCTCTTCGCGGCGGCCTACGAGATTGAGCGGAATCCTCGCAAGCACGTGAGCGTCCTTGATGCTCGCTTCGTCCTCGCGCAGGACCACGGCCATGTCGAGGCGGCCTTCGTGGAGCTGCTCCTCGAGCTGGGCGCTCGCGCCTTCGACAAGGTGAAGCCTGACGCCGGGCAGTTCCTTTGTCACTGACGCGAACAACGGACCAGCGAGCTGATCGACAGCCGACGGCAGCAAACCCACCAGCACCTCGCCAGCCGGCTGCCCGCGCGCGCTGCGAATGTCGTCGGCAAGCGCGTCTGCCTCTTCGGCGAGATGCGAGACGCGCGGCAGCACGTATTCGCCGAACTCGGTGAGCACGACGCCGCGGCCGGTGCGGCGAAAGAGCCGCTCGCCGCATTGCTGCTCAAGCAGCGCAATGTTTCGACTGACGAGAGACTGGGGCATGTCGAGCGCGATAGCGGCCTTGCTGAGACTGCCCAGATCCGCCACGCGCACAAACACTTGCCATCGTGAGTCGAGAATGGACGGCGCATCGTGAGCGGGCTGCATGTCCACTTTCGTGCTCGCGGCGCGCTTTCTGCCGACGATCGCTTTCATACCGCGGTGGCCGATGCGCTGTCCATCGCGAGTACCGCCTCTTTCAGAAGCGCGCGTACCCATGCGATGCCCTGGTCCGATGTGCGATGCTTGTGCCATTGGACGCATTGCTCCATCTTCGGCATCGTCACCGGCATGCTGCGCATGGTGATCGGCAACGAGCGCGCAGCTTGCCTCGCAAGCCGGCTATGCATCGTCGCGATACGGTGCGTGCCGACCACGAGGTGCGCCGGGGACAGAAAACTGAACGTGCTCGCCTCGACGCGCCGAATGATGCCGAGTCGTTGCATGAACGAGTCTTCGAGCGCAATGCCGTCGCCGGGATGGACGACCACGTGTCCGGCTGCCATATAGCGTTCGGCCGTCATGTCGCCGCTCGTCAGGTTGCTTTCATTCCACAACACGCAGCAGAACGATTCTTCAAACAACATTTCCGACGGGTGTTCCGTCGAGCAGAAGTCCTTGGGAATGATCAGCAGGTCCGCTTCGCCGCGCTCGAGCACGCGTTGCGGGTTGGAGACCTGAGGCCGCAAATCGAAGCGCACGCCTGGCGCCTGCCGATAGGCGAGCTCCAGCATGTGCGGCATGAGCGTCATCATCGTGTAGTCGGATACCAGCATCCGGAAAAGCCGGTTCGACTGCGAGGGAACGTACTCGGGCTGAGCCGCGACGGTCGCATCGACCCGAACGAGGATGTCGCGCACGGCGTCTTTCAATCCTTCGGCGCGTGAGGTCGGCTCCATCTTGCGCCCGACCTGCACGAGCAACTCGTCGTCGAAGTATTCGCGCAGCCGCGCCAACGCGTTGCTCATTGCGGACTGGCTCAGGTGAATTTTCTCGGCCGCCCGGCTGATGCTTTCTTCAGTCAGTAAAGCATCGAGCGCCACGAGCAGATTCAGATCGAGTTTGTTGAAGCGCATGCGCGCCGTCTCCGTTCAATATCGTCTCCCCATGCCGGCAGCGTGGGCCGGCGTTAGGGTTTCTCCTGAAAGTATTCAGGCCACCCATACAGCGAATGGATGCAATCCATTTGAGTGCTACGTGAGTGCATCTTAATCTAAAGCCCATCCCGACACGACCGAATTGCGGTTGCGCACATCGGGATGCCGCTTGCAGTGCTGACGCCGCCGTATTTGTGTTTCGCTGCGCCCATTGAACGATAAAAGACATGTCCGACCCGCCCATGAGGCGCCGGCGATGAGGAGACGAAATTGCGTAGAGGAATTGCCGCGGCTGTTGCCGCTTCCGTAGGCTGCATGATGTTTGCCGCGCTGGGATCGAAGAACGCCTGTGCTTTCGAAGGCGGGATTTCCCCTTATCCGGCAGGCGCGGTGGGCACGAACATCGCGGAGATGCCACCCATACCCGGACTGTTTGCTCTGGAACAATTCAATTACAGCTTTGCCAATGGGCTTTACGGCAACAACGGCGAGAAGCTGCCGATTCCGTTCCATATGTCCGCGTTTTCGGCGACGACGCGTCTGCTCGCTTCGTACCCGTTTACCGTGCTCGGCGCTCGTGTGTATTCGCAGCTCGTCCTGCCGGTCGTATCGCTGCATACGAATGTCGCGGGCCAGCAGGGCACCCAGAACGGCCTGTCCAACATCACGCTGTCTCCCGTCATTCTGAGCTGGAACCTGGCGCGGCATCTGACGTTCACCAGCGGTTTTGACATTGCATTCGAGACGGGCTCGTATAGCCCGTCGAAGCCAAGCGTGGCCGTGGGATATACGTCGCTGCAACCAGTCGTCTCGCTGCGCTACAACGATCCCAACGGTATCGACGTGGGCGTCGCCAATCGCTTGATGATCAATCGGGAAAATGGCACGACGGGCTACAAGTCGGGCACGGCATACGTGAGCGAATTCGAGGCCGGTTGGAACATCGGCAAATGGAAGCTGGGCCTCGTCGGCGCGTACCTGAACCAGTTCACGGACGACCGCCAGAACGGTTCGGTGATCGGCGGCAATCGGGCGAAGACGCTCGGGATTGGCCCCTCGATCGTCTACGACGCGGGCAAATTCAATATCAATCTCAACTATCAGCAGGGCATCTATGCGGCCAACACGTCGAAGAGCAACGCGATCTGGTTGAACGTCGCGATCCCGTTGTGGGCGAAGCCGCCGGGACCGGTTACGGGCTACTAATAAAACTCTGAAGGACTTGCATGTTTCGTTACTTTCCCACGAACTACGTCTGGAACCTGTCCGTCGATCTCGCGATCGAGATGGGCGCGCGCATCGGCGAAATTGAAGCGATGTGCGCGCCTTTGCAGGAGGCCGCGAAGCAGCCGGATGCCGATGGAACCCGCGCATTCAGGCAAGTATGGTCCAGCATGGCCGATCGACTTTGCGATCTCGCGAACGAGGACGAAGCGCACGGCCGGCTGCTGTCGGCCGGCGAAAAGTTCAAGCGCGCTGCCATCTACCTGATCACCTGCGAACGGCTGCTGGCGCATGATGCACCGGCGCGCATCGATCTTTACCGGCGCTCGCTCGATACGTTCGCGAAGGGCGTCAGGCTGCTCGGCGAGGACTGCGAGCGGGTGACGATTCCGTACGGGAACGGCCACCTTTCCGGCTTGCTGGTCAAGGCGAAACGCGCCGGCGCGCGCAGTCCCTTGCTGGTTCAGGTGAACGGACTCGATTCCACGAAGGAAATGAAGTACCTCGTCGGACTGCCGGCGTGGCTGGCGGCACGCGGCGTGTCATCGCTGATCGTAGACCAGCCCGGCACGGGCGAAGCGCTACGCCTCGACGGCCTGCACGCCGCGTACAACTCTGAGGTGTGGGCGAGCAGGATTGTGGACTGGCTGGAGACGCGCGACGACGTCGATCACAAGCGCATCGGTCTGGAAGGCGTCTCGCTCGGCGGCTACTACTGCCCGCGAGCAGTCGCCTTCGAGCCGCGCTTTGCTTGCGGTGTCGTGTGGGGTGCGAATCACGACTGGCGCGACGTTCAGAAAAAGCGCCTGCAGCGCGAAGGCAATTTTCCGGTGCCACATTACTGGAACCACGTTTGCTGGGTGTGGGGCGCGAAGGACGTCGACGAATTCATGCAGATTGCGGAAAACGTTCACCTCGACGGCGTGCTCGATCGCATCAAGGTGCCGTTCCTCGTGACACACGGCGAGAAGGATTCGCAGATTCCCGTGGCGTGGGCGCACCGGACTTATGAGCAGCTCGTCAATAGCCCGAAGCGCGAGCTCAAGATCTTTACCGATCGTGAAGGTGGAGTTCAACACTCCAGCTTCGACAATTCGATCAACGCAGGCCACTACATCGCCGACTGGGTGGCCGAAACGCTGGGCGGACGCACCGCTCTCTGACTAAAACCTTTAACTTGAACTCGAGCTCATGAACATCATCGGACCCGATACGCTCGTCTTCGGCGTGGACGACGTGGCAAGCTGCAACCAGTACCTTCTCGACTACGGCCTCGTGCCAGTCCGCGCGGATGAGGCCGGCGGCCGCTTCGAAGCGCTCGATGGCACCGCAATCGAAATCAGGCGCACCGATGACCCGGCTTTACCTCCCGCGCTCGCCACGGGGAGCATGTTGCGCAAGACAATCTATGGCGTGGCCGATGCCGCAACGCTGAACGACATCGCGGCGGAACTGCGACGGGACCGTGAAGTACGGCAGCTTCCGGACGGGTCGATCGAATCGGTCGACGACATGGGTTTTGCACTCGGCTTCCAGATCACGGTGAGACGTTCGCTCGCGCTGCCCGCGGAATCGGTCAACGCACCAGGCGCGCCGGCGCAGCGAGGACCGAACGTGGTCGGCGTGAACGACAACGTGGATCTCACGCCTCGCACGCTTTCGCATGTCGTTTATTTCGTGCCTGACGCCGACAAGGC
This sequence comes from Paraburkholderia lacunae, assembly GCF_003353175.1. Classification (GTDB taxonomy): domain Bacteria; phylum Pseudomonadota; class Gammaproteobacteria; order Burkholderiales; family Burkholderiaceae; genus Paraburkholderia; species Paraburkholderia lacunae. Next base: position 240,875 of record NZ_QHKS01000007.1, on the reverse strand, counting down.
GGAAGCGTTCTACGTCGAACGACTGGGCTTTCGCTGCTCGGACCGCTTCACCGGTGTCGGGCCGTTCCTGCGGCCGGCGGGCACGCTCGATCATCACACGCTGTTCATGATCCAGACACCGCCGTTCATGAAAGGCTGCGAGCACTTCACGTTTCATATGGGCGGACCCACCGGAGTCCTGCAAGCGGGGACGCGTTTCGTCGAGAAAGGCTATCAGTCGTTCTGGGGGCCGGGACGCCACCGGTTCGGATCGAACTGGTTTTGGTACTTCAACAGCCCGTTGGGTTGCCACGTCGAGTACGACGCGGACATGGATCTGCACGACGATGGCTGGGCTGCGCGAACCGCGCCGATGGGTGCAGACGCGTCGCAGTTGTTCCTGTTCCAGCATCGCGAAAAATGGGCGCCGGGCGGGCCTCCCGCTGCACCGGCAGAGGCCGCCGCGAAGGTCAACGCGAAGTTCTCCGGTTAACACGAGGCGCCGTCATGTCAGTGGCCACCCTGGCGGTTCGCCTCGCCCGATTCGACGACCTCGACGACCCCGGGTCACGGGGTTTCGATCCCGCCGGACAGGGGCGCGACACGTTGCTGCTCGTTCGCCGAGGCCATGAGGTCTTTGCGTATCTGGACGCGTGTCCGCATTACGGCGGCACGCCGATGGCCTGGCGCAAGGACGCCTATCTGAACGGCGACGGCACACGGATCGTTTGCCACGCGCATGGGGCGCAGTTCGATATTGCGACCGGAGAGTGCCTGGTGGGGCCGTGCCTCGGCCAGCGGTTGACGCGGTTCGATACGGCAGTGACAGAAGACGGCGACGTATGCGTATTCATGCCCCCGGATTCCGCGCCGACGTGCAACGAAGCCGGGGGCGAAAAGGTGCGGCAGTGAGTGCATGGCTGCACGACAGCCACACGACATTTGAAAACAGAAAACGCGCCCGCGTATGACGATCGGGGGCGGCAGATGAAATCAGGAGACGTCAGCATGACTTCCATTCGGCATGTCCTCATAGTCGGAGGCGGTTTTTCCGGCATGGCCACTGCAATTCAGTGCGTAAAGCAGGGGCTGAAGGTCGATCTCGTGGAGATCGATCGCGAGTGGCGCGCCTATGGCGCCGGCATCAGCATCGGCGGTCCGACGCTGCGTGCGCTGAAGACGATCGGCGTCGTCGAAGCGGTGATGGAGCGCGGCTTCTGCGGCGACGGTGTCAACCTCTTTGCGTCGAGCGGCGCGCCGTTAGGGCAACTGCCGACGCCTCGCGTGGCGGGGCCGGACATTCCCGGTGGTGGCGCGATCATGCGACCGATACTGGCCGACATTCTTGCCGAGGCGACGAGAGCGGCGGGCGTGCACGTGCGCCTCGGCTGCACGTTCTCTCAAATCGTGCAACGGGACGACGGCGTCGAAGTGACGCTAACCGACGGTACGCAGGCCACGTATGACCTCGTCATCGGCGCCGATGGCCTTTACTCGAAAGTGCGGCAAGCCGTGTTCCCTGACGCGCCTCAGCCACGCTATACCGGTCAGGGCATCTGGCGTGCAGTCGTGTCGCGGCCGGCCGAGATCACTTGCGCGACGATGTGGATGGGACACAAGGTGAAGGCCGGCGTGAATCCCGTGTCTCACGACGAGATGTACGTCTTCGTCACCGAGGATCGTCCGACCAACGAGCGCATCGACCCCGAGTGCTGGCCGCAGATGCTGCGCGATCTGCTGGCGTCGTTCAGCGCGCCGTTGGTGCAGTCCATCCGTGACCAGATCGGCCCGCATTCGACGGTCATCTACCGGCCGCTGGAACGGCTGCTCGTCCCGCAACCGTGGTTTGCGGGACGCGTGGTGCTCGTGGGCGATGCGGTGCATGCCACGACGCCTCATATGGCTGCCGGAGCCGGCATCGGCGTCGAGGACGGCATCGTCCTCGCCGAAGAATTGGGTCGCGGCGCGACGCTCGACGCGGCCTTGCGTGCGTTCCAGGCGCACCGTTGGGAACGCTGCCGCATCGTCGTGGAAAACTCAGGCCGGCTTGGCGAAATCGAGATTTGCGGAGGCGATAGGGCAGAACACGCCCAGATCATGCGCGAGACGCTCATGAGCCTGGCACAACCGATCTGAGGCGAAGGAGGCAAACAAATGGTACAGAACATCACAGCAGATGCCGCGCAACAACCCGCGGCGCAAGCCGGCGCTCCCGTGGCGACGCGATACGGCAGCCTTGGCGTGCTGGCGCTGCTCGTTGCGCACTGCGCCGGCATGGTCGACCTGGTCGCTCTGCCTGTCTGGGTGGGCACGCTGATAGGCGACTATCATCTCGACCCGCAGCAGGCCGGCGCGCTGGCCACACTGTTTCTCGTCGGCGCGGTCGCGAGCAGCGTGTTCCTCTCGCCCCGCCTGAACCGCCTGCAGGCACGCGTCATTGCGCCGACCGGCTTCGCTGTCGCCGCCGTCGCGTTCGCCGTGACCGCGGCGACCGACCGCTATGAGCTGATGGCGGGCCTGCATCTGGTGGCCGGGCTTTCTGTCGGAAGCAGCCTGAGCGTCACGCACGGAACCATTGGGCGCAGTCTTAATCCGCATCGGCTCTTCGCGATGGCCGGGTTGTCGTTGGGCTGTTTCGCCATCGCTTTTCTCGGCATCACGCCGGGATTGATTGCGGCTCACGGCGGCAGGGCGCTTTTCCACGTGTTCGCCGGCGTGATGGCCGTCGCCGCGTTCATCTCCGCGATGGCGTTCCCGGCGACCCGCTCACGCGATACCGGCGCGGCGAGCGCCGAGTCGCGGCTCGACCGGGCTGTCTGGTTCGGCATGATCGGCGTCGCCTGCATGGGACTGACGCAGGCCATGGTATTTGCTTTCATGCAGCGCATCGGACTGGATCGCGGCTTCGGTTTCTCCGCTGTCACGGGTGTGCTCATCGCCCTCGGTCTCGTGAACCTGATACCCGCGGCGCTCGCGGGCTTTCTGGAATCGCGCCTGCCGGGCGTGCGAGTCGTGCAATGTGGGCCGCTGGCGCAGGCGGTCATCGCGGTGACGCTCACGCAGAGCAGCGCTTTCGCGCCGTATGCGGTGTGCGCTTCGGTGTTTGCGGCGGTGATGATCTTCAGCCACACCTTCGCGTTCGGCATACTCGCGCGCCTCGACAGGACCGGCCGTGCCGTTGCGGCCACGCCCGCCATGCTCATGACGGGCGCCGCCATCGGCCCGATTCTTGGCGGCACGCTCGTCAAGCACTTCGGCTACGGCAGTCTCGGTGCGGCGGCGGTGGCGATTGCCGCGATCGCGATCTTCTGCTTTTCTCGTCTTCCACACCGTGCACGCAACGTGGGAGTTTCCGCATGAAACCGAATCGCCGATTTGTCGATCTTTCGATCTACCTCGAAAACGACGTGTTATCCGACCCACCGCCGCTCGCGCCGAAAATCACCTACCAGAAGCATGCGGATACCGTGGGCGAATTCATGGCCATGCTGCCGGGAACCAAGGTCGAAGACTTCCCGGACGGCGAAGCCGCCGCGGCCGAATGGGTCACGTTGACGACGCATAGCGGCACCCACCTCGACGCGCCCTGGCATTTCCATTCGACGATGGACGCGAACCTCGGCGACCCGAAGGCGTCCGCCACTATCGACGAAGTCCCGCTCGAGTGGTGCTTTCAGCCGGGCGTGAAGCTCGACTTTCGCCACTTCCCGGACGGCTATGTCGCGACCGCCGCCGATGTCGAAGCGGAACTCACACGGATCGGCCATCAACTGGACCCGCTCGACATCGTCGTCGTGAATACGCGCGCCGGTTCGCGCTATGGGCATGGCGACTACGTCAACGCCGGTTGCGGAATGGGCTACGAGGCCACCATGTATCTGCTCGAGCGCGGCATACGTCTGACGGGCACCGATGCATGGAGTTGGGATGCACCTTTTTCGTACACGGCGAAGAAGATCGCCGAAACCGGCGACGTCTCGCTGATCTGGGAAGGCCATAAGGCGGGGCGCGACATCGGCTATTGCCATCTCGAGAAGCTGCACAACCTCGAAGCGCTGCCGCCGCATGGGTTCACCATCAGCTGCTTTCCGCACAAGATTCGCGGCGCGTCGGCCGGCTGGACGCGCGCCGTTGCAATATTCGACGAGGTTACGACATGAGCTTGCCACCCATTCGCCGGATCGTCACGGGCCACGACGCGCGCGGACGCGCCGTCGTCGCGTCGGATGGACCATTGCAGACCGTGGTCGAAATCCAGGCTATTCCCGGCACGGTATTCCATGAGGTCTGGTCGACCGCAGGCAGCCCGGCTCGCGTGGACAACGAGCCGGACCCAACCGTCGGACCCTTGATGCTGCCGCCTCCGAAACTGGGTACGCGCTTCCGTTTCGTCGACATACCACCGGATACGCAGGAGTTTCTCGCGCACGGCGCGTCGAAGATGCACGCCGCGTTCAGCGAGACGGGCGACGCCGATGTGTCGACGGTGCAAGGGGATTCTCCGCATCCGCTGATGCATCGCACGGAGTCGATCGACTACGGCGTCGTGATCGATGGCGAAATGACGTTGATTCTCGACGAGGGCGAAGTGGCGCTCGCGCCGGGGAGCGTCGTGATCCAGCGCGGCACCAATCACGCGTGGGCCAACCGCTCGAACCGCGTGTGCCGGATGTTGTTTGTGCTTGTCGATGGTACCTACGACAGCGCCATTGCCACGGCGCTCAACCTGCCTGTGGAGACGGAAACACGATGAAACTTGCCACTTTGCGCGGTCGTCGCGACGGCACTTTGCTCGTCGTCTCGCGCGACCGCCGTCATGCCGCGAAGGCAACGGGGATTGCCGACACCATGCTCGCTGCGATTGAACAGTGGACCGATGTTGCATCTCAATTGCAAAGGCTTTACGAAGAGTTGAATGACGGTCGTGTGGCCGACGCTTTCCCGTTCGACGCGAGTAGGTGCGCCGCGCCGTTGCCGCGCAGTCCTCAATGGTGCGATGGTTCTGCGTTCCTGAATCATGGCCGCTTGATGGAGCGTGCATTCAACACGCCGCCTATTCCCGAGTTCGACACGGTGCCGGTCATGTACCAGGGCGCGAGCGACGACTTTCTCGGTCCGACCGATGACGTGCCGCTGCCGGACGAGCGCGATGGCATCGACTTCGAAGGCGAGTTCGGCGTGATAGTCGACGGCGTGCCGATGGGCGTATCGGCGACCGATGCAGTGAAGCATATTCGTCTTGTCGTGCAGATCAACGACTGGAGCCTGCGCGGGTTCGGACCACGGGAAATGAGGAGCGGATTCGGTTTTCTGCAAGCCAAGCCTTCCACCAGCTTCGCTCCCGTCGCGCTCACGCCTGACGAGTTGGGTAACGAATGGCGCGATGGTCGCGTGCAACTGCGATTGCATGTCGAGTGGAATGGGCAATGGTTTGGGCACCCATGCGGCGGCGAGATGAACTTTGGTTTTGGCGAACTCATCGCACACGCGGCGCGCACGCGCAGGCTGTCCGCGGGGACCATCATCGGTTCGGGCACCGTATCGAATGTCGACCGCGCGGCAGGGTCGGCATGCATTGCCGAGCGCCGCGTGATCGAGATCGTCGATGAGGGGCAGGCCAGGACTGCTTTCATGCGCTTCGGCGATCGGGTCAGGATGACGGCGCGTGACGCGGAAGGCGGCGCGCCTTTTGGCGTCATCGATCAGCGTGTCGTGCCAGCGGCGATTGCAAGCAACGGCGAGGCGCAACGATGAGAGTCCTGGTAACAGGCGCCAATGGTTTTGTCGGCAGCGCTCTGGTTCGGCGGCTATTGAATGAAGGCGTTGTTCACGCCGACGATGTAACGCAACTGCTGTTGGTCGACCAGAAAGCCGACGCATTTTCCGCGGATTCTCGCGTCAGGTTCTTCGCCGGTGATTTCGGTGCGCCGCCTACGCTTGACGCATTGCTATCGGAACCCGTCGATATCGTCTTTCATCTGGCAAGCGTGCCCGGTGCCCAGGCCGAAGCCGATCATGCGCTCGGCGAGCGCATCAATCTATACGCCACGCTGGCGTTGTTCGAGCGGCTCGCGCAACAGACACAAGCGCATTCGCGGGTGGCGCGAGTCGTCTTCGCCAGCAGTGTGGCCGTGTATGGCGCGCCGCTCCCGCCGCGGATGGACGAGCACACTCTCCCGAGGCCGACGACGAGCTACGGCGTGCACAAGCTGGTCGGCGAACAGGTTCTGGCGGATTGGACACGCCGCGGCAAGCTCGATGGCCGGTCGCTGCGCCTGCCGGGGATCGTCGCGCGGCCGGGCCTGTCGACCGGGCATGGCTCGGCCTTCATGAGCGCGATCTTCCGCGCCGCGCAACTCGGCCTGCGTTATACGTGTCCGGTCTCGCCGTCGGCAACCGCATGGTGGATGTCGCGTGCGTGTTGCGTCGACAACCTGCTGCATGCCGCGCGCCTGCCTGCCGATGGTCTGCAAGCCCAACGTGTGTGGACGCCCCCGGTGCTGCGGCTCGAAGTGCAAACCATTGTCGATGCGCTGGTGGATCGATTCGGCTCTGCGCAGATCGACTATGCCCCCGACGAATCGATCGAGCGGCTGTTTGGCAGTCAGCCGCCGCTGATCGACCGGCGCGCGGTCGAGGCCGGCTTCCAGCACGACGGCACTCTTGAAGCGCTGGTCACGCGGGCACTCGCCGACAATTGAACTGCCACGCCTGGATGGCGCGCAGGATCTTTAACGCGGAAATCGTCCTCAGATGCCCGGTGCGAGCGCCCGATGAACGTATTGGGTGTTCGCCGTTACGCGGGCCGGCGCGCGACGATCAGTTTTGCGTTCAGGCTCTGCACGACTTCGCCACGTTGATTGATTGTTCTGGAGCGCAGTACGAGCATTCCGCGATCGGTTCGCGAACGGGACGGGATCAGCTCTGCGACTTCGCTTTCGACATGCAGCACGTCGCCGGGACGCGTCGGCATCTTCCATTCGATCTCGCCGCCGGCGCCGAGCACGCCGTTGGCGAGCTTCGGGCCACCGGAGACGAGTAGACGCATCGTGATCGCCGCGGTATGCCAGCCGCTCGCGGCGAGCCCACCGAACATCGTGTCGCGCGCGGCTTCATCGTCGAGGTGGAACGGCTGCGGATCGAACTCCGCGGCAAAGCGCTTTATGTCGGCAGCGCTGACTTCATACGTACCGGTGGTGAAGGTGTCGCCGATCTTGAGGTCGTCGAAATAGAGCGTCGCCTGACTCATGAGCGTGTCCTTTGGATCTGAGGATGGTGGGTTGACATTCATGAAGTGCTCCTTGAAACCGGTTGTTGCACGACCTGCGTGGCCTCGAATTCAGGCGGACGAACGCTCCCTTCGGTCTGGACATTTCGACGATGTTGCGTACAGAGTCGTCATGGAACGTTTGATACAACTTCCGGGCGGTTCTGATAGTCGTCAAGAACGGCGACGCTGACGCGCGACGGGTTAGCCATGAGCAACCCCCTCGAAGATCTAATTCTTCACAGTATATGGAACATCGATGCGACCGGTCCCATGCAAAACGGTTGCTGATATTGCCTTGCCCCAAAGGGGGCGGCAGGCTTTGCGGGGCGAGACAACAATATCGCCGACAGCCCAGGTCACGCTTGCCCGATAGCGCAGGTTCGCTTACCTGCCAGCGCATGCATAGTCAAGCGAGCATTTGAGGAATCCGGATGGCAGGATCGCAGCGCGCGACGGCGAAGGTAACGGCCGGTCCGCAGTGCGAAGCAGTCTCACCAGCGCCGGTCTCCGGGTGCTGTTGAATTCAAGGAAGGAATATCGGTATCGCTGACGGTATCGGTGGACGCAACGGGAGCCGGAGGGACGTCCTAGGTGGGTTTGCGGCATGCGATTAACCATCGAGTGAGAGTGAAACCGCGTCCTTCGGGGACTATCGTCTGCTATCGAAAAACTGCAATAACGTTTTGATTTATAAAAGAAATACGTCGCGGCAGCTATCGGTAGCCATCGGTAGCTATCGGTGACTATCGCCGGCCAGCGGAACAGGTTGGCGATAGAACCGCCGGCTGACCACCGCCAGGACCTTTGACGGCGTGAGCGCGCAATGGCTTGCCGGCGCCCGGATGGCCGACAGCACGAAGGCGATGCGCAAGAGCATCGTCGGTCGGGGCATCCTGCCGACTTTCCAGAACCGGCGACTCGACGAAATCACCGCCGATGATCTGCGCGCCTTGTGTGTCAAGGCCGGACGTCGAACGGGATTCAGAAGCGACCTCAAAATACTCATTTCCAGGTATGTTCTATTGCGGCGCTTTGCACTAACGTCACGACAGACCGCATCGTTCAACGACTGATGAAAAAACGAACGTATGAGTGACATAAGGTGGCAATAAGCATATAGCGCGTCCATGTGTTGCCTGCATCAAAGCAGCGCCCCCGCGGCGCCCCCGTGGCTGCGGACACATGACTTTCAGGCAACGCTGGACTTCCCGCGTCTTCCGGCACGGCGAAAGGGGACCTTGTACCGTGGACCTGGAGTTCGTTGAGACCGCCTGGGCGGCGAAAGAGCGGCTGCGGCTAGCGCTGATGGCCGGCCCCGATGGACAGCTGATCGAACGGCAACTCGTGCAACCCGATGGCATGTGCATCACCATTTCAACGCGGATTCGCTCGGCAGATGACTTGATGCAAGCAGTCGCCGCCGATCCTCATCGTGACGTGCTACGGGTCGCGTATCAGCGCACTTTTGAGCGCCATCACCGGTTGCTGCGCGAGCGCACCGAAACGACTGGCAGGACCTTGCAAATGGGGGCGAGCAACCTTGATTCGATCCGCGCGACGCGCAGCGAACCCAGGCTCGCGCATCTCGTATCGAGCGTACTCGCCCAGCGTGGGCAAGCGCCGGCGAAGTACATCTTCGCTTCGTATCAGCTCTCCAATCGGGAGCAGGGCATCAGCTGGTGTCACTTCATGTCGGAAGGCTGCTTCTCGTTGCTGCAAAAGTTCGTGCAGCGGCGCTGGTACATGAACGACCTGTTTCTGGAGTACGCGCGCTCGAACAGCGGGCCGTCCTCCAGCGATCAGCTCGAGATTCGCAGTGCCGGGCAACGTCAGGCATTCGACGCATTTGCCGAGGCAGGCTTTGCCGGCGGCGTGATTTCGCCGGCGCGCACAGCGGGCGAGTCTTTCGTCGGGTACCTGCTGGTCGCCGGCATGAGCGAAGCGGGAAACCGGGATCTGATGCTGAGGCGGCGTCATACGCTGCGGGTGCTGGCGGCCGAATTGGTGGAGTGGCGTGCCGAGGCGCGTGCGCGTGCGGCGACCGACGAATACAAGCTCTCCGCGCGCGATATCGAAGTCCTGCGGATGTTGAGCCGCGGCATGGCGGCCGCGCCTATCGCGCAGGCACTGAAGCTTTCTGAAAACCAGGTACACCGAAGGGTATATCCGGAAATCGTCGAGAAACTACGGGTTCGTCACATTAGCGAAGCGGCAAAGGCAGCGCGCGATCTGGGGGTGCTGAGCGGCGGCACACGCGCCGGGATGAGCCGGTAAGCGGAGCTGGCATGACGGCGTGGATGGATCGCGCGAGGGCCGCCGCCGCCTTTCCGGCCGCCGCCTTTCCGGCCGCGGCCGGCCGCGGCTGGGCGGGTTGCAGCGAGCGTTGCGAGCGCAGCCATAGGCCGGCCTGACCTACAAATCAAGCGCGGACTTTGTATTAGTGTGATGATTATTATTTGTTAAATATCCTTGTCGCGAGCGGGCATGCGGGTCGGGCCGCACAAGGGGTACTAGAAATCTTGCCGACCATGGGGAAAAGAAATGGACCTTCCCAGCCGGGATTCGATTCTCCTGCCAGTACTTAATAGCAAATAGCAAAGACCGCTAACCCGGGGCGCCGACCCAGGGTGAGTTCATCCACAATTAACTGGAGCAGGCATCCAGTCCGGCGGCGAGCTGAGAGGCGCCGTACGGCGGGGGCGGACACGACATGCTCGTGATCGAATCGAATCCGGCAGGGCAGCCGGCGGTGTTGCCGCTGCTTCAGCCTTATCGCGCGCACAGCGACGAACTGGCGGTGCCGCATGCAAATCGCATCGCGTTGCTGGGGCCGATGCGCATCGAACGTGGCGACACCGTACTGCCGCTGAAGTATCACAAGTCGCGCGCACTGCTCGCGTGGCTCGTGTCGCAACCGGGGGCTGCGCATTCACGCGATTGGCTGGCCGAATTGCTTTGGCCTGGCGAAGAACCAGGAAGCGGCAGGCGCAAGCTCAAACGCATCCTGTTCGACGTGAAAGCGGCGCTCGGCGAAGAATGCTTCGAGATTCATCGTGATCTGCTTTGCCTGCGGCCGGACGCGCTGCCGTGGGTCGACGTTCATGCGTTGTCTTTGGCGATTGGCGAGTTGCCGTCCGACGACCGGCTTGCGGAGGCCGCCGCGGACGCAGCGCCGGAACGGCTCGAAGCGTTGTCGGAAACCGCGGCGCTCTACCGGGGGGAATTCCTCGCCGATATCCAGATCGACGACGCCGGTGAGTTCGAACGCTGGATGGATGCGCGTCGCGTCGCTTACCGTTGTGCGATCTCGCGCTTGCGGCGGTTTCTCACGGAAGGATTTGCGCAGCAGGGCGAGTTCACCCGCGCGGCGGCCCACGCTCGCCGCCTGACGGTCGAGGAGCCTTGGGATGAATCCGCGTGGCAGTTGCTGATCGGTTTGCTGATGCGCGCCGGCCGCCGGAGCGAGGCGCAAGCCGAACTCGAACACTGCCGGGCCGCGCTCGACGTGCCGCCGCACCGCGACACGCTGGCGCTCGTCGCGACGCCGACGCTCCCGGTCGCGCCGATGTTTGCCGAGGTGGCGGAGCGTCGCCAGATCACGGTCGCGTATTGTCAGCTGACCGTGCCGCGCTGCGACGATCCGGATAGCTGGGCCGCCGCGCTCGTGGCGCCGCGCAAGCGCTGTGAAACGATCCTGCAGGCCGCGGGCGGCTACATCGTGCACGCGCCGGGTGGCGGGATGTTCGCGTACTTCGGCTTTCCGGTCACCCATGAAGGTGCCGTTCGCCAGGCCGTGACAGCCGCACTCGAATGCCGCGATTCGATCAGGGCAGACGGGGCGGCCGGTGCGCCCGAGCGCGGCAGCGTCGACATTGTGTTCGGCATCCATACCGGGCTGACGCTGAGTGCTGCCCACGAGAATCAGCCGGATCTCGGTTGCCGGCTGACGCGCATCGTCGGCTTGCTCGCCAATAGCGCGCGTGCCGGCGAAGTCCTCATGAGCGATGCGACGGCCGAACTGCTGCCGGAATGCGATTTCCGCGCCGTGCGTCAGGTGTTCGTCAGCGATGCCTCCACGGGCGAACGAGTAGAGGCGCTGCTGGCGATGCCTCTGGATGCCGCGCTGCCGGCGCAGGAGCGCGGCACGCTGATCGGACGCGACACGCAATTGACACAGTTGGACCATGCGTTACGCCAATGCGCTCAGCTATCCATGCGCGCACTGCTGATGACAGGTGACGCGGGGACAGGAAAATCGTCGCTGGTCAGGCAATTTGTGAAGAGCCGGGGCATGGCGGCGCTCGAATTGCGCTGCCGGCCCGAATTGGCGGCCACGCCGTTTCATCCGTTCCGGCGCTGGCTTCGCGATGCCGCGGTACCGAAGACCCCACGCGCTCAAGCGGCGCTCGAAGCTTTGAGCGATGTGTTCGGCGACCGGTCGAACCGGCTCGAAGGCGCGTCGCCTGAGGTCGAAACCATCGTCGCTCACCTGCTCGCGTTACTCGAAGAAGCCGTGCCGGACGGCGGCCTGATCTGTCTCGATGACCTGCAATGGGCCGACCCCGGCACCTTGCAACTCGTGGCGCGCCTGGTTGAAGCACCGCTGCATCGGCGCTTGCCGATACTTCTGGGGCGCGACGATTTTGCTGTGCCGTGGCCGTCGACCACCGCAATTGCCCGCATCCAGCTCAAGCCGTTGTCGCCCGAATCGAGTATGGAGCTGATCGCAACACTCACGCAGGGCGCCGCGCTCGAGCCCGACACGGAGGCGCAAATCGCGAGGCGTGCGGACGGGGTGCCGCTCTACCTGGTGGCGCTCGCGCGTGCTGCGGCCAATGCCGAGCGCCTACCGGCCAACACCGTGCCGCCGTGCCTGCACGAGTTGCTGATGGGGCGCATCGATTCCGCCGGCGCTGCCAAGCCATTGGCGCAGCTTGCTGCCGCGAGCGGCCGGGATTTCACCGCCGCATTGCTCGCCGACGTGGCAGGGCGCAGTGTCGGCGAAATCGAGCCGCTGCTCACCACCCTGCTGCAAGCGCGGCTCATCGTGGCGACGGGCGCGGGTTGCTATGCATTCCGTCATCCGATGCTGCGTGAAGCGGCCTATCAGTCGCTCTCGCGTGAGCGGCGGCAATGGGCGCATCAGCGCGTTGCCGGTGCGCGTCTCGCACTCGAAGGTGTGTCGAAATCGAACGCATAGCCATGACGTGAGCTTCGCAAGGAAGCTCGCGCTGTGCGCGTCGCGGCACTTGCGCGTGCCTGCATTCAAGGCGCTGAAGCGCTTGCATCAAGGACGGAAACGTTTCGGAAACGCGGTCTTCCCATCATGACGGCAATTCGCTGAACCTTGCGGGCACGTTATTCAGGGTTCGGCGAATCGCAAGTTAGGGAGCGTTGCGCATCGCACGCGAAAGAAACATAAAACGACCGTCCGGGCTTTCATCCAATGCCATCTTTTCCGTGCAGGACGCCGACACGCTTTAACGTGTTGCATCGCACAGCCTTGCTGACGGCAGGCCTGTGTGCCGCATGGCCAGCATTCCCGCAGACTGCGCCGATCCCACCCACTTCGGGGCAACTGCTCGAAGCGATCAAGCCGCCTGCCCAGGTGCCGCCTGCCGACCCGAACGTGGTCGTCAAGCCGCCCGAGACGCCGCCGGCGCCGAAGGTCGAAGCGCCCGATCTGCGCTTTACGCCGCAGGGTTTTCGCTTTACCGGCAACACCGTCATCTCGAGCGAGGAACTGACCGCCTTGCTCGCACCGTATGCGTTTCACGAGGTCGATCTGGACGGTCTGAACGAGATTGTCGACAAGGTGAAGACGCTCTATCGCCAGCGCGGCTACTTCCTTGCCGTCGCATTCCTGCCGAAGCAGAACATTTCGGACGGTGTCGTGGCGATCGGCATTCTCGAAGGGCGTCTCGGCAAGATCACGGTCAAGCATCCTTACCCGGCCGAAGCACGCGTAAGCGAAGATCAGGTGCTCGGCATGCTGCGCGCGCGATTGAAGGAAGGCGACATCATTACCGAGAAGTCCGTCGAAACTCCGCTGCTGCTGATTCGCGATCTGCCCGGCGCGGTGATTCGTTCGACGCTCAATCGCGGCGCACAGGTCGGTACCGCCGATCTCGAAGTCGAGGTGCTGGCCGAAAAACCCAAGCGGATCACCGGCGAAGTCGACGTGGACAACTACGGCAATCGCTATGCGGGTGCCTATCGGCTGGGGCTGAAGGCCAGTCTCGTGAGCCCGCTCGGGATCGGCGACCTGCTGACGGTGCAGGGCTTCATCACCAACCAGAACCTGAGCGACTTCGGCGACGTGAGCTACCTCGTGCCGGTGGGGCACCTGGGAACGCGCGTGGGTATCGACTACGGCCGGCTCAACTATTCGCTCGGCAAGGAGTTCGCCGACCTGAATGCGCACGGCACCGCCGACGTCGTCAATCTGTTCGTCCTTCATCCTATCGAGCGAAGCAAGGACGTGAATCTGTTCGCGCAGGTGGGTCTGACTTATGAACAGCTGAACGACAAGCAGAGCGGCGCGCAGGCGCAACAGAAAAACATCGTTGGACTGAAGGCTCAAGTGAACGGCGATTCGCGCGACACGGGCTATGTCAACGTGTACACCGCCGGCGTGATGTTCGGCACGCTCAGCTTTGGCAGCGACGCCGAGAAAAGCGATGACGCCAGCGTGAACGGTTTTCACACGAAGGGCTTCTTCACGAAGTTCTATGGCGACTATCAGCGTCTTCAGCAGCTCGCGCCGAATCTCGCCTTGTTCTTCTCCGCGTCCGGCCAGGCTGCCTCGAAGAATCTGACTGCGGCGGAGAAGTTTTCGCTGGGCGGCGCGAACCGCGTGCGCGGCTATCCCGAAGGCGAAGCGATCGGCGACGACGGCTTCGCCACCACGCTCGAATTGCGCTACACGGTGCCGGGACTGCATATCGGCGCAGGCGGCTTTGTGCTGACGAGCTTCTTCGACTTCGGCTACATCCGGTCCAACGCCAAACCGGGCGACGCGCCTGCACCCGATCCCGGCCAGTCCAACAGCGTGCGCCTGCTGAGCTACGGAGTCGGGATGAACTTCGGCGCGCCTAACAAGTACCTGTTCCGCACCAGCATCGCGTGGCACGGCGGCAGGAAGCCGACCTCCGATACGCACGACAACACGCCGCGCGTCTGGGTGCAATGGGTGCAGTTCTTTTGATGCGGACCTGAGGTCCGTGCGCAGGGGAAACGGGATGCGGCGGAAAAACGGATCGGTGAGTCGCTCCGATCGTGCTTTTGACGAGAGCTGTCATTGCACGCGCGCCCTCTCATGGGCGCCAGGCGCGCTGGCGCTCGTCGTGGGGTCCGCGCTGCTGCTGACGAGTGCGGCCGTGTTTGCGCAGACCCTGCCGGGCGGTGCCAAGGTGGTATCGGGCAATGTCACGGTGACGCAGCCCAACGGTCAGCAACTGGTGGTCAACCAGGGGAGCAGTAGCGCGATCATCAACTGGCAGAGCTTTTCGATCGGTTACGGTAACAACGTCACGTTCGTTCAGCCCAATGCGAGTTCCGTCGCGCTCAACCGGGTGGTGGGCGGCTCGCCGTCGTCGATCTTCGGCAGCCTCACGGCGACCGGCAAGGTCTTTCTGGTCAATCCGGCGGGCGTGCTGTTCGCGCCGGGAGCGTCGGTGAACACCGGCAGTTTCGTCGCGTCGACGCTCGGGATCTCCGACAGCGACTTCCTCGCTGGGCGCTATACGTTTCAGAACGACGGTTCGGCCGGTAGCATCGTCAATCAGGGGGCGGTGAACGCGCGCGACGGCGCGGTGGTTTTCATCGCGCCGCAGATCGTCAACGCCGGCAATGTGAGCGCGACAGGCGGCGTGGCACTGGCCGCGGGCGATCGCGTCAGCATGACGCTGGACGCCGAGAGTCCGTTGTCGGTGAGTGTCGATGCGAGTGCGCTGAAGGCCAGTATTACGCACAGCGGCACCATTTTCTCCGGCGGCCCGGTGTTGCTGAGCGCGCAGACGCGTGACAGTGCGCTGGATACCGTCATCAATAGCAGCGGTGTGATTCGCGCGCGGTCGATCAGCTCGAATGGCGAAGACATTCAACTGAACGGCGGCGCTCAAGGCATCGTATCGATCAGCGGCACGCTCGACGCGAGTGGCGCAGGGGCGAGCGGCCACGGCGGCAATATTGCGGTGAGCGGCGATCAGTTGGCGCTCGCCGGTACGGCGAAACTCGACGCGTCGGGTGCGGTAGGCGGCGGCACGATCCTGGTGGGCGGGGCCGCGCATGGCGCGGGGCCGTTGCAGAACGCCTCGACGACGACCATCGAGAAGGGCGCGGTGCTGGACGCGAGCGCGATGGATCAGGGTAATGGTGGGCAGGTCGTCGTCTGGTCCAATGATCGCACGCAATTTTCCGGAGCGATCGCCTCGCGCGGTGGAGCCAACGGCGGCAATGGCGGCAACGCGGAAATATCGAGCAAGGGGGCGTTCGTCGTGGACGGCTCGGTCGATCTGAGCGCGCTGCACGGTCAGCGCGGCACCTTGCTGCTCGATCCGTTCGACCTGTGCATCGTCTCGACAGACCCCGGCACCTGCGGGACTTTGGCATCGGGAAGCGGCACTTACACCGCGGGCGCGAATGATTCGTATGTGTTGACGTCGACGCTGGTGGGGCTCTCGTCGACTACCAACCTTGTGCTTCAGGCCACGAACTCCATCATCTTCATGGCGGATCTGGCGCTGAACGCGACGACTACGCCGTCTTCGCAGGGATCGATATCGCTCGAGGCCACCAATGCCATTCTGATGAATGGTCATTCACTGTCGACTGACGGCGGCAACATATCGATGCTCGCCGGGGCGGGCGGCATATCGCTTGGCAACCTGAGTTCGGGCACGGGGGCGATCAGCCTTGGATTGACGAACGCGAGTGGGACGATAACCCAGGCAAGCGGCAGTTCGATTTCAGGGTCGGGCGGATTGACGTTGAGCGGCGGGATTGTCGAACTGAGCCAGGGCAACACGTATAGCGGCGGCACGAACGTCACGGATGGCACGTTGGTCCTGACCGGCAACGGTGCGGCAGGCGCTTCGACAGGCGCGATCACGGTGGGCAGCGGTGCTGCGCTGAATGTGCAGAACATACTTGGCAATGGAGTGGCGCTGAATGGTGGGACGCTGGAGACGACCACAGGTAGCGGCACAGTGAACGGCCAGGTGACGCTGAACGGCAGCAACACGTTCTCGACCGGCAGCAACGCGACGCTGACTGTCAGCGGTGCCGTTATCGATGGTTCGTCGGCAGGCGTGCTGACCGTGAACGGTGCGGGCACAGTGACGCTGACCCGCACTAATACCTTCAGCGGTGGCACGACGATCAACGGTGGCACGTTGGCGGTGACCAGCATCGCCGGCGCTTCGACCGGCGCGATCACGGTGGACAGCGGTGCAGCGCTGGACGTGCAGAACACGCTTGCCAACGCGGTGACGTTAAATGGCGGGACGCTGGAAACGACCACCGGCGCCGGCACCGTGAGCGGAACGGTTGCGCTGAGCAGCAGCGGCACTTTTGCGACCGGTTCCGGCGCGACGCTCACGGTAAGCGGGACGGTGAGCGGCGGCGCATCGCCGAATGCCCTCACCGTGGGCGGGCCGGGGACGGTGGTGCTGAGCGGAGGCAACACTTATACCGGCGGCACGCTGGTGAGCGGTGGCACGCTGCAGGGCAATACGCAGAGCCTGCGGGGCAGCATCACGAACAACGCGTCGCTGGTCTTCGATCAGGCAACGAACGACACGTTCAGCGGCACGATCGGTGGGACGGGTGCGGTCACGAAACAGAACACCGGCACGCTGACGTTCGACACGACGCAAAACTATGGCGGCGGCACGAGCGTCACGGGTGGCACGTTGGCCCTGACGGGCGGCGGCATGGCCGGCACTTCAGCGATCACGGTGGGCAGCGGTGCAGCGCTGGATGTGCAGAACACGCTGGCCAATGCGGTGACGTTAAATGGCGGGACGCTGGAAACGACCACCCGCACCGGCACCGTGAGCGGAACGGTTGCGCTGAGCAACAGTGGCACTTTTGCGACCGGTTCCGGCGCGACGCTCACGGTAAGCGGGGCAGTGAGCGGCGGCGCATCGCCGGATGCACTCACCGTGAGCGGGCCGGGGACGGTGGTGCTGGGCGGAGTCAATACATATACCGGCGGCACGCTGGTGAGCGGCGGCACGCTGCAGGGCAATACGCAGAGCCTGCGGGGCAGCATCACGAACAACGCCTCGCTGGTCTTCGATCAGGCATCGAACGGCACGTTCAGCGGCACGATCGGTGGGACCGGTGCGGTCACGAAACAGAACACCGGCACGCTGACGTTCGACACGACACAAAACTATGGCGGCGGCACGAGCGTCACGGGTGGCACGTTGGCACTAGCCGGAAACGGGACCGCAGGCACTTCAGCGATCAGTGTCGGCAGCGGTGCAGCGCTGGATGTGCAGAACACACTGGCCAATGCCGTGGCGCTAACCGGCGGGACGCTGGAGACAACTACCGGTACCGGTATCGTGAACGGCCTGGTGACGCTGAACGGCAGCAACGCGTTCTCGACTGGCAGCAACGCGACGCTGACTGTCAACAGCGTGATTGCCGACGGTACGCCCGCCGGAGCGCTGACCGTCAGCGGGGCAGGCACGGTCGTGCTGACCGGCATCAACACCTTCAGCGGTGGCACGACGATCAACGGTGGCACGTTGGCGGTGACCGGCACCGGCACAGCGGGCGCTTCGACAGGCGCGATCACGGTGGGCAGCGGCGCGGCACTGGATGTACGGAACACGATTGCCAACGCATTGACGCTGACCGGCGGCGGCACGCTGGAAACCACAACCGGCAGCGGCATCGCGAACGGCGTCGTCACGCTGAACGGTAGCAACACGTTTGCGACTGGCAATAACGCGACATTGACTGTTAGCGGCGCTGTTGTCGACGGTACGCCTGCCGGCGCGCTGATCGTGAACGGTACGGGCACCGTAGTGTTAACCGGAGTCAACACGTACTCCGGCAGCACGCTGGTGAGCGGTGGCACGCTGCAGGGCAATACGCAGAGCCTGCAGGGCAGCATCACGAACAACGCCTCGCTGGTCTTCGATCAGGCATCGAACGGCACGTTCAGCGGCACGATCGGTGGGACCGGTGCGGTCACGAAGAAGAACACCGGCACGCTGACGTTCGACACGACGCAAAACTATGGCGGCGGCACGAGCGTCACGGGCGGCACGTTGGCCCTGACGGGCGGCGGCATGGCCGGCACTTCAGCGATCACAGTGGGCAGCGGTGCAGCGCTGGATGTGCAGGACACACTCGCCAATGCGGTGACGTTGAACGGCGGCACACTGGAGACGACCACCGGCGCCGGCACCGTGAGCGGAACGGTTGCGCTGAGCGGCAGCGGCACTTTTGCGACCGGTTCCGGCGCGACGCTCACGGTAAGCGGGGCAGTGAGCGGCGGCGCGTCGCCGACTGCACTCACCGTGAGCGGGCCGGGGACGGTGGTGCTGGGCGGAGTCAACACGTACTCCGGCGGCACGCTGGTGAGCGGTGGCACGCTGCAGGGCAATACGCAGAGCCTGCAGGGCAGCATCACGAACAACGCCTCGCTGGTCTTCGATCAGGCATCGAACGGCACGTTCAGCGGCACGATCGGTGGGACGGGTGCGGTCACGAAACAGAACACCGGCACGCTGACGTTCGACACGACGCAAAACTATGGCGGCGGCACGAGCGTCACGGGTGGCACGTTGGCACTAGCCGGAAACGGGACCGCAGGCACTTCAGCGATCAGTATCGGCAGCGGTGCAGCGCTGGATGTGCAGAACACACTGGCCAATGCCGTGGCGCTAACCGGCGGGACGCTGGAGACAACGACCGGTACCGGTATCGTCAGCGGCCTGGTGACGCTGAACGGCAGCAACGCGTTCTCGACTGGCAGCAACGCGACGCTGACTGTCAACAGCGTGATTGCCGACGGTACGCCCGCCGGAGCGCTGACCGTCAGCGGGGCGGGCACGGTCGTGTTGACCGGCATGAATACCTTCAGCGGCGGCACGACGATCAACGGCGGCACCTTAGCCCTGACCGGCACCGGCACAGCGGGCGCTTCGACAGGCGCGATCACGGTGGGCAGCGGCGCGGCACTGGATGTACGGAACACGCTTGCCAACGCATTGACGCTGACCGGCGGCGGCACGCTGGAAACCACAACCGGCAGCGGCATCGCGAACGGCGGCGTCACGTTGAACGGCAGCAACACGTTTGCAACTGGAAGCGGCGCCAGACTGACGGTAAACGGCGTCATCGGCGATGGCACATCGAAAGGCTTGCTGACGGTCAGCGGACCGGGAACAGTGGTGCTGACCGGCCTGAACACCTACAGCGGCGGCACGGCGGTTGCGGGCGGTACGCTGCAGGGCAATGCCACCAGCCTGCAAGGCCATATCGGTCTCGCGAGCGCCACTTCGCTGGTGTTCGATCAGGCGGCGAACGGTACCTTCAACGGCTCGATTAGCGGTGCGGGTGCGGTCACGAAGCAGAGTGCCGGCACGCTAACGCTCAATGGCGCGCAGAGCTACAGCGGCGGCACGACGGTAACGGGCGGCGCACTGCAGGGCAATACCACCAGTCTGCAAGGCGACTTCGCGCTAGCCGGCGGGACGGGGCTGGTGTTCGACCAGGCATCGAACGGCACTTTCAACGGCAAGATCAGCGGCGCCGGCGCGGTGACAAAACAGAACGGCGGCACCTTGACGATCGGTACGGACCAAACCTATACCGGCGGCACGAGCGTGACGAACGGTACGTTGACCCTGACGGGCAACGGCACAGCGGGCGCTTCGGCAGGCGCGCTCACGGTGAGCAGCGGCGCGGCGCTGGACGTGCAGAACACGCTTGCAAACGCGGTGACATTAAACGGCGGGACCCTGGAGACGAGCACGGGTAGCGGCATCGTGAACGGCGCGGTGACGCTCGACGGCAGCAGCCTCTTCGCGACCGGCAGCAACGCCGCACTCACGATCAACGGTGCACTCGGCAACGGCGCATCGGCGGGGGCGTTGGTCGTCGGTGGAGCGGGCCTCGTGACGCTGAACGGCGTCAGCAGCTTCACGGGCGGCACGAGCGTGACAGGCGGCACGTTGCAAGGCAATACGGCCAGCCTGAACGGCAACATCGCGCTTGCCGGCGGCACACGTCTCGTCTTCGACCAGGCGTCGAACAGCACCTTCGACGGCGCTATCAGCGGCGGCGGCGCGGTGAGCAAGCAGAACACCGGCACGCTGAGCTTCGACACGGCCCAGACCTACACCGGCGGCACCGCCGTGACTGCCGGCACGCTGGCACTGAAGAACAGCGGTACGGCAGGCGCTTCGACCGGCGCGATCACAGTCGGCAGCGGCGCCTCGCTCGATCTGCAGAACACCCTGGCGAATGCCCTCACGCTGGCGGGCGGCACGCTGGAAACGACAACCGGCAATGGTGTCGCCAACGGGCTCATCACGCTGAGCGGCGGCAGCACGATATCGGCCGCGTCGAGCGCAACGCTCACCGTCAACGGCGTGATTCGCGACGGCGGCACAGGCCAGTCGCTGAACAAGCAGGGCGCGGGCCTCGTTACGTTGAACGGCGCCGATAGCTATACCGGCGGCACGTCGATCATCCAAGGCACACTGGCCGTGGGCGCCGGCGGTTCGCTCGGCAGCGGTCTCGCGACGGTGAACGGCGGCGCCACGCTCGCGCTCGCCGGCGCCACGCTCGGCAACAACGTCAGCCTGCTCGACGGCAGCACGCTCGTCGCGAGTGGCGGCCTCGACACCTTGTCTGGCGCGCTCAACGTGCGCGGCGCCACGTTCGACATCGGCGCCGGCTCGACGCTCAACGCCGCCAACGCCTTCAATCACTTCACCGGTGCGACGACGTTCACCGGCGGCGGGTCGCTCGCGCTCAGCGCCGACACGGGCGGCATCCAGCTCGGCACGACGACGCTCGCGAATCTGAAATTGCAGTCGGATGGCGCCGTCACGCAATCTGCCGCCGCGACGATCACGGGTACGACCTCGATTGCGACGACCGGCGGCGCCGCGATCACGCTCAACCAGGCCAATCAATTCGGCAACGCGCTGCAATTGAGCGGCGGACCGGCCAGCGTGAACAGCGCGGCCGCGCTGAACTTCGGCGCGTCCAATGTGGCGTCGCTGAATGCGAGCGCGGGCGGCGACATCACACAGACCGGCGCGCTGCAGGTGAGCGGCGCGACCACGCTCAGCACGCCGAACGGCAATCTGATTCTCGATCTGGACAACACCTTCGGCGCACTGGTTACCGCTCGCGCCGCAGGCGGCTCGCTCAAGAGTGCGCAGGATCTCGCGTTGGCACTGTCGACACCGGGCACGATGAACGTGACGGCGGGCGGTGCGCTCACCGTCTCCGGCACGGCCGGCACCTTGTCGACGACAAGCGGCGGCGCCACGACGTTCGGCGCCACGCTGATCGGCGACGCACTCACGGTGGTCGCGGGCGGTCCCGTCACAACGGCGAGCGGTGCGTCGGTGAGCGCGAACAGCATCACGCTCACGTCGAAAGCGACCCAGAATATCGGCGCGGCGCGGCCAGGCGAGTTCGCTTTGAACAACGTCGGCAAGCTGTCGCTCGTGTCCGGCTTCGACGCGTTTTTCCTGCTGCCAAACGGCCAGCAGACCCGCTTCTCGATCGGCACGAAGGTCAACTGCGCGCGCGTCAACATGGGGCCGTGCCTCGGCAATAACGTGCTGATCAGCGCGATTTCCTCGGTGCAGGCGGGGATTCAGTCGGCGATGGTGAACCAGATGCATCAGGAGGACGAATTCACGCTCAAGGTGAAGTACGGATTCGCCGGCGATCTCGCGCAGGTTCAGACCTATCCGCATGAGGGCGATCTCGAGGTGCGCCAGCCCGCGCCGTGCCGACTCGCCGATCATGCCGTCGCCGAACCGCGCGACGAGAGCGTGCGGTTGCGCGCTGCGGAGGTTTGTCCGTGAACTCGCTCGTCAGAGTGCTCACGCAATCGCTTATGACGGCGCTTGTGAAGCGGCTAGCAAGGTGGTTCCTGAAACGGACGATTGTGTCCACATTCGCCGCGGCCGTATGGTGGACCGCTGTCATCGCCACTGCCGTCGCGACTGTCTCTGCCGTCTCTGCCGTCGCTGCAGAGCCACAAGCGGCGTGCCCGCTCGGTTACCCGCTGCCGCCACCCGCGCACGTGCCGAAGGAAACGGCCGAGGCACCCCACCGCGTGCCGCTCGCGCGCATGGACGATCCGCGCTGCGCCGGGCAACCCAGCGCAGCGGTGGACCGGCTTGCGGCCTATCACTGCGCGCAACTGTACGACGCGGCCGGCCGGCTCGAAGAAGCGCTTGGGTGGTACGGCATCGCAGCCGTAGCGGGCTATGGCCCCGCGCAAAAACGTCTTGGCAACCTGTACGGCGGCGAGGGCGACGTCGCGCGCGATTATGCGTGTGCCGTGTACTGGCAGCGCCGGGCGCGCGAGTCCGGCGAATCGATCGATCTTCCGCACGTTTTCATGGGGGGCACGCCGCCTTGAGCGGCCGCAGCGATGGAAGAGCTACAACAACTCGGCAGATATCAGATCCGGCGCGTGCTTGGGCGCGGTGCGATGGGGGTCGTCTATGAGGGCGTCGATCCGAAACTGAACCGGCCGGTCGCGATCAAGACTATTCTCAAGAGCCAGCTCTCCGATCCGGAAATGGCGGCCGAATATCAGGTGCGCTTCGAGCGGGAAGCGCAGGCCGTGGCACGGCTGAGCCATCCGCATATTGTCGGCGTGTTCGATTTCGGCGAAGAGAATAACGTCGCCTATATCGTGATGGAGCTGATTCGCGGCGAGGAGCTCAAGGCGTACCTCGACAAGGGCACGCAGTTCGCCGTGAAGGACGCGGTACGCATGACCGGCGAATTGCTCGACGCGCTCGGCTACGCGCACGAGCAAGGCATCGTGCACCGCGACGT
Source organism: Paraburkholderia lacunae (assembly GCF_003353175.1). Taxonomy (GTDB): domain Bacteria; phylum Pseudomonadota; class Gammaproteobacteria; order Burkholderiales; family Burkholderiaceae; genus Paraburkholderia; species Paraburkholderia lacunae. Next base: position 217,561 of record NZ_QHKS01000007.1, on the reverse strand, counting down.
GAAGCCGGCGAACGTGATGCTCGACGCGCAGATGCGTGTCAAGCTGACCGACTTCGGCGTCGCGCGTCTGTCGGATACCGGCAGCGACGGCACCCAGGCCGGCACGATGGTCGGGACGCCTAGCTATATGTCGCCCGAACAGGCGATGGGCAATCCGGTCGGCACGCGCTCCGACATCTTCGCGGCCGGCATCGTGCTGTATCAGTTGCTGACCATGAAGCGGCCGTTTGTCGGCGACGGCCACTGGGCCGTGCAGCGACAGATCATCCAGGACGACCCGGTGCCGCCGTCGGTGCAGAATCCGGCGCTCGACCCGGTTTTCGACGCGATCGTGTTCCGTGCGCTCGCGAAAAATCCCGAGGAACGTTATCCGTATGCGCGGGCGTTCAAGGAAGATCTGCAGCGCGCGCTTGCCGGTCAGGCGATCGACGAGGACGAAGCGACCATGCTCGCCGTGGCCGCGGCGCGGGCCAGGCCGCCGGGCGAGACCGGGGCGGCTCGCGGCACGCGCGTCACGAACGATTCGAGTGCGGTTGAGATCGAGTTCTGGAAGACCATTAAGGACAGCAGCGATCCGGACGAATTCGAGCTTTATATCGCGAAGTTTCCGAACGGGACGTATGCGGATCTCGCGCGCCGCAAGCTGGCGAAGCTGCACGGCGATGATTCGGCGGCGTCCCGCTCCGGTGTGCGTGATGAGGGGGTAGCGGAAGGGGGCACGCGGCTCGCGCTCGATCGGCCAGGTCAGCCGGGGTTGCCGGCGGCTTCGAGCGATGGGTCGGTGCGGGTTGCGCCGGTTGCGAAGAAGTCCGGCAGGACCGTGCTGATCGCGGTCGCGTCGGTGGCCGTGTTGGCCGTGGGCGGAGGCGGCTATTTCATGCTCAGGCAAAGCGCGCCGGTTCCGGCGAGCGGCGGCGGGTCCTCGGCAAGCGTGGCGCCGCCGGTCAATGCGAATGGGTCATCGTCGCTCACGGCTGGAAAAGCGGCAGAGGCATCTGCGTCGCAAGGTTCTGCGTCTGGTGCCGAGGCACGGATTGCGCAGACGCCACCCGCGAGCGCGACGGGCAGTGCGAGCGCCTCAGGCGCCACGAATACGGCCGTGGCCACAAGCACCACAGGCAGCGCAAGCAGCGCGAGCACGGCGCAGCGCGAAGCCGCACGTTTGAAGGCTGCATCCGCTGCCGACGCCGAGCGCCGCGCGCGCGAGGCGCTGGCGAAGAACCGCGCTTCAGAAGCGGTGGTGAGCGCGAGTAAAGCTGCCAAGCCGAATGCTGCACCGACGGCGGCATCAACCGCCGTTGCCGCAGTGCAGACGCCGCATACGACCGCTGCTCAAGCTGGGGCGCCGGTTAGCAGCGTAGTGGCGTCGCATGCTGCCCCGACGTCTTTGTCACCGACGCCTTTACAAGCAAATGCGGCCAACGCGGCCAACGCACAAGCAACGCCGCTCGGCACAACTGCGCCCACGGTCGCCGCCAAGCCGACCGAATCGCCCGCTGCCGCCGAGCCGAAAGTCTCGTCCGCCGATCTGCTTGCGCAGGCGGCGAAGCTGCAAGGGGAAGGCAAGCTTAACGACGCGGTACGGCTCTACAAACGCGCGGCGCGTGGCGGCAACGGTCAGGCGGCGAAGCAGCTAGGCGACATCTACGGGAACGGCGCGGGTGACGTGCCGCGCGATTACGCGGAATCGATCCGCTGGTACAACGTCGCGCGCACGGCGGGGGTGGATGTGCCGGATGTGAGCAAGCGGTAGGGACCCTCGCACGCTTCCCGGCTGCAGTCGGGAAGCGTGCCAGCCGTTGCCGATGCAATAGATGCCTCTTCATGCAGCCGTGATGCTGCCCGCGGTGAGCAGGAATGAACGGGCGGCGATCATTCAAAGGAGTGCAGCATGAGCGTACCCAAGGAACATTTCGAGCAGAAGCAAGGTATGTCAGAGTCGACTACCCACGCTCTTGCATCATTCTGGAGTGAGGTTAAGGCGGCAACCGGTAACAACACGCTCGGCGTGATACGGATGACTGGCCTACTGGATGCCGAACGGAGTCGCACAAACCCTGCGGGTCCACTACCGGTTAGCGCCACATCCGTGCTAGGCGGATACGAACTGGGAAACGTTGAGCCGCATCAGAAAGGGGACGTGCAACAGGTTTACTGGCTGCCCTGGAAAAACCAGAGTTGCGAATACGTACCGATGACTACGCTAACTGAGTCTGGGTGCCGATATTTCTTGACCAGCATGTTGACTGGCTGCAGATTCGTCGTCACGGAGACCTATGTAGCGCATATCTCCACCCAGTCGTGAAATCGTCACCAGTCAGGCAGGAAGGGATGTCGCCGAGATCATGATGTACTCGGCGAAAGCGAGCCTGCAACCCACCGTCTCAAGGCGGCGTTTGTCGATTTCTGAAGCCGGAGGGGAAACGATGACAGAAGCCGAGACGCATCAGAGCTATCTGCGCTCAGGCACTCGTGGGTCAGGCAGCGCTTTCGTCATTGGCTACGTCGAGAACGATGTCTGGGTATTCAAATGGCTGAAACATGAAGTATCTCAGCACTTTCCAAAAGGGTCCTGGTCGATTCTTCAATAAAGGGCAACCCACCACGGAAACGTTTGGGAAACGCACCCTCTCAATAATTCACCCCGCAATCAAAAAAAAGGGGTGAACGTGTTCGATGCCGATGCAATCCTGACCGAGTTATCCGTGGACGCGCCGTGCGGCAGCGACCTGGAATACGACGCGGCTTTTCTCGAGCTCGAAGAACTCGCCAAGGGTAAGGAAGAAGCGCAGTTCGGCGCGACGGTCATTGCGGGCGAGCCGCCTGACTGGAAAGCGATCCGCAAAGCCTGCCTCGCGTTATTCACTCGCACGCGCGATCTGCGCATTGCCATCCACCTGACCCGCGCGATGCTCGAAACCGAAGGCATCGCCGGGTTCACTGATGGTCTGGTAGTGCTCGACCGCCTGCTCGACGCGCACTGGGACCACGTGCACCCGCAACTCGATCCGGACGACGACAACGATCCGACGATGCGCGTCAACGCGCTCTCCGCGCTGATCGAACCCACTACCGTGTTGCGCACGCTGAAGGCCGCGCCGCTCATCGACGCCGGCGTGGCGGGACGCGTGAGTCTGCGCGACATCGAGATCGCCAACGGCGAGATGCCGGCCCCGGAAGGCGAGGAAGCGCCGACGACGACGCTGATCGAAGGGATCTTCCTGAACGTCGATCTCGGCGTGTTGCAGCAGTCCGCAGCGGTGCTCGAGGAAGCCTGCGCACGCATCGAACACATCGAATCGCAGCTCACGCAACGGGTGGGTGCCGCACGCGCCATCGATCTCACCGAACTCACCCGGCTGCTCAAACGCGCCCGCGATTTCACGGCCCAGCGCTTGCAGCGCCGCGCGCCGGCGGATGCAGTCGAAGCGGGCGAAGCAGCCGCCGCGAACAACGCAGACGGCGACGCCACCCAATCCGGCGCGAAGGCCCCTGCACGCAAGGATGAAATCACCGGCCGCGACGACGTCACGCGTCTGCTCGACAAACTCTGCGCGTATTACGAGCGCCACGAACCGTCGAGCCCCGTGCCCCTGATGCTGCAGCGCGCGCGGCGCCTCGTGACGATGAATTTCCTCGAAATCGTCGCGGACCTCGCGCCGGAAAGCATGGCATCCGTCCGCCAGGTGGGCGGCATTCAGTCGGAGTAATCCCAGCAACCCCTTCGTAAGCGGAGAGTCATCGTGGCCAAGGAAAGCAGTCAGAAATTCATCGCTCGAAACCGGGCGCCGCGCGTCCAGATCGAGTATGACGTCGAGGTGTACGGATCGCAGAAGAAAGTGCAGATCCCGTTCGTCATGGGCGTGCTTGCCGATCTGTCCGGCAAACCGGCTGACCCGCTCGCACCGGTCGCCGATCGCAAGTTCCTCGAGATCGACGTCGACAACTTCGACGAGCGGATGAAGGCGACCAAGCCGCGCGTGGCGATCCAGGTGCCGAACACCCTCACGGGCGAAGGCAATCTCTCGGTCGATATGACCTTCGAGAGCATGGACGACTTCTCGCCCGCGGCGATCGCCCGCAAGGTCGGCTCGCTCAACCAGTTGCTCGAAGCGCGCTCGCAGCTCGCCAATCTTTTGACCTACATGGACGGCAAGACCGGCGCGGAAAGTCTGATCGCGCAACTGCTCGAGCAGCCGGCGTTGATGCAGGCGCTCACCTCGGCCCCGAAGCCGCAGGAATAACCTCAATCGCTACCGACGGAGTTTCACATGGCCGAGACCAGTACCGAATCACAAGCGTCGCCAGGCGGCGAGACCGTTGAGCTCAGCGAGTTCGCGAGCCTGCTGCAAAGGGAATTCAAGCCGAAAACCGACAAGGCGAAAGAGGCCGTCGAAGAGGCCGTCAAGACACTCGCGGTGCAGGCGCTCGCCGGCACCCATCTGGTGTCGAGCGACGTGCTGGCCACCGTCGGCGCGTTGATTGCCCAGATCGACAAGAAGCTCACCGAGCAGATTCATCAGATCCTGCACAACGAGGAGTTCCAGGCACTCGAAAGCGCCTGGCGCGGCTTGCATTATCTGGTGAATAACACCGAGACCGACGAGATGCTAAAGATCCGCGTCTTCAACGTTTCGAAGAACGAACTGGGCAAGACCCTCAAGAAATACAAGGGCACCGCGTGGGATCAAAGCCCGGTGTTCAAGAAGATCTACGAAGAAGAATACGGCCAGTTCGGCGGTGAACCGTTCGGCGCACTGGTCGCCGATTACTACTTCGACAACAGCGCGCCTGATGTCGAATTGCTCAGTTCGATGGCGAAGATCGCGGCCGCGGCGCATGCGCCGTTCATTAGCGCGGCCGATCCGGCCGTCATGCTGATGGACTCGTGGCAGGAGCTCGCCAATCCGCGCGATTTGACCAAGATTTTTCAGACGCCCGAGCATGCCGCATGGCGTTCGTTCCGCGATTCGGACGACGCACGCTACGTCGGCCTGACGATGCCGCGCTTCCTTGCGCGCGCACCCTACGGCGCGAATACGAATCCGGTCGAGGAATTCGACTTCGAGGAAGAGACGAGCGGCGACCCGAAGAACTACACGTGGTCGAACGCCGCGTATGCGATGGCCGTCAACATCAACCGCTCGTTCAAGACCTATGGCTGGTGCTCGCAGATTCGCGGCATCGAATCGGGTGGGGCGATCGAAGGTTTGCCGGTGCACGCGTTCCCGTCGGACGACGGCGGTGTCGACATGACCTGTCCGACCGAAATCGCGATCAGCGACCGCCGCGAAGCGGAGCTCGCGAAGAACGGCTTCATGCCGCTCATTCACAAGAAGAACACGGATTTCGCCGCCTTCATCGGCGCGCAGTCTTTGCAGCGTCCCGCTGAATACGAGGATCCCGACGCGACCGCCAACGCCAACCTCGCGGCGCGCTTGCCATACCTGTTCGCGACTTGCCGCTTCGCGCATTACCTGAAATGCATCGTGCGCGACAAGATCGGTTCGTTCAAGGAACGCCGCGACATGGAGATCTGGTTGAACAACTGGATCGGCCAGTACGTGGAAAACAACCCGGCCACCGCGACCGAGGCCGACAAGGCGCGCAAACCGCTCGCCGGTGCGGAAGTCGTGGTGGAAGAAGTCGAGGGCAATCCGGGCTATTACGGCGCGAAGTTTTTCCTGCGCCCGCATTACCAGCTCGAAGGACTGACCGTGTCGCTGCGGCTCGTCTCGAAGCTGCCGTCGGCCAAGAAGTAATCGGGTTAGCAGCTCCGGCAGCCCGGTGTCCATCGGGTTGTTGCTCACTTATCAAGAGGAAAAAAATGATTCTCCTTAACTTCGGAACAAAGATCAAAGGCACCTCAAAGGTCGAAGGCCATACGGAATGGATCGCCGTCAACTCAATCCAGCTGGGCGTCGGCAGAGCCATCTCGACGAGCAGCGACGGCGCGACGGATCGCGATACGAGCAATCCGTCGTTCTCGGAGATGACTTTCACGAAGCCGACCGATATCGCGTCGGCCGACCTGTTTGCCCAGGCGACCTATGGCAAGTCGCTCGGCAAGGCGGAGATTCACTTCATCCAGACGGGCGGTGCGGACAAGACCGACCAGGTGTATCTGAAGATCGAGCTCGAAGAGGCGATCGTCAGTTCCTATTCGCTGTCGAGCGGCGGTGATCGCCCGTCCGAATCGTTCTCGGTGAACTTCGCGAAGATCTCGTACCAGTACGACCAGTTCGACGGCGCCAAGGTGACGACCGGCACGCCGAAGAAGTGGGACCTGAGCACGAACAAGGCGACGTATTGATTCCGACGGTTGAGCGATAACGACCTTCACCGTTCTTCATGCCGCGGCGCTCGCGCCGCGTGCCGGGGAACTCAAGAGACACGCCATGACGACTCAGGATCTGTTGCGAAGCGGCCGGCTCGACGACGCACTCGCCGCGCTGACGCAGGAAGTACGCGCCAATCCGGCCGATCCGAAAAGCCGCGTATTCCTGTTTCAGCTGCTGGCCGTGCTTGGGCAGTGGGAGCGCGCGAATACTCAGCTTGCGGTATGCGGCGAGCTGGACGCCGGCGCACTGGCCATGGTGCAAAGCTACCGCGAGGCGTTGCGTTGTGAGGCGCTGCGCGCGGAGGTATTCGCGGGGCGGCGTACGCCGGTCATCTTCGGCGAACCTGAAACGTGGATCGCGCTGATGCTTGAAGCACTGAAGCGCGATGCCGACGGCGCCCTCGCCGAGGCCGCGCACATTCGCGAAGAAGCCCTCGAGTTGGCACCGGCCAGCAGCGGCACGCTCGACGGCGAGCCGTTCGAATGGATTGCCGACGCGGATGCACGCCTCGGGCCGCTGGTGGAGATGATCGTCAACGGCCGTTACTACTGGGTGCCGTTTCACCGGCTGACCCGGATCGCGTTCGACGCGCCGACGGATCTGCGCGACACCGTGTGGATGCCTGCCCAGGTGACCTTTGCGACCGGCGGCGAGAGCGTCGCCTTCGTGCCAACCCGCTACGACGGCACACTCGCCACGGCGAACGACGCGCTGAAACTCGCGCGCCGCACCGAATGGCATGAGTCGCACGGGGGTGTGTTTGTCGGTGTGGGACAGCGCGTCTTTGCAACCGACGCGGGCGACCACGCGCTGATGGACGTGCGCGAAATCCAGATCGACGCAGCGCCCGCAGCGCCGCTGCAGTGAGGCGACCATGGCCGAACTGACCGCCAGGGAGCGTCTTCAGCCGTCGCTGCTCGACCGGCTGACCGACGACGAACCCGACAACGCGCAGGAATCGCGCGAGCGCCGCGTGCTGTCGATGCGTACGCTGCGTCAGGCGGTGCTGCGCGATCTCGCGTGGCTCTTCAACTCGAACGGCATCGGCATTCTGCAGGATCTCGAAGCATTTCCGCTCGCGGCGCAATCGGTCGTCAACTATGGCATGCCCGATTTTTCCGGGCAGACCGCCTCGGGCATCGACATCGAAGGTGTCGCGCGACGCATGCGCCAGGCGATCTGGGACTTCGAGCCGCGCATCTTGCGCAACACGGTACAGGTGCGGCCGATCGCGTTCGACCAGAGCTCGCATAACCAGCTCGTCTTCGAACTCGAGGGCGAACTGTGGGGGCAGCCCGTGCCCGAGCGTCTGTTCCTGAAGACCGAACTCGACCTGGAAATGGGCGAGATACGCGTAACCGATTTCGACGCGGTGTTTTCCTGATGGACACGCGCCTGCTGCGCTACTACGAGCGCGAACTCCAGCATCTGCGCGAAACCGGCGGCGAATTCGCACGCGAATTTCCGAAGGTCGCCGGACGACTCGGGCTTGAGAGTTTCGCGTGCGCGGACCCTTACGTCGAGCGCTTGCTGGAAGGCTTCAGCTTTCTCGCTGCACGCGTGCAGATGAAAATCGACGCGGAGTTTCCACGCTTCACCGAACATCTGCTTGAACTGGTCTATCCGCATTATCTTGCGCCGACACCGTCGATGGCGGTCGTGCAGTTCGCGCCGGACCTGGCCGAAGGCAGTCTTGCAGCGGGTTTCACGCTGCCGCGCGGCACGGTGCTGAAAAGCATTCTCGGCAAGAACGATCAGACGCCGTGCGAATACCGCACCGCCCACGAGACCACACTCTGGCCGCTCGAGATCGCCCACGCGCAGTATTTCGCACACGCGGGCGAGATTGCCGGGCTCGATTTTTCGCGGCTCGGCACCGTGCGCGCCGGCTTGAGACTACGCTTGCGTAGCACCGCCGGTCTGGCGTTCAACGAACTGTCGCTCGAACGCCTGACGCTGCATCTGCGCGGCGGCGATGCGCTGCCCGCGCAGTTATACGAGCAGATCTTCGGTCATGCGCTGGCGCTGGTCGCGATGCCGGCGAGGACAAACGCCAACGGCAACGCTGTGTGGCACGAGGTGATCGACCGGGCGCAGATCGGCCGGGTCGGTTTCTCGCCGGACGAAGCCTTGCTGCCGCATGGGCCGCGTTCGTTTCACGGCTACAGGCTGCTGCACGAGTATTTCGCCTTCCCGCAGCGTTACCAGTTCGTCGAACTCGGCGGTCTTGCTCGCGCCGTCAGCCGGTGCGCGGACAACGAACTCGATCTGGTGATCCTGTTCGACCGGTTGCAGCCGTCGCTCGAAGGCGGCGTTGGGACGGAAACGTTCAGCCTGTTCTGCACGCCGGCGATCAACCTGTTCCCGAAGCGGGCCGATCGCATTCACCTGACGAAGCAACATGCCGAGTTTCATCTGATTCCCGACCGTACCCGGCCGATGGATTTCGAAATCCATCAGGTGGTGTCCGTCACCGGTCATGGCAGCGGCAAGGACGAGCAGCAAGTCTTCCGGCCGTTCTATGCAGCCAACGATCTGATGAACGAGCGCGAGGCGGGTGCGTACTACCAGGTGCGCCGCGCGCGCCGCGTGCTGTCCGAGCGGCAGCGTCGCCAGGGGCCGCGTTCGAGCTATATCGGCAGCGAGATGTTCGTCTCGCTGGTCGACCCGCTGGAGGCGCCTTACCGCAGCGATCTGCGCCAGCTCGGTGCCGAGCTGTTGTGCACCAATCGCGATTTACCGCTGTCCATGCCGCTCGGACTCGGCAAGACCGATTTCACGCTGGAGGCGAGCGCACCCGTGCAGTCCGTGCGCTGCGTCGCGGGCCCCACTGCGCCCGCGCCATCGTATGCGGAAGGGGAAGTGGCGTGGCGCGTGGTCAGCCATCTGTCGCTGAACTATCTCTCCCTGCTCGATCAAGGCGAGAAGGAGGGCGCTTCGGCGTTGCGCGATCTGCTGCGCCTGTACGTGGGCGTCGCCGACACGGTCGGGCACCGGCAGATCGAAGGCGTGCGCTCGGTGGCGTCGCAGCCCGTCGTGCGGCGCATTCCGGCGCCGGGACCTATCGCCTACGGGCGTGGCTTGCAGGTCACCGTGACGATGGACGAAAGCGCATTCGAAGGCGCGGGCATTTTTCTGTTCGGCAGCGTGCTCGAGCAGTTCTTCGCCAAATACGCGTCGCTCAATACCTTTACCGAGACCGTCGTGCGTTCGACCACGCGTGGCGACATCATGAAATGGCCGGCGAGGAGCGGACGATGCGAGATCCTGTAGCGCGCCTCGCGCCGCTCGCTGACGAGCCACGGCGCTTCGACTTTTATGCGGCCCTGCGGCTGATCGAAGCCGCGTACCCGGACAGTCCGCGCTTGGGCCGCTCGCAGCGCGCCGCCGACGATCCCGTACGGCTCGCCCAGGCCGTGACGCTCGCATTCGAGCCGGCGATGATCGAAAAGCTCGAATGGCGCGGCGAGAAGCCGCCGCGCATGGAGGTCAACTTCCTCGGACTGAGCGGACCGAACGGACCGTTGCCGCTGCATCTGACCGAGTACATCCGCGACCGTTTGCGCAATTCGGCCGATCCGACGCTGGCGCGGTTTCTCGATGTGTTTCATCACCGCATGCTGTCGCTGTTCTATTGCGCGTGGGCCAACGCGCAGCCAGCGGTCAGTCTCGACCGCCCCGAAGCCGACCGTTTCGCGGCGTACGTCGCCTCGCTCGTCGGGCTCGGCATGCCGTCGCTGCAGCATCGATCGAGCTTGCCCGGCGTCGCGAAGCTTCACTACGCGGGGCGTCTCGCCGATCAGCGCCGCAATGCGGAAGGTCTGGCTGCGCTGCTCGCCGATTTTTTCCGCGTGGCAGTGCGTGTCGAACCTTTCGTCGGGCATTGGATGCGCTTGCCCGTGGACGAGCGCACGCGTCTGAAGACGGGCGTGAGCGCCGAACGGCTCGGCGTGAGCACGGTGCTGGGCAGCGCGGTATGGAACGTTCAGCACAAGTTCCGTTTGCGCATCGGTCCGCTCGACTTCGAGCCCTTCTGCACGCTGTTGCCGGGCGGCGCGAACCTCGCGCGCCTGATCGATTGGGTTCGGCAGTACGCGGGCGATGCGCTCGCCTGGGATGTGCGGCTCGTGCTCAGAAAGGAACACGTGCCGCCGCTACGGCTCGGGCGCACCGCGCGGCTGGGTTATACGACCTGGGTCGGCGCTCGCGAGCACAAGCGCGATGCCGATCAGTTGCTGTTCTATCCGGTTCCTTCGCGATCCTGAGACGGCGAGTCTCTCGTGTCGGAGAAAGAACATTTCGTTAAACGTGGGCACCCATACGCTCCAGAGGACATCCATGGCTGAGATCAGTCGCGTCGCGCTGTTCGGAAAGTTGAACGGGCTCGCTTACCGGGCGATAGAAAGCAGTACGGTGTTCTGCAAGCTGCGTGGCAATCCGTACGTAGAGCTTTCTCACTGGATTCATCAGATCCTGCAACTGCAGGACTCCGACCTGCATCGCATCATTCGTCATTTCGACCTCGACGCCGCGGTGCTCGCGCGCGACCTGACGGCGGCGCTCGATCGCATGCCGCGCGGCTCGACCTCGGTCACCGATCTGTCGTCGCAGGTCGAGGAGGCGGTGGAGCGCGCATGGGTGTACGGCACGCTGATGTTCGGCGAGTCGCAGGTGCGCACCGGCTACATCATGGTCGGGTTGCTGAAGACGCCGGGTTTGCGCCATTCGCTGCATGCGATCTCGCGCCAGTTCGAGAAGGTCAAGAGCGAGACGCTCGCCGACGCATTCAATGAAATCGCTGGCGGCTCGCCGGAGGCGAACCTCCCGGCGACGGACAACTTCCAGATGGGCGCGGCGGCACCCGGCGAAGCCAGCGGTGCGCTCGCGCCCGCCGCGCTCGGCAAGGGCGAGGCATTGAAACGCTTCACGCTCGATCTGACCGAACAGGCGAGAAGCGGCAAGCTCGACCCGATCGTCGGGCGCGACGAAGAAATTCGCCAGGTGATCGACATCCTGATGCGCCGGCGCCAGAACAATCCGATCCTCACTGGCGAGGCCGGCGTCGGCAAGACCGCGGTGGTCGAAGGATTCGCGCAGCGCATCGTGGCAGGCGACGTGCCGCCGCAGTTGCGCGACGTGCGTCTGCTCACGCTCGACGTCGGTCTGCTGCAAGCGGGCGCGAGCATGAAAGGGGAATTCGAGAACCGTCTCAGGCAGGTGATCGAGGAAGTGCAGGCCTCGGAAAAACCGGTGATCCTGTTCATCGACGAAGCGCATACGCTGGTGGGCGCGGGTGGCGCCGCGGGCACCGGCGACGCCGCCAACCTGCTCAAGCCGGCGCTCGCGCGCGGCACGCTGCGCACCGTCGCGGCGACCACCTGGGCCGAATACAAGAAGCACATCGAGAAGGACCCGGCGCTCACGCGCCGCTTCCAGGTCGTGCAGGTGCCGGAGCCGTCGGAGGACAAGGCCCTGCTGATGATGCGCGGCATTGCCTCGTCGCTGGAGACGCACCATCGCGTGCAGATTCTCGACGAAGCGCTCGATGCGGCCGTCAAACTGTCGCATCGCTACATTCCGGCGCGGCAATTGCCGGACAAAGCCGTGAGCCTGCTCGACACGACGTGTGCACGCGTTGCGGTCAGCCAGCACGCCACGCCCGCCGCGATCGACGATGCCAGAAAGCGCATCGCCGCGCTGGAAACGGAGTTGGCGATCATCGGCCGCGAGACGGCGGTCGGCGTCGATACGCTCGAGCGCGAAACGCTGGCGACACAAAAGCTCGTTGCCGAGCGTGCCCGGCTCGCCGAACTCGACGCCCGCTGGCAGACGGAAAAGACGCTGGTGGATCGCATCCTCGAGCTGCGCGGCAAGCTGCGCGACGCGACCGGCAAGGTCGAAGGCGCGGCGGATACCGGCAGCGCCGAAACATGGCTCGCGCAGTTGAAAGATCTGCAGGCGCAACTTGCCGCGCACCAGGGCGAGACGCCGCTGATTCTGCCGACTGTCGATCACCAGGCGGTCGCCTCGGTGGTGCAGGACTGGACCGGGATTCCGGTCGGCCGGATGGTGAAGAACGAAATCGAGAATGTGCTGAAACTCGCCGATACGCTGTCGCAGCGGATCATCGGCCAGCGTCACGCGCTCGACATGATCGCCAGACGTATCCAGACCTCGCGCGCGGGTCTCGACAATCCGGGCAAGCCGATCGGCGTGTTCATGCTGGCCGGCACCTCGGGCGTGGGCAAGACCGAGACCGCGCTGGCACTCGCGGAGGCCTTGTACGGCGGCGAGCAGAACGTCATCACGATCAACATGAGCGAGTACCAGGAGGCGCATACCGTCTCGTCGCTCAAGGGTGCGCCGCCGGGGTACGTGGGCTACGGCGAAGGCGGCGTGCTGACCGAGGCGGTGCGCCGCCGCCCGTACAGCATCGTGTTGCTCGACGAGGTGGAAAAGGCGCACCCGGATGTGCATGAAATCTTCTTCCAGGTCTTCGACAAGGGCTGGATGGAAGACGGCGAAGGCCGCGTGATCGACTTCAAGAACACGCTGATCCTGCTGACGACGAACGCCGGCACCGACCTGATCACGAGCCTGTGCAAGGACCCGGACCTGATGCCCGACGCCGACGGCATCGCCAAGGCCTTGCGTGAACCGCTGCTGAAGGTGTTTCCGCCGGCGCTGCTGGGCCGCCTCGTCACGATTCCGTACTACCCGCTGAATGACGAGATGATCGGCGCGATCATCCGCCTGCAACTCGGACGTATTGCGCGGCGCGTCGCGCAAAGCCACAAAGTGCCGTTCACCTATGACGACGAAGTGGTCAGGCTGATCGCGAGCCGCTGCACGGAGCTCGAAAGCGGCGGCCGGATGATCGACGCGATTCTCACCAACAGTCTGCTGCCTGCCATCAGCGGCGAATTTCTCACGCGCCTGATGGACGGCAAGCCGGTGCGGCGCGCTCACATCACCGTGTCGAACGGCGAGTTCGGTTATGCATTCGATTGAGGAGCGGCGCTGCCATGGCTAGCCAGGTCTCGATGGGCGCGACCCTGAAATGCTCGTTCGGCGCGGCGCCGTCGAGCCTGGTCGTGCTGCCTGCCAACAAGGTGTTCGCGGAAGGGCCGCCGGCCGCGAACATCATGGATCACATTCCGCTCGTGAACATCATGACGTTCGGTACCTGCAACTCGGCCTCGAACCCGACGGTCGCCGCCGCGACGGCCGCCGCGCTCGGCGTGCTGACGCCGATGCCCTGCGTGCCCGCGACGGTGTCGCCGTGGACGCCCGGCGCGCCGACGGTGACGATCGGCAATTTCCCGGCACTCGACAACACGTCGACCTGCCTATGCACCTGGGGCGGCGAGATCAGCTTCGTCGCACCGGGCACCGTCAAAACGATGATTCCCTAGAGGTTGACGCGTGGCGACCTTGGCGACCACCTCCATGACCACTCAGAAGAACCGTCCGTGCGCCGTGTCGAGCCCGCTCGGCGAAGACGTGCTGCTGTTTGCCGGCATGAACGGCAGCGACGAACTCGGCAGGCTCAGTGAATACCGGCTCGACCTGCTGAGCGAGAGCGATTCGATCGCGCTGCACGACATTCTCGGGCAGCCGATGGGTGTGCGCATTGACCGGCCGGGTAGCAACCCGCGGCATTTTCATGGCTACGTCACGCAGTTTGCGCACACCGGCTGGCGTGGCCGCTTCGCGACCTATCAGGCGACGCTGAACCACTGGCTGTGGTTTCTCACGCGCGCACACAACTGCCGCGTGTTCCAGAACAAGACGGTCGTCGAGATCATCAAGGATGTGTTCAGCGAGTATCCGGCGAGTTTCGATGCGTCGCTGTCCAACACGTATGAAGCGCTGCCGTATTGCGTGCAATACCGCGAGACCGACTTTGCCTTCGTGAGCCGCCTGATGGAGTCGGCCGGCATCTACTATTTCTTCCGTCAGGATGCGTCGAGCCACACGCTCGTGCTCGCCGATTCCTACGCGGCGCACAACACACTCGACGACGCCGGATCGATCCGTTACGTGCCCGGTGGTGCGGGCGGCACGCGCGGCATCGAATGCATCGGCGAGTGGACGCTACAGGGCGCGTTGCAGACGCACGAGCAGAGCGCGGCGGATTTCAACTTCGAGATGGCGACCAATCGCGAGGCCAGTATTCCGCTGGCGCAGGCCGCGTTGCAGTCGAGCTTCGAGAACGCCAGCGCGGCGCGCTTCGATTATCCTGGCGGCTTCTCGACCCGGGCAGCCGCCGAGACCGTGGTCCGCACGCGCATGGAGGCGATCGAGGCGCGGGCCCAGCGCGTCAGCGGCCGCTCGAATGTCTGCGCGATCAGTCCCGGTGGACTGTTCGATCTGTTCGACCATCCGCGCGCCGATCAGAACACGCACTATCTCGTGACGGGCGCCCGCTACGCGATTTCATACGGCGGCTACGAGCCGGCAGGCGGTGCGGCGGAAGGCCTGCTGTTTTCCTGCACGTTCGACGCGCTCGACAGCACGCACGCCTTTCGCACGCCGCTCACGACACCCAGGCCTTCGATACGCGGCCCGCAGACCGCTTTCGTGACCGGCAACACCGATCAGGAAATCTGGACCGACCAATACGGCCGCGTCAAGGTGCGGTTTCACTGGGACCGCTCCGGCGTCAGCGATGGCGACAGTTCGTGCTGGGTGCGCGTCGCCCAGTCGTTCGCCGGCAAGCGCTGGGGAGCGCTGTTTGTGCCGCGCGTCGGGCAGGAGGTGGTGGTCGAATTTCTCGACGGCGATCCCGACCGGCCGCTCGTCACGGGCACGGTCTACAACGCCGGCATGATGCCGCCCTACGCACTGCCGGACAACGCCACGCGCACGGCGATCAGAAGCGATTCGTTCAAAGGCGGCGACACCTACAGCGAACTGCGCTTCGACGACAAGGGCGGCAGCGAGCAACTCTTTCTCTTTGCGGGCCGCAACCAGGACAACACCGTCAAGAACGATTCGCTCGAATCGGTGGGCAAGGACCGTCATCTGTCAGTGGCGGGCAATCACTACGCCAAGGTTGCGGGCGATCGGCACGACACGGTGCAGGGCGCGCACAACGGCAAGATCGGCGGGACACTTTCGTTCGACGTGACGGGCGACACCCAGCACAAGTCCGGCGGCAATCTCGCGCTGAGCGCCGGCGGGCGCATCGATCTCAAGGCCGCGACCATCACGCTGGAAGCGGATCAGATGCTGACCTTGAAAGTCGGCAGCAGCACGATCGTACTGGCCGCGGATGGCGTCTCGATCTCCGGCACGACGGTCGCCATCGTCGGTTCGGCGATGGTCAATATCAACGGCGGCGGCGCGAACAGCGGAGGATCCGCGCAAGCGGCCGCGCCGCAAGCGCCCGACGCGCCCACGGAGGCCGACGATGGCACGAGGTAATCCGTCATGTTCCTGATACTTCGCGTCGAACACTATCGCAACGCAGCGGCGCCCGCGGCGATCGAAAGGAAGTTCGGGGTGGACGGCGGCACCATCGGCCGTTCGACCGACAACGATCTGGTCTTGCCGGACCCGGACAAGCTGATCTCGCGCGCCCATGCCCGCATCGAGTTCCGCGACGGCAGTTTCCTGATTCAGGACGTGGGCAGCAATCCCAGCGTGTTGAACGGGCGGCCGTTGGGCGGTTCGCGGCAGGCCCGTCTGACGCACGGCGACGATCTCGCGGTGGGCGAGTATCTGTTGAGCGTGGTGGTGCAGGCCGAGGCGCCGGTGGCGGCGCCGTCTCCGGCGGCGGCCCGCAATGGTCTCGACGATCTGCTGGGTTCCGGGGGAGGCTTGCCATTGCCCGATCCGCTGGCGTTGCCGCCGGGCCTCGACGCGTTGCAGATCGGCAGCGGACCGGCGGACGATCCGCTCGGACTCAATGGGCCGTTGAACTCGCACGCGGGGCCGTTGGCCGACGCGCTGTTCGAGCGCCCATCGCTCGAGCGGACGCCGGGCTACAGTGGCTCGATGGGCGCGCAAGCGGCTCCGGAGTCGTTGCCGTTCACCGGCGCATCGATGGGGATTCCTACGGATTACGATCCGTTTGCGGATCTGGGGCAGGGTGGTCGCGGTGGTCGCGGTAGTCATGACGGGGTGGCGGCATCGCCGCAGCAGGCGCAAGTGCGTGTGCATGCGCAGGCTGTGAGCGAAGCGCCGGTGGCGGCGCCCGCGCCGGTGTTGCTGCCGGAGTTTACGATTTTTGGTCGCTCCGAGCCGGGGCCGGCTACGCCAGTGCCGGCCGCGTCAGCGTCGCCTGCGCCGTGGCCGGTTACGCGTGATGACCGAGCGGATTCGCTATCGGCGGGCTTGCAGAATGAGCGGGCGGGCACGCCGCCTGTGATTACCCGGCCGGGGCCGGTCAGGCCGATGCCGGACGTCACGCTCGCCGAAGTGCCGGCTCAGCCAGCGGTGTTCGCGCAGGGCGCCCACGCCGCCTTGCCGCCTGTTTCCGCTCGAGTGGAGCACGCGGCGGCGTCGCTCGCTGTTGCCCACGCAGCCCCCACGCAGGCAATGCAGGCGCTTGCGGCGATTCCCGCATCTCACGTTCAGGCGGCCCCTGCCGAGGCAGTTCAAGCGACGCCGGCAGCGCGGCCAAATCCAACGACCCAGCCCGCGCCGGCGTCCGCATCCGCTCCGGCACCGGCATCCGCATCCGCATCCGCGCCAACCCAGGACGCCATCCTGCAAGCGCTCCTCAAAGGGCTCGGCGTGCCCGATCTGCCGCTTGGCTCGCGTAGCGCGGTGGACCTTGCCGAACTGGTCGGCCAGATGCTGCGCGAATCGCTCGGTGGAACCATCGACGTACTGATGGCGCGCGCGCTGACCAAAAAGGAGATCCGCATCGACATGACGGTGATCGGCGTGCGCGACAACAACCCGCTGAAATTTTTCCCGGACGTGGACAGTGCGCTCATGCAGATGCTGTCGGGACGCGGCGTGGGTTATTTGCCGCCGCTCAAAGCGATCTGGGCTTCCTTCGACGATATCAAGGCGCACGAACTGGCGATGGTGGCCGGCATGCGCGCGGCGCTGCTCGACGTGCTCAAGCGTTTCGATCCGGCCGCGATCGAGAAGCGCATCGCGGCACCGACGGTGATGGACAAGATGCTCGGTGGCAACCGCAAGGCGCGCCTGTGGGACCGCCAGGTCGAAATGTACGACGAGATGGTGCGCGAGGCCGACGACGACTTCCAGCGCCTGTTCGGCGAACGTTTCGCGAGCGCTTATGAAGACCAGATCGGACGTATTCGCTCGAAATGAAAACTCGCTCTCCACTGGACCTGTTCCACCGCTTGTTCCACCACTCGCCGTCGACTTCGCGCGAGAACGCGCCTGTGCGGCCAACGCGCACCGATGACATGCGCCGCCTGCTCGTCCTAGGCGCGGCAAGCTCATTGCTGGCCGGTTGCGGCATGCTGGACAAGCTGCCCTTGATCGGCAAGGCCAAGCCGCCGCCACCTCCACCGGCTCCCGCCGCGCCGCCGCCGCAGCTTATCGACGTCACGCTGAAGGCCGCCGCAGAACTCAATCCGGACGTCACCGGCCGGCCGTCGCCGCTCGCGGTCCGGCTTTACCAGCTGAAGTCGGCGAGCAAGTTCAGCAACGCCGATTTCTTCGCGCTGTTCGATCACGACAACGCGTTGCTCGGCGCCGACCTGCTGGCGCGCGAAGACCTCCAGATCGAGCCGGGCGCGAGCCGCACCGTGGTGCTGGAGCGTGCCAGGGAGGTTCGCCAGGTCGCCGTGCTGGCCGCGTATCGCGAGGTCGACTCGGCGAGCTGGCGCGCGGTCGTCGACGTATGGGCGGCCGACGTCAAACGGGTCGAGGTTCGGCTCGAGGCGCTCGGCGTCGTGATCGCGGCAGGAGCAGGCGCCGCAGTCGCGGCAAGTCGAGGCGGCGCTCCCCACTCGTAGATTGCGCAGCACACCTGGGCCGTCGGCGGGTGGCCAGCGACAGTCCCGAACGCGTCAGGCAAGCAGACGAATCGATGAATCGAAGCATCACCGGAGTTACCACACACGATGTCCTGGAACAATAAAGTCATCTGGTCCGAGGGGATGTTTCTGCAGCCGCAGCATCTCCAGCAACACGACCGTTACCTGCACGCGCTGGTCGAAGCGCGAGCGGCCGGGCTGCGGCCGTATGGCTGGGGCTTCACCGCGCTCAAGCTCGACGACGCGCAACTCGCGCTCGGCAAGCTGGCGATTCTGGAATGCGCGGGCGTGCTGCCTGACGGCACGCCGTTTGCGCTCTCCGCCGACGACGCCCCGCCGCCGGGCATCGAGATTCCCGATGACGCGCGCAACGCGCTCGTCGTGCTGGCGCTGCCGGTGCGCCGACCCGGCATTCCAGAGGCCACCGCCGCGCCGTCCAGCGAAAGTTTCGCGCGCTACGGCACGCTCGAATACGAAGTGAACGACAGCAACGCGGACGGCACCGGCGCGGCGCTGCTGCAGATCGGCAAGCTGCGCCTGAGACTCGCGTTCGAATCCGAAGTGGTGAACGCGCATGCGTGCCTCGGCGTCGCGCGTGTGATCGAACGGCGCGCGGACAACCGCGTCGTGCTCGATCCCGATTACGCGCCGCCGTGTCTCGACTACCGGGTGGCGCCGCGGCTCGCTGCTTTTGCCGACGAATTCACCGGACTGTTGCGCCAGCGCGGCGAAGCGCTCGCGAGCCGGCTGACCGCGCCGGGCACAGGCGGCGCTGCCGAGATCCAGGACTTTCTGCTGCTGCAACTCGTCAATCGCGCCGAGCCGCTGATCGCGCACCTGGCGAGCATGACCGGTTTGCACCCGGAAGAGCTGTTCCGCGTCGCCGTGGCGCTGGCCGGCGAGTTGGCCACCTTCTCGCAGGCGAACAAGCGCACCGCGCAATACCCCGTGTACCGGCATGACCGGCTCGCCGAAACCTTCATGCCGGTGATCGCCGATCTGCGGCAATCGTTGAGCATGGTGATGGACTCCGCCGTCGTGCCGATTCCGCTCGATGCGCGCAAGTTCGGCGTGCATGTCGCGGTGGTGCCGGACACCGAGCTCTACAAATCCGCGATGTTCGTGCTCGCGGTCAATGCGCAGATGCCCGCCGAAACCGTGCGCAACAGTTTCGCGCTGCAGGTCAAGATCGGGCCGGTCGAGAAAATCCGCGACCTCGTCAATCTGCAACTGCCCGGCATCGCCTTGCGCGCGCTGCCGGTCGCGCCACGGCAGTTGCCGTTCCACGCCGGCTTCACGTACTTCGAACTCGACCGCAGCAACGATCTGTGGAAGCTGCTGCCCACCTCGGCCGGCTTCGCAATGCACGTGGCGGGCGAATTCCCAGGTCTGCAACTGGCGTTCTGGGCCATCAGGAGATAGCCGATCATGAGTCGAGACGACTTCCCTGCGGATCAGGACGCGACTTTCCTGGTGCCGCGTCCGGGCGGCAAGAGCGCTGTGTCTGGCGCGTCCGCCGCATCAGGCGACATACCGGCTTCCACGCAGCCGCCAACCCAGCCGCACGCGGCGGCGTCGACGCCGCTCGACGCACTCGCCTCAGGCCCGATCCCGACGAGCGGACTCAATCCGCTGTTGCGCGCGGCCAACCCGCTGCTCGACCTGATCGTGCCGCTGCGCCACATGTCGACCCATTCCGATCTCGAGGATCTGCGCCGCCGTCTCGTCGACGGCGTGCGCCAGTTCGAGAGCGAGGCCCGTGCGGCCAACCTCAGCGTCGAAACGTTGTCGGCGGCGCGCTATGCGTTGTGCACCTTTCTCGACGAAACCGTGTCGAGTACGCCGTGGGGCGGTGGTGGCGCGTGGTCGGGGCGCAGCCTGCTGATCCTGTTCCATAACGAGGCGTCGGGCGGCGAGAAATTCTTCATGATCCTGCAGCGGCTCGCGCAGGACCCGCGCACCAACCTCGAGGTGCTCGAGCTGATGTATGTGTGTCTCGCGCTCGGCATGGAAGGGCGCTACCGCCTGATCGAAGGCGGCCGCGCACAGCTCGACGTGTTGCGCGAGCGCTTGCTGGTGATGATCCGCGAGCGGCGCGGACCGCTCGAACGCGACCTGTCGCCGCATTGGCAAGGCGTCGTCGACAAGCGCAATCCGCTGATGCGGATGCTGCCGATGTGGGTGCTCGCCGCGCTCACCGGCGTAATCCTGATGGCGCTGCAACTGGCGTTCTCGATCAGTCTGAACCGGACGTCCGACCCGGTATTCGCCGCGCTGCACGGCGTGAAGACGGCAGTGGCCGAGCCCGCCGCCACGCCGCAGGCCGTCGTCGCGCTCGAACCCGTGAAGCCGCGCCTCGCGGCGTTTCTTGCGCCCGAGGTCAGCCAGGGGCTGGTCAGCGTGGTCGAGACGCCCGGCAAGTCGACGGTCACGCTGCATGGCGACGGCATGTTCGGTTCCGGCAGCGCGGATGTGTCGCGCAGTTTCTATCCGCTGCTCGATCGCATCGGCGACGCGCTGAAGACCGTGCCGGGCCGCGTCGTGGTGGCGGGGCATACGGACGACCAGCGCATCGTGTCGGCGCGCTTCCCGTCGAACTGGCATTTGTCGCAAGCCCGCGCCGAAGCGGTCAAGCAGGTGCTCGCCGCGCGCACCGGCGCGCCCGCGCGTTTCGCCGCCGAGGGGCGCGGCGATACCGAGCCCCTCGTGCCCAACGACAGCGCCGCGAACCGCGCGCGCAACCGGCGGGTCGATGTGACCGTCGTCACGTCGGGTACGCCATGACTGCCGCGCTTCCCCCTGTGTTCCCGCTGTGTTTCCGTTTTGTCTTTCGCCAGGTCACCTGTCATGAAACGTCTCTTTAGCTGGCTCATCCGTGCCTGGGTGCTGGCGTTCTTCGGCGCGCTCGCGCTCGCGTTGATCGTCTGGTTCGACGGGCCGCTCGTCGCCTTCAACGGCAACGCGCCGCTGGAATCGGCGTCGAGCCGCCTGACGTTGATCGCGATCATTTTTGTGCTGTGGGCCGGCTTCTTCGTCGGCAAATGGTTGATCGGGCGCATCGCCAGTTCGAAGCTGATGCAAAGCGTGGCGGCGCAACCGGCCGCCGATCCGGCATCGACATCGGCATCGCCCGCAGCGGCTGCGGGAGCGACGTGTTCGGCCGCCGAAGTCTCGGCGCTCAACCAGCGCTTCCAGGAAGCGCTGACGATTCTGCGTCAGGCGCGCGGCGGCCGCCGCTTCGGCGGTCAGTATCTCTATCAGACACCGTGGTACATGTTCGTCGGTGCGCCGGGCGCGGGCAAGACCACCGCGCTGGTTCACTCGGGCCTGAAATTTCCGCTTGCCGACAAGCTCGGCAAGGAGGCGATTCGCGGCATAGGCGGCACGCGCAACTGCGACTGGTGGTTCACCGACGAAGCCGTGCTGCTCGACACAGCCGGCCGCTACACGACTCAGGACAGCGATTCCGAAGCCGACAAGGCGGCGTGGACGGGCTTCCTGCAACTGCTGAAGAAATACCGTCGGCGCCGGCCGATCAACGGAGTAATCGTCGCGGTGTCGGTCGCCGATCTGCTGCGGCAATCGGATGCCGATCGTAAGACGCAGGCGCAGGCGATCCGCGAGCGGATCAAGGAATTGCACGAGCGCCTGGGCATCCGCTTTCCGATCTACGTGCTGGTCACGAAATGCGATCTGATGGCGGGCTTTGTGGAGTTCTTCGACGACCTCGGGCGCGAGGAGCGCGCGACGGTCTGGGGCATGACGTTTCCGGTCGCCGACGCGGCGAACGTCGACCAGTTGCTGGCCACGTTTCCGGCCGAATTCGACGCCCTGGAAGCGCGCCTGCAGGCGCGCGTGCTCGACCGTCTGCAACAGGAGCGGGACGTGCGGCGGCGCGCGCTGATCTACGGTTTCCCGCAGCAACTAGCGTCGTTGCGCGACCTGCTCGGCGGCTTTCTCGGCGACGTCTTCCTGTCGAGCCGCTATGAAGAAAACGCGCTGCTGCGCGGCGTGTATTTCACCAGCGGCACCCAGGAGGGCAGCCCGATCGATCGCGTGATGGGCGCGCTGGCGGCGAGCTTCGGCGTCGATCGCCAGGTGCTGGTGGCGAACGCGGCGAGCGGCCGCAGTTATTTCATTACGCGGCTTCTGCGCGACGTGCTGTTTCAGGAGTCGGGCCTGGCCGGCGCGGACCTGCGCGTCGAGCGCCGCCGTGCGTGGCTGCAACGCGGTGCCTGGGTGCTGGCCGCCGTCCTGATCGTGCTGGTGACGGCGGGGCTCGTGACCAGTTACGTGCGCAACAGGAGCTACGTGCACGAGGTTGCGTCGCAGGTGGACGCCATCGATGCCCAGGCGCGCAACCTCGTGCCGAGTGCCGGTGTGCTGAGCGTGTTGCCGCTGCTCGATGCCGCGCGCAACATTCCCGGCGGCTATGCGGATCGGAACAGCGGCGCGCCGTTTCTGATGACGCTGGGTCTGTATCAGGGCGACAAGCTCGGCTCCGCCGCGCAGGGCCTGTATCAGCGTCTTTTGCGTGAGACGCTGCTGCCGAGAGTGGTCGGCCGTCTGGAACAGCAGTTGCGGCGCGGCGACGCGAACAACCCGCAATATCTGTACGAGACGCTGCGGGTCTACCTGATGCTGGGCGACCCACGCCATTTCGACGCCGAATCGGTCGGCGCGTGGGCGGACTACGATTGGGACCGCAATCTTGCCGGGCATGTTACCGACGACCAGCGCAAGGACTTGTCGGCGCATATGGCCGCGCTGCTCGAACATCTGCAGGACGACGACCCGGTCACGCTCGACGCTGCGCTGGTCGCTTCGACCCGCGAGGCGCTCGCCAGGATCCCGCTGCAACAGCGGGTCTACGCGTCGCTGATGCGCAATCTGCCACGCACGGGTTTGCAGGACGTGTCGCTGGCCAGCGCGGCGGGGCGCGACGCGGCACTCGTGTTCGTGCGCAAGAGCGGCGAGCCGATGACGCGCGGCGTGCCGGGCCTCTATACGCGCGACGGTTACCGGCAATTCCTCGCGCGCCGGGATCTGGCGGTGGCCGACGTCGTCAAGGACAACTGGATATTGGGCAAGGACGAGGCGGTCACCGACCCGGCGGCGGTCGAGCAACTGAATGCGCAAGTGCTCGAGCTCTATTACGACGACTACATCAGACGCTGGGACGCATTCCTGTCCGATATCGGCATCGTGCCGTTTCGCGACCTCGATCAGGCCGCGCGGGTGGTGAACGTGCTCGCGCAGCCTACCTCGCCGCTGAAGAAATTCCTGAGCGTGGCCGCGAAGGAAACCACGCTCGGCGACGTCAAGCAGAGTACCTTGATCGATACCGCGAAGGGCAAGCTCGACAGCGTCAAGAAGAAGCTGGAGAGCGCGCTTGCCTCGTCCGACGATGCGGCGCCCGCGCCGGCGGCAGCACTGCAGAATCCCGTCGATCTGCATTTCGAGTCGTTGCATCAACTCGCGGCGGCGGGCGCGGGCGGTGCCTCGCCGCTCGATTCGCAACTCGCCTCGCTCAATGAAGTGTTCGTCTATCTCGATGCCGCCAATACCGCGAAGCGCCAGGGTGCACCCGCGCCCGCGTCGGATGCGTTGATGAAGCTCAAGCAGGGTGCCGCAGGCAAGCCTGCACCCCTTGCCGCCATGCTGACGGGCGTGGCGGACGCGGGATCGTCGCTGACGCTCGGCAGCGAGCGGGGACGGCTGAGTTCGCTGTGGGTGGCGAACGTCGCGTCGTTCTGCCACCAGGCGATCGACGGCCGCTATCCGCTCGTACGCACCGCGAGTAATGCGGTGACGCAGGACGACTTCGGTCGTGTATTCGCGCCGGGTGGCCTGATCGACGATTTTTTCCAGCACAACCTGTTGCCTTACGTCGATATGTCGAAGGCGCGCTGGAGCTGGCGGCCGTTCGGCAACGTGTCGCTTGGGATTCCGGAAGATGTGCTCGCGCAGTTCCAGCGCGCCGCGCAAATCCGCGATGCCTTCTTTTCGGGCGGCGGCAAGATGGCATCGGCCCGCTTCGAATTGAAGCCCGTCACGATGGACGCCGCCGTGACGCAAGTCACGCTCGACATCGATGGACAGACGCTCACGTATGGGCACGGTCCCACGCGTTCGACCGCGTTCCAGTGGCCCAACGGGAAAGTCTCGAGTTCGGTGCGCGTCGACTATGCGCCGGCGGGGGCGGGCGGCAGCAGCGGTTATTCCACCGACGGCCCGTGGGCGTGGTTCAGGATGATCGACAAGGGCGTGCTGGAGCCGACCGCGCAGCGTGACCGCTACAACCTCACGTTGGATCTCGATGGCCGCAAGGTCACGCTGGAGCTGCGCGCGAGCAGTGTGGTGAATCCGTTCAATCTCGACGCGCTCAGCAAATTCAGTTGTCCGGCGAAACTATGAGCGAAGGCTTCGATACACCGGGCTTTTTCGGCAAGGCCATTACGCATGGGGATTTTCTGTCGCGACGCTTGCCTGCCTCCTTTCTCGATCGCTGGGACGACTGGTTGCAGCGCGGACTGCACGCGAGCCGGCAGCAGTTGGGTGCCGACTGGCTCGGCGCGTATCTGACGAGCCCGGTGTGGCGTTTCGTGCTTGGGCGCGGTGTGTGCGGAGAGCGGACCTGGGCGGGCGTGATGATGCCGGGCATCGATCGTGTCGGGCGATATTTCCCGCTGACTATCGCGGCGAGTTGCGGCGTGGGGGTCGATCTCGTCGAGTGGATCGGCGCGAGTGGTGAGTGGTACGAGCGCCTCGACGTGCTGGCACGTTCGACGCTCGACGAGTGCTTTCAGATCGACTCGTTCGATGCAGCACTCGCACGGTTGATTGCGCCGACCTTGCATGAGGCGCGTGCGGAGAAGGCGAAGTTCTGCCTCCCGCTGGCTTCGTTATCGGGTGACGAACTCATACATGGCGCGCACACATTGATGATCGATCTGCTTCAGACGTGCGCGGCCGGGCTCAGCTTCTGGTGGAGCGAAGGCGGCATGGCGGGCGAAGCCGTGTTGGTCGGATGTGAGGGGCTACCTGCCGAGCGGCAGTTTTGCGCACTGGTCGGCGCCGGTTGGGAAGCGTCGGGATGGACGATTTTATGCCGGGGACCCGCGCGCTAAGGTAGCCACTTTTGTTGGGGCTCTGCCAAGCCGTATTCCCAGGCAATCGATTGGTATGCGGAAATAGCCCAATACCTGGAGGCCTGGAGGCGAACGTGACGTAGGGCATGCATCGCGGTTGCGTCAGGGTACGGCAAGACACGTCAATGGCGGCTCCCGACGCTACGCGTCGAACCACACCAGCACGACCGTGACGTTGTCTTTGCCGCCGTGCTGTTTGGCGAGTTCGACAAGCTGGTGACTGCACGTTGCCAGTGCGTCCGGCGTGGCGTTGCGCAGCACGTCTGAAATCTGCTGGTCGTTCACCATGCCGTGCAGGCCGTCCGAGCACAGCAGATAAAGATCGCCCGGCCTCGGCGTGAGCCGATGCACCTCAGGCTCGACCATGGGAGACGGGCCGATCGCTTGCAGCAACTCGTTGCGCCCCGGCAGATTGACGGTGATGCCCGCGTCGAGCGCTTTTTGATAGAGCGTCTGATCGCTCGTGATCTGCAGCATCCGGTTATCGCGCCAGCGATACAGCCGGCTGTCGCCGACATGGAACACCACCATGCTCGCCGAGTGCGGTTGGCGCCAGAGGCCTGTCATCGTGGTGCCCATGCCGCGGCCCTCGGGACGCATGTCACTGCGATTCATCGCATAGAGCCGCTCGTTGACATGTTCGACCGCCCGTTTTGCAACGGTAATGGCCGGATGCGTGCGTTGCGGCGCGGTGCCGTCTGATTGCGCTGAATATCGGCCCGGCAACGTGGCGTCGGGATCGTCGCGCGGTTCATGATGAAACGCGTGCGGATCGACCTCCGCGATGAACTGATGGAACAGCGCCAACGCCTCGGTGCTCGCGACTTCACCGGCATCGTGACCGCCCATGCCGTCGCACACGATGACAAGACCGAGTGCGTCGTCAACCAGGAAGTTGTCTTCGTTGTTGCGGCGCACGAGCCCGATATCGGATAGACCGAATGCGTAGCCCGTGGCGAGCCGGTGGATCTGATTGGGCGGGGTGGCTTTCAAGTGAGTCGTGTCGAGTCAACGCAGGCAGGGATGAGAGAAAGCATCTTGTTTCAAGCCATTATCCATAAAGACCTATCGGCGTCAACGATAAACGGCCTGTAAAAACGCACTGCATGAGCGTCGCCTTGGGGCTGCGTTCCAGTTAGCGACTTTGACATGATGCCGGGAACGTTTGGGAAACGCATGCGACGTCATCTGACCTGTAGCGGGTGGGAACTCGAGCGCATAGGATGAACGAGCCCGGTCCCGCGCTTCTGAACGTCAAGGTCGATACGATGACGCATCGTGATGCCGCCGAAGATCGAGTGGGGGGCTGCGTACGGAATGATCCTGATCGATGATAGCGGCTAGCGGCAACGTGACGCCCGCGGGGCATGCAGGACCGGTCCGAAAGCCCAGGAATCCGCCGGGACAAGCACGGAGTGGCGACGAGCTCAGCGCCCGACTTTGCATGGTTGTTTCCTGTGGCGAAATTGCATATTTATGTAATGCGGAATGCCTCTTTCGGCATTATTGTGACGAATTGCTACGTCTGCAATCTTTCGGCGAGCGGAGCGCGGGCTACTACCTGATAAAGGCGCCATCGGTTTGTTCAGAAAGCCCTTGGATGGCGATGCTTTGTCGGAGCTTCTCGTGTGACATTGATTCCAACCACAAGGACGACTTTGAAACGACCTATTCCGCTCGCCAGAGGCAGATATTCAAAGCGTGCAATCGGGATGACCGCGATTGCCGCGGTTCTCGCGTCAGGGTGCGCAGGTTCGCCGTCCATTGGCGTGCTCGGCGCGTACTTTCCCGACTGGCTGTTCTGTATCGTCGCGGGCGTCGTGCTCACGGTCGTCATCTATCTGGTTCTCAAGCGTTTGCAGGCAAACCATCTGATGGGACCTCCGGCCGTGGTGTATCCCACGCTTGTCGCTTTCCTCGCACTCGCTGTCTGGTTAATACTGTTCCAACACTGAAGCTCCTCAGGTGGGTGCAATGGCGACGACTGCCAGCAAAACATCGAACAGAAAATGGCCGGCCATCATCCTGGTCGTGGTGACGCTGTTGCTGCTGCTTTTCGTTATCCGGCTGCTTGACCGTGCGCCGCGCACCGACGACGCCTACGTCTACGCGGATACGATCGACGTCGTGCCCGAGGTCAACGGCCGTATCGTCGAGATGGCCGTGCACGACAATCAGGCGGTGAAGCAGGGCGATCTGCTGTTCCGCATCGATCCGCGTCCGTATCAGGATGCGCTGACGCGGGGCAACGCGTCCCTCGTCGCGCTCGACCGCCAGATCGAACTGACCCAGCGCACGGTCAATGCGCAGCAGTACAACGCGCAGTCGGTGCGTGCGGCCGTCGAACGCTCGCGAGCCGCCGCCAGCCAGGCGTCCGATACGCTGCACCGCATGGAGCCGCTTTTGTCACACGGTTATGTGTCGGCGGAAGACGTCGACCGTGCGCGCACCGCACAACGCGCCACGCAGGCCGAACTCAGCGCCGCGCAACTGCAGGCGCAGCAGGCGGCAGCGGCTGTGAGCGGCGTCGATGCGCTGGTCGCGCAACGTGCCGTCGTGATGGCGGAGATCGCGATTGCCGAACTGAACCTCGAATATGCAACCGTGCGAGCCCCGTTCGATGGGCGCGTCGCGTCGTTGAAAACATCGACAGGACAGTTTGCGTCGGCGCTCAAACCGGTCTTCACCTTGATCGACACGCGCCACTGGTATGTGGTCGCGAACTTTCGCGAGACGGAACTCAAGGGCGTCAGGACGGGGACGCCCGCCACGGTCTACCTGATGAGCGATACGGGCCAGCGCTTTACGGGCAGCGTCGATTCGATCAGCTATGGCGTCGCGCCCGATGAAGCCGGTCTTGCATTGCCCGGCGGCTTGCCACGCATTCAACGCACGCTTAACTGGGTCCATGTATCGCAGCGCTTCCCGGTGAAGATCCGGGTCGACAAGCCGAACCCGGAGCTGTTTCGCGTCGGTACGTCGGCGGTGGCCGTGCTGGAACCCGGGCGTGGCAACGACAGCGAGCGTCATTGAGGAACGCCCATGGCCGTCGCCGACTATCTACCCGTCACGCTGCGCGATGCAGGCGCTTTCCTGAAGCGCGAGCTTGCGCCTTTCCCCGGCCGCGTCAACGTGATGTTGCGTGCCATGCTGACGAGCGCCATCGTGATCGTCGCGTCGATGGCGCTCGAAGTGCCGGAGCTCGCGCTGTCGCTGCTGGTGGTGTTCTACGTCACTCAGTCGAACGTGGTGCTCACGCGGCTGGTCGGCGTGATGTTCATCGGCGGATCGACGCTCGCGATCGGCCTGTCGATCCTGCTGCTGAAGTTCACATTCGACTACCCGTTGCTGCGTATTGTGACCGCGAGCCTGCTGTTCTTCGGCAGCGTGTATCTCCTGCGGGTGCTCAAGATCGGCGTGGTGTTCTTCATCGTCGCGATCGTTGTGATCTATGTGCAGAGTTTTGTGGACCGGACCGACCAGGCGGATCTGCTGATACGAGCCGTGCTGTGGGTATGGGTCGCCGTCAATTATCCGATCGCGCTGACGCTCCTGGTCAATACGCTGCTGTTGCCCGCTGAACCGCAGTTGCAACTCAAGGCGGAAATTCATCGGCAACTCGCGTCGCTGGAAGCGCGGCTGACGCAACTGTTCGATGGCAGCACGAATGCCGCGCCGATCACGCTGGCGGCCGTCCAGCAAGGCGCGCTCACGCTGCAGAAGCTGCTGCGGTTCACGACGATGCGCGATGCCCACTATCGCGAGCATCAGGCGTTACAGCTTGCGGGCATCGCGACAGTGTCGCGTCTTTATCGCGGCGCGAGTCAGTTGCCCGATACGTGGCCGGAGGCATCGACGGCGCGACTTGCGATGGTGCGCGAGCTGCGCGCGAACGTCCGGGCGCTTGACGAGTCGGTGATGTCGGGCGAGCCCTATCGCTACGTCGGCATTGCGACGCCTGAAGGCCGCGCTGTCGCCGATGCGATGCCTGCGGCCGCCGAATTGCAGCGCGCGCTGCACGCCTACGCCGATCTGGTCGCAAGCGGTGCCGCCGCGTCCGGCAAGCCGCCCGCGAGCGAGCCAATGGTCGCGCCGGACGCGTGGACCAATCCTGCGTACATGCGCTTTTCGCTAAAGACGCTGCTCGCTGTGCTTGTCTGCTACGTGTTCTACAACGCCGTCGACTGGCAGGGCATCCACACGATCATGCTGACCTGCCTGATCGTCGCGCTGCCGAGCCTCGGCGCATCGACGCAGCGTGCGTTGCTGCGGCTGACCGGGGCCGCCGTCGGCAGTGCGCTGGCGCTGTTCATGGTCGTGTTCGTCGTTCCACATCTCGACGACATCGTCGGCTTGTTGCTGATGGCGTTGCCTGTCGTCGCGTTTGGGGCGTGGATAGCGGCGGGTTCGGAGCGGATCGGCTATGCCGGCCTCCAGCTGGTGTTCACCTTCTCGCTCGCCTTGCTCGACCAGTTCAGCCCAACCACGAATCTGACTGAAATCCGCGACCGGATGGTCGGCATTCTGCTGGGCGTCGGCGTGGCGACCTTCGTCCAGATGTCGTTCTGGCGGGAGGGCGAGGGCGACGTGCTGCGTCAGAAACTCGCCACGATGCTGCGCACCATTGCCGCACAGTTGCGCACTCCACAGGCGGGCGCCGACCAACGGGACGAGTTGCCCTATGCGCAGCGGCAGCTGCAGGCGTGGGCCGCGCTGGCCGAGTGCGAAGCGACGCTGTCGCGCGTCGCGCTGGAGCCCGACTGGCAGGAAGTGGAGCAGGCGCAGCTGACACTGCGCGCGCAAACCGTCCTCGCGCAGGGGCGCGAAATCATGCTCGCTGGCGATGCGTTGCGCAACACGCTCGCGGCGCAAGCGGGATCGTCGAGCCCACACACTATCGATGCGGTGCGCGCGGCCCAGGAACAGGCGTCCGTCGAACTCAACCGGTACGCGGATGAACTTGCGGTCAACCCACCCGATGCGCACGCGCCGCGGCGCATCGAGATCGCTGGGCAAGCCGTCGAAGCGGCCGACGGGTCGCTCATCGCCGCAGCAGGCGAACTGTCGCGGCAGCTCGCGGGCTTGCCGGACTGGCGCGTCGAGGCACCCGTCGCGGCGCCCTCATCACAGGCCATACGAACATGAACGACCCCCATGCTCATTATCGTTCGCGGCCCGCTCCCCCAAGGGAACTACCTTCGGGGCGCGAGGGGGCGAATGCCTCCCTTGAGGCGGCCCGGCGGGAGTCATCGTGAAAGCGCGATCGGGTGTACGCGACTGGCGATGGCGTCGACGCTTTTTATACGTCGCGTGGATGTCGTCCGTGCTGCCAGGTTGCGCGCTGATCCATCATAACGGCAAGCCCTATACCGAGATCGCGCCCGAGCAGATCAATCTCGCGAACGACATCCATCTCGCGCGCGACGGCTGGCCTGCCGCGCGCTGGTGGACGCGCTATCGCGATGCGCAGCTCGAGGCGCTGATCGATCAGGCGCTAGCCGATGCGCCGACGATGGTGATTGCGCGCACGCGCGTCGCGCAGGCGAGGTCTGATGTCGAGCTTGTCAGAGCGGGGTCGAACCTTCAGGTGGTCGCGTTGGCGTCGCTGGATCGCGAGCATATTTCCGCGAACGGCTTTCTCGGCCCGTTCGCGAAGAACGAACCGGCTGCGGGGCTGACGGGGCCGTGGTACACCGAGGGCATCGTCGGGCTTGGCGCGAGCCTGGACGTCGACATCTGGGGTAAGCAACGCGCGCAGATTGCCGCGTCGCTCGGCGTGAGCAATGCGCGGCTCGCCGAGACGTCCGCCGTCGAACTCGAAATCTCGACGGATGTCGCGCAGCTTTACTACGGCATTCAAACGACTTATCAGCTCATCGATCTGTTGAACGAATCGCATGAGATCGCGGAGTTCGCGGTGCAAGCACACGAAGCGCGTGCTGCGCGCGGCCTCGAAGCCCGCACCCAGCTCGAAGAAGCACGGGCGCAGCAACTGGGCACCGAACGGCAGATTGTGTCGGCGCAAGGGCAGATAAAACAGTTTCGCGAATCGATGCGGGCGCTGGTCGGCGCGGGCTCCAACGGCCTGCCCGCGATCGAGCCCGTGGCACTGCCGCGCTCGCACGCGGCCTTGCCGACGACGCTCTCGTACGAACTGCTCGCACGGCGTCCCGACCTGCAGGCGATGCGATGGTATGTAGAGGCGTCGTTCGACCGGATCGACGCAGCGAAAGCGGCGTTCTATCCGAGCTTCGACATCAAGGCGTTTTTCGGCCTCGACGCATTGCATCTCGCGGACCTCTTCACGCATGCAAGCCAGCAGATCAACCTCATTCCGGGCCTGACCTTGCCGATTTTCGACGGCGGCAGGCTCAACGCGAACCTGAACGGCGCACGCGAGGGCAGCAACCTGTTGATCGAGCAGTACAACCAGGCTGTCCTCAACGCGGTACGCGATGTCGCGGAGACGGGCAGCCGTCTGCAGGCTCTCGATGCGGAGACCGACTTGCAGAAGCAACGGATCGAATCGATTGCGTTCGCGAGGGACAGCGTCGAAGCATCTTATCAACGCGGACTGACGAGCCGGCTCGCGGCGCTGGAAGCGCGCCAGCCGGTGATCGCCGAACAGGTTGCGCTGCTCACGCTCAAAGGTCAGATGCTCAGTCAGGAGATTGCATTGACAAAGGCGCTCGGCGGCGGCTATCGCGCCGATCAGCCCGTCGAACTGAAGCCGCGTTGAACAGTGCGGCGAGGGTGTTCAGAACTGTTGTGCGCGAAACGACTCGATTCCGCGCGGTACACGTTGAACGACCACGATGCCTCCGTCAGATACGTCGGGCAGACGTTGGCCTCGAACATTGGCCTCAAACAGCGGGCTGCGATGCCCGGGCCGTGCTGGACCGGTCACCGGCTTTTTCGGGCATCGGCTACGCAGGGTTGGAATCGAGGAAAACATAGAGGACCGCGATCTTCCCATCACGAACGATGACCACATCCCAGCCCGCATACTCGGGTGCTTCGCCGCGTGGGCCAGAACCCCAAGCCAGAAGACCGGCGTTGTGGAGAGACTTGGGTTCGCCGTGCGGTGCATAAGCGAAGTGCGGGTGCGTCGCACGAAGATCTCCGGCGAATTTGTCGAGAGCGTCGTGCCCGACGAATACACCCGGAGGCACGTAGAGCGCGCAGTCCTCGGTATAGAGCTCCTCGATTGCCGCGCGACGACGCGTTGCGTCGCCCTCACCGAAGACCTCCTGGAGGTTGCGATAAAGCAGTTCCTGGGTACGGTCGTTCATGACACTTCTCCTTGATCGATGATCGGCGATGGCTTCGATGCCGCCCTGCGCATTGCCATCATGGAAGATTCGTCGCTCGTCGCACGTCTCATTGCACCCGTGTGCCGATTTGTTGTCGCAGCGCCTACCTATCTGTCTCGCTATGGTCGTCCTCAGCACCCGGATGAACTTGGCGCCCACCAGTGTCTGACCTACGCCAACAGGAGCAAGCGCGACGTCTGGCGCTTTACCCATGAAAATGGCGAGACATGCGCCGTTACACCGACCGGGGCGTTGCGAGGAACGAGCGTGGAGGCTTTGCTGCCCACGGTCCTCGCTGGACTTGCTCTGACCGAGCTTCCTGAGTTTGTCGCGACGCAGTATTTCGCGGACAAGCAGCTCGAGCCTGTTTTGACCGATTGGCGTTTGCCTGAAGGTGGTTTGTATTTCGTGACACCCAGTGCCCGCGCACGGCCTGCGAAGGTGAGCGCGTTGGCCGATTTCTTCATCGCCAAGCTCAGCGCGGCGCAATGGAGCATAGAGACGCTTGAGGGTTGGAAGCCATCGGGTCGGAGCAGAAGGTGAATTTACGGGCATTGGGCCGTCGGGCCGGTGATCGCGGGAAACCCTCCGGCAATTGCGTTTCATAAGCCGTTTCATAAGCGTTTCCTATCGCGCAAGAACGAACCCGTCTTGGCGTGATTTGCGGGGGCGATATACCGTTATATCCGTGTTACAGCGGCAGCAAGGAAGGCAATGGAGAGCGCCTGGCGATCACTGTCGGCCGGCCGGGCAGCCGCGGGTAGCCAGTGCGGCATCTGTCCGTCGACAGACGCAGATCGACTCCCGTCTTCGGACTGATGTGATGTGCCCGGATGAGCGCGTCGTGCCTACTCGTTCCTGACCTGCATGAGCCGCTCCCCTTACACTTGGAAGCGAAGATCGACCATGTACAAAGCCATCAGGAAAAACCCTTCGGCGGCTCAAGCTGCCGACAAGATCCTTACCGCATTGCGTGATATTCCCGTCTCTGCTCTCAGCGACAACATGCATCGCAACATCGGCAGTGTGGGACTCCACCCCTATCAACGGCCCGGCAAGAAGACGATGGCCGGCACCGCGGTCACGGTGCGCTCGCGAGGCGGCGATAACCTGACTTACCTGCGCGCCCTGGAGTTTTGCCGTCCAGGCGACGTACTGGTCGTGGACGCGGGCGGCGATCTCAACAACGCTGTGGTCGGCGGGATTCTGTCGTTCTACGCAGCCAGCATCGGCGTTGTCGGTTTGGTGGTAGATGGCGCAATCCGCGACGTCGCGGAAATTCGCGATCGGGACTTTCCCGTTTACGCGCGCGGGGTCACGCACCGGGGGCCGTATAAGGACGGTCCGGGTGAAATCAATGTGCCGGTGTCGGTCGGAGGAATGGTGGTCAATCCGGGCGACATTGTCGTGGGTGACCAGGATGGCTTGCTGGCCATTCCGCAGGAGGATGCCGAGCATGTCATTGAAAAGGCGCTAGCCGTTCTGGAAGCCGAGGCCGAGACGATGCGGGCGATGAAGGAGGGCCGCTGGAACCGTGCGTTTATCGATGCGCTCGAAGCGCGATGCAACAACTGAGCAAAGCGTGGAGAGAAGGGCAAGAACCGACGTCTGCACCGCGACGTCGGTTTTTTTATAGCATGCAGATCCCGAAGTTTGCCGTCGTGAATCCCGTAGACCCACGCGTGTACCGAGCGCGACTGGCCTCGCGCCCAGGCATCCTGAACGACAGTTGTGCGCACGCACGGCGACGAACGCGGATTGCCGCGTTATCGCCGCTTCACGTGCGCGATCAGTGCGCGATCAATCGAAGCTCACCAGCACCTTCATCGATTTTGAACGGTCGCCGGCTGTCTGGAACGCCTTGACCGAATCCTGATACGGGAAGATGCCCGAAATCAAGGGCTTCACGTCGATCAATCCCTTGTTCAGCAACTCGACGGCAACCGCGAATTCTTCGTGAAAACGGAACGCGCCGCGCAGATCGAATTCCTTGGCGACAATGACGTTGATCGGCAACGTAATGTCTCCACCGAGGCCAACCTGGACGATCACGCCGCGTGGCTTGAGCACGTCGAAAGCGCCACGCAAGGCCGCTGCGTTGCCGCTCGCCTCGAACAGAACGTCGAAGCTGCCCTTGTCGGCGGCGAACGGCTTGAGCGCGTCCGGCGTCTCCGCGATGTTGAGCGCAAGGTCGGCTCCGACCTTTTTCGCGCTGTCGAGCGGCAGCGTATTCACATCGGTTGCGACGATCGTCGCCGCACCGGCCCTGCGCGCAGCCGCCACGATCAACGCGCCGATCGGTCCGCATCCTGTCACGAGCACACGCTTGCCGAGCAACGGACCCGCGCGTCGAACGGCGTGAAGCGCGACAGAGAGCGGTTCGGCCATCGCGGCTTCCGCATCGCTAAGGGAGTCCGCCACCGCGTGGGCCTGTGAACGGTCGATCACGATCTCCTGCTGGAATGCGCCTTGCACGTGCGGCGTACGCATGGCGCTGCCGTAATAGCGCATATCCAGACAGTGATTCTGCAGCCCTTGCTGACAGTATTGGCACAGACCACAAGGCCGGCTCGGGCTGATTGATATCCGTGTGCCGACGGGCATATCCGTCACGCCAGTTCCCACACGCGAGACGGCGCCGGAAACTTCATGGCCGAGTACCATGGGTTCCTTGATGCGAACCGTGCCGAAACCGCCATGATTGAAGTAGTGGAGATCGGAGCCGCAGATACCGCCGGCCCGAACCCGTATTAGCAACTGGTTTGCTTCCGGTTCAGGCGTGGGAACATCCTCGATGCGCAGATCGAGGGGGGCGTGAATGACAAGTGCATGCATGGTAAGCGCCTCTAACGGTGAATGCGGGATCAGCACGCTATACGGTAGCGTCTAAAGTCCCGACCGACAAAGACCGATGTTGTCTGGGCCGATAGTCGCCGCTTATGGATGCTCATTCGAGCGCCTTGGTCATGTTCTCGATGCCCTTGCCGGTGAGCTTATCGATCAACGCCTTCAGCGCATGCTGTGCTCACGCGACCGCCGATCCGTAGCCTGGAACGATCACGACGGGTAGCTTTCGGCAGGGATGCCGATACTCATGCGTGTTCCTGTTGGGATGGGTGGGTGGACGGCATTGGCGGATCGAGGTCTGCCTTCTGATCCTGGCGCTGCGCATTGACGATCGGGACAAGATAGGGTGTCCCGATGTTGTTTGACCTTCGGAGAGGTCTGTCGGGGTCGGGCGACACCGGACAGACCTTCAATGCCACCAATCCTAGAACTTGTGACGCAGACCGATTGCTGCCTCGAACAGCGAGTTGTAGCCAAAAAACGGCTGGTTCGAACCGGAGGCGGCAGCGAGCGTCGTCCACGCGCCGGTGAGGTGGTTGTAATCCACGCCGACATAGACATCGGTGCGCTTGCTCAAGAAGTAGTCGAGCGTCGGGCCGCCGGTGATGCGTGTACCGCTCTTGCCAGCGTGGTGGACAAAGTCGATGTAGAACGGCAGATCGAGCACGAGTGACGGCGTAATGTAGTACTGGACCGCGGTGGAGAACGAGTCGTTGCGATAATCCGCCGGATAGACGTGGCTGTAGATATACGAGCCGAACACCTTCGCCGCACCGAATTTATAGGTTGCGCCCGCGGTGAAGATCTTTTGCGAGCTGTCCGGGATTGTCACGCCGAAGTAAGTGCTGCCGTAGACGCTTGTCGAAGGCGTCAGGCCGCCGATGTCGTTCACGACCTGGTAGGCGGCGCCGACGCTCAAGGGGCCGTTGTCATAGGAGAGGCTGACGGCCGGCGACGAGTTCTGGTGAAAGTTGCCCGCTGTCTGGCCAAACGTATAGGCACTTTTAAGGGTGAAGCCGGCAAGCGTCGGCGAGGTATAGCGCACGCTATTGTCCAGACGGCCGCCGCCGGTCAATCCGGCGCCCTGAAAGCCGATTGTGCCGGTGTAATTGGCGAACGCATAGATGTCGTGCGTCCATCCCATTTCGTGCACCAGGGTGTATTGACGCCCCATCGTCACCGTGCCGTAAGGGCTTTTGAGCCCGACCATCGCGGTGCGGCCGAACAGGCGGGCGGTGCCGGACGGCGTGGACTGCTGTGTCACGCCGGTATTCGGTGTGAAGCCGCCTTCGAGCTGGAAAATGGCGGCCAACCCGCCGCCGAGATCCTCGGTTCCCTGCAGA
Source organism: Paraburkholderia lacunae (assembly GCF_003353175.1). Classification (GTDB taxonomy): domain Bacteria; phylum Pseudomonadota; class Gammaproteobacteria; order Burkholderiales; family Burkholderiaceae; genus Paraburkholderia; species Paraburkholderia lacunae. The sequence continues at coordinate 180,597 of NZ_QHKS01000007.1, read as the reverse complement.
CCCCAGCGGCTACCCTGAATTTCGCCGCCGCTGCCCATCGTGAAAAGCTTCCCGCCGGATTTGTTCTGGTGGGTGTCGTAGCGCACGGCTTCGTCGATGATGCCGTATAAGGTGACGCTCGACTGCGCGTGCGCGACCCCGGAGATTGCCAGTCCAAACCCGGTTAGTATGCCTAAAGTGTGCTTTTTCACGAATAGATCCCCTTGCAGATTGACGAAAAATGGAAAACTCCAAGCCGACTGCCGCGTCCTGTCGGCGCGGCATGTCTTTTTACAAAGCGACGACGCTGCGTATGCACGTCGTCGCCGTACTCTCAGTTCAGTGCGGCGACCGCGACTGCAATCTTTCTGCAGCCCTCATCGATGATCTCGATGCTCGTGGCGATCGACATCCGGAAGAAAGGTGAAACGCCATAGGCCGATCCGGCAACCAATGCGACGCCGGCGTGCTCGAGCAGATAGAGAACGACATCCGCGTCGCCCTCGAGGCGCTTGCCTTGCGGCGTGGTGCGGCCGATCATGCCGCTGCAATTGACATACAGATAGAAGGCGCCGCCCGGCGTCTTGCAACTAATACCGGGAATCGCGTTGAGAGCTTCGAGCGCGCGGTCGCGGCGCTCCTTGTAGGTCCGCACCGATTGCTGTACGAAGGTCTGGTCGCCGTTTAGCGCCGCAAGCGCCGCAGCCTGGCTGATCGAGCAGGCGTTGCTGGTGGATTGGGACTGAAGCGTGTCCATGGCCGCGATCAGGTCGGCGGGGCCGGCGGCGTAGCCGATGCGCCATCCGGTCATCGCGTAGGTCTTGGAAACGCCGTTGACGACCAGTGTGCGCGAACTGAGTTCGGGTTCGATCGACAGCAGGTGCTGCGACGCTTCGCCTTCGAAGCGGATGTGTTCGTAGATGTCGTCCATCATCACCAGCACGTGCGGGTGACGCAGCAGCACATCGGCCAGCGCGCGCAGTTCGCTGGCGTGATAGGTCGCGCCGGTCGGATTGGTCGGCGAATTGATGATCAGCCAGCGCGTGCGTGGCGTGATTGCCGCTTCGAGGGTGGCGGGCGTCAATTTGAAGCCGTCTTCCTCGGTGCAGGGCACGACGACCGGCACACCGTCGCAGGCGAGCGCCATGTCCGGGTATGACACCCAGTACGGGGCGGGAATCAGGACTTCATCGCCTGCTTCCACGGTGACGGCGAGCGCGTTGAAGATCGCGTGTTTGGCACCGCACGTCACGATGACGTGTTTGGGATCGTAGGAGAGACCGTTCTCGCGATGCAGCTTCGCGGCGATGGCGGCGCGCAGCGCCGGCGTGCCCGCCGTTTGCGTATAGCGTGTTTCGCCGCGCTCCATCGCTTCGAAAGCGGCCTGGCGAATGTGCGCCGGCGTGTCGAAATCGGGTTCGCCGACCACGAGGTTCACGATGGTTTTTCCCTGCCGCCGCAATTCTGCGGCCCGGTCGGCCGCGGCACTGCTCGGCGAAGGTTTGATTCGCTGGACGCGGGCGGCAATTCGCGATGCACTCACACTTGACTCCTGAACGGCATTTGACGAGCCTTCACATTAAGCGCGCGAAAAAGTTCAAGCCAAGATGACTTTCCGCTGGCGCAATAACATCCACTTATGACGCGACGACGTGCGCGCGCTTCTACGTGCGCTTCTACGTGCATTGCTGCGTGCATTTCTGCGTGCGCTTCCGGCTTGACTGGCCCAGGTCCAAGCGGGAATACGCTGACAGGCCGCGTTTTTGGCGCGGCCCGAGCGGGCACGAGGTTTTTTTAAGCACTGTGCGCCGGGCGGCGCTTGCCCTATCATTGTCGCCATCCCTTAACGTCTAGACGTGACTACCGTGAACCTGCGGCGTTTGAAGTACTTCGTGAAGATCGTCGATATCGGCAGCCTGACGCAGGCTGCCGAAGTGCTTCATATCGCCCAGCCGGCGCTGAGCCAGCAGTTGATCACGCTCGAGGACGAGTTCCAGCAACAGTTGCTGGTGCGTACCAAGCGGGGTGTGACAGTCACCGAGGCGGGCGCGACGCTGTATCGCCACGCCCAGCTGATCCTGCGTCAATACGAACAGGCGCAGGCCGACGTGAAGAGTGCCGGCCAGACGCTGTCAGGCCAGGTCTCGGTGGGGCTCGCGCCCGGCACCGGAGCGTCGGCACTGTCCTTGCCGCTGTTGCGTACCGTGCGTGCCCGGCATCCGGATATCCTGCTTTACATCAACGAGAATTTCGGCACGACGCTCAGTGAGCTGATCATGAACGGGCGTATGGACATGGCCGTGCTGTATGGCGATAAGCCCGTACACGGCTTGTCGTTCCAGCTTCTGATGAACGAGGAACTGTTCCTCGTGGCGCCGCGCAGCATGGGGATTACGCAGGAGCAGATCGGCGTGACTGAATTGCGCGACGTGCCTTTGCTGCTGCCGCGTCCGTACAACTATCTGCGCAAGTACGTCGACGAGGGATTCGCGCGCGTGCAGATGATCCCCAAGGTCGTGGCCGAAATCGAATCCGCGTCGACGTTATCGGCTGCGGTGAGCGCGGGTATCGGTGCGACCATCCTGCCCGATTCCACCGCAAGGGTCGTGGCCGGGGCGGGCGACGTCGTGCAATGCCGTATCGTGTCACCCGTTATCAAGATTCCGCTGTCGGTCTGTCTGTCCGACCATTTGCCTCTTTCCGAGCCCGCCGCGGCCGTCAAGGACATCCTGCTGGAGCTGGCAGGCGACCTTGCGCTCGACGTGCGCTTCGAGTCCGGCGCCGATACATAAGCGCGCCTTATCGCTACAAAGCCAAACCGTCTTGGCGCAAATTTTATGCGCCGGATACATTGAGTCCATCGTCGATCGCCCGGTTCGCAGTGAGCCAGAGCGACGAGGCTAGCCGTCACGCGGGCGAGACAACTGGAGATCGAATCTGGTTGCCGAACAGCCCCGGCGGTGCTTCGCGCACGCCAGTCGACCGGCGCGCGTCCAACCGGCCACGGACTCAAAGATGGATCTCCAGAAGATTAAGGCGCTTATCGACCTGTTGGCGGAATCTCCGCTAGCCAAGCTCGAAGTCATCGAGGGCGAGGATCGGGTCAGGCTTGTGAAGGCGAAACGGCGCGGCAAACGGGCCGATGTGGCATCGAGCGATGAAGGTGTAGCTATGACGTCCGCCCCGGACGTTCGAGGGGCTCGAGGGGCTCGAGGGGCGCGAGGGACGCAAGGGGCTCAAGCGACTCAAGCGCCGCTCGCCGAGCCGGCGCAATCAGTCGACGTAACCCGCGCACCCCCTGCAACCGCAAATGAGCCGAAACTCGTTCGTGCGCCCATGTTCGGCGTCGTTCATCTGACGCCGGCGCCCGGCGAGGCGCCATTCGTGAATCCCGGTGGCACGATCGAAGAAGGGCAGGTGCTCTGCACGATCGAGGCAATGAAGATGTTCAACGCGATCGAGTCCGAGTTCGGCGGCGCTGTTCTGGAGATTCTCGTGACTCCGGGCAGCGAAGTGGAATCCGGACAGCCGCTGTTTCGGATCGGCTGATCGACCATGTTCAACAAGGTACTGATTGCCAACCGCGGCGAGATCGCGCTTCGAATCCAGCGCGCCTGTCGTGAACTAGGCCTTAAAACCGTCGCCGTCCATTCCGAGGCCGACGCCGATGCGCGGTATGTGCGGCTCGCCGACGAAGCGCTGTGCATTGGTCCTGCTGCACCGGGGCAGAGCTATCTGAACCGGGCCGCGATCCTGTTCGCGGCGCACGTGAGCGGCGCGCAGGCGATTCATCCCGGTTATGGCTTTCTTTCGGAAAACGCGGATTTTGCCGCGCAGGTCGAGGCCGCCGGTATGGCCTTCATCGGCCCCCAACCCGCTTCCATCCGGACGATGGGCGATAAGGTCGCCGCCAAACGGGCCATGCGCGCGGCCGGTGTGCCCTGTGTCCCGGGCCCGGACGGCGGTCTGCCGGACGACCCCGCGGAGATCCTGCGGGTCGCGCAGGAGATCGGCTATCCGGTGATCGTCAAGGCCGCGGGCGGCGGCGGCGGGCGGGGGATGCGAGTGGTGCCGGGCCCTGAGCAGCTGCTCGATGCGGTGTCGGTGACGCGCGAAGAAGCACGCCGAGCCTTCGGCAAGCCGGAGCTCTATGTCGAGAAGTTTCTCGAGCATCCGCGTCACGTCGAAATTCAGGTTTTGTGCGACACGCACGGCAATGCCCTGTGGCTCGGTTCGCGCGACTGTTCGCTGCAACGGCGCCATCAGAAGGTGCTGGAAGAGGCGCCCGCGCCCGGCATCGCCCCCGAGCTGATCCGGCAAGTGGGCGAGCGCTGCGTCGAGGCCTGCCGGCAGACGAATTACCGCGGCGCGGGCACCTTCGAATTTCTGTTCGAGAACGGTCAGTTCTATTTCATCGAAATGAACACGCGGCTGCAGGTCGAGCATCCCGTGACGGAAATGACGTCGGGCATCGACATCGTGCAGGAACAGATCCGGATCGCTCAAGGGCATGCGTTGACCCTTCGTCAGTCGGACATTCGCACGCTTGGCCATGCTCTGGAGTGCCGGATCAACGCCGAGGACCCGTTCACATTCGTCCCTTGTCCGGGGAAGATTTCCGTTTGGGAACTGCCTGGCGGCAACGGTGTACGGGTGGACTCGCATTTGAGCGGCGGCGCTGTCGTGCCGCCGTATTACGATTCTCTGATCGCCAAGGTCATCACCCACGGCGCAACCCGTGAAGAGGCGCTGGCGCGCATGCGTCTTGCGCTTTCGGAGATGCGCGTCGAAGGCATTCGCACCAACGTGCCATTGCATCGGGCCATGCTCGAGGACGAGGGCTTCGGTGAGGGCGGGGTCGATATTCATCATCTGGAGCGTTGGCTCGCAAAGAGGAAACAGACATGACGCTGACCGTTGAGCATGCGTCGATCGCGCATGCGGACGTAGTCGAACGGTTACGTCCGGATTCACAGAGGACCGCTCTTGCAATGAACCAGGATGAATCGGAGCAGCCGCTTTGCATCAGCATGCTGGGTACGACGGCCATGCTGTTCGAGGCGCCGGGCGCACTCGATCTGCGTGCGCAGCGCCGCATCTGGACCCTCGCCCGCGAGGTGGAATCATGGCCGGGCGTGCGTGAAGCGGTGCCGGGCGTAACCAATCTGATGCTGACGTTTGCCACGCCACCCGCGGATCCGGACTCGCTCGGCGCTGCGTTGCGCGATGCGTGGGCAGCGGCGAGCGAGTTGCAGATCGACGGGAAGGTGGTGGAGTTGCCGGTGCAATACGGCGGCGAGTTCGGGCCGCATCTGCAGGATGTGGTGAATCACACCGGGTTGTCTGTCGACGAGGTCGTGCAATTGCACTGCGCGCCGCTCTATACGGTCTATGCGCTCGGCAGCCATCCGGGTTACTGCTATCTGGGCGGCATGGACCCGCGTATCGCCACGCCGCGGCGCAAGGTGCCGGTGCTGGGGCTGCCTGGCGGCGCGGTGTCGATCGGCGGGGTGCAGACCGGGGTCTCCGCATCGGCGGGACCGAGCGGCTGGAACACCATCGGCCATACGTCGATGTCGTTCTTCGATCCGGCACGTGAGAACCCGGCTACGCTCGCGCCCGGCGACATGATCCGTTTTCGCGTCGAGAGGATTGTTCCATGATCGAGATCTTGTCTTCGTCCGCGCTTGCGACGGTGCAGGACCAGGGGCGTGAAGGCTATCTGCGCTACGGCGTCGGAACGGCCGGCGCGATGGACCGGTTGGCGCTCGCGGTCGGCAATCTGCTGCTCGGCAATCCGGACGACGCGGCCGGCATCGAAATTCCGATGTTTCCCTTTCGCCTGCGCTTCCTCGAAGATCTTGCGTTCGCCATCACCGGCGCCGATTGCTCGGCCCGGTTGGGCGAGCGGCCCGTGTTGCCGTGGTGGACGGTGCATGCGAAACAGGGCGACGTGCTGACGATCGGCGTGCCGGCCAGCGGCACACGCTGTTACCTGTCGCTCGCGGGCGGCGTGGACGTACCGGTGGTGCTCGGCTCGCGCAGTACGCAATTGCGCGGCGAGTTCGGCGGCTACAACGGTCGTCAATTGCAGAAGGGCGACGTGGTGAAGGCAGTGGGCCTCGCCGAGACCGCACCGCAAGATCCGATGCTCGCCGCGGGATTCGGCACCGTGCCGCCCGAGTACTCGTTGCCGGCTCCGTTGTCGCTTCCCGCAGCCGATGCAGGCGAAACCGTGGTGCGCGTGCTGCCCGCCGCGGAGTACGACTGCTACCAGCCGGAATCGCTCGAAGCGTTCTGGCGCGACGGGTGGAAAGTGACGCCGCAGAGCGATCGCTACGGATATCGCCTCGCCGGTCCGACATTGATCGCGACGCATACGATCGAAAAGCGCTCGCATGGGATCGTGCCGGGTGTGATCCAGGTGCCGCATAGCGGACAGCCGATCATCCAGCTTCGGGATGCGCAGCCGTCGGGCGGCTATCCGAAGATCGGCACCGTGATCGAAGCGGATTTGTGGCGACTTGCGCAGGCGCGCATTGGTACGAAGATTCGCTTTGTTCAGACGACGTATGCGGAAGCCGTCGCCGCACTGGAAGAACTGGACAGCTATCTCGTCAAGGTGCGCAATCTCGTTGCGCTGTTTCGTCCTTCCCGACACTGACACATGACACAAAAAATCGAAGTGGATATCGGCGAGCTTCGGCAAATCACGTCGTGGCTGGCAGCGGCCGATATCGAGTTCATCGAAATCAGCAAGCCCGGGGCGACGGTTCGTTTGACAATGGAGCAGGCGTCTTGCGCGGCCGATGCGGACGCGTCGGCGCAGGTGGATTCGCCTATAGCGCGCTCTGGACGAGCGGGCGCGCCGGAACCGTCGCTGAACGAGCAGGCCCTCAGCGTCACCGCGAAGTCGGCAGGCATTTTTCTGACCACGCATCCGGCGCGTTCAACGCCGTTAGTCAGCGCGGGCGCTCACGTCAAACTGGGCGACATAGTCGGCTTGCTGCAGATCGCGCAGTTGTGCGTTCCGGTGGTCGCGCCAGTGGATGGCGTGGTCATGCGGATATCCGTCGCGCATGGAGCAACGGTCGGTTACGGAACCCCATTGATCGAGCTCTCGCCGTCGGCGTAGACGCATATCGACAGACAGAAGCTGAGCCGGTGTTCTCCGCTGCGGATTGCCCGGCACAGACCGCTTAAAGAATGGAGAGTGGATTGTGGAAATCGACCTGAACGCGGACCTGGGCGAAGGCTTCGGGCCATATCGGATGGGCGAGGACGAAGCGATGCTCGATATCGTGTCGTCCGCCAACGTCGCATGCGGCTATCACGCGGGCGACCCGGTCATCATGGACAGGACGGTGCGCATGGCACTGGCGCGCAATATCGATGTCGGCGCGCATGTCGGCTTTCCCGACCTGATGGGCTTCGGCCGGCGGCAGATTCAGGCGGACCCGCTTGAACTGGCGAATTACGTGGTGTATCAGATGGGCGCGCTTGCGGGTATCGCCAAGGCGGCGGGACATCGCGTCACGCACATGAGCTTTCATGGCGCGCTGGGCAACATGGCTGCAGCATCGTATGAACTGGCCGAGCCGCTGGTGCGGGCGGTCGCTGAATTCGATCGCGATCTGATCATCAGCGTCTCGACGAACACGGAAATCGAACGGGCCGCCGACCACATCGGGATCCGCACGGCGAACACGTTTCTCGCCGACCGTGCCTACGACGACCAGGGCGCGCTCGTGTCGCGCAAGCTGGAAGGCGCGGTCATCAAGGACCGCGCGGCCGTCCTGGCACGCGTCAAGGAGTTGCTCGAAGAAGGCACGATCACGACGATCGCGGGCAACAAGCTCAAGGTCGCGGTCCAGTCGATCCTGCTGCACGGCGATACGCCCGGCGCTGTCGAGCTCGCGCGCACGGTGCGTGGCGTGATCGAAGCGGCGGGCGGCCGGGTCGTGCCGGTGTCGAAGCTCGTACGCTAGGCGACGCATCGGACCGCAATCATGCGGCGCTCAGCCGGCCTTGAGTTCAACCATAAGCCGGTCTTATCGCTACAAAGCCAATCCGTCTTTGCCTCACGTTTTCACGGTGTATACATTGGTAGCAGGCTTATCGCACGCCTCGAAAAGGGCGACAGTTCAGAACCATAGATAGAGGTCATTCATGCCGTTTTCAGACTATAAGACCGCGCTGGTGACGGGCGCTTCGACCGGGATGGGCGCCGCGATCGTCGAGCGCTTCTGCCGTGAGGGACTCGAAGTGCATGCGCTCGCCCGCAACACGGATCGTCTGAATGAGCTGGCGGAGCGAACCGGTTGCATCCCGCACGCGATCGACGTGTGCGATCTGGCGGCGGTGACGAAGCTCACCCAGGAAGTACCTTTCGATATCGTCGTGAACAACGCCGGCGTATCGCGCAAAGGCTCGATACTGGACGCGGGCGTCGAAGACATCGATGTGCAGGTGGAAGTGAACCTGCAAGCCGTTCTGCATATCGTGCGGCTCACCATGCCGGGCATGGTTGCCCGCGATCGCGGTCATATCGTCAACATCAGTTCGATCGCGGCGATCTACAACTTCAACGGCAACTCCATCTATCACGCGACGAAGGCCGGCATCCATGCGTTGTCGCGCCAGTTGCGAGTGGATGCGACCGGCAAGCGTGTGCGCGTGACGGAAATCTGTCCGGGCCGCGTCGCCACCGATATCTTTGGCCACGTGCATGGCGATATCGAAGAAGCGCGCAAGAAGTTTATCGATGGCTTCGAGTTGCCGCTGCCGTCCGATATTGCCGATGCCATCGCCTTTGCGATTGCCGCACCGCTCGCGGTCAATATCAGCAATATGGAGATTCTGCCCACGCTGCAGGTGCCGGGCGGGCTGACGACGGTCAAACGCGATCCGGCCGATCACAACGAGTAAGTGCGAGCATGTCTTCGAATCTTGCTGCTTTGGCAGGCGGCGAATGAGCGCGCATTGACCGATGTCGCGGCTATTCCATTGCATTCGTGAGATCTCGACCGCGGTGACCCACGAGGTCGGCGCGTTCGGCTAACCCATTTCGACTCTCGCGCAACGGCCGCGCGAGACCATCACCCGAGCCCAACAAGGAGGTTTTCCATGCGTGCATCGGTACTGGTTACCCGTGCGTCATTTCCGGACATCGTCGATCGCCTGCGCGCGAACTTTGATGTGACCGACAACCCGGAAGACACGATCTGGACGCAGCCGGAGCTGATTGCCCGGCTGCAAGGCAAGGTGGGGGCCATGACGGCCGGCAGCGACCGGATCGACGCGACCTTGCTCGACGCCTGCCCGCAACTCAAGGCGGTATGCAACATCGGCGTGGGCTACAACAACGTCGACGTAGAAGCCTGTACCGCGCGTGGCGTGCTGGTGACGAATACGCCGGACGTCCTGACGGATACCACCGCCGACTTCGGCTTCGCGCTGATGATGGCAACGGCACGGCGCATCACCGAGTCGGAACACTTCCTGCGCGCCGGCGAATGGACCAAGACCGGGCGCTATGACATGTTCGTCGGCAGCGACGTGCATGGTTCGACGCTCGGCATTCTCGGCATGGGACGTATCGGGCAGGCCATCGCGCGGCGCGGCGCATTCGGTTTTGGCATGCGCGTGATCTATCACAATCGTTCGCAACTGGCGCCGGATGTCGAGGAGGGCTGCCGGGCACGCTATGTCGACAAGGAGACGCTGTTGCGCGAATCCGATCATCTGATCGTCGTGGTGCCTTACTCGGCCAGCTCGAACCACGCGATCGGCACTGCGGAACTCAAGCAGATGAAATCGTCGGCCACACTGACCAACATCGCACGCGGCGGCGTGGTGGACGATGCCGCCTTGGCGGTGGCGCTCAACGAAGGCAGCATCGCGGCGGCCGGTCTGGACGTGTTCGAAGGCGAGCCGGTTGTCTGCCCGGCGCTTCTCGCGCAAAAGAATGTGGTATTGACGCCGCATATCGGCAGCGCGTCGGTCAGCACGCGGCGCGCGATGGCCGCGCTTTGCGCAGACAATTTGATTGCCGCGCTGGGGCACGGCGCATCGGCCGGCAAGCCGCCGACACCGGTGAACCCGCAGGTGCTGACGCGCCCGACCGCCACGGCCTGAGCGTCGACCGGCGCTACATGCTGCGCCGGCGTTGTTTCGCAAACGTGAGCGCTCCGATAGAGGAGCGCGCCAAGCGATGAGGCGCCCGCAGAGGCGCCACATACTGGAGACAAACACCATGCTGGACCACGCCTGTTCCGCTGCCGGAAGCCGTCCCGATTCATCATTCCCGAAACTTATTGCACCAGAAGAAAGGCCTCTGCAACAGCCTTTTTTTGCGAGCTAGTATCAATTCAACACGGAAGTCAATGACGACTTCCGGCGGGATAGCGATGGTGCCGCAGGTCGAGTCGGACCGGGATCATCGCTTCGATCCGAATCATTGGGACGTGCAACATGAAACTTCATTTTGACCTGGCGACGGTACTGCAAGGCGACTATGGGGCGCTGCTTCTCCACGGGATCGAGCTCACCCTTGCGATGGCAGCGTTGGCGTGGATGCTCTCGCTGGTCGTGGGCATTCTTCTCACGCTGATCCGCATGACCAATAATCGTCTCGCGACGACCTTCGTCGCGGCGTTCGTGGCCTATCACCGCAATGTGCCGATGCTGGTCCAGATCCTGTTCTGGTACTTCGGCATTTCGAACATCCTGCCGGGCTCATTGCAGGCGCTGCTGAACAACTACAACGGCCAGTTCATTTTTGCGGTCGTGGCGATCGGGTTGTGCAGTGCGGCCTATCTCTCCGAAGATATCCGCAGCGGATTGCGTGCGATTCCTTACGGTCAGTACGAAGCTTCGCGTGCGCTGGGCCTGAACTTCCTGAATGGCATGCGTTTCGTCGTTCTCCCGCAAGCGCTGCGCAATGCGATTCCGCCGATGGTCAATCACGCAGTCTTGCTGTTCAAGAATACGAGTCTCGCGATGGCGATCGGCGCAGCGGAGCTGACTTATGTCACCCGGAAGATCGAGAACGACACCTTCCTGTCGTTCGAGTCGTATTTCGTCGCCACGGTGCTGTATCTCGGCCTCTCTCTCGTCATCATGCTGTGCGGCGCCAAAATCGCGATGCACTACCGCATTCCGGGAGTGAAGTGACATGTTCGACATCCTGCGCGACAACTGGACTCTGCTGCTCATCGGGCAGTATCCGCACGGCCCGCTAGGCGGCATCGTGCTGACGATACTGCTGTCGCTTTCAGCGCTCGTCATCGCATTTCCCCTCGGTATCCTGGTCGCACTGGCGCGCATCAGCCCGTTCCGGTTTCTGCGGGCGCCGGCCACAGGTCTCGTCTACATGGTGCGGGGCATCCCGCTCCTGATGGTGATCTTCTGGGTGTACTTTCTCGTGCCAGTTCTGACCGGCTATCCGGTCACCGGGTTTGTCACGATGCTGTGCGCGCTCGTCATCTACGACTCGGCCTATCTCGGGGAAATCATCCGTGCGGGCATCGAGGGGCTGCCGAAAGGGCAGGCCGAAGCCTCGAGGGCGCTCGGCATGAGCTACATGAAGACCATGCGTGCGGTCATCCTGCCGCAGGCGCTTTACAACGTGGTGCCGAGCATGGTCACGCAGTTCGTATCGACGATCAAGGAGACCTCGCTCGGTTACATCATCAACGTCCAGGAGATCTCCTTCGCGGCGGATCAGATCAACAACCGGCTGCTGACGAAGCCGTTCCCCGTGTATCTGATTCTCGCCTTGAGCTACTTCGCTCTGTGTTATGCGCTGACGCAGCTTGCGCAGCATCTGGAGCGGCGCGTGACACGCAAGCGGGCTGGCGTCGCCGCGAGGACCCAGAAGGCGGGCGCCGTTGCGCTGTCCGATCCTCAGCCCACCGAGAACTAGGCGTTCAAACACTTCGAGGTAATTCGCATGATCAAGTTTTCCAGCGTCAACAAATGGTACGGCGAATATCACGCTCTCGTGGACGTGAACGCCGAAGTTCGCAAAGGCGAAGTCGTAGTGGTCTGCGGGCCATCCGGATCGGGCAAGTCGACGCTGATTCGCACCGTCAACCGGCTCGAGGAGATCAACCGTGGGCAGATTTTTTTCGATGGCCAGAACATTCACGACAGGAAGCTGGGTCTGAATGCTTACCGCAGCCGTATCGGTTTCGTGTTTCAGCAGTTCAACCTGTTTCCACACCTGTCCGTGCTCGACAACATCACGCTTTCGCCAATGCGGGTGAACGGCCTCAAGCGCGCGGAAGCCGAACGCAAAGCGGCAGATTTGCTCTCGCGTGTCGGTCTGTCGAGCAAGGCCAATGCTTACCCTTCGCAATTGTCCGGCGGTCAGCAGCAGCGGGTCGCGATCGCGAGAGCGCTGGCGATGGATCCGCCGGCGATGTTGTTCGACGAGCCTACCAGCGCGCTCGATCCGGAGATGGTCGGCGAAGTGTTGAACGTGATGAAGAGCCTCGCGCAGGAGGGCATGACGATGATGTGCGTCACGCATGAGATGGGGTTTGCTCGTGAGGTTGCCGACCGCGTCTGGTTTATGGACGCGGGGAAGATTCTCGAAACGGCGGAGCCGGAGGCGTTCTTTTCGCGCCCCAAACACGAACGCGCTCAGCGATTCCTGTCCGATCTTCGCACGCATTGAGGCAAGGCAGAACGGTATCGCCTCCGAGATTCCAGTTTGACCACGTTTGATCAGCAGTCGATTGCTTTACACATAAACTTCAGGAGCGTCACGATGCAGGTAAAGAGGATTTTCGCGGGGATGTTGGTCGTTGGCGGTGCGGTTGCATCGATTGCTCCGGCTCATGCTGATCAATTGGCCGATATCAAGAGTCACGGCGAGTTGAGCTGCGGCGTGTATTCGAACGTCGAGCCCTTCTCGTATCCCAATGCGCAGACGCGTCAACTCGAAGGTATGGATGTGGACCTGTGCAACGCGGTCGCAAAACAGCTGGGCGTGAAGGCGAAGCTCGAACCGTTGGCCGTCGAGGCACGCATTCCGCAATTGAAGCTGGGTCGTGTCGACATCGTGGTCGCCAATCTTGCCTACACCAAGAGCCGCGCCACGCAGATTGCCTATAGCGACTCGTACTACTCGACCAAGGAAGTCCTTGTCGTCAAGAAGGCTGACGCGGCCAAGAAGCTGACCGATTTCGCGGGTCAGAAAATCAGTGCCGCCGACGGCTCGACGTCCGCGCAGTCGATTCCAATTTCGATCAAGGATGGCCAGGCAGTGACCTTTCACGATACCAGCTCGGCGTTTCTCGCACTCGAACAGGACAAGGTCAAAGGCTTCGTCACCAATCAGATGACCGCGACAAAAATCGCGAAGCAGGTGGAAGGTACGGACGGCGCCGTGGCGATTGCGGCCGAGCCGATGCTGATCGAGCCGATCGCGGTGGGCTTGCGCCAGAACGAGCCGGCCATGCTGGGCGCGGTCAACAAGGCTTTGGCGGCGATGGAGCAGAGCGGGGAGATGAGCAATATTTTCAACAAGTGGCTCGGACCGAAGACGCCTTATGGCCTGACCCGGACCGACAAGGTCACGCCGATCGACCAGCTCAAGTTCACGCCGGTGTCCTGAAGCCGAAAGCGCGTGATGCAGCGGTGCGCTCTCATCTGCGTACCGCTGCCTGTTGAATGGCCGGGGCGATTGCGCGGGTGGCTGGGCGGCTTGATCATGAGTTTCCAGCGGCCCTGGTCGCGGATCAATTCGATACGCTCGAGTCGCCTGTGGGCGAAGCCGGTGTGCTCCATCTTTCTGCTTCGCAGGACCTTGCGTGCAGCATGAGAGAGGTCATGCAATGGCTGAGCGCGCCGGTTGGTGCTGGATGGAAGTCGGACGAATTAGAGTCGAACAGGAGTTGAGTTGAACAACAATCTGAAGATGTTTGATCTGTCGGGGCGTCGCGCTCTGGTCACCGGGTCGAGTACCGGTATTGGCTATGCGCTCGCCAAAGGATTGGCCGGCGCCGGCGCTGAAGTCATTCTGAATGGTCGCAGCGAGGCCAGGCTGGCGGAGGCTGTCAGCCGTTTGCGCGCCGAGGGGGCGAGCGTCCATGCCGCGAGTTTCGACGTAACGTCAGCCAATGAGGTCGAAGCGGCGATCGCGCAAATCGAGCGCGAAATCGGCGCGATCGACATTCTCGTCAACAACGCTGGCATGCAGCGTCGCGCACCGCTCGACCAGTTTTCCCATGAGCAATGGCAGGAGCTGATGAAGACCAACGTCGACAGTGTGTTCCTGGTCGGACAAGCGGTGGCGCGGCATATGATCGATCGCCAGCGCGGCAAGATCATCAATATCTGTTCGGTGCAAAGCGAACTGGGCCGTCCCAACATTGCCGCCTACACCGCGAGCAAAGGCGCCGTGAAGATGCTGACGAAGGGGATGGCGATCGACTGGGGCCAGCACGGGATTCAGGTCAATGGCCTTGGGCCGGGCTACTTCAAAACGGAACTGACCGAAGCGCTCGTCAAGGATGAAACTTTCAGCAGCTGGCTGATCGGACGCACGCCGTCGCGACGTTGGGGCGATGTGGAAGATCTCGTCGGCGCCGCCGTGTTCCTTGCGAGCAACGCCTCGAACTTTGTCAACGGCCATATTCTTTACGTGGATGGCGGGGTGACTGCCACGCTGTAGTTTGTTGATATGGAGCGCCACAGATTGCCGAATGCGCGTCGATTCTGAAAATCGAAGATGCTCTATCACCAATTGTATTTGGCGTTGGCTAGCACGGTTCGCTCGTTGCCGAATGCGCAGACCGAGTACGATTGGCAGCCGCTGATGTAGTGACGGTCGAACAGGTTTGTCACGTTCAGTGCGAAATTCCAGTTGCGGGTGTGATAGTGCAGTGCTGCGTCGTACAGCGTATAGCTTGCGACCGTCAGCGAGTTGTCCAGCGCACCCGCGGACGCGCTCTGGTAGCGGATCCCACCACCGATCCCGAAGCCCGCGAGCGCTCCTGTATGCCATGTCCAGTCGGTCCACAGCGACGCCATCTGGCGCGGGCGCGGAATGTCGACCGGCCAGTTGTTCAGCGACGCGTCGTTCGCCTTCACGTTCTTTACGTCCTGATAGATGTACGACGCGATAATCGACAGTTCGCGCGTCACGTTTCCGACCGTGCTCAGCTCGATGCCGCGCGAACGCACCTCGCCAGTCTGCACGAAGGACGTGCCGGTCGGATCGAGATTCGTCGGCGCCGGTGTCACGACGTTCGTCTGGTTGATCTGGTAGACGACTGCGCTCAACATCAGGTTCTTGCCGGGCGGCTGCCAGCGCAGGCCCGCCTCGATCTGCCTGCCGCGCGTCGGCTCGGGCAATCCGCCGCCGAACATCTTCACACCGATGACCGGATTGAACGATGTCGAATAGCCGACGTACGGTGACAGCCCGTAGTCGCCCTGGTACGTGAGGCCGACGCGGCCCGAGAACGCGCTGACATCCTGTTTCGTCTGCGTGCTGGCCTCGCGGTCGTCCTGGCGCGCGTCGACCCAATCCTCGCGGCCGCCGAGCGTCAAGGTCCAGCGGTTCCATTTGACCTCGTCCTGCGCATACACGCCGAACGTGTTCGTCGCCGTGTACAGGTCGCTGTGGCCCAACGACGTCGGGCCAGAGAAGATCGCGGTCGTGACAGGCGTGTAGACCGGGTTGTAGAGGTTCAGCGCCGGCGCCAGCGCGAGCCACACGCTGCCGGTCGTCGTCTGCCGGTTGTACTGGAAGCCGAGCAGCAGCCTATGCTCGAGCGGCCCCGTGCCGAAACGCGCCTGCGCGTTGTTGTCGACGTCGAAGCGGCTGTAGTTCAGTTGGAACAGCCCTGCGTAACGCGTAATGTCGGTCGTGCTGCCGTTGGCAAGGCCGCCGCCAAAAACCGACGCGTCGTCAAGCGACAGGTGCATCCAGCGCAGGTTCTGGCGCAACGTCCACATCGAATTCAGGTCGTGCGAGAACTGGTAGCCGAGCGACCACTGTTTCTTCCGGTAGTCATTGAATGTCGGTTCTCCCGTGTAGACGTCGTGTGACAGCTGCCCATTCGGGTTCGGCAGTACGGTGCCCCGCGCGGGCAGGAAGTTGTGTGAAATATCATTCCAGTCCTGCAGGTAGGTCGCAGTGAGCGTCAGCGAGGTGTCGGAATCCGGCCGCCAGCGCAGCGACGGCGCAAGCGCGACGCGCTGGTCCGCGTTCGGGCCGGTCAGCGCATTGCCGTCGCGCGCAACGCCGACGAAGCGATACGCGTACTTGCCGCCGGCGTCGAGCTTGTCGCCGATGTCGAACAGCGTCTCCTTGCGCGCGTAGTTGCCGACCTGCACGCCAACCTCGCGCACGCGCTCGCCGTCGGCCTGCTTCGTCTGCACGTCGACGATCGCGCCCGGATCTCCGGCCCCATACAGCACCGACGTTGGCCCACGTAGCACAGTGACGCTGTCGATCATATACGGGTCGACGCGCCAATTCGCGATGGGTGTGGTATTCGGCGCTTGCAATCCGTCGATGAACAAAGTGGGAGTAAAACCGCGCAGCGCCGCATACAAGTCGGTGCGGCTGTCGGATCCGAACGATGCGAAGCCTGGCACGTAGTGCAGCGCCTGGTTGAGATCGGTCGCGCCGGTCATCTCGATCTGCTGCGCAGTGACGACGTTGATCGTTTGAGGAACCTCGGTGATCGGCGTATCGGCCTTCATGCCGGTCGCGGTGCGTTTACCGACGAGCCCGACTGATGACACGTTCGCCACGCCTGTCACCGTGATCTCCGGCAGCGTGACGTCAGGCGCCACATCGGCCCGTACCGCGTCGCCCTTCGCTTGCGTATCGTTCGCCGGTTGTGTCGCCTGCGCATAGGCATGGCCGGCCGCCGCCGCGCAAAATATCTCCCCCGCAGCGACCGCGATCGCACGTCGCCACGTGCCCGTTGCCCACCCCATATTCTGTTGCCCCATCATGCTGGCGAGCCTGCTCGGCCGGCCCGTTTATCAAAGAGCGACAGCCATCCGGCCGCCGCCCCCATTTTTTCCGTGAACGTCGCACGCTACAGTGGCGCGTCCCACTCCCGTCGACTTGCCAACAACGTGACAGCATGACGTTACGTTAGCCGTGTCGCGAGACATGGCTTGTTTCGTTCGTTGCAAGAGCAAGAGCCTCGATACCTGCGAAATCCAGCGCTTCGAGGCAATGCCGCAGGTCGGTCAGAAACGCTGCGCATGAGGGGTGAATCCTGATCATGTTTTCGATCCATCGCTCTATGTCAGTCAGGCGTCCGTCTTTCGCAAGAACGGCCAGTTCGCGGCGATCGCTCTCTGGAGGAACGGTAACGGCGAGCCGGTGTTTGCGTGGTGGGCGGATCTGCGCAGAGCCGCCTGAAGAATACGGTACGACCTTCGACGGCGACGCATCCGCATCTTCCGCAATGGGAACGATGAGTTCGAAAGAAAATGAGGTACCACGCTGCGGTGCGCTTGAAACGCGCAAGTCGCCGCCCATTGTGTGGACAATACGCTGCGCAATAAAAAGGCCGAGACCCGTGCTGCCGTTCACGGACTGTATCTGGCGAAAAGCCGTAAAGAGTTTCGACTGCTCTTCGATGTCGATACCGATGCCGGTATCTGCGACTTCAAAAGCCATGTGCCATTGATCGTCCTGCCGGCGCGCTCTCACTGTCATCATGACGACGCCGTCACGCGTGAACTTGGACGCATTGGACAGCAAATTGAGCAAAACCTGCTGCAATC
Source organism: Paraburkholderia lacunae (assembly GCF_003353175.1). Classification (GTDB taxonomy): domain Bacteria; phylum Pseudomonadota; class Gammaproteobacteria; order Burkholderiales; family Burkholderiaceae; genus Paraburkholderia; species Paraburkholderia lacunae. Next base: position 162,849 of record NZ_QHKS01000007.1, on the reverse strand, counting down.
GGCGGCCGTCGATTGTCAGTCGACGGGGCAACGATGTCAGTGCCTGGTAGTGGAACTGGTTATTCAGCTGAGCGCAGAGTGCGAGTGCGTATTCGGCAATGTCATCGAGAAGTGCAGGCAGATCGGTTGCGACCGGTACGATATCCAACGGTTGCAACTCGGCTTTCGCGTACCCGATCAGCTCGTCGATCAGGCCGAGTTGATAATTCACGCTGCGCTCGATGGCATGGATCAGGCTCGTCTGCTTCGAATCCGCCAGATGCAGCAGCAATCTGGCGTAGCTTGAAATCGTTGCAAGCGGCGCACGGAGGTCGTGACTGACATAACCCAGGGTTTCAATCTTTTGCTGGTTTTTCTCTTCAGCGTAAAGCAATGCTTCGTTCAGCGCCAATGTGCGCTGTGCAACCTGGTCGCGTAGCCGGTCGTGCTCGGTTCTTTGCCAGTCCGCAAGTTCTGTCCTTGCCGCTATTCGCTGCTTTCCAACGTGGTTTATCCATGCCGCAAGCACAATAAGATTGGTGGCCAATCCAATGATTGCGACGACCGGGTTCGGATGAATGTCGGACTTCAGCCATGCCAGACCGGCCGGCAAGGATCCGAGCGTTTCGAGCATGCGCAACGCAAAGTTGAACAGCGAGAAGATCATGGTGAGCAGCATGATCCGCGCGGTGGGTGTCGACTGACGCGCAAGCCGCGCAGCAACGCCCACCGTGAGAACACCGAACAGCGCGTTGACATACATGCCGGCTTGCGCGAAAACGAACAGATTGCCGAATGCGGCGCCTATCGCTGCGATGCACTCCAGCAACGCAAAGCCGATCAATATATAGCGGGCGGGCAGGCTCGCTTTTTCGTCGTGTGCGATGCGCAAGATGAAGACGATAAACAGCAGCACGGCAATACATCCGAATACCGTCACGCTTCTGGAACTCCACTCGGTTGCGTGCGGCCATAGATATACTTTTGTATAGGCGCGATCCGCAGCTTCGAATAGCGCTGTCATGGCGCAAAGCGCCGCCAGGACGAGAAACGAGGCGCTGCGGGAAAAATAGGCGATGAGCAGCGCACACCACGCCAGTGCCAGTGTTCCGCCGATCAACCCTCCGTCCCAGAGCGCTGCACGTTTTTCCAGCCCGTCATATGCCGTTGCCGAATACAGCCTCGGTTCGAGCGTGAGTGCGGTGTCGCTCGCCACCCGGATGAGGAAAAGAAGCTGTTCACCGGGAGCGAGCGTGAAATCCACCAGGGGATAGCGGGACGAAGATGACCGCGATGGCAGGTCGGCGGGACCGGTGCCGTCATGTGTCCAGTGGCCGCCGCGTCCGGTGTAAAAGTCTACGTTCTGGAGGCGCGCGTCCGGAAGTGCAAGAACGAGCGGCAGGGCTGTTGAACTACGGCTCTTCACCACCACGCGTAGCCACCATGCAGAGTGGGTGAAACCTGGCTTTAACCTGTCCCGCTGCATGGGAAGGAAACCGCGCGGATTTCCTGCGGACAGCGTGAGTATGTCGTCTAACCCCATCTTGCCCGCGACGTCTTCGAATACCTGCACCTGATTCAGGGTGGGGACCCGTGGGGTTGGTTGCCCAGTCGTGTCGAGATCGACGGCTAATGAGTGAGTTGTCCAGCAGATCAGACATAAGAACAGCAAGCGGTGCCACCTGGCTGTTGTCATGATGGCGTTACTCTGCATCGATGGTGGATTCCTGGGTGTCAGTCAGGTCCCGAAAGCGAAGTTCTTCCCGATAGCTTGAGGGAGTCGTGCCGAATCGCTCGCGAAACGCCGTGGCGAAATTCGCCGCACTGGAAAAACCAATCTCGTCGGCGATGCTGGCGATACTCAATGGCGTGCTGCTCAACAGCCTTTGCGCAATCCGCAAGCGTTCGTCCCGGAGATACTCGAATACCGTCCGGCCAAGGTTGTCCCGAAACGCGCGCGACAGTCGTTTTTCATTGGTCCCCACGAGGCGGGCGAGTTGTTCGACCGTAGGCGGATTGTTCAGGCTTTGCGACAGATGTCGAATGGCCGCGCGAACGATGACACTGTCGCCTGTGAAGTCTGAAGCGGACACCTCTTCTTCGACTTGCCGATTGCCGCTTGCCCGGGTGAGGTGAACGCGAATCCGTGCAAGTACCTCGTCCGCCTCGAATGGCTTGAGCACGTAGTCCACGCCGCCGATTTCCAGACCGTTGAGGCGCTCGTGGAGTTCACCGGCCACGGTAAGAAATATGACGGGAATCGCAGAGGTGCGGGGGTCCGCGGCCAGAAGCCGGCAGGCAGCGAATCCATCCATCCGCGGCATCCGCACGTCCATCAGGATCAAGTCGGGTGAAATCGCCAGTGCTCGTTGATACGCTTGTGACCCGTCGAATCCGACACTGATTCGGCATCCAGCGTTGCGTAATACATCAATTAACAATCGAAGCTGGTCCGGCTGGTCGTCTACGACAAGAAGATGGGCGTCCGTGAGGGCGGTATTTCGGGGCGGCATCGTGTAGACGAAAAGAGCTGACGGGTAATGTTCCAGGGAGTTAACGGCGGTTGATTGCGCAACTTGAGGGTTGCGGGGTATCGATCGCCCGTCAGCATAAAGCCGCGAAGAATATCAGATTGTCAATTCAATTTAAATCCAGCGGTTTCCACACGGATAGAAAAAGAATTTTCTCCCGGGCAAAGCATTTCGCCCCTCGGGCAAAACAGTTGTGCGGTAACGCTGCCCATAATTTCTCGCGTCCTTACACAAAGTTTCTAAGTAATACATCTGTAACCATGGGTGGCAGGGGCTTGGAGTGCGGCGGTCGACGCCTCACGGCGGGAAGACGCTACCGAACGGCACGCCGTGAAAAACCAGACGACACGGGCAGGCTAAAGAGTCACACGGAGCGTGACGGAGACCAGATATGAATCCTTTTATTGACCACCAGATAAGTGAGAACGGAACGCAATGAACAAGAGCCGATATAGGTTGGTTTGGAATCGCCGACTTGGCGCGCCGGTAGCGGCAGCCGAGACGCAGCGCAGTGTGCTGGGGGAGCCGGGGCAAACGGCAATGGGGCAGGGCGGTGCTCCGCTGAAGTCGAAGGTCACACTGGCTGTATTGACAGCGCTCACGCTCTCGGCTGGATATGCACACGCGGATAACCTTGCTGTCGGTGGCGAGGTCGGTGGTACGACTGCAACGATAGGTGGCGCAACGGCACCGTCCGCCAGTACAGGCGGGACGTTTCCCGCTGTAGCTGGTGACGCGAGTAACACAAGTCAGAACACAGCGGTCGGCATCAATGTTGCCGCTAATGGCGGGGCCGCAACCGCTCTTGGAGATACGGTAACTGCAAGCGGCCAGAATGCCACCGCAGTCGGCGCAAATTCGGTCGCAAGCGGCACCAACGCGGTTGCGTTCGGCGGTGCGTCGAATGCGAGCGGCGTGCAGACGACGGCGATCGGTGCGCAATCGACGGCCAGTGCGTCATTTGCTACCGCGCTGGGAACTGCCAGTACTGCTTCGGGAGCCGGTGCGACCGCACTGGGTTTCCAGGCAAGGGCCACGAACACGGATTCGATTGCGATAGGCGAGGACGCATTGTCATCTGCGGTAAGCGCAATCGCCTTGGGCGGGAAGAGCAGTGCAACAGCGGTTGGCTCGGTCGCACTTGGTATTCAGGCGACGGCCAGTGGAACCAACACCATGGCAATCGGTACGGGGAGTTCTGCGGCTGGCTTTGGTGCGATTGCCGAAGGCGCGGGGGCAGTCGCCAACGGCGGAGTCGGAAGTGTCGCAATTGCGATCGGAGCAAACGCGATTGCAACGTCATCGGGTACGCCTGCCTCGCCCGTTGCAATCGGCACGGCGGCACAGGCGGTTAACGGAGAAGCCGTCGCCATCGGAAATAGCGCTTTTGCGCAAGGTAACGGCTCCATTTCCATGGGCGTGAGCGCCAATGCGGCAGTAGCGGGTACGGTTGCACTGGGCGGTCTCGCACAAGCGACGGGCGCAAATTCCATTGCGATCGGTAACGCGGCTGTAGCTTCGACTAACGAATCGACAGCGCTCGGTTCCGGCGCTGTCACACGTGCAGCAACGAACGTGAGTAGCGTCACGTTGAACGGCGTTACCTTTGGCGGCTTCGCAGGCGCGACGCCGACCGGGGTCGTGAGTATCGGCGCGGTCGGTCAGGAACACCAGTTGCAAAATGTAGCCGCAGGCCAGATCAGCGCAACAAGCACGGATGCTGTGAACGGCTCGCAACTTTTCTCGATTGCCTCGCAAGTCTCGGCTCTGTCCAGCAAGGTCGCTACGGTTACCGCGACCGTCAACACGATTTCGACAAGCGGCTCGAACGGCACGGTTGCCGATCCAACAGATACGGCAGTTGGCAAAAATTCGGTCGTGTCCGTTTCCAACGGAACTGCTGTCGGTAACGGCTCGAATGTTTCGGGCCAGGACGGTACCGCAATCGGCACCAATACGACTGTCACGGCTGCGCGCGCAACCGCCATTGGCACGAATTCCAAAGTCACGGCCACGAACGGAACCGCAGTCGGCGATGGTTCTAACGTCACCGGCACGAACGGAACTGCGATCGGCGCGAATTCCCAGGCCACCGCGAACAATTCGGTTGCCCTGGGTGCAAATTCAGTTGCAGACCGGGCCAACACGGTTTCGGTCGGTGCACCGGGTGCTGAGCGTCAGATTACCAACGTTGCAGATGGTACGGCTCCGACTGATGCAGTCAACGTGCGACAGCTCAATGGCGCGATCAACAGCGTGCGCGATGACATGCAGAAATATCGCCGTGACGCGAGCGCTGGTTCAGCGTCCGCAATCGCCATGGCGAATTTGCCGCAAGCTGTGTTGCCGGGTGAGAAGGTTGTAGCGCTCGCAGCCGGCAACTACGGCGGCCAGTCCGCGATGGCTGTGGGTCTGTCGGTCGCGACGCAAAAGTGGATGGTGAAAGGCTCGTTCACCACGGGCGTCTCTGGTCACGGTTCCGTGGGTGCAGGCGCGGGCGTTGGCTATCGCTGGTAAGTAATTTGTCTGTACCCCGCTGCCGTCGCACTTGTGTTGCAGCAGCGGGGAATATTGCAGGGGGAAGATCGTGTTAATAGAAATGCGACGTGGCATGAAAAGAAAACGCCTCGATAAATCCTGCCGCTATTTCCACGAAAAAACGCATCAACCGTCCACTTAAGCGTTTTTGCGCTCAGGTACGCGGGCCCGCGTGGTGTCGAGCGGCACCGTCCCGGCGGCATGCGCGAGCTCTGTCGCCCCTGAATGCGCCACCGCGCCCGCTGGATTCACGTGAGCCTGTTCGCGTGCCAGGCTCAGGCGGAACTGCTTGCAGCCGAACCACAACAGCACGGCGGCCAGCAGCGTGGCGACTAGGTTGACGATCGACATCGAACTGCCGACCGCTTTGGGCGAGCCGAACACCTTGTCGGTCAACAGCGCAACAAGGGTGGTGCCGATACCTAGCGCGATCAGGTTCGAGACCAGCAGGAACACCGCCGAAATCTGCGCACGCATCTGGTTGGGTGCGAGGGTCTGCATCGCGGCGGTCGAGGTGGGCATCGGGAACGAGGCGAAGAACATGGCGAGAACCAGCAACCCGAGCGAAACGCCCAGACTGTCGGCCTGCGTGAAGGCGACCGCCGGCACCAGCATCCCGACTGCGCCGATGAAGCCGGCGAGCATCGGGCCGTCGGCGCGGCCTTTCGTCATCAGCCAGTCGTTGAGCCACCCGCCGCAGAACACGCCGACGGTGTTCGCCGCGAGCAGAATCGTGCCGAGCATGTAGCCCGCTTCGACCGGTGTGAGCCCGAAGCGGCGGATATAGAACGCGGGCGTCCAACTCATCAGGCAGAAGAGCGTCATCGCGTAGAAGGAAAAGCCGAGGTAGTGGCAGAAGAACGTCTTGCCATGCGTGCGGATAAAGCGCAGCGAATCGCCCATCGATACTCGCTTTGCCTTCCCGGCGCCATCCTGAACCAGCCCTTTGCGTTGGGGATCGCACACGGTGAGGATAAACAGCAGCGCGACGAGGAAGCCCGGCAGCCCGACGATCAAGAATGTCAGCTGCCACGAACGCACATCGCCGAGGAGCGGCAGTGAGACGGTGGTCATCTGTTTCAGCAGATTGATCACGTACCCGCCGATCAGGAACGCGATCCCGCCGCCAATGAACGAGCCGAGAGAATAGACGCCTACCGCGCGCCCCAGCTTCTCCTTCGGAAAGTAGTCGCTCAACATCGAGTACGTTCCGGGGGAGAGCGCGGCTTCCCCCACGCCGACGCTCATCCGTGCGAGGAACATGTGGATGAAGTTCTGGCTGACGCCGCAGGCGGCGGTGGCGAAGCTCCATAGCGCAATGCCTGTCGCGATGATGCGCGGCCGCGCGAAGCGGTCGGCGAGATAGGCGAGCGGCATGCCCATCACCGCATAGAAGAGGGAAAACGCGAAGCCATGCAGCAAGCTGAACTGCGTGTCGCTCAGATGCAGATCCTTTTTGATCGGCTCGATCATCAACGCGAGCACCTGCCGGTCGACAAAGGAAAACACATACGCAAGCATGCAGATCACGACCACGTACCACTCGTAGGTATGGCGCTTGCCCTCAGGCTTGCTGTTCGTTGAGACGGCCATCTCGGTTCTCCAGTTATCGGCAATCGACGGCGCATGACGGCTCGTGTGCGCGCCTCGACGCTTGGGAATGGTTCGCCACGGGGCGTTCCGGAAATGCAGCGTACGCAATCAAATTTCCGAAACATATGCGTAAGGCCTGCGCACACATTGCTGCATTCACCTGGACAGCTAAGGCTTTTCCCAGGGCGATCCGCTCGAAGGCACATGGCGTAAGGCGCGAAGGCGTGCCGTGCGGGGCGCGATGCACGTCATTCGCGCTGTCTATGAGTGTTTTGTGCCTGCGTCGACCGACGTTCGAAATGGGTCTTGCTGAACTCGCTTCGTTTTCCGCTTCATCAAACGAATCACTGGGATGGCCTGCTGAAAAAACCATCCCGCCCCGCGAACTGCAGCACCTCGTCGCGCAACCCAGACACATTGGATAGGTCGGCTAACGTCGTATCCGGCAAGGCCATCCGCCGCTTTTCGTCAAGTTGCTAAGGATAGCCTTACAAAAAATCCAGACAGACCTTACGACGATTTCTCTTCAGCAATCTTCGCTCGTTGTCGATATGCGTGTAAGCAGCAAGGCTGCTTGCATTTTCGCCAGAAAAAATGTCGTTCCCGCTACCGCAGCGCTTGCCCAAAGCGGCAGCACGTGCGTGACTAAAGATCGCTACCGCCAGGTCGATAAAAGATCAGAAGACGCGTCCCTTTACACAAGAGCATTGAATAAGACTTCCCGAAATGTCTGGTTGGTGTGAGCGTTCGCGCATAGTTCTGCCTTTTCTGCGAATTGCTAGCTTTGCGCTGCTGGCCAGTGTCTGCGCGCCGGGATGGTCCGCTGACGCGCCGCCGACCACCGGCCCCCATCAGGATACTGACAGCGGAAGGAGCGTGGACACCGACCTGGCAACCTTGCCGCTCGAGGTGTTGATGCAGGAAACGGTGAGTACGGCAACGCGGCTCACGCAACCGATCTCCGATGCGCCTGCCGCTGTCTTCGTGCTGACGGCCAAAGACATCAAGGATTTCGAATGGAGAACATTAGCTGATGCATTGGCGTCTTTGCCGGGGCTTTACGTCAGCTACGACCGTGACTATGCGTATCTCGGCGGGCGCGGCTTCCAGCGTCCGGGCGACTACAACAGCCGCTTTCTGCTTCTGGTCGATGGCGTGCGGCTGAACGACACCGTCTACGACCAGGCGCCGATCGGCACGGATTTCCCGGTGGACATGGACCTGGTCGAGCGCATCGAATACGTTCCGGGCCCGGGTTCTGCCGTGTACGGTTCGAACGCGCTGTTTGGCATCGTGAATGTGATCACGAGGACCGGCGAGTCGCTCAGAGGCGCCGAGGTGGCCGTCGCCGCAGGCAGCTTCGGCGAGAAGCGCGCGCGGGCAAGCTACGGCTGGCATGGCAGTAACGGCGCCGATCTGGTGCTCTCCGCGAGTGCGTACGAGCGGCGTGGACAGGATCTGTACTACCCGGAATTCGACACACCGGATCAGAACAACGGCGTCGCGCAAGGTTTGGACTACGATCGCGCGCAGAGCTTTCTTGCCAAATTTGCTGATGGGGATTTCGGCCTGAGCATGGGCTACGGCAACCGCACCAAGGGCGTGCCGAATGCGCCCTATGGCGCGCTGTTCAATTCGCCTTCTAACACCACGGACACGCACAGCTTCATTAATGGTTCGTTCCATCACGCGGTAAGCGACGGCTTGCAGCTCGCCGCAGCAGTCTACTGGGGACGCTATGACTACCGCACCCCGAGCCTTTATGCGCCCGGTCCGGTGGAAAATATCGACGGCGATCACGCGCTCTGGTACGGAGGCGACGTGCATGCCACCATCACCTCTATTCCGGGGAACAGGATGGTCTTCGGAATGGACTACACACGCGATGCCGAGCGCGACCAGTACAACTACAACGTCGATCCCTATGCGGTCAATCTCGACGACAGGCACAGCAGCAATCGGGAGGGCGTGTACGCCGAAGACGAACTGCAGTTACCGGCAAATTTTTCGCTTAACGCCGGGCTACGCTATGACAAGGAGACCGTCGCCGGCGGCAACATCAGCCCCCGCTTGGCGCTTGCCTATAAGGCTAGCCCGCGGGACACCTTCAAGTTCGTCTATGGCCTGGCCTACCGCGCGCCTAACGCCTACGAGCTCTACTACGCGGTCGCGGGCGTCGGCGGGCAGCTGGCTAACCCGTCGCTCAAGGCCGAGCACATCACCACCAACGAATTCATCTACGAACGTGAAATCGGCGCGTCGGGCAGGGCGACGCTTTCGCTCTTCCACTACGACATCCGCGACCTGATCTCGGAGACGCGTGACCCATCGTCGGGTCTGTACATTTTCGAGAACCTGAACCGTGCGAACGCGGATGGCGCCGAACTGAGCTATGAGCAGAAATTTGCCGGCGGCGCGCGGATCCGCGCCAGCTATTCATGGCAGATCGCTCGCGACAGCAGCTCCGGCGCCATCCTGCAAAACTCGCCGCGCAACCTGTTCAAGCTGAACGTTGTGATGCCTGTCTACGCCAATGCCGCGCGCATTGGCACCGAGATCCGCTGTGTTTCCAGCCGGTTCGCGAATCAGGGACACGCGGCCGGCTACTGCCTCGGTAATGTGACGGTAGCCAGCTCACGCCTGATCAGACACGCGGATCTGTCGTTCTCCGTCTACAACGTGGCCAACGCGCGCTACACGGACCCGGCCGGCCCGGGCTTTGTGCAGGACGTCATCGTCCAGCAGAGCCGGGAGTTTCTCGTCAAGATGGTGTACGGGTTCTGACATGCGGTTCCCCCGTTCCCGCCGCGTTACCAGCATCCTGGCCTTCTTGATCTCGGCGCTGATCATCCTGTCGGCGTACGCGCAGGTGGACGTGTCCGCATTGAAGGCCGCGTATATCTTCAACTTCACCGAGTTCACGACATGGCCGTTGGGAAGTCTGTCCGACGCCGCACTTGTCGTGTGCGCAAACCGGGACACCGAACTGGGTGCCGCGCTGGCCAAACTTGACGGGCGAAATAAGGGCGGCCGGTTGTGGTCCGTCGTCCCATTGCCGACGAGGAGCGGTCAATGCAGATGCAATGTCGTCGTACTGGAAAGCGGCGCTCCCATTCCCAGTGCGGTGAAGGAAGTTCTCGCGTCGGATCAACCGGTTCTTGTCGTTAGCGATTTCGATACCGGCGACCATACGGCCATCATCCGCCTCTTCACTGAAGACAATCATCTTCGCTTCGACATCGAAAACCAGCAGGCGCTGCACCGGCATCTGACGCTCAGTTCCAAGCTGCTCCGTCTTGCAAGGAACGTCTTGTGACCGCGCGCGAAGAAGCTGCACCCAATCTGACGCGCGCTATCGGGCGCGTCAATATTGTCGGTATTGCCATCGCGTTGCTGATCTCCAGTGCCGGGTTGCTTGCCTACCAGGCGCTGTCGCTGCGATCCGCGCTCACTGCCGACGCCCGCCTGCAGGCGGCCATGGTGTCGGCCAATATCACCGCGTCGCTGATGTTTCATGACGTTCAGGCCACGACCGAAATACTCCGGCCGCTTGCCAACGTGCCCTACGTAGAGAGCGTCGTGGTGTTCAATCCGAAGGGAACCCAGCATGCGCGGTATGCCAGAGCAGGCATATCGGAGGATGAGGCCAATGAAGGGACGCTCAGCAGGGCCATGGTGCGCGATCACTTCACGCTGAGCGATGTCTTCGTTGCAACGCCGGTCATTCACGACGGCGAGACGTTGGGCACAGTCGTGCTCGTTGCCAGTACCGAAGGGATGGTTCAGGAGCTTGGGCGCTATGCCGGCTTTCTGATCGCAGCTTGTGCAGGCGCGCTCTGGGTATCGTCCGTCGTCACGTCGCGCATGAAAGCGCGTGTCTTCGCGGCCGAGCAGGAACTCGCCTACCTCGCGAACACGGACCCCCTGACGGATCTGCCGAACCGCCGCGCGTTTTACGAGGCGCTGGCCGCACGGCTGCGGCCTGGGTGCAACGAGCGTTTGGCGCTGATCCTGATCGACCTGGACAACTTCAAGATCGTCAACGACACGCTGGGTCATGGCGCAGGCGACGAATTGCTGCGTTCCGTGGCAGGCGCGCTGCGCGCCGCCGTTCGCTCCACGGATGTCGTCAGCCGCATTGGCGGCGACGAATTCGCGGTGCTCGCCGTCGACGATGCCGACCGCCATGGAAGCCGCCATACCGCCGAGCGCATCACGACCGTGCTGGCCCGGTCGTTCGACCTGCATGGTGCCGAGGTTCGGGTGACCGCGAGCGTGGGATTCAGCCAGTTCCCCGGCGACGCAGCGGACGTCGCTTCGCTCGTCAGCAGCGCGGACATCGCCTTGTACGCCGCGAAAAGCAGCGGGAAGAATGTCGCTGTGGAGTTCATGCCGCAGATGACGACGGATGCGCAGCGGCGTGCCCGGCTCGAACGTGAACTGAGGGACGCCATTGAACAGGACGCGCTCGAATTGGCCTATCAGCCTCAATATGATTGCCAGACAGGGCGGCTGGTCGGCGCGGAAGCCCTTGTGCGGTGGACTCATCCAACCGACGGCAACATTGCGCCGATGGAATTCGTCCCGATTGCGGAGAACAGCGAACTCATCCTCGCCTTGGGACAATGGGTGATGCGGCGCGCCTGTCGGGATGCTGTGCGCTGGAACACAGAGGCACGCAATCCGGTCGGCGTGTCGGTGAACGTATCCGCACGGCAGCTTCGCGAGCCCCGATTTCAACGTGACGTGCTCGACGCACTGAACGAGCATGCGCTGCCGGCGGATCTGCTCGAACTCGAACTCACCGAGAGCCTGCTGATGGCCAACATGGCCGTTGCGGTGAATGTGATGAAGCAGTTGCGCGCTGAAGGGATACGCTTGTCGATCGACGACTTTGGCACGGGTTACTCTTCGCTGTCCTACCTGCAGTCGTTTCCGCTCAGTCAGCTCAAGATCGACCGAAGCTTCGTGAAGGCGCTGCCGCAAGCGGGACAGCCCATTGTGACCGCGATTATTTCAATGGCGCACAGCTTTGGTCTCACGGTCGTTGCCGAAGGCGTCGAGTACCCGGCGCAACTTGCCTGGTTACGCGATGCCGGGTGCGATATCGTCCAGGGGTTTCTGACCGGCCGTCCGATATCTTTCGCGGAAATCGTACAGGTAGTCCGGAAGGCTGATGGATCTGCTGCCGCAACCGATTGCAGGATCGAATGACTACTGCCGTTTTTATTGCATTCGCGATCCTCGCCTACCTGAGATTCGGACGCTCCTGAACACGTCCGCGCCAACCTGTCGTTTCTCTACTTCTAACCTGAATGGGAATGCACCATGTCAACTTACAAAGCGCTTCGAGAGCAGATCGAACGGCTCACCCAGAAAGCTGAAGCTGCGCGAGCGGTCGAACTACAAGCCGTTATTGCGGAAATTCGAGCGAGGGTATCGGAATACGGCCTGACGGAGAAAGACATTTTCCCGCCCAGGCGTGGCCGTCCCGCCAAAACCGCAAAGCCAGTTGCAGCGCCGAAGTATCGAGATCCGAAAACGGGCCAGACATGGTCTGGACGCGGCCGGACACCCGCCTGGCTCAAGAGCAAGGATCGTGGCCGGTTTCTTATCAAGGGTTAAACCATGCTGGACGCCTGGAAGGCCTGATCGACGGGAGTGGCGGCGTGCCGACGCGAAGGGCCCTCTCGACATGTCGTTCACCCGCGCTATCGAGATGTCACGCCCGCTCCGGAGTTGGACATAAGCATGCTTTATTGAAAGTACACCAGCTCTCGAGAACACCGATGTACGCTGGCGGCTATGACGGGTTGTTCGTCCTGTTGTCATTCCTGATCGCGGTCTGGCGTCGTATTCAGTGCTGGACAGGGTGGGGCACATTTCGAGCGCTTGGAGACGCGCGGCGCACGGATGGCTTGCAGTCGGCGCCCTTGCCTTGGGCTCACCGCGGTTGCGGGCCCCGCCGATTCGGCGCGGTAAAAACAGATATGCACATTGAATTTTGGGGGCTTCGGTGACATTCGATATCGAGCAGCGGACTGAACAGTTCCTGAATATCGCGAAGGAAATCGACGCCATCGGGGCGGAACTCCAGGCATCGACGCAAGATGTTCCGAAAGACAGTACCGGAACGCGTCTGCACGCGCTTTCACGCCTTCTGCGGGATCTGAGCGCCGAGGTTGCCGCAGAAGTCGCCGTCGATATCGGCCGTCACAGCGGGATGCGTGAAACGCTCGCGGCCAGCGAGCGCCAGTTCCGCTCCCTCGCTGAGAATCTGCCCGACAATATCGCGCGCTGGGATTGCCTCGGCCACTATCTCTACATCAACCCGACTCATGAGCGGACGTTGCGCAGGCCGGCGGCAGAGGTGATCGGCACACGGATTCCAGCGTCGCACGACCACGTGGTTGCGGCTATCGCCCGGGTCGTCGCGACGGGTGAAGCACAGCCGTTCGTGCGCCAGACGGTTCGCGACGAGAAGGGCGAAGCGCGGGTGCACGAAGTCAGCCTCATTCCGGAGAGAGATGCAGAAGGGCAGATCGTCAGCGTGCTCGGAATCGGTCGCGACGTGACCCGCCAGGCGCAGACGGAAGATGCACTGGCGGCAAGCGAACGCCAGTTCCGGAGCCTTGCCGAGAATCTGCCGAACTATCTTGCGCGTCATACTACCCGTGCAGAGTTCGTCTACCTGAATCCCGGGCTGGAAGCCTTGTTCGGTCGCGGATTCGATGAGGTAGCCGGGACGACGCCAACGCAGCTCTATCCCGACGGGCGGTTTGCGGACTACGAAGGCGCAATTCTGGAGACAGCCCGTACGGGAGAGGAAGGTCAACTGGAATTGCGCTTCACGATGGAGGATGGGCAGCAGGGCATCCACCTCATTCACATGGTCGCCGAACGCGATGAAGCGGGCGTCGTCGCGTCAGTGCTGGCCATCGGGCTCGACATCACCGAGCGGCGGCGGGCCGAACAGGATCTCAAGCGTGCGCTCGATTTCGCCGAAGGGATCATCGCGGCCATTCCCGATCTTCTGTTCGAACTGGACCGCGATGGCAGATACCTGAATGTCTGGGCCAAAAACCCGGACTTGCTCGCAAGCCCTGCGACAACGCTGCTAGGCAGGACGGTCGGCGAAGTGTTGCCTGCGCAGCAGGCGAGCGCCTCGATGCAGGCTATCAGGGCAGCCGACCGGCAAGGGGTGACCTACGGCCACACGATTCCTTTCGACCTGCCGGATGGCAGTCGCCGGTGGTTCGAGCATTCGCTGGCGAAGAAACCGGGCGAAACGCCGGCGACCGACACGTTCCTTGCGCTGTCGCGCGATGTCACTGCCCGCGCGCACGCGGAACAGGCGCTCGACACGGCGCGTGTTCGCCTGCTCAGCGTGCTGCAAACCATTCCTGACATGGTGTGGCTGAAAGATACCGACGGTGTGTATCTGTCCTGCAACCATGCATTCGAGCGGATGATTGGCAGACGGGAGTCCGACATCATCGGAAAAACGGATTACGACCTCTTCAACGCGGAAGAGGCCGAGTTCAATCGAGAGAAAGACAGGGCTGCCATCGAGGCGCGACGTATCTGCATCAACGAGGAATGGGTCACCTATCAGGGTGCCAGTGAACGTGCGTTGGCCGAGAAGCGCAAGGTGCCGCTATTCGACGCCGATGGCAACGTAGTCGGGGTGCTCGGTGTCGAGCGCGACATCACGGAGCGCAAACGTATCGAGGAAATGCTCGCCAGTCGCGAGCGGGAATTCCGGACCCTGGTCGAGCATTCGCCTGACACGATCGCACGCTACGACAAAGGGTTCAGGCGCGTGTACGTCAATCCGACTTTCGCGGCGCTCATCGAGGGTGGAGCCGCCGCGCTGGTTGGCAAGAAACCGTCCGAATGTCCGGGCGGACCGAATACCCTTCTTTACGAGCAAAAGCTGGGGGAAGTATTCGCGAGCGGAAAAGCTAGCGAATTCGAGTTGAACTGGACAGAGAAGGACGGCGCGGAACATTGCCATCTGATCAAACTGGCCCCGGAACCCGGCGCGCACGGCACGGTTGAACATGTCCTGGCAGTGGGGCGCGACATTTCCGAATTGCACGTCTCGCGCCGGCAAATTCATCAGTTGGCCTACTACGATCCGCTCACCGCGTTACCGAACCGTATCCTGTTCAACGAACGTTTGAGGCGGATGATCGCCGATGGTGCCGCGCGTGGTCAGCAGGCCTGCGTGATGATGATCGACATGGATCGTTTCAAGGGCATCAACGACACCATGGGGCACGCAGTGGGCGACGAATTGCTGCGCGAGGCGGCCAGCCGCCTGAGCACCTGCGTGCGCCTCTGCGATACCGTGGCCCGTTTCGGAGGCGACGAGTTCGCCATTCTGCTGCCGGACCTGTGCGCCCATTCCATCCTGGAAGATATCTCGAGGACGATCCTCAGCAGGTTTGACGAGCGCTTCATGCTGAACGGGAAAGAGGTGTTCGTCTCGTGCAGCATCGGCGTTGCGGTGTATCCGCTCGACAGTGTCGATGCTGACGACCTGATGAAATACGCGGACTCGGCGATGTACTCCGCCAAACGCTCCGGCCGTCGCGGCTTCCGCTTCTACTCGAAAGACCTGACCGTCGATGCCACGGCGCACCTGCTGCTGGAGTCGGAACTTCGCCACGCGATCGAGCGCGGTGAACTCGAATTGCACTACCAGCCCAAGGTGTCGCTCGGTGATAATGAGGTGATCGGCTCGGAAGCCTTACTGAGGTGGACACGCCCCGGCGTTGGCCTCGTTCCGCCCGGTCAGTTCATTCCGATTGCCGAGGAAACCGGCCTGATTGCCGATCTGGGCGAGTGGGTGTTGCGCGACGCTTGCCGCACGGCTGCCGAATGGAACGTGGAGGGCGCAGCGCTCCATAAGGTGGCGGTTAACCTGTCGGCCAATCAGTTTCAGTTTGGGAACCTGGCCTCGATGGTGGAAGAGATTCTCGCCGATACCGGTTGTCGCGCCGAGTGGCTGGAACTCGAAATTACGGAGAGCGTACTGCTGGAGGAGGACGGCTCGATACTGAGCACACTTTCAGCGCTCAAATCCATGGGGCTTTCCATCGCCGTCGACGATTTCGGCACCGGCTACTCCGCGCTAAGCTACCTGGCCCGATTTCCCATCGACACGCTGAAGATCGACCGATCGTTCGTCCAGAAGGTGACGACGGACCAGCGTCATGCGGAACTCGTCAAGGCCATTCTGCTTATTGCGCAGTGCCTGGGACAGCAAGTCGTTGCGGAAGGCGTCGAGACGGCTGAGCAGGCGGCTTTCCTGCAGGCGAACGGTTGTCAGGTCGCGCAGGGGTACCTGTATAGCAAACCGTTGCCGAAGCGTGAGATGACCCCGATGCCACGGTATCTGATCGCCAGAAAACCGGAGACGATCGATCCCACTGCTGGACCGGCGCTCGACGCCGGCGCCGAATGTCTCGGCCAAAATTGAAATAACTGCGTGAAATAACGGCGCCACAACCGGTCCTTGCATCGCGGACCGGTTTAAAAAGCAGCCGCTGCCCGCATTGAACGGACGGCCATCGCTAGCAGGAGACAACCATGGATATGGGGACCGTTCCCCGATTCCATGCCGTTGCGTTGACGGTTCGGCGCCTCAGTGCGATGTCATCGGCTCGCCTGCTCAAGTTCGCCTTAAGGTGGACAATCACGCTCTGCGGTACATTTCTTCTTATGACCGATGTGGGCACAGCGGTGACTCCGCTGTGGCGAAATACCCTCGATGCAATCCGGGGCGCGACGGCCTGCTTGACGGCCTGCTTGATGGCCTGATCGTCACGCCTGCCCGGTGAATCGGGCACGTCTGTCATTGGCGTGAGCAAGGAGTGACGAGCTTGGACGAGCGCGTTCGTAAGGCGGCCAGACCTGCGACGAGTACCGAGCGCACCACGCTTGCGGCGAGAGAGGTATTGGAAGGTCGCCGCCGTGGCGCGCTGATGCTGCTGCCGTTTGCTGGACCGGCCGTCGTCGTCTCCGTTGCCTATATGGATCCGGGCAACTTCGCGACGAACATTCAGGCGGGCGCCCGCTACGGTTACGCGCTGCTGTGGGTGGTGCTGCTGGCGAACCTCGTGGCGATGCTGTTTCAGGCGCTGTCGGCGAAACTCGGTATCGCCACAGGGCGCAACCTTGCGGAACTGTGCCGCGAACGTTTCCCCAAACCTGCCGTGCTGCTGATGTGGGGCGTCAGCGAAATCGCCGCCATGGCAACCGACCTGGCCGAATTTCTCGGCGGTGCTATCGGGCTGTCATTACTGTTTCACATGCCGTTGCTGGTCGGCATGATGGTCACGGCCGTGGTGACCTACGGCCTGCTGTTGTTCGAGAGCGCGGGTTTTCGTCCCCTTGAACTGGCGATTGGCGCACTCGTAGGCATCATTGGCCTGTCCTACCTTGCCGAGCTGTTCATTACCCCGGTTGCGTGGCCGGCTGTATTCGTCCATACCTTTTCCCCTCAATTGCCCGACGCGGGTGCGCTGACGATTTCCGTCGGTATCGTGGGTGCGACCGTGATGCCGCACGCGCTCTTCCTGCATTCGGGGCTGACGCAAAGGCGAGCGCCCGCCAGGACAGAGCGCGAGCGGGCAACGTTGCTGAAATTCTCGAATATCGAAGTCGTTATCGCGCTGACCATTGCCGGGCTCATCAATATGGCGATGGTCATCATGGCCGCGGGTGCATTTCACCAGGGGCATCCGGAGGTTGCGGAGATCGAAACGGCCTATCACACGCTGGCGCCGCTATTGGGCATTGGGGCGGCAGGCATCTTTCTGTTGTCCCTGATCGCTTCGGGCGTATCCAGTTCCGTCGTCGGCACGATGGCGGGTCAGATGATCATGCAAGGGTTCGTGGGCTTTCGAATTCCGCTATGGCTGCGCCGGGCCGTCACGATGGTGCCGAGTTTCGTCGTGGTGGCGCTTGGGGTCAATGCGACCCATGCGCTCGTCATCAGTCAGGTCGTGTTGAGTCTTGCGTTGCCGCTGCCGATGACAGCGTTGCTATGGTTCACCTGCCACAGGGATGTGATGGGCGCATACACGAATCGCCCGTTCATCGCGGTGATCGCGACGCTGGCGGCGCTGACTGTTTTAGCGTTCAACGTCGTGCTGGTGCTGCAAACGTTCGGCGTCGACATTCCCGGCTTGCCGCGCTGAGACCGGCGGTGTGTCCGCAGCAGGACGCTACGGGCGCTGCCTTTGCGACCTGCTGAACAGCACCATCGCGATGCCGCCGAGGATCGCCGCGGAGGCGGCAGCCAGTCGCGCAGTGATCGCTTCCGACAGGAACGCCACGCCGCCAAATGCAGCGATGAGCGGCACCGACAGCTGTACGGTGGCGGCTCGCATGGCGGAAAGCTTGCCGAGCGCGGCATACCAGATGACATACCCGATGCCGGACGTGAGTGCACCGGAGGCAATGGCCAGGCCGACGCCGGCCGCGTTCGCATGAGCGTTGGCGACGAACAGCAGACTCACTACCAGGGCGAGCGGCGCCGCCCGTGCGAAGTTGCCTGCCGTGGCCGCCAGCGGATCGGCCACGGCGCGGCCGCGCAGCGAGTACACCCCCCACGCCACGCCGGCGGTCGCCATCAGCGCAGCACCGAGCGGCGCAGGCGCGGCGACACCCGGCGACACCAGGTAGACGAGCCCCGCGACCGCCAGAGCGAGACCCAGCCATGCAACGGATCCGAACATCTCACCCGAGCGCAGACCGCCGCCCAACATCGTCAATTGAACCGCGCCGAACAGGATCAATGCGCCGGTGCCCGCCGGCAAGGTTAGATATGCGAAGGAGAAGAACGCGACATACGCGAACAGCATCGCCGCAGCGCGCCAGTCGGCGTGGCGGGGCGACGATCGTTCCGACCGGAAGCGCACGATGACGGCAAGCGCAATCGCTCCGGAAATCAGCCTGATGCTGGCGAAGCTGGCCGGATCGATGCCTCGTTGCTGCAAGGCGAGCCGGCACAACAGTGAATTGCCCGCGAAGGCGAGCATCGCCGCCCCGGTGAGGGCGATCGTCTGCAAGGTGGGCAAGCCGCTGCGCGCTTCATGCATGGGTCGCCACCAGGACGATTGCCCAGGACAGCAGCGCGACACCGAGCGGCTTGCCGAGACGTCGGCCCCAGCGAACGTTCTTTTCGATCGCCATCACGGCCGCAAGCAGCAGCATCCAGCCGAGGCTGCCGGTGCCGAGTGCGAACATCAGCAGCATCAGCGCCCAGCAGCATCCGACGCAGAACAGGCCGTGCTGCATGCCCAGCGCGAACGCTTGCCGGGCCTGCGCTTGCCCACGCCAGTGCTCGATCACGAAACTCAAGGGCGTGCGGCATTTTTCGAGGCACTGGTACTTGAGCCTGCTGAACTGAAATGCGCCGGCCAACGCAATGGTCGCGGCGCCGATCAGCCAGCCATGCCAGGCCAATGTGGGTGCGCTCGCGAGCAGCGACAGCACCGTACTGTGAAGTGCATGCGCGAGGAGCCCGAAGGCGCCCCACACCGTCATGTAGCCGAGCACGAGCAGCATCAGCAGGCGCCCATGATCCGGGCGCCCGGCCGTCAACCGGTCGAAGATATTGAACAACGGCAAGGTGGTGGGCAGCATCATGGCCGCGGTCATGAGTATCCATGCGGCCGCGTAGAGCACCACGGGCACGATCACATCGCCGGCGGGAACGACATGACACAGAAACGCCGCGGGTCCTGACGCTGTCCAGTCACCGTGCTCGAGATAGCGTCCGTACGGGCTGCGCGCCCATGCCCACAAGGTCAGCCACGCGAGCGCTATCAGCACGGTCAGGACCGGTAGGAACACGTGATAGTGGCGCGACGCGCTGGACGGCGGCGCGCCTCGTGTCGGATTCATGCGTCAAAGACGAAGATGCTCTGCAGGGCGTTGTGATTCTTGATGTCGAGGTCGATGCCGAGGGCGGCGTTTCTGGATCGATAGGTCGGGGCCTTGCCGACAAACACCGGAGCCCCGGGCACCGTCGAGAATACGGTATCGGAGAGGGTCGTCTGGCCGCCGGTCGCGCCGAGATAGGGCTCCAGTTCGGCGTAGTAGTCCTTGCCGATCTCGAGTTCGCCCTTGCCTTCGACTACGGTGAAGCGGATCGGCGCCCGCTCCACCGACACGACCTGGCCGATGAGCTTGGCGAGTTCGGCGACGGGTCCGCCGGCCTGCCCGGTGTACACCTTCAGCAGTGCCTCTTCCTGCGCCTTGGAGGCCTGATCGTCGACGAAGATCGCCGCAGTCCAGTTGCCTTCAAGGATGTTGCCGGGTACATGAGCGACGGCTGCGATGGTAGTGCCGCTCACATCGACACCTTCGATCGTTCCCTTGTCCATGTGCCACGCGACGATGGTGTCGCAGGTGCCGTTGTCAGGATCCTCGCCGATCCAGCAGGGGCATAGGACCCTGCAGTTGCAAACTTCGAGCAGACGACCTTCCAGGTGATAGCTCATACGGACCTCCGTTGAAGATACGCGAACACCGGCTTGTGACAGTGATTCACGGCGACGGTGCACACGTCGATTTCCCAGAAACGATATGTTTTTTCTGCACGGCAGGTCTTCGTCGGGCAATCATTATTGAAAGCATAGTTAATCCCGCCCATCTATCAAGCGGGACACAAGCAGGACACGCCTCGGAGGGTTTCTTATGTCAGACCTTAGGCTGCGTCTCTTGTGCGGCGGAAGTCCATTCAACAGGCGTCACCGCATCGCTGCAAATCGAAGTGGATGTCTACGCCTCGATCTGCAGGCGTGCGCGGAGCCGGAACACACGCAGCGGGGAAACCCGGCCGAGGCCGCGCGGCTGCCCATCCGATGGTGCATCGCGACATTCGGGCATTCGACCCGCTTCGTCTGTGAGGCTGCCTTGCTGCGGGTGCATCACGCGGCGAGGCATTGAACCCCTGTGCGCGCCGGTATCGTCCAGAATCAGGCTGGTACGCGCTGCGGTTTGAATGCACAAGCGCAGCGGTGTTTGTACGGTAGCGCTCGTGCGTGCGAACTCCGCCGCGCGTACGATATCTGAATGCACATGGAGGGCGGTCATGACGACGGCTGCCAGTTTTCATATCGGCTACACGCAATACCTTGGCCCCAACGGCGAGCCCGCTCAGCCGTTGCCTGCGTTTGCGCGGGACCCGGCGGCGCTGATTCCGCTCTATCGCGCGATGATGCTGACGCGGGCGTTCGACACGAAGGCGGTCGCACTGCAGCGTACCGGCAAGCTCGGCACCTTCGCGTCGTCGGTCGGACAGGAGGCGATCGGCGTCGGCGTCGCGAGCGCGATGCAGTCCGACGACGTGCTGTTTCCCTCCTATCGCGACCACGCCGCGCAATTGCTGCGCGGCGTCACGATGACGGAAAGCCTGCTGTATTGGGGCGGCGACGAACGCGGCAGCGACTTCAGCGTGCCACGCGACGATTTCCCGAACTGTGTGCCGATCGGCACGCAGGTATGCCACGCCGCCGGCGCGGCCTATGCGTTCCTGTTGCGTCACGAGCCGCGTGTCGCGGTGGCGATATTCGGCGACGGCGGCACGTCCAAGGGCGACTTTTACGAGGCCATGAACATGGCTGGCGTCTGGCAGGCGCCGCTCGTCCTCGTGGTCAATAACAATCAATGGGCGATCTCGGTGCCGCGCAGCCGCCAGAGCGCTGCGCAAACGCTCGCGCAAAAAGCGATCGCTGCGGGAATCGACGGGCTGCAGGTCGACGGCAACGACGTGATCGCGGTGCATCAGGTGGTCCACGCGGCGCTCGCCAAAGCTCGCCGCGGCGATGGCCCGACGCTGATCGAAGCGCTCAGCTATCGCCTGGGCGATCACACGACAGCCGACGACGCGACGCGCTATCGCGACTCCGAAGTCCTCAGCAAGCAGTGGGAATTCGAACCGTTGCTGCGGTTGCGCACTTACCTGATGCGCATGAACGTCTGGGACAAGGCGCAGGACGAGCAACTCGGCAAGGCGTGTCTCGCGCAGGTCGAGCAGGCCGTCGACGCGTATCTGGCGATACCGCCGCCGGACACCTCCGCCATGTTCGATCACCTGTATCAAGCGTTGCCGCTGGCGCTGCGTGAGCAACTGGCGATGGCACAGCGATTCGCGCCTCCTGCGGGGAACCGCCATGGCTGACCTCAACATGGTCGAAGCGCTCAATCAGGCGCTCGCCTACGAACTGGCGCACGACCCGGCCGTCGTGCTGCTCGGCGAGGATATCGGCGTGAACGGCGGCGTGTTCCGCGCGACGGTCGGGTTACAGGCCCGCTTCGGCGCGCAGCGGGTGATCGATACGCCTTTGGCCGAAACCGCGATCGCCGGCACCGCGATCGGCATGGCGGCGATGGACCTGAAGCCGGTCGTGGAGATCCAGTTCAGCGGCTTCATCTATCCGGCCATCGACCACATCCTGAATCATGCGTCGCGTTTGCGGCATCGAACACGCGGACGGCTGGCGTGCCCGCTTGTGATCCGTGCGCCGTGCGGCGCGGGTATTCATGCACCGGAGCATCACTCCGAAAGCCCTGAAGCGTTGTTCACCCATATACCCGGACTGCGTGTCGTGACGCCGTCGTCACCGGCACGTGCGTACGGCTTGCTGCTTGCGTCGATCCGCGACCCGGACCCGGTGATCTTCTTCGAGCCGACGCGGCTGTACCGGCTCTTCAGACAGCCTGTGGAGGATAACGGCGAAGCGCTGCCGCTCGACACCTGCTTTACGCTGCGCGCCGGGTCGGACATCACGCTGGTGAGTTGGGGAGGCGCATTGCAGGACGTGCAGGCCGCGGCCGATCTGCTCGCGCAGGAGGGCGTGATGGCCGAGGTGATCGACGTGGCGACGCTCAAGCCGCTCGACATGAACACGATTCTCGCGTCGGTGGCGAAAACCGGACGTTGCGTGATCGTGCACGAGGGCTCGCGCACCGGCGGGGTGGGCGCGGAGATTGCCGCCGGCATCGCCGAACGCGGACTGTATTCGCTGCTCGCGCCGGTGCAGCGCGTCACCGGCTATGACGTGGTAGTGCCGCTGTACAGACTCGAGAATCAATACATGCCAGGCACGGAGCGCATCGTTGCCGCGGTCAGGCAGACTCTGGAGGCGTCGTGAAGCCATGAAAGTCTTCAAACTGCCCGATCTCGGCGAAGGCCTGCAGGAAGCGGAGATCGTCGAGTGGCATGTCACGAGCGGTGACGACATTCGCGCGGATCAACCGCTGCTGTCGGTCGAAACGGCGAAAGCGATCGTCGAGATTCCGTCGCCGCAATCCGGCCGCATCGCGAAGCTGTTCGGCCAGCCGGGCGACGTCGTGCATCTGGGCGCGCCGCTTGTCGCATTCGAAGGAGAGGGCGACGATGCCGATGCCGGCACCGTGGTCGGTCACATGGAGGTCGGCCAGCATGTGGTGCGGGAAGCGCCGGCGGAGCCCGGCGGCGGCGCGGGGCTCGGCGCGGGTGCCGCCGTGATCAAGGCGATCCCGGCGGCGCGGGCGCTTGCGCGCAAGCTGGATGTCGATCTGGCGATGGTGACGCCGTCGGGGCCGGAGGGTGTGATCACGGCGGCGGACGTGCAGCGTGTCGCGAAGATCCTCGCCGAACTCGGGCCGCCCGAAGTGCTGCGCGGCGTGCGGCGCGCGATGGCGCAGAACATGGCGCGCGCGCAGAGCGAAGTGGCGGCGGCCACCGTCATCGACGACGCCGACATTCATGCGTGGCCGCCGCATACCGATGTCACGATCCGGCTGATCCGCGCGCTGGTGGCCGGATGCCGCGCCGAACCGGAGCTCAACGCATGGTTCGACGGCCATGCGGGGCGGCGCCACGTGCTCGCGAAGATCGATCTAGGCATCGCCGTCGACCTGCCGGACGGCCTGTTCGTCCCGGTGTTGCGCAACGTCGCGCTGCGCGACCCGGCGGATCTGCGCGCCGGGCTCGACCGGATGCGCGCCGACATCCGGGCACGCAAGATTCCGCCGGAAGAGCTGCGCGGCAATACGATCACGCTGTCGAATTTCGGCATGATCGCCGGTAAATATGCGGCTCCCGTGGTGGTGCCGCCCACCGTCGCGATTCTCGGCGCCGGGCGTATTCACGAGCAGGTCGTGGCGGCAGCCGGGGTTCCCGCCGTGCATCGGATCTTGCCGCTGAGTCTGACATTCGACCATCGGGTCGTCACGGGCGGTGAGGCGGCGCGTTTTCTTGCCGCGACGATCGCGGATCTGGAGATGGCACAGTAGCTGCGTCTGGAGGATCGGACACGCGCGCAGCGGCGACGGCGGACTCCGCGGGCTCAGCTGTTGCCTTCCTCGCGCGGATCCGGGGGCAAGCGCCGCTGTCCAACTGCATCCCCGACGCGCACACCGAGCTGAGCCGCGGCGCTGCCGCCGCTTACCGCAATCTCCACTAGCCCGATCGAGTTCTCGTACCAGAAGGCTTGACCGGCCGGTGCATCGGCAAAGACCCGGGCATAGGCGACTTCTCTGGACGCGATGTCCAGCCGGGCGCTCCGCGGCACGGTGCCGGCCCGCAGCCCGGTCAGCGCATTGCCGTAGTGATCCACGTAGATGACTTCGGCCAGATCGTCCGCACCACGCTGCACACGCAAACCTGCACTTTCAGCCAGCTTGTCGGGAAGCGGGTCCGCAAGCAGGTCGCCGCGGCTGAGCCAGGCTGCCACCGGGGCGAACAGATCGCGGCCATGGAACGAAGCCGAGAGCATCGCGGGACGCCATGTAATGCGCCAGGTTCGGGAATGCGCCGCGCGAGCCGCCACGACCGAGAGCAAACCGTTGTCCGGTCCCACGAACCACTGCGCGTCGGCTTGCAGCACGACCGCATCGCGCTCGCCGCCTACGCCGGGATCGACCACCGCCAGAAAAACCGTATCCGGCAGATACCAGCCTCGAAGCGCGGCGAGCAGATGCGCGCTTGCCCGCGGGTCGTAATTCGGCGCCGTGTGCAGCACATCGATGAGGGTGGTGCCGGCTGCCGCGTGCCGCAGCAAGGCGGTCTTCAGCTGTCCGACATAGATGTCGTCGGCCCCGAAGTCTGTGAACAGCGCGATCATCGCATAGCCTCCTTCCAACGCTGTGCCGTCCTATGTGCCTGTGTCCGGCGTATCGGGTCGCCCGACTGGCAGGCGGCTCACGGCGCCGCGCCGTCGCCCTGTTTCTTGTGCTGCGCGGCCATCCGCTCCTGCTGGGCGGGGGACACCGGATCGTAGTGGCTGAGCTGGATACTGTACGTGCCGTCCCCGCCGGCAATGGCGTTCAAACGCGACTGATAGTCGTTGAGTTCGGACAACGGCACCTGCCCGGCGACGACCACGGCGTTGCCGGCGGCCGTGCGCGTGCCATGAACCTGCCCGCGCTTGGCGGACAGGTCGCCGATGATATCGCCCATCGCGGCTTCCGGCGTGATCACCTCGATGTCGACGATGGGTTCGAGCAGCACGGGTTGGGCTTTCAGCACCGCGTCGATGAAGGCCTTGCGCCCGGCGGAGACGAACGCCACTTCCTTGGAGTCGACGGGATGGCTCTTGCCGTCGAAGACGGTGACGCGCACGTCCTGCATCGGGAAGCCGGCCAGCGGCCCGCTGTCGATGACCTGCTGGATGCCCTTTTCCACGGCGGGAATGAACTGGCCCGGGATGGCGCCGCCCTTGACGGCGTCGACGAACTCGAAGCCGGCGCCTCGCGGCAAGGGCTCCACGCGCAGCATGACTTCGCCGAATTGTCCGGCGCCCCCGGTTTGCTTCTTGTGGCGATGATGCCCTTCGGCCTTGGCGCCGATGGTTTCCCGATAGGCGATCTTCGGCGGCCGTGTGACGACCTCGAGCTTGTACTGCTCGGATAGCCGCTCCAGAACGAGGCGCAGGTGCAACTCGCCCAGGCCTCGCACCACCGTCTCGTTGGTGCCGACCGGGTGTTCGATGCGCAGGCACGGGTCTTCCGCACTCAGCTTTTGCAGAACTTCCCAGAGGCGCTGCTCGTTGCCCCGGCGCGCAGGCTCGATCGCCAGACCGTAGATGGGGGTGGGAAAGTCGAGCGGGGTCAGGTGGATGTTGCCGTCCTCGGGGGCGTCGTGCAGCACGGCATCGAAGCCGATTTCGTCGACCTTGGCCGTGGCGCAGATATCGCCTGGACCAGCCTGCTGGACGTCCACGTGCTCCTTGCCCTGCAGCATCATTAGATGGGCGACCTTGAACGGCTGACGGGCGTCACCGATATAGAGCTGGCTATCGCGCCTGATCGTGCCCTGATGGATGCGAAACACGGCCATCTTGCCGATGTAGGGGTCCACGACGATCTTGAAGGTATGGGCCAATACATGCTTGTCGGCGACCGGTTCGGCGCGCACGACCTCCCGGCGGCCGCCGGCATCGCGGTAGAAGAGCGGCGAGTTGCCTTCCAGCGGATTGGGCAGCAGCCGGACGAACACGTCGAGCAGTTCCGCGATGCCGACCCCGTTGGCCGCCGACGTGAAGCAGATCGGCACCAGATGACCTTCGCGCAGCGCCCGCTCGAAGGGCTCGTGCAGCTGCTCCGGGCTGATGGCTTCGCCTTGCTCCAGGTAAAGCTCCATCAAGGCCGGGTCGATCTCGACCACTTGATCGACTAGCGCATTGTGCGCGGCCGCAACGGACAGGAAATCGGCGTCGCCGGCAGGGTTGAAAAAACAGTCCACCACCTGGCGGCCGCTTAGTGCCGGCAGGTTGATGGGCAGGCATTCCTTGCCGAAGGCCTCCTGGATTTGCGTCAGAAGCCCCGGAAGGTCGACCTTTTCGCGATCGATGCCGTTCACGACGATCATTCTGCAGAGCTTGCGCTCCTGCGCCCACGCCATCATTCGCCGGGTGGTCATTTCGACGCCGGTCTGCGCATTGACGACGATGGCGGCAGTCTCCACAGCGGGCAGCGCACTGATGGCCAGCCCGGAAAAGTCCGGATAGCCGGGAGTATCCAGCAGATAAATACGTGTATCCCGGTAGTGCAGGTGGGTGACGGCGGCGTTCAGCGAGTGGTGGTATTTGCGCTCGAGCGGGTCGAAATCGCAGACCGTGGTGCCGCGCTCCACGCTGCCGGGCGCATGGAGCGCGCCGCCTCGGTGCAGCAGGGCTTCGACAAGCGATGTCTTGCCGCATCCGGCATGCCCGACCAGGGCGATCGTGCGGATGGCGTCGGGGCTGTAGCGCATGGCCGCCCTCGTCCAGTAGTGGATGTGGGGCCATTATTGGCGAAAACGGACCCGTGTGCCATACGGGATGATCGTCCCATTCGTCGTCAGTCCGCGCAGCCACGGCGCTGCCGTGCGCATGCTGCCCTCTCATGCTGCCTTTTCCATGCTGCTTTTTCCAGGTTTCCACAGGCGAGCCAAAGCGAACTATCCTTAAAGAATCTTGCGCAACAATCCCTCGTTTCCTTCCTTTCAGAGGAGGTGCGTCATGTCAATGTCTGCAACTCTCCAGAACTGCCTGCTCAGCAAGGGCTTCCAGTACGAAATCGTGCATCATCCGTACAGCCACTCCAGCATTGAAACCGCGGCGGCAGCGCATATTCCCGGCGACCGTCTCGCCAAGACCGTGCTTTTTGAAGACGAACACGGCTATGTGGCGGCTGTGCTGCCATCCACCTACGCCGTGCGGCTGTCCGAGCTTTGGGCCAAGACCGGACGCCACCTCCTGCTGGCCAAAGAGGTCGATCTGCGGGAGCTGTTCAAGGATTGCGACGCCGGGGCGCTTCCGCCGGTATGTACGGCCTACGGCATGCAAACTTATCTCGACGAGAGCCTGGCCCAGCAGCCGGACGTCTATTTCGAGGCCGGCGATCATCAGGAGCTGGTTCACATGGGCACGGATCAATTCCTGGAACTGATGGATCGAGCCGAGCGGGCACGCTTCGCCCGTCGCATGCAGGGTATGCCGACCTGAGCCGAGCCCGCCTGATACGGCAAGGCTTGTGCAGTGCGCCATAACAGGGCGCTGTGCCACCCAACCATTGCGCGAGGCAGACCATGCAACGCAGCGATACGGTGTTGAAGCAGGTGATGGCAGCCTTCGAACGCGAATCACACCTGAAGCTCCAGAATCATCCCATTCATATGACTTTCGACGGCGGCGCCTTGACCGTGGCGGGCGAGGTGCCGGATATCGCTTCCAAGAAACGCCTTCTTCAGTTGACCCAGGTACACAGCGAGGGCCAGCGTCTGGTCGATCGGCTGCGTGTCGCCGTCAACCCGCCGGTCGGCGACGGTGAACTGCGTACTCGAGTTTGCGACCGGCTGGTGCAGGCGGTGGATTTCCGCAATTGCGTGATATGTGCGCGCGTCAAGGGCCAGCTCGAAGTGCTGCGCGGCACCCTGGACGAGGCGGGCAACGACGGCAGCGGCGTCGTCGAGGTGACGGTCGAGGACGGCGTCGTGACCCTGACGGGGCAAGTGATCAGCCTGTCTCACAGGCGCCTCGCGAGTGTGACTGCCTGGTGGGTCGGCGGCTGCCGCGACGTGGTGAACCTGCTGGAGCTGGCGCCCGCCGAAGCGGACGGCGACGATGAGATTTCCGATGTCTTGCAACTGGTGCTCGAAACCGATCGGCGTGTGCGCGCCGAGCAGATCACCATCAACGTGGAAAACCACAGGATTACGCTGGCAGGCTGGGTGGCGACCGAAGCCGAAAAACGTCAGGCGGAACAGGACGCCTGGTGTCTGGATGCCATCGAGGGCGTCGTCAATCACATCCAGGTGCGGGCCTGATCCGACTGCAGGCCTGCGTAGTGCTTCTTCAACCGGTAAGACCTCTGCTCCGCAGCCGGGCAGGCCGACTCGCTGCACCCCTCGGCAGGACCGCTGCTCTGCTCCGCGCGCTGCCGCGATCGTCGGCAGCGGGGAGGGAAGCAGGATGCATTGCCGGATGTCGCTGTTTTCCATGGAACGGCGAGCGTGACGGGACATGAGTGCGCGCAAGTTTCTTTCGGGCGTGGCGCTCGCCGTGTTGTCCGGAGGATGCCTCGCTGCGGACGCGGGAAGTTCGTGTTCCCCGGCGTTCTCCGAGGTCGATGTCAAGGACGGCCTCAAGGTACAGGCCGATTGCGGATTGCCCGGCGAGACGCTCAACCGCGTCACAACCGGGCTGAACCGCGCGGTGCAGGGCGCGCGACTCTCCGGTGCGCAGCGGGTCACGCTCGCGAGAGCCGTCAACGCGATACTGGGTGCGGTGCATGCGCAATCGGGCCGCATGGGACGCAGGACCGATACCGCGCTCGCCAATGTCGAACCGCTTGTCGAGCGCCTCGCCGGGCAAATCAGGGCGCGGCCCGACGCAGATTGGGTGGCCGAAGCCCGGAACTGGGCTGCCCGTTACGAGGATCTGCTGCGCAGATCCTCGATCGCACGGAGTTCCGATCCGCTTGAACTGCAGATAGACGAGGCGCTCGAGCGCTTCGATCTGGATGGCGCGTCAACACTGCTGACGGGGCTGCTTGCCCAGCAACAGGGAACTGCACAGATGTTGGCGGCGCGTTGTTATGAGGCTGGCGAAATCGAGCTGCTGCGCTTCGCGCCGCAGAATGCATTGCCGTATCTGGACAAGGCCTACGCGTTGCAACCGGAAGACGCCGACATGGCGTCCGCATTGGCCGACGCTTTGCAGGAGCAACGCGAGTTTGAACGTGCGGAACCGATTGACCGCGCGCTGCTGTCGCGCTATCAGAGGCTCGCGCAGGAAAAGCCCGCGGCCTACCAGCCTCAAATTGCGCGCACGCTCGACAAGCTCGGCAACCTTTACATCGGTATGCAACGGCCAAAGGAGGCGGAGGCCGCCTATCTGCGGGCGCTGGAGATCTACTGGGTACTGGCGCAACAGAACCCGGTGGCCTACGGGCCCGCTGTGGCGGAAACCTTCGACAACCTTGGCGCTCTATATCGCGATACACAGCGCCTGAGGGAGGCAGCGGATGCCTACCGCGAAGCGCTGGACGTCGATCGTGCATTGGCCCATCGCGATCCCGCGACCTACAAGCCTGATATCGCGACGACCCTCAACGATCTCGGCATCCTGTACGACGCCACACAACGCACGAGCGATGCGGAGCAGGCGTATCGCGAGGCGCTGGACATTCAGCGAACTCTCGTGCGAAGCAACCCCGCGGCCTATCGCCCGGCACTCGCGCGTACGCTCAACAATCTCGGCAACCTGTATAGCGCCATGCAGCGACTGCAGCAGGCAGAGCATGCGTACAAGGAAGCGCTCACGATCCGGCGGCAGCTGGCCCGGGAGAGTCCGGCACTGTATCGGCCCGACGTGGCGCGCACGCTGACCAATCTCGGCGCGCTCTATCGCGCCACGCAACGGCCGAAGGATGCACAGCAGGCTTATCAGGATGCGTTGCAAATCTATCGTCCGCTCGTGCAGGAAGACCCGGCTGCCTACCAGCCGGACGAAGCGCGGACGCTGAACAATCTAGGTGTCCTTTTCAGTCACAGCGGCCGACCACGCGAGGCGGAAGACGCCTACCGGCACGCGCTGGACCTTTACCGGACCCTGTCGCGAGATAATCGCGCGGCCTACCGTCAGGATGAAGCGCGGACACTTGGCAACCTGAGCGCGCTCTTCAGCCAGACCCGGCGATCGCGCGAGGCCGACGAGACCCGACGTGAAGCAGCCCGTCTTCTCGACACAACGGACGCGCCGTAGATCGCACGGCAAATGGCCTTTGCGTTGGTGCGTTGGGTGCGTTGGGTGCGTTGGGTGCGTTGGGTGCGTTGAGTGCATCAGGTGCGTCTGGTGCATCAGGTGCTTCAAGTGCATCAGGTGCTTCAAGTGCATCAGGTGCATCAGGTGCATCAGGTGCATCAGGTGCATCAGGTGCGTCGCCGAGGCGGCACCCGGAGCCAGGTCAGCAGTACCGCCAAAGCGAACACCACATAAGCGAGCGTAAATACCCAGACCGGCGCTTCGAAATAGAGTAGGCGGCTCACCCAGCGCTGGATGAAGCCTTGCGCTCCAACCGAGTCATTTCGCAGCCAGTCTTCCAGCACGGTCAAAGGGCAGGCTACGCCCAGCACGGACAAGGCCGACACCAGGCCGATCGCGAACAGATGAGCGAGCCGGAACAGCCGATGGCGCACCCAATCCCAACCGAGGGCCGAGCCGACCCAGATGGCAGCGAGTCCGCCCACGATAAACAGCGCGATCAGTGCGTGCACGACGAGCACCGCATCGGCGAACAGGATCATGATGTCCTCACACCATTCACGGCAAATTTAGACTGGTTTTTGTGCGATGCCGCGATGCGCGCCGCACCTTGGCGCGGTATCGGATATAGACTGAAATTCGACCTGTACTCAGGTTGCCGCATCGTGTGTCCCCGACATGTGCGGGACCGCGCGATGCACGACGATAGGAGGCGCAAATGGCAGATGCAATTATCACCCCCCGGAATGACGGCCCTTACCACATCAAGGGCGACTTCAAGATTACCACCCAAGGCGGGAAAAATATCGATGTAGAGAAGGACGAAGTCTGGCTATGTCGATGTGGACACTCGAACAACAAGCCGTTCTGCGACGGCTCACATAAGAAGAGCGAGTTCAGGAGCAATCTCGACGAAAAGCCGGAGGAAGGAGAGGCGCCCTGATGCATTCGTTGCGGCAGACGAGTTTCGACAAAGCCGCAAAGTCGCCGATCAGACGGACGGATCCCCATCCAGTCGATCTTCCGTATCGTCCACGGTCATATCTTTGACGTTGCGCATGCCGTACGCGACCATCAGCCGATACAGTGTGACACGCGAGATTCCGAGCGCCGCCGCCGTCTCGCCCATCCGGTAATCGTGCCGCCGCAACGCGGTTTCGATCGCGCTGCGCTCGGCCTCTTCGCGTACGAGGTCGAGCGTCATTGTTTCCTTGTCGGCGGGCGATTCGAGGTCGAGATCATGGGGTGTCAGCAGCCTGCCTTCAGCCATCACGAGTGCGCGGCGCACGCGATTGTTCAACTCGCGCACATTGCCGGGCCACGGGTGGTTGCACATGGCGGCGATCGCCGAGGGCGTGAAGCCGCGAATCTTGCGCGTGCTTTCGGACTTGTACTTCTGCAGGACGTGATGCGCGAGTATCTCGATGTCTTTGCCGCGTGCGCGCAGCGGCGGCTCGTCGACACGCAGCACGCACAGACGGTGGAACAGATCGGCGCGGAAGCGTCCGTCGAGCATGGCGGCTTCGAGGTCGACGTGGGTCGCCGAAATCACGCGTATGTCGACAGGAATCGATTCGTGGCTGCCGAGCCGCTCGATCTTGCCCTCCTGCAGGAAGCGCAACAGGCTCGCCTGCGCTTCGAGCGGCATGTCGCCGATCTCGTCGAGAAACAGGGTGCCGCCGTTCGCCGATTCGATGCGGCCGATCTTGCGCTGGTCCGCACCGGTGAACGCGCCGCGTTCGTAGCCGAACAGTTCCGACTGAAGAAGATGCTGGGGAATCGCGCCGCAGTTGATCGCAATGAACGGCGCTTTACGTCGCGGCGAGCGCTCGTGGATCGCGCGAGCAGTGAGTTCTTTGCCGGTGCCCGATTCCCCGGAAATGAACACGCCGGCGTTGGTGTTGGCGACCTTGCGGATTGTGCCGAACAGCTGCTGCATCGCGTCGCAGGTGCCGATCATCTCGTGGTTGCCCGGACAGGTGGCTTCGGCGGCAGGATCGAAATAGTCCAGCTCCGCCATGCCTCGAGCATGCCCGAGCACTTGGGAGATCCATTCATACTGCAGCGGCAGCGTAATGTAGTCGAAACAATAATTGCGAATCAGTTCGCGCTCTACGCGGCTTGCCGTGCGGCCTTCAGCCGAGACCGCCACCCAGCCGACGGCCGGTTGGCTCAGGCACTCCTTGAGGGCCGCATAGTCGCGTGGCGCGAAGCCGTCGAAATCGATGAGACCCGCTGCGACGCCGGTTTTTCCGGTCGCGGCTTGCGCACCGGCAGCGGTTTTCGCCACCGTCACCTCCCAGCCGGCGAGGCGCATATTCGTCAGGAGCACGTCGCTCGGTGCGCGGGCAACGCAAATCAGACGGTGCTGCGTGTCCGGCCGGCGTTGGGGCGCGGAGTGCGCGGACTGCACTGGATCGGCCGTCACGCAAGAGGTCGTTCGAAAACGGTCTGGTGATTTTGGCACGATGTTCCCCCTTTCTTGTTACGTTGTTGCACGCCTGAAAATCGGCTGCGCGACGACGTTTGGTGCTTCGATGCTACTCGCTGCTGGTGCTACAAAAAAAACAATATCGATGTGGCCGTCCTAGCTGGGCTTGCGGAACGCCTATACGAGGATAGCGTCACGATTCGCCCGCGGCTGTATCGGTACTTTCCCCGGCGAATCGTGAATCGGAGCACGGCTCGTGACCGACGTACGCGATGCCGCCGTCCTGCGCGACGCATCAGAAGTGTCGCGTCACGCCGTGAGCACCTCGTGCGGTATGGCAAGCGACGTCGCGAGCCGGCTGATGTCCCAGAGGGCGTGCAAAAGTTGGGGAGGTCGATTTCGTCAGGCCGCCCTGGCTTGCGGCAGGGTTGCATGGTCTGTTCTGTTCGTCGTTCGGTGCCGGCTTGGCGGATAAATTGTCAGGCGTTCCCGATTTAGCCAATGCGTGTTGCGGCCCATGAAGTCTTCCCCGTATTGGGTCGTTTCCGTATTTGATTGCGCCAGCGACGGAGTTTTTCGGGAGTCTAAAGGAAGCGCGTCAGACCGTTTGTCTGGAAACGAACGAACACCGCGTCTTTTGCGCCCAGCCGGTTTATTGGCATTCTTCGCAGGGGAGCGGCAGCCCGATCAGAGTCGACTCGGGGTATCGACCTTAAACAGGAACAGTCATTCATCGAGGGCTGTACGCGGTCAGACCGAAAAGCCCACGTCGGTTGCAGTTTCCGTCGACTAAAACGGTCGAAGCTACGGCCGCCGTGCACTCAGACGCTGCCGTTGCATTCGAACTCGAGCGAGCGGCATCACGACACACGAGGAGGTATTCACCGCTTCTGCAAATTTCAAGCGCCGTGAGAACCAAAGATGCAACTGACGTTTCGGCGTTGTAACAACCTGCCAGTTTCCTTTGGGTAGCCGGATCAGTGCCGGCACTGCGCGTCATCCGTGTATCTCCTTACCAAAATAGTTCGGCTCCGTGTTCGAGCGAACATTCTTCGCATGAGCAAACAATTATTCGGCGAGCCGTCGCCGTATCGCAGACCCTGGACTCTTTACCTTTTCTGGCGGCGGGTTAGTCCGTTTTTCTTCGAAAAAACAAGCGGTTAGCGTGGCGAGGCGGGCAGGGCTCATTCGCGCAGACGTAGCGCTGATCGCAACAACACGTGCCCCCCGGTCCCAGCCATCTTTCGTACGTGGCGGTGAAGCATTTTTCCCGGCTATTTGGGTCGACTTCGCCAAAGGCTAATCAAAACTGAGACATTCCGGACGTCGCCAGCGCTCCGGGTCTTTTGCTTGTGCGAAACATTCAATGCCATCAAGCCTTTCGACGGGCTGGCATTCTTTTCGCTAAATGTCTCGCAACGGTGGCGCGCTGCTTGAGCAGTACAGGGCGCCGCGGTTTCAGGCGCCGTAGAACTGCTGACGGGGGTATCAATTCCGCGGCGCCAGAAAGCTTCGGCACATAACCAACCTTCATGGGCGGTATTGCCGACGGCGGGAAACAGCGATCACTGACATCGACGGTTATCGAGGTTTCCGCAGTGGTGGCGTTGGGGAGGGGGAACGGCTGGAGCACACGATGCCGAAACGATGTGCTCCAGTACCGAACCGGTGAGCCAGGCCAATTCCGGCTGCGCAGTCAGCAGCCTTTGATGATTGCTCGGTCCCGCAGCGGGCATGTTTGGGTGTACTAAAAACTTCTTCTTTTCAAGGAGCTTCAAATGCAAAAGACTCTCAACCTGATCCGTGATTTCGCCCGCGAAGAGGATGGTGTGACGGCGATTGAATATGGTCTGCTGGCTGCACTGGTGGCGGTCGCCATTATTACCGGAGCAGGACTTCTCGGCACGAACCTCAACAACCTGTTCGACAACCTCGGCACCAGAATGGGAACCGCAGCCACCGCAGCAGCATAGCGGACGGCAAAGGAGCTGCCCGTGTCTGTTTCGGGGCAGCTCCTTGCGTCGTACCGGCGAAGTGTGTTTGAGGAAAGGACTCTTTCGGGGGCTCAGATGCAAAAGACTCTTGATCTGATTCGCAATGTCTTGCGCGAAGAAGAAGGCGTGACGGCAATCGAGTACGGCCTGCTCGCCGCGCTGGTGGCGGTCGCGATCATCGGGGGCGCTACAGCCCTCGGCACGAATCTCAATACCTTTTTCAACAACATTGGTACCTGGTTTGGCAACATCACAGTGCCTTAAAAATTGAAAGGAGCGCTGGCCTTTTTTTCTTTGGGTCAGCTTCTTGTTTTGCCATGGCGAAACGAAAACGGGGAACTCCATGAACGCCTTCGAATTTCCGGTCGGTGTGTGCCTGTTGGGACTGGTAGTGGTGGCCGCAGGATCGGATCTACATGCGCGGCGCATTCCGAACTGGCTTGTGTTGACGGGGCTGATGCTGGCGCTGGTAGTGCAGTGGCGCCTGCATGGGGCAGGTGAAGGTGGCAGCCGCTGGGTGCTCGGCATGCTCACCGGGGGAAGCCTGTTCTTGCCGTTGTACCTGCTGCGCGCGATGGGCGCGGGCGACGTGAAACTGATGGCGGCGGTCGGCGCGTTCGTCGGTCCAGACATAGCGCTGGAGATTGTGCTGGTGACATGTCTGCTAGGCGGCGTATGGGCGCTGGCGGCGATCGTACTCAAGCGTGCAGTGAAGACCACCGGCGCGAACATGTTGGCGATCCTGCTGGCGGGCACCGCGCAGTTAGGCAACAAGGAAGCGCGAGGCGAAGGCGCTACGTTCGCCTCGGTAGGGTCGCTGCCATACGGCGTCGCGATTGCCCTCGGCACGATGGGTGTGATGTTTCTCCAGGCGAGAGTGAGCGCGCTCTGATGGCGAAGCGGTCAAGCGTCCAACCATGACGGAAAAACCCTCGTAGAAGGGGAAGGAAGCAACAAGCACAGCAGGGCTCGTGCGCGGCACGGGATAACCGGGGAAATAACATGACCGACAAATTGAAAACGGCGCCGGGCGCGCCGGCCGACATCAGTCGCCTGCAGGATGCCAGCCGGGCTCGCCTCAACGGCGGCGGCGCAGAAACGCATCTGCTGGCGCGTGCGCCACGCACGATCGCCGATACCGGCCTGGATCAAAATTTTCTGCTTGAACTGGTGGCCAAGACTGCCTTCCTGCTGGGCAAGGTGTCGCTGTCTCAACTGGTGCAGCGCCTGAAGCTGGGCGTCAACGTGCTCGACAGCGTGGTGGCCTTCGCGGTGCGCGAACGGGTGCTGGAGATCGTGCGGCGCGGCGCCAGCGATATGGACGTCGACCTTCAGTTGACCGATAACGGGCGTCAGCGCGCAGCCGAGTTCATGGCCCATTGCCGCTACGTCGGCCCGGCGCCAGTGGCGCTCGCCACATACGAAGCCGTGCTGCAGCAGCAATCGGTGCGGCAGATGCAGGCCACCCGCGCCGGCATGCGGGCTGCCTTTGCCGGTCTGACGATCAAGGCAGCGCTGCTCGACGAGATTGGCGGCGCAGTAAACAGCGGCAAGCCGGTGATCTTCTTCGGCCCGCCGGGCAGCGGCAAAACTTCGTTAGCCGAACGATTGGGAAGGCTGCTGCCGGGCCGGGTGGCCGTGCCGTACGCAATCGTGGTTGAAAACGAAGTCATCCAGATTTTCGACCCGCTGATCCACGAACTCTGCGACACGGCAACGCCCGACAGCGCGTTGAGCGCGCCCCCGGATGCCCGCTGGCAGATTTGCCGGCGACCTACCGTGCTCTCCGGCGGCGAGCTGACGCTCGACATGCTCGAACTGCGCTACGACGCGGCCAGCGGCTTTTACCAGGCGCCACCGCATGTGAAGGCCAACGGCGGCCTGTACGTTGTCGACGACCTGGGACGCCAGCGCGTGGCGCCGGCTGATCTGCTCAACCGCTGGATCGTGCCGTTCGATCGTGGACGCGACATGCTCACACTGCATACCGGTACGCGCTTTTCGCTGCCCTTCGATGTCTGGGTCGCGTTTTCGAGCAATTTCGCACCATCGGACCTTGGCGACGAGGCGTTCTTCCGGCGTCTCGGCTGCAAGCTGTATGTCGGCCCGCTCGATGTCGTCGAGTATCGCGCCGTGTACGAGCGGCGCAGTGAAGAACTCGGCGTGGCATCGGACGACGACGCCTTCGAGTACCTCGTCCATCACTTGCATATGTCGTCCGGCCGGCCACTGCTGGCGTGTTATCCGGGTGATCTGCTGCGCATCGTGCTGGCCAACGCGCGATACCTCGAACAGCCAGCCGTAGCAGACGGGCCGAACCTGCTGCGCGCCTGGAACAGTTACTTCGCGGTGGTCGGCGAACACGACAACCCGCCGCCACAGCAGCAGGGCAGCGCGGAGTGGGCAGCAAAAAAATTCGCGGCCGGTTAATTGACCGGATAAGCGGCCGGAAATTCTAGTCAGGAAACAGGTCAGGCATCAGGGAGATTCATCATGAAGAACGTACGTGCGTTGGTGATGTTGCTGGTCGCTGCAGTGGCGGGGCTCGGTGCGGTCGCGATGGCGTCGCGCTGGCTGATGGATCGATCGTCGGGGATGACGACCAAAGTCGCGGTCGCCGCCCTTGACCTCAATCTCGGGCAACGCCTTAACCCTGAATTCATCAAGATGGTCGACTGGCCGGCGGGCAGCATACCGGCCGGCGCCTTCACCGATGTGCAGAAACTCGACGGGCGTGTGATGAAAAACAGCGCGCTGCGCGGCGAACCGATTCTGGACGGCAAGCTAACGCCGGTCGGCACGCAGGGCGGGCTATCGGCGGTGATCGAAGAAGGTCGCCGCGCAATCACAGTACGCGTCAATGATGTGATCGGCGTGGCTGGCTTCGCTCTGCCGGGCAACTATGTCGACATCATCGTCAGCACGCAGCAAGACAAAAGCAGCACGAACAAATCGGGCAACGACGAAAGCATCTCCAAGATCGTTCTGGAAAAAATTCTGGTGCTGGCTGTCGCGCAGGAAGTGGGCCGCGACGAAACAAAACCGAAAGTCGTCAACGCGGTCACGCTCGAAGTCACGCCTGAGCAGGCGGAAAAACTCGACCTCGCGCGCAGTGTCGGCACGCTGTCACTCGTGCTGCGCAACCAGGTGGATACCGCGACGCTGCCTACCGTCGGTGCCACGAAGGTCACGCTGCTCGGCACGCCAGCCGTGCCGGCCTCGGCGCCTGCTGCTTTACCTGCGCGTCCGGCACGCGTGCACTACGCGGCACGACCTGCGGCGAAGCGCGACTGCGTCGGCGTGCTGTCGGGCGTGTTAGGCAGTGTCGAATGTTTCTAGGTTGGACTCGGTGGTATCTGCGATGACGGACCGCTGCAGCGGACACCACGAAGACAAAGAACGGAAGTCTCGATTGACCGATATCGGGTAACGGGGGCATGAAAAAATGAAGACGAAACAGGGGTTCTCATCCGGCGGCGCGATGCGTAGCCGCTCGCTCGGCGGCGTCGTGCTCGCCTCGGCGCTGTGCACCGGATTGCTTGTCGCGCAAAGCGGCGCAGCGCAGGAAGCGGCCGAAGTTCCGGCGCTCGCTAAGGCCAGGCCGAATGCGCCGTTGCCGGCCGGCCGCTCACCGATGCCGATGATGGTCAGCATGGCGCCGATGCCGGCCGGCGCTGCTGCCGCCGCTGCTGCCGCCGCGCCGCTTCGCGGCCCGAACTGCACCGGCGAGATCCATGATGAAACCAATGTCATCGTGCCGGTCGGCAAGTCGACGCTCGTGCCTCTCGCCGAACCAGCACGCAACCGCACGCTCGGCAATCCGACGATCGTGCAGGCCACACTGGTGGGGCCGCGCACGCTTTATCTCGTCGGCATGGCGGTCGGCACGACCAACATGATCGTGCAGGGACGCAGCGGCGCATGCCAGATGATCGACGTGATCGTCAACGTCGACGCCAATGGCGTGCAGCAATCGCTTGGGCAGCTGCTGCCTAATGAGCGCGACATCCGGGTATCGACCGCAGCAGGCAACCTGGTGCTCGGGGGGCATGTATCGAGTTCGCCTGCTGCCCAGCAGGCGATGGAGATCGCCAGGGCCTACGCGGACGCACAGCCCACCCAGCAATCGCAGGCTGGGTCCGGGAGCTTGGGTGGCATGCCTGTAAACCAGCAGAGTTCGAGCACCAGCAAGTCGGCCGCAGTGATCAACATGATGACGGTCGACGCGCCCCAGCAGGTGATGCTCGAAGTCAAGGTCGCCGAGGTGTCGAAGACGCTCATCAACCAGATGGGCGCGGCGCTCAACATTCAGGGCGGCTTCGGCTCATGGAGCGGGGCGCTCGTGAGCAATCTGCTGGCCGGCGTAACAAGCGCCATTACGGG
This sequence comes from Paraburkholderia lacunae, assembly GCF_003353175.1. GTDB lineage: Bacteria > Pseudomonadota > Gammaproteobacteria > Burkholderiales > Burkholderiaceae > Paraburkholderia > Paraburkholderia lacunae. The sequence continues at coordinate 123,647 of NZ_QHKS01000007.1, read as the reverse complement.
CAGCAAGGCGAACAACCGCCCGTTAAAGTTCGCCATCGATGCGCAGAAGACAGACGACCTCGTCAAGATCCTCGCCGAGCCGAACCTCGTCGCAATCAGCGGCCAGGAGGCCACCTTCCTCGCCGGCGGCAAGATCTTCATTCCGGTACCGCAGAGCAGCGGCACCGGCGTGACGAGCATCACGCTCCAGGAAGAGGAATTCGGCGTCGGCCTGAAGTTCACGCCGACCGTGCTATCCAACGGCCATATCAGCCTGAAGGTTGCACCCGAGGTGTCCGAGCTGTCGCCGACTGGCGTCACGCTTAGCGCGTCCAACGTGAGCGGTGTGTCGATCCTGCCGCTCATCACGACCCGTCGCGCGTCCACCGTCGTCCAGATGAGCGACGGCGAGTCGTTTGCGATCGGCGGACTGATGAAGAGCAACGTCACCGGCGCGCTGAAAGCCATTCCCGGCATTGGCGAAGTGCCGGTGCTCGGTGCGCTGGCGCGCAGCACGTCGTTCCAGCAGGACCTGACGGAACTCGTGTTCATCATCACGCCGCATCTCGTCAAGCCGCTGCAAACCGCGGACCTGCCACTGCCCACGGACAGCTTCTCGCAGCCGAACGAGGCTGACGTCTACGCGACCGGCAACATGGAAGGCCGTCACCCGAAAATGCGTGCCGCGCCTGCCGAGGCTGCCCCGGCCGCTTCGCCGATGCCAGCCCCTGCTTCGGTGAGCCCGCCGTCACCGCAGCCCTTGCCCGCACCGGCGCCGCAGACGCCCGCCGCACCCGTTGCGACAGCGTTGCCGCGTCCTGAACCGCAGGCCGCGGTGCCGGGCCCGACGTCGGAAGCGGCGCCGTCAACAGCAGCGACATCGGCGACATCGCCAGCAACAACGGCAGCAGCGCAATCGGCCGCCGACCGTGAAGCCGAGCGCGCCGCGCGCATCGAAAGCGCTGCCGCCCGGATCGCCGCCGCAAGCATGCAGGGCCACAAGCCGCAGCAGGTCACAAAGACCGCTGTGGCCAGCCAGGCCGCCGAACACTGATGCCATCGTCAAGGAGACTCTCATGAAACTCGCACACATCGTCTTCCCGCATCGGTCCGTGCTCGCCGTGTCGATGCTCGCTGCCCTCAGCGGCTGCATGACCAGCACGCCGATTTGGGACGCCCACTTTGGCGAGGCCAAGCGCGCCGTCATGCAGGCGCAGATCATCGATCCGCACGCCGGCGAGCATGCGCAGTCCGCACCGGGCATCGACGGCAAGTCCGCCGTCTCGGCGATGGACACCTACGAAAAATCGTTTCAACAGCCCACCCCCGCGCCGAATGCATTCGTCATCGGCGTCGGGAGCAGCAGCGGGGCCGGCGGTCAGTGACAACATGTTAGGGAGGTCGTCATGCGTCACGTAAGGCAATCTGGTGCGCACGGTCCGGCTCGTCGGCGTGAGCGCGGCGTCGTGGCGATCATCGTCGCACTGACGCTCGCCGTGCTGATCGGCTTCGCTGGTCTCGCGCTCGATCTGGGCAAGCTGTACACCGCCAAGAGCGAGCTGTCCAACGCTGCCGATGCATGTGCGCTGGCGGCTGCACGCGATCTCACGAAGGCGGTGTCGCTGGCGACGCCCGAGGCAGCGGGTATTTCTGTCGGTGGGAAAAATCGGGTGTTGCTGCAGAGTGAAAATGTGGTGCTCACGACTAACAGCAACGTCACGTTCAGCAAGCAGTTTACCGGCCCGTATCTGACCAAAGACCAGTTCAGTGCTGCAGATGTGCCAAGCATCGGTTTTGTGCGCTGTACCGTCAACCGCGCCAACATCAGCAACTGGTTCATGCAGGTGATCAGCGCCACGCTCGGCACTTCAGCCGTTGCCGCAACCGCGGTAGCGTCGACCACGCAGTCACAGACGACGTGTGCACTGCCGGTGTCCGTTTGCCAGCCGCCAGCCGCAAGCCCCTATACGGTGGGCCAGTGGCTGGCCAGCAAGGTCGGCTCGAATAACCAGCTGACCGGCAACTTCATGTGGGTCAAGTATTACAACCCCGACGGGAGTCTCATGACGGTTCCCGAGATCAAGGCACTCCTGACGAGTGCGGGCCAGTGCTCGTTACCGACGGTTGGCAGCAAGGTCGGCGCGACAGGCAACATTCAGAGCATGGACGGTGCCTGGAATACCCGTTTCGGGATTTACCAGAATCCCTACAATGCTCCGCCTGATCCCTCCGCTGCGGTGCCCGATTTCACCGGTTATGCCTACTCGCCCGCGGCCGCCCCGTACAAAGGCGCGCCACAGCTCCAGAAGAATGTCTTCCCGGATTTCCGCGACAACCGGCGGCCGGGCCACACACCCTATCAGGGCGATACGGCATCGGGGCTGTCCGTTCAGGGATCCAACTCTGGGCCACAACCGACGAGCTATTACACCAATGGTGCCGACCGCCGGCTGGCGTTGGTTCCTGTGGTCGACTGCGGGGCGTTGACAAGCAGCCAAAAATCGACGATTCAGTCATGGGCCTGCGTGCTGATGCTTCACCCGATGGAGAAAAACATCAACCAGGCGCTCAACGGCACCATCTATCTGGAATATCGCGGCGATGCCTCCGACCCGACTTCGCCCTGTGCGTCGCAGGGTATCCCCGGCAGCACGACTGCCGGCATCGGGCCGATGGTGCCCGTGCTGGTGCAATAGGAGAGCCGTCATGCGCAATCGAATCAGATCCCCTCGCCGCATGCGGGGCGCCGTGGCCGTCGAATTCGCGCTGCTATCGATCCCGATGATCATTCTTCTACTTGGCATCGCCGAGTTCGGTCATGCGTTCTATGAGTACAACACCATGGTCAAGTCAGTTCGCGATGCGACACGCTTGTTGTCAGCATACGATCCGACGACGAACACCTACCCGATCGCGCAAGCCCAGTGTCTCGCTGCTTACGGCACGAATGATTGCTCGGGCTCCCCTCTCGTCGAGGGATTGACAACGAACATGGTCGTGGTGTGCGATCAGGTGAATACCAGCGGGTGTACCGGGCAATTCAAGAATGTGCAAACCGATCCGACTGGCGACACGATCAATCTCGTACAAGTGAAAGTCACCGGATATCGGTATTCGCAGATCACCGGTTTTTTCAATCTGGCGAATCTGATCTTCGGTGATATCAGCTGCGTGATGAGGCAGACGCTATGAAAACGCTCAACATCCATCGTTTGCCTGGCGCGCGGCGCCAGTGCGGTGCCGCGGCGCTCGAATTTGCCTTGATATCGATGGTTTTCTTCACGTTGCTGATCGGCATCATGGAGATGGGACGCGTGCTCTTTTACTGGAACACCGCGGCGGAAGCGACCCGGCTTGGCGCCCGTGTGGCGGTGGTGTGCGACATCAACAGCAGCCAGTCGGCGAGCAACCAGGTGATCGCAAAGATGCGGCAGTTGCTGCCGATCCTGCAGCCTGCCAACGTCAGTGTGGCGTACGCGCCGTCGGGCTGTGACGCTACATCATGCACTGCGGTCACGGTTAGCGTGACCAACGTCACGGTCAATACCGTCTTGCCCTTTATGCCGCTTTCAATATCGATGCCGCCATTCTCGACAACTTTGCCAAGAGAAAGTCTGAATAGTGTGAACGGCACCAATCCCACTTGCAGTTAGTACACCGCCTATCCTCAGGGAAGAACGAAATGATCGACATCCTCACGATTTCATCGGATCCCGCGCAAGCCAGCGCGATCGCACGGATCGTCGCGGCGGGAGAGTCCCATCACCGAGTCAGTACATCGACCGCCGGGCTGGCCGATCTGTGCGCGCATCAGCAGGCGCTCGATGGTGTCGATTTACTGGTTATCGATGGCGCGCAGATGACGCAGCAGGATTTCGGCACACTCACAGCGCTCACTGCACAGCGAGCCGGTTTGGCCTGCATGCTGCTGGCACCGTCGCCGTCCGCCGATCTGCTGATTCGTGCGATGCGTGCCGGCGTGCGCGATGTGCAGCCGTGGCCGGCTGATCCAAAAGACCTGCAGCATGCCATTGAAGGCATCGCTCAAAAAGTTACCGGCACGCGGTGTGAGGGTCGGGTGATCTCTTTCGTGTCCTGCAAAGGTGGAAGCGGCACTTCGTTCCTGGCCGCTAATCTAGGGTTCGCCGCGTCGGCGGTCGGCAAGCGTACGCTGCTGATCGATCTGAATCAGCAATTCGGTGAGGCGGCCTTTCTGGTATCGGAAGTCACGCCGCCCGCCACGCTGGCCGATGTGAGCATCCAGATCGACCGGCTCGACCCCGCATTTCTCGACGCGTGCCTGACTCACGTCAGCGATCGTTTCGATGTGTTGGCCGGCACACCTGATCCGGCCAAGGCAAAGGAAATCAAACCGGAACATTTGCAGCGGATTCTGCATCTGGTGCGAAGTCAATACGACCTGATCATTTTCGATATCGGCCAGAGCATCAGCAACATATCGATTGCGGCACTCGACCAGAGCGAGTGCATCTTTCCGGTGCTGCAGCTGAGTTTGCCGTATCTGCGTGGTGGCCGCCGGCTGCTCGATATTTTCCGCTCGCTCGGCTACCGGGGTGACAAGGTGCGCGTGCTGGTGAATCGCTATCAGAAGAAGGGGCCGGTTGGGTTGCCCGAACTGGAGAAGGCACTGGGCCTGAGGGTGGCCAGTGTAATTCCGGAAGACGGTGCTTCGGTGTCGGCGTCAATCAATCAGGGTGTACCGATTCTGCGGCTCGCCAAATCGAGTGGCGTGGCAAAGAGCCTGAGCGAACTGGTGCGAAGCCTGTCGCCGCCGCCGGCAAACGATCGTCGCGGCATTCTGCAGAAATTTTTCGGTAAGCCGGTGTTAAGCAGGGCTTGAGAGAGGAGAGGAAAAATGGAAAACATCTTGACGCTGCGCGAGCAATTTTGTGAACAAGGTGATGCGTCTGCGCACGAGCAAAGCCTTAGCCGGAACAAAATGGCCAGGAGAGCGTACCAGCAACTCAAGAAAAACGTGCACGAGGCCATTATTGAGCGCGTCGAGCTGGAAAAACTCCAGCGCCTGTCGAACGAACAGATTCAGCATGAATTGGCGCAGCTGGTCGAGCGCATCATCGAAGAAGACAACATTCCGATCAACGAGGTCGAGCGGCGCCACCTGGTGCGCGACGTGCGTGACGAGATGCTTGGCTTTGGACCACTCGAGCCGCTGCTGGCGGATCCGACGATCTCCGACATTCTGGTCAACACGTGCAAGCATGTCTATATCGAGCGGCGCGGCAAACTGGAGCTGACCGATGTCACGTTCTACGACGACGCGCATTTGATGAAAGTCATCGAAAAGATTGTGTCGCGCGTCGGCCGCCGCATCGACGAATCGAACCCGATGGTGGACGCACGTCTGCCGGATGGCTCACGCATGAACGCGATCATTCCGCCGTCGGCGATCGATGGCCCGCTGCTGTCGATTCGCCGTTTTGCCGTCAATCCGCTGACGGTGAAGGACCTGGTCGACTATCAGAGCCTCACGCCACCGATGGTTCAGATGCTCGAAGCGCTTTCCGCCGCCAAGATCAATACGTTGATTTCGGGCGGCACGGGCAGCGGCAAGACGACATTGCTCAACGTTCTGTCGGGGTTCATTCCGTCCGACGAACGTATCGTGACGATCGAGGACGCTGCCGAACTTCAGTTGCGCCAGATACACGTGCTGCGGCTTGAAACGCGTCCGCCCAACATCGAAGGCAAGGGGGAAATCACGCAGCGCTCGCTGGTGCGCAACGCGCTGCGGATGCGGCCCGACCGGATCATTCTGGGCGAAGTGCGCGGCCCCGAGGCGCTGGACATGCTGCAGGCGATGAACACAGGGCATGAGGGCTCGCTCGCGACGGTGCATGCCAATACCCCGCGAGACGCGCTGACACGGCTCGAGAACATGATCGGCATGGCAGGATTGAGTCTGCCGCAGAAGGCCGCGCGTCACCAGATCAGCTCTGCGATCAGCGTCATCATTCAGGTGGCGCGTCTTACCGACGGGCGCAGAAAGATCGTCAGCATTCAGGAAATCACCGGCATGGAAGGCGAGGTTATCAATTTGCAGGAAATCTTCACGTTCAAGCGTAGCGGCGTGGATAAGGACGGGAAGGTGTGCGGGCACTTTTGCGCGACGGGCGTGCGGCCGAAATTTTCCGAGCGGCTGCAAGCGTTTGGCGTGGCGGTGCCGGATACGTTGTATGACCCGACACATCACTATCCGGTCTAACGGACGGCTGACAAAGACGACTGGCAGGACGGAGGCGGCGGTGGGAATGCTGCCGCCGCAATAAAATGGGACATCGCCATGAACTATCTTTACTACGGCTTCATCATCCTGGTGTTCTTTGCGATCATTTTGTTGATCGAGGCCGGCAACATCTGGTGGCAGAGCCAGCACAGCAGCGCTGCCAAACGCCTCGAAAGCCGCATCCGCATGATGTCCGCAGGGGGGCATGCCAATGACAAGGCGGTGTCGATTCTCAAGCAGCGCGAATTGAGCAATTCACCGCTGATGACCCGGCTGCTGCTGCAGGTACCGCGCATTCATGTGCTGGATCGCTGGTTGGTTCAGTCGGGGCTGAGATGGTCGGTGGAGAAGTTTCTTTCTTACACCGTGTTTCCGCCGCTCGTGGTGTGGGCGGTCGGCAGCATGACCTACGTTTCGCCGCTGGCGCTATTGGCAGTGATGCTGATCGCGGGCGTCTTTGCGCCACTCAAAGTCAGCCGGGCCAAGGCCAAGCGGCTGAGACTGATCGAGGAGCAATTGCCCGAGGCCGCAGATATGATCAGCCGCTCGTTGCGAGCCGGTCATTCATTCGCCACGGCTCTCGGCATCGTGGGCGACGAAATGCCCGAGCCGATCGGTGCCGAGTTTCGCACGGCGTTCGACGAAATCAATTTTGGCGTGCCGCTCAACGACGCGTTGGGGGGGCTGGCCAACCGCGTGCCGATCAGCGATCTGCGCTACTTCGTGATCGCGGTGCTGATTCAGCGCGAGAGTGGCGGCAACCTGGCCGAAATTCTCGCCAATATCGGCCAGCTCATCCGCAGCCGGCTCACGCTGCTTGCCAAGGTCCGGGTGTTGTCGGCAGAAGGCCGGCTGTCGGCCTGGGTCCTTGGGGTTCTGCCGTTCGTGATGGCCTTTCTGATTTCAATAGTGAATCCGCGTTTCCTTCGCGTTTTGTGGACCGATCCGGCCGGCTTAAAACTGATCGGCGTGGCGCTGGTCATGATGATGATCGGCGTGGTCTGGATGAGAAAAGTCATTCGCATCCATGTTTGATCGAGACACGTCACCTTCATTCTTTGGAGATGGGTCGATCCCATGCCTGCCATGAAAAATGAACAAGTCATACTGCTGGCGATCGTTTTTGTGATTGTCGCCCTTGTCGCATTCGGGGTGATGGCGCTGCTCATGCCGAACTCGATCCATCGCCGCCTTGGTCAGCTCACGAGTTCCGGTCAGCCGTCGTCGGAACAGGGCGATGGCGAAGTCGCGCAATGGGTCAGGAAGATTGTGCAGGCGTCGCAGCCGATCGCCAAACTCTCGATTCCCAAAGAAGGTTGGGAACATTCGGTGCTGCGCACGAAATTCATGCACGCCGGATGGCGCAGTCCGTCTGCCCCCGGAGTTTTTTTTGCCGCCAAGACGGTTCTGGTCATTGGGCTGCCTCTCGTCTGCCTGATGGCGGTTGGCCCTTACCTGTCGAACAATAACGGCCGTCTGCTTATAGTCCTGCTGCTGGTGCTGGCGGGTATCGGCTATTACCTCCCCAATGTCGCCCTGGCTCGCCGCATACGCCTGCGCCAACTGACTATTTTCGAGGATTTTCCGGACGCGCTGGATCTCCTCACCGTGTGCGTGGAGGCGGGTCTCGGACTGGACGCGGCGCTGATGAAGGTGGCCGATGAAATGCACCTCAAAAGCCGGACGTTGAGCGAAGAATTGCAACTGCTGCTGCTCGAGTTGAGAGCGGGGTTAAGCAAGGAAACCGCGCTCAAGAACCTGGCACTTCGCACGGGCGTGGAAGACCTGGACGTGCTGGTCGCCATGCTGATTCAGGCGGAGCGCTTCGGCACCAGCATGGGCGATTCGCTGCGCGTGCATTCGGAAAATCTGCGGCTCAAGCGACGGCTTCGCGCCGAGGAGGCAGCCGGGAAAATCGCCGTCAAATTATTGTTTCCGCTCATGTTCTGCATATTTCCGACGCTGATGCTGGTGTTGCTCGGCCCGGCGGTCATTCAGGTTATACGCGTACTGTTGCCGACGCTGTCCGGTGAGGCAGGTGCGGCCTTATCACAGTTTTGATGACTGGAGTGCAAACATGACTCATGCCGCCGACGAACGCGTGGAGGTCGTCAAGCTCCGGTTCATGCTGGGTGTCAAGCTCGCGGCCTTCAACCAATTTGTTGCGGGGCAACTGAGACTGAACGTCACCGACCTGAAATGCCTGGAAGTCGCCTATTACGATGAGGTGCAGCCGGTCACGCCTGGCCGGCTGTCGAAACTGACGGGACTATCGCCTGGCACGATCACGACTTCCCTGAAAAACCTTGAAAAAGCCGAGCTGATAAAACGCGAATCCGATCCGACCGACGGTCGGCGCATCCTGTTGCGCTTTATTCCGGGCCGGCGGGCACTGATCGATGCTTACTTTGAACCGGTCAACCGTGATCTGGCCGATTTCGATCGCACGCTCGACAGCGGAGAACTGGAAAGCGTCAAAAAGTATCTGTGCGGATTGATGAGGATTCTTGACGAATATATGTCGGCACCCAGCCCGATGATACGGGCCCACTCGATGCTGCGCCCCAGTAAGAACAGTCGGAGAAGGACATGAGCACGATCACTACCGAAACGGCGGCACTTGTAATACCTCTAGCCGGGAGCGTCGCGTACATGATGCACAAGGCGATACCGCGCTTGGGCGATGCGTTGCTCGAAGTATTGGCACGGGTCGGCTCGGCTTCGCTGTTGGGCCTGTTCGCATACTTCGCGATCCAGCATTGGCTTGCCGATCCCGGACGCATCACGCTGTTGCTGCTGGTGATCGCCGAGTGCTTCACCGTGGGTCTGTCGCTTTTCACAAGGATTCCGGTCAAGCGTGACTGGACGCCGTTCGCGTTCGTGTGCTCGATGGGTGCCACGTACTACTTTCTTGCCATTCAGCTTGGACCTGGTGCACGACTCGTACCGGAATCGATCGGGGCTGCGCTTCAGGTTTCCGGTATCTGCTGGCAGCTCGTTGCAAAGGCCTCGCTGCGGCGCTCGTTCGGCATTCTGCCGGCCAACCGCGGTGTCGTGTCCTGTGGCGCCTACCGGTTCGTACGGCATCCAATGTATCTCGGCTACCTCGTTGCGGATATTGGTTTTCTGCTGACGAACTTCGATTTGCAGAACGTTCTCGTGTACGGCTTTCAGTTTGCCTTGCAGGGTGGGCGCATCCTGCGTGAGGAGCGGATCCTGTCGTCCGACGAGAACTATCGTCGCTACAAAGGAAATGTGCGCTATCGGGTGATTCCTGGGGTGTTCTGATCCTGTGAATCGTTCGGCATCGGCAGCGGCCACTAAGCCACTCGATCGGTCGCAGCTTGAAGAGGATGCGCCCGACGAAGGGCTGCCCGTGGTCTGGTGCGGAGCGATTTCCAAGTGTTGGGGATAGAACAAAACAAAGCATGGAAGCGGACCGGGGACTCAAGTGAAGAATACGTTCATTATCGAAAAGCGAACGACTTACGATTCATGGGGCAGAGTAACCGTCCCGATCGTTGTCGCGTTAATCGGCTATGGCATCGTCCTGTTCGCGCGGCAGTTTCTGAATGATGGCGATACCTACTGGCACATCGCAGCGGGCAACTGGATGCTTCAGAACGGCTCGGTCCCGCACGCCGACCCGTTTTCGTATACGGCCGCCGGAGCGCCGTGGGTAGCGCATGAGTGGCTATCTGAGGTTCTTATGGCGCTCGCCTACAAGGCTGGCGCATGGAACGGCATCGTCATGCTCTATGGCGCCACAACCGCGTTGGCATTTGGACTGTTGGCGCATTTCCTTCGACGCTGGTTAAATCAACCGGCTGCGCTGGTCGTCTTTGTGCTCGCAGCCGCATGTGTCAGCCCGAGCCTGCTTGCGCGTCCGCACATTCTCGTGTTGCCGATCGTGGTGCTTTGGTCCGCCGGTTTATTTTTGGCGAAGGACAGGGGCGCGGCGCCATCGCTGCTTCTGCTTCCACTTATGCTGATCTGGGCAAATTTGCATAGCAGCTTCGTTTTCGGCCTTGCGCTTACCTTGCCGATCGCACTCGAAGCACTGGTTGCGACGAAGGTGGACCGAGCCCGGATCGCACGCAGTTGGGGCGTGTTCTGCGCAGCGGCAACTGGGGTATCGCTTTTGACGCCGAATGGCTGGCATGGACTGCTGTTCCCGTTTCAGGTCTCACGCATGCCGCATCTCTCGCTCATCGGCGAGTGGAGTTCAACGAACTTTCAGACGCTTGGGCCGCTGGAGCTAGCGCTAATAGCGGCGCTCTGCATCGCGTTTTCGCGGGGGATCCGGTTGCCGATTCCCCGGCTGCTCACGCTTATCGTGTTGCTGCATCTTGCGCTTCAGCACAGTCGGCATCAGATGCTCGCCGGTGTCGTGGGCGCGTTACTGCTGGCGAGGCCCCTTGGCGAGGCTTTCGGCGGAAACGAGCAAGGCAACGCGAGCCGCCTCGCCTCGTTACGCTGGGCCGTCGTTGGGTTGGCTTGCGTGGTGCTATTGACGGCACTTCGTCTGGCACAACCTCTCGTGCGTACCGACGATCGCGTGTCGCCGATCGCGGCGCTAAATCATGTACCGGCAGAGATTTTGCGGGAGCCTGTCTTCAACAGCTATGACTTCGGCGGCTATTTGATATTCAAGAATATCAAACCATTCATCGATGGCCGCATCGACATGTACGGGGATGATTTCTTTGCAGATTACATCGTCGCCTTGACGCCGAACCGCGTTGCCTTTGAGCGGTTAGTAGAGAAGTACGGAATTCGATGGGCGATCCTGAGCGCGAACAGTACCACGCTGGATATGGTCGATTCGCTTCCGCAATGGCGGCGTCTGTATGCGGACGGTGTTGCCGTGGTGTACGTGCGCGATGCGCCGCGATCATAGCTCGTCGCGCATCGCTCTCGTTACCGTCGAAGCTTTCGACTGCAGAACGTTGAGTCCGCCGCGAGCCTATGGCCGGATTACACAAGAAAGAGAAACGTCCGAGATGAGCGTACGTGATATGCAAGCCACATTCGCCCGCGTTCATCCGGCATAGCGTGTCAAATCAGAATAACGGGGAGGTAGCGATGCCTGAACAACACAAGGGCCCACTGATTTCACTGGTGGTGCCGTTCTACAACGAATGCGACGCCGTAGGCCACTTCTTCAGCGAGATCGTCCCGGTTCTCGAAGGGATTGCATTGACGCGTTTCGAAATCGTCTGCGTCAACGACGGCAGCACCGATGGAACCCTTGACAAGCTGATCGCTGCCAGCGTGCGGGACGCGCGCATACGCGTAATCGACCTGACGCGAAACTTCGGCAAGGAGGCGGCGCTGACCGCTGGTATCGATGAAGCGTGCGGCGACGCGGTGATCCCGATTGACGCGGACCTTCAGGATCCGCCGAGCCTGATTCCGGTGATGGTCGAACACTGGCGGCAAGGAGCGGAAGTGGTTGCCGCCAAACGGACCAACCGCGCGTGCGACACCTTCGCGAAACGCACCGCCGCCGCGATCTACTATCGCGTTCACAATGCGCTGTCCGAAGTGAAGCTTCCGGAAAACGTCGGCGACTTTCGTCTGATGGACCGCCAGGTCGTCAATGCACTGCGAAACTTGCCTGAGCGGCGGCGATTCATGAAAGGGCTGTTTGCGTGGGTTGGCTATCGGACTGTCATTGTCGAGTATCAGCGCGAGCCGCGTAGCGCCGGCCATTCGAAATTCTCCGGATGGCGGTTGTGGAATTTTGCGCTCGAAGGCATCACGAGCTTTAGCACCGTGCCGCTGCGTAGCTGGACCTATATTGGCCTTGCGATCGCCACCGTGGCTTTTCTCTATGGCGGTTTCATCATTGGCCGCACGTTGTGGTTCGGCAACCCCGTCCCCGGTTATGCGTCGCTGCTTTCCCTGATGCTGTTCATGGGCGGTATCGAACTGATCGGCATCGGCGTGGTTGGCGAATATATCGGGCGCATCTACTACGAGACAAAGGGCAGGCCAGTCTACCTCGTGCGCCGACGCTATCAGGCAAAGAGCAAGGTCAGCACGCTGCCCATCAAACGCGACGGTTCGCGCACGTCGAACACACTGCGGCTCGAAGACTCACGCAAGCGTAATGGCCAGCGTGTGCGGTTTGCTGCCCGCTGAATCGTGGAGGCATAAATCATGTCCCCGGATGCTTATCTGCAGATGGCCGAAACCGAGGCCGAACATTGGTGGTTTCGCGGCCGGCGCGATGTGTTGCGTTCGATACTGCGCCGCCTCGCGTTGCCGTCCCGAGCGCGCGTGCTCGAAGTGGGCTCGGGCACAGGCGGCAACCTGGAGATGCTGGCCGAATTTGGCAGTGTGAGTGGAATTGAAATGGACGAAACGGCACGGAGGCTGACCGCAAAAAGCACCGGTGAGCGCTTCGACATCCGCGCGGGGCGTTGTCCGGATGATCTGCCGTTCTACTGCGAACGCTTTGACCTGATCTGTTTTTTTGATTGCCTTGAGCACATCGCCGACGACGTGGGCTCGCTGGTGCGCATGCGGGAGGTGCTGGCCTCCGGCGGAAAAGTTGTCGTGACGGTACCGGCCTATCAATGGCTATGGAGCGCGCATGACGTGTTTCTTCAGCACCACAGACGCTACAGTCGAGCGACGCTGACGGCGTGTGCGGACGAAGCTGGATACCGCATCGAACGCATCACGTACTTCAACACGCCGCTGCTTCCGCTCGCGATTGCCGTGCGTTTAATCGATCGCCTGCTCAAGCGCGACAGATCGAGCGGCGATGCCACGCCGGCCGGCGTGCTGAATACGCTGCTATACCGGATCTTCAGCGCGGAGCGCCACTGGCTTTCACATGGCGCGTTGCCGTGCGGAGTTTCGCTACTCGCTGTGCTGACGGCGAAGTGACTCGGCTATGACAGCCCACCCCGAGTTGATAAGACTGGTCCGCTTCGGTGTCTGCGGACTGCTGGCGACAGCGTTGCATATCATCGTGGCCGTCGTGCTGATATCGCACGCCGGCGCCTCGCCGACGCTGGCGAACACGGTGGCGTTCGCCAGCGCGACGTGCTGGTCATATCTGGTGAACACGCTTTGGAGCTTTTCGTCTTCGCTTCGTCTCAGGAATGTCTGGCGATTCATCGTTGTTTCGCTTGGCGGTATGGCTTTGGCCGGACTGGTGTCGTACCTCATGCAGGTTGCCGGAGCGGGTCCGTGGATAGGGATTGCAATCGTCGTCTGCGCGGTGACTCCGCTCACTTTTGTCACACACCGTCGCTGGACATATCGATAGGGTGTGGATATCTGTGAGTCGTCGCATCCTCTATCGAGAACGTTCTAACAGCATAACTGACGACCGAGCAAGAAGCCGGCCTTATATCTATGGAGGAAATCCATGCTTGCGTCCAATCCGCTTCCTGCGCTGTGGCACTTCGCATGCGAATGGTGGTTCCGCTATGAGATCGTGTTGTCGCTGTTCATCGTAGGCGCGTTGATCGAGGCGCGCCGGCCGGTACAGCATCTGCAGTCCAGGGCGGTCATCCGTTTGAACCTCGCATACTCAGCTATCTCTACGGCCTTGGGTCAGGCCGCGCGGCCGTTGACCGCGGCCGCTTCGGTCTGGATCGTCAACCTGCTGGGAGGCGGCCTGATCGTGTTGCCCGCCCACGGCTGGGGCGTGTTCGTATCGGTTCTTGCGCTCGTGCTCACGATCGACCTGCTCGAATATCTGTTTCATCGCCTGCAACATGCGTGGCCGCTGCTGTGGCGCATGCATTCGTTGCATCACAGCGCGGAATCGTTCAACGTCACTCTGACCACGCGCCACTACTGGTTTGAAGCGCTACTCAAGGGCTTCCTGATGTTTCCGTTGGTCGGCGTGCTGTTCAGGGTCGATCCGTCGATCGCAGGCATCGCCACCCTGGTGTTTTTGCCAGTCAACTTTTTTGCGCATATGAACCTGCGCATCAACCTCGGTCGCTTCGTTACGTGGGTCAACAACCCGCAATATCACCGGCTGCATCACTCTCGCCGCGCCGAACATTTCGATAAGAACTTCACGCAAATGTTTCCGTTGTGGGATCGCCTGTTCGGCACGATGTGGACACCGGCGCCGCACGAGTGGCCGCCAACCGGGCTTGACGACGCCGCCGAGCCCGCGTCAGTGCTGGCCGCGCTGTACTGGCCGCTGCGCAGGCGCACCGGCGGCGACCCCGCCGCCGCGGTGGCGCGCGTGGCCGAGTGACGGTCGGCGATAGCGCGCCACGGTGCCTTCATCGGGTGCACGGTGCCTTCATGGGGTGTTTACACATGACCCAAAAGCCCCGACTTCCTTGGCAGTCAATTGCGCCCTGAGCACCCACTGGTCCAGCTTTTCCAACCTGCCAGGTTAGGTGAAACCTGTAGACCGGTGCCCGCGACACCCCCGCGTCCTTATGCATGAACATCAGCGTCACTACGGGAAATAGCGGGCTGGCGTACTGATGCATCGCGCAAACTATTGCTGTCGTGGTCCCGTCACAAAATTGGGCAGTCGAGGATGCCGGACAGGATAGGTAGTGGAAGATGCTCGTCGCCGCCACGTTGCCAGCGGGATGTACACTTTCCAGTAGGGGGCAGTTTCAGGACGGGCTGAATCAGGCAGGCAAGGTCGGCAATGAAAAGAATTTACGGATACAAAGGCTTTGAAGTCGCCGTGGAGCTCGAGCCAGTGTGGAAGACTGCAGGCGGCGTTACGCTATTGGCCCCGCAGGGATTCGTCGCCGTTGTGCAAATCAGAATGGCGGGCGCTACTCACCCGCTGGTTGCGCCGATACGCCTCTCGTCGACCACCCAGCAACCATTCGCGACACAAGCCGAGGCGCTCATGGCGGGATATAGCGCCGGGCAGCGGGTAGTGGACGACACGCTCGCGGGCTGACAACAGTTCGCTACGGGATACCAGCACCACGAATCCGAACCGCGCATCGCGGGACATTCGTATTGCCACGGGCGTATAGATAACGTCGAGTTTCGCGCCCGGGCCGGCCTCGCGCTGATTCCTGCCCCCGATCTTGTTGCAGGCCGGGTCCTCCTCGCGCATGCCGCTCGTCGAGCACGAAACCCGCCGTACTTCGCGGCGGCAACCAATACTCCCATCTTTCTGAGCATTTCGACATTGCCGCCGATACTGTATGAATGTACAGTATCGTGCGTAGCCGGACAGCAAGCGCAAGCGCATTCCGGTCGGGGGCGTCATGCAATGATTCTGTGGCGAGTGTTCGGCCGTGGGGCGATCGATGGCCTACAAATCAAATATCGGCTGGCCGGCTGGCGCGGCGAAGGCGCACCGTGAATCCGGCCGCCGCCGATTAATTTTTCTTGGCGCGCGGGCAAGCGCGCACGTTTGAACGGAGATTCAACTCATGCCGGCTTCACCCACTCAGGCGCGCCATGCCTGAACAGCTTTGGTTGCCCGGGCTCGAGGCGCCGCCAATCCCGACAGACGGCCTGTTCTTCGCCGTCGTTCCAGACACGAATACGGCGGCCAGCATCTCGAAGCTGGCGCAACAGCTCTGCGGCGAGACGCGCTCAAAGAGCAAGCCGCTCGCGGCCAACCGTTTGCACGTCACGTTGCTTCACCTCGGAAACTTCGCGGGAGGTTTGCCGCCCGCGCGTGTAGAGGCGGCGATGAACGCAGCGGCGTCGATCAGGATGGCGCCTTTTAGCGTCGAGTTCGACCGTGCGGTCAGTTTTGCGTTGAAACCGCGGCCGGGGCCATTGGTGTTGGCCGGAGGTGAGGGCGTCGCGGGACTGCAAGCACTTCACGACGCGCTTGAACTGGCATTGGACAACGTGGGCTTCGGGGATCGCACAGCCTCGCCAAATGCGCCGTACACGCCGCACGTGACGCTGGCTTACGGCATGCCGTGGGTGGCGACCCGTGCGGTCGAAGCGGTCAGTTGGAACGTGCGTGAGCTTGTTCTGGTCCACAGCTTGCTCGGGCGCACCCGGCATGTCGCTCTGGCGCGCTGGCGGTTGGCAGCCGAGTGAGAGGCGCGCGCGCCGGGCGCCCCTCAAATACCTAAAATCTGAAAACCAGGGGGTTTCGTCGGTGGGACTGCCGGAACGGGCATGCGCGCCCTGATAGAATGCTTGGGCCGCAACGTAGTGGACTGCAGATGAAATTGCTTGATGCGTTAGTCGAACAGCGTATTGCCGCCGCAGCCGCGCGCGGTGAGCTCGACGATTTACCGGGCGCCGGCGCGCCGCTGCCCCAGGACGACGATGCACTGGTCCCGGAAGAAGTGCGCGTCGCCAACCGGATTTTGAAGAATGCGGGCTTCGTGCCGCCCGCCGTCGAGCAGTTGCGCGCTTTGCGCGACTTGCAGGCGGAGCTGAACGCGGTCAGCGACCAGGTTGCCCGTTGCCGTCTGCAGGCTCGCATGCTGGCGCTCGACATGGCGCTCGAATCGCTGCGCGGCGGCCCGCTGGTCCTGCCGCGCGAATACTGCCGGCGGATCGCCGCGCGGCTGACGGAGCGCGTCGGCACCCTCAATACGGCCGAAGCGGGATCGCAGTGAGCGACCCGCTTATCCGCTCCGCCACGCCTCGTGCGGACTCTATCAAACCGGGTGAAGCCGCAGCGTCGCCGGCGTGTCAAGCCGAAATCGTTGGCGCCAGTTCCGTCGAACCGGCGCCCTATGCGCCATATGACCCACCAGTCGGCGCATCGACTCATGCCTCACTGCCGGACGAACCGCCTGCAGCACTGATTTCCGAGCGCGATCGCCGCTTCATGGCGCTCGCCCAGGCCGCAGCAGAAGAAGCACGTGCGGCGGGCGAAGTGCCGGTCGGCGCGGTGCTCGTACGTGGCGACGAAGTCATTGCCAAAGGGTTCAACCATCCGATCGGTGCGCACGACCCATCGGCGCATGCGGAAATGGTCGCGATACGCGCAGCCGCGCAAGCCGTCGAGAACTACCGGCTGCCCGGCTGCGAGCTGTATGTGACGCTCGAACCCTGTCTGATGTGCGCCGGCGCGATCATGCATGCGCGTATTGCTCGCGTCGTCTTCGGTGCGCGCGACCCGAAAACGGGCGCGTGCGGCAGCGTCGTCGATGCATTCGCAAATGCCCAGTTGAATCATCACACCACGGTGACGGGCGGCGTGCTCGAAAGCGAATGCGGCGCCGCGCTCAAAGCATTCTTTGCCGAGCGGCGGCGCGCAAGCCGCGAAGCACGCGAGGCGGCGCGCACCGAACCAGGACCGGCTGAGCCGCTCTAGAAACTACAACGTTCAACAGGTCTTGCCCATGACCGTTCATCGCACTTTCGAACTGATCGCGCCGTCCGGCTATCCGCATGACACGGAGGTGCTGCATCGCGCATTGCACCGCTTGCATGCGCAGGGGCATCGCGTGAACGGCGTGGAGGCAGCGATGCGCCGCTACCAGCGTTTCGCCGGTACCGACGGCGAGCGCGCGGCCGAGTTGAACCGGCTGGCCGATCCTTCGCGGGCACTGCCCGACATCGTGCTGACGGTCCGCGGCGGTTACGGCGCGATACGCATTCTGCACGGACTCGACTATGCAGGACTCCAGCGGCGGCTGACCGATCAGCCGGTCGCGTTGGTGGGGCACAGCGATTTCACCGCAATCCAGCTCGCGTTGCTCGCGCGCGCCGGGGTAAAGACTTTCGGCGGTCCCATGCTGATGAGCGATTTCGGCGCGGAAAATGTGAGCGAATTCACCATGCGGCACTTCTGGTCGGCGCTGACGAAGCCGACCATGACGGTGACAAGCGATGTGCCGCAAGCACAATCTGCCGATGTCTCCGGCATGTTGTGGGGCGGCAATCTGGCGGTGCTGGCATCGTTGATAGGCACGCCGTACATGCCGCCGGTGCAGGGCGGCATCCTGTTCCTCGAGGACACCAATGAGCAGCCGTACCGGCTCGAGCGGATGCTTTACCAGTTGCATCTTTCCGGCATCCTCGCGCAGCAGCAGGCGCTCGTGCTTGGCGATTTCTCCGGCGGTAGTTCATACGACTACGACAACGGGTATGACCTGCAGGCGATGATCGAGCAGGTGCGCTCGGTGATCGGGATTCCGGTCGTCACCGGTCTGCAGTTCGGGCATACGCCGGACATGCTGACGCTGCCGGTCGGCGCCGACGCGCACCTTGTAGCCGGCGCACACGGATTCAAGCTGACGTTATCGGGCTATCCCTGCCTGGTTTGAAGCGGCAAAGAAAGCGGGCGGTTGTCCGCTTTCTTTGGGGCTGTAGATGCAACTAACGGTCAGCTATTCGATGTCACCACTGACAGAGCAGACAGTGAAGGCCCATCCATTTTGTTGACAAAAACCGCCATCAATAGACAGCCCACGCTCACCTTAATTAAACTGATATTGAAGCGAGACCGGACTTCAGTCCCGTACCAGATAGGCTGAAGCCCAACACCGTCATGATGATTGTCGAAAATAAAGATAAAAATTGTTGACAATCTTTATGTCCATCCTAAGATGACCGACATAGCGAGACGAACATCATGTCCGACACCGATTCCGCCAGCGCGAATAGTTCGAAACCCGAGGCGATCGCCGAGCGCATCCGCGCCGCGATCCTCGAACATCGGCTCGCTCCTGGCGCCAAGCTGACAGAAGCCCAGTTATGCGAAGTATTTGGCGTGAAGCGCGGTCCGATCCGCCAGGCGCTTGCGCAACTGGCCACCGATCACCTCGTCGACCTCGAGCCGAACCGTGGTGCATTTGTCGCGAGTCCGTCGCTGCAAGAGGTGCACGAGGTGTTCGAGATGCGCCGGATCATCGAACTGGCGGTGGTGGAGCGGCTTTGCAGCGGGCACGGCATGCGGCGTTTGAAGAGTATCGGCAGCATGATCGGCCGCGAACGCAAAGCGTTCGAAACCCGTGATTTTCCGGCATGGATTCGTCTGTCGGGGGAGTTCCACACCGAGTTGGCCGCGCTGACCGGCAACACCGTGCTGTGCGACTGTCTGAACGGCCTGGTGGCGCGGTCCACGCTGATTTCCGCACTGTACGAGTCGCTCGGACGCAGCCCGTGCTCGTTCGAGGACCACGAAGCCATTCTCGCCGCGCTCGACGCCGGCGATGCGAAAGAGGCGGCGGCCTTGATGTCGCGCCATCTGCAAAGCGTCGAGTTGAAGATGCTGGACCGCCCGGCACGCGGCGCGGCCGATCTGCATGAAGTGTTCGGTGCACGTAACGATGCACACAAAGGCAAGTCCGCGCCAGGCTGAGGCAAGCGGCCGGTGTGCGCCCGTTGCTGGTGCGCGCCGCACTGAACTGAACTGAACTGAACTGAATCAAGCGTTGCAAGGCGGCTCGGCGCGAGCGCTGCCGGCTTGCGTGCGCGTGGCCGTCGCCGGGCGGTGGCCTGGGAGTAGTCACACATCGTCAGGGGGCCGCGGCTGCTGGCGGTGCGATAAGCACAAGTACTTCAGTACGGAGACATCCGCGGCGCGGCCATTCAGGCGACTGAAATTCCGTTCGGTTCAACCCGGATGGGAGGGTGCGCCTGGCATAGCCGATGCAACGTCCTTCGATTCGCTATCGATGGTCCCTATCCCAAAGGAGGAATCATGGCTCAGTTCAGTGCAGCGCCCGGCAGTCCCGCAATTTCCACTTATGAAGACGACAGCGCGACCGGCGACCCATCGTTGCCGTTGGGTTACAGCGAGAGGCTCTACAACGAAGACCTGGCGCCGCTGCGCCATCAAACCTGGGGCGCCTACAACATCTTCGCGTTCTGGATGTCGGACGTGCACAGCGTCGGCGGCTATGTGTTCGCGGGCAGTCTGTTCGCGCTCGGGTTGACGAGCTGGCAGGTGCTGATCGCATTGCTGGTCGGCATTACGATCGTCAACGTGCTGTGCAATCTGATTGCCCGGCCGAGTCAGCAGAACGGCGTGCCTTATCCGGTTGCCTGCCGCGCGACCTTCGGCGTGCTCGGCGCGAATATTCCCGCAGTGATTCGCGGCTTGATCGCGGTGGCGTGGTACGGGATTCAGACCTATCTGGCTTCGAGCGCGCTGGTTATCGTGGTGCTGAAGTTCGTCCCGCAACTGTTGCCGTATGCGGACGTTCATCACCACGGCTTCATGGGTCTATCGACACTCGGCTGGGCCGGTTTCATGCTGTTGTGGGTGTTGCAGGCGCTGGTGTTCTGGCACGGCATGGAGACCATCAAGAAGTTCATCGACTTCGCCGGTCCGGCGGTCTACGTGGTGATGTTCATTCTCGCGGGCTATATGGTGTATCGCGCAGGATGGCGGAACATCGGCATCAACCTGGGCGGCGTCAAATATCACGGCATGGAAGTGGTGCCGGTGATGATCACGGCAACCTCGCTGGTGGTGTCGTACTTCTCCGGACCGATGCTGAATTTCGGCGACTTTTCGCGCTACGGCAAGAGCTTTCGCAGCGTTCAGCGCGGCAACTTCTGGGGCCTGCCGGTCAACTTCCTGGCCTTCTCGCTGGTGACGGTGGTCACGACCGCGGCCACGCTGCCGGTGTTCGGCCAGCTGATCACGGATCCGGTCGAAACGGTGGGCCGTATCGATTACCCGACCGCGGTGATTCTCGGCGCACTGACCTTCACGATCGCGACCATCGGTATCAACATTGTCGCCAATTTCGTGTCGCCGGCCTTCGATTTCTCGAATGTCGCGCCGCGCCTGATCAGCTGGCGCGCGGGCGGCATGCTCGCCGCGGTGGCGTCGATTTTCATCACGCCCTGGAATCTGTTCAACAATCCGGCGGTGATTCACTACACGCTCGATGTGCTCGGCAGCTTCATCGGACCTTTGTATGGCGTCCTGATCGTCGATTACTACCTGGTGAAACGCCAGAAGATCGTGCTCGACGACCTCTATACGGTGTCCCGAACCGGCTCGTACTGGTACCGCAACGGCGTCAACTACCGGGCTGTGGCTGCGTTGCTGCCGGCCGCGCTCATCGCCGTGGTCTGCGTGATGGTGCCGACGCTCGATGGGCTGGCAAATTTCTCGTGGTTCATCGGCGCCGCGTTGGGCGCGCTGTTCTACCGCGTACTCGCTCGCTGAGCCGGCGTCGCAACAGGAGTCGATATGCGCATCAAACTGATCAACCCGAATACGACGCAACGTATGACCGAGGCAATGGGCCGTTGCGCTCGCGAAGTTGCCTCGCCAGGCACCGAAGTGATCGCGGTGAATCCGACGATGGGACCGCCGTCGATCGAAGGCTACTACGACGAGGCTCTCGCGACGCCTGGCTTGCTGGCCGAGATCAGCGCCGGCGAGCGCGACGGTTGTGACGGCTACGTGATCGCCTGCTTCGGCGATCCCGGACTGTACGCCGCGCGCGAACTGGCGCGCGGGCCGGTCATCGGCATCGCCGAAGCGGCGATGCACGCGGCAAGCGTGCTGGCGCCGGGCTTTTCAGTGGTCACGACGCTGGCGCGCACCTGCGGCATGGCATGGCATCTCGCCGAGCGCTACGGCATGAAGCGCTTTTGCCGCAATGTGCGCGCCACCGACGTCGCCGTGCTCGATCTCGACAAACCCGGCTCGGCGGCACGCCGCATCATCCTCGACGAATGCCGCCGCGCGCTGGACGAAGACGGTTCGGACGCGATCGTGCTCGGTTGCGCCGGCATGGCGGAGTTGTGCGCGGAGATCGAAGATGCATTGGGCGCACCGGTCATCGAGGGCGTGACGGCGGCTGTCAAATGGACCGAGGCGCTGGTTGCGCTGCGTCTGTCGACCGCCAAGCGCGGCGACTATGCGCGGCCGCTGGCGAAGCGCTACGACGGCGCGTTGGCAGCTTTCAGTCCGACCGATGCCGCTCCGAATCCGCTGCCCCAGCGCGGTTTCGCGGTCGATGCGCAAGAAGCAGCGACCAACGCCGATTCGCTGCGGGTAAACACTACAGACGCGGCGCCGCACATACATTCCGTCTGACACGCACTATCTGCCCGGGTGTATGGGCGCACCCGGGCGTTTTCGCTAAACTGATCCCACTCGGCGCTGGTGCCCGAAGCGCTTATTGCTGCTGCTTTTCCGGCGCTTTCTGGTGCTGTTCCGGGGGCTATTGCCGCCCGCGCCGGCTCGGATCACAAGCCGATGCCGAGCAAACCCCGAGCGAACTTCATATGCATGTCATGTGAATTCCACGCGAATTTTTCGTACCGTCACCACGCATCTCGTCAAATCATGCCACTCGACTCGAACTATCCACGCGATCTGATCGGCTACGGCCGCTACCCGGTGCAGGCGAACTGGCCCGGGCGAGCGCGCGTGGCGGTGCAATTCGTCCTGAACTACGAAGAGGGCGGTGAAAACTGCGTGCTGCACGGCGATCCGGGTTCGGAGCAGTTCCTGTCGGAGATCGTCGGCGCGGCGGCCTATCCGGCCCGCCATATGAGCATGGAGTCGATCTACGAATACGGCTCGCGCGCGGGCGTGTGGCGCATTCTGCGCGAATTCGAAAAGCGCGGTTTGCCGCTCACCGTGTTCGGTGTCGGCATGGCGATCGAACGGCATCCGGAACTCGCGCGCGCTTTCGTCGAACTCGGTCATGAGATCGCCTGCCACGGCTATCGCTGGATTCACTATCAGGACGTGCCGCCGGAGAAAGAAGCGGAGCACATGCGCCTCGGCATGGAAGCGATCGAGCGTGTCGCGGGCGAGCGGCCGCTCGGCTGGTACACCGGCCGCGATAGTCCCAACACCCATCGGCTGGTCGCCGAATACGGCGGTTTCCTTTACGACTCGGATTACTACGGCGACGACCTGCCGTTCTGGATGGACGTCGAAGTGACAGGCGGTGCAAAAGTGCCGCAACTGATCGTGCCGTACACGCTCGACACCAACGATATGCGCTTTGCGAGTCCGCAAGGCTTCAATACGGCGGATCACTTCTTCACCTATTTGCGCGACGCATTCGACGTGCTCTACCAGGAAGGCGACGAAGCGCCCAAGATGCTGTCGATCGGCATGCACTGCCGCTTGCTCGGCCGCCCAGGGCGTTTGCGCGCGCTGCAACGTTTCCTCGACCATATCGAACAGCACGATCGCGTGTGGGTGACGCGGCGCGTCGATATCGCGCGGCACTGGCGCGAACATCATCCTTACCAGCAGAACAACCGCGAGGCAGCGGCATGAAGGCGATGCAATACACTCTTGATCAACTCAACAGCACCTCGACCGACGCGTTTGTCGCGGCGCTGTCGGGCATTTTCGAGCACTCGCCGTGGGTCGCGGAAATCGCGGCGAGTCAAAGGCCCTTTGCGAGCATCGACGAGTTGCATCGCAAGATGTCGAACATCGTCGAAACGGCGGGCGAAGAGAAGCAGCTCGCCTTGATCAACGCCCACCCGGAGCTCGCGGGCAAAGCTGCGGTGCGCGGCGAGCTGACGGCCGAGTCGACCCGTGAGCAGAGCGGCGCGGGCCTCTCCCAATGCACGCAGGAAGAATTCGACAAGCTGGTCGCGCTGAACAGCGCCTATCGCGGAAAGTTCGGTTTCCCGTTCATCCTCGCGGTGCGCGGCTTCGACCGCCACGGCATCATCGCGAACTTCGAGGCGCGTGTGAACAACAGCCGCGCTGACGAATTGCGCGCCAGCCTCGACCAGATCTACCGCATCGCACGTTTCCGGCTCGACGACCTGATCGACGCGTAAGGTTTTCAGCGCGCGTTTCTAGTGTGCATTTCTAGCGTGCCGCGGACCTCGAACCGAAACGTTTTTTCAGCACTGACCACATCAAGGAAGACAAAGATGGCACTCCCGATTCTCGATCCCAACGCACCGGACTTCACGCGCCGCTATGTGAACCTCGCGGACCCGCGTCTGGGCGCACAGGCGCTCGAGGCCAGCGACGATTTCTTCGCGCCGAAGGAGCGCATGCTGAATCCGGAGCCGGCGGTCTTCATTCCCGGCAAGTACGACGACAACGGCAAATGGATGGACGGCTGGGAAACGCGCCGCAAGCGCGCCACCGGCTACGACTGGTGCGTCGTCAAGCTCGCGCGTGCGGGCGTGATCAAGGGGCTTGATCTCGACACCAGCCACTTCACGGGTAACTTCCCGCCGGCGGCTTCGGTGGAGGCCGCACGCGTGGCGGACGGCGTGCCGAACCCGTCGACGCAATGGACCGAGATCGTGCCGTCGACCACGCTGCAAGGCAACAGCCACCACTATCACGAAGTCAGCGACGCGAACGCGTATACGCACCTGCGCGTGAACATCTACCCGGACGGCGGCATCGCGCGCCTGCGGGTGTATGGTCAGCCGCAAGTGGACTGGGCGGGCGCGAGCCGCACCGAGCAGTTCGATCTGGCGGCAATGGAGAACGGCGCGTATCTGGTCGCCGCGAACAACCAGCACTTCGGCGCTGCGTCGACGCTCCTGATGCCGGGCCGGGGCGTGAACATGGGCGACGGCTGGGAAACGCGCCGCCGCCGCGAGCCGGGCAACGACTGGGCGATCGTCGCGCTGGCGCAGCCGGGCGTGATCAGGAAGATCGAAGTGGATACGGCTCACTTCAAGGGCAACTATCCGGACCGCTGCTCGATCCAGGCCGCGTATGTGACGGGCGGCACGGATAGCTCGCTGATCACGCAGGCGATGTTCTGGCCGGTGCTGCTCGGCGAACAGAAGCTGCAAATGGACAAGCAGCATTACTTCGAGAGCGAAATCGCCGCACTGGGTCCGGTGACGCATGTGCGCTTCAACATCATTCCGGACGGCGGCGTGTCGCGTCTGCGTCTGTGGGGCACGCTCGAATCATGAAAACGCTGGCGATCGAACCGTTGACGAAGGAAGCGTTCGCCGCGTTCGGCGACGTGATCGAACTCGAAGGCGCGAAGCAGATTCCGATCAACCTCGGCACCACGATCCGTTATCACGACCTCGCGAAGGTGGACGTGAGCGACGAGAGCGGCCGCACGCTCGTGAATCTGTTTCGTGGGCAGCCGCGCACGCTGCCGTTCGAAGTGAAGATGCTCGAGCGTCATCCGCTCGGCAGCCAGGCGTTCGTGCCGTTGAACGACAAGCCGTATCTGGTGGTCGTGGCGCCGGCGGGCGAACTGGATCCGAAGCGGATTCGCGCGTTCGTGACGAGCGGCTGGCAGGGCGTCAACTATGCGAAGGGCGTTTGGCACCATCCGCTGATCGCGTTAGGTAACGTGAGCGACTTCATCGTCGTCGATCGTGGCGGGGACGGGCTTAACCTCAATGAGCAGGATCTGACCGAGTCGCTCTGGCTCACCGAAGATACGTTGAGCGCCGTGACGGTTTGAGGTTTGTTGCGTCAGCGCATTGAAGAGTCTGGTTGTAAAGAAGCCCACAGTGCATGCTGTGGGCTTTTTCAGTTAACGGGCTGCGATGGGCGCAACTTCGTCTTTCAGTTGCGCTTGCCCAGAAGCGGTGGGTGCTCGATGAATTCGCGCGCAGGTTCCGCCGGCTCGGGCGCGGAACAGCCTGCTGGTTTCGATGTTCGAATCGGGCATGCGTTGCTCAGCCACAATGTCCTCGAACTTGCATCCATGTCCATGCGCCGCGACCTTGAGGTCATCGCTCGCCGCTTCGGGCAAGCGCGCGAAGCGCGACGCGCTCATGTCATTCAGGGTGAATACTCCATGCGCGCCTTACGGCCTTCAGTGTGTCCATGACGTCGGCTACGGTGGTCATGTACAGGCGGCAAAGAAAAAGCGGGCTTCCCGCTCGCGCGAAAAGCCCGCTTCATGTTTGGCCAGGCCAGGCACGAGGCCCGGCCCAGTTCGCTCATTACTTCGCCGCACCGCCCTGGAACCACGCAGCGATCTTCATCCGCTCGTCGTCGGTCATGTGGGTGACATTGCCCAGCGGCATCGCCTTCAACGTGACAGCCTGCTGATAAATCCGCTGCGCGTTCTGCGAAATCTCATCCGGCGTATCCAGCAGCACACCGGCCGGGGCGCTGCCCATCATCGTCGGATGGGCGGAGTGGCAGGCCACGCAACGCTGTTGCAGCACGGGTGCGATATCGGCCACCTTGACCACCGGCGCATTCGCGGCTTGCGCTTGCGGCACGACCGGCTTCGGCATGGTCCAGAAGAGGGCCGCGAACATCAGCACGATACCCACGAGCGGCAGGTACCACAGCACCTGGCCACGGTGACGCATCACGAAGAACTGCCGGATCAGCGCGCCGGCCAGCATGATGATCACGAGCACGGCCCAGTTGTGCGGGTGCGTGTACGTCATTGCATAGTGGTTCGACAGCATCGCGAACACGACCGGCAACGTGAAATACGTGTTGTGCACCGAACGTTGCTTGCCGCGCTTGCCATAGATCGGGTTCGGCGTGTCGCCCTTGAGCATCGCGTCGACCATCTTGCGTTGGCCTGGAATGATCACGAAGAACACGTTCGCCGACATGATCGTGGCCAGCATGGCGCCCATGATCAGATAAGCCGCGCGGCCCGCGAAAATGTGGCACGCAAGCCATGCCGCGATCAGCACATATGCGCCGACGCAGATGCCGAGCACCTTGTCCTTGTTGCCGAGAATGCGGCACAGCGAGTCGTAGACGATCCAGCCGGCGGCCAGAAAGCCGAGCGCCGAAGCGACGGCGACCACCGGACCCATGTCGAGCACGTTCCTGTCGATCAGGTAAGTCGTGGGCGAGAACAGATACAGCACGGTGAAGAGACCGAAGCCCGACAGCCACGTGGTGTACGACGGCCACTTCGACCAATGCAGATCTTCCGGCATTTCCGGCGGTGCGACGGTGTACTTCTGCATGTTGTAGAAGCCGCCGCCGTGCACGTGCCACAGTTCGCCGAACACGCCGCGCTTGCGCTGGTTCGGGTCCTGCGGCGGTTTCAGGCTGTTGTCCAGCGCGACGAAATAGAACGATTCGCCGATCCATGCAATCGCGGCGATGACGTGGAACCAGCGAATCGCCAGATTCAGCCAGTCGGTGATAAAGCCTTCCATGACACTCCTCCACTTCTGATTCGTTGTACGCGCAATGACGGAGTTGCTTTCCGGGACCCGGGCCACGAGTCATCGGCATGCATCGCGTCGTTGCGCAGACTGCGCGGCGCCCCCAAGGGGACTTCTTTCGGGGCTGCGCCCCTTCAGGGCGAAAGACGCGGTGCGTTCAGTTCGCGCGCGCCGTTTTTTTTGGAACTGCGGGTCGAGTCGCCGGCGTTCGATTGCGTTTCGCGGGTGCCTTCATGCCGATGGGCGCGGGCGCGCGCATCGGCGTTCATCTGCGCAATGCAATCGGGCGCGATCAAAAAATGCAGCACAATAAATGCAGCACGACTTCAAACTCGCCTTCACCCCTTAGCTGCCCCGATACGTGCTGTACGACCACGGCGACACCAGCAGCGGCACGTGATAGTGCGCTTCGGCATCGGCGATGCCGAAGCGCAGCACGACGCGATCGACGAAGCGCGGCTCCGGCACCTTCGTACCGATCGATGCGAAATAGTCGCCGGCAGCGAACACCAGTTCGTATTCGCCCGCGACCAGCGCGTCGCCTTCGAGCAGCGGCTGATCGCAGCGGCCGTCGTCATTGGTGAGGGTGGTTTTGAGCGCGCGGCGAGTGTCGCCCGCGAGCGCGAAGAGTTCGACCTTGATGCCCGCGCCGGGACGGCCGTTCGCGGTGTCGAGCACGTGGGTAGTGAGCTTTCCCATTCGCAATTTTCCTTATGTGAATGCGAGGTTTCGGCGGCAGCCCGATCCAGTTACGTTTGCGGCGGATCGAGGCTCCACGTCAGTGGCTACATACCCGTCGGCGAATTGAAGCGAGCGCCGTGGCATCCATTGTAGAAAGGTTGTTCCCGTCAGCGCGCGAGAGATAGGAAAGATAATACCTGGCGCATGACGGACAGCCCGCTGAAAGCCGCAGCGAGTCGATTCGTTCGACTATTGCAATGCGATTCGATCCTACCGGCGCCAAAAAAGGCCCACTATATCGGCAGCGTGAAGTCGGGTATCGCACCGGCATGAGTTGTCAGCGTAATTTTGGCCGTCGAAGGTTACGTCTGTGCGCCGCAGCACGCAGGTTTCAGGCGAGGCGCACGCCCCGAAGGAAGTCCCTTCGGGGGACCCCGAAGACGGCGGAACACGCTGGGTAACCGGGCCAACGGCGTTCGACGGGACGCGGCGGCACGGTGGCGTGCCGTCACATCGCGTTCGAACGGCTTTGCACGGAAGCAACGAAGCGGAGAAACGAATGACGATGGAGCAGGCGGCGAGCGCGCCGCATGAAGCGGGTAAGCCGAAGAAAACGATGCTGGTCAGGCACGCGGACGTACTGGTCACGATGGACGGCGCCCGGCGCGAACTGCGCGACGGCGGACTGTATATCGAGGACAACCGGATCGTCGCGGTCGGACCGACGGCGCAACTGCCGCAAACGGCCGACGAAGTGCTGGACATGCGTGGGCATCTGGTGATTCCGGGGCTGGTGAACACGCACCACCACATGTATCAGAGCCTGACGCGGGCGATTCCCGCCGCGCAGGACGCCGAGCTGTTCGGCTGGCTGACCAGCCTCTACAAGGTGTGGGCGAACCTCACGCCGGAGATGATCGAAGTCTCGACGTTGACGGCCATGGCCGAGCTGCTGCTGTCCGGTTGCACGACCTCGAGCGACCATTTGTATATCTATCCGAACGGCAGCCGCCTCGACGACAGCATCGCCGCGGCGCGCCGGATCGGCATGCGTTTTCATGCGGCCCGCGGCAGCATGAGCGTGGGGCGGAAGGACGGCGGTCTCCCCCCGGATTCGGTGGTCGAGCGTGAAGCGGACATTCTGAAGGACACGCAGCGTCTGATCGAGACGTATCACGACGAGGGACGTTACGCGATGCTGCGCGTGGTGGTGGCGCCGTGTTCGCCGTTCTCGGTGAGCCGCGATCTGATGCGTGAATCGGCGAAGATGGCGCGCCACTACGGCGTGTCGCTGCACACGCACCTCGCGGAGAACGTCAACGACATCGCGTACAGCCGCGAGAAGTTCGGCATGACGCCCGCCGAGTATGCGCAAGACCTCGGCTGGGTCGGCCACGATGTGTGGCATGCGCACTGCGTACAGCTCGACGAGCCAGGCATCGAACTGTTCGCCCGTACCGGAACAGGTGTCGCGCACTGTCCGTGTTCGAACATGCGGCTCGCATCGGGCATTGCGCCGGTCAAGCGGATGCGTCTCGCGGGTGTGCCGGTCGGGCTCGGTGTGGATGGCTCGGCTTCGAACGACGGTGCGCAAATGGTCGCGGAAGTGCGCCAGGCGCTGCTGTTGCAGCGGGTCGGTTTCGGCCCGGATGCGATGACCGCGCGTGAGGCCTTGGAGATTGCGACCCTGGGGGGCGCGAAAGTGTTGAATCGCGACGATATCGGCGCGTTGGCGCCGGGCATGGCGGCGGACTTCGTGTCGTTCGATCTGCGCCAGCCGCTGTTCGCGGGCGCCTTGCACGATCCGGTGGCGGCGCTGGTGTTCTGCGCGCCGTCGCAGGTGAGCTACAGCGTGATCGGCGGCAAGGTGGTGGTGAGAGACGGGCAGTTGACGACGCTGGAACTCGGGCCGGTCATCGAGCAGCACAACCGGTTGGCGAGGACACTTTACGAAGCAGCGGCGTAACGAAATAGCGTGAGGCGTGCAATCTATCGGCATCCGCAACGCGTGAGCGATGCCGATAGATCACTAAAGAAGCTCAAGGCTTATCGATCAAGGTCCTGGTTGCTTCTGCAACCAGACTGCGCAGCCAGCGCACTTCGTCGGAGTAATGCACGCGTTCGTGCCACAGCTGGTAGTACTGCATCGGCGGGAAATCGAGCGGTGCGGGGACCACGGTCAGCGGCAGGAATTTGGCGTAGTAATCGGCAAACAGGCGTGTCGTCGTGAAGATCAGATCGGACTTGATCAGCACGTACGGCGCCAGATTGAAGTACGGCAACGTAACGACCACATGACGCTTTAACCGCTCGCGCGCGAGGTGCACGTCGATCGCGCCGCGCTGGCCCACCGAGTAAGGAGTAGGCGCAAGATGCGGAGCATTCAGGTACTGGTCGAGCGTCAGCCCGCCGCGCTTGGCGAACGGATGCGTGTTGCTCATCAGGCAGACGATCTGGTCGACGAACAGGTTGGACAGGTGCAATTGCTCCGGCGGCTCCGGCCAGTTGCCGACCACGATGTCGAGCTTGCCGTCCTCGAGCGCGAGTTCGTAGTCGAACGCCGGCCCGAGCGAATGAAACTCGAGCGTCGCGTTCGGTGCGGCCTGACGGAAGCGTTCGACCACCGTCGGCACGAAGAGCACGTTCAGATAGTCCGGGCAGCCGATCCGGTAGCAGCGAATGGAGGTGGCAGGATCGAAGTTGTGCTGCTGAAACTTGATGCGCTCGATCTCGCGCAGCGCGTTCTGCACCGGTTCGAGCAGGCGCAGGCCGTATTCGGTCGGCACCATGCCGGACTTGCCGCGCACCAGCAGCGGGTCGCCGGTGATGTCGCGCAACCGTCGCAGCGCCGCACTGATCGCGGGTTGCGATTGATTCAGTTTGACGGCCGCGCGCGTGACGCTGCGTTCCATCAACAGGGTGTGCAAGACGCGTAGTAAGTAGGTATCGATCGCCTCGCGTTGCTGACTCATGACTTCTCCGATATATATGTGCTGGCTGATCGAATGGGCGTGGGGTTATATGACTTTTAATATGAACACAAAACCACGTCAAGAGTGGGATACCCGCAGAGCGCGCTACGGCGCGGGTTTGCGGGGAATTTTGGCGGCTCGACTGAGTGGGTCGAATTAGGTATTGTCACCCGGTTGTGGTGACGGATCGCTCGCCGTGAGGGCGGGCGGACGCGCTGGAACCGGCAGTCACCGACGTACTACGGAATCACATGAGCGACTCTTCTTATAGCGACGGCGCCGCCGCGCAGCCGGCAACGAGGCCGGCACAGGCGGCGCCCCGGCTGGTGCTCGAGGGCATCACCAAACAGTACCCGGCCGTGCGCGCCAACGACGACGTCACGTTGGTCGTCGCGCCGGGCGAAATCCACGCCGTGCTCGGCGAAAACGGCGCCGGCAAAAGCACGCTGATGAAGATCATCTACGGTGCGGTGCGGCCCGACGCCGGCGAGATCCGCTGGGAAGGCGAGGCGGTCGAGATCGCCAGTCCCGCGGCGGCGCGCAAGCTCGGCATCGGCATGGTGTTCCAGCACTTTTCGCTGTTCGAGACGCTCACGGTCGGCGAAAACATCGCGCTCGCACTCGACGAACCCTTCGATCTGAAGACGCTCGCTAAACGCATCCGCGAAGTCTCCGCCGAATACGGCCTCGACATCGATCCGCAACGTCACGTTCACAGCTTGACCGTGGGCGAGCGGCAACGCGTCGAGATCGTGCGCTGCCTGTTGCAGAACCCGCGTCTCTTGATCATGGACGAACCGACATCGGTGCTTACGCCGCAGGCGGTGCGCAAGCTGTTCGCGACGCTGCGGCGGCTGGCCGCCGAAGGTTGCAGCATCCTCTACATCAGCCACAAGCTCGACGAGATCCAGGAGTTGTGCGACACAGCGACGGTGATGCGCGGCGGCCGTGTAACCGGTCACGTGAAGCCGAAAGAGGAAACGCACGCGTCGCTCGCGCAGTTGATGGTCGGCCATTCGCTGCCCGATTACACGCGGCGCGAGCATCAGCCGGGCGACGTGCTGCTCGACGTGAAGCAACTCTCGGTGGAAAGCGACGATCCGTTCGGGACCTCGCTCGATAACGTGTCGTTCGGCGTGCATGCCGGCGAGATATTCGGCATCGCGGGCGTGTCGGGCAATGGGCAGGCTGAACTGCTGGCGGCGCTTTCGGGCGAGAAGCGCGGCGTGCGCGCCGATGCGATCGCCATTTGCGGCAAGCCGGCGGGGCGCATGGGCGCGGGCGGCCGGCGCGCACTCGGTTTCGGCTTCGTGCCGGAAGAACGTCTCGGCCGCGGCGCAGTGCCGGCCATGACCCTGTCGGAAAACGCGTTGCTGACCGCGCATCGTCAGCAGATGGTGAGTTCCGGCTGGATCAGGGCAGGCGCCATGCGCGCGTTCGCGAAGCGTTGCATCGAGGCCTTCGACGTGCGCTGCGGCGGCTCGGAAGCGCTGGCGCAAAGTCTCTCCGGCGGCAACTTGCAGAAATACATCGTGGGGCGCGAGATTTTGCAGGCGCCCAAGGTGCTGGTGGTCGCACAGCCGACCTGGGGCGTCGACGTCGGCGCGGCGGCCTTCATCCGGCAGCAGCTGCTCGATTTGTCCGCGCGCGGCGTGGCGATCCTGGTGATTTCCGAGGAGCTCGAAGAATTGTTCGACATCTGCGATCGCATCGCGGTGCTCGCGCGTGGCAGACTCTCGCCGGTGCGTGCGACCGGCGCGACCAACGCCGAGGAAATCGGCCGCTGGATGGCGGGCCTGTTCGGCGGCCGCGAGGATGCGGCGCCTTCGGCGGAACAGACGGCCCACGCGTGAGCCGTTCTGCAACGCCAGCAACCCACATAACGACACGCTACCCATGATTCTTCCGTATCGACTCGAAGCCCGCACGACGCCCTCGCGCACGATGCAGCTTGCCGTACCGCTGATCGCCGCGTTGCTCACGCTCGTGATCGGCTTTCTGATTTTCAGCCTCGTCGGCCGCGATCCGCTGCAAGCGATGCATGCGTTTTTCATCGAGCCGCTCGCGAGCGTGAATGGCTGGTCCGAGTTGCTGCTCAAGGCCTCGCCGCTGTGTCTGATCGGTCTCGGCCTCGCGATCGGCTATCGCGCGAACGTCTGGAACATCGGCGCCGAAGGGCAGATGCTGCTTGGCGGCATTGCCGCGAGCGGCGTCGCGATCTATTTCGATCAGGCCACCGGCTGGTGGATTCTGCCAACCATGATGATCGCCGGCGTATTCGGCGGGATGGTGTGGGCGGCGATTCCTGCGCTGTTGAAGAGCCGCTTCAACACCAACGAGATTCTCGTCAGCCTGATGCTCACGTATGTGGCAACCCAGTTGCTCATCTATCTGGTGAGCGGCCCGTGGCGCGATCCGCAGGGCATGAACTTCCCGCTCTCGGAGATGTTCAGCGGCGACGCGCTGTACCCGACTTTCTTCGGCGACTGGCACTGGAAATGGCTGCGCGGCACGCGTCTGAACGCGTCGGTGCTCGTCACGCTGATCGCCATTCCGCTCGTGTGGCTGTTCATGGGCAAGAGCT
The DNA here is from genome assembly GCF_003353175.1 of Paraburkholderia lacunae. Classification (GTDB taxonomy): domain Bacteria; phylum Pseudomonadota; class Gammaproteobacteria; order Burkholderiales; family Burkholderiaceae; genus Paraburkholderia; species Paraburkholderia lacunae. The sequence goes on along the minus strand of NZ_QHKS01000007.1, from coordinate 90,184 downwards.
TTGCGGGTTACCGGATGAACGTCGGCGGTCTGGCGCCGCTCGCCGCGCGCTACGCCGGTTTCTCCGACAAGAAAACCATCTGGACGTCGCTGCTGATCAGCGGCGCTCTGGCGGGCCTCGCCGGCATGGGCGAGATCGCCGGCCCGATCGGCCAGTTGCAGGCGACATGGTCGCCGGGCTATGGCTTCACCGCGATCATCGTCGTGTTCGTCGGACGGCTGCATCCGGTCGGCATCGTGCTCGCGAGCCTGCTGATGGCGCTGCTCTATCTCGGCGGCGAAGCGGTGCAGACCTCGATGCAATTGCCGCAGGCGCTCTCCGGCGTATTCCAGGGGCTGCTGCTGTTCTGCCTGCTGGGCGCCGACCTGTTCGTGAACTACCGCGTGCGCCGCCGTTCGCTGGCAGCACAAGTTCACTAATTAGCTCACTGATTTTCCCGCCGGATCTCCATGGATATTCAACAAGCCAGCGCGCTCACCTCGAGCGCCGTCTCCGCCGCGATCCCGCTGATGTTCGCGGGCGCGGGCGAACTCGTCGCCGAGAAGTCGGGCGTGCTCAATCTCGGCGTCGAAGGGATGATGCTGATGGGCGCGGTCACCGGCTACGCGGTGACCGCGATTACCGGCAACCCGTGGCTCGGCGTGGTCGCCGCGATCGGCGCCGGGCTCGCGATGTCGCTGCTGTTCGCGTTCCTCACGCTCACGATGCTCGCCAACCAGGTCGCCACCGGTCTTTCGCTGACGATCTTCGGCATCGGGCTGTCGGCTTATGTCGGCAAGCCGTACACGTCGGCGGCCGTGCGCGCGACGATCGACACCTGGACCATTCCCGGTCTCTCGAAGATTCCCGTGCTCGGGCCCGCACTCTTCAGCCTCACGCCGCTCGATTACCTCGCGTTCCTGATGTTCGCGGTGATCGGCTGGTTCCTGTACCGCACGCGCGCCGGGCTCGTGCTGCGCTCGGTCGGCGAATCGCCGCAAGTCGCCCACTCGGTCGGTTTTCCGGTGGTCGGCGTGCGCTACGGCGCGGTGGCCTTCGGCGGCGGCATGGCCGGGCTCGCGGGCGGTTATTACTCGATCGTCAACCTGCACCTGTGGCAGGAACAGCTCACTTCGGGCCGCGGCTGGATTGCGCTCGCGCTGGTCGTGTTCGCGACGTGGCGCCCCGGGCGGCTCCTGATCGGCGCGCTGCTGTTCGGCGCGGTGACCGGCTTGCAGTTCTATGCGCAGGCAATCGGCGTCCCGGTGCCGACCCAGTTTCTTGCGATGCTGCCGTACATCGCGACCGTCGTCGTGCTGGTGCTGATTTCGCGCAATCCGAACACGATCCGCCTGAATGCACCCGCATCGCTCGGCAAGCCGTTTTTCTCGGCCGGCTGACGCGGTCGTCCCTCGCGACCGGCCGCCACACGTTTCACATCAGTTGATAAACACGCATTCGTTCGACACGACAGGAGAAAACATGAAGAGAAGAAATCTGCTGACCGCCTTTGCATGGGGCGCGGCCTCGCTGGCGCTCGCCGCGCCGCTCGCGCAAACCGCGCAGGCCGCCGACGCGCCCGGCGTCGCGTTCGTCTACCTCGGCAACCCGGGCGATGCAGGCTGGACCTTCGCGCACGACCAGGGTTCGAAGGAAGCGGAAGCGAAGTTCGGCGGAAAGGTCAAGATCACGCGTATCGAGAACGTGCCGGAATCGGCCGACTCCGAACGCGTGTTCCGCGATCTGGCGAACAAGGGCAACAAGATCATCATCGGTTCGAGCTTCGGCTATCAGGATTTCGAACTGAAGGTCGCGAAGGACTTCCCTGACACGGTGTTCCTGCACGCAACCGGCTACAAGAAGGCGCCGAATTTCGGCACCTATGATGTGCGCATGTATCAGGGCGCGTATCTGGCCGGCGTCGCCGCGGGCTACGTGACGAAGACCAACACGCTCGGCTTCGTCGCCTCGGTGCCGATTCCCGAAGTGATCCGCAACATCAACGCGTACACGCTCGGCGCGCGTTCGGTGAATCCGAAGGTGCACACCAAGGTCATCTGGATCAACAGCTGGTTCGATCCGGGCAAGGAGAAGCAGGCTGCTGAAACGCTGATCGGGCAGGGCGCCGACGTGCTGCTGCAAAACACCGATTCGAGCGCCACGCTCGCGACCGCATCGGAAAAGCACGTGCATGCGTTCGGCTGGGATTCGGACATGAAGAAGTTCGGTCCTGACGCGCACCTCGGGTCGGTGGTCGCGCACTGGGGCGTGTACTACAACGCGGCCATCCAGCAGGTGCTGGACGCCAAGTGGAAGAACGATCCGGTGTGGTGGGGCATTCCGCAAAAGGCCGTCAATCTCGAGGACCTGAACACGTCGGCGATTCCGGTCGACGCGCAAAAGCAGGTGGCGGCGAAACGCGATGAACTGGCGGGCGGCAAGTGGGACGTGTTCACCGGGCCGATCAAGGACCAGGCGGGCGCGGTGAAGGTGCCGGCCGGCAAGACGCTGACGGATCCGGAATTGCAGCGTCTGAACTGGTATGTGGAAGGCGTGGACGGTTCGCTGCCGAAGTAATGTTGCTTCGGCAGGAATGACCGGGTCGCGATCGACCGGGTCGTGATCGACCGGGTCGCGCTTGAGCGGGTCGCGATCGACCAGGCGGCGGTGTCAGCGACCGCTGCTTCAAGGAGCTGCGTCCAGTACGGACGCAGCTTTTTTTCGCTTCGGATTCTGCTTTGACATTCGTTCAGAGGGATCGCGCGCTGCTTATTCGATGCGCAAACCGACCTTGATCGTCACCTGCCAGTAGGCGACTTTGTCGTCCTCGATCTGGCCCCGCGTTTCCGTCACCTCGAACCAGTGCAAATTGCGCAACGTCTTCGACGCTTTGGAGATCGCGGTGCTGATGGCGTCGTCGATCGACTTGGTCGATGAACCGGTCAGCTCGATTTGTTTATAGACGTGGTCTGACATGAACTTCCTCCTTTGATCTTCGTTGGTGTGCAAAAAGTATAGGCAATGGAACTCGACCGACGTCCCCCGCGTGCGCGAGTCATCCCGCACATCGGGTGTCCGGTATGCCGACGGCCGGCGCGGCCGTTATCATGTCCGCGCAGACTCAACCTGACACTGACGAGGCTTGAACGTGGAACTTGGTTTTTGCGGTCCCGGTTTGATGGGTGCGCCGATGATCCGGCATCTGCTGCGCGCGGGGCATGCCGTGCACGTCTGGAATCGCACCCGGGCCAAAGCGGACGCGCTGCTGGCGGACGGCGCGCGGGTGGTCGATACGCCGCGTGATCTGGCCGCACGCTGCGAAGCGGTGTTGTTGTGCGTCGCGGATGCGGCGGCGGTCGAAGAAACCGTGTTCGGTGAAGCCGGACTGCTCAGCGCCGGCGCACCGGGCCGGGTGCGCTGGATCGTCGATCACTCCAGCATTCCGCCCGCGGCAACGCGCGCGTTCGCCCAGCGCGCGGCGGCGCTTGGGGCAGGCGGTGACGGCGCGGCGGGCGTCGGCTGGATCGATGCGCCGGTGTCGGGCGGCGTCGCGGGCGCTGTGGCGGGCACGCTGGCGGTCATGGCGGGCGGCGCCGCGGCGGATGTCGAGGCCGTCCGGCCGCTGCTCGGCGCGTACGCGGCCCGCGTCACGCATATGGGCGAGACCGGCGCGGGCCAGACCGCCAAACTCTGCAATCAGACCATCGTTACCGCGACGCTGGCCGCGATCGCCGAAGCGGTGAGCCTCGCGCAACGCAGCGGCATCGACGCCGCCAAGCTGACCGAGGGTCTCGCCGGCGGCTGGGCCGATTCGGTGCTGCTGCAGATTTTCGTGCCGCGCATGACGCAAAGCGGCCTTGCGCCGATCGGCGCGCTCCGCACGTTCCAGAAGGATATCGACACGGTGGCCGCCACCGCTTACGAAACCGGCACGCCGATGCCGGTGTCTTCGACGGTTCAGCAGTTGCTGCGCCTGGGCGCGGCAATGGGCCTCGCCGAGGCCGATCTGTCGGCCTTCATCGACGTTTTGCAGACGCCGCGCGGGTCGAATTCGCGATAACCTGCTAAAATATCCGGTTTTTCGCCGATATCACATTCAAAGGGACGCGCCGTGCTGTCTACCGCCAATATCACCATGCAATTCGGGCCGAAGCCCCTTTTCGAGAACATCTCGGTCAAATTCGGGGAAGGGAACCGCTATGGCCTGATTGGTGCGAACGGCTGCGGTAAATCCACCTTCATGAAGATCCTCGGTAGCGATCTGGAGCCGAGCTCGGGCAACGTGATGCTCGAGCCGAACATCCGCCTCGGCAAGCTGCGCCAGGACCAGTTCGCGTACGAAGACGTTCGCGTGCTCGACGTCGTGATGATGGGCCACACCGAAATGTGGGCCGCAATGACCGAGCGCGACGCGATCTACGCGAACCCCGACGCCACCGACGACGATTACATGCACGCCGCCGAACTCGAAGCGAAGTTCGCCGAGTATGACGGCTACACGGCCGAAGCGCGCGCGGGCGAACTGCTGCTCGGCATCGGCATTGCGATCGAAGACCACAACGGCCCGATGAGCAACGTGGCGCCGGGCTGGAAACTGCGCGTGCTGCTCGCGCAGGCGCTGTTCTCGAAGCCGGACGTGCTGCTGCTGGACGAGCCGACCAACAACCTGGACATCAACTCGATCCGTTGGCTGGAAGACGTGCTCAACCAGTACAACTCGACGATGATCATCATCTCGCACGACCGGCACTTCCTGAACCAGGTCTGCACGCACATGGCCGACATGGACTTCGGCACGCTGAAGGTCTATCCGGGCAACTACGACGACTACATGCTGGCGAGCACGCAGGCGCGCGAGCGTCAGCAGAACGCCAACGCGAAGGCGAAGGAGCGCGTCGCCGACCTGCAGGACTTCGTGCGCCGCTTCTCGGCTAACAAGTCGAAGGCGCGTCAGGCCACCAGCCGTCTGAAGATGATCGACAAGATCAAGATCGAGGAATTCAAGCCGTCGTCGCGGCAGAATCCGTTCATCCGCTTCGAATACGAGAAAAAGCTGCACAACATTGCTGTGGTGGCCGACAAGATCTCGAAGAAGTACGAGCGCCAGATCTTCAACGATTTCAGCATCAGCGTGCAGCCGGGCGAGCGCATCGCGATCATCGGCGAGAACGGCGCGGGCAAGACCACGCTGCTGCGTTCGCTGCTCGGCAAGCTCACGCTCGATCACGGCACGGTGAAGTGGGCTGAAAACGCCAATGTCGGTTACATGCCGCAGGATACGTATGAAGAGTTTCCTGCCGACGTCACGCTGATGGATTGGATCGACGGCTACCGTAAGGAAGGCGACGACGAGCAGATGGTGCGCGGCACGCTCGGCCGGCTGCTGTTCAATGCCGACGACATCCGCAAGTCCGTGAAGGTTCTCTCGGGCGGCGAGAAGGGCCGCATGATCTGGGGCAAGCTGATGCTGGGCCGCCACAATGTGCTGCTGATGGACGAGCCGACCAACCACATGGACATGGAGTCGATCGAATCGCTGCAGATCGCGCTCGACAAGTACGAAGGCACGCTCATTTTCGTGTCGCACGACCGGGAGTTCGTGAGCGGTCTGGCGAACCGGATCATTGAAGTGCGCACCAATGGCACGTTGAACGACTTCGGCGGCAACTATGAAGACTTCCTGCTGAGCCAGGGCGTGCAATAAGCCGTTCGTTGGCTCATGTGTTACCGCAAAGCCCGCTTCCTTGAAGCGGGCTTTTTTTGTGTGTGCCTGCGGCAGTGCTTTTCCTTGCCCGGAAAAACCAAACCATCCCGCGCCAATGCGCCGCACAAAAACCTGCTACAGCGTGACGAGCGTCAACCCTTCAACCAGAAACTCAAACCTGTCGCCAACCGCTTGATCCGGCGCAATGCAAATCGCGCCCTAACAACGACCATGACCGCTTCGAAAAACCGAAACCATAGGTCGCCATGTTTACCTCTCACTCGTTCCCACCTCTGGTCATCCGTGGCCGCAGCTTGCTGCCGATCGTGCAAGGCGGCATGGGCGTCGGCATCTCGGCACACCGGCTCGCCGGCTCGGTCGCCCGCGAGGGCGCTCTGGGCACCATCGCCAGCATCGACCTGCGCCATCACCATGCCGATCTGATCGAACGCTGCCGTCAAAGCCCGGACCGGGCCACCCTGGAACAGGCCAACCTCGCCGCGCTGGCCCGCGAGATCCACGCCGCGAAAGCAATCAGCGAAGGTCGCGGCATGATCGCCGTCAACGTGATGAAAGCAGTCAGCGCGCAAGCAGACTACGTGCGAGTCGCCTGTGAAAACGGCGCCGACGCAATCGTGATGGGCGCGGGCCTGCCGCTCGATTTGCCCGACATGACCGAAGGCCACGACATTGCGCTGATCCCCATCCTGTCGGACAGCCGTGGCGTCGCCCTGGTGCTGAAAAAATGCCTGAAAAAAGGCCGCCTGCCGGACGCCGTGGTGATCGAACATCCCGCCCACGCAGGCGGCCACCTCGGTGTGAGCAACCTCGCTGACCTGCACGACCAACGCTTCGACTTTTTCCGCATTCTCGAAGAGCTCGATGCGGTATTCACGTCGCTCGGCCTGGATCGCAACGACGTGCCGCTGATCGTCGCGGGCGGCATCAATAGCTACGAAGCGGTGTGCAATCTGTTGAACGCGGGCGCAAACGGCGTGCAGCTCGGCACGCCGTTCGCCGTCACCGAAGAAAGCGATGCGCATCCCAACTTCAAACGCGTGCTGGCTGACGCGACACCCGACGACATCGTCGAGTTCGTCAGCGTGACGGGATTGCCCGCGCGCGCCGTGAAGACGCCCTGGCTGATGCGCTATCTGCGCAACGAAACAAAAATTCGCGAAAAGATCGGCGCGCTCAAACAGGTCTGCCCGACCGCGCTCGAGTGCCTCAGCGTGTGCGGCATGCGCGACGGGATCGAGAAATTCGGCCACTTCTGCATCGATACGCGGCTCGCCGCGGCGTTGCGCGGCGACGTGGCCAATGGCCTGTTCTTCCGCGGCCGAGAAGCGTTGCCGTTCGGCACGGCAATTCGCAGCGTGCACGATCTGATCGAATTGCTGCTGACCGGCGCGACGCGACCGGCTGTCGCAGGGCGATGGGCGTTCTCGCTGGGTTGATGCGGGTCAACGCGGCGCCTGGCGGGACCCTCGACAATCGCCGCACGCAAACAAACACTCGGGGAAGCACATGAAGCACTCGCTCAGGAAAACAATCAGGGCGGCCGCCGTCGCATCGAGTCTGCTATGCGCGGGCGCTCTGGCTCAAGAGGCGCATGCCGCCGGTGACGACCAGCTGAACGGCATTCACGCCGGCGACGTGCTGGTGCGTCTGCGCGCGATTAGCATCATGCCGAACGTGGAGACCAACCAGTCGCTGTCGGCGCTGAACGTGGGCGTCAACAATGCAATCGTGCCGGAACTGGATCTGACGTACATGATCCGCGACTACCTCGGCGTCGAGCTGATTCTCGGCACCTCGCGTCATCAGCTCACATCGAGCCTCGGCAAGCTCGGCGGCGTGAACGTGTTGCCGCCCACGCTGCTGTTGCAATATCACTTCAATCACGCGGGGCGCATTCGTCCGTATGTCGGCGCGGGTATCAATTACACGTACTTCTACAACAACGGACTGAACGCCGGCGGCCAGCCGATCTCGATCACCAATCACAGCTTCGGCCCGGCGCTGCAAGCCGGCGTCGACGTGCAGGTGACCCGATCGCTGTTCGTCAACGCGGACATCAAGAAGATCTGGATGCACACCGATGCATCGCTCGGCGCTCAGCCGCTCGGTCGGCTGAGTATCGACCCGGTGGTGGTCGGCCTGGGCGTCGGTATGCGGTTCTGACGACAGCCTTGTCAGGTTCGACGCTCACATTTAGCGCTCAAAAAAACGCCGGGATAGCCCGGCGTTTTTTATGGTAAGCGCGAAACGAACCCAACGCAGGTCAGAGCTTGTCGTATTTGAAGCGCATCGCCGTGCCATCCTGCTGGATGCGGACCCACACAGCGTGCTTTTCCTCGTCGCTGAGGAATACCCAGTTGGACACTTCGGCTGCGGTGCGGCCGCAGCCTTTGCAGACTTCGTCGAAGAGCGTGGAACAGACGCCGATGCACGGGCTGTCGGGAAGATCGTGGAGATTCGAAGCCATCGGAAACCTTGGGCGGGAAGCGGAGTTCCGCTATGTTAACCGATGCGGCGCATGCATCTTGCTGTGGCGCTGAAGGGCGCAATGAGGAAGGCGGCCCAGCGTCGAACGACGCCGCGCCGAGCGGTGTCGTTGCGCGGCATCGGGAGATGCTAAGAGAATACTTACAAATTAGCTTCATTCGCATAGGGATCGGGCGGAAACAGATCGAGCAGAGCAAACAACAACCGTTCTTTGTCCCGCTTTGTCCTTCTGTCGGCTATCGTGCACAGTGAAGCGGCTGTCCGTTGATCGTCGTTCAGACCATAGCCGATGCGCATAGCCGCGCGACGCCAACCGTCGACGGTTACACTCGCGTGACCGGAGCGAACCCAGCGGCAAACCCAGCGACGAACCCCGCGCACCCAGCTCGCGTAAAGTGACAACGCGATCGCACCGGGACGGCCACTGGTGTTTTTTTCGGGTAGACACGGGCGGATAACCCGCTAAAATTGCGCCCATTTTGTAGCGGCGCGGCTTACGCTGTACCGTTTGCGCGACAGCCTGGCATTTTTTTTGAAGCGCGCAATAATTAATGGTAGTTTTCGGGTTTTTCAGGGGAGCCGCGGGTGATGTTTCGCGGCGCGAGTGTGAACGAGGCCGGCTAGGGCCGGCCAGGATCGGAGAACGGGATGAAAAAACGGGTAGTAGGGCAAGTGGCGGCACTGGTTTTGTGCGCGACGCCTTGGTTGACGGCCGTTGCGAAAGACACGCAACTGAACGTGTATAACTGGTCCGATTACATCGCGAAGGACACCATCCCGAACTTCACCAAGCAGACTGGCGTCCAGGTCAAGTACGACAACTACGATAGCGACGACACGCTGCAAGCCAAGCTCCTCACCGGCAATTCCGGCTACGACATCGTTGTGCCGACCAGCAACTACGCCGGCAAGCAGATCGCTGCGAAAATCTTCGCGCCGCTCGACAAATCGAAGCTGCCGAACCTCAAATATCTCGACCCGTCGTTGATGGCGCTGGTCGCCGGCGCCGATCCGGGCAACAAGTACACGGTACCCTGGGCGTACGGTACGACCGGCCTCGGCTACAACGTCACCAAGGCGCAGCAGATCCTCGGCAAGAACGTACCGCTCGACAACTGGGACGTGCTCTTCAAGCCGGAAAACATTTCGAAGCTGAAAGCCTGCGGCGTGTCCGTGCTCGACGCACCGGACCAGATGTTCGCCGCCGCGCTGCACTACATCGATAAGGATCCGATGAGCACGAACCCGGCCGACTACCGCGCCGCGCTCGCCATGATGAAGAAGATCCGCCCGTACATCACGCAGTTCAACTCGTCGGGCTATATCAACGACCTGGTTGGCGGCGACGTGTGCTTTGCGTACGGCTGGTCGGGCGACGTCGTGATCGCCAAGCATCGCGCGGTCGAAGCGAAGAAGGCCTACAAGATCGAGTACTACATTCCGAAGGGCGGCGCGCCGGTGTGGTTCGACGTGATGGCGATTCCGAAGGACGCGAAGAACAAGGAAGCCGCGCACGAGTGGATCAACTACATCGAAACGCCGCAGGTGCACGCGGCGATCACCAACGCCGTCTACTATCCGAGCACCAACCTCGAAGCGCGCAAGTACGTGGACAAGGACGTGGCGAACGACCCGGCCGTGTATCCGCCGCCTGAAGTCATCAAGACCCTCTTCCTGCTCAAGCCGCTGCCGCCGGAAATCCAGCGGCTGCAAACGCGGCTGTGGACTGAATTCAAGTCCGGCCGCTGATCCGCGGCTCCAGTGAACGGGTTAGCATCACCCTGAAGCCCTCGGTGTCCACCGGGGGCTTTGTTCGTCAAACGCCGGAGTGAAGCAGCATTATGATGAGTAGTGACCAGTCGGGCGTGGTGGCAGGTTCCGCAGCACGGTCCCCGAGCCATCTCGCCGTCGCGGACGACGCAGCGGACAATTTCGTGCAGATCGTCGACGTCGTGAAAAAATTCGGCGAGACCGTGGCGGTCAAGCAGGTCAATCTGTCGGTGAAAAAAGGCGAACTGTTCGCGCTGCTCGGCAGTTCCGGTTGCGGCAAGTCGACCTTGCTGCGCATGCTCGCAGGCCTCGAAACCGTGACCTCGGGCAAGATTCTGATCGACGGCGAAGATCTCGCGCAGTTGCCGCCGTACCGCCGCCCGACCAACATGATGTTCCAGTCGTACGCGCTCTTTCCGCATATGACGGTCGAGGCCAACGTCGCCTTCGGCCTCAGGCAGGAAGGCGTGCCGAAAGCCGAGATGAAGGAGCGTGTGCAGCACACGCTCGAACTGGTGCAGATGGCCCGCTTCGCGAAACGCAAGCCGCATCAGCTTTCCGGCGGTCAGCAGCAGCGCGTGGCGCTCGCGCGTTCGCTGGTCAAGCGGCCCAAACTCCTGTTGCTCGACGAACCGATGTCCGCGCTCGACAAACAGATCCGTCAGCGCACCCAGATCGAACTGGTCAACATTCTCGACAAGGTCGGTGTGACCTGCATCATGGTGACCCACGACCAGGAAGAGGCGATGACGATGGCTGCCCGCCTTGCTGTGATGAGCGAAGGCGAGATCGTCCAACTCGGCACGCCGCACGCCGTGTACGAATATCCGAACAGCCGCTTTTCCGCCGAGTTTATCGGCTCGACCAATCTGTTCGAAGGCCATACGGTCGAGGACGAGCCCGATCACGTGTTCATCGACACGCCCGATCTGCCGTGCCGCCTCTACGTGAGCCACGGCATCTCCGGGCCGCTCGGCATGCCGGTGACGATCTCGGTGCGGCCCGAGCGGATCGCGCTCACGCGCAAGCCGCCTGAAGGCGCGTACAACTGGGGCAAGGGCGTCGTCACGAATATCGCGTACATGGGCGGCTATTCGCTGTATCACGTGAAGCTCGAGGCCGGCAAAACGGTGATCGCGAACGTCACGAGCCTCGCCTTGACGGAGATCGATCCACCCACCTGGGGCGACGAAGTGTATGTGCGCTGGAGCGCATCGGCCGGCGTGGTGCTGACATCATGAAGCGCCTGGTGAGTTCTCTGGCGGCGTGGCCGGTGCGCCGCTTCAACCTGACTGGCCGCACCGCGGTGGTGGCCGGGCCGTTCACCTGGCTGCTGCTGTTTTTCCTCGTACCGTTCCTGCTGGTCGTGAAGATCAGCTTCGCCGATTTGCAGCTCGGCATTCCGCCGTATACGGAACTGGCGACCTATACGGACGGCGTGGTTCACGTCGCGCTCGATCTGTCGCATTACGCGTTTTTGCTGACCGACAGCCTGTATTTCGCGACCTATGTGAATTCGGTGGTGGTGGCGGCGATTTCGACCTTGCTGTGTTTGCTGATCGGTTATCCGATGGCGTACTACATCGCGCGTTCGAGTCCGGCGAGCCGCAATCTGCTGATGATGGCGGTGATGCTGCCGTTCTGGACGTCGTTTCTGATTCGCGTGTATGCGTGGATCGGGATTCTGAAGAACAACGGTTTGCTGAACAACTTCCTGATGGCGACCGGCTTGATTCATACGCCGGTCGAGCTGTACCACACGAATGCCGCGGTTTATATCGGCATGGTGTATTCGTACCTGCCGTTTCTCGTGATGCCGCTTTACGCGCACCTGGTGAAGATGGACATGACGTTGCTGGAAGCCGCCTACGACCTCGGCGCGAAGCCGTGGAAGGCGTTCTGGCGAATCACCTTGCCGCTGTCGAAGAACGGCATCATCGCCGGTTGTTTGCTGGTGTTCATCCCGGCGGTGGGCGAGTATGTGATTCCTGAGTTGCTGGGCGGCGCGAACACGCTGATGATCGGCCGCGTGATGTGGAATGAGTTTTTCGACAATGCCGATTGGCCGATGGCGTCTGCCGTGACCTGTGCGATGGTGTTGTTGTTACTGGTGCCGATGGCGTTTTTCCAATACTCGCAGGCGAAGGCGATGGAGGAAGGGCGCTAATGAAGCCGAACCGGATTTTCCAGTTCATTGCATTGGGCATTGGATTTTTGTTTCTGTATGTTCCGATCGTCAGTCTGGTTGTGTATTCGTTCAACGAATCGCAGCTGGTCACGGTGTGGACGCGCTTTTCGACGCGCTGGTATGCGGCGTTGCTGCAAGATGGCGAGTTGATTGCCGCCGCGTGGTTGTCTTTGCGGGTGGCTTTGTTGACGGCGTTTGCTTCCGTGGTGATCGGCACGTGGGCCGGGTTTGTGCTCGCGCGGATGGGGCGGTTCCGCGGCTTTACGCTCTACACCGGGATGATCAACGCACCGCTGGTGATTCCCGAGGTGATTCAGGGGATTTCGCTGCTGCTGTTGTTCATCGAAATGGCCAAGTGGCTGGGATGGCCCGCCGGACGCGGCATTTTCACGATCTGGATCGGGCACGTGATGCTGTGTATTTCTTATGTGGCCATCATCGTTCAGTCCCGCGTGAAGGAGTTGCATCCTTCTCTTGAAGAGGCGGCGCTCGATCTTGGCGCTACGCCGGTCAGGGTGTTTTTCTCCATTACGTTGCCGTTGATTTCGCAGGCGCTCGTGTCCGGGTGGTTGCTGTCATTCACGCTGTCGATCGACGATCTGGTTTTGTCGGCGTTCCTGTCGGGGCCTGGGTCGACTACCTTGCCACTGGTTGTGTTCTCCCGCGTTCGGCTTGGCTTGAATCCCGAGATGAATGCGCTTGCTACGCTGTTTATTGCCGTCGTCACGGTAGGGGTCGTGGTGGGGAATTACTTTATGCAGCGAGCCGAGAGGAAGAGGGCTGTCATGGCAGTCTAGGTTTTTCGTGTCTGACGCCTGATTGCGGCTTTTTTTGCCCTGGGCGGCGGCATTTTTCTGTGCGTCCGCGGCGGTGGCCTTTCTTTTGATAACAGGAAAAGCCCAATACCGCCGGCATCAAACCATCGTGCGGCTCGCATTGGCCGTAGCCGACAGAAACGCGCGCAAATCGACCATGACGCGCTCCGGCGCTTCCTCCATCGGGATGTGACCCAGCCCGGGATATATCACCGACTTCGCGCGCGGAATGCGGCTCGCGAACTCCGCCGCATGCGCGGTCGGAATCCACCGGTCCTTCGCGCCCCACATCACCAGCGACGGTACGTCGAGCGTCTTCAGCACGTCGGTATTGACGTCTTTGAAATCGAGCGTCGGCACCATCTTGCCGATCGCAGCACGTGTGCCTTCGCCGTGGAAAAATTCGATGTAACGCCGCAGCGTCACCGCGTCGAGCCGGCGTGGATCGCCATACACGTTGCGCACCGCGCTTTTGATGATGGCTTCAGGCAGCCACCACGGCGAACTGATTCGCACCGGCGCGCTGTTGAACAGACCGATGTAAATCGGCAGCTTCATTGGAAATCCGGCCGAATCGATCAGCACCAGCCGTTCGACAGCGTCGCGATGACGCACCGCGTAGTCCCACGAAATCAGGCCGCCCAGCGAGTTGCCGATCAGCGTCGCGCGCGAAATGCCCAGCGCCTGCATGAACGTATCGAAGAAACGCCGGTAGGTCGGCAGATTCATCGTTTCGATCGCGCCGGAGGTCGAGCGCAGCGGACCTGTCACGCCGAACGGCGGCAGATCGAGACGGATCACGCGATGCGTGCGCCTGAGTTCGTCAGCGACGCGATTCCACGTATGCAGAGAAGACGCAAAACCATGAATCATCACGATCGTGTCGCCGCTGCCTTCATCGACGTAGTGCACGTCGGCGCCCATGATCGTGACGAACTTCGAACCGCTTTGCGTATAACGCTGCCGCAATTCGGCGCGCGGCACGCTGGCGATGCCGAGGCGCGCGGCGAGCGAGCGCGGCGGCAGCGGCGCGGATGCGGCGGGCGTGGTGGATTCGATGCTTGCCATGGTTTTTATCTCCCTTTTCACTTTTCTGGTTTTGAGTTGGACAGCAGGCGATGCACGGCCCCTCGGCCGCGGGCAATGTCACGCGCATCAAGGCGCAAAGCGATAGTCGCGCGGCCGCACGCGGCGCGTGCGCTTGCGAAAACTGAACGTGAAGCCCGGCCAGATCGCCGTCACCTTGCCGCTCCGGGTCTGATACCAGCTATGGCAGCCGCTCACCCAGACGGAGTGCTGCATTTCTTTCTGCAAACGCGCGTTGAAGTCGCGCTGCACGTCGGGCCGCAGATTCATCGTGCGGGCGCGGCGCCGGCGCAGCTCGCGCAGGCAATCGGCGATGTATTGCACCTGCGACTCGATCATGTAGATCATCGAGTTGTGACCGAGGCCGGTGTTCGGGCCGGCCATCATGAAGAAGTTCGGGAAGTTCGCGATGCTGGTGCCGAGATACGCTTGCGGGCCGTCGTGCAGCCACATCGCGCCGAGATCGGCGCCGCCGATACCGGTCACGTCGAACGGCGCGCCGGCGTCGTTGACCTGGAAGCCGGTGCCGCAAATGATCGCGTCGGCGGGGTGATGCGCGCCGTCCTCGGTCACGATGCCGTCGGCGACGATCTCGCGGATGCCGGCCGTCACCACGTCGACGTTCGGCTGACCGAGCGCCGGATAATAATCGCTCGACAACAGCACGCGTTTGCAGCCGAGCCGGTAGTTCGGCGTCAGCCTCGCGCGCAGCGCCGGATCCTTGACGCGCCGCTCCAGATAGCTCAGACCGAACTTCATCGGAAACTTCATCAGCTTCGGATTGACGACGAACGCGATCGCGCGCGATTCGAGCTGCCAGTAGATGGCATTGCGCACGAAACGCTGCGTGAACGGCAGATGGTGGAACAGCCAACGCGCGCGCGGGCCGATCGGTTTGTCGGGCTTCGGCATGATCCACGGCGCGGTGCGCTGGAACAGTTCGAGCCGGGCGACGCGCGGCTGGATCCGCGGCACGAACTGGACCGCGCTCGCGCCGGTGCCGATGACGGCGACGCGCTTGCCTTCGAGCGGATACGCATGGTCCCAGCGGGCCGAGTGAAACAGCTTGCCTTCGAAGCGCTCGAGCCCGGCGATTTGCGGCATGGCCGGCCGCGACAGCGGACCGCTCGCGGCAATCACGACATCGGCTTCGATGCTTTCGCATGTGCCGTTCGCATCGATCTCGACGTGCCATATCTGCCGCGCTTCATCGAAGCGCGCGGCACTCACGCGCGCGTTGCAGCGCACGAAACGTTCGACGCCATACTTGCGTGCGCAATGCTTCAGGTACGCCAAGATTTCCGCCTGGCCGCTGAACGCGCGCGACCACGCCGGGTTGGGTTCGAAAGAAAACGAATACAGATGCGACGGCACATCACAAGCCGCGCCGGGATAGGTGTTGTCGCGCCACGTGCCGCCGATATCGCCGGCCGCCTCGTAGACCGTAAACGACGTGATGCCCATTCGCTGAAGACGGATCGCCATGCCGATCCCCGCGAATCCGCTTCCGACAATGGCAATGCGTGGCGTGGCAGGTGAGGCAGGCGTCACAGCGGGTCTCCGGAGTTGGGCAGGAAAACGGCAAAATTCAAGTGTCTACAGGTGTCTACTTCAGACTAACGCGCAGGGTAGACAACTGTACACTTCGCGTCAAGATCGTTTAGAGTACGACAATTAAACGCACGTGTTTCGCGCCGATTGAAACCTCATGACATCCGTACCCGCAGCGGCGCCCGCCGCTGACTATGCCGCGCCCGGGCAGGAATTGCCGCCCGGCAAGCGCAAGCTGATCGAAGCCGCGTTGCGCCTGACCGCGGGCGGCCGCAGTTTTGCGAGCCTGGGTTTGCGCGAACTGGCGCGCGAGGCGGGGTTGAATCCCAACACGTTCTATCGTCATTTCGACACGCTCGACGATCTGGCGCGCGAAGCGGTCGAATCGGTGAGCCGCCGCTTGCGGCCGATGCTGCGTCGCGAACGCTGGCTGGCCGCGCATGACGAGCCGCATAGCGTGCCGCGCCGCGCCTGCGTGGCGTTTTTCGAGTTCGCGCTGGAAAGCCGCGAAGCGTTCCGCAGCGCGCTGGCCGAGTATCACGGCACCTCGCCGGCGCTGCGCGAAGCGGTACGTGCGAACCTCCACGAGGTGTCGGCGGAAATGGCGGACGACGTCGTGCAGTTGAATCTGATGCCGGCGCTAGCCCGCGAGACTATCGACGAAGTCTGCACCCAGATCGTGCTGCAGCTGTTTCATCTGTCGGATGAATACATCGCCGCCAATGCCGCGCGCCGGGAAGCCCTGATCGGTTATGCGGAGCGTTTCATCGTCAGGCTGTTTGCGGGGTCCGCGCTGCTCGCGCAACACGAAGCGGCGAGGGCGTAGCGAGGAAGCGCAAAAAAACAGGCTCCGTGAAGGAGCCTGTCGTCATTGGTGGCGTACCGAAAGCGCGCGCTCAGGTATCGCTCCAGCCGCCGGAGTCGTCGTTGCTGCCCAGATCGACGCCACCGCCGCTGTTGTCGTTCCAGTCGTTCGAACCCTGGCCGAAATCGAGCCCGCCGCCGTTGCCGCCTTCGTTGCCGCCGCGGCGACGCGTTTCGTCGTCGACGATCACATCGCGCTCGACCACGCGTTCACGGCCGGAATTCAGCGCTTCGCCGAGCAGCACGCCGGTCAGCAAACCGCCCATCCCGCCGCCGAAACCGCCGCCGCCTTGCTGCACGATCACCTGCGGTTGTTGCTGATAAGGGCCTTGCTGCGGATAGGGCGCCTGTGGCGGATTGCCGAAACGCTCCGCTTCCTGCGCATACGGCGACTGCGGTGTGCTGGCGGCGGCCGGCGCGGCATTCGGATCGGGCCGTCCGTCAGCGCGTGCGCGCAGGCTGGCGATGCGCTGCTCCAGTTCGTCCAGCTGGTACGGCGGCAGCGGATTCTTGCCGTTCGACAGCGTTTCCATGAGGCCGCGCAGCTGTTCTTCGGTCGCTTCGACTTCCTTCTCCAGCGCTTCATGGCCTTGCGCGGTGGAGAGCTTGACGTCGAGCTTCAACGAACGCACGGCGTTCAACATGTCGGTCGCTCGCTTGAGTTGCACGCGACGATCGTCGTCGGCGCGCGAATCGTCTTGCGAGCGGGCGCGGCGCAGTGTCCAGCGCAGCACCAGCGCGATCACGCCGATGACGAGAATGATGCCGATCCACGCGCCGATCCCCGGGCCATGCCGTTGCGGCGCCTGCGACACCATCGCCGACTGCTGCTGCACGGCCGGCGTGTTCTGTTGCACGAACGGGTCGGCCGCGCGACGCGAGGTGTCGCCGGCGGCGCCACCGGCACGTTCCGCGTCCTTGCGCAGGCGCGCTTCGGTTTGCGCGAAACGGGTCGGGTCGGTGAAGCGGATTTGCGGGTCGAGCGTCTTGGCCTGCTGGACCTGGGCGAGCGCGTCGGCATAACGGCCTTCGCGATCGAGCACCTGGCTGTACAGATAGTGCGCGCGGGCATTGTTCGGATGCGCTTGCAGCACTTCGCTCAAGCCTGCGTCGGCTTGCTGCCAGTTGCCTTGCGACATCGCGGATTCGATCTGCTGAACCGTCGGGACGGCGAATGCCGCGGCGGACGCCAGCAGCAGCGATGCGAACGCGGTTGCGAGAAATTTTTTCATGTACGGGCCGGGCGCTGCGCGCCCGTCTCCTTGGCAATCGATTCCGGCGGCCGGCGATCCGGCGGCCGGCGCTCCGGTTAATACGCATGTGGCGGGGGGGGGGGCCGGAATACGCCCGGAACGCCGGTGCAACTCGCAGCGTCGCGCACCGTGCCGACGCTGCCTGACAATTTACTGCGAACTGCGTCTACGCAGTCCCGTCAACACCGTTACTGGGCCGGCGTATTGAGCTGTTTCTTCAACGCTTCGAGACGGTCTTCGACCGACGGGCCGCGGTTCAGATCCGCGAGTTTGTCGTCGAGCGCCTTGCCGCTCTTCACGTCAGCCGAATTCAGACGCGCGTCGGAACGGGCATTGGACAGCGCGACCTTGTCTTCCAGCTTCTGGAAATCCTCGGACAGATTCTGGCCGCCGATACCGCCCAACGCGGTTGCCGCGACGTCCTTGGCCTGTGCGATCTGCTGTTTGGCTTGCAGAATGTTCGAGCGCGCGTTCAGGTCGTTACGACGGGCGCGCATGTCTTCGATCTGGCTCTTCAACTGTTCAACCGAAGGTTCCAGCGTGGTCAGCTCCTTGGCCAGCGCGTCGCGTTCGGCTTCGGCGGTGGCTTGCGCGCCGAGGGCTTCACGCGCCAGCGCTTCGTCGCCGGATTGCAGCGCCCGCTTGGCACCGTCTTCGTATTTCTTCGCCTTGTCCGCGGCAACATCGCGCTTGCTTTGCTGCGTGGCCACTTGCGCCTGAATCTCGATCAGCGAGTTCTCCGCTTTAGCGATGCTGTCGTCGAGTTCGCGCACGATCTGGCGCGAGTCGCGCGACGGGTCTTGCACCGAATCGGCTGCATCGTTCAGGAGACCTTTAACTGTGCGCGAAATGCTGTCAAAAAGCGACATGAAAACCTCCAAAGAATGTAATCGGCGCTGAATAAATCCCGGCGCGCTTAACCGCTTTTCAGCTGTTACTTTACGCCGCTGCGCGCGACGCGGCGCAAGCGGTCGCACCGGATTTCGGGGCGCATGCGCCGATTGCAATAGCGGCGCCGTAAATTGTCCAAGGTCGCAAAACCGGGTTTGTCATATCGGGTTTGCAAGCAGCGCCCAGCGGTTAAAACGCGCGACGGGAATTCAACTGCTCGCGGATATTACACCACGCTATCTCTTAAATACGCCTTAAAGGGCATGATGACGTAATCGCGAACTCTGCTCGCAATCGGTGTCGCGAATGTGAAGGTGTGGCGAATGTGAAAATTTGATCGCGTGTTAAGCGCATGCTCGAACAGGCGCCGCACGCGGGCGGCGCAGTGCGGCGTTGCCGCATGGGCTGCGCATGGAGGCCGCCTGGCGTGTGCGTCGCCAATATGCCGCCGGCGGGAGGCGAGGCGGTTCGACTGCTTCACCTTGCAACGTCGAAAGCCTCGCAAAGCCATGATGCGCCGCTGCGCAAGCGCTGCTTCCCGGCGCATCGTTCTCGCATGATGCCATTCATGGCGTCATGCAACGCCGTTCACGCAAAGCGGCCGCCTTCGGTGCTCGGGTCGCCGTGCGGATCGTCTTCGTCGCGAGCGGCGGAGTCGAGGCGCGGGCGCTTGAATGCGCTGAGCGGCTGCACTTCCGTTTTCGTTTCTTCCGTCGCCGATCCGGCTGTTGCCGCAGCTTTGGCCGCCGTGACGCGCGCCACGGCTTCGGCTGCCGCGGCGGCTTCTTCGTCGGCCGCGGTCGCGGCGAGGGCGGCTGGGACGCCGGCCGGCAACAGGGGCGCAGGGTTTGCAGCGGCGGGCGTCTCCGGCAATTCATCCGCATGCGGCGCGGCCACGCGGTCTGCCGGCGTGGTGGACTGGCTGCCGCCGCGCGTTGGCACGGCGGCCGGCAGCGCCGCCCGCGCGTGCCGCGTGCCGCGCGCGACCCGTTGCAGCGCCGCGTCGAGCGCGTCCGGCTCGCGCGGCGCGCGCAGCCGGTCGACGATACTGGCTGCTTTCACCTGTTCGCTGGTCGCCCCAAAGCTCAGTACCGCGCGCCGCATCAGTTCGCTGACGCTAATGCCCAGATTGTCGGCGGCGGCGGTGATCGCGCGTTTCTGCGCGGTCGTGACGAATACGACGATGCGTTCGCTGGGCTTGTTCATGGTCGGCTCGCATACTTGTTTGTTGGCATTGGCGGTTTATCGCGTGCGTTGGGCGTTGGCCGTTCGCGCGCGTCGATGGTGACTCATGCGCCGGGTCCATCATATGACGAGTCGTGCCGATGCGAAACGGGCGCGGCATGAAAATGCCGCCGCATCAACGAGTTGTAAAGTTTCCGGCGTGCTTGTCCACAGGCCTTTCAACATTATCTGTTGATAACCCCGGGCAGGTGGCGCTAAAGCGCGGCGTGGCTTTGCAACAGACGCAAGACAAGCAGCGCGAAGGGAATTCTTACAAAAAAACTGTCTTGGACGGCGCTTGATTTCTTTAAAATGCGCTGTTACGTTGCGCCGGACACCGTTCCGGGCGCGCCGTGCGGCCGCCGGGGGGCGTAGGGCCGCAAGGTGTTTTGCGCCTGACGCGGTCCGTTTGTTTGTGTCGTTTTTTGCCACGTATGCTGCCGGTGATGCTGCCGGTGCCGCGAACCTTGAATTCGGGCTGCGGCAAGCATATGAGAACGGCGTTCTCACGCCAAGACGCGACGACCGATCCATGCGCGCGCCGCGAGCGTGCGCAGAAGGCGTTCAGTCACGCGCCCACTATTCCAGTCATGCCAATCATCAAACGACCGCATTCTGCACATTCTCCGGCTGGTGAAGACCGGGACTCCTACCACCGCACTCCAGGACGCAACGCCGCTTCTCGCGACGCCGAAGACGGCCGCCGTTCGTTCGGCGCCTCCATCGCGCTCTGGTTTGTCGGCCTGCTGGCGACGATCGCCGTGGTCGGCGCGCTGATCATCGGCTATGCGCTGGTGGTGATGGGGCCGCAACTGCCGTCGCTCGACGCACTGACCGACTACCGCCCGAAAGTGCCGCTGCGGGTCTACACCGCGGATCACGTGCTGATCGGCGAGTTCGGCGAAGAGCGGCGCAGCATCGTGCGCTTCCAGGACATTCCCGACCAGATGAAGAAAGCCGTGCTGGCGATCGAAGACTATCGCTTCTACGAGCACGGCGGCGTCGACTTCCTGGGCATTCTGCGCGCGGGCACGGCCGACCTGATGCACGGCGGGGCCTCGCAGGGCGCGAGCACGATCACGATGCAGGTGGCGCGCAACTTCTTCCTGTCGAGCGAGAAGACCTACACGCGCAAGATCTACGAAATGCTGCTCGCGTACAAGATCGAGCGCGCGCTGACCAAGGATCAGATTCTCGAGCTGTACATGAATCAGATTTATCTGGGCGAGCGCGCTTACGGTTTTGCCGCGGCTGCGCGCGTGTACTTCGGCAAGGATCTGAAAGACATCTCGCTGGCTGAATCGGCGATGCTGGCCGGCCTGCCGAAGGCGCCGTCGGCGTACAACCCGGTGGTCAATCCCAAGCGCGCGAAGATCCGTCAGGAATACATTCTGAAGCGCATGCTCGAGCTGAAATTCATCAGCCAGGACCAGTACGACCAGGCCGTCAAGGAAGAGATTCACACCCGCAACCCGGGCAACGAATACAGCGTGCACGCCGAGTACATCGCCGAAATGGTCCGGCAGATGATGTACGCGCAATACAAGGACGAAACCTATACGCGCGGCCTGAACGTCACCACCACGATCGATTCCGCCGACCAGGACGCCGCTTACCGCGCGGTGCGCAAGGGCGTGATGGATTACGAGCGGCGTCATGGCTATCGCGGGCCGGAAGGTTTCGTGGAGCTGCCCGCAGCGGGCGACGACCGCGACCAGACGATCGACGACGCGCTCACCGATCACCCCGACAATGGTGAAATCATCGCCGCGGTGGTGACGGACGCGAATCCGAAGCAGGTGAAGGCGCAACTGGTCGACGGCACCCAGGTGACGATCGCCGGCGATGGTCTGCGCTTTGCCGCAGGCGCATTGAGCGCGCGCGCGGCGGCTGCCGCGAAGATCAAGCCGGGTTCGATCGTGCGCCTCGTTGCCGACGACAAAGGCAACTGGCAGATCACGCAACTGCCGCAAGTGGAAGGCGCACTGGTGTCGCTCACGCCGCAGGACGGCGCGATCCGCGCGCTGGTGGGCGGCTTCGACTTCAACAAGAACAAGTTCAACCACGTGACGCAAGCCTGGCGTCAGCCGGGTTCGAGCTTCAAGCCGTTCATCTATTCGGCGGCGCTCGACAAAGGACTTGGACCGGCGACGATCATCAACGACGCACCGCTGTACTTCCCGTCGAGCACGCCCGGCGGCGATGCGTGGGAGCCGAAGGACGACGACCAGCCGGATGGTCCGATGCCGATGCGCCTCGCGCTGCAGAAGTCGAAGAACCTGGTGTCGATCCGCATTCTGTCGTTCATCGGCACCAAATACGCCCAGGACTACGTGACGCAGCGTTTCGGTTTCGACGCCGACAAGACCCCGCCGTATCTGCCGATGGCGCTCGGCGCGGGGCTCGTCACGCCGCTGCAATCGGCCGGAGCGTATTCGGTATTCGCGAACGGCGGCTACCGGATCAATCCGTATCTGATCAACGAGGTCACCGACGCGCGCGGCGTGCCGCTGTCCAAAGCTCAGCCGCTGACCGCCGGGCGCGATGCGCCGCGCACGCTCGAACCGCGTAACGCGTACATCATGAACAGCCTGCTGCATTCGGTCGCGACCGCAGGGACGGGCGCGGGCACCAACGTGCTGCATCGTTCGGATCTGCAGGGCAAAACCGGTACGACCAACGACGCGAAGGACGGCTGGTTTGCCGGCTATCAGCAATCCCTCGTGGCGGTTGCGTGGATGGGCTACGACCAGCCGAAGAGCCTCGGCAGCCGCGAATTCGGCGCACAGCTTGCGTTGCCGATCTGGGTCGAGTACATGCAGCGCGCGTTGCGCGGCGTGCCGCAGGACGAACCGGCGCAGCCGGACGGCGTGGCGGTGGTCGACGGCGAACTCTTCTACACCGACATGACGCCTGGCAATGGCTTTGTCGCGAGCATCGGCCTTGACTCGGCGAATCCGACCGCCGGCGTGAGCGACGCGGTCGGCGGCGTGGGGCCGGCGGGCATGACGCCGCCGGCAGTGCCGCCGCCGAGCGTTTCGTCGAACGAGAAGAAACAGATTATGGATCTGTTCGAGCCGAACAAACCTTGAGGGCGCCTCAAGGCAAGCTTGGCAACCGAGCGGCAACCGAGCAGCAGAGCGAGCAGCAGAGCGAGCAGCAGAGCGAGCAGCAGAGCGAGCAGCAGAGCGAGCAGCAGAGCGAGCGTCCGGGTTGCGACGGCTCGGACGCCGTAATAAAAGGCAAGCTTGGGCCTGGGGCCTGCAAATCCTTGTCTGGCGGGCGTTTGCGGACGTTCGCGAGCGGGCCCGCCGGCCGTTTTCGTAGCGGCCATGAGCGGTGTGTTTTAATCACGCCTGCGATGCTTTGATGGGTCCGACAGAGACGCTCGATTCCTAGCCGGTTTCAGCTCCCAGCACCGCTGCGTTTCGCCGCGAGCGAGACGTACATCTTCGAACCATGCGCCGCGTGAGACCCGGTATGACGCGCGCGCAAGCCACTTCGTCTGTCAGCAGCTGTCGTGCTGCTGCGGCCGGCGTGTTTGTCATCCAGCATCCACCGGGTCCCACTCGTGAAAGGTCGAATACTCATCATTCTGATGACCGCGCTGCTGCGCGCGTTTGCCTTCTTGCCATACGGTGTCGTCGCGCGGATCGGCACCGGTATCGGCGCGCTGCTGTATCTCATTCCGAGCGCGCGCCGCCGCGTCGTGCATACCAATCTCAAACTGTGTTTCCCGGACATGAGCGATGACGCGCGCGAACGCCTTGCGCGCGCCCATTTCTGTCATGTGATCCGCAGCTACGTCGAACGCGGGCCGCAATGGTTCGGCAATGCCCAGGCGCTCGCGCGTCTCGTCGAAGTGGAGAGCGCGATCGATCTCGCCGACATTCAGGCGCAGCCGACGATTTTTGTTGGCTTCCATTTTGTCGGTATCGAGGCGGGCTGCATGATGTATTCGACGCGGCACCCGGTCGCCTCGCTGTACACGCCGATGTCGAATCTATTGCTGGACGCGATGGCCAAGCGGCAGCGCGGCCGCTTCGGCACCGAGATGATTCCGCGCAGCGATAGTGTGCGGCGCGCGCTGCGGGTGCTGCGCGAGGGCAAGCCGGTGATGCTGGCGGCGGATATGGATTTCGGTTTGCGCGATTCGGTGTTCGTGCCGTTCTTTGGCGTGCCGGCTTGCACGCTGACTTCCGTCTCGCGGATGGCGCGCGCGGGTAATGCGCGGGTGGTGCCGTTTGTTACCGAGGTGTTGCCGGACTATCGCGGCTACAAGCTGACTATTTTCGACGCGTTAAGCGATTTTCCATCCGATGATGTTGCCGTCGACGCGCGGCGGATTACGGCCTTTCTCGAGACTCAAGTGACACGGATTCCTGATCAATATTATTGGGTGCACAAGCGGTTCAAGAATCGGCCGGTTGGGGAAGCAGGGGTTTATTGAGGTTGTGCGCGTGGCGGCTGGCAGCTGGTTGTTGTTGCCTGTGGCGGCGTACAACCACAGCGCCGCGCGGGCAAAAACATCTGAAACGGAATTCAAAGCGCACTCAAGCACTTAAACACCCTGTCCTAAGCTTATCAACAGGCCTTTCAACAAAATCTGTGGATAAGCGAACCACTCCCCAATCCGCCAGTCGGCCGCGCCTGGCAAGAAATCGTCATTGCACTCGCGGACACCGCGAACAACAAACCGATCTGCATCAAGCACTTAAGCTCATAGCCCCGTAGTTATCAACAACCCTGTCAACACAAACTGGGGATAACGTCGAGGCATCCCAACAGCTTCGATCGGCGACGACAGGCGCGTACAGCGCCCTCTGGTTCATTGCGCACCGTGCCCGGAAACCCGAGCGCGTTCAACGTGTTAGCCCGCTTGTCAGATGGTTTTCAACAGCCTCATCAACACAAACTGGGGATAACTCCGCAGC
Organism: Paraburkholderia lacunae; assembly: GCF_003353175.1. GTDB lineage: Bacteria > Pseudomonadota > Gammaproteobacteria > Burkholderiales > Burkholderiaceae > Paraburkholderia > Paraburkholderia lacunae. The sequence goes on along the minus strand of NZ_QHKS01000007.1, from coordinate 65,417 downwards.
TGTCGTTACGGAATCCCAGGTTTAGTGGGTGGTGGGCGCACCCGCATTCGCTGCCGGACCCGCGGGCGCCGCCGTCGCAACGGAGGGCGCCGGCTCCACGGGCGGATTGCCCATTGCCTGGAACAACGCCGCCGTATCCGTCAGCCGCGCGCTGGTATAGCGGATCTCATCGAGCCGTGCATTGCGAAACTGCTGCTCGCTCGAACGGGTTGCCGATACCGGTACGGCGCCCAACCGATAGCGCCCCGACGTCTCTTCGAATATCCCCTGCGCCGAGCGCGCAGCGACGTTCGCCGCGCCGAGGGCCTGCGTGTCGTGCTGAAGCGCGGCGAGCGTATCGGCGACGTTCTGAAACGCGGCCAGCACAGTCTGCCTGTATTGCGAAACCGTGGCGTCATACGTGTCCAACGCCGCGCGGCGCTGCGCGACCAGTGCGCCGCCATGAAACAGCGGCTGCGACAGCGATGCGCCGATGCTCCAGATCGCACCGGCGCCCGACAGCGCCGCCGGCCAGCTAAAGCCGCCTTGTCCCATCGATGCGCTCAGCGACAGGCTAGGGAACATCTGCGCCGTCGCGACGCCGACATCGGCGGCCGCTGCCTTCAACGCGGCATCCGCAGCCTGGATGTCGGGGCGCGTGCGCAACAGTTCGGACGGCACCACGACCGGCACCTGTTCGGGCACATGCAGTTGCGCCAGATCGAGGTCATCGGGCGCGGCGTCCGGCGTGCGGCCGAGCAGTACGGCCAGCGCGTGGCGTGTGGTCAGCCACTGCTGCTTCAGACCCGGCAAGCTGGCGGACAGACTCGCCGCGCTCTGTTGCGCGCTCAACTGGTCGGCGTGCGAGACCGCGCCGAGCGTGTAGCGCCGCTGCGCATCGCGCGCCTGATCGTCGGCGAGCGCCACGAGTCGCTCGGTCGTGTCGATTTGCGCGCGCAACGCGGAACTGGTGATCGCCGCCGAGACGATGTTGGCAGCCAGCGCGCGGCGCGCGGCATCGAGCTGATACGCCTGCACGTTCACGCGCGCGGCAAGCGCGGCATCCGCGAGCCGCGCCGCGCCGAACAGGTCGAAGGTGTAGTGCGCCTGCAATTGGCCGACGAATACGTTGTACAGGAACGTATTCGGGCCGCCCTCGGGAATCGCGAGCGCGCGATTGCGGGTTGCCTGACCGCCTGCGTCGATGGTCGGCAGCATCGAACTGCCGATCTGCGCGCGCAGTTGCTCGCGCGCGGCGGCGAGGCTCTTGTCAGTGGCTGCAAGCGTCGGGCTGTTGCGCAAACCTTCATCGACCAGCGCGTCAAGCGCGTCCGATTGATAAAGCTTCCACCATTCGGGCACGGGTTTCGCGCCGACCACGAACTGCTGCGTGACGCCTTGCGCGGCCACAGTCTGCGTCGGCTGCGCTTCGGCGCCATAGTGGGCCGGCTGCGGCATCGCGGGCGGCGTGCCGCTCGGGCCGAACGAGCAGGCGGCGAGCGCGAGTGCCGCGGCGCTCAGCGCCGTGATGCGCAAGGCTCGAGGGAATGCAATAGTAGCCATGGTCAATTCCCCGTATGCGTCGCGCCGGACGGCGTCGGCGGCTCGCGCTCGTCGCCGCGGACCCTGAACGACGCGGCGTACAGCGCAGGCAGATAGAACAGTGTGAGGATGGTCGCGCTCGTGATGCCGCCCATCAGCGCAGTGGCCATCGGGCCGAAGAAGTTCGAGCGCAGCAGCGGAATCAGCGCGAGCACGGCGGCAGCGGCGGTCAGCGTGATCGGCCGGAAACGCCGCACGGTTGCGCCGACGATCGCGTCGAAGCGCTTGTGCCCGGCGGCAATGTCCTGCTCGATCTGGTCGACCAGAATCACCGAGTTGCGCATGATGATGCCGAACATCGCGATCACGCCGAGCATCGCGACGAAACCGAACGGCTGGCCGAACAGCAGCAGCGTCAGTACCACGCCGATCAGCCCGAGCGGCGCGGTCAGCACCACCATCAGCACGCGTGCGAAGCTCTGCAACTGGATCATCAGCAGCGTCAGCACCGCGATGATCATGATCGGCATCTGCGCGTTGATCGACGTCTGACCCTTGCCGCTTTCCTCGACCGAGCCGCCCACTTCGATCCGGTAGCCGACCGGCAGCGAGTCGCGAATCTGGCTCAAGGCCTGGTCCACGCTATGCGTGACGTCGATCCCTTGCGCGCCGGCGGCGACATCGGACTGCACGGTGATCGTCGGTTGCCGGTCGCGCTCCCAGATCACGCCGTATTCGAGATCGTTGCGCAGGTGGCCGAGCGTGCCGAGCGGCACCGGGCCGTTCGGCGTGGGCATTGCCAGCGTCAGGAGCCGGGCAGGGTCGACGCGTTCCGATTTCGGTGCGCGCAGATCGACGCTGATCAGCTTGTCGCGTTCGCGATACTGCGTGACCGTGTAACCGGACAGCGTCATCGCGAGGAAGCTCGACACGTCTTCGGAACTCACGCCGAGTTCGCGCGCCTTCTTCTGGTCGACTTCGAAACGCACCGAGCGCTCGGCTGGTTCGTCCCAGTCGAACTGGACGTTGCTGGTGCGTCGGTCGGCGCGCATCGTCGCGGCGACGCGCTCGGCGATCGAACGCACGGTGGCGATGTCGTCGCCGCTCACGCGGAACTGCACCGGATAGCCGACCGGCGGGCCATTCTCGAGGCGCGACAGGCGCGTGCGGATCGCCGGAAAGCGGTTGCGCAATTCCGGTTCGAGCCACTGCGCGAGTTTCTCGCGGTCCTTGACGGACTTCGCCGTGATCACGAACTGCGCGAAATTTGGCTGCGGCAGTTGCTGATCGAGCGGCAGATAAAAGCGCGGCGCGCCGGTGCCGACGAAGTCCACGGTGTGATCGATTTCGGGGCGGCCTACGAGCGCCTTTTCCAGGCGCTGCGCCTGCCGCAAGCTCGCTTCGAACGACGCGCCTTCGGGCAGGCGCACATCCACCAGCAATTCCGGACGATCCGAACTCGGGAAGAACTGCTGCGGCACGAGCGTGAACCCCGCCATCGCCGCGATGAACAGCGCGACGGTGATCGTCAGCACGACAAAGCGCCGCTCGATACACCAGCTGATCCAGCCGCGCAGGCGCGTATAGAAGCGCGTGTCGTAGATATCGTGCTCGTGATCGTCCGGTAGATGCGTCTCATGCGCCTCGCGTTTGCGCTCCGGCAGCATGTGATAGCCGAGCAGCGGAATCAGCACCACCGCCGCGAACCATGAAGCGATCAGCGCGATCGCCGATACCTCGAAGATCGAGCGCGTGTATTCGCCGGTGCTCGATTTCGCGAGCGCGATCGGCAGGAAGCCCGACACGGTCACGAGCGTGCCCGTCAGCATCGGAAACGCGGTGCTGGTGTACGCGTAGGCAGCGGCGCGCGTGCGGTTCAAGCCTTGCTCGAGTTTCACCGACATCATTTCGACCGCGATGATCGCGTCGTCGACCAATAGCCCCAGCGCCAGCACCAGCGTGCCGAGCGACACCTTGTGCAAACCGATATCGAACAGATACATGCACAACGCCGTGACCGCGAGCACGACCGGTATCGAGATCACGACCACCATGCCGGTGCGCAAGCCCAACGACACGAGACTCACCACCAGCACGATCGCGATCGCCTCGGCGACCGCTTCGAGAAAGTCGTCGACCGAACGCGCGACCGCGTGCGGCATGCTCGACACTTCGACGAGATTCAGGCCGGCCGGCAAGCGCTTGCGCAGCTGCACCGTCTGCTGGTCGAGCGCCTTGCCCAGACGAATCACATCGCCGCCGGACTGCATGGTCACGCCGATGCCGAGCACGACCTTGCCGGCGGAACGCATTTGCGTGGCGACCGGGTCGTCGTAGCCGCGTTTGATCGTCGCGATGTCGCCGAGACGGAACGAGCGGTTGTTGATGCGGATCAGCGTGTCGGCGAGCGCGGCGACGTCCTTGAACTGGCCGGTGGGGCGCACGAACACGCGGTCGTCGGTGGTGGTCAGCGTGCCGGCCTGCGAGACGCTGTTCTGCGAATTGATCGCCTGGCCGAGCTGCTGCGGCGAGATGCCAAGGCGCGTGAGTTGCGTGTTGGCGATCTCGATGTAAATGCGCTGATCCGGATCGCCGAAGTAATCGACCTTGCCGACGCCCGGCACGCGCAGCAGCATCGTACGCAGCTGATCCGCGTAATCGTGCAGTTGTGCGGCGGAAAAGCCGTCGCCTTCGAGCGTGTAGATGTTCGTGTAGACGTCGCCGAATTCGTCGTTGAAGAATGGGCCTTGAATGCCTGACGGCAAGGTCGCCGCGATATCGCCGACTTTCTTGCGCACCTGATACCAGGTTTGCGGCACGTCCTTCACCGGCGCGGAGTCTTTCATGGTGAAGAACATCATCGATTCGCCGGGACGCGAGTAGCTGCGCACGAAGTCGATGGCGGGCGTTTCCTGCAATTTCCGGCCGATGCGGTCGGTGACCTGCTCCTGCATCTGGCGCGCGGTCGCGCCGGGCCAGAAGGTGCGGATCACCATCACACGGAACGTGAAGGGGGGGTCTTCGGATTGCGCGAGGCGCGTGTACGCGAGGATGCCGAATGCGGTAGCGAGCGCGATCAGGAACACGACCAGCGCCTGATGGCGCAGCGCCCATGCGGACAAATTGAAGCGTCCTTCTTCAGGCGTGGTGCTCATGAAGCAAAGTCCTCGGGATGCAGCGGCGGGATCACGCGGACTTTCTCGCCGGCGCTCACCGTGTGCACGCCTTGCAGCACGACACGCTCGCCGTCTTTCAGACCTTGGGCGATGGCGATGGTGCGCTCGTCGTAGCGCATCACGGCGACGCGCCGCAGTTCCAGCGTATCGGCGCTGGACGCGTTGCCGCCGGCGCGTACGACCCACACGGCCGGCTGCGTGCCGTCGTGGAATAGCGCGGTGGCGGGCAGGATGAACGCGCCGTGTTGATTCGCCGATGCATTCGCGGGCGACAACGCGATATCGGCTGTCATGCCGAGGCGCACGTCGGGGCCGGGATTGTCGAGCGTGAGTTTGGCGCGGTAGGTGCGGCTTTGCGGGTCGGCGGCGGGCGACAGTTCGCGCACACGCGCGGTGAAGCTGCGCCCCGGCAACGCGGCCAGCGTGACCGTGGCGGTTTGCCCGACCGACAGCGCGGCCAGCGCGCTTTCCGGCACGTCGCAGACCACGTCGACATCGCCGCTCCACGCGAGGTTGTAGACGGCCTGGCCCGCTGACACGTTCTGGCCCGTGTCGGCCTGTTCGGCGGTGATCACGCCGGCGTGATCGGCCGCGAGCGTGGTGTACTGCAACTGATCTTTCGATAGGGCCGCCTGCTGCGCGGCCTGATCGCGTTGAGCCAGCGCCGACGCATAGGCATTGGTCGTCTGTTCGAGTTGTGCGGGCGCGATCAGGTTCTCTTTTGCCTGCGCCTGGTCGCGATCGAGCTGCTGCTTCGCATAGATCAGACTGTGCTCGGCGGCCGCGAGCTGCGCTTGCGCGCTGGCGGCGCTCTTCTGCGCATCGGCCGGATCGAGCCGGGCGACGATCTGGCCGTTCTTCACGACGTCGCCGAGCCGCACGCGCCGCTCGACGATCTTGCCGCCGACGCGAAACGACAGCGGCGTGGCATAACGCGCTTGCACTTCACCGGGCAACGATGACGCGGGCGTGGCGCTGCCGTCCGCATACACGGCGACGGCGACCACCGGACGCGGCGCCGGCGCGGCAACTTCCCGCTTCGAGCACGCGCTGAGCATGACGATGCCGGCTAGCGCGAGGGCGCATGCGGTGCGGGCAGCACGCGCAGAGCGATAAGACTGCTGGCGCATCACAGAGGATGCGGGAGGACCGATACGCTTCACGATGACCCCAACCTGGAAACAGCGAACGAACACGGCAGGCCACAGCGGCCTGCCAGCGAAGACGCGCAGATCGAACCGATGTAATCGGCATACGCGTTTGACTTCGAATGATGGGTTGAATTCTAATACACGTGTGTATCTGAGTGTCGAGATGAATTGAAATTCTTTCCGGTGCTAGACTGGCGGCCATGAAAAGGCAACGACTCACACGCGAGCAGAGCAAAGACCAGACGCGCCAGCGCCTGCTCGATGCTGCTCAGGCAATTTTTATGAAGAAAGGCTTTGTCGCGGCGAGTGTCGAAGACATCGCCGGGGCGGCAGGCTATACGCGCGGGGCGTTCTATTCGAACTTCCGCAGCAAGAGCGAACTGTTCCTCGAATTACTGCGGCGCGATCACGAAACGATGCAGGCGGGTCTGCATGCGATTTTCGAGAGCGCGGCGTCGCGCGAGGAAATGGAAAAGCGCGTGCTGAGCTACTACAGCACGCTGCATGGCGAGAACAAATGTTTTTTGCTGTGGGTTGAGGCGAAGCTGCTCGCGGTGCGCGACGGCCGTTTCCGGATCCGCTTCAACGCTTTCATGCACGAGAAACTGGAGCAGTTGAGCGCCTATATCCGCGAATTTTCGGTGCGGGTGGGCACGCCGCTGCCATTGCCGGCCGAGACGCTGGCGATGGGTTTGATGGGTTTGTGCGACGGCGTGCAGTTCTTCTACACAGTCGACCCGCAGAACGTGTCGTTCCAGAAGGCGGAGTCGGTGCTGGCGGGGTTTTTCGCGCGTGTGGTGTTCGGGCGCGACGCGTAACGATGGCGCGCGGCAGGGCGTAAATCGAACACGCCCGGACCACCGCTCGGCGCTGGTGGATGACTTCCTGCCTAGTTGGCCGACAATTGCGCGCAAGCGTCCGCGACCGGCGTCGCGCAGACGAACGAATATTGCCCGCTATAACGCAGGACTTCTTCGCCGACGTGTAAAACGACCTTGATGTCCGGGCACCGCTCGTAAGCGATGAACGCCGAGCAGGCGGCGGCCGACCAGCAGACTAGCGAAAACGCGATTTTTTCGAAAAGCTGGAAACGATGTGGCATGGCGATATAGCGATGATTTCCGGTCAGGCGCTATGGTTATCAGAGCATAAGGGTTTATACCTAGTCGAAATCCGCAAAAGGCGCTGCAACGGCGTCGCGAGTACATCGCGAACCTGACCGTTTTGTCACGTTCGGGTCAGGGTTGGGACATGGTCGGGTCGATACAATCGGATCGTTGGGCTGGCCTGAGTGCGCTGAGTGCGTTTTGCCGCTTGGGTTCGACACGCGCGGCGAGTGGCCGCCGGCCCGCGTTACCGTGGCAGGAGTCGCCCCATGAATCAATTGCAGTCGATGCGCGTGTTCGTCAAAGTGGCCGATCTCGGCAGTTTCGTTCGTGCGGCCGGTGCGCTGGATCTATCCACGGCGGTCGTCACGCGCCACGTCGCCGATCTGGAAGGGCGGCTCGGCACCCGCCTGCTCAATCGCACCACGCGCCGTCTTTCGCTGACCGAGTCCGGCAGGACCTATCTGGAACGGGTGCGCCACATTCTCGACGACCTGGAAGGCGTCGAGCAGATGGTGGTGGCGCGCAATCACGAACCAGTCGGCACGTTGCGGATCGTCGCGCCGGTCGTGTTCGGTCTGCATAGTCTCGCGCCGGTCGTGCAGTCGTACGCCGAGCGCTATCCGGATGTCGTGCCCGACGTCACGCTGGCGGATCGTCAGGCCGATCTGGTCGAAGAGGGCTTCGACGTCGGCATCATGGTCGCGCGGCAGATGCGCAGCGCGAGCATCGTCACGCGGCGTTTGACCACCGGTTACATGACGGTCTGCGCGAGCCCGGCGTATCTCGAGCGGCATGGCACGCCGACGCACCCCGAGCATCTGCGCGTGCATCCGTGTCTGAGCCGGCCGGCCGAGCAAGGCGGCGACGAGCGCGTATTCACCGGACCGGACGGCGAGGTGCGCGTGCGGACGACCAATGCGATCGCCGCGAACAATACGGAGATGCTGCGGCAGTTCGCGCTGCTGGGCATGGGCGTGGCGATCTTGCCGAGCTATCTGATCGGCCGCGATCTCGAGTCAGGGCGGCTGGTGCCGTTGCTCGGCGATTACCGTCTGCCGAACGTCGAAATCACGATTGCTTATCCGAGCCGCCGTCATTTGCCGGCGAAGGTGCGAACGTTTATCGACCATCTCGTCGAGCATTTCCGGCACGCCGACGAGTATGGGCGCGACCCGCGATCTGCGGCGCCGCCGCGTGGGGTTGCCGATGCGGTTGCAGATACAGTTGCCGCGCTGCCGGCGTATGCCGACGGCGCCCGGCCGGTGTCGGCCTCGGCCGGTGAAGCGGCGCGGCCGTTACGCAAGGCGCCGCGCCCAAGGATGGCAGCGGCCTCGCCGGTTTGAGGCGGTTAACGTGCGCGAGGTGTGCGCCGTTTTTCGGTTTGAGGCGGTCAGCGTGCGCGGAGTGTCCGCCGTTTTTCGGCCTCGTGAAAAAGGGGCGTGGCTTCGGCTGCGCCTTTTGTATTTTTGAGGCGCCTCGCGCGTACCTATTCGTCTGTGCACCCCAATATGTGAGTCGAGTGCATGAGCACCCTTTGAGACGGGTGCCAACCCGGCCTAGATCCACACGTCGTTCGCGGCGGTCCGTTCGTTGATGTCGCCGCCGGTGTTTTTCACGCCGCGCGGCTCGATCAGCAGCAGCTTGACCTCGTGTTCGGCATACGGCTTATGCTCCGTGCCCTTCGGTACGACGAACATTTCCCCGGCCGACAGCAGCACCGACCCGTCACGCATGTCGATGCGCAACTGGCCGTCGAGCACGATGAAGGTCTCGTCGGTGTCGGCATGCTCGTGCCAGACGAAGTCGCCTTCGATCCGCACCAGCTTGAACTGGTAGTCGTTCATCTCCGCGACAACGCGCGCTTGCCATTGGTCGTCGAAGAGTTTCAGCTTTTCGGCGAAATTGATGGCGCGGTACGGCCCGCGGCAACGCTGTTTGATTGCTTGATCGTTCGACATTGCGATGCGCCTCCTGAGCGAGAACTGTCAGGCGGGAGCGTAGGGCGCGAGGCGCGGTTCGGTCTTGTACGTTTGTGCGCGCGCGTCGTGAGCGGCAATAGGTGCGGCGGCAGAGTTGGCGAGGCGTTCAGGCGCTCGCTGTCAGCCGGTCGTCAAAGACCCCAGCATCTTCAGCCAGCGCGCCGGCGCCACGCCCCATGCGCGCTTGAAGTGCCGCGTCATATGGCTCTGATCGGTGAAGCCCGCCGCCGCCGATGCATCGGCGAGCGATACGCCCTGAACTGCGAGCCGCCGTACGAGATCGAGACGCCGCATGGTCAGGTAGCGGTGCGGGCTGGTGCCGAACAGCGCGCGAAAATCCCGCGACAGACTCCAGCGGTCACGTCCGCTCGCCGCCGCCAGTTCATCCAGCGTGACCGCGCTGTCGAGCGACGCCAGCAGGTATTCGCGTGCCTGTTCCGCCGCGCGGTAATCCACCGGACGGCGCGTCGCCGGCGCCCCCGCGACCGTGTCGAGCGCAATGGCCAGATCGTAGAGCGCGTCGTCCTGTTCGAGCGAGTCGATCGCGCAATCCATCGTCCGCAGCAGGCTTTCGGTGGCGGCGAAGAGGCGCGGATCGTTCGACAAACCGCCTTCGAGGAACGGCAGCGGCTTGCCGCCCAGCGCCGCCTGGAACAGCGCCGGGTCGACGTAGATCATCCGGTAGCGAAAGCCTTCGCCGGTGCCGGCCTGGCCGTCGTGCGGCTCATCGGGATGCAGCACCATCGTGCCGCCCGCCTGGCTGTTGCGGGTGCTGCCGCGATAGTGGAAACTCTGCACGCCCGCCAGCGTGCGGCCGATCGCATAGGTATCGTGCCGGTGCATGTCGTATGCGGCGCGATGAAAGAAGGCTTCGATACGCTCGATGCCGCTCGACTGCGGCGCGCGATAGATCCAGTCGGCGCCCGCTTTCCGGGTCGACGAGCGGGTAGATGAAGGCGAATCCAGCGGCGCCGCCGGCTCCCCGTTCATGCGCCCAGACCCGGCCCGTAGTTGCCGCCGATCAGACGGGTGACGGATGCCACGTCCGCATAGTCCTGCTCGGGCAAGCCGTCGAGCATCGACAACACCTCGTTGCTGGCGCCCGCCTCGCGAGCGATGTCGACCAGCGCGTCCTTGTTGACCGGGAAATGGACTTCACGCAGTATGTCGGCGATTTGCAGGTCAATCGGTTCGCCGGGAATAGCCGATGCGGTCATGCAGCACTCCTGTTCTTTTCTCTTCGATGTGAATTTCGCCGCTGGCCGAATGCTCAATACCTGGTGAGAGCCCGCTGGACATCGCCTGAAGTTTGCCGCCCCGCGCCGGGGCGGCGCAAACCCCGCCTGCCGAACGCCGCCGGGTATCAAGTCTGGAGATGCTCGTTCTGTCCGGCGACGCTTCGGTCCAGATGGCGCGACTTGGGCAGCGCGATATGTTGCCATTGTTGCGGACGGATGTCGTCCGTGGCGGCGACGTCCGGCGCCGCGGGAGCGACCGGGGCGGCGTTGGCGCGTTCGGCCAGGCTGCCGGCGGTGGTGCTGTCGGGCCCGGTGTGAACCGGCGCGGCAAAGCACGAGGCCGACAGCGTCACCATCGTCATCAGTGTCGAGGTTTTCATCGCCCGACCTCCTAAGCTCATGCGACGCTAGCGGCTTGGCAAGCGCTGTGTCGTCCCCGCGTCGAAAAGACGGCCCAGTCTTTGCACGGCGCTGCTGTTCGCGGCCGGCCTGCATCTATCATCTTAGATGGCAATTTTGCGCAACGCCCGCGCAAAAGCGACAAAACCAAGTTGTCGATTTCAAATGATGGCAGGAAAAAGGCAGATCCGTCGCGAACGGTCGTGCCGGGTGGGTGCTGCGACGCAGCACGGCGCGGCCGACACCCTAGCGCGGCAGCGCGGCGTGCCGCGGCTCGTTGACCCAGCGCGGAGAATGGCGGGCGTCTAGCGCAAAACCTCGAAGCGCGTCCAGGGCCACGATGGCCGGTCGCGCATGTACCCGTTGAGCCAGTTCCACTGCGGATGGCGTTTCATGAACGCCTGCGCGTCGAATGGCCGCCCGCACGGATGGCCCCAGCGCGCACTGAACGACATATTGCGCGCCATTTCGCTGTCGACCACTTTGCCGTCGTTGGCGCCCCACGGATTGAAGGGTCCGTGATCGGAGCCGCCGAAGCGCGCGTCGTCCAGTTCCAGATGGCCGCAGATGGTGCGCGAGCAGGGGTTGTCGTTGCGGTCGAGATAGACATCGTGATGATCCGCGATCATCTGCTTGGCGAGTTCGACGTCGATCTTGCCGTGATGGATATCCTCCAGTTGCATGAAGCGCAAGCGCCGCGCGCCGTTCTTGCGCACGTCCGTATAGTCCTCGCCTTCGCCGATGCATTCCTGGTTGCGGATCTTCAGATCGGTCGCGGTGTTGTAGCCGCTGTAGAAACCGTCCCTGGTGCTTTCGAAACCGGAATAATGCAGCCCGAGTTCGTAGCGGGCGATCTCGCCGGTTTTGGTGTCGCCGAGCAGCCAGCTGTTCGCGTAGCCGCCGTTATTGGCGATCGCGAACATCTCGCACCAATCGCCGATGCTGTTCGCGTACTGCGACGCGCGCCGCGAGCGGTAGAACTCCGGCGCGCCCGCCGCGTTGTAGCCGACAAAGTTGGAGATGGTGGTTTCGGTCACCATCAGGCCGGCGGCCGTTACCCAGAAATCGGTGAGGCTGGAGATGCAGCCGGGCAGACCCTGCATCAGGATCCGGTTGCCGCGATCCGGCACGATGTCGAACACCACGTTGAACGCGTCGCCCGCGGCGTAGCGGTCCCACGAGTTGTGCGCCATCACGATGCGGCCGTCGCGCGTGGCGTTGCCGGTGGCGATGAACGCGCTGCAATGATGGCCGCGCCGCCCGCGCCACGGTTTCAGCCCGAGCCGCGGTTGCTGCTGCGCGGCGTGGGTCGGCCACCAGCTTTGCAGCAGATCCATGTAGCCGTTCCATGCCAGCACCTCGGCGAACGGCAGCTTCGCGCCGTCGGCGATGCCCTGGATTTCGTCGGCGAATTCGGTGTCGAGTTTGTTGGCGAACTGCGAGACGGCAGCGTTGACGAAGGTGTCGAAGTCTTCGCCGGTGTCCCACTTCGCGAGGTAGCGGGCGGTGCGGATCGCGTTCTGGATTTCAGTGGCGAGCAACTGACCGTGCTGCTCGCCGCGATCATACGGCTCGCCTTCGATATGCAGAAAAATCCAGCCCGCCTGATCGCGGCGCACGGCATCGAGGGACGGTTCGCTCATCTTCGCTCCGATCGAAGGGCGGGCGTCTCGGTGCGCCCGTCTTGGCGTAACGCGCGCTGCGTGCAATCGCCGCAGCGTTTTCCCATTGTAGAGAATCTGGCGGGCTTTGCACGGCTCGCGATGTGTCCGTTGGCGTGGCGCCGCACGGTACGCGCGGCTTGATTGAAGCGCAGGACTAGCGGGTCGGATTCATACGGAAATACGCGTCGAGCAGGGAGGTCTTATAGACCACGCCCGCGAGCGTCGGCTGCGCCGTGCTTTCGATCACCGGCAGCCGCTCGCCCTGGAACGCCAGGAAGTGCTGCAATGCAACGCCGAGCGGCATGTCGGGCGTGAGCACATCGAAATGCGGCTGCAAATAGTCGGCGGCGGTTTTCGCGGCGGTGTCGCGCTCGTCCAGCAGATCGGACGTGATGTCTTTCAGCGCGACCACGCCGAGAAACGCGCCGGACTCGTTGGCAACGTACAGATACTTCACCGGATATTCGAGGAACACGCGCGTCATGTCGTGCACGGTCGCATTGGGCGGCACCACGGTTTCGGCGGGACGGATCAGCTCGCGCATCTGCGTCGCGCGCAACTGCGAGCGTTCCTGTTCCTCGCGATTGCGGCGCAGCGTGATTTCGTACATCGAAGTCTTCGCAATCGCACGCGACACGAAATAGGCGACCACGCACGACAGCATCAGCGGCAGCACGACCTGATAGCTGAGCGTCATTTCGAAGATCATCAGGATCGCCATCAATGGCGCCTGGGTGGCGCCGGCCAGAAACGCGCCCATGCCGACCATCGCATACGCGAACGGCGCCGAGGTGCCGTGCGGCCACAGCGCATGCATGCCCAGCCCGAACAGCGAGCCCACCACCGCGCCGACGAAGAGCGTCGGCGTGAACACGCCGCCGATCGCGCCGGAACCGGCGGTGGCCGCAGTGGCGACGAGCTTGAACACCAGCACGAGGACGAGCGCGCCCCAGGTCCACGGCGAGTGCAGAATCGAGTTGACCACGCTATAGCCATTGCCCCACACCTCGGGCGACCACACCGAGAGAATGCCGACCGCGAGGCCGCCGAGCGCGAGCCGCACCGGCAGCGGCAACGGCAGCTTGCGAAAGCCCGCCTTCGAGACATCGAGTAGCCGCAGGAATTGCGGCGCGGCCGCGCCGCACAGTACGCCGAGCGCGACGAACAACAGCACTTCGACGCCCGTCACCGGCGGGAACACGGGCATCTCGTACGGCGGCTTGTAGCCCGCGAATTCACGCATCGTGATATTGGCGACCACCGCCGCGACCACTACCGGCCCAAAGCTTTCCATCGCGATCGAGCCGAGCACGATTTCGGTGACGAAAAACGCGCCGGCAATCGGCGCGCTATAAGCGGAGGTAATCCCGGCCGCGGCGCCGCACGCGACCAGGAGCCGCAGACGCGGCGGATCGAAATGCACCCAGCGGCCGATCAGCGACGCGGCCAGCGCAGCCAGTTGCACCATCGGACCTTCGCGGCCAATCGAGCCGCCGCTCGAAATCGTGAACAGCGACGACACGCTGCGCCACAAGCTCAGCTTCACCGGCACCACGCCGTCGCCGATCGCGACCGCTTCCATGTAGTCGACGTGATTGCACTTGTCGGCGTAACGCTGCGCGATCAGCAGAAAGACGCCGGCGATCAGGCCGCCCGCGGCCGGCAGCCAGACGCGCACGGTCCACGGCAAGCCGCGCGCCATTTCGACGAAACTGCCGGACTCGCCGGACACCGCGAGTTGCAGCAGCGCGATGCCTTCGCGAAAGAGGAACGTCGCGAACGCACCTGCGACGCCGACCACCACCGACCAGACCAGCATCGTGTGGGCATCGGAAAGGCGGAACAGGCGTTGGGCGCGGGTGCGCAGCTTCAGCAGGAATGAAAGCACGTCGGCAGTAGAGGGCGTGATGGGTGGAGGAAAAGCGCGCGCGGCAGCAGCGTCGCGTCCGCTATCGTAAGCGGGCGCGATGCGGCCGGCGAGCGCAGGCGGGCGGCGCGGATCAAGCCGCCGCCTTGTCGAGTTCGGGGTAGTGCCGGAAGATGCAGGCTTCGTTATGTGCGATGCGCCGGTCGGACTCGAGATACGCGGCGATGTTCGGCCGCGCCATCACCGCGTCGTGCAGCGCGGCGAGGCGCGGATAGTGTTCGCCGAACCGCTTGAGCGCACGTGGAAACGCATACAGCAGGCCGTCGATCAGCTGGAACATCGACAGGTCGACGTAAGTCAGCGCGTCGCCCACCATGAACTGGGCGCCGGCCGGATTCTGCTTGAGCACGCGCTCGAAGTACTTCATGAACTTCGGAATCCGATTGTCGATGAAGTCGTGCGCGCGCAGTTTTGCGGCGTCTTTCTGCTCTTCGTAGTAGAGGCCGGAGGCGAGCGGATGATGCGTGTCGTGCGCTTCGGTGACGACGTCGGCGATCGTCAGTTGCAAGCCGTTGGCGACGTAGCGCAAGTTCTCGACGGCAGGCGCCAGGTTCAGGCGCGGGCCGAGGTAGAACAGGATGTTGGCGGTCTGCGAGATCACCAGATCGCCGTCTTTCAGAAACGGCGGCGCGAACGGCGGATACGGTTCGGCGGCGCTCTTCATCACCGACATCATCGCGCTCGTGCCGAGGCCCTCGGCCTTCTTGCCGCGCGCCACTTCCACATAGTCGGCGCCGGCCTCTTCCAGCGCGAGCCGCACGAATTCGCCGCGGCCTTGCAAGCCGTCCCAATAGTAAAGTTCCAGGCTCATCGGTCGATCCTCACTCCGGTTGCATGAACGGGTTTGCGTGAACGCGTTACGTCAGCAGTGACGTCAGCAGCCAGTATGCCGCGCGAGCATGTCGGATTGTTCTCCTGAATGCGCAAAACCCCGCGCGCGGCGGGGTGGGTTGGCAGACAAGGGCGGCTTAACCGAACAGGCGCTGGACAGTCCACGTGATCCCCAGTCCACCGGCAGTCAGCCACACGTACAGGATCAGTCCTGTGGTCAACGCGCGAGGCCCGGCCTGACGGATCTGCGAGATGCGGGTTTCGATGCCGAGCGCGGTCATGGCCATCGTCAGCGCGAAGGTGTCGAGCGTATTCAGCGTGTTCGTCGCGGTGTCGGGCAACACATGCAGCGAATTGACCACGACGAAGGCGAGGAAGCCGAGTGCGAACCAGGGAATCGCCAGCTTGCGCGGTGCGTGCCGTGCGCCGTCGTGTGCCGTCGCTGAAGTGGATGCCGATGTGCGGCGCGCCGAGCGGTTCACCCACATGCCGATCGCCAGCAGCACCGGCACCAGCAGCATCACGCGGGTCATCTTGACGATGGTCGCGACATGGGTCGCTTCCGGGCTCACATTGCTGGCTGCGCCGACCACCTGCGCGACTTCATGAATCGTGCCGCCGAAAAAGAGGCCCGCGCCGACCGTGTCGAGATGCAGCCAGCCTGCCTTGAACAGCACCGGGTAGAGGAACATCGACAGCGTGCCGAACAGCACCACGCTGCCGACCGCCATGGCGCTCTTGTGCGGCTTCGATTGCAGCGTCGATTCGAAGGCGAGCACGGCCGCCGCACCGCAGATCGCGCTGCCCGCCGCGGTCAGGAGCGCCGTGTCGCGATCGAGCTTCATGGTCTTCATGCCGACCCACGTGCCGATGACAAGGGTGCTCACCACGATCAGCACCGATTCCGCGAGGCCAGGCAGACCGACCTGGGCGATTTCCTGCAAGCTCACGCGCAGGCCGAAGAACGCGACGGCGATGCGCAGCAGCTTGCGCGCCGAGAAGTTGACGCCGGCCGCCCAGCTTGCGGGCATGCCGTCGCGCAGCGCGTTGCCATAGACGGCGCCCGCCACGATGCCGACGATCAACGGACTCAAACCCAGACCGGCGATGGCTGGAATCGACGCGATACGGGTCACGGCGGCGGCGAACAGCGCAACGAACAGGATGCCGTTGAGTTGGCCGCGGGTCGAAGACTCGGTCGATGCGGTAGTGGCGGTGAGATGAGCGGTGGACATGGTGTAGTGCCCTTCTGTGACTGTCGTGATTCGATGGGCCTAATCCTAAATTAGATATATCGATATGAAAAATCATGATTTAGAATGTAAAGTATCGGATGGACTGATACATTAACCATCATGACCCCGGATCAACTTATAACATTCGCCACTGTCGCCGAGCATCGCAATATCAGCCGGGCCGCGGTCGCGTTGCATCTGTCGCAGCCGGCGGTGTCCGGGCAATTGCGGCAGTTGCAGGACGAATTCGGCGAGCCGCTGTACCAGCGCGACGGCCGCGGCGTGCGGCTCACGCCCGCCGGCGAGCAACTCGCCAGCTACGCCACGCGGCTGCGCGACACGTGGCGCCAGGCGCACGCGTACCGCGACGCGTTGCGCGGCATGGAGCAGGGCACCTTGCGCATCGGCGCGAGCACCACGCCGGCCAGTTATCTGCTGCCCTACCTGATTGCCGACTTTCATCGCCGCTATCCGGACGTGTCGTTGCATACCGCGGACGGCAACACCACGGAAATCGTCGGCGCGCTCGATTCGGTCGACATCGCGCTGATCGAAGGGCCGGTCGGCTCGGATCTGCCGCCGGACACCGCGGTGCACGCGTGGCGCGAGGACGAGATCGTCGCGATCATGCCGCGCACGCATCCTCTCGCGCAGCTGGGCGGCGCGACCGGCGAGGGCGGCGAGGGCGGTCGGGTGGAGCTGGCGGCGTTCGGCGCACATCCGCTGGTGTTGCGCGAAGCCGGCTCCGGCGTGCGGCAGATCGTCGAGCGCGCGTTTGCGCGGGCCGGCGTGCCGATGCGCGTGGCGCTGGAAATTGCCGGGGTCGAAGGCGTCAAGGAAGCGGTGCGAGCGGGCATGGGCATCGGCTTCGTCTCGGCGATGTCGATGCGGCATGAAGACGGCGCGCTGTGCCTGTTCTCGCTGAGCCCCGAGCCGTTGACGCGGCGGCTGTCGATTCTGGTGCCGCACGCGAGCGCACCCTCGCGGGTGTTGCAGCAGTTTCTCGCGCTGTGTCTGGCGGACGGGGCCTGATCGCCGGGCCTCGGGCGTTCCTGCTCGGCGTCACTCGGCGTCCCACGCTGGCCCAAGGCTCGCGACCAAGGCTGGCGACCAAGGCCGACGGCCCAATCCGGCGTCCCAAGCTAGCCGCACAGGCTGGCGCCTGGGGATTTCCACTATGGTGCACTCCTATCGCCTCGGCGCACCATTCGCACATCAAAGCGCAATGGCGCTTTTTTTAGATCGCGATTTGGAACCGGTTCCATACGCCGAAACGAAAACAAGGCTGGGTAAATTCGACATGGCTGACATGGCTGATGTGGTGATTGTCGCAAGTGCATTCGGGATGGACGCGGTTCGCGCCGGCGGCCACGCGAAGTGGACGAGCGTGAGCGCGGCGGCTGGCGCCG
The DNA here is from genome assembly GCF_003353175.1 of Paraburkholderia lacunae. GTDB lineage: Bacteria > Pseudomonadota > Gammaproteobacteria > Burkholderiales > Burkholderiaceae > Paraburkholderia > Paraburkholderia lacunae. Next base: position 47,778 of record NZ_QHKS01000007.1, on the reverse strand, counting down.
GCGGTTTCGAGGTGCGCCGCGAGTTGTTCGCGAGCGATGCCGACGCCTCGGTTGAAGCGCTGCGCTCGCTGGGCAACGCAATGGCGAAACTCGGCTTGTGGTCGGTTTACTCGACGCCAGAGTGCCTCTACACGCCCGAAGGCGTGCTCGATGTCTACGCCTTGCGTCTCGCCTTGATCGAGGCCACGGCACTCGGCGCGCGTTTTGTGAAATTGCAACTCGGCGGCTTTGCCGCGCATGCGAATGCCGCGGCGATCGCTGCCTGCGTGCGCGGGATGAGCCCGCGGCTCGTCGTCGAAAACGGCCAGTTGGAACAGGGCGGTTCGCTCGCGCAATTCGTCGGCCTGTTCGATGCGTTGGCGCGCGAAGGACACGCCGGCGTGCTCGGCATGACGTTCGACGTCGGCAACTGGTTGTGGCGCGGTGTCGCGCCGCTCGACGCCGCGCAGCAACTTGCGGCGCATGTCGAATACGTTCATTGCAAGACGATGAACGGCGAGGGCACGCGCCGCTTAGCGAGCGCGCCGGCCGCGGACGACGCGCAGTTCGCGGCGGTGCTCGCCAGCTTGCCGCCCCATGTGCCGCGCGCCATCGAGTTTCCCTTCGATGCCACGCGCATCGAGGCCGACGCGGCGCATTACGTCGCGTGGCTGGCCGCTGCTTGAGTGGCTCGTAGAACCGGAGGGAACGACAAAAGACAAGTAGTAAAAGACACACAGTAAAAAAACACGCAGCGGAAGAGAGCACAGCAGAAGAGAGCACAGCAGAAGAGAGCACAGCAGACGAGAACCCGCAGCAGAAGAACGCAGGAGCAGGCATGAACGAGACAACCCGGATTCCCGCAGCACTCGACGTCGTCACCTACGGCGAAGCGATGGCCATGTTCGTGGCCGCCGAAACCGGCCCGCTCGCCGGCGTCGGGCAGTTCACGAAGCGTGTCGCGGGCGCCGATCTGAACGTGGCGATTGGTCTTGCGCGGCTCGGTTTCAGGGTCGGCTGGATGAGCCGTGTCGGCAACGATTCGTTCGGCCAGTACGTGCGCGACACCCTGAGCAAAGAAGGTATCGACCAGCGCTGCGTCACCACCGACGAGCGCTACCCAACCGGCTTCCAGTTGAAGTCGAAATGCGACGACGGCAGCGATCCGGCGATCGAATACTTCCGCAAGGGCTCGGCCGCGAGCCACCTGTCGCTGGCCGACTACGCAGCGGATTACGTGCTGTCCGCGCGTCACCTGCATCTGACCGGCGTGGCGCCGGCGATCTCGGCAAGCTCGCGTGAACTCGCGTTTCATCTGGCGCGTGAAATGCGCGCGGCCGGTAAGACGATTTCGTTCGATCCGAACCTTCGCCCGACGCTCTGGCCGTCGCGCGCCGCGATGATCGAAGGTCTGAATGCGCTGGCGGCGTTGGCCGACTGGGTGCTGCCGGGCATCGGCGAAGGCGAGATTCTGACCGGCTACACGAAGCCGGACGACATTGCGCGTTTCTATCTCGACCACGGCGCGCGCGGCGTGATCATCAAGCTCGGCGCGCAAGGCGCGTACTTCCGTACCGCCGACGACGCCGGCGTGGTCGTGTGCAAGCCGGTCGCGAAAGTGGTGGATACGGTGGGCGCGGGCGACGGTTTCGCCGTCGGCGTGATCAGCGCGCTGCTCGAAGGCAGGCCGCTGCCGCAAGCGGTGGCGCGCGGCAACCGGATCGGCGGGCTGGCGATTCAGGTGATCGGCGACTCCGAAGGCCTGCCGAGCCGCGCGGAACTCGACGCGCTGGAACTCTGCGATGCGAAGGCACTTGCCGATCCATCGCCGATTGTGACCGCAGCCTGACCGTCCGGCGGCGCACGCAACGAATTCGATAACGACAAGAGCGCTCGGACAGCGCCCCCAAACCCCTCATCATTGATTCGGGCAGCAGTAAGGAGACACCCATGACTTCATCGCTTGCGATTCGCCGTTGGTGGACGATCATGCCGATCGTATTCATCACCTATAGCCTCGCTTATCTCGACCGCGCGAACTACGGTTTTGCGTCGGCCGCCGGCATCAATCAGGATCTCGGCATCAGCAAAGGGCTGTCGTCGCTGATCGGCGCGCTGTTCTTTCTCGGCTATTTCTTCTTCCAGATTCCGGGCGCGATCTACGCGGAACGGCGCAGCGTCAAGAAACTGGTGTTCTGGAGCCTGATCCTGTGGGGCGGCTGCGCGGCGCTGACCGGGATGGTCAGCAATATTCCGTCGCTGATGGTGATCCGCTTCGTGCTCGGCGTGGTCGAAGCCGCGGTGATGCCCGCGATGCTGATCTTCATCAGCAACTGGTTCACGAGGCGCGAGCGCTCGCGCGCCAACACCTTCCTGATTCTCGGCAATCCGGTGACGGTGCTGTGGATGTCGGTGGTGTCCGGCTATCTGGTGCACTCGTTTGGCTGGCGTCACATGTTCATCGCCGAGGGCGCGCCCGCGATCCTGTGGGCCGTGTGCTGGTGGTTCATCGTGAAGGATAAGCCGCAGCAGGTGTCGTGGCTCACGCAGCAGCAAAAGGACGATCTCGCCGAAACGCTGCGCGCCGAACAGGCTGCGATCAAGCCGGTGCGCAACTACAGCGAAGCGTTCCGCACACCCGCGGTGATCAAGCTGTGCGCGCAATATTTTTGCTGGAGCATCGGCGTGTATGGTTTCGTGCTGTGGCTGCCGTCGATCCTGAAGAACGGTTCGACGCTCGGCATGGTCGAAACCGGCTGGCTCTCGGCGCTGCCGTATCTGGCTGCGACGATCGCGATGCTTGCCGCGTCGTGGGCATCGGATAAACTCAACCGCCGCAAAGTGTTCGTGTGGCCGTTCCTGCTGATCGGCGCGGCGGCGTTCGCGGCGTCGTACGCGCTCGGCTCGACGCACTTCTGGATCTCGTACGCGCTGCTGGTGATCGCCGGCGCCGCGATGTACGCGCCGTACGGACCGTTCTTCGCGATCGTGCCGGAGTTGCTGCCGAAGAACGTCGCGGGCGGCGCGATGGCGCTGATCAACAGCATGGGGGCGCTCGGTTCGTTCGTCGGCTCGTACGTGGTCGGCTATCTGAATGGCGCGACGGGCTCGCCTGCGGCATCCTATGCGTTCATGAGCGCGGCGCTGGTGGCCGCGGTGATCCTGACGCTGATCGTCAAACCGCAGCCGCAGCCGTTGACTGCGCCCGTGCTCGCTACACCGTTGCAAGGAAAATAAGCTGATGAGGAAAATCGTTGCCTGGAAGGCGCTGCCCGAAGACGTGCTCGCGTATCTGCAACAGCATGCGCAAGTCGTGCAGGTCGACCCCGCCCAGCACGACACGTTCGTCGCCGCGTTGAAAGACGCGGATGGCGGCATCGGTTCGAGCGTGAAGATCACGCCGGCGATGCTCGAAGGCGCGACCCGGCTGAGGGCATTGTCGACCGTGTCGGTGGGCTTCGACCAGTTCGACGTCGCCGATCTGACGCGCCGCGGCATCCTGCTTGCGCACACACCGGACGTGCTGACCGAATCCACCGCCGATACGGTGTTCTCGCTGATCCTCGCGTCGGCGCGCCGGGTGGTCGAACTCGCGCAGTGGGTGAAGGCGGGCAACTGGCAGCGCAGCATCGGACCGGCGCTGTTCGGCGTGGATGTGCAGGGCAAGACGCTCGGCATCATCGGGTTGGGACGGATCGGCAGCGCGGTCGCGCGCCGCGCGGCGCTCGGTTTCAACATGAAGGTGCTGTACACGAACCGGGCCGCGAACCTGCAGGCGGAACAGGCGTACGGCGCGCGGCGCGTCGAGTTGCCGGAGCTGCTCGCGAGCGCGGACTTCGTCTGTCTGCAAGTGCCGTTGACGCCCGAGACGAGGCACCTGATCGGCGCGGCGGAGCTCGAGTCGATGAAGAAGAGCGCGATTCTCATCAATGCATCGCGCGGCGCCACGGTCGATGAAAAGGCGCTGATCGAGGCGCTGCAAAACGGCACCATCCTCGGCGCGGGTCTCGACGTGTTCGAGACAGAACCGCTGCCGGCCGATTCGCCGCTGCTGAACATGCCGAACGTGGTCGCGCTGCCGCACATCGGCTCGGCGACCCACGAAACCCGCCATGCGATGGCGCGCAACGCTGCGGAAAATCTCGTCGCCGCGCTCGACGGCACGCTCGCCACCCATATCGTCAACCGCGAAGTTTTGGGTCGATGAGACGCATAGGAGTGACGCGCACATGAGCACGACACCCGTTGCCATCCCGCGCCGCGCGACCATCACCGACGTCGCGCGCGAAGCCGGTACCGGCAAGACCAGCATCTCGCGCTATCTGAACGGCGAGATGAGTGTGCTGTCGCCGGAGTTGCGCGCGCGCATCGAGGCGGCGATCGAACGGCTCGACTATCAGCCGAACCAGATGGCGCGCGGCCTCAAGCGTGGCCGCAACCGGCTGATCGGCATGCTGCTCGCCGACCTGACCAATCCGTACACGGTCGAAGTGCTGCAAGGCGTCGAAGCGGCGTGCCACGCGCTCGGGCTGATGCCGCTGATCTGCCACGCGGCCAACGAAGTCGAAATGGAGCGGCGCTATCTGCAGCTGCTGACCACCTATCGCGTGGAAGGCGTCATCGTCAACGCGCTCGGCGTGCGGGAAGAAACGCTGCGGCCGGTGGGCGGCGGCGGGATTCCGGCGGTGCTGGTCGACCGTATGGTGGACGGCCTCGTCGCCGACATGGTCGGGTTGGACAACCGCGCGGCGGTCGAGCTCGGTACGCGGCATCTGCTTGACAACGGCTTCGACGAGATCTGGTTTGTCGTGCAGCCGTTCGAACAGGTCAGCTCGCGGCAACTGCGCGAGGCGGCGTTCCGCGAGGTGATGAGCGGCCAACAAGCACCAGGCGGGAAGGGTGGGAAGGGCGGCGCGCGAGGCCATACGCTGGTGCTGAATCTTGCCGATCCTGCGGCGCTCGAGCGCAGTCTCGCCGAGCTGGATCACGCGCTGGACGCGGCGGCGAGCGATGGCGGCCGTGCGTGCAAGCCGGGCCGCGTCGCCTTGTTCGCGGCCAATGCGCCGGTCGCGTTGCGCCTCGCGCTGCATCTGAAAGCGCGTTACGGCGCGGACTGGCAAGCCCGCGTCGCGCTGTTGTCGATCGACGACCCGGAGTGGGCCGAATTGACCGGCATCACGACGATCCGCCAGCCGACCTACGAGATCGGCTACCGCGCGGTCGAGTTCCTGCATGAGCGCATCGAGGGTGTCCAGACCACGGCGCGCGACTGCCTGCTGCCAGGCGAATTGATCGTCCGCGCCTCGACTTTGCGCTGACTTCGCGCTCATCTGCGATCATGCGGGCTGCGGCGCGCAGCGGGTGCGCCGGTCATCGCAAGGAAACTCATGGTTGTTGCACCGCTTACCCTCTCGTGCCTCGCCCTCGCGACGCTGTTGGTCGCCGCCTTACCGTTCATTCTGTATCGCCGTCTACGCCGGCCGCTCGGGCTGAACCCGCGCGACGCGATTGTCGGCATCGCCGTGTTCGCGCTATTCGCGATGGTGATCGAGCGCGCGCTGAACGACTACCTGCTGCTTCGGAACGAGGCGACGGCCACCTTCCTGTCGAATCCGCTGGCATTCGTGATGTACGGCGCGCTGGTCGCGGGTATCTGCGAGGAAGTGGGGCGTTTCATCGGCATGCGCCTGATGCTCAGACGCGCGGCCGCAAGACCGGCATCCGTTGCGGCATCCGCTGCCGAAGTCGCGGGCGACGGCAGCGCGCTCACTTACGGCCTTGGCCACGGCGGCGCCGAAGCGTGGCTCGTCGGCGTGCTGATACAGGTGCAGTGGATCCTGTTCGCAGTCTTCGAAAATCGCGGCGCGCTCGACGGTTACCTGAACAATCTGCCGGCCGACTCGCTGATGCGCATTCACCTGATTCTTGCCAGTCTGAGCCCGCAGACGGCCGGCATTTTCGCGCTCGAACGGGTGGCCGCCCTGGTGTTCCAGATCGGTCTGTCGGTGTTGATGTGGCGCGGCGTGCGGGCGGGCTGGCGAGGTATCCTGCCGCTGGCAATCGTTCTGCACGCGCTGGTCGACGTGCCCGCCGCGCTATTCCAGGCGAACCTCGTGCCGCTCGCGGCGGTCGACGGAGCGTACGCGCTGGGGGCGCTCGTCGTCGCCGGCTTGGTCGTCAAAGTGTTCCGGCGGCCGGCCTTGGCAGCGTGATTACGCTGTCGCGTCGATCGCTGCGCGTATCATCGACGAATTTCTAATCTTCGACCCCTCATGGAAGCTTACCAATACGACTGCGCGAATCCCGAGTTCGAGGAACTGGCGCGCGTCATCAGCGATCTGTTCCCCGAGCAGACCCAGTTCGTGCAGCGCCCCGCCGACGAAGGCACTCCGACGCTGGCGATTCACTGGGTCGCCATGCGTTTCGGCGCGGCCGCGCGCCGCATCGTGATGAACGTGGTGATCGCGCCGGCCGCGTGGGCGCGCTATCGTGCGTTGCCGGCGCGGCTGCGCGGCCGGAGTTTCGCGGTGCTGCGGGCGTATGTCGAAGCGAGCATCGGCTCGCTCGAAGAGCAGTACGCGAACGGCGAGACGGTGCCGCGCGAGGTCACCGTAGATTTGGGGGATGAGTTTGCTTGACGGGGGAGCGTTGATTGACGCTCGCGGGCGTCAGTCCGCGCGCCGATAGACTTTCGCGAAGCGCGCGGCCTGCACCACGCCGTAGTCGCCGGGTGCGTATTGCATGATCCAGTCGCCGGCTGCGCCTTGCAGTACGTCGCCGCCGTCTGCCGAGCGGGCGAGCGAGAACGCTTCATTCATCTGCTTGGCCAACACGACCGCCGGACGGTTCCGGTAAGCGCCCGGCTCGCCGTGCGCGAGCGCGCCATCCGCCGGTACGTATTTGGCGTCGAAGCGTTCGCGCGACACTACCCAGCGGTCGCCTGTCGAGCCTGTAATCAGCGCATCGCCGCGAGCATAACGGTTCGGGCCTTCGAGGCTCATCAATTCGCCTTCGGCGGCGGCGAATTCCACACCGACGATTTCGTTTTTGACGACGCGTTGAGTGGCTGCGTCGGTACGCAGGTCGAGGTTTTTGAGTTCGGTCATGAAGCGAGTGGGTGAGGGTGTTGGAAAGACAGCGTCAGGGCCATGCGCTCATGCGCTGATGAGCCCGAGTACTCGCATCATGCCAGATCGATTCGGGGATTGAGGTTTTTCGACGCTGCCCGCGCAAACCTCAATCCGCGCGCAAACCCCAACCCTTAAGACTGCGCACCTGCATCATCAGCCGGCGTCTGCTTGCCGGCACCCTTGCCGTGATGCCGATGCCCACCACCCATCGCGCCGCCAGGCTGACGGAACGTCACGTCAGCAAGCTTCTTCTGATCCGGCGAAAAGCTGCTATACAGCGGATCAAACGCGTCGACCAGTTTTTTCATGCCGTCCGCATGAGCCTGCGCGATAGTCGCGTACTGCTTCATATCGTCCACCGCGGACAGGTTCGTGGCAGCCTTGCGTCGCTCAAACAGCTGGCCCATCGTCTGGCCGTTGTTGCGCATGACATCGGCGAACGCGTTCCATTGCGGTTCCTGCGCTGAAGTGATCTTCAACTGCGTGTGCAGATAAGCGATACGGTCTTCGACATTGCGCTCGTGGCCCGCTTTAGCAGCGGATACCGAAGCGGCGGCGCTCACCGGTGCCGAAGCGGGCGCGGAAGTTTGTGCGAATGCGCCGCTCATGGCGAGTGCGCAGGCCAGCGTAACCAGTGTTTTTTTCATCGGAACTCCTGTTGTCTGTTCGTATCGGGACAAGGCGCGCAAGGCGGGTGGCACGCTGCGCGTCAACCCTCGGGCGATCCAGGGCGGGCGGCTGACCGCTTCGCCGTCGCCGCTATTAGTATCACGATATCCCTACAATGCGGCTCTTGTGCGACAAACGCTTACAACCGAAACGAACAGGAAATAGCCGGTGGATAAATTCGTCAGCATGGAAATCTTCGTCGCGGTGGTCGATGCCGGCAGCCTGACGGCAGCGGCCGAGCGTTTCGACATTTCGTCGGCGATGGTGGGCAAACACATCCGCTCGCTCGAAACCCGGCTCGCGACGCGGCTGCTCACGCGTACCACGCGCCGTCAAAGCCTGACGGAGATCGGCCGTCAGTATTACGATCAGTGCAAGCGGATTCTGGCGGACGTGAAGGAGGCGGAGTCGCTCGCCGAGGCGATGGCGGCCGCGCCGCGCGGCGTGCTCAAAGTGACGGCGCCGCTGACCTACGGCGTCGAAGTATTCGCTCCGGCGATGACCGATTATCTGACCGCGTGGCCGGACGTGATCCTCGAACTGGATTTGTCGAATCGCGTGATCGATCTGGTGGAGGAGGGTTTCGATGCGTCGGTGCGAATCGGCCATCTGCCGGATTCGAGTTTTGTCGCGCGGCCGTTGAAGCCGTACCGGATGCGCGCGTGCGCGTCGCCGGCGTATCTGCAGCGCGCCGGCACGCCGCGCACACCGGCCGACCTTGCGCGGCACGAGTGCCTGGGTTTTCTCGACTGGGGCCGCGAGGGCTTGTGGCGGCTCGGCGGCGAAACCGCCGACGAAAACCCGCTGCGCGCCGGGCGGTTTCGGGCGAACAACGGCCAGGCGCTGAAGGTCGCCGCGTTGCGCGGCTTCGGTCTGGTGCTGCAGCCCGAAGCGCTGCTCGCCAAGGAGATTGCCAGCGGCGAGCTGGTGTCCGTGCTCGAGGACTATCTGCCAGACGGCGCGCCCGTCCATCTGATCTACCCGCGCGATCGCCGGGCGACGCCCAAGCTCACCACCTTCATCGATTTCGTGATCGAGCGGTTCGGCGTGTGAGCGCGCGGCTTGCCGCTGCTTGCCACTGCTTGCTGTTCGCTGCTTCTTTGCGCGCCGCGCGATGCGGAAGACGCGCGATAATCCGCTCCATTACCGACCAACTTCTTCTGCCCTCGATGAGACCTCCGCGCCTCGACCAACTCGACGACCTCGACCGCAACCTCGTTGCGCTGCTGCAAGCCAACGCCCGCGAAAGCGTCGCCAATCTCGCGCGCCAGCTGGACGTGGCGCGTACCACCGTGATCGCGCGCATCGCGCGGCTCGAACGCAGCAACGTGATCGCAGGCTATAGCGTGCGGCTCGGCCAGGACGTGCTCGACTCGAGCATCTATGCGTACGTCGGCATCATCATCGCGCCGAAGTTTGGGCCGGCGGTGCAGAAGCGCCTCGGCAAGATGCCCGAGGTGCAGCTGCTATGCGCAGTGAGCGGCGAGTTCGACTATGTCGCGTGGCTGCGCGCCGATTCGCCCGACCGGCTCAACGATCTGCTCGACCAGATCGGCGGCCTCGAAGGTGTAGAGCGGACGACGACCTCGATCATTCTGGCGCGCAAGATCGATCGGGGGATGGTGTGACCGGAGGGGTCCGGCTTTTACACCGTTTTAACGTGTTTTCGACATATCGACTGACCGCTTCGTCATAACGTCGAACTTCATGGTCATACCGCAGCATTTTGTGCGTATGAACTGTTTTTGCTTCTCCCTAAACTGTCTCTCAAGGGTTCAGCCCGCCGGGCGCGGCGCTTAAGCGCCGCGCACTTCCCAAACTCGAGACAACACACAGAATGGGACCGGAGTAAGTGCTTTGCATGGGACCAGAGTAACGCGCTCAAGCGCGAACTCTGGTCGACAGCTAAAGCGCCAACTCCGGTCGAAAAAAAGGAGAAGCGCATGAAAGTAGCCATCGTTGGCGCAGGTTTGATCGGTCACACCATTGCCCACATGTTGCGTGAGACCGGCGACTACGACGTCGTGGCGTTCGACCGCGATCAGCACGCGCTCGACAAGCTCGCCGCCCAGGGCATCCCGACCCGCCGCGTGGATTCCGCCGATGCCGCCGCGCTGCGCGCCGCCGTGCAAGGTTTCGATGCGCTCGTCAACGCGCTGCCGTATTACCTCGCGGTGAATGTCGCGTCGGCGGCCAAGGGCGCGGGCGTCCACTATTTCGATCTGACCGAAGACGTGCGTGCCACTCACGCGATCCGCGCGATCGCCGACGATGCCGATCACGCCTTCATGCCGCAGTGCGGTCTGGCGCCGGGTTTTATCGGCATCGCCGCGCATGAACTGGCGAACCGCTTCACGGAAATCCGCGACGTCAAGATGCGCGTCGGTGCGCTGCCGGAGTTCCCGACCAATGCGCTGAAGTACAACCTGACGTGGAGCGTCGACGGACTGATCAACGAGTATTGCCAACCCTGCGAGGCGATCCGCGACAGCCGTACGCAGTGGGTGCAGCCGCTCGAAGGCCTCGAACATTTCTCGCTCGACGGCACCGAATACGAAGCCTTCAACACGTCAGGCGGCCTCGGCACGCTGTGCGAAACGCTGTCCGGGCGGGTCGAATCGCTCGACTACAAGTCGGTGCGCTATCCGGGCCACCGCAACCTGATGCAGTTCCTGCTCGAAGATCTGCGCCTTTCCAGCGACCGCGATACGCTCAAGACCATCATGCGCCGTGCGGTGCCGTCGACCGCCCAGGACGTCGTGCTGGTGTTCATCACGGTGAGCGGTATGCGCGACGGTCAACTGGTGCAGGAGGTGTTCACCCGCAAGATTTTCGCGAAGACGGTGTGCGGCGTGGCGATGAGCGCGATCCAGATCACCACGGCCGGCGCGATGTGCGCGGTGCTCGATCTGTTCCGCGAGAAGAAGCTGCCGCAAAGCGGTTTTGTGCGCCAGGAGCAGGTGTCGCTGCGCGACTTCCTTGCGAACCGCTTCGGCCAGTTGTATGAAGGGCAGTCGCTGGACGCGATGGCGACGGTATAAGCTGTTGCGATCGCCCTGACGCGTATCGAGGCTCATCACCGAGGGCCGTGCGGCAGCGCGCTGGAGTCTGCCGCGAGCAACGAAGCAAGCCCCGCAGAGGGCCACTCGAACGCCCCGTCAAGCGGGGCGTTTTTTTGAGCCGGCGATGCTACGCCGCCATTGGCGGCGACATCGTCCCCTATAGCTCCGGTTCGCCTACGATCCGCGCGAGCAACGCTTCATAGTCCGCGTGAGTCGGCGCGGTATTGTCGAACATCAACAGGTCTTCGCAGATTTCGCCGCTCGGCACGAAGCGGCGCTGCCGATACTCGTCCCAATGCGCGAGCTTGTACGCATCGTTCGGATTGCCGCGATCGACGATCCGCCGATGCGCCACTTCCTCCGACGTATAGACCCACACCACCTGCAGCGCCACATTCGCACCGACACCCAGCCAGGCGCGATCGAACAGGCGCCGCTCGCGAACTTCGCGCGAGAGCGGACCGACCACCAGCGCGCTCACACCGAGTTCGAGATTGTCGCGAGCGGTATCGAGCAGGCCGCGATACTCCGCGTCGCGCAGATGCTGCAGGAAAAGCGGGCTGTCGCGGTCGTTCGGATTGCCGGTCAGCACGCCCATGACGGCTGCGCTGTAGCTGCCGTACAGCGTATCTTTATCGAGCAGGCAGAAGGGCGAGGCGCTCGCGTCCATCAGCGGGCCGATCAGCTTCTTTGCCAACGTGGTCTTGCCGGTGCCCGCGTGACCGCAGATGAAAACCAGACGGGTCACGAAGGCGCGTCCTCGCGGGTATCCGGGGGGGTGCCTTGCGCGTCGGCGCGCAACGGATCACGTGCGAAATTGCCGTTGGTTTCGAGCCACATCACATTGATGATGCCGAAGCCGAGGGCCACGCCGATGCCGAGAATCCAGCTGAAATACCACATTGCAGTCTCCTTGATCGTCTTTCCGGTGTGGCGCACCGCCAAGCGTGGCGCGCAGCCGGTATAGAGAAGCAAACATGCCGGCAAACAGGGGCGGCGCGCGATGGAACCGAGGGTAAATCCGCAGCAGGCAGCGCCCACGCCGCAGCCCTTTGCAGCGATCATGAAGAAGAACGCCGCGCCACGCAAGAGGCGGTGTGGACTTTGGCCGATTGGTCCGGATGGCGGAACGGACACGCGTCGCTATCATGCATGGCGCTGTGTGATCGGGACGTGAGCAGGGGAAGTCAGGATGGCAAATCTATCGATGCGTCGCATTGACGAAACGCTGTTCGAGGCACTCGTTCGGGGAGCCGAGGCGACTGGGCGCACGGTAGAGGAAGAGTATCGGGCGATTTTGTCGGGGGCGCTGCGGAAGGTCTATAACCGCCAGTTCGTGAGGACATTGCTGAGCATCCCTGATGTCGGCGAAGACTCTGACGTCGAGGGGGTAAGCGACAAGCGCGAGGCTTCGGTTGTAGTCGATTGGAACCAACGTCATCATCGGGACAGTGCTTAACCTCGATCACGCCAGCACAACGCAAAACGTCAATAGAGACAACCATCAACAGGGAGACCCGGCATGCCGATGCGTTCGCATTTCCGCTGGAACATCGTGTTGCTTGCATGCGCTTTGGCCTCGCTTGCCGGTTGCGCTTCGGCTCCCGCCGAGCCTGTCCCGTTCAAGGAAGTGCCGTCCGCACGTATCGTCAAGCCAGGCTATACACAGCCCGCGGTTGGACTGATCGCCGTCGACGTGCGTCGAGAGCGTTCGCGCGACGTTATCGTGAGGTTTCGCGATGCGCTGGTGTATATCGACGGCGAGCAGATCACCGATCTGATGAACGGTGAGCATGTGGTCTTCTATCTGAGCCCGGGGGTGCATCGCATCGGCGTGTCCACGCAGTTCGATCCGGTCATCGAGTTGCAGTTTACGGTGACAGCGGATACGCGCTACACGAACCGCGCGTCGGTCACGTTTGGCGAAGATCATCGCATTGCCTTGCGCCGCGTTGCGCGGTAGCGCACGGGGACGGCCCAGCACAGCACCGCACGCCACCGCACCGCACCAGGTTTAACAATTGAACACATGACTCCGACCCTGAGCACTTAACATGAGGGCTTTCGCGCCTTCGCCCCTTAGACCTGGCACCGAGCCGACTCACGCGACGGCGCCCGGTTAGTTTCCGTTTTCAAGGTAATCCAACATGCTGATCAATTGCGCTGCCTATCAGGACGGCCGAAAGCTGGCTGACATCGAGATCGACCACATCGGCGACTACGTGGCGCGGCCCGAGTGTTTCGTCTGGGTCGCGTTGAAGGATCCGGGGCCGGGCGAACTGGCCGTGATGAAGCATGAATTCGGCCTGCACGAGCTCGCGATCGAGGACGCTCAAAACGGCCATCAGCGGCCGAAAATCGAGGAATACGGCGAGTCGCTATTCGCCGTGCTGCACACCGTCGAGATGGACGACGACGGCGAACTGCTGATCGGCGAAGTCGACGTGTTCGTCGGGCGCAACTACGTGCTTTCAGTGCGGCGCGGCACCCGCATCGGCTTTCAGAAAGTGCGCGCCCGCTGCGAGCGCGAGCCGAAATTGCTCGAGGAAGGCTCGGCGTTCGTGCTGTACGCGCTGGCCGATGACGTCGTCGATCGCTATTTCCCGATCGTCGAGGCGATGAACGCCGAGATCGAGGCACTCGAAGACCGCATCTTCGAGCGCAACAATTCGGCGGCCTCGCGCGCGATCATTGAGGACCTGTACTCGCTCAAGCGGCGCCTCGTGATCCTTCAGCATCACATCACGCCGTTGCAGGAAGCGATCGGCAAGCTGACGGGCGGCCGCATTCCGAGCATTTGCGACGGCATGCAGGCTTACTTTCGCGACGTCTACGACCATCTGGAGCGGATCGTCAGGACCATCGAAGGCAGGCGCGAAATGGTCGTCACCGCGGTGCAGGTCAATCTGGGGATGATCTCGCTCGCCGAGAACGAGGTGACCAAGCGCCTCGGCTCGTTCGCCGCGCTGTTTGCGGTGCCGACCATGATCGCGGGCATCTACGGGATGAACTTCCAGAGCATCCCCGAGCTGCACTACCAGTACGGTTATCCGGTTTGTCTGGCAGTCATGCTGACGGTCGACCTGGTGCTGTTCTGGCGCTTCCGCAAAGCAGGCTGGCTATAAAGCCGGTCGCGGCTGAACCGCGCCGAGCCACACGCAGCCACCCTGAGATACTCCAGACAACCCTGAGCCACACGCAGCCACCCTAGAGCCACTTCCCACAACCCTGAGTCTCGCGCCGCCGTTTCGGGCGGCCAGCGTCGTTCCCGCTTGCACCGCGCGCAATAAAAGTCCAGCATATGCAGCCCGCCGGCTGCAAGCCTTGCAGCCGGCGGGAACCATCCGCCACGCACGGACCGAACGAGGGACCCTTGCCAGCACGCTGCCTGCCGGTGCGCTTACCCAGCATGCCGGCTCGAATCGATCGAGTGCATGCACAGACGCACATTCTGCGCGCCTGTGCACCGCAACACCGCGAATCGTTGACATTCCGGACAGACTGCGCTGAGAATAGACCTCGCAAACGTTTGCGTGTAACTAAAAATACGGCTCGCTCGCGAGCTCACAAACCTTGGAGATGTGCATGAACCATCGCATTCGCCGCCGCCTGCTGGCGGCCGCTGTCCTCGTCACCGCCACCGCCGCCTTGCCGTTTTCCAACGCGTACGCGCAAACCGCCCCCGCCCACAAGCCGAAGGTTGCGCTGGTGATGAAGTCGCTCGCGAACGAGTTTTTCCTGACCATGGAAAACGGCGCGAAGGACTACCAGAAACACAATCCCGCGCAGTTCGATCTGATCACCAACGGCATCAAGGACGAAACCGATACCGCGAACCAGATCCGCATCGTCGAACAGATGATCGTCTCGAAGGTCGATGCGATCGTGCTGGCTCCGGCTGATTCGAAGGCGCTGGTACCGGTCGTCAAGAAGGCAGTGGATGCGGGCATCATCGTCGTGAACATCGACAACCGGCTCGACCCGGACGTGCTCAAGTCGAAAGACCTGAACGTGCCGTTCGTCGGCCCGGATAACCGCAAGGGCGCGCAGAAGGTCGGCGACGACCTGGCGAAGAAGCTGAAGGCGGGCGACGAGGTCGGGATTCTCGAAGGCGTGTCGACCACCACCAACGCGCAGCAGCGCACCGCGGGCTTCAAGGACGCGATGCAGACCGTCGGCGCGAAGGTCGTCTCGGTGCAATCGGGCGAGTGGGAAATCGACAAGGGCAACGCGGTGGCATCGGCCATGCTCAACGAGTATCCGAACCTGAAGGCGCTGCTCGCCGGCAACGACAACATGGCGATCGGCGCGGTGTCGGCCGTGCGCGCGGCGGGCAAGCAGGGCAAGGTGATGGTGGTCGGCTACGACAACATCGGCGCGATCAAGCCGATGCTGAAGGACGGCCGCGTGCTAGCCACCGCGGATCAGTACGCCGCCAAGCAGGCCGTGTTCGGCATCGACACCGCGCTGAAGGCGCTCAACGAGCACAAGAAGCAGTCGCAGTTGTCCGGCGTGGTGGAAACGCCGGTTGATCTGGTGACGAAGTAAGCGTCGGCCAGCAAGCCCAGGCACGCGGATTCGCGCTTACGCTCCAGCGCACTACCGTCAAGGTGCGCTGAACCTTGGCGAATCCGCGTCAAGTCAATTCAATAAATGCTCAAGAAACCTGCAGCGCCGCCGTTAAATCCAGAGGTAAGCGTCAATGACGGCGGCTGCGCAGCGGGAGGGTGCGTGGCCGGAAGCGCCTGCGCATTCCGCGCATTGGGCCGGCATGACACGGGCTATCGGTGGGCTGCTTCATTCGAGCGAATTGCAGGAAGCCTCTTCGACTACCCCGGAACCAGGATTGCGATGGATTCAACCGACCACGACGCCTTGCCCGCCGTACTGTCCGTCAGCGGTATCGGTAAGACCTATGCCGAGCCGGTGCTCGCCGATGTTTCGTTGTCGCTGCGCGGCGGCGAGGTATTGGCGCTGACCGGCGAGAACGGCGCCGGCAAGAGCACGCTGTCCAAGATTATCGGCGGCCTTGTCGATCCGACCACCGGCACGATGCGCCTTGGCGGCGCGCCGTATGCGCCGGCCAGCCGCACCGAAGCCGAAGCGCTCGGCGTGCGGATGGTCATGCAGGAGCTGAATCTGCTGCCGACGCTGTCGGTCGCGGAAAACCTGTTTCTGAACCGCTTGCCGCAGGCCGGTGCGTTCCGCTTCGGCTGGATCGACCGCCGCAAACTGCGCGAAGACGCCCGTCACGCGATGGCGCAAGTCGGGCTCGACGCGATCGACCCGGATACGCTGGTGGGCGAACTCGGCATCGGGCATCAGCAGATGGTCGAGATCGCACGCAATCTGATCGACGACTGCCGTGTGCTGATCCTCGACGAGCCGACCGCGATGCTGACCGCGCGCGAGGTCGATCTGCTGTTCGAGCAGATCGAACGGCTGAAGTCTCGCGGCGTCGCGCTGGTCTATATCTCGCATCGTCTCGAAGAACTGGCCCGCGTGGCCGAGCAGATTGCGGTACTGCGCGACGGCAGGCTGGTGCATGTCGACGCGATGGCCAACCTGACCAGCGAGCGCATCGTCACATGGATGGTAGGCCGCGAACTGGGCGAGCGGATCGATCTGGGCGTGCGCAAGATCGGCGCGCCCTTGCTGAAGGTGGACGGGCTGACGCGCGGCAAGGTGGTGCGCGACGTGTCGTTCGAGGTGCGCGCGGGCGAGATTTTCGGCGTCAGCGGACTGATCGGCGCGGGCCGTACCGAACTGATGCGGCTGATTTACGGCGCCGACCAGAAGGACGGCGGCACGGTGTCGCTGGCGCAACGAGCGGGCGGGCCGCCAGCGCCGGTGCACATTGCCTCGCCGGCCGACGCCGTGCGCGCCGGCATCGCGCTCATCACCGAAGACCGCAAGGGTGAGGGCCTGTTGCTGCCGCAACCGATCGCGGCCAACGTGTCGCTCGGCAATATCGGCAGCGTGGCGCGGCACGGCATCGTCGATGCGAAGCGCGAGAGCGCGCTGGCGCAAAAGCAGATCGACGCGATGCGGATTCGCAGCTCGGGGCCTGGGCAGATTGTCGGCGAGCTGTCGGGCGGCAACCAGCAGAAGGTCGTGATCGGCCGCTGGCTGGCGCGCGAGTGCCGCGTGCTGTTATTCGACGAACCTACGCGCGGCATCGACGTCGGCGCGAAGTTCGATATCTATGGCTTGATGGGTGCGCTGGCCCGCGAAGGGCGCGCGCTCGTCGTGGTGTCGAGCGACCTGCGTGAGCTGATGCTGATCTGCGACCGGATCGGCGTGATGTCCGCGGGAAGCATGACGGGTGTGTTCGAGCGCGACGACTGGTCGCAAGACGCGTTGCTGGCGGCAGCTTTCGCCGGCTACCGCAGCCGCGAAGCGTTGCTGCATACCTACGACACCAATGAAGCAGGGAGTCTGTCATGACCCATCAATCGATGCAGGAAGCGTCGGGCGGCAAGCACGGCGGCGCCGATGTGGCGAACATCACGCCGCCGGCCGACCCGTCCGCGCCGCTCGCCAGCGGCAAACCGGCCGGCACGCGGCTCGGCTTTTCGAACTACCTCGGCCTCGCCGGCGCATTGCTGGCGATGATCGTGCTGTTCTCGCTGCTGAGCTCGCACTTTTTGACGTACGACACGTTCAGCACGATCGCCAATCAGATCCCTGATCTGGTGGTGATGTCCGTCGGCATGACATTCGTGCTCATCATCGCCGGGATCGATCTGTCGGTGGGTTCGGTGCTGGCGCTGGGGGCGTCGGTGGTCAGCGTGGCGGCCCTGAAATGGGGCTGGGGCCCATTGCCGTCCGCGTTGCTGGGCGTCGCCGCGGCGGCGCTGACCGGCACCCTGACCGGTTCGGTGACGGTGAGCTGGCGGATTCCGTCGTTCATCGTCTCGCTCGGCGTGCTCGAAGCCGCGCGGGGGCTCGCGTATCAGATGACGAACTCGCGCACCGCCTATATCGGCGACGCGTTCGATTTTCTGTCGAATCCGATCGCGCTCGGCATCTCGCCGGCGTTCCTGATCGCGGTGGCGGTCATGGTGATTGCGCAACTGGTGCTCACGCGCACGGTATTCGGCCGCTATCTGGTCGGCATCGGCACTAACGAGGAAGCGGTGCGGCTCGCGGGCGTCAATCCGCGGCCGTACAAGATCATTGTGTTCGCGCTGATGGGCGCACTCGCGGGATTGGCCGCGCTATTCCAGATTTCGCGTCTGGAAGCGGCCGACCCGAACGCGGGCGTCGGCATGGAATTGCAGGTGATCGCGGCGGTGGTGATCGGCGGCACCAGCCTGATGGGCGGGCGCGGGTCGGTCATCAGCACTTTTTTCGGCGTGTTGATCATTTCAGTGCTGGCAGCCGGCCTCGCGCAGATCGGCGCGAACGAGCCGACCAAGCGGATGATCACCGGCGCGGTCATCGTCGTGGCGGTGGTGCTGGATACGTACCGCAGCCGTCGCAAGCGTGCCTGAGCGGCATACAGCGGAGTCCGGCAAAGCGGCAAGCATCGGCATCGGGAAATGTAAGGTTCGAGGGTTTTGGTCTGTCATCGATGAAAACGTCCGGTGGATCGCCAGGTTGGCGCGGCCGGCGGGAACAAACAGGCAGGAGAGCAACAGGTTATGG
The DNA here is from genome assembly GCF_003353175.1 of Paraburkholderia lacunae. Classification (GTDB taxonomy): domain Bacteria; phylum Pseudomonadota; class Gammaproteobacteria; order Burkholderiales; family Burkholderiaceae; genus Paraburkholderia; species Paraburkholderia lacunae. The sequence goes on along the minus strand of NZ_QHKS01000007.1, from coordinate 29,288 downwards.
CGACGATCAAGGATGTAGCGGCCGTGGCGGGTGTGTCGTTCACGACGGTTTCGCACGTGGTGAACAACTCGCGGCCGGTGTCGGCCGACGTGCGGGCGAAGGTCGAACACGCGATCCGTCAGCTTCACTATGTACCGTCGGCGGTGGCCCGTTCGCTCAAGGCGAAGGCGACGGCAACGATCGGTCTGGTGGTGCCGAACAGTACGAATCCGTATTTCGCGGAACTGGCGCGCGGCATCGAGGACGGTTGCTCGCGCAACGGCTACTGCGTGTTCTTCTGCAATTCCGACGACGATCCGGCCAAGCAGCGTAACTATCTGCGCGTGCTGCAGGAAAAGCGTATCGACGGGCTGATCGTCGCGTCCGCGGGCGACGACGCGGTGCTCGCGCAAACGCTCGCCGACTCGCGCGAGCCGCTCGTCATCGTGGACCGCAATATCGAAGGCCTCAACGCGGACCTGGTGCAGATCGATCACGAGAAGGGCGCGTATCTGGCGACCTGCCATCTGCTCGAACTGGGGCACGTGCGGATCGGCTGTATCACCGGGCCGGTCAAGACGGCGGTAAGCGCGATGCGGGTGCACGGCTTCATCCGCGCCATGACCGAGCGCGGCATCGACATTCCGCCCGATGCGATTGTCGAAAGCGACTTTTCGGGCACAGGCGGCCATCGCGCCGCGGGGCAACTGTTCGATACCGTGAAACCATCGGCGATTTTCGCCGGCAACGACATGATGGGCATCGGCGCGCTGCGCGCCGCGGCGGAACGCAATATCAGCGTGCCGCGCGATTGCTCGATCATCGGCTTCGACGATATCGAACTCGGGCGCTTCACCTATCCGGCGCTTTCGACAGTCGGGCAGTCGGTGCGCGCACTCGGCGACATGGCCGCGCAGACGCTGATCGAACGCATCGCCGGGGCCCCGGCGGGCAGTCCGCGCGCGCCGGGCCGCCGGCGAGTCGTATCGCCGCGGCTGATCGTGCGAGAATCCACCGCGACTTGGGCCGGCGCGGCCAAGCGCAATCTGGCGGCATGAGCAAATTTGGGGGAAAGGAAGTGTCAAGTAACGAAACGCGTGGCCGTGTGGCCGTGGTCGGCAGTCTGAACATGGACCTCGTGGTGCGCGCGCCGCGTCTGCCGCACCCCGGCGAGACGCTGGCCGGCCGGACCTTTGCGCAGGTGGCGGGCGGCAAGGGCGGCAATCAGGCGGTCGCCGCCGCGCGCCTCGGCGCGCAGGTGTCGATGCTCGGCTGTGTCGGCGCCGACGCAAACGGCGCGCAATTGCGCGCCGGACTCGAAGTGGAAGGTATCGACTGTACGGCTCTCGAAACCGGGGCCCAGGCGTCCGGCGTCGCGCTGATCGTCGTCGATGACGCCAGCCAGAACGCGATTGTGATCGTCGCGGGCAGCAACGGCGAACTCACGCCCGAGACGATCGCCCGTCATGAAGCGGTGCTGGCCGCCGCGGACGTCGTCATCTGCCAGCTCGAAACGCCGCCCGATGCGGTGCACGCGGCGCTTGCCGCGGCGCGGCGGCTCTCCAGAACAGTGATCCTGAATCCCGCGCCCGCCACCGGCCCGTTACCGGCCGACTGGCTGCCGCTGATCGACTATCTGATTCCGAACGAACTCGAAGCCGCGACGCTGACCGGTTTGCCGGTCGCCACACCCGCCGACGCGGCGCGGGCCGCCGCTGCGTTGCGCGACGCCGGCGCGCGCAATGTGCTGGTGACGCTCGGTCCGCGCGGCGTGCACGCCGCGCTCGACGGCGCGGATGCCACGCTTTACAGCGCGCCGAGTGTCAAAGCTGTCGACACCACCGCGGCGGGCGATACCTTCATCGGGGGATTCGCGGCACAACTCGCACGGGGCGCGAGCGTCGACGCGGCGATCCGTTTCGCACAGCGCGCCGCGGCGCTTTCGGTGACACGCGCCGGCGCGCAGCCTTCGATTCCTACCCGCGCCGAACTGGACGAGTCGGCCTGACGAAAACGTGGCGCCGTCCGCGAGCGTGCAAAATGCCGCACGTTCGATTGGACCTCGGTGGCCGGCGGCGCCGCGTTAAACCAATTTTCTGCTTCATAGCCGTAGCGTTGCAGCGTGCGCCTGCAGAGCCGCTCGATTGAGTTGTCGGCGCGAGGGCCGTTCGCACCGCCGCATCGCCACCCGTCCGTCCCATCTTCCGAGCCTCATCCCTCACTCCGACGCAGGCGATTACCACGACATGCTCGCGCCGACAGCATTTTGTAATTTCTTCCATCTGCTTACAACGGCTTTCTTCATACCATATAAAAGCTTCAAGCAGCGCGCTTCAGTGCCGTAAACGATATTAGAGCGCCGTGTCAAAAAGGCGCCGCGCACGAAGACGCCACACGCTACCCCGCGCTGCGCACGCAGCATCTCATTTGGTTAAGTACAGGAAGAAGCATGTTGAACAAAGGGATCACGATCAAGGCGCGAATTGGCCTCACGATGGCTTTTCTGGCCGCGCTGCTGGTGACTATCGGCGTTTTCGGTTTGTTCGGCATGAGCCGCTCGAATGACGCATACCGGGATACTTTCACCAACGCAATGCCGAGTGCGGTGGCTATCGGCGACGCCGAACTCTACGCGGCACGCGAGCGTCTCGCACTCGATCGCGCCGCGTTCCAGATTGGCACGCCGGACGCCGCAGCGCCGCTCGAACGCGCGCGCGGCATGCGCACCTTGTCTGATTCGTGGTGGAAAAAGTACATGGATCTGCCGCGCGATGCGGAGGAAGATCGTCTGGCGCAGGTTGTGATCGGTAAGCGCGACGGGCTGCATCAGCAGTTGGATGCGTTCGCCGCGGTCATTGCAGCGAACGATCAGGGCAAAGTTGCCGATAGCGCCAAGCGCTTGCAGGTTGCCTACAACGAACTGGCTGAAGCCGACGCGACGTTGAGCAAATTCCAGTTCGTATCGGCCGAGGGGGGCTTCAACTCCGCGCAAAACAGCTTCGCGGTGTTCCGCATGATCAGCTTGGGCGCGCTGCTGGTGGGCGTCATCGCCGCCGCGCTGTCCTATGTGACGCTCAGCCGCGCGATTGGTCGGCCGCTCGGCGAAGCGCTCGGTCATTTCGATGCGATCTCCGCAGGCGATTTGCGTCGTCCGGTCGTCATCACGTCGCGCGACGAAATGGGGCAGTTGCTCGAAGGGATCGCCAGGATGCAGCGCAGTCTCACCGAAACGGTGCGTGCGGTGCGCGGCGGCAGCGAATCGATCGCGACTGCGACCCGTCAGATCGCCGCCGGCAATATCGACCTGTCTTCGCGCACCGAAGAGCAGGCGTCAGCGCTGCAGGAAACCGCGTCGAGCATGGAAGAGCTGACCGGCACCGTCAAGCAGAACGCCGACAACGCCCGCCAGGCGAGTTCGCTGGCGGCCAATGCGTCGGAGATCGCGAACAAGGGCAGCGCGGTGGTCGGCCAGGTGGTCGGCACGATGGGCGACATCAATCAGAGCTCGGCGAAGATCGCCGACATCATCTCGATCATCGAAGGGATTGCGTTCCAGACCAATATTCTGGCGCTGAACGCCGCAGTGGAAGCGGCGCGGGCCGGCGAGGAAGGGCGCGGTTTCGCGGTCGTGGCAGGCGAAGTGCGCAGTCTGGCGCAGCGTTCGTCGGCGGCGGCCAAGGAAATCAAGGAACTGATCGATACGTCGGTCGAGCGCGTGCAGTCCGGCTCGGCGCTGGTCGACGAAGCCGGCCGCACCATGAGCGAGATCATCAGCGCGGTCCAACGCGTGACCGACATCATGGGCGAAATCGCGGCGGCTTCGGAAGAGCAAAGCGGCGGGATCGACCAGGTGGCGCGCGCCGTCACGCAAATGGACGAAGTCACGCAGCAGAACGCGGCGCTGGTCGAGGAAGCAGCGGCGGCAGCGCAATCGCTCGAAGATCAGGCCGGCAAGCTGCGCACCGCGGTGGCCGTGTTCCAGCTCGACGATGAAGCGCACAAGGCGCCGGTGAGCGCCGCGCCAAGGCGCGCAACGACGCCGGCCCGGCCGATGACCGCGCGTAAGGCACCGCCTGCCGCGCATGCGAAGGCCGCTGCCGTACCGGCTGCGGCACTGTCCAGCACGCCGTCCGCCGCCGCGCCGGCCAAGGCTCCGGCCAAGGCACTGGCGAGTGCAGGCAGCGATCAGGATTGGGAAACCTTCTGATCGGCCTGAGGACGTAGATCGCGCGGCACCGCAAAAAGGCGGACGTACGGCGTCATCGCCGCGTTTTCGACGCGACGATGCGGCTGTGGCGAGCCGTAGCGTCGGCAATCGTGTCGCAACATTCGTTCCCGGTTGCGCAGCGTACCGAGCCGTGCCGACGCAGATAACCGTATGGTGGCAAAAGGCCGCGATTGCGCATGCAACCGCGGCCTTTTGCCGTGCACTGCGGGCTAACTAACGTCGACGATGACAGTCCGTGCCCTGGCGAGCGCTGTGATCCGGTACATTGACGGACGCGACTGCTGCTTGCATCGGCGCTATCGGCCGGTACCGGCAGTCGGCGTGCGGACCTCGGACGACGCAAACGCAATTCCGGCGCCGCGGCTTCGCAGCAACCCACCTTTCAACGCGCCCCAGCCAAAAAGGACTGACATGACGCCACACGACCTCGCGCACCGCCTCGTCGAAGCACGCCGGCAGCATCGCCCGATCGATGCGCCCGCACCCGACAGCCTGCCGCCCGATGCCGCAACCGCGTACGCGATCCAGCAGGCCGTCATCGCGGGTCTCGGCGAATCGACCGGGGCGTGGAAGATCGGCGCCAAAGCGCCGGGCGGCGCGGCCTCAGGCGCGCCGATTCCGGCCTCGCTGGTGCTGCCGTCGCCGGCGCGGGTCGCCCGTGCGGGATTCTTCCGGATGCTGCTGGAACTCGAGATCGGCTTCCGCTTCGCCGAGGCGATCGAGCCGCGCGGCCGAGCGTATGCGCGCGACGAGGTGCTCTCGAAGGTGGGCGTGGTGCTGCCCGCCATCGAGATCGTCGACAGCCGCTTTGCCGAGTGGCCGAACGTTGCGCCGCTCGCGCAGCTCGCCGACGCACAGAACAACGGCGCGCTGATCACCGGCCATCCGGTTGCCTATGCGGGAATCGCGCGCGGTTTCGATTTCGTGTCGCCCGAACTGGAATTGAGCTTCGACGGCGACTCGCTGGTGCCGGACGCCACCGGCAATCCCGCCGGCGATCCGCGCGAACTGCTGGTCTGGTTCGTCAACCACTGCGCGGCCATGGGTATCACCATCGAACCCGATTGGACCCTCACCACCGGTTCGTACGTCGGCGCTCACAATGTGGACAAGCCCGGCATTGTCCGTGGACATATCGACGGTCTCGGCGAAGTCGAGATTGAACTGACCTGAGCATGTAACGGCGCGTTACGAAGTGCGCTACAAACGGCTGCCTGAACTGCGTAAGCTGCATGAAGGTAGCCGTTTCACATTTACGGCGCCTACGGCGATCGTCTAGCCGGATCGTTTAGCCGTATACACCTATGGAAGCCGAGGGCGCGCGGCCGTGATCCAGTTATCGAGCGCGGCCGACCGTGCCGACAATGCGGGTAATGCACGCGGCGAAGGGCAAGCGGTGAGCGCCCGACGCGTCCCTCTGCGCTTGGAAGTCGGTCGGGAACGGCGCGAAACAAATCCGTTCACGCATTGACGAACAGCTTGAAGGTGCGTCCCTGTGCCGGGCGCTGACACGCCGGGCGCCGAAGCATCGGTGAACGAACATGTAACACGCGCTCGTCGCTGTAGACCAAAGGCTCAGGTCGCGCGTTGATGAAAAAAAGTAGCCGGGCAAGCGCGAAACACATGACATCCACGCGTAATGCAGCGAAGTGTGCGCGTGCAGACAGGCTGTCCGGTGTAGCAGCGAGATCATCCGATGAACGAGACGGTCCGCGCGATACAGCAGTGCAAGCGGGGTGTGGAGCAGGGAATGGAGCAGGCGGTAGCGAGGCAGCAGGACAGGTCTGCAATTGCTGCGATGTCAGCGCAAGATTGTAGGTGAGCGAATCTGTGTTTCCAAGTGAGGAATGTCGGGAGGTGACTGCGGCGCGATTTTCGCAACGTAGTTCGTGAAAAAAAATTTAAAAGGGTTTAGGATGAATTCGAGCGATGTCGTTTCCGAATAGCGCGCCGCGCACGACATCGGTCTAGACTTCGGCGAGGAGGTAGCATGGATATCTACAGCAGTTTCGCGACCCGCTTCGAGAAAACACGAGAAGATGAACTCTCGCTCGAGGAGTATCTCGCGCTCTGCAAAGACAATCCCGCCGCGTACGCCACGGCTGGCGAACGCATGTTGATGGCAATCGGGGAACCAGAACAGATCGACACCCGCAACGATCCGCGCCTGTCGCGCATCTTCGCAAACAAGGTCATCAAGGTATACCCCGCGTTCCGTGAGTTCTACGGAATGGAAGATGTGATAGAGCAGGTGGTCGCGTACTTCCGGCATTCGGCCCAGGGGCTCGAAGAGAAGAAACAGATTCTGTATCTGTTAGGCCCGGTCGGCGGCGGTAAATCGTCGATCGCGGAAAGGTTGAAGCAGCTGATGGAACGCGTGCCTTTCTACGCGATCAAGGGTTCGCCCGTGAACGAGTCGCCGCTTGGGCTGTTCGATTACGACGAAGACGGTCCGATCCTCGAAGAACAGTACGGCATTCCTCGCCGCTACCTGAAAAGCATTCTGAGTCCGTGGGCCGTGAAGCGCCTGCACGAATACAACGGCGACATCCGCAAGTTCCGCGTGGTACGCCGCTATCCGTCGATCCTCCGGCAGATCGGCATTGCCAAGACCGAACCGGGCGACGAAAACAATCAGGATATTTCATCGCTGGTCGGCAAGGTCGATATCCGCAAGCTCGAACAGTACGCACAAGACGACGCCGACGCGTACAGCTATTCCGGCGGTCTGTGTCTCGCGAATCAGGGCCTGCTCGAGTTCGTCGAAATGTTCAAGGCGCCGATCAAGGTCTTGCACCCGTTGCTTACCGCCACTCAGGAAGGCAACTTCAAGGGCACGGAAGGCTTCGGTGCGATCCCGTTCGACGGCGTGATTCTGGCCCACTCGAACGAGTCCGAATGGAAGGCGTTCCGCAACAACCGCAATAACGAAGCACTGCTCGACCGGATCTTCGTCGTGAAGGTGCCGTACTGCCTGCGCTACAGCGAAGAGGTCAAGATCTACGAGAAGCTGCTGCGTAATTCGTCGCTGGCTAGTGCGGTATGCGCGCCGGGCACGCTGAAGATGATGGCGCAGATGTCGGTGCTCACGCGCTTGCAGGAGCCGGAGAATTCCAGCCTCTTTTCGAAGATGCAGGTGTACGACGGCGAGAATCTCAAGGACACCGATCCGAAGGCCAAGTCGTATCAGGAGTATCGCGACTTCGCGGGTGTGGATGAAGGGATGACCGGCGTGTCGACCCGCTTCTCGTTCAAGATCCTGTCGCGCGTCTTCAACTTCGATTCGACCGAAGTCGCGGCGAATCCGGTGCACCTGATGTACGTGCTCGAACAACAGATCGAGCGCGAACAGTTTCCGCCGGAAACCGAACAGAAGTATCTGTCGTTCATCAAGGACGTGCTGGCCTCGCGCTACGCCGAGTTCATCGGCAAGGAGATTCAGACCGCGTATCTGGAGTCGTATTCCGAGTACGGCCAGAACATCTTCGATCGCTACGTGACGTATGCCGACTTCTGGATTCAGGATCAGGAGTTCCGTGATCACGACACCGGCGAAAGCTTCGACCGCGCGGCGCTGAACGCGGAACTGGAGAAGATCGAGAAACCTGCGGGTATCAGCAACCCGAAGGACTTCCGCAACGAGATCGTCAATTTCGTGCTGCGCGCGCGGGCTGCGAATGCGGGTAAGAACCCCGCGTGGATCAGCTATGAGAAGCTGCGCGTTGTGATCGAAAAGAAAATGTTCTCGAACACGGAGGAGTTGCTGCCGGTGATCTCGTTCAACGCCAAAGGTTCGGCGGAAGAGCAACGCAAGCACGAAGACTTCGTCAATCGGATGGTCACGAAGGGGTATACGCCGAAGCAGGTGCGCTTGCTGTGTGACTGGTATCTGCGCGTGCGTAAGTCGTCATGATACGCACTGCGTGCCGCCCGCGCGGTCCGACCGCTCGGGCACCTTGCGAGGCGCAAGCTGCATGGACATAGCGTTGTGTTTGTAGGCATGCAAATGCAACGTGCGTCTCGCGCACTCGAAATTACAGCGGGAGACCGGGCGTGCTTCATCAAATCATCGACCGCAGGTTAGCAGGCAAGAACAAGAGCATTGCAAATCGCGAGCGCTTTCTGCGCCGCGTCAAGAACTATATTCGTCGCGCCGTTTCGGATGCGGTGCGCGATAGGAGCATCAAGGACATTCAGAACACCCAGAGCATCACCATTCCGCGCAAAGACATTGCGGAGCCGTCGTTCCGGCATGGTCCCGGCGGCAAGCGGGAAATGGTGCATCCGGGCAATTCCGATTACATCCGCGGCGACAAGATCCAGCGTCCGCAAGGCGGCGGAGGCGGCGGGGGTAGCCAGGCCAGCAACGAGGGCGACGGCCAGGACGACTTCGTGTTCGAGTTGAGCCGCGAAGAATTCATGCAGTATTTCTTCGACGATCTCGAGCTGCCTCGCCTCGTCAAAACCCATCTGATGGCCGTGCCCACGTGGAAAAGCATCCGCGCCGGCTGGGCGGCCGAAGGTACGCCGAACAATATCGATGTGGTTCGTTCGCTGAGGAGCGCGCTCGGCCGCCGCATCGCGCTCGGGGCGCCGCTCGTCAACCAGTTGCACGAGATGGAGCGGCAGCTCGAAGTCATGAAGGCCGATCCGGCCGACCGTCGCGAGGAAATCAAGCTGCTCGAAGACGAAATCCACCATTTGCGCGGGCGCATCTGGCGTATTCCGTTCATCGATCCGTTCGATCTGCGCTATGTGAACCGGGTGAAGCAGCCCACGCCGTCCAGTCAGGCCGTGATGTTCTGTCTGATGGATGTGTCCGGCTCGATGGACGAGCAGCGCAAGGATCTCGCCAAGCGCTTTTTCATCCTGTTGTATCTGTTCCTGAAACGGAATTACGAGCGCATCGAGGTGGTGTTCATCCGCCACCACACGCGTGCCGAGGAAGTCGACGAAGACACCTTCTTTCACTCGACCGAAAGCGGCGGCACGGTGGTGTCGAGCGCGCTGGAGCTGATGCAGAAGGTGATGGAGGAGCGCTATTCGCCGACTGAATGGAACATTTACGGCGCTCAGGCCTCGGACGGCGACAACTGGACCGACGACTCGCCCAAGTGCCGCAAGATACTCTCGGATGACATCCTGGAGAAGGTGCGCTATTTTGCGTATATTCAGGTAACACCCGAAGAGCAGAACTTGTGGCTCGAATACGCGCAACTGGCCCTGAGCCAGCCGCACATGGCGATGAAGAAGGTCGAAACCGCGGCCGATATTTATCCGGTGTTTCGCGAGTTGTTTGAGAAGCAGGCGGCGTCGTCATGACGACAAAGCACTTGCACAACGAAGCGCGCGGCTATCAGCCGGAGCGCGGAAAAGGCGTGCCGCAGCGTCAGTCGGGGCATGCCGAGGCCGGGGCGGACTCTACCGGAGCCGCCGCAGCCGGAGCAGTCGATGCCGCTGCAGCACGGGGACACACCGGAACGCCCACTGAGGGGCAAAGGGAAGTCCGTATGAACGTAGCCGATAGACGGCCTCTGCCGTGTCCGTCCGACTGGACCTTCGAATTGATCGAAGAGTACGACTCACATATTGCTCTTGTTGCAGAGCAATATGAGCTCGACGTCTATCCGATCCAGCTCGAACTCATCAGCGCCGAACAGATGATGGACGCCTACGCGTCCGTCGGCATGCCGGTCAATTACCGTCACTGGTCGTTCGGCAAACACTTTCTCTCCACCGAAAAGAGCTACCGTCGCGGGCAGATGGGTCTGGCGTATGAAATCGTCATCAATTCGAATCCCTGTATCGCGTACCTGATGGAAGAGAACACGATGACGATGCAGGCGCTCGTCATCGCGCACGCGGCCTACGGGCACAACTCGTTCTTCAAGGGTAACTATCTGTTCAAGCTGTGGACGGATGCGCACGCGATCATCGATTACCTTGTCTACGCGAAGAACTACATTGCGGAGTGCGAGGAACGCTTTGGGCTCGACCGGGTGGAGGAGCTGCTCGACTCTTGCCACGCGCTGATGAATTACGGCGTGGACCGTTACAAGCGGCCGCAGAAATTGTCGCTGGAGAGGGAATTCGCCGCGCGCCGCGAGCGTGAGGCGTACCTGCAATCGCAGGTGAACGAACTGTGGCGCACCTTGCCGACCCGGCATACGCCGTTGCCGGAGGAAATCGAGGAACGCTATCCGCCGGAGCCGCAGGAAAACCTGCTGTACTTCGCGGAGAAGAACGCGCCGCTGCTGGAGCCGTGGGAGCGGGAAGTGATCCGCATCGTGCGCAAGGTGGGCCAGTATTTCTATCCGCAGCGGCAGACCCAGGTGATGAACGAAGGCTGGGCGACGTTCTGGCACTACACCTTGCTCAACACGATGTACAACCAGGGCAAGCTGGAAGACGGCTTCATGATGGAGTTTCTCCATTCGCACAGCAATGTGGTCTACCAGCCGCCGGTCACCAAGCCGTATTACAGCGGTATCAATCCGTACGCGCTGGGTTTTTCGATGATGAGCGACATCCGCCGGATCTGCGAAGCGCCGACGGAAGAGGACCGCAAGTGGTTCCCGGAGCTGGCCGGCAGTCCCTGGTTGCAGGCGATGCACTACGCGATGCGCAATTTCAAGGACGAGAGTTTTGTCGCGCAGTATCTGTCGCCGCATCTGATCCGCGAGATGCGCCTGTTCTCCGTGCTCGACGACGACATGCGCGATGCGCTGGAGGTTTCCGCCATTCACGACGACAGCGGCTATCAGTACGTGCGGCAGGCGTTGTCGCGGCAGTACGACATGCATCATCGCGAGCCGAACATTCAGGTGTGGGCGGTGAATACACGCGGCGATCGTAGTCTGACGCTGCGGCATTTCATGAGTGATAACCGGCATCTGTCGTCGGACAGCGACGAGGTGCTCAAGCACATGGCGCGCTTGTGGCAGTTCGACGTGTATCTCGAGAGCGTCGATGAGAACGGCACGGTGAGGAAACGCTATGAATGCCGGTATGTGCCGCCTGCGGTGAGGGTTTGAGAGCTGGAACGGTCCGTAACGTAAAACTCAGCCTGCTCGTCCGAAGCCCCTGTTTGTCTCCGACACACAGGGGCTTTTTGTCATTGAAGCGCTCGCGAACCGCGGCCTCCGGTTGTCGGTAACAACCGATGCGCGACGCCCACGAGGCCGGACTGGCCGAGCTTGGCGCGCTTCGGACAAGCCTTGCGGCCTTGGCCTGCTAACAAACACTCCTCTTTTCCTTGCGATTCTGTAAAATCCGCGCACCCGCGCGACGACTACTTCACCGCGTGTTTTGAAGGCGGCGCCACGACCGCTACCTCCGTTTAGAGACAAGGAAAGACAACAACATGACCGACCTGACCGATCACACCGTGGCCTCCGCCCACGATACCCGGCGCCGTATCTTTGCGATCGTTGGCGCATCATCGGGCAACCTAGTCGAATGGTTCGACTTCTACGTGTACTCGTTTTGCGCGCTGTACTTCGCGCCGGCCTTCTTCCCGAGCGGCAACACCACCACGCAGTTGCTCAACACCGCGGGCGTGTTCGCCGCGGGTTTCCTGATGCGCCCGATCGGCGGCTGGTTCTTCGGCCGCCTCGCCGACAAGCATGGGCGGCGAACCGCGATGATGGTGTCGGTGTTCATGATGTGCGGAGGTTCGCTCGTCATCGCCTTATTGCCCACGTACGCGCAGATCGGCGCCCTCGCGCCTGCGCTGCTGCTGGTCGCGCGGCTCTTCCAGGGCCTGTCGGTGGGCGGCGAGTACGGCACCAGCGCCACCTATATGAGTGAGGTCGCGCTCAAGGGGCGGCGCGGCTTCTTCGCGTCGTTCCAGTACGTCACGCTGATCGGCGGCCAACTGTGCGCGCTGCTGGTGCTGGTGATCCTGCAACAGACGCTCTCGACCGAAGAACTGAAGGCGTGGGGCTGGCGCGTGCCGTTCGTGATCGGCGCGCTGGCGGCGCTGGTCGCGCTGTATCTGCGTAGATCGCTCGACGAGACCACCACCGCCGAAATGCGTCAGCGCAAGGAAGCCGGCACGCTGCGCGGCCTCTGGCAGCACAAGGGCGCGTTCCTGACGGTGCTCGGCTTCACGGCCGGCGGCTCGCTGATTTTCTACACCTTCACGACGTACATGCAGAAGTACCTGGTCAACACGGCCGGCATGCACGCGAAGACGGCCAGCAACGTGATGACCGCGGCGCTGTTCGTCTACATGGTGATACAGCCGGTCTTCGGTTCATTGTCGGATCGCATTGGCCGGCGTCGCTCGATGCTGTTCTTCGGCTTCTTTGCGACGATCGGCACAGTGCCGCTGCTGCATGCGCTGAAAGACGTGACGAGCCCGTATGCGGCGTTCGGCCTCGTTGTCGTGGCGCTGGCGATCATCAGCTTCTATACGTCGATCAGCGGGCTGATCAAGGCCGAAATGTTCCCGCCGGAAGTGCGCGCGCTCGGCGTCGGGCTCTCGTATGCGGTGGCCAATGCGGTCTTCGGCGGTTCGGCGGAATATGTCGCGCTGTGGCTGAAGTCGGCGGGCAACGAATCGATGTTCTACTGGTACGTGACCGCGCTGTGCGCGATTGCCGGCCTCGTGTCGCTGCGCATGCGCGATCCGTCGAAAGTGGGCTATCTGCGCAACGAGCCTTGAGCCTGAGCGACACACGTCAGCGCTGATTGAAAACGGCGGCCTGGGGCAACCCGGCTGCCGTTTTTATGTGGTCGGCGGACGCGGAAAAGCCGCTGCAAATCAGCGCCGCGAACCAGTGGCGAACCAAGCGCGAACCAGCGGCGCTACGTACGCTCACGCCACCACAATCTCCGTCCCCAACGCATGCAGCAGATCGCGCAGCGTCTCCGCCTGCGCCATCTTCGCGCCGCTGCGCAAATGAATCTGCAACGCGCGCCCTGCGATCCCGTCGACGGGATGCGCGAGCCACAGCTCCACCGCGAGCCCCAATCCTTCCGGCTGATTGACGACGACCGGCTCGATCACGCGCGGCTTGAAACAGGCACTGTCGGACATGGCGAACAACCTCCGTGGCTGATGACGGTTCGAGGTCCATCCTAATCAGCCGCGCGCTTCATACCAAGCGACAAATACGCGTTTGCTAATCAGCGGATGCTTAGCAGAAAACGCGCTTATTACAGGAGCATTTCGGCGCATTTCCGCAAGGACCGCTCGGCGGCGCGGCGCTCACGCTCGTACTCGCCTTGAGTTCCGCGCTTGCCTCGGCTGTGCTCGGCGTGGCCGGCGGCATCGCGTTGGCCATGGCCGGGCGTATCGCACGCGTGCCGTTGCTGCTCGCGATCGGTTTCTTTTGGCGCAGGCATGGTCCGGCGACTGACCCAGCACGAGCGCCGCTGCATGCTCAAACGAGTTCGGAGTGATCGGTCACGCGGTCCGTCACGACCGAGGGATCTGCGACAGCGTCGACGACAGCGGCGGATACCGCCGCTGTCGCAGCCACCGCGACCGCGACCGCCGCCTGCGGCCGCCTGGCCACCACCGCATGCGACAGCATCAGCAGATGGTAGTAGAGCCGCATGCTGAAACCGTAGTTGTACGCGAACAGATGCGTGAGCGCGATCTTGAAACCGAGTAGGGGCTCGCGATTCTTCGCGTAGACCGAAACGACGATCGGCACGAGCCGGCGCAATGCCAGTTTGCGCGAAGGCTCTAGTTGCGGCGGCAGTTCCAGCGCCTCGACGAACGCATACGCACTGACGCTCGCCGCCACCGTCGTGCCGCGTGTGCTGTGCGAGATCGAGGTCGCCGTCTTGCGATAGACCGACACGTACTCGTGCAGATAAAACACCTCGCGCGCCGCGAGACAGAGTTCGGTGCCGAACACGAAATCGCAGCACATGCCGTACTGCTCCCTATAACTGATCCGCTTCACGAGTTCGGCGTTGGCCATCCAGCCGTTGTTCGGAAACATCTGGATCAGTCCTGTTCTGCCGGGCAGCGGTTGCAGGCCTTCCGCGTCTTTGGTGCGTCGAAACGCAGTGTTCAGACGCGTGCTGGCGTCGTAGTCGACGGCGCCGGTGTGATCGGCTTCGTATTGATCGGCGAACGCCACTTCAAGCTGCGGATGACGCGTCCATAGCGACACCAGTTTTTCGATGCCGTCGGTCGTGAGGAAATCGTCGTCGTGAATCAGCAGGATCTTGTCACCGCTCGCCCGCTCGAACAGGTTCGCGACATTGCGTGCCTGGCCGAGAGACGGCCGGTTCATCGCATAGCGAATGCGCGGCTCGTTCGGATAGCGCTGCGCGATCAACTGCTGGGTGCGCGCGTCCCTGGAATCATCTCCAATCACGATCTCCAGATTGCTGTATGTCTGCGCGAGGCACGAATCGATGCACTGCGCGATCAGCTCGGGCCGATTGCAGGTCGGCAGGCAAATGGAGACTTTCGGAGAGGAGCGTGAGCTTGAAGAGGTTGAGAAGGCGAACATGACCGTCTCCGTTTTTATCTGTTGAGGGGCGGCAGCCGGTTCGCTTTGCGCACACATTGCTGCCTGCAGCAAAATAGTCGATCGCGCGAAAAAAATAATCGGTAATAATTCGGAAAAAATGTCTTCCTTCCGAAAGGGCGTCGAAGGGTGAAATGCTGCGGCTTTGCTGCCTGACTGACAGCAAAGCCGCTTGCATGTTGATCATGGTATTTTTAAACCAGCTGACGGCGCACCCTTGCCAGATATTTTTTTTCAACTCGCTGACGGTTCATCCTCACCCGGTTTTTTGCCCGGACGACCGGCGGGCCATTTCATCCGAAGGTCGCCACGACGAAATCGATGAAGCTGCGCAGCTTGGGTGTCGATTTCCGATCGGGCGAGAACAGGATGTGCATCGGCCGCGACGGCGATTCATAGCCCGGCAGCACCCTGACAAGCTGGCCGCTGGCGAGATCTTCGTCGAGCATCTCGCGCGGCTGCTGGATGATGCCGAGGCCCGCCAGCGCCGCGCTGCGCAGCGCCTGCCCGTTGTTGATCGAAAAGCGGCCTTCGTCGACCAGATCGACGATGCGGTCGCTCAACGTCAGATCGATATCGACTTCCGGATACT
Source organism: Paraburkholderia lacunae (assembly GCF_003353175.1). Taxonomy (GTDB): domain Bacteria; phylum Pseudomonadota; class Gammaproteobacteria; order Burkholderiales; family Burkholderiaceae; genus Paraburkholderia; species Paraburkholderia lacunae. The sequence continues at coordinate 13,993 of NZ_QHKS01000007.1, read as the reverse complement.
GCTTCAGATAGCGCGCGAGGGCCGGCGTGAGACTGTGCGCGCCGAAGCTGACCGGCGCATTGACTTTCAGCTTGCCGCGCGGCGCGGCCTGCAAATTGGCCGCCAGCGCTTCGGCCGCGTCCGCTTCCGCCAGCACCGCCTTGCTGCGCTCGTAGAAGGCGCCGCCCGCTTCGGTCAGGCTTTGGCGGCGCGTGGTGCGGTCGATGAGGCGCATTCCGTAGCGCGCCTCGAGAAAGCGGATGTGCTTGCCGACCATCTGCGACGACAGCCCCAATGCGGCCGCCGCGGCGGAAAACGAACCGGTCTCCGCCGCTTTGACAAACACCGTCATGCTGGTAAGTCGATCCATGATTAGAAACCAGATGTTTCAGGAGATGGGTCAAAAGCGCGATTTATCGCCCCAACGGTTCGAATTATAGTGACTTCAACGATTACACCTAACCTGTTGGAGAGTGAGCATGCCGCGCATCGTACGAATTCATGAAAACGGTGGCCCCGAGGTGCTGAAGATCGAAGACGTGGAGGTCCCGCCGCCGGGCCTCGGCGAGGTTGCGTTGCACGTCAAGGCGTTCGGGCTGAACCGTGCCGAATCCATGTTCCGTTCGGGGCATTACGTCGAGGCCCCGGTGTTTCCCGCGCGCCTCGGTTACGAAGCCGCGGGTATTGTCAGCGAGATTGGAGCGGGCGTGACGAACGTGGCGGTCGGCGATCACGTCAGCGTGATTCCGCCGTTGTCGATCACGCGCTGGGGCATGTACGGCGAAGTCGCGACCGTGCCCGCCGAAGTGGTGGTCAAGCATCCGGAGTCGCTCAGCTGGACCGATGCCGCGGCGATCTGGATGCAGTACGTGACAGCATGGGGCGCGCTGATCGACATAGCGAAACTACGCGCGGGCGATGCGGTGATCATCACCGCGGCCTCGAGCAGCGTCGGGTTGGCGGCGATCCAGATCGCGAAGATGGTTGGGGCGACTTCTATCGCGACGACGCGTAAGCGTGCCAAACAGGACGCGTTGTCAGCGGTTGGCGCGGATCATGTGATAGCTACTGCTGAAGAGGATCTGGTTGCGCGAGTGCGTGAGATTACGGACGGCAAGGGCGCCCGGGTTGCATTCGATCCGGTGGTGGGGGCGACGTTCGAGCAGCTTGCCGAAGCGATGTGCGAAGGTGGGATTCTGTTCGAGTATGGCGCGCTGAGTGCCGAGCCGGCGGCGTTTCCGCTTTTTCCCATTCTCGCGAAGATGCTGACCGTTCACGGTTACCAGTACAAGCAGATCGTACGGAATCCTGAGCGCCTTGCTAAAACGAAAAAATTTGTACTCGATGGACTCACTACGGGAGGGCTGAAGCCCGTGGTCGATAAGATTTTTTCACTTGATCAGATTGTTGAGGCGCACCGGTATCTGGAGTCCAATCAGCAATTTGGGAAGATTGTCGTAGTGGTTTGATCTGGATTTTTGCCACGAAAGCAAACAGAACAACAGCAACACCGCAGGCCGGGAAGCAGCCGCTCAGGCAGCTTCCTTCACGAGAGAGACAATAAAATCAAGAAACGCCCGAACCTTGGCCGGCGGGTGATGCCTGGAAGGATAAAACGCATACAACGGATAAACCTCATCGCCCCAGTCGGGGAACAACTCCACTAACTTTCCATTGGCCAGCAACGACTCGGCCCCCAACGCAAGAATCTGCGCCACCCCCTGCCCGGCAGCGCACACACTGTGCAACGTGCCGACATCGTTTACAGTCAGCCGCCCCTGCGGTGTGATCACCATCTTCTTGCGTCCGCGATGAAACGCCCAGCTAAACGGATAGCCGGTCAGCGGATCACGAAACTTGATGCACACATGCTTGGTGTTTTCGAGTTCGGCCGGGCTCGCCGGTTGCCCATGTTTCTTCAAATACGACGGCGCGGCCACGGTCAGAATGCGCGTGTCCAGCAGCTTGCGTGCAATCAGCGAAGGCACCGGCGGCTCGCCGAAACGAACCGCGAGGTCGAACCCGTCTGCGACCATATCGCCCAGTTGATCGCGTGTGATCAGTTCGAGTTGCAGCTCGGTGTGCTTGTCGATGAAGCCGCTCAGTCGCGGACCCTGCACAAGACGCGAAAAGAACGGGTCCATGTTCACGCGCAAACGTCCGCGAACCGCAGTCGCGCCTTGCGCCGCCGATGCCGCCGCTTCTTCCAGGCCGCCGAGCAGCGGCACGATCTGTTCGTAAAAGCGCCGGCCTTCGTCGGTCAGCGTGACCGAGCGCGTAGTGCGGTCGAATAGCCTGATGCCCAGGCGCGCCTCGAGCCGCGCGACCGAACGGCTGACGCCGGATTGCGACATGTCGAGCGCTTCGCCCGCCGCCGCGAAACTGCCGCTGTCGACGATCGCCGTCAACACGCCCATTCCGTTCAGCATGCGCTCGTCAAATGGCATGGTGGTGTGACCTTGTGATGGATTCCATGCATCACATGCTAACTTGAAAGCGCGTTTTAACGTAGAGGCATAGTGTCGCCAATTGCTATCCGGAACGCTCGATAAATGACATATTGTCATGGGCTGAATGACAGCCACGCTATCGCGTCAGGCGCTCAGTTGGCGCCTCAGTTGGCGCTAGGCTGGGCGAATTCGCCGGATGCACGAGTCAATGCGGTTCTCGTCAAGCGTCGGGCATATTTCGATTGATTGCTGGAGCACGTCTTCATGTCCCGCATCTTTATTGCCGATGCGATTGTCAGGCGTCCGCTTGCCTGACTGAGGCAGCCGCCGTGCCGGTCGCGGCGATTCAGCGGCCCGTGCTAGCCGCCGCACGCGGGCGCGCCGTGCGGGCGCCCGGCACGTCTTCGTCGAGGTGACGGAACACCCACGCCGACATTAGCGTAATCACGCCGACGCAAACAAAGCTCAAGCGGAACCCGAGCGCCGCCGAACCCCATTGCGCGGAGAACAGGTTCACGAGGCCGCCGCCAATCGACACGCCCAGTCCAATCGCCAGCATCTGGACCATCGAAAACAGGCTGTTGCCGCTGCCGGCGTCTTCATGCGACAGGCCTTTGAGCGTGACGCTGTTCATCGCCGCGAACTGCATCGAGGCGCCCGCGCCGAACACCATCAGAATCGCGATCTCGACGGCGACCGGTGTGCCACGCGAGATGAGCGCGAAGGCGACGATCGATGCGCCCACGATCACCGTGTTGACGAGCAGGAACGTGTCGTAGCCATAGCGGCGCACGAGCGGCGCAATCCAGCGTTTCGCCGCGGCGCCGGCCAGCGCGGCGGGCAGCATCATCAAGCCGGAGTGCAGCGGCGTATAGCCGAGTTGCAACTGCATCAGCAGCGGCAACAGGAACGGCACTGCGCTCGCGCCGATGCGGCACAACAGATTGCCGATCAGCCCCACGCTGAAATTCGGTTCGCTGAAGAGCGCCAGTTTGAAGAGCGGATTGCGGCGGCGCCGTGCGTACGGAATGTAGGCGAGCGCGCTGACTAAGGCGAGCACGAAGAGGCCGGCCGCCCACGCCGCCCGATGCATTTCCACCGGCGTATCCACCGCCAGCGAAAACGCGATCATGCACAGCGACAGTAGCCCGCAGCCGGCGAAGTCGAACGGCGGCGCCTGCGTGGCCCCATGCGGCGGCAAAAACCGCTGGACCGCATACAGGCCCACCGCGCCGATCGGCACGTTGATCAGGAAGATCCAATGCCAGCTGATGGCTTGAACGAGCCAGCCGCCGAGCGTCGGTCCGACAATCGGCCCGAGCTGGCCGGAAACCGAAATGAAAGCCAGCGCCGACACGTATTGCTCGCTGGAGACGCTGCGCAGCACCGCGAGCCGTCCGATCGGCAGCAGCATCGAGCCGCCCAGGCCTTGCAGCACGCGCGCCAGCACCAGTTGTCCCAGCGTATGCGCGCTCGCGCAGCAGATCGAGCCGAACACGAACACGAGGATCGCCGTGAAATAGACCCGCCGTGTGCCGAAGCGGTCGGCGAGCCAGCCGGAGGCGGGCGTGAGCATCGCCATGGTCAGCGTGTAGGCGACCACGATCGGCTGCATCGCGAGCGGCGAGACGTGCAGGCTGGTCGCCATCGACGGCAACGCGGTGTTGACGATCGTCGTGTCGAGCGCCTGCATGAAGAAGCCGGCGGCGACGATCCAGAGCAACGCGGTGTGGGATGAACGCTTGGTCATTGAGAGGGCGAGGGCGCGGCATGTGGCCGTGCCCTCGGGGGAATCGTTCTGGGACTCCGTCATCTTATTGACATCCTCGTCAATCGGGAACCCTGCTGGGGCGCTGACTGTCATCGACTTTGCCGATGACCAGGGCGACAATGGCGCATGCTCAATCCCATCTGGCTCAAGACCTTTTCGACGGTGGCCGCCTGCCATAGCTTCACCGAGGCGGGGCGGCAACTCGAACTGACGCAGTCGAGCGTCAGCGAACATATTCGCCGGCTCGAACAGAGCGTCGGCCGGCGGCTGTTCGTGCGCGACACTCATTCGCTCGCGATGACGCCGGACGGCGAAGCCATGCTCGCGCATGCCCGCGTGATCCTGCAGGCGCTCGCGCGAGCCGAATCGCAGTTTCGCGCGCCGCGTCTGAAGGGGCGCGTGCGGCTCGGCTCGTCGGACGACGTCGCGCTCGGACCGCTGCCGGCCGTCCTGGCGGCGTTTCGCGACGCGCATCCCGATGTCGAGCTGGAAATCACCATCGGTATGACCGGCAGGCTGTACGAATTGCTGGACGCCGGTTCGATCGATCTGCTGGTCGGCAAGCGGCGTCTCGGCGACCGCCGCGGCGTGCCGCTTTTCACAGGTCGGCTGGAGTGGCTGGCGCGCGTGGGCACGCACGTCGATCTCACGCAGCCGCTGCCGCTGATTCTGGTCGCCGAGCCGAGCGTGACGCGGGCCGTGGTGCTCGATGCGCTTGCCGAAACAGGTTTCAGCTGGCAGGTGGTGTGCACCAGCAGCAGTCACGCGGGCTGCATCGCGGCTGCCCGCGGCGGGCTGGGCATCACGGTTCGTCCGCAGTATCTGGCGGCGCGCGGACTCGCGCCGCCGCTGAACGCCGCCAGCCTGCCGACGCTGCCGTCGGTGGAATTCATCTCGCTGGCAGCCAAACGGCTCAGCCGTCCGGCGGGTACGTTGTTGCAACTGTTGCACGACAGCGATTTGCGCGGCTCCTGGATCGGCGAATAACAGCGCGCTTTTCCAGCGCGCTGTTGCGGACTTGCGGAAAGCGTGACCCGGTCACCTGGGTTGGTGAAGCCGCCGCCAGTGTCTCGAACTCGCTTCGAAACGCGTACCATGCCGATAGGATTCCAGAAGAATTCGCTATGACATACCTGGCGCCCGGATGCATCGGCGAGGCACCCGGATCACCCATGCGCGGCTCCCAGCGACCATACGCTTCGTAATGGCATCGTTGCCGGGCCTGGTGCGATTCTGTATGGTGGATTATCGACCTACCCAAGAGATATCGAATGACGTCCGACGCAAACCAGCTTCCGCAACCGATTCGCACCGATGTCCTGATCGTCGGGGCCGGGCCCGTGGGCCTCTTCGCTGCTTTCGAGGCGGGCGTGATCGGCCTGTCGTGCCAGATCGTCGACGCGCTCGGCAAGATCGGCGGCCAGTGCACGGAGCTGTATCCCGACAAGCCGATCTACGACATTCCCGCGATCCCGGCGTGTACCGCGCGTGAACTGGTCGACCGTTTGATGGTGCAGTGCAAGCCGTTCGACGTGCCGATCCATCTGGAGCAGCGGGTTCAGTCGGTCGAACAGCGCGACGACGGGCGCTGGATCGTGCGCACCGACCGGGGCCTCGTATTCGACGTCGCGGCGATTCTGCTCGCCGCCGGCAACGGTGCGTTCGTCCCGCAAAAGCTGGCGCTCGCCGAGGCCGTGCCGCTGGAAGGCCGTCATGTGCACTACAGCGTGCCGCGTGTCGCCGATTTCGCCGACAAGACCGTGGTGGTGGCGGGCGGCGGCGATTCCGCGCTCGACTGGGCGCTCGCCTTGCGCAAGGTCGCGCACCGCGTAACGCTGGTGCATCGGCGCAACGGCTTCAGCGGGGCCGATTCGAGCGTCGCTGAGATGCGGCGTGCGGTCGAGGCGGGTGAGATGGACTTCATCGTCGGCGCGATTTCCGGGCTGACGGTGCAGGACAACGCGTTGAGGTCGATCGGACTGCGTCATATCGGAGGGGAAACCCAGCTCGAGGCCGAGCAGCTCGTCGTGCTGTACGGGCTGGTTGCGGACCTGGGGCCGATCGCGCAGTGGAACCTGTCGATCCACGGTGGCCGCGTCGACGTGGATACCTCCAACTATGAAAGCTCGCGGCCCGGTATTTTCGCCGTTGGCGACATCGCCAACTATCCGAACAAGCAGAAGCTGATTCTGTCCGGCTTTCACGAGGCGTCGCTCGCCTTGCGCAAGGCTTATGCGTATGCGTTTCCGGACAGGAAGCGAGTGCACGTCCATTCGAGCTACGACGCCAGGCTGGCGGAAAAGGTCGCGGCAGCAGCCTGACGGCTCGGCGGCCCAGCGGTGCCCTCAGCGCAGAGCCGTCGATTCCTTTGGCGATGAACGAGCTCGAGGTCTCTTCCTCTGATCCGACGAAGCGGTGGCACGAGGCTGGCCTGCTGATGAGCGGCAACAGGCGTTGCTCGCGCGGTTCCTACCCCCGGCCGCCTCGCGCGATCTCTTCGCCGGCGCCGTGCGGCATGCGCAAAGTAACCGGAATCGACGCGAACGAGCAGAGCCCCACCACCAGAAACGCCGGCCAGAAATCCGACCACGCGATGGCCGGGTGCCCATGCAGCACGCGTGAAATCTGCAGCACGATCCCGCCGATCGTCACGCCGAGCCCGAGCGACATCTGTTGCACCACGCTGCCGAGGCTCGTGGCGCGCCCCACGTCGCGGCTGGCGATTTCCGCATAAGTCAGCGAGTTCAGGCTGGTGAATTGCAGTGCGGGGAAAAAGCCGCCGAGCAGCACGACCACCCAGATGATCCAGATCGGCGTGCCGGGAAAAAACAGGCCGCACGCCGCGATCGACAGTCCGGACAGCGCTGCGTTGACCACCAGCACGGAGCGAAAGCCGAAGCGATGCAGCGCGCTCGAAGCGACCACGCGCATGAACATGCCGCCGAACGCGGACGCGCAGGTGATGAGGCCAGATTCGAACGCGCTCATCCCGTGCCCTTCCTGCAGCATCAGCGGCAGCAGAAACGGCAGCGCGCCGAGGCCGATACGAAACAGCGAGCCGCCGAGCACGCTTGCCTGGAAGGTCGGTACCTTGAAAAAGCGCAAATCGAGCAACGGCAGTTTGACGCGCTGAGCGTACGCGACATAGGCCGCGAGCAGGGCAGCGCCGCACGCGCACATGCCGAACGCGTCGCGATTGGAAATCAGCTCACCGCCGACCAGCGACAAACCGAGCAGAAGCAGCACCGCGCCGGCCGCCGATAGAAAGAAGCCGATCCAGTCGAGTGGACCCGGATCGGGCTCGCGCGTGTTGGCGATATGCCGGTTGGTCAGATAGATGCCGAGAATGCCGATCGGCACGTTGATGAAAAAGATCAGGCGCCAGTGCAGATACGTGGTGATGAAGCCGCCGAGCAAGGGGCCGGCGGCGGGTCCGAGCATCGCGGGAATGCTCAGATAATTCATTGCGCGGATGAAATCGGATTTGTCCACCACGCGGAAGATGATGATCCGGCCGACCGGCACCATCATCGCGCCGCCCACGCCCTGGACGAAGCGCGCGAGCGTGAAGGTGGCCAGCGAGTTCGACGCCGCGCACAGCAGCGAGCCGGTCACGAAGATGCCGATGGCGCTGCGGAAGATCGTGCGTGCGCCGAAACGGTCGGCAAGCCAGCCGCACACGGGAATGAAGACGCCGAGGCCGAGCACATAACTCGTCACCGCGATTTTCAGCGTGACCGGATCGCGGCCGAAGTCACGCGCCATGACCGGCAACGCGGTCACGATCACGTTGGCATCGACACTTTCCATGAACATCGCGCACGCGACGATGAGAGGCGCAATCAGGGCTTTCTGGGCGAGCGTCATGGAGGCGGGCTGCGGCGGGCAGGCGCGGGCAAAGGTGTGATTATTGCACCCGTACGGTGCGAATGGTGAATGCCCCGCAACCTGATGCCGCCCCTTTTCACGAAGCTGCAAACGGGCAGATGTGACCGTCGCACAACAGCCCGGCGGTATTTTTGATATTTGTTGCGGTGCGGCATCAGACGGCTATAATAAGGGTTATTGCCTAGGTATAAACCCTATACAGGAGTCCACGATGAACACCGCTACCAACACCACGACCGCCCACACGCTCCTCACCGCCAACACCACGTGGCTCGGCAAGCTCCGCGCGCTCGCGTTGCATGCGCTGAACCTGCATCTGCAGAGCTGTGCCGTGATCGCTGAAGCGTATCGCCGCCCGCAGTAATCAAAAAGTCAGTACGAAACAAGCGCGCAGCAAAATTAGCAATCGCCGCACTCGCGGCCATGGCCGCGCCAGCCGGCGGCTGAAACATGCGCCCGGGATCAGAGCCCGCATGCGCCCTGAGCGGTGAGGAATCAGCGGCTGGGAATCTCGAATACCAGACAGGTCGTCGTGGCATGCGCGTACAGCGTGCCGTCGGGCCCGACGAGGCGCGCTTCCGCCGTCGCCAGTTGCCGCCCGCAATGGATCACCTTGCCTTCGGCGCGTACGCGCTGCGCGCGTGGCGTCACCGCTTTCACGTAGTTCACGCTCAGCTCGGCCGTCGTGTAGCTGCGGCCTGGCGGCATCAGCGTATGCACCGAGCAGCCTAGCGCGGAATCGAGCAGCGTCGCGACCCAGCCGCCATGCACGGTTCCTAGCGGATTCAGATGCCGCGCGAGCGGCGTGCCCTGAAATACCGCGCGTCCCGCGCTGACTTCGACAATCGCGAAGTCGAGCGTGCGCGCGATCTCGGCATACGGCAGCTCGCCATTCATCATCGCCTGCAGGATTTCGAGGCCACTCTTGCCCGCAACCTGTTCAGGGGTGGCGACGCCGGGGCCGGGGCCCGCATTCAACTTCGCCAATACTTCCTGCTCCTGCGCGAGCCAGCGTTCGAGTTGCTGTTCGTTCGTCAATTCGTGTCTCCTGTCCAAGTGGAAAGCATGCGTCGCGATTCGATGCACCGTCGGCGATTAGAGCATCAAATCGCGTCGCGCCGCTGGAGGGCCGCCTCTGGACAAGCAGCTCAGCGCGGCCTGAAGCCGTTGCCGAGCGGGCGTCATCGACCTGATGTCGAATCGTCATCTCGCCGATCGCGATTAGCGTTTACACTCCTGCCCCCTGCGTGACTTGAGCGGCCGTAGCCGCTAATGCATTCGGCAATATCGACCGATTATCGGCGCGTATTGCTGCGCCAAGCCTCCAACCCTTATTCCGCCTCGCTTTGCCGGCCGGGATTAAATACCGGTGAGCTGCCTTACGCTGTCAACCTTTTACGGATTGTGCCGTTATCCATTTGTAATCGCCGGCTTAAGGCAACGCCGCGGCAGACGACCCGTCGCCCCGACAGCATCAAGACAGCACTCAGCAAGGCCGCACTACCTATGTTCCACCGATGTAGCAATAAATTCGACCGGCTAGGCGCGATGTTCGACCGTGCATCGAAAACGCTCGGCAGCCGGGGCATTCTCTCGCCCGTGCTAGCGCTCGTCGTTTGCGGGCTGCTGCTGGTTGTCTTGCAGCATCTGTCGCAGGCCGTCGACTACCGTTCGGTGATGCGCCAGTTGCGTCACCTGAGTGCTGCAGAATGGGCCGCGTCGCTCGGCGCGACCCTGCTCAGTTATGTCGCGCTGGTCGGCCGCGACGCGATCGGTTTGCGTTATCTCGGCGCCGTGGTGCCGCGCGCGGCGCTGTGGATCGGCGCGACCGCGGGTTCCGCGCTCGGCAACGCGACCGGCTTCGGCGCGTTGACCGGCGGGGCGGTGCGCGCGCGCGTCTATGGCGTTGCGGGCGTTACGCCTGCGCAGATCGGCCGCATGACGGTGTTCACGAGCGTCTCGCTGGCGCTCGCGCTGGTGCTGATGACTGCGCTCGGCATGGTATGCGCGGCCGAACCGCTTGCGTCGCTGCTGCATCTCGCGCCGCTCGCGCTTGGCTGGGGCGGCGCGGCGCTATTGACTGTGCTCGGCCTCGCCGCCGCCGCTTGCCGCGGCGAAAGCCGTCCGATCCGCACGCGCTGGCAGTGGCTCTCGTTCGATATTCCGGCGCGCCGCGATCTGCTCGCGCAAGTGGGGCTCGCGGTCCTCGACGTGATGGCCGCGGGCCTCGCGCTGTGGGTGCTGCTGCCGCATGCGGACGTGAGCTTCGTGACTTTCATCACGGTCTACGCGGCGGCGATGCTGCTCGGCATGATCGGCCACACACCCGGCGGCGTCGGTGTATTCGAAGCGGCGATGGTGTTCACGCTGAAGGGCAGTGTCGCCACGCATCAGATGGTCGCGGCGCTGCTCGCGTATCGCGCGATCTACTTCGGCGCGCCGCTGATCGTGTCGGCGGGACTGCTCGCCGGCTTCGAAGGCCGCGCGCTGAAGAGCCGTTTGCCGTTGCGGCACGCCGCGCACGCCTCGAAACTCGCGCCGCTGTTCCTGAGCCTCGTGACCTTCGTGGTCGGCGGCATGCTGGTGATTTCCAGTGCGACGCCCGCGTTCTGGCAACGTATTCAGATGTTGCGCGACGTGCTGCCGCTGTGGGTGCTCGAAAGCTCGCAGATGCTGTGCAGCGTGCTCGGCGTGCTGCTGCTGTTCGTCGCGCGTGGTTTGCTGCGGCGTCTGGATGCCGCGTGGTGGGTGACGCTGCTGCTGACGGTGCTGAGTCTCGGGTTGTCGCTCACGAAGGGTCTCGCGTTCGTCGAAGCGGGCGTGCTCGGTACGCTGATCGTCCTGCTGCTCGCCACGCGCCGCCGTTTCAACCGTCATTCGTCGCTGTTCGCCGAGCGCTTCACGGCGGGCTGGCTGGTGTCTGTGGCGATGGTGCTGATGCTGGCCGTCTGGGTGATGCTGTTTGCGTTCCGCGACGTGCCGTACACGCGCGATCTGTGGTGGCAATTCGCCTTCGACGAACGCGCGCCGCGGGCATTGCGCGCGACGCTGGCCGCGAGCGTCTTCGCGGCCACCTTCGCGTTCTGGCAGTTGCTGCGCCCGGCGCCGGGCCGCTTCGTCAAGCCCGCGCAAGAGGATCTGCTGGACGCGGCGCGCATCGTGCGCGCGCAGGAACGCAGCGACGCCGGTCTCGCGCTGATGGGCGACAAGAGTTTCCTGTTCTCCGAGTCGCGCGAGGCCTTTCTGATGTACGCGAAATATGGCCGTACGTGGGCGGCGCTGCACGACCCAGTCGGCCCGCGCGAAGAGTGGGCTGGCCTCATCAGCAAGTTCGTTGCGCTCGCGCATGCGCATAGCGGCCGTGCGGCGTTCTATCAGGTGCGGGCCAATGCGTTGCCGTTGTATCTCGACGCCGGCCTCACGCTGATGAAGCTCGGCGAAGAAGCCCACGTGGTGCTCGACGATTTCGACCTGAAGGGCTCGCATCGCGCGCATCTTCGCTATGCGCTCAAACGTGGCGAACGTGACGGCTTTACTGTCGAAGTGATCGATCAGGTGGACGTGCCCGCGTCGCTCGAGACGTTGCGGCAGATCTCGGACGGCTGGCTCGACAGCCGCGACGCGCGCGAAAAAAGCTTCTCGGTGGCCGCGTTTACCGACGAGTATCTCGCCGCGCAGTCGGTCATGCTGGTGCGGCAGAACGGCGAGCCGGCCGCTTTCGTGACCTTCATGACGACCGATCTGAACACCGAGGCGACGGTCGGCGTGATGCGCCACGTCGAGGCCGCGTCGGCGTATGCGATGGAATATCTGTTCACGCAGCTGGCGCTGCATCTGAAGCAGGCGGGTTTCCGCTCGCTCAGCCTCGGCATGGCGCCGCTCTCCGGCATGCAGCCCACGCCGCTCGCGTCGCGCTGGCATCGGCTGGCAGGAATCGTGTGGCGCTTCGGCGGCCGCTTCTACAACTTCCGCGGACTACGCGCTTTCAAGAGCAAGTTCCAGCCGCACTGGGAGCCGCGTTATCTCGCGGCGTCGGGTTCGGTGGGCGTGTTCCTCACGCTGGCGGACCTGTCATTGCTGGCGGGAGGCCGGCGTTCATGACATTGCATCCGGTTTTCAAGCTCGCCGTTGCGGCAAGCCTCGTTGTTTGCTGCGCGGGCGCTCAGGCGGCCACCACCGTGTCAGGTGGCCGCTACGGCGACGTTTCGGTCACGCAGCCGGTCGGTCCCTTGCGCGGCTTCGTGGTGCTCTACTCGCAAGCGGGCGGCTGGACGGCTGCGGACCAGCAGAGCGCCGATGCGCTCGCCAAGGCCGGTGCGCTGACGGTCGGCGTGGATACGGCGCGCTATGCGGCGAATCTGAGCGAAAAAAAGGAAGCCTGCCATCAACTGGTGGGCGATGCCGAAGCCTTGAGTCACCAACTCGAACGGCAATCGCAATCGAGCCGCTATTTCGCGCCGATCGTCGCCGGCACCGGCCAGGGCGCGACGCTCGCGATGCACGTGCTCGAGCAGGCGCCGTCGAACACGATCGCCGGCGCGGTCGCGGTGGATGCGCAACGCGATCTGGACCCGCGCTTTCAACCGTGTCCGCCGGACCCCACCGTGATTCGCGACAAGGTGCCGGGCTTCGTCGAGACGGCAACGACGGGCACGTCTGTTACGTCTGGTGCGTCTGGCACGTCTGGCCGGCCGCGCCTCGTCGCGTTGATCGCGCCGCATCTGCACGCGGCGCCGGCGAACGAGGACGATGTCTCCGATCTGCCGCTGATCGAGTTGCCCGCGGCGCATCCGAACGGCCTGATGGCGGTCGTGATCTCCGGCGACGGCGGCTGGCGCGATCTCGACAAGACCATCGCCCAGGCCTTGCAGAAAGACGGCGTCTCGGTGATCGGTCTGGACAGCCTGCGTTATTTCTGGAGCGAGAAGACGCCTGCGCAGACGAGCCGCGACCTCGCCCGCGTGATGCAAACCTATGCGGCGCGCTGGCATGCGGACCACATTGCGCTGGTCGGCTATTCGTTCGGCGCCGACGTGATGCCGTTCGCCTATAACCGCTTACCTGACGCGTTGCGCGCGAAGGTATCGCTGATCTCGCTGCTCGGCTTCGCGCCCGACGCCGATTTTCAGATTCGCGTCGGCGGCTGGCTCGGCATGCCGGCAAGCGACAAGGCGCTGAAGGTGCAGCCCGAATTGACGAGCGTGCCGCCCGCGATCATGCAATGCTTTTACGGCGAGAATGAGAAAGACACCTTGTGTCCGGCGCTGGCCAATACCGGCGTCGAGATCATCCGCACATCGGGCGATCACCACTTCGGCCGCGATTACAACGCGCTGGAGCGGCGCATTCTCAGCGCCTTCAGGAAGCAAAGCGGCCTACACGAATAATTACGCTGAATGAATTAGTCGCCGATCCTTAGCGAGCAGCGCTTCAGTCATGCGCGATGCGGTAGGCCGGCGGCGATATCGAGAAGCGCTGTGGCTCGAAGTGCGCCTAGGCCCGGTTGATCAAGCGGGGATTGACAAAGCCGGACAAGTCAACGAAGATCGGCTGCATGAACTGCCTCGACATCCGTATTGCGCTGATTATTAGCACCATTCATCGAATGGTGGGTTAGCGCGCGTCTGATAGCAGTGACATCAACCCGCCCCACGAGGCGGGTTTTTTTATGTCCGTCTCCTGGGGACTTTCTGGTGATTTGCCTTTGCCGCACAGGAGCTTGCCTTGCCGTTACTCGAACTCAAACAGGATGCCGAAGCCGCTGACAGCGTGGCCCTCCGGAACGACTACCTGAAGAAAACCCTGACCGCACGCGTCTACGACGTGGCGCGCGAGACCGAACTCGAACGCGCGCCGAATCTGTCGGCCCGCCTGCGCAATCCCGTCTATCTGAAGCGCGAGGACA
>NZ_QHKS01000069.1 GCF_003353175.1 Paraburkholderia lacunae | reverse complement strand
GGCCAAAGAGCGATCGTGTTGTCACTTTTATTTCACTTCGAATCGCAATGAAAGCGTCAACTCACGTAAGTCCGTATTAATTTTGTCAACTGGCCTCCTACACTTCGAATCCCGTCCATAACCGTAGGCCGTAATGAATCTGTCACTACCCCTCCCTAGCAACCACGTGCCAAACCGCGATCGTGTTGACACATTTATTTACCTTCGAATCGCAATATAAGCGTCAACTCACGTATGTCCGTATTAAATTTGTCAATCTGCCTCCTACACTTCGAATCCCGTCTGCAAAGCGTTGATCTCATGGAAGATTCTCTGCACATCGCAGAGCCGGTCGCGCTCGCCCGTCCGCGCGGTGCGCATCGGTTCGAAGCGTTCAGCCCAAAGCTCGGGCGCCGCGTGATGTTCTACCGGCGCCCATTGCTCGAACAATGGCTTCTGCTCGAGGCGGCCCCGAATGTGATCACCTTCTGCGAGCGCCCGGGCTATGTGCTGACCGATGGTTCTCGTCGCCTCGCCGACTTTTGGGTGCGTTATTCTGACCGTTATGAATTAGTTATCCTTAGCGACTCATCCACCGAGGATAGTGTTAATGCAACATGCGGCGATCTCGATGGTAATGCGTTTCCGATCCGGCTCGTCGCACCGGCTGAGCTCGCCGCTGCGCGTATATGGACCGACAACTGGCAGCGCATGCTCCCTTACCTTGTCGCCAACCGCAGGCTCGTTCCACCAGCCTTGCCGCGAGCGATCATCCTGTTCTTAGGAGAACCACGACGATTGCTCGCTATCGAACGCGAACTCTCAGCGGGCGATCCGGTCCTGGTCAGGACCGCCCTGTTCGGCCTGCTTCATCGCGGTCAGGTCTGTGCACCCGAGCTTCACACGCAACCGCTATCGCTGCTCACGTCATTCGCGGCGGAGGCGACATCATGAATCGCCGCAAACCGGAGTTACAGTCAATCGATGTGAGCGCCTGGCCTACTGTCGCCTTTACCGAACTGGACGATGTGGTGCGGCGCACTTTCGAGACGCGTCAACAAGCCGTGCTGCGCTACACCGCCGGAGAGTCGATCAAGGCAATCGAACAATCGACAGGCATCAATCGCCGGCAGCTGTACCGCTGGCTCGAGCGTGCGCAGACGCCACACCCTGATGGGCGTCCGTTCGGGTTTCGGGCGCTCATTCGCTACGTGCGCATCGAGGAGTATGTGCGCGTGCGCGACGTGCGCGTGCGGGGCGAGCACGGCAGTCGCGGCACAGCGGGCGCTCTGATGCAGCTTTTCGAGCGCTACCCCACGTTGACGGGATGGCTGCTCCTTCAGCTCAAACAACGCAGGGTACTGCTTGAGCAGATACATACGGACGGCCACTTACGCACGCGACTACGCGGTTTGCAATCGTTGCACGATGAGTTCCTACGCCAATGCCGATCGGTAGGTCTGACAGCGGCCGACTATCCGTTCAACACGGCAGATCATGCAATTCGCTCGCTTTCGCGACGGTTGAGGGCGGAGATGTTGCGCAGTTTCGGCACGGCGGCCCGCTCGGCGGGCGCGTCGCACCTGAAGGGTTTGCCGCGCCTCGACGACGCGGGTACACCCGCGGCGGCCCGCCCGTATCAGGTCGTTGAATTCGACGGTCACCGACTCGACATCCGGCTCAAAGTAGTCGTGCGCGATCCGCTCGGCTTTGCGCATGAATTCGAAATGGAAAGGGTATGGCTCCTTGTGATCATCGACGTGTGCACACGCGCTGTGATCGGCTACCACATTGCGTTGGCAAGGGAGTACAGCCGCTACGATGTCGTCAAGACCATCGAGAACGCGCTCGAGCCCCATCGCCCAAGAATCTTCACGATACCTGGTCTCGCGTACGGACCGCAGGACGGCTTTCCGTCAGGACGCTTGCCCGAACTGGCGTATGTGACCTGGGAGTGGATGAAGCTCGACAATGGGAAGGCGAATCTGGCAAACGAGGCGCTGACGGCGTTGTGCGAGTTCGTCGGCTGCGTGGCTGACGCCGGGCCGAAATACAGCCCCGACGAGCGGCCCTACATCGAGCGGTTCTTCGGCACGATCGCCAGCCGCCTGTCATCCCGATTGCCTGGCTACACGGGTTCCCATCCGCGAGACCTGCGTCGGGCGCTTGCCGATCCTAAGGGCGACTTGCGCCTCTACGTCTCGCTCGATGAACTGGCGGAACTGGTTGAGTACGCCATTTCAAGCTACAACGGCACTCCGCACCGCGGCCTGAACAATGCGACGCCACTGGAGGCGATGGAGTACTTCGTGCGCGGCAAGCAAACGTTGTTGGCCTGGCTCGCTGAACAGCATCGCCGAACGCTCTGCCTGATGCAATCGGCAAGGCGGTGCCGCGTGCGGGCTTACCTGGAGCAGGGCGTGCGTCCGCATATCAACCTTCACGGCGTGCGCTACACGAACCGTGTGCTTGCAACCAGTACCCATCTGATCGGCCAGTATCTGCTGATCTACATGAATGCCGACGACCTGCGCTCGGTACGCGCCTTCCTGGCTGATGGCACGGAGTTGGGCGTGCTCGAAGCACAAGGCGCGTGGCGGGTGGTGCCGCACAATCTTAAGCTGCGTCAGGAGATTCGCAAGCATGTGGGCAAGCGCCGGCGGCACGCCGACGTGGATATCAATCCGATCGAAGCCTACGTCCAGCAAAAATTCACGCAGGCGAAGAAAACGCGCAAGGCAGCGACCGAGCTCGCCCATGCGATCTGCTTGCTGGCATCGGCCCCAACCGTGCGTACACCGGTCGGTCCGACTCGCCCGGCCGAGACAGAGACTGCGGTAACACCGGGCGCCGCGCCAACGACGGACGCGCAGGCGGCCACGGTCGTCGAACTCGCGCCACGTACGTCGGTGCGTCCACGAAAACTCTCGATCGGTACCGGTCAGGTCTTTTAACCTCGTCGCTCACGTTAGGAGCTGCATCATGTCGCTTCAGATACCTCGTCCGATCGATCTCACGCTGCACCCACTCGTCACGGGCAATTACCGCCTCGCCACGCCCGCGATCGAGGCGTTCTATGAGCTCGTCACGCGCTGCCTGCGCTACCGAATCATGGGGGCGCTCATCTACGGCCCGTCGCGAATCGGCAAAACCCGCGCGATCGAGTATGTGCGGCTTCTGCTTGCGCGCCAATACCCGAAGATGACGAGCTACCATGCGCAGTGCTAGCACAAGCCACGGCACGCCGAAGCGCCGTTCTTCGCGAACCTGCTGGAGGCCGTGGGCGATCATAGTCCCAACACCGGCACGAGTTCGACCAAACGCACACGCCTGTCGCTGCGCATTCGCGAGGCAGCCGCCCGCGCCGGCAGCGGCACGGTGCTGCTCTTTTGCGACGAGGCGCAACGCTACAACGAGAACGAATACGAATGGCTACGCGACGTGCACGACGCGCTAGATCGCCAGCAAATCAAGCTCTTCACGTTCCTCGTCGGCCAGGACGAACTGCTCGCGCAGAAGACGGCGCTGCAGGTCGCCGGCAAGACTCAAATCGTCGCACGTCTCATGGTCGAGGAGCTCGCGTTCTATGGCATCCGCAATGGCGAGGATGTCGCCACCTGCCTGAACGGTTACGATCAGACCGCCTACCCGGAGGGTACCGCTTGGAGCTTCACGCGGTTCTACGTGCCGCAGGCGTTTGACGCTGGCTATCGCCTGACCAACGACGCCGACGTACTGTGGCGGGCGTTCGAGGCCGCACACCATAAGGCGAGCTTGCCGGGCGCCCTCGAAATCCCGATGGAGTCGTTCGCCCGCGCCGTCGAAATCGTACTCAAGGAAAGCGAACTCAAGGATGCGCCGGGGTACTGTCCCGAGGCAGCCTTGTGGACCTACGCGGTGCGACACTGCGGCTATGTTCAGTCCCGCCATGCTACCGGACGCGTGCTTGCCCCCGCGTAGTGCCGCGTCGCTCAAGCCGCCACGCTTTCCGATTCTGACGTTTAATGACCGACAACTCTCGCTCTCGTCAGGCAGCGTGTTCAACCTGAAGTGGTTGATGCCGGGGGAGTCCCTTGTCTCGATCCTGTGGAAGTTCGCGTGCGCCAATGCGTTGCCCGGTCACGTGCTTGTCCACCTGATGAGCCCCGATGTTGACCCGTCTGAAGGCGTGGCGCCGGTGAGCGACGGCATTGACCTCCTGCGCCTGTGTCGCATCCTCCCCCTGCCCGTGAATGTGTTACGGATATCGTTGCTTGATGCCACGCTCCCCGGTCGGTATCTCTCAGTCTTCCGGTTTTGCCGACTGTGCACGGCCCACGGCTACCACAGCGTGCTGCATCAGCTCGAGGGTGAAGATCGCTGTCCGGCGCATCTGCAATCGCTCGAAACACGTTGTTCGCACTGCCACGGCGAGACGCCCTACGTCGTTAACTCCAGCGTGATCGAGGCGCCGTTTCGATGCGTCTGGTGCCGTTCCCATTTCAGTTACGGACATCTTTCGCTCCTCTGCACAACGCCTGCGATGCGCAGGCAGGACCGCATCGCCATCCGTCGTCGACTGCTTCTGTGCTCAGGCAATCACATCAACGACACGGTTTCGAAGGTGCACCATCTGTCCGCAGTTGAGACCGGCGAGAGCCCAGGCTGTTGACAGTTTTATTTCGCTTCCTGTAAGTACCTGAATCTACAGAAATTAGCCCCCTGGCTGCATCACCGGGACCGCGAAGTGACAGATTTATTAGCGCAGTGTTGACACTTTTAATACGTACTACGATTGCGCCACACACTATGCCGTCTGAGCCTTTAATACAACGTTGAACTCCTGTTTTGCGGCCAAGAACCAACGACATCTCCATTTTTAGGATGCTTAAATACTCCCCACAAATCCACTTCCTTTTTCCACCACCCAACTCTTCACGGGTTCACAAAACGGTAGGACTGAGACAATGATCGATTTCGAGCCAAAGTACATTACCTTCGACTGCTACGGCACGCTGACGAAGTTCCGCATGGGCGACATGGCCCGCGAGATTTACGGTAACCGCCTCCAGGGCGTAGAACTGGAGCGATTTGTCGCATTTTTCTCGGGCTATCGCCGGGACGAGGTGCTCGGCGCGTGGAAGCCATATCGTGACGTGGTGGTCAATGCAGTGCGCCGCGCATGTAAGCGCCTGAACGTTGAGTTTATCGAAGCGGAAGCGGAACTGTTCTACCTCGCCGTGCCGACGTGGGGTCCGCATCCCGATGTGCCGGAAGGGCTGTCGCGTCTCGCGAAGAAGTACAAGCTCGTGATTCTGTCAAATGCATCGGACGATCAGATCCAGAGCAACGTGGACAAGCTCGGCGCGCCGTTTCATCGCGTGTTCACCGCGCAGCAGGCGCAATCTTACAAGCCGCGCATGCAGGGCTTCGAGTACATGTTCGACCAGCTGAACTGCAACCCCGAGGACGTGTTGCACGTGTCGTCGAGCCCGCGCTACGACCTGATGACGGCACACGACATCGGCATCAAGCACAAGGCGTTCGTCAAACGCGGGCACGAGCCGGACGCGCCGTACTACGAGTACTACGAAGTCGACACTATCGGCGATCTCGCCACGAAACTCGGTCTGTGACTCTTTGGCTCCCCCTCTATCCATGCGCAAGGACCCTTGACTTGCGTAGGCCGTAATGATTCTGTCACCGGCCTTCCCTAGCAACCACGGGCCAAAGAGCGATCGTGTTGTCACTTTTATTTCACTTCGAATCGCAATGAAAGCGTCAACTCACGTAAGTCCGTATTAATTTTGTCAACTGGCCTCCTACACTTCGAATCCCGTCCATAACCTATTGATCTTATGGAAGATTCGCTGCGCATCGCAGAGCCGGTCGCGCTCGCCCGTCCACGCGGCGCGCATCGGTTCGAAGCGTTCAGCCCAAAGCTCGGGCGCCGGGTGACGTTTTACCGGCGCCCGTTACTAGTGTCCCGAGTTAGAAATTCGTAGACAAAATCGCTTGACGCTGGCGAGGATGTCGTCGGCCGATTTGGTCCAGTTGAAAGGTCTCGGATCAGTGTTGTTGATCTGGATGTATTGGCGAAT
>NZ_QHKS01000068.1 GCF_003353175.1 Paraburkholderia lacunae | reverse complement strand
AAGGGACGAGGCAGCAAACTGCACTGCCATCGTCCCACCCGAGGGGACACACGCCATGAACGGTGTCGAAGACGCCGCCGCCAGCCGACCACCTGCTACCGCGTCAGCGGTTTCGTTCAACTGGGGTTATCTGGGCTGCGCCTCCCACGCCTCCCCCGCACCGTACCGGCTGCGACGGCCGTCGAGGCCTCAGCGCCGCGGCGGCCGCAGGCATAGGTCCACAGAGCCATGTCCGGCTCCCTGGGCGACCACCATGGCGCAGCATGCGCGTAGCGCGTGGCTCAGGGAGTGAAACCGGACATTTCGAATGAGCCAGAACCGGACATTATCAAAAAGCTCTGACATACACCAATGATGTTGATCATTTCTTTTAGAAAGCCCGCGAGCGGTGGGGAAGCCGGGTTTTTCGCGCCGTGCGCGTAGCAGAGATTTCGAAGCGGCTGATAGAGCACGTGGATTCGTCACGATCAGCATGCACGAGCTTGAGAGGGTCAAGGATCATTGAGGCGGTTGTCGAACACCGGCTGAAGCTTTTTCAGGCAGCCGAGCGTCTGCAGCTGTGCGAGCGCCAGGTCAACCGGCTGGTGCATCGCTATCAGGCCAGTGGACCTGCCGGGCTGGCGTCGGCCCGGCGTGGCCAGCCCGGCAACCGCGAACTGCCGGCTGATCTGCGGGCACGTGCCAGGGCGCTGGTGCGTGAGCGCTATACGGGTTTCGGGCCGACGCTGGCGTGCGAGAATCTCGCCGAATGTCATGGCGTGGTGCTGGCGAAGGAAACCGTGCGGCGCTGGATGCAGGAAGCTGGACTATGGATTCCACGCAAACAGCGGCCGCCGAAGCTTCACGAGCCGAGAAACCGTCGTGCATGTCTGGGCGAGCTGGTGCAGATCGACGGCAGCGACCATCGCTGGTTCGAGGGCCGTGCGCCGACGTGCACGCCGCTCGTGTTCATCGACGATGCAACAGGCCGGCTGATGGCGCTGCACTTCACGGCGATCCGAGTGGACTATTCCCTCGAAGCCCTCGCCTGGATTTCGATCGATCAGGCTTGTCGATTGCTATAGAACACGCTTCACGGCAATACTCCACGCAAAAAGAGAACCCGGCTTGCGCCGGGCAAAAGTCCGCGCTCTCGCGCGCGAATGAACGAAACTCTTTGCCTATTGGCAGACGACATCTAGCCCGCTGGAGAACGCTCCTTCTGCTCTCTGCCATCGCGCCGGCGGACAAAGCAGGACGGCAACATCGACTCGAGCGAATCGCTGCGATCCACAAAGTAGTGCTTCAACGCCATCAATACGTGTCCGCAAACCAAAATAGCGATGGCATACGCGAGGTAGATGTGCACCTGTTTGAAGATGGGTGCAAGCGCAGGCGTCTTATCCATCAATGGCGGCAAGAAGAACAGGCCGGCCACCGGAATCCTGTATCCCGCCGCCGAACTCCAGAGCCATCCCGACAATGGTAGTGCAAGCATGCACAAGTAGAGAAGCAAGTGCCCAACACGCGCTGCGGCGCGCTCCAGCGATGGCACTCCGCATGACGCCGCGGGCGCGCCGTGCGTGAGCCGCCATGGAATCCGCGCCGCCAGCAGGAACAGCGTGATCGTCGCGATCGACTTGTGCAGCATGATGCTGTCAGTTTGAATCTTCTGCGGAAGGCTCAGCGTGCTGGAGTAGTACCCCGCAATCCATGCGCAGATGATCGCCAGCGCCATCGTCCAGTGGAGGGTCTTCGCGATGGACGTGTATTGTCTCCTTTCCATTTCAACTCCTTTATGGTTCGTCCAGCCGAGTCGATCAATTCGAAGATGCGGGCACTGCCGGCGCTGTCTTCTGAGGCGCGGACTTGCGCTCGGCGTTCAACAGGTTCTCGGGATACTGGTCAGGCGCTGCCTGCGGCCCATAGCCGTTGCGCTGAAGGTTCTGCAATTCCGCATTCCTCACCTGACGCGCCTGTTTTCTCTCGGCCTTGCATTGCGCCTTGAGCGCCTGCTTCTGTGCCTTGCTGTCGGCCTTGCTCGCCGAAGCCGGCGTCATGTCGGGCTGCGACTGTACGGGGGCGCCCGCCGCCACTCCCTGTGCTTGCACCGCAAGCGGCATGGCCGATATGAGCAACGCTGCGCCCCATTGTCGTGAACATTTATGCACGATGATCTCCTCTTTGAAATCCATGTTGTTGGTTTCTGCAAACTACGAAGTTTCAGGTTAAGAAGTACTTAAACCTCGATACACGTCAACCGCTGCGAGCCGAGACCATCAATGCCCGCTTCCAGAACATCGCCGGGGCGCAAGTAGCGTCCATAGTGGGTGCCGAGGCCGGCTGGTGTACCGGTGCAAATCAGGTCGCCGGGCTCGAGCCTCGTGAAGTTCGAAAGATAGGCAATCTGCTCGCTAATGCTGAAGATCATGTCGCTGGCTACTCCGTCCTGCATCATGGATCCGTTCAGACGAAGCCATAACCTGATCTGTTGCGCATCGGCGATATTCCATGCGGGAACCATCCACGGTCCGGCAGGAAGCCAGCCCGGCCGCGATTTCGATTGCAGCCAGTCCGTGCCCAACGCGGGTGCGTCCTGACGAAATACCCGCTCGCGCAACGTGATGTCATTGACGACGCAATAGCCGGCAATGCACTCGAGCGCATCTTCGGCGCGGACACCTACCGCGCTTTGACCTATGACGACACCAATCTCCACTTCCCAGTCGAGCGTCTTGAGATCGCGCGAAACAGGCAGCAAATCATTCGGTCCTGAAACGCAGGCAGGACCTTTTAGACAGATGTATGGCGCGCCATCGCGGCGCCGCGTTTCAACGGAGTTCAGCAAGGCAGTGCGGCGTCCGGCGGCGCCGGGACCATCCGGTCCATCGTCCGCATCGAGAGCGGCTTGCAGGAGTTGGCTGCGGTAATTGCCGATCGTGCAATAGACCTGGCGTGGTGCGACTGGAGCATGCATGCGAAAGCTCGAAAGCGGCATGCCATGCTTTGCGATTGCGTCAGCAGTCGCGGGATCGTCGGAGATCTGCTTTAGCAAAGCCGCGTTGGCGTCCCACTCATGCAAGAAGGTCCCGACGCAGTCCACCCCGCGCAAGCCCACAGGCGCCCAATAGGCCAGCGCAAGCGCATGCGTTTCAGTCGACAACGCTGGAAACGGCGTGCAATGAGCGAATGAAACGTTGACAAGTACTGGGAGCATGGCAGTAGTCGTATTGGTGGTTGCGAGCATCGGTGTGTCTCTCGAACGCGAGCTCATGCGTCGCCGTTACGCGCGATGACACTGCCGATGCCGTCCGCGGCCGGCTGCGCCCGTGCCGCTCCGTCACGGCGCTTGCGCGGCGCGGTTTCGATGAGGAAGAACGCGACCACTGCTCCCGTTGCCAGGCTGTAAAGCGCAAAATCGAGCGTGCGTGCGAGGCCGAAGTGCTGGGCGATGAAACCTGCGATGACCGGCGCAACCCCGCCGCCAAACGTCTCGCCCACGCCCGACACGAAACCGATCGTCGACGCAATGAGTCCGACGGGAGCGGCCTCCGTCGCGATCGGACCACTGAGCAGGCTCAACAGACCCATCGAGAACATCGCGACACCGAACAGCAGAATAAACAACATCGTCGGATTGGGACCCGTGCACGAAAACAAGTACAAAAGAGCAGCCGCGCAGACAAACCCGATCAAGGCAGTCGGGCGGCGCCCGATGAAGTCCGAGAGACCGGCAAGCGCAAAACACCCGATAAAGCCGCCGAATCCCACTGCCGACGCGACGAATCCCATGCTTCGCATGTCGAGATGAACAACGGAAACGAGATACGTCGGCACCATCGCGCCAATCACGAATATCCCGCTCATTGCGCAAAGAATGGCGAGGGTCGCGACGGAGACGTTGCGGCTTGCAAAGAGCTCAGTCCAGCGCGGCCGATCGACTGGTTCCCGCGACGTGTGGAGCGTGGGCGTATCGCGATCACGCACGCAGCGCCAGATCAGCGCTGCAACGATGAAGCCGGGCACGGCCGACAGCGTGAACACCCAATGCCAGTTTGGAACGATCTCAAGCAATTGTGTGGCGACGATTGGCGCGAAGCCGAGACCCATCAAAGGGATCATGCTGATCTGTATGCCCTGATTCAGTCCGCGGCGCGCCGGCAGCGAAGCCTCGCTATTCGCGGCGATGCTGGCCGGCGTGAATGCGCCCTCGGCGACGCCCATTGCGGCGCGCAAAAGCAGCAGGCTGAGAAAGCCTGTCGCCAATCCGGAAAGACTCGACAACACCGAGAAGGCGATCATCGTCGTCACAAGAATCTTCTTGCGGCCGATGCGGTCTGCAAGCGGCCCCATGGCGATCGACCAAAGACCCCACGCGACGCCCAGTATTCCCACGAGGCTGCCCAGTTGCGAATAGTTCAGCCCCAGGTCGTGCATGATGTGCGGAAACAGCGGAGCGAGCAGCCAGCGGTCGAAGCCGACCAGTCCAAACCCAATGCCGAGCAGCGTAAGTGTCCCGCGTTCATAGCGAACGTCATGCCGAGGGGCGTTCATCGTGGTGTCTCCTTTGTATTGCGTTTATTAAGTCGTCGGTCCTGTCGATGCAGGCCGCGATACTGAAGCGAAATTCGATGCTGCGTGTTGTTAGCGGTTTGAGAACGTCAGCGTGGCGCGCCGGGTCGGCGGCGGAAAGACGCTCCACCGACCGTCGCCGTGCTGGAAGAAAAATATCGTCACGCGGTTCTCCGATTGCGACGACACGACCTGGACACATCTATTTCGTCCCAGCTTCGCGGGCCTGACGCGGCTCACCTCCAATGACGAAATGGCTGTTCGCCCAAACCACTTTTCGACATGGAACCGCAAGGATCCCTCTTCAAACATCGCTTCCGCCTCCTCTCCCCGCCTAGCCCGCCAATGGCGAATGGACTTCGACGCTGGGCGCCGCGATTACCGGCGCGCCCGGCTCTCCTGATGCGCTAACGTTAGCACAATAATAATGGGCGTTTTTCCGGTCGTCAAATAAATCTGGCTATGCAAACGAGCTCACGTTAGCATCTACAGCCGATAACTTCAGAGGGAAAAGGCACCGATCACTGGAGCGCGGCTCGGCCGATACGGCCTACGCCGTTGTGCTATCGTTATAAAAGTCCTGTTCACGGATAACACTCAATGGTCACCATCAAAGACATCGCCGCTCGCCTGCAAGTCTCTCCGTCGACGGTAGGACGGGCGCTTGCCGACGACCCGCGCATCAGCGCAGCCACCAAACAGAAGGTGACTCAGGTCGCGGATGAAATGGGTTACGTGGCCAATCTCGCGGCACGCATGATGCGAGGCGTTTCGAGCAACCTCGTGGGCCTCGTCCTGCCGGACATCAGGAACGGCTTCTACGCGACCATCGCCCATGCTCTGTCGAAATGCCTGCAATCAGCCGGCTATCAACTGGCCCTGTCGGAAACCGACGATGACCGGATGGTCGAGTTGCAAAGCGTTCGTGAACTGGCGAGCGCGAATGTCGCGGGGATCATCATCGTACCGACCGCGAAACCTCATCGGGAAACGGTCCGGTTGCTCAAGTTGTCGCCGCACGTGCAACTGCTGCGCAAGCATGCGGCGATCGGAGATCAGTGGTTCGGCATTGACGATACGCTGGCCATCTTCGAGGCGACCAGTCACCTCGTGCAGCTCGGTCATCGCCGAATCGGCTATATCGGCGGCACCGACGATCTGCCTACGGGTTCCGCGCGCCTGAAGGGTTATCACAAGGCACTGGCCGGCGTTGCATCAGGCGAACCCGCCCTTGTGCAACTGGGTGCGCCGAGCGAGGTCGATTTCGGCGCTAACGCAACCCGCCGGCTGCTGTCATTGCCCAAGCCTCCCACGGCGATCGTCGCGGGTTCGGTCCAGATGACCCAGGGCATCCTGGAAGAACTGCTGGCTCAGGGAGTGCGGGCTCCGGACGACCTGTCGGTCGTTGGATTCGGCGACGAACTCGGCTTCCGGTGGTGGGGACCGGGATTGACCACCGTGGGACTTCCCGTTCACGATCTTGCCACCGCCTGCGGGCTGTGGTTCGTCCATCACGTCCGGCAGAATTCGGCCACTGCTTCGCCGTACACGTCGATCTCGCCGGCGACACTCATCGTGCGAGGCAGCACACGCAAACCGGGCCCGCCGACGAAGACATCGGTGCGCGCTTCGCTGCGCGGGGCCACGGCTTGACATCACGGTTGCGCCTAACGTTGGTTTTCGGAAATCCGCTCGACAAGCTCGGGCACTGATGTGAACAGATCGCCCACGAGGCCATAATCCNGGCCACCCGAGACGATGATCTTCGCCGACGTCAGCTCCGGACGGTCCAGCTTCGTCACTTCACGGCTCACGAACTGCGAGATGCCGGTGTCTGCTGCCGCTTCGATCTTCTCGACCGTTGCGCTGCCGCCTTCTGCCGCCACTGCGTCGAAACCGGTGGTGCGGACCGTGATGACCTTGATCGGATCGCTAGATTGCACCGTAGCGATCGCGTTGCCTGCGTAGATCGGGCGTTCGAACGTGTCGGCACTGTCCACTGCCGTGATGTCGCTGATCTGGGCGACGTCGAGCTTCGCGGCGATACGCGGCGCGATGTTCTTGCCGTAGGCGGTCGCCGGCGCGAGGATGTGCGTGTAG
>NZ_QHKS01000067.1 GCF_003353175.1 Paraburkholderia lacunae | reverse complement strand
GCATCACCGAAGGCTTCAGCCATTTCGTTGCCTCCATAGCTGCTCCGGTTGCTTCCGGCTGGAGCGGTTGCCGGGCGGGACTTACACCCGCTGGAAAGCGCCACCTTTTCACGGCGCACACCCGAAGCGGTCCTCTACCTTTCCCCAAACCGGACATTCGTGGGTCGTATTGAAGGTTCGAATGGTTGACATGTGTCTCAACTGCCAGGGCACTCGACGTAAGCTGACGCAAACTGCCTTCTTCGTGATGCAACCCGGCGTGGCAGTCCTTCGGGACGTGCCTCCCGAGGGTTATACGCGTTAGGTCTAGAAGGGACGCAGTCAGAAAGCATCCCAAGACGCGGACGAGGCTTTTTTGTGCGTATAACACCGCATCCGATCCTGTCAGCGGTTTTCAAAACTACAGGAACTGGTAAAGAGGTGAGGTCTTAATGCAACGCCGCTGCGTAGCCGCGCTCGCTACGATTAGTCTGCTGCTACATTCCGCCGCGAGGTTGGGTTCGCGCCGGCGGACCTGCTCAGCATACCCTCTGCGCTTCTAGGAATCGCTGTTGGCATGAGGCTCTACAAGCGGCTATCAGACCAGCATTTCGCTCGCGTCGTGAACGTGCTGTTGATCGTCTCGGGGATCAGCTACTTCGGGCAGTAGAGCCGAGAGCGGGCGGTTGCATCGGCGATGGGCGCCCGGGACAGAGATTTGCGGCGTTCAATTCACATTGGCGTCGCGCCATCGATTAGCGCGCCTTCGAAATGCATCACGCTGTGACGTAGCTCGACTCGGCCAATAGGCGCGCGCAGCGAATAGTGCAGTGGCGATCATCCCGCTCCGAAGCGCGGCGGAATTAAAGCGATCAATGGGTATTTTCCGGACGCGGCCGGCGAATGAGGTCCGGATTACTCCGGTCATCCGGCATTCATCTCGATGCACGTTTTGTCCGGGTGAACGTCGTCTCTGTCCGTTGAGGGGAACGCGGCTCAGGCTCTAAATTGGCGGCATTAAACCCACCGGGCGCTTGCGAGAAACAAGGTTACCTCGCGCGCCGCCCCGCCCGAGCAAACCGCCAGCGCAGCGGAATGGTCGGGCGGCTCTAGAGGAGACACCGCCATGGCCCATCAGATAACCCTCCGTTTTGAGGACGGAGTGACCCGCTTCATCGAGTGCAAGGAGGGCGAGCGTGTCACCGATGCCGCCATTCGCGCCAAGATCAATATTCCACTCGATTGCCGTGATGGTGTGTGTGGCACCTGCAAGGCGGTCTGCGAGTCCGGCGACTACGTTCTGGGCGACTGCGTGGAAGATGCGCTCAGCCCGGAAGAGGCGAGCGCCCGCAAGGTTCTCACCTGCCAGATGAGCCCACGTTCCGACTGCGTGATCCAGCTCGCCACGAATTCCGATGTCTCAGGGACCGGCCCGTCCTCCCACCAAGGACGGATCGTCGCCTGCCAACGAGCGTCGGACACCACGATCGCCTTCTCGGTCGAGTTGGAGAACCGCGCGGATCTCAGCTTCCTTGCGGGGCAGTATGTCAACATCCGGGTGCCCGGCACCGATCAGACCCGCTCCTACTCCTTCAGCTCGGGGCCGTCCGAGCCGCGTTTGTCCTTCCTTGTGCGCAATGTGCGTCAAGGGGTGATGTCGAGCTGGCTGTGCGAATCCGCCAAAGTAGGAGACCAAATCGAGTTTCGTGGCCCGCTGGGAAGCTTCTACCTGCGCCCCATCGAGCGGCCGGTGCTGTTTCTGGCGGGTGGTACGGGCCTCGCGCCGTTCCTGTCGATGCTGGACAAGATCGTCGCGGACGGCGGCAGTCCGTATCCCATCCACATGATCTTTGGTGTGAACAGCGACGAAGATCTGGTTGGCATCGACCGGCTCGAAACCTATGCGCAGCGCCTGCCGAACTTCACCTATGCCTGCACCGTCTCCAGCCCCGACAGTGCCCACCCCAACAAAGGCTATGTGACCCACCACATCAGCGCCTCCCAGCTCAACGATGGCGATGCGGATGTGTACCTCTGCGGCCCACCGCCGATGGTCGATGCGGTGCGCAATTTTCTCTCGTCCGAAGGGCTGACGCCGCGCAACTTCTATTACGAGAAGTTCGCCGGCACCGGCCTGGTGGTTCAGACCGGCGAGGAGCGCATGGCTCCTGTCGATGTGGATGAAGCCTTCGATTTGCGCATGGCGCTCGAACTCGGGGCGGCTCAGCTGACCATGGGCCGGCTGTCGAGCGACCAATTGATCATGTTCCGCCGGCTCGCCGAGGCGACGGCGCCGTTTGTGTCCGGGCGGCGCTTTACCGACGTTGCGCGCTACATCGAGGCAAACCATGCCTTCCACCTGTTCACCATTGAAGCTTCCGGCAACGCCCAACTGATCGCGCTTTACCGGCAACTGGCCGTGCAGGACTACATCGCCCGCGCGCTGACCGACCAGATCGAGATCGTCGGCGATATGGTCCAACAGCACCGGGACATTGTCGCCGCCTTCGAACTGGGCGACCTGAACGCGGCACGGGACGTGATTGCACTGCATGCACTGCATTCCAAGGCCACGATGAGCCGCGCACTGGAGCGAATGACGCTGGGCAAGACGGCACCCGTGGTCGCAGCGCCACCCGCTCCCCCGTCTGCCGTGCCGCAGAGCGCGCCGCAGATTTGCCCATTCACGGCCAAGACCCTTCCGCCCTATTCACACGAACTGGACTGGCCCGAGGAACTGGAGCCGTTCAAGGTGGTCGATGACGGCTCGCAAGGCGACCCTTACGAGCACTACCGCTGGATGCGCGAGCATGCGCCGGTGCTGCGTTGCCAGTCGGCGACTTCGGACGTGTGGTTCCTGTCGCGCTATGACGATGTCTACCAGGCGATTCGCAATCCCAAGCTGTTTTCCTCCGAGGTCGTCAGCCCGCCACCGCTGACGTTCCTGACGCTGTTCGACGCGCCCGACCATTCGCGCTTGCGCAAGGTCGTCCAGCCGTCCTTCCTGCCGCTGGCGCTCGATCCCTTTATCGGGCAGATCGGGCAGAGAGCGGAGGACCTGCTCGACGCGATGATTGCCAAAGGCGGCGGCGATGTCGTCGACGATTTCGCTATCCCGCTCAGTATCTCGACAATCTCCACGATGATCGACGTGCCGAACGAGGATGAAGAGAAGATGAAGTTCTGGTCGGACGAGACCTTCAGCTACTTCGGGCGCCTCGCCCGCAATGCGCCGGGGACCGGCACCGACGAGCAGAGCGCGCAGGCTTTCTTCGCTTACCTGAAGGAAGCGATGGAGCGGCTCGCTCGCACCGACAGCCAGTCGATCGGCGGGCATATCGCGCGCATGTGGAAGGACGGATTGCTTTCGGAAAAGGAAGCGAAGGAGTTGTGCGCCTTCGTCTTCATCGCCGGGCACGACACGACGACTATCCTCGTCGCCAACGCTTTTCGCATGTTCGCCGAACAGCCGGATCTGCTGGGACGGATTCGCGAAAACCCGACCGACGCTGACCGTTTCGTCGAGGAGGTGGCGCGCTATCGTGGGACCGTCCAGCGCGTGAGCCGCATCACCACCGAGGCGACCACGGTCGCGGGCGTCGATCTGCCCAAGGGCGCGGTGGTGCGCTTGCTGCTCTCGGCAGCGAACCGCGACAGCCGCAAGTTTACCGACGGCGAGAGGTTCGACATCGACCGCGATTCCAACGGTCATTTGGGTTTTGGCAACGGCATGCACAAATGCCTTGGTGCGCCCCTCGCCAAGCTGGAGACGCTGATCGCGACGAAGGCTCTGGCCCGCAAGGTTGGCGATATCGCACTCGATCCGGCACGGCCGATCCAGTATGTGCGGGGCAACAACCTGACCAACTCCGGGCCGGAACACCTGTTCGTCAAGTTCCGTAGGTTATCGGCCTAAAGCGGATGACGGGGGGCGCGGTCGAGTCAGCCCGCGCTCCCCTTTTTAGGCGGCAAGGATCGATCGTGGGCCGCGGAGCGGTATTCGGTTGGCCGCAGTCCCGTCTGCTTGCGGAAGAAACGACCGAAATAGGCCTCGTCCTGAAAGCCCAGTTCACTGGCGATCTGCTTCACGCTGAGCGTCGAATAGCCGAGCAGCCGCTTGGCCTCATGGATCGAGCGCGCATCGATTGCCTCGATTGCCGACACCCCGAAGGTGGCGCGGCAGATGCGCGAGAGCTGACCGGTGCTCACGCCCATCTCGTCGGCATAGCTGGCGACCGGGCGCCGCTCACGGCAATGGCGGTCGAGCAACGCGCGGAACCGCTCGATCCGTCCGGCCATGGTGCGCTGTTCGGAACTGGCCGAAAGCCGGGCGCTCTCGCTGAGGCGCCCGATCTTGACGAACAAGGTGATCGCCAGTGCCGCGCCTGCGGTGAACTGCCAGCGCTCGTGGCTCTCCGCCTCGTGGCCGATCGACTCGAACAGGGTGTTTAGAGGTGTGCCGCGCTCGACGTCGGGATCGATCGACAGCACCGTCGGCGTGCGGATGAATTCCAGCAGCTCGGGCGCGGCCGTCATCGCCAGCGATTCCAGCGCTGACTGCGCGGCGGTGATGACGTGACCGTCGATGTCGCTGCGAAAGTGAAAGCCGTGAACCGAGCGCGCTGGCACGACGATCAGGCATGGCGCTTCGACTGCCCAGCTCTTGCCGTCGATGAAGGTCTCGCCGCCCCCGGCGGTGACGTAGAGCACCTGGATCAGTGCGTCATGGATGTGCGGCCTGATGTCGAAGTCGAAACGGCCGGCACGCAGGGGAATGCGTTCGTAATGGACCATGTCGACCCAGGATTGGTCGGCTTCCGCGCCATAGAGCGCGAAATGCAGAACGGTCCGGCGGCGCTGTTGGTCATTGGCCATGATGCACGTTATGTCCTGCTCTATGTGATCTCTGTCCATTGTTCCACAGGCGCTTGGGGCGTTCAATGGCGATACGGATTTCAGCAAGCAAAATCGCGTGGAAATTTCAGAAAGGATAACTACATGAGACAGGAACTTGAAAATCGCGCCGCTGCGTCGGCCCCCTACGCGCTGAACCTGGACGGAAAGGTCTGCGTGGTCACGGGCGCAGGCAGTGGTATTGGTGCCGGCATCGCGCGCGCGTTCGCCAATGTCGGAGCACATGTGGCGCTCGTGGATTGGAATCTTGCTGGCGCGGAAGCTGTCGCCGCCGAACTTCGGAACGCCGGTGCGGTGGCGCAGGCGATCGGCTGCGATGTGTCGGACGAAGTCTCGGTTGCCGCGGCTGCTGGCGAAGTTCGCGCGGCGCTCGGGCCGGCCAGTGTGCTTGTCAACAATGCAGGGCTTCTACGCGCCGGACCTCTCGAGACGGTCTCGATCGCGGACTGGAACCAGGCCATCGCCGTGAACCTGACCGGCTATCTTCTGTGTGCTCGAGCTTTCGGGGGCGACATGCTGGCGGCGGGCAAAGGCAATATCGTTCACGTTGCCTCGATTGCGGCGCTCAGTCCGCAGACCAATAGCGGTTCGTATAGCCCGAGCAAGGCGGGCGTGCTGCTGCTGTCGCGGCAGTTGGCGGCGGAGTGGGGTCCACGCGGGGTGCGCAGCAACTGCGTGCTGCCCGGCATGATCCGCACCGCGCTGTCCGCGAAGTTTTACGAGGAGCCCGGCTTCGAAGCTCGCCGCGCCGCCGCCACCGCGAGCCGCCGTATCGGCGAGCCGGAAGACCTCGCCGGCCCAGCCCTGTTCCTCGCCTCTGACCTAGCTGCCTACGTCAATGGCGCGGAGGTGCTCGTCGACGGCGGGCTCGATTGCATGCTGATGGACATGGTCCCGCGCCCCGGCTTCAACGCCACGCCGGCCGCGTGAGCACCATCACACCATAACAAGGAGAGTGGATATGGCCAAGGAGATCACTTGCGATCTGGTCGTGGTCGGATCGGGTGCCGCGGGCCTCGCTACCGCGATCACTGCACGCAAGCGCGACCTCGATGTCATCGTGCTCGAAAAGGAGCCCGTGTTCGGCGGTACCACCGCGCTGTCGGGCGGGGTCTTGTGGATTCCTCTGAGCAAATATGGCCGCCAGCAGAACCCAGCTGACAGCGTCGAGCGCGTGCGCGAGTACATAATGAGCGAGACGGGCAACAACTACGATGCCGCCGCGGTCGAATGCTTTATCGAGAACGGGCCGAGAATGGTCGAGTTCTTTGAGCAAGAGACCGAGATGAAGTTCGTGCCCACGCTCTATCCGGACTATCACCCGGATGCGCCCGGCGGTGTCGACATCGGCCGCTCGATCCTCGCCGCACCCTACGACATCCGCGGGCTGGGCAAGGACATGCGCCGTCTCAAGCCGCCGCTCGAGACGATCACCTTTATGGGAATGATGTTCAATTCCTCGAACGCGGACCTCAAGCACTTCTTCCGCGCGACCAAGTCGATTGTTTCGTTCTTCTACGTAGCCCGGCGTCTGGCTACGCACCTCAAGGAGCTGGCGCTTTACCGGCGGGGGATCAACGTAACGAGCGGCAACGCGTTAGCCGCGAGGCTCGCGAAGTCGGCGCTGGCGCTCGAGATTCCGATCCTCACTTCGACGACCGTGAAGGAACTGCTGAGCGAGGACGGCAAGGTGGCCGGCGTGCGCGCGAGCGCTGCGGACGGCGACCTTCGGATTACCGCGCGGCACGGCGTCGTGCTGGCTTGCGGCGGCTTCCCGCACGATCTCAAGCGCATCGCGCAGGTCTATCCGCATGTGAAGCGTGGGGGTGAGCATCTCTCGCCCACGCCCGTCGGCAATACGGGCGACGGGCTGAGCATGGCGGAGAAGATGGGTGGTGCCGTGGCGCTCGGCTTCGCCGATGCGTCGGCCTGGATGCCGGTATCAAAGGTGCCCTTCGGCAAGGGCCGCACAGGCGTATTCCCGCATCTGCTCGACCGCTACAAGCCCGGCGTGATCGGCGTGCTGCGGAACGGTCGGCGCTTCACCAACGAATCGAACTCCTACCACGATGTTGGCGCGGCGCTGATGCGAGCCTGTGAGGGTGAACGGGAGACGGCGATGTGGCTGATCTGCGATAAGGTGGCGCTCGGCAAGTATGGACTCGGCTATGCCAAGCCCGCGCCGATGCCCGTGGGCCCGTTGCTACGTAAAGGCTACCTCGTCAAGGGCGAGACGCTCGGCGAACTGGCGCGTAATTGCGGGATTGTTCCTGATGCGCTCGAGACGACGGTCTCTGCCTACAATCTCGCCGCCGTGCGCGGAGAAGACCCGGCGTTCCAGCGCGGACGCACGTCGTTCAACCGTTATCTCGCCGATCCGGACAACCAGCCCAATCCTTGCGTTGCGCCGATCGCGACCGGCCCCTTCTATGCGGTGAAGGTAGTGATGGGCGATCTGGGCACGTTCGACGGCCTCAGGACCAGCGTCACCGGCGAGGTGCTGCGCGCCGACGGTAGCCAGATCGAGGGCCTTTACGCGGTCGGCAATGACCGGCGCAGCGTGATGGGCGGCAACTATCCGGGCGCCGGCATCACTCATGGGCCCAACATGACTTTCGGCTATGTCACCGGTAACGCCATCGCCACCAAAGCCATGGCCCGCAAAGAGAAGGTGTACGCATGAATACCCAACCAATGTTTCTGGCAAAGCCCCTCGTGGATTTCCGGGTCTACACCATCGCGCTGCGCAAGATGCCCGAGTTTCTCGAAGTGTTCGACAGGCTCGCCATGCCGATCCTGCGCGAGACGCTTGGACATCCGCTCGGCTTCTGGACGAGTCTGGTCGGGCCGCAGAACCAGTTCACCCACCTGTGGGGGTATGATGATCTGGCAGATTACGAACGACGGTGCCTTGCACGCGATACGCATCCGGATTTCCCGGCCTATCTCAAGGCATCGGGCCATCTGATCATGGCACAGGAGACACGGCTCATTCGTGCCGCCGTGCTGGCTAGTGGCGCAGAGTAAGCCGATGCTTGAGGTTTTTGCTGTTAGTCGAAGCCGAGCATCGGATCGCGCCGGTCTTTGATAGCCGCAGAATTCGAACAATAGTGCGTCGGATACGGTGAGCAGGCAAACAAGCATTGCGGGTCCGTGTCGGCGAGGGGGGGCGGTGAGCGATTGTTGACGATCTGGGCAGCACAGTCGACCGTCTCTTCTTGGCCCAGACTGTGTCAAAACGCATTTTTGAAGCGCTA
Source organism: Paraburkholderia lacunae (assembly GCF_003353175.1). Classification (GTDB taxonomy): domain Bacteria; phylum Pseudomonadota; class Gammaproteobacteria; order Burkholderiales; family Burkholderiaceae; genus Paraburkholderia; species Paraburkholderia lacunae. The sequence goes on along the minus strand of NZ_QHKS01000067.1, from coordinate 86 downwards.
GAATTCTTCATCCGATAGCGGAGGATGAGCAAGATGAAGCGGTTCGTTCAAGGCGATAGTCGTACACAAAGCTTTCTCCTTCCCGA
>NZ_QHKS01000066.1 GCF_003353175.1 Paraburkholderia lacunae | reverse complement strand
ACTCACCGACAAGGAATGGGGCGACTACCTGTTCATGCGCAAGAATCCGCGCGGCGTGCACCGCGAGCAATGGATGCACACGCAAGGCTGCCGCCGCTGGTTCATGGCGCAGCGCGACACGGTCACCTATGACATCAAGGGATACGAGGTTTTCGGTAAGTCTCCTGTCAATGCTCAGAAGAAGGGCACCGGAAAATGAGCCAGAAAGACCGACTCGTCACCGGTGGTCGCATCGATCGTTCGAAGCAGTTGACCTTCACGTTCAACGGCCACACGTATCAGGGCTTCCAGGGCGACACGCTTGCGTCCGCGCTGCTCGCGAACGGGGTGCGGTTTGTCGCGCGCAGCTTCAAGTATCACCGCCCGCGCGGCATCGTGACGGCGGACGTCGCGGAACCGAATGCCGTAGTGCAACTGGAACGCGGCGCGTACACGGTGCCGAATGCGCGCGCGACGGAAGTCGAGTTGTATCAGGGGCTCGTTGCGACGAGCGTGAACGCCGAACCGAATCTCGAACACGATCGCATGGCGATCAACCAGAAGTTCGCGCGCTTCTTGCCCGCCGGCTTCTACTACAAGACTTTCATGTGGCCGCGCAAATGGTGGCCGAAATACGAAGAGAAAATTCGCGAAGCGGCAGGGCTTGGCAAGGCGCCCGAGAAGCTTGACGCCGATCGCTACGACAAGTGCTACGCACATTGCGACGTGCTCGTCGTCGGCGGCGGACCGACGGGCCTCGTGGCCGCGCATGCGGCGGCGACGGCCGGCGCGCGCGTGATTCTCGTCGACGACCAGAGAGAACTCGGCGGCAGCCTCCTGTCGAATCCGACGGAAATCGACGGCAAGCCGGCGATGCGGTGGGTCGAGAAGATCGAGGCTGAACTGCGCAAGCTGCCCGACGTGAAGATCCTGTCGCGCAGCACTGCGTTCGGCTATCAGGATCACAACCTCGTGACCGTCACGCAACGCCTGACCGATCACCTGTCGGTTCAGATGCGCGCTGGCACACGCGAGCTGCTGTGGAAAATCCGCGCGAAGCGCGTGATCCTCGCGACCGGCGCGCACGAGCGCCCGATCGTGTTCGGCAACAATGATCTGCCGGGTGTGATGCTCGCTTCGGCGGTATCGGCGTACGTGCATCGCTACGGCGTGCTGCCGGGCCGTGAGGCCGTGGTGTTCACGAATAACGACCGCGGCTATCAGGCCGCGCTCGACCTGACGGCGTGCGGTGCGAAAGTGACTGTCGTCGATGTGCGCGCGTCAACGAGCGGCGCGCTGCCCGCCGCCGCGAAGCGCCAGGGCGTGACCGTGATGAGCGGCGCAGTCGTGATGGCCGCGTCGGGTAAGTGGCGCGTGTCGTCGGTCGACATCGCGTCGTATGCGGACAGACAGGCGGGCGGCAAGATCACGACGCTGCCGTGCGATCTCGTCGCGATGTCGGGCGGTTTCAGTCCGGTGCTACACCTGTTCGCGCAGTCTGGCGGCAAGGCGCTCTGGGTCGATGAAAAAGTGTGCTTCGTGCCGGGCAGGGGCGCGCAGGCGGAAGCGAGCGTTGGCGCTGCCGCGGGCGAGTTCGATTTCGCGCGCGCGCTGCGACTCGCGATCGACGCCGGAGTCGAAGCCGTAAAGGCGGCAGGGTTCACTGTTACCCAGCGTCCAGTGGTCCCGCAGGTCGCCGCAGTCGTGGAAGGTCCGCTGACGCCGCTTTGGCTCGTCGGCAGCCACGACGCGGCCGCCCGTGGTCCGAAGCAATTCGTCGACTTCCAGAATGACGTGTCCGCAGCCGACATTCTGCTCGCCGCGCGCGAAGGCTTCGAATCGGTCGAGCACGTGAAGCGCTACACCGCGATGGGCTTCGGAACGGATCAGGGCAAGCTCGGCAACATCAACGGGATGGGCATTCTCGCGCAGGCGCTCGGCAAGTCGATTCCCGAGACCGGCACGACGACGTACCGCCCGAACTACACGCCGGTCACGTTCGGCACGATCGCGGGCCGCGAGCTCGGCGACTTCCTCGATCCGGTCCGCAAGACCTGCATCCACGAATGGCACGTCGAGCACGGCGCGATGTTCGAGGACGTCGGCAACTGGAAGCGTCCGTGGTACTTCCCGAAGAAGGGCGAGGATCTGCACGCCGCGGTGAAGCGCGAATGCCTCGCGGTGCGCAATAGCGTCGGCATGCTCGACGCGTCGACGCTCGGCAAGATCGACATCCAGGGTCCGGACGCGGTGAAGCTGCTGAACTGGATGTACACGAACCCATGGAACAAGCTCGAAGTCGGTAAGTGCCGTTACGGCCTGATGCTCGACGAGAACGGGATGGTGTTCGACGACGGCGTGACCGTGCGTCTCGGCGAGCAGCACTTCATGATGACGACGACGACGGGCGGCGCCGCGCGTGTGCTCACGTGGCTCGAACGCTGGCTGCAGACCGAGTGGCCGGACATGAAGGTGCGCCTCGCGTCGGTGACCGACCACTGGGCGACGTTCGCGGTCGTCGGGCCGAAAAGCCGCAAGGTGCTGCAGAAGGTCTGTCAGGACATCGACTTCGCGAACGACGCGTTCCCGTTCATGAGCTATCGCAATGGCACTGTCGTGGGCGTGAAGTCGCGCGTCATGCGGATCAGCTTCTCGGGCGAGCTTGCCTATGAAGTGAACGTGCCCGCGAACGCCGGTCGCGCGGTGTGGGAAGCGCTGATGGCCGCGGGCGCCGAGTTCGACATTACGCCGTACGGTACCGAGACGATGCACGTGCTGCGTGCGGAGAAGGGCTACATCATCGTCGGTCAGGATACCGACGGATCGATCACCCCGTACGACCTCGGGATGGGCGGACTCGTCGCGAAGTCGAAGGACTTCCTCGGTAAGCGTTCGCTGACGCGCTCGGATACCGCGAGGGAAGGCCGCAAGCAATTCGTCGGCCTTCTGACCGACGACGCGCAGTACGTCCTGCCCGAAGGCGCGCAGATCGTCGCGCCGGACACGCAGGCATCGGCGACCGATCCGACGCCGATGATCGGCCACGTGACGTCCAGCTATTACAGCCCGATCCTGAAGCGGTCGATTGCGCTCGCGGTAGTGAAGGGCGGTTTGAACAAGATGGGTGAAAGCGTCGCTATTCCGCTGGCCAACGGCAAGCGCGTGACCGCGAAGATTGCGAACCCGATTTTCTACGATACCGAAGGGGTGCGTCAGAATGTGGAGTGAGACGAAAAACAGGACGCATGTGGCAGAGCGTTCAGACGTGGTGAGGCTCGAGTCGCCATTCATTGGCGCGGCCGATCTGCTGAAGGCGCGGCAAACGCGCGCGTCGAAGAAGTTCGCGATGCGTGAGCGCGCGTTCCTCGATCTCGTGAACGTGCGCGGTGAGCTGTCCGATCCCGCGTTCGTGGTCGCGTTCGAACGGGTCGTCGGCTGCCGGCCGCCGGCCGAGCCAAACACGGTCGCGAAAAGCGCTTCGTATGACGCATTGTGGCTCGGCCCCGACGAATGGCTCGTGCGTTCGACCGAGCCAGTGCAGACGGGCGCGCTCGGGGCGAAGCTCGCCGAGGCGTTGCAGGGCACGTATTCGGCGGCGGTCGACGTCGGCAGCGGCTCTACGGTCGTCGAGATCAGCGGCGAGTGCGTACGCGAGGTACTGTCGCGCGGATGCCCGCTCGATCTGCATCCGCGCCTGTTCGGCGAAGGGCAATGCGCGCAGAGCCACTACTTCAAGGCATCGATCGTATTGATCCCGAGCGGTCGGGATACTTTCGAGATCGTCGTGCGCCGCAGCTTCGCTGACTACTTTTGCCGGATCATCCTCGATGCGGCGGCGTCGCTCGCGTCATGAAACCGACTGAGACGCCGTTCCTCGCGCTGGATGCGCCGCGCGTGCGAGGGCGCGGCTGGAGCATCTTCGTCGATGCACTGACGGTGCCGGTGCGGATCGGTATTCATTCGTATGAACATGATGGACCGCAGTCGATCGTGATCGACGCTCGGCTCGGCTATCGCTGCGAGCCGAGCGAGGCTGGCGAGTGGATCGACTATGACGGCTATTGCACGCGGCTTGCGGCGTTCCTTGCGAGCAAGCCGCATACGCGTCTGCTCGAAACGCTCGTCGCCGATATCGCAGTGCTGTCGTTTCGCGAATGGCCGGTGCTCGAAACGCTTGAACTTGCGGTGCACAAGCCGAAGATTCGACCGGGCACGAAGCGCGTCGGTGTCGCACTGGAATGGACGCGCGAGGACTATTCGCGGTGGAGCGGGACCGCAGGGCTCTGAGTTTTGTCCGTCGACCGCGTAGAGCATTGATCATGTGGCTATACACCGGCCCGGGATGTGGTGCAGCAGATTCGGGCGCCTGCGCGGCTTGTGCAATCACGCAGACAATTGCGAATCTGTACCCCATGTCGGCGTAATGCAAGCGCCCGTCGGTTTTTGCCTGTCGTCCGCATCACGTCCCGGAGTACGTTGAGGGGTTGCTACGTGCGCCGCTTCTGACGGCGTGTGGCGGCGTTATCCAACGGAAAGGAGACAATACGATGAGCAGCAACCGAGGTGTCGTTTATATGGGGCCTGGCAAGGTCGAAGTGCAAAAGATCGACTATCCGAAGATGGTCGATCCGAGCGGGCGCTCGATCGGCCACGGCGTCATTCTGAAAGTCGTGAGCACGAACATTTGCGGGTCGGACCAGCACATGGTGCGCGGCCGCACGACTGCACCGATCGGCCTCGTGCTCGGCCACGAAATCACGGGCGAAGTGCTCGAAGTCGGCGGCGACGTCGAGACGCTGAAGGTCGGCGATATTGTGTCCGTGCCGTTCAACGTAAATGGCGGAAAAGGTAAAGACCGCGTCTAAATTCGCACATCGACAGAAAGTCCAAACGACAAGAATAAGGTCATCGGAAGCCTTGGCCTGGTTCCGCTGAAAAGCCAGACGCGGCGGACCCTTCACGTTGCACTTTGCCCACTCTCACTGTCACGGACGCTCTATGTCGAATACCCAGTCTTTCTTCTCGCAGCCTCTGACCCAGCGCGATGGGTCAGTCCAAAACATCATCCTGAAGGAACTCGAGCGGCAGCAGTCGCAGGTCGAGCTGATCGCATCGGAAAATATCGTATCGCGCGCAGTACTCGAGGCGCAGGGCTCGGTGCTGACCAACAAGTACGCCGAAGGGTATCCGGGAAAGCGCTACTACGGCGGTTGTGAATTCGCGGACGAAGTTGAGGCGCTCGCAATCGACCGTGTGAAGCGGATCTTCAATGCCGGCTACGCGAACGTGCAGCCGCACTCGGGTGCGCAGGCGAACGGGGCGGTGATGCTCGCGCTCGCGAAGCCGGGCGACACGGTGCTCGGCATGTCGCTTGACGCGGGCGGCCACCTGACGCACGGCGCGAAGCCGGCACTGTCGGGCAAGTGGTTCAACGCTGTGCAGTACGGTGTGAACCGCGACACGATGCTGATCGACTACGACCAGGTCGAGGAACTCGCGCAACGGCACAAGCCGAGCCTCATCATCGCGGGCTTTTCCGCGTATCCGCGCCAGCTCGACTTCGCGCGCTTCCGCGCGATCGCCGACAGCATCGGCGCAAAGCTGATGGTGGACATGGCGCACATCGCCGGCGTAATCGCGGCGGGACGTCACGCGAATCCGGTCGAGCATGCGCACGTGGTCACGTCGACCACGCACAAGACACTGCGTGGCCCGCGCGGCGGCTTTGTGCTGACGAATGACGAAGAGATTGCGAAGAAAATCAACTCGGCGGTATTCCCCGGCCTGCAGGGCGGCCCGCTGATGCACGTGATCGCCGGCAAGGCGGTCGCGTTCGGTGAAGTGCTGCACGCGGACTTCAAGACTTACATCGATAACGTGCTGGCGAACGCGCGGGCGCTCGGCGAAGTGTTGAAGGCCGGCGGGGTCGATCTGGTGACGGGCGGCACGGACAACCATCTGCTGCTGGTCGATCTGCGCCCGAAGGGCCTGAAGGGCAATCAGGTCGAGCAGGCGCTGGAACGCGCGGGCATCACCTGCAACAAGAACGGCATTCCGTTCGACACCGAGAAGCCCACGGTGACCTCCGGTATTCGCCTCGGCACGCCGGCCGGCACCACGCGCGGTTTCGGCGTCGCGGAATTTCGCGAGATTGGCCGCCTGATCCTCGAGGTGTTCGAAGCACTGCGCGCGAACTCCGAAGGCGATCACGCGACCGAGCAGCGCGTGCGCCGCGAGATCTTCGCTCTGTGCGAGCGCTTCCCGATTTACTGATCCGATAGAACTGACAGGACTGGAGCTTTACATGAGCACGTTGCATCAGGACAGCATGATCATCGATGGCCTGAACATTTCGAAGTTCGAACGTTCGGTGTTCGACGACATGCGCAAGGGCGGTATCACCGCCGCCAACTGCACGGTATCGGTCTGGGAGAACTTCACGAAGACCGTCGACAACATCGCACAGATGAAGAAGCAGATCCGCGACAACGGCAAACTGCTGACGCTCGTGCGCACGACCGACGACATCTTCCGTGCGAAGCGGGAAGGCAGGACCGGCGTCATCCTCGGCTTCCAGAACGCGCATGCGTTCGAGGACAACCTCGGCTATATCGAGGCGTTCGCCGACATGGGCGTGCGCGTCGTGCAGCTCTGCTACAACACGCAGAACCTTGTCGGTACGGGCTGTTATGAGCGCGATGGCGGCCTGTCCGACTTCGGCCGCGAAGTGATCACCGAGATGAACCGCGTCGGCATCATGGTCGACCTGTCGCACGTGGGCGGCAATACATCGTCGGAAGCGATCGCGTTCTCGAAGAAACCGGTTTGCTATTCGCACTGCCTGCCGTCGGGCCTGAAGGAGCATCCGCGCAACAAGAGCGACGAGCAACTGAAGGAAATCGCGGACGCGGGCGGCTTCGTCGGCGTGACGATGTTCGCACCGTTCCTGAAGCGCGGCATCGACGCGACGGTCGACGACTACATCGAGGCGATCGACTACGTCGTGAACCTGATCGGCGAGGACGCGGTTGGCATCGGCACTGATTTCACGCAGGGCTACAGCACCGAATTCTTCGACATGCTCACGCACGACAAGGGCCGCTACCGCCGCCTGACGAATTTCGGCAAGGTCGTGAACCCGGAAGGCATCCGCACGATCGGCGAATTTCCGAACCTGACCGCAGCGATGGAACGCGCCGGCTGGAAGGCGTCGCGCATCCGCAAGATCATGGGCGAGAACTGGGTGCGCGTGTTCAAGGATGTGTGGGGCGCGTAACTCTTCATCCACATATATGAAAGAAGGGGAGCAACGATTCGTATGCGCCCCTATCGCTCACGGAGCCATCACAATGCAACCGCAACTGCCGATCAACGTCGATCCCGATACCGGCATCTGGACCACCGACGCGCTGCCGATGCTGTACGTCCCGCGTCACTTCTTCACGAACAACCACACGGCGGTCGAGGAAGCGCTCGGCCGCGACGCGTATGCGGAGATTCTCTATAAAGCCGGATACAAGTCCGCCTATCACTGGTGCGACAAGGAAGCGAAGCTGCACGGTCTGACCGGGATGGCAGTGTTCGAGCATTACCTGAAGCGCCTGTCGCAGCGCGGGTGGGGCCTGTTCTCAATTCTCGAAGCCGATCCGGCGAGCGCGCGCGCGACTATCGAGCTGCGCCATTCGTCGTTCGTGCTCGCGCAGCCGGGCAAGGAAGGCAAGCTTTGCTACATGTTCGCAGGCTGGTTCGCCGGCGCGATGGACTGGGTCAACGACACGACACCGGAAGGTAAAGGCGCGCCGCGCGCCCATTCAAAGGAAGTGCAGTGCGCAGCCGAGGGGCACGACGACTGCGTCTTCGAAGTGTCGCCGATTACTCACTGACACAGAACCATATCAGCAATACGAGACACACGAACGCCAGAGGTCGCTTGCGATGCGCTATCCCCACTTGTTCAAACCCCTGCAGCTCAACCAGCTTACGCTGCGCAACCGCATCGTCAGCACCGCGCACGCGGAGGTGTATGCGGAACCGGGCGGTCTGCCCGGCGACCGTTATATCCGTTACTACGAGGAGAAGGCCAAGGGCGGCGTCGGCCTTGCCGTGTGCGGCGGGTCGAGCCCGGTGTCGATCGATAGCCCGCAAGGCTGGTGGAAATCGGTGAACCTCGCGACCGACAGGATTATCGACCCGCTCGCGCGGCTTGCCGAAGCGATGCACACGCACGGCGCGAAGATCATGATCCAGGCGACGCACATGGGCCGCCGCTCGGCATTTCACGGCGAGCATTGGCCGCATCTGATGTCGCCGTCCGGCGTGCGTGAGCCGGTGCATCGCGGCAACGCGAAGATCATCGAGGTGGAAGAGATTCGCCGCATCATCTCGGACTTTGCCGCGGCTGCGAAGCGCGTGAAGGATGCGGGCATGGACGGGATCGAAATCTCGGCGGCGCACCAGCATCTGATCGACCAGTTCTGGAGCCCGCGCACGAATTTCCGAACCGACGAATGGGGCGGTTCGCTCGAAAACCGTCTGCGTTTCGGCACCGAGGTCCTGAAGGCGGTGCGCGAAGCGGTGGGCGCGGATTTCTGCGTCGGCTTGCGCATGTGCGGCGATGAATTCCATGAAGACGGCCTCGATCACGAACAACTGAAAGAGATCGCACAGGCGATGTCGGAGACCGGGCTGATCGATTACCTCGGCGTGATCGGTTCCGGCGCGGATACGCACAACACGCTGGCGAACTGCATGCCGCCGATGGCGCTGCCGCCTGAGCCGTTCGTGCATCTCGCGGCCGGCATCAAGTCGGTGGTGAAGCTCCCGGTGATGCATGCGCAAAGCATTCGCGATGCCGGCCAGGCCGAACGGCTGCTGGCGAGCGGCATGGTCGATCTGGTGGGCATGACGCGCGCGCAGATCGCCGATCCGCATATGGTCATCAAGATCCGCGATGGGCGTGAAGACGAGATCAAGCAGTGCGTCGGCGCGAATTACTGCATCGACCGCCAATACAACGGGCTGGATGTGCTGTGCGTGCAGAACGCCGCGACGTCACGCGAAGCAACCATGCCGCACGTGATCGAGAAGACGCGTGGACCGAAGCGCAAGGTGGTCGTGGTCGGTGCGGGTCCGGCCGGACTCGAAGCGGCGCGCGTGGCGAAATCGCGCGGTCACGATGTGGTGCTGTTCGAGAAGAACGACTACGTCGGCGGCCAGATCATGCTGGCCGCGAAGGCGCCGCAGCGCGAGCAGATGGCGGGCATCGTGCGCTGGTTCGATATGGAAACGAAGCGGCTCGGCGTCGATCGCCGTCTCGGTGTCGCGGCCGACGAAAAAACCATCATGGCCGAGAAGCCGGACATCGTCGTGCTGGCCACGGGCGGTTCGTCGTTCACGTCGCAAGTGGCGGCGTGGGGCGTCGAG
>NZ_QHKS01000065.1 GCF_003353175.1 Paraburkholderia lacunae | reverse complement strand
CGGTTCGATGAGCGGGGTGTGGAAACGGGGTTAGGGTGAGGTTACTCGGGCACCGCCAGACGAAAGGGGCGGCAACAGACAAACCGAACCTACCGCTACCGCGCCACATCTCGACTCTACCGAGGGTGTGTGAAAACGCCATGATCGCTTAAACTTGATTAACTCATTCAGCCTGGGTGACCGGATGAAGCGATTTATAGAAGGTGAAGATCGCAAGCAGGTGACGCTGCTTCCAGAGTGCCTCGATGACTTCGTCGCCGAGGACAATCCGATCAGGGTCATCGAGGCGTTCGTTGAAGAGCTTGACCTTGGATCACTGGGCTTCGATGGAGCGATGCCGTCGACTACAGGTCGACCGTCATATCATCCTGACCGATGAGTTGTGTGCTGCACGCGAGCACGTCATTGGTATAGCGGACGCGGTACAGATTGATGTGCGGGCGTACACCCTGTTCGAGGTAAGCCCGCACGGGGCAGCGCCGTGCCGTGTGCATCAGGCACAGCGTTCGCCGATGCTGCTCGGGTAGCCACGTGAGCAGTTGTTGTTTGCCGCGAACGAAATACGTCATCGCTTCGAGCGGCGTCACGCTATTCAGGCCTGCATGCGGAGTTCCGTCGTTATCTGGATGACGAAGGCATCGACTGGCTGACGTTTCCCGTGAACAAGCGGCAACGGCCGACCTACCGCTATAGCGCATCGATCAGGCTGGCCGTGCAGGCAGGCGAACTGTCTGCGGGTGTCGCGAAGCGTCGTATGGGTGCTGTAGCGCGCTTCTATCGCTGGCTCATAACCGAAGCAGGCTTCAAGCCCGCGAACGCGCCGTGGGTCGAATCTGATCGTTTCGTTGAGTTCAAGGACCAGAAGGGATTCAGCGGCGTGATCGAGGTCAAGACCACTGACCTGTCGATCCGCTGTCGCCGCGCGGAAGACCCGTGGGACGATCGCATTCAGGACGGCGGTCGCCTGCGCCCGCTCTCCTCTTCCGAGCAGTCGGTGCTGCTTGAATCGTTAGCCGCTCTCGGCAACATCGAAATGACGCTCGTTCATCTGTTCGCGCTGTTGACAGGCGCTCGCATCCAGACGGTACTGACCGTGCGCGCGAAACACGTAATGCGCAAGCCGGGCGAGTTTCACGACGACGACATCCGTCTCGCTTGCGGACCGGGTACGGGCATCGACACGAAGGGCGGTGTCAAGGGCGTGTTGCACCTGCCGCGCGGTTTCTACGAGCGGCTGTACATCTACGTGCACAGCGATCGTGCGCGCAAGCGCCGCCAACTGGCAGACGGCGGCGATCACCCCGACCAGCCGCTCTTTCTGAGCCATCGCGGTGCGCCGCTCTATGAGGATCGCGCATCGCGCGTCAGCACCGGCCCTCAGGTGCGCCGTCACGTCAAGACTGGACAGGCCGTGCGCCAGTTCATCAAGGACGAACTATTGCCCATAATGCGCGCGCAGCTCGGCAACCTCAGGTACGAATTCAGCTTCCACGACCTGCGTGCAACCTTCGGGCTGAACATGGTCGACGCGATGACCGCGAATGAGACCAAGTACACGCGGGCGCTCGATCAGTTGCGGCAGCTGATGTGGCACTCACGACTGTCCACCACCGAGGGCTATTACCAGCCGTAAATCTTTATGTAGAGCAGCAACGTCAAACGCTTGGTGAGCAAGGCGTCTTGTTTGAACTACTGCACATAAAGTTTCATGATGGGATCATGGCGGCCATCGGGATCGCCTTTGTGAGGAGTTCGATCATGGAGAAGTCAACCCATCAAGTTTCAAGCCACCTGCCGTTGCAGCAGCTCGTCGCCGGTGCCGTGAGCGAACTGGAGAGGCTAGGCTACAGCAGGAAATCGCTCTGGCGCTATCGCGTAGTCTGGCGTCATCTCATTGCGTTTTGTCATGAGATGAGCCTGGGAGATGAGTACTCCATGGAGCTGGCGAAACGGTTTTGCTCTACGTATCAAATTTGTGCTGACGAATGCCAGAACTCTGACCAGGGGTGGCGGCGGAATATCGTGGTTTCCCTCAAGGTTCTCGAGCGCTTTGCGCACGACGGGCACATTGAGCGCATCGTCACCGACATGCAGAAGATACAGGTTCCCACACCCATGAGCACGGCATTGCGCGACTATGAACTGTACTGCCGGGATCGCCGTCATCTTCGTACAACGACCCTTCGCGAGCGGACGCGGGAGATAGCCATATTCGCGGGTTTCCTTGGCTCAAGGAACATCACGTCTTTTGATCAGATGCAGCCGGCCGATCTCTGCGCATTTGTGACCGCGCAACATCGTCTGTCGGCGAAGTCAGTCTCGCGCATCGTTTCCGATGTGCGTTGCTTTCTGCGCTTTCTTCTGATGCGAGGAATTCTGCAGCAGGATCTCAGTCATGTATTGCCGGTGGTCCACGTTCCCCGCGATGCCACTATTCCGTCGGTCTGGGACCCGGAAGTCCTGACCAGGCTGCTCGAAGCCGTTGATAGATGCGCCATGTCTAGTAGCAAATTCAAGGGCCAGTTCCGGAGCGCTGTCGGCTCACTCATGGAACAGTTCGTCCAGGAGAAACGGGCGTGTGGGTATTGTGGTTCAGGTTGCCCAGCGAGACCTGTTCACGCTTCTCACGAAAGTAACGATGAACCGCCTCCGCCGTAGCCTTCTCGTCACAGAGCACCTGATGCAAGCCCAGCCTGTCGGCCCAGTTGGCGAAGTCAAGCACGCCGCGCAGAGCACCGTAGATAGTCTCAGGACGCCTGGCGCCAAGGGTCACACGCTCGGAAAGCTGCGTCACCAGCAGGCGTACAACCTTGGTGCGTTCGCTGCTGAAGCTTCTGGGATCGAAAGTGTGCCGCGTGTGCCGCGTGTTCGACGTGTCACGCGTCAGGTAGCAGATCTGTCCGATATCGGAACGGTTGCGAATACCTTCCCATTTAAGCAGCGCGCGCTCGGGGTGCAGCAGCGTCGTTCCCACCGCGAGCGGCATGCGAACTTCCTCGTACAGGCGGCTCATACTGCCACCGCGGTGTCTAGGGTGCGCGTGACCAGCGTCGACAGGTGTGTGCCCCAGCTGTCCTGCACAGCGTCGAACAGCTTGCGGTTCTCGCGGTAGCTGAGGTAACGCAAATGTGCTGTAGCACATTTGCGTTATTACCGGCCGAAAGTTGTTATGTGCAGTGTCGAATCCAGCCGACGATAGCAAAGGTCTCCGGTCGTAGAAACTCTACATAAAAGTTGGGCAGGATGGGGAGGCCCGCAGCCAATAATCAGCGCGCGCAACCTCCGCAGTCCTACAGTGAATGCAGCCACTCGAGGAGCGTTTTGTTCTGCCGCCACGATGGGATTTTTGGAAGCGGTGCACTGTCGTTGGCTTTCTCGAGAGCCTTGCGCTTCATCTCAAGGTTTGCACGAGCATAGATCTCGGTTGTCTTCACATCAACGTGACCGAGGAAGTCGCGGATGATCTCGAGCGGCACGCCGCTCTGCAGCAGGTGCATTCCCTTTGTGTGCCTCAGGCTGTGCGGACTCACCCGCTGTGTGAAGTCGGGGTGATTTCGCCGTACAGGAATCACATACTTTTGCAGGAGATACCGCACACCCGAGCGCGATAACCGTGTCCCTTGCCGGTTCTGGAAGAGTGGCTTGTCGGCCTGCTCAGGGCGATCGAGGTTGTTATCGCGTCGATACTGGCGCAGCAGTTCGACTGTCGAGTCCATCAGGGGCACGGCGCGTAAGTACCGTGCAGGTGGAATGGAAGTTACGTTCACCGTCTCGCTGGCCTTCATGCCAAAGCTCAAGGCGTATCTGGCATTGCGCAAGTATCTTGTCCAGGACGCAGACTGTGACACGTTGTTCGTCGTAGTCGGGCATCATGCGCAGCTGCGGCGGCTAACGGGTCTCTCAAGCCAATTCCTTGATCGGCTTTACAGTCGACTCGGTACGCTCGGGATTGTGCTGCCGCGCATTAGCGCACGTCAGTGGCGTGCGGCAAAGCAGGATTGGGCAGTGAGCAATCACGGCCCTGTCGTCGCAGCCAGGCTGATGGGGCACTCCTTGGCCACGGCGCTGCGCTCGTACTCGAACGGCACGGACACCGCGCACAAGGCTGAGATGGGCGCATTCCTCGCTTCAGTCGAGAAGACCGTGCTGAAGGCCGGCAACTACCCGGCGGGCTCCATCAGGAGCGCGGTGGGCGTCTGCATCGAGTTCCACAAGCCTGCGCCGATCGCGGCTTCGGTCACCGTACAGCCTGACTGCCGCTCGACTGAAGGGTGTCTCTTCTGCGACCAGTACCGCGTGCACGCTGACGCCACCGACATCCGCAAGCTGCTGAGTTGCCGTCACTGCGTCAGGCTCGTGAGCGGGCGTGCTGGCTCGTTCGAGCAATACGAGAGTTCGTTCGGCGCGGCGCTGCGGCGCGTTGACTTCCTGCTGGATGAACTGCGCAAGCGCGACGCCGCGCTGGTCGGTCAGATCGAGCACGGCGTTGAGATCAATGGAAATCTGGACGCTTTCTGGTCGACCAAGCTTGATCAGCTTTACGAATTGGGAGTGGCATGAACAATACGCTGATCGCGGCGCTCGCCGAGCGCCCCGACTGGTATCGCATTGAAGACGATGCGGTCGTCACGCGCGACACGGATGGACACCCTGCTTCGCTGTTTGGTGACGACGCCTGGGACATCCGTGCATATACGATTGGATCGCGCCGCACCAATATCCACTTTAGGGGTCACCTGCTTAACGACGCCGGCCGCATCCTTTCAGACACGACTACGCGTCAGTGGAAGCAGGTCATGTACTTTCTGATGCACGAAGCGACCGAAACGGTACCGGCGTCCAGTACTCTTCTAGCTTGTTCAGTTTACCTGAAGGACTTTGCTTTCTTTGCCGCCGAACGCCAGCTTGCTCTTTTTGAGGGGCTATCCAACGTCGCCGTTGTTCTGGACTATGCGGCACAAGCAGGGATGGACATGAAGGCCCAACGCCTTCATTCGATTCTGGCGAAGCTTCACCGGCTGGGCGCCGACGCCACAGGGCTGCGCGTGCCGTTGGCTCAAGTGCATAAGCCTCTGCTCGAACCCTCCGCGCAACGCGCCGGAAACTCACAATACGCGGTCATCCCGACGCGGATCTACCAGCACTTCCTGTCGACCTGCGAGCATGACCTCGGGATCGCTGAGAGCGTCGCGAACGCGCTATCGGACTACCTCGCGCGCGCATACGCTGGCGAGAGCCCTGACGTCTGTGCCGCACTGAAGACCGCTGCTGCCCACTTCGGGTGCAAGGACTCCCTTTACGTCGTGTTGTCGCTTGTGGCGTCGATCAGCGCGTTATGCCAGCTTGTCATCCTGTCGTTCACCGGCATGCGCGCGATGGAAGCAGAGAACCTGCCGTACGACTGTCTAAGCGAGACCCGGCTGGATGGTGTGACGCACTACGCGATCGAGGGCGTGACGACCAAGCTGTCCGGCGGGCGTCCCAAACGCGCATGCTGGGTGACGAGCCCGCTCGGTGCTCGCGCTGTCAGGCTCGCGCAACGGCTGTCGGGCGAGGCGCACCGTGCGCACAGCGCACCAGGCTACGCCGAATCGACGGACGGTTCCCACCTGCTGTTCTGTCGGATGGGTCTGCATCTTAGGTACGTGGCAAACCGGGCGCCCAGTACCATACATAACGAAGTCGAAGCTTTTCGTGAGCGCGTCTTCCCGACGATCACGGCCGAGGACATCGCTGAACTCAAGCGTGTCGACATGCACCGCGCATGGGAAGACGAACCGAAGTACGCGGTCGGGCAGCAGTGGCCGTTCACGCGTCATCAGCTTCGCCGCTCGCTCGCGTTGTATGCGCAACGCAGCGGCCTCGTCACGCTGCCGACGCTCAAGCGTCAATTGCAGCACATCACGCAGGAAATGAGCATGTACTACGCTCGTGGCTCGGCGTTTGCGAAGGGCTTCATCGACACCGACAAGGCTCACTTCGCGAAGGAATGGGCCGAGGCACAGGGCCTGTCCGAGTACCTTGCGTACGCTGAGCAGGTGCTGTTCTCTGACGAGCGGCTGTTCGGCGGGCACGCAGCATGGACACAGAGCAGTGCCGTGCAGGCGTCGCCTGTGTCGGTCTACTCACGCGAGCAGACGGTGAGGATGTTCGGGAAGGGCGAACTGGCGTACCGCGAGACGGTGCTGGGCGGCTGCGCCAGCGTCGAGCCGTGCAAGTCGACGCCGCTAGACTGGATGCGTCTGGATTGCCTTGAATCGAACTGCCGTAACCTCGTGGTCGTGCCGTCGAAGCTTCAGCGCGTGATCAAGGCGCAGCAGGCTACAGTCGAGAAGCTGCGCGCTGTCGATGAGATGAGCGTCGAGAGCCGCATCGAGGCACAGACGCTGCAACGACTGCTTGACGCGCAAGAGAAACTGATGAAACCGGAGGCCGCATGAGCGATGCCATGACTGACTACTACGCCGCCCTTGAGCGGCTGAAGAAGCGTAAGGGTGCGCGTATCAACAACGATACCGTGGCGATCGAGGCGGGCCGCAAGAAAGGCAGCATCAAGAAGTCGCGCCCTCCGTTCGCCGAGCTAATCGAAGCAATCGATGCGGCCAACGCCGTAGCTGAGCGGCCAACGCTCGAACTGACCGAACGTCTGAACCGCGCGAAGGGCAACGCGAAAGATCTGCAGGCACAGCTTGACGAGTCGCTGGCTCGTGAACTCGCGCTGCTGCGTCAGGTATTCAGCCTGCGCAAAGAACTGGCCGCGCTGCGTGGCGGGAGTGTTCTGCCCTTGCAGTCGCGCTAGATCTCGAAATACGATATAGCAAACTTGTGGAGGAAGATGGACACGCGACGGTCGTTGTGTCCACTTTTTCTCCCAATCTAATGGACACCCCGCAGTCTGGCGATTCCAGTATTTTCAAGGCTCCGCCTGATGTCCATCGTTTTTCTCTTGCGCGTAGCGCGAGCACCAGATGGTAGCCGAGCACGGTGCGTGTACACACGTCGATAATCACGAGCAGCCAAACCCGCTCGATTTCGAACTCGTGCGTGAAGCCGAGCGGATCGGGCACGACGATCTTGAGCCGGATGTCGAGTTTGTGCCCGTCAAACTCGACGACCTGATAGGGACGCCTCGCGGCTGGCGCCCCGGCTTCGCCATCGGGGCGCGGCAAACCTTTGAGGTGCGAGGCGCCGGCCGCACGCGCAGCGGCGCCGAAGTTGCGCAGCAACTCCGCCTTGACGCACGCCGACAGGGAGCGGATCGCATGGCCTGCGGTATTGAGCGGATAGTCGGCCGCCGTCAGACCTACTTGCCTGCACTGCTGAAGGAACTCGGCATGCAACGCTTTCAGCCCGCGCAGACGCGTATGGAGACCATCGTCGGTGTCGCGTTGATCGAGCTTGATGCGACGCTGCTTGAGCTGCAGCCGTAGCCAGCCGGCAAGGGTCGGATAACGATCGAGCAGCTGGGAGAGGGCGCCTACGGCACCACTGCCGCCGCGCTCGCCGCGCATGGTGACGGGACGCACACGGATGTACTCCGTTACGCGGACATGTGCGATGAGCGCGCGAAACCCAAAGATGCGCCCGTCGCGATGCGGTTCGAGTGCCCGTTCGAGCAAACGATAGAGCTGTCGGCGATTGACACCGGTCGCATCTTCGATGTCCTTGACGGGCTCGCCCTGTGCGTAACGCTCGATGGCCTGCATCCGGGCCCTGAAGTGCTTTCGCGCGGCCGCATCGAGCTCCGTCCAGGCGACGGTTGGCCATGTCGTCACATCGAGCGCTTGCAGTTCGGGTTTACGGCGACTCATGGTCGGGCCTCGGCAGCACCAAAGCGCGTGAGCCATGACAGCGGTTCGGTGCGCAACTCCGGGGCGCTGACGCGACCGGCGTGCAATAGCGCGAATACGGCTGCGCGCGCGACGACAGGGTCTCCCGTGGAGAATTCACGCTCGATGGCCAGCAATGATTGGGCCGTTGCCAGGAAGCGCTCGACCGCATTAAGGAGCGAAGTCGGCACAAGGTCACGTGTGGCGATCAGACAGGGCAGCATCCGCTGCCAGTTGTCGATCCAGATCCGCGAGGCGGCCAGTTCTGCGGGCTCAAGCAGGCGCACCGTCACGGCGCTGGCATCAAGATCTGCATGAGGCTTGCCGTTATCCACGGCGACCGGATCGGGCAGGAGCAGCAATTCCTGACGGTCAGCGTAGCAGACCTGGAAATCGGCGAGAAACCGGTGATCACCGATCTGGACATAGCCAGGGCGTTCGCAGAAGGCAAGCACGGTCGGATCGGACTCGAGCACGATCCATTCATCGACAGCGCCGCGTCGGTCGAATGTGAGCCGCCGCTTCAGCTTCAGGCTGAAGACTTCGAAGCGGTGCGCGCCGCGCATTCGCGCGAGCGCGACCGGCTGCGTCACGTGCACAGAATCGTCCATAAGATCAAGACCTTAGGATGGGGATTCGAAGTCTAGGACGCGAATTGACAACTGTTATGCGGACTTATGCGAATTGACGACATTGCTTCGTTTAGAGTGCAAGTAAAATCGTCAATACGGAGCGCAGAATCCAGCCACTACAAGGATTCCTGATTGACAACTTTGTTTTCTTCTACGGATACGCAGCGAAAGGCGACTGCGTTTTGCCGAGCTCGTACCCGCGTGCGGAGCGTGATCACCGACGGCCTCCAGCAGATTGGCGAAGAAGGGGCCTTCCGCGTGTTTCGGCTTGTGCTCGCACTGTGCATGGTAGCTGGACATCTTCGGGTGCTGACGCGCAAGCAGGAGCCGCACGTACTCGATCGCCCGGGTTTTGCCAATGCGCGGCGGTCCATAGATAAGCGCGCCAGGGATCCGATAGCGCAGGCGGCGGGCGACAAGTTCGTAGAACGCTTCGATCGCGGGCGTCGCCAGGCGGTAATTGCCCGTGACGAGCGGATGCAGTGAAGGATCAATCGGACGCGGCACTTCGAGCGACATGATGCACCTCCTGGCGTGAGCGATAAAATCAGAAGACCTGACCGGTACCGATGGAGAGCTTGCGTGGGCGCACCGATAGCCGTGGTGCGAGATCGATTTCCGTCGCTGGTTGCGTGCCCGGGGTTGGCGCAGCGATCATTGTCGCAGTCTCTGCATCGATCCGACGTTTCGGGCCTACAGGTGCGCGTACCGTCGGAGCCGACGTCAGTAGCTGCGTCACATGGGCGAGCTCCGTCGCTGCTTTCCGCGTCTTCCTCGCCTGCTTCAGCTTTTGCTGGACGTACGCCTCGATTGGATTGGGATCAATCGCAGCAATATGGCGTCGGCGCTTACCAGATTGCTTGAGAATCTCCTGACGCAGTTTGAGATTGTGCGGCACTATGCCCCACGCTCCTTGCGCCTCGAGGACACCCAGTTCCTCGCCAGTGGCCACGAAGGCGCGTACTGAGCGTAAGTCGTCAGCGTTCATGTAGACCAGCAGATACTCGCCGATCAGATGCGTACCTGCCGCGAGCAACCGGCTCGTGTAGCGCACACCATGCAGGTTGATATGCGGACGCACGCCTTGCGAGAGATAGGCACGCACCCGGCATCGTCGGGCCGATTGCATCAGGCAAAGTGTCTGGCGACGCGCNAATTCGCGTTCAACAGCGAGCAATCGTTGCGGCTCTCCCAGGAACCCGACGATCGCGCGGGGCAAGGTTGACGGAACGAGCCCTTCGTTGGCGACAAGGTAGGGGAGTATGCGCTTCCAGTTGTCGGTCCAGGTACGCGCGGCGGCGAACTCGGCGGGCGCGACTATCCGGATCGGCAATGCGCTGTCGCCGATGTCACGACCCGAACTGATTACGCCACATTCCGACGCCGAATCATCTAGGATAACTAATTCTTGATTATCAACGTAACGGATCCAGAAATCGGCAAGCTGACGGGACCCGTTGATCAGCACGTAGCCCGGACGCTCGCAAAACGTGATCACTCTCGGGCTTGCCTCGAGCAGCAGCCATTGCTCTAGTGTCCCGAGTTAAAAATTCATTGCCTTATTTGCGTTGTGTACTAACCTGGGTTGCAGGGTTCGCAAATAAGCGAGGCGACGATGAGAGGAAGACCGAAGGCACCACTGGTGCTGAGTGAAGCGGAACGCGAACAGCTCACGGCGCTGACCATGCGGCGCAAGACCGCGCAGGCGCTGGCCTTGCGCGCACGCATTGTGCTGGCC
>NZ_QHKS01000064.1 GCF_003353175.1 Paraburkholderia lacunae | reverse complement strand
ACCTCCGACTTCATGATCCCCACCGGCGGCTACAAGCGCTCGGGCATCGGCAAGGATCTCGGCCGCCAGGCCTATGAGGCGAATCTGCGCTTCAAGAGCGTGCTGATCGATCTGCGGCCCTGAGAACGCGCCGGCACGTCTGGCGCTAGCCGCAAACCCAGCAGGGACAAGGCATTCGACCTGAGTGCCGCATTCTGTGCTGCCGGAAGCCTCAAATCGCATGGTTTGTGTCACCGGCAGCGCCCGAATCAGAAACATCTATTTTTTTGCGCTGCTTAAATCTTTTACAGGAATGAGCTTTCACTGTCGACCTGAGTTAGCGCTTTAGCTGTCGACCTGAGTTAGCGCTTTAGCGCTTACTCGGGTCCCATGCAAAGCACTTACTCGGGTCCCATGCAAAGCACTTAGTCGGGGCCCATGCAAAGCACTTACTCCGGTCCCATGCAACGCTGTTTTCGCCAATGAACTCCGATGCGAGTTCGCCATCACGATAGGACTGCACCATGATCGACTTCGAACCGAAATACATCACCTTCGACTGCTACGGCACCCTCACCAAATTCCACATGGCCGACATGACGCGCGAACAGTACGGCCATCTGCTGAACGGCGAAGATCTGGAGAAGCTCGTCGCGTTCTATGCGGGCTATCGCCGCGACGAAGTGCTCGGCGCCTGGAAGCCGTATCGCGACGTGGTGGTCAACGCGTTGCGCCGCGCCTGCAAGCGCATGAACGTCGAGTTCAACGAAGCGGGTGCCGAGAGCATCTATGAAGCGGTGCCAACCTGGGGGCCGCACCCGGACGTGCCGGAAGGTGTGTCGCGCCTCGCGAAGAAGTACAAGCTGGTGATCCTGTCGAATGCATCGAACGACCAGATCCAGCGCAACGTCGACAAGCTCGGCGCGCCGTTTCATGCGGTTTTCACCGCCCAGCAGGCGCAGTCGTACAAGCCGCGCATGCAGGGCTTCGAATATATGTTCGACCAGCTGAACTGCAATCCGGAAGACGTGCTGCACGTGTCGTCGAGCCTGCGCTACGACCTGATGACCGTGCATGACATGGGAGTCAAGCACAAGGCATTCGTCAACCGCGGCCACGAGCCTTCGACCCCGTACTACCAGTACTACGAAGTCAACGACATTCCGCATCTGGCCTCGGAACTTGGTCTGTAGGCGCCGCTTGCCTACGCTGAAGACAGCCAGCCCCCTCGCTCATTGCCCCTCTCAAGGACAAACCCGATGAAGCTCGATTCCTATTGGCTCGACACTGCACCGCCATTGCTCTCGGCGTGCGAGGGTCCGGTTGAAGGTCAGACCGATGTCGTCGTGATCGGCGGCGGCTTCACCGGGCTGTCGGCGGCGCAGGCATTCGGCAAGCGCGGCGCGTCGGTGACGGTGGTCGACGCCGGGCGCATCGGCGGCGGCGCGTCCGGGCGCAACGGCGGTCAGGTCAATACCGGTGTCGCGCAGGATTTCGTCGCACTGGTCGCGCAACTCGGTGTGGAGCGGGCGAGCGCCTGTTATCGGGCGTATGCGGATGCGGTCGACACCGTCGAACGTCTGATCCGCGAGGAAAACATCGACTGCAATTACATCGCGACCGGCAAGCTGAAGCTCGCGTCGAAGCCGCACCACCTGGCGCATCTGGAGAAGACGGCAGAGCTGATCCGGCGTGAAGTCGATACGGATATCGAACTGATCGGCCGTGAGCGGATTCGCAGCGAAATCCAGTCGGACAGTTTTTACGGCGGATTGCTGCACCGGCACGGCGGCCAGATGCATATGGGCAAGTTCGTCGTCGGTCTCGCGGAGGCCGCGGTGCGCCGCGGCGCCAAGCTGTACGAAAACGCGGCAGTTACCGCTATCGTGAAGGACGGCGGTGGCTATCGCGTCACCTCGGCGCGCGGCGAAGTGCGCGCGAAGCAGGTGCTGATCGCGACCGGCCCGTCGCGCCACGGTCCGTTCGGCTGGTACCGGCGGCGTCTCGCGCCGGTCGGTTCGTTCATCGTGGTGACGGAGCCCGTGTCGCCGCAGTTGCTGGCGCAAGTATTTCCGAACCGGCGCGCGTACACCACCACGCGTTTGATGCACAACTACTTCCGCGTGACACCCGATTCGCGTTTGCTGTTCGGCGGCCGGGCGCGTTTCACGGCGTCCGAACGGCCGTCCGATGCGAAGAGCGGACGCATCCTGCAGCAAGGCCTCGCCGGGATGTTCCCGATGCTGGCCAACGCCCGCATCGACTATTGCTGGGGCGGTCTGGTGGACATCAGCGCCGACCGTCTGCCGCATGCCGGGCAGCACGACGGCATCTATTTTTCGATGGGCTACAGCGGCCACGGCACGCAGATGTCGACGCATATGGGTCAGGTGATGGCCGACGTGATGGATGGCCGCGACGACAGCAACCCGTGGGGCGAGTCCGAGTGGCCGGCCATTCCAGGCCACACCGGGAAGCCCTGGTTCCTGCCGCTCGTGGGAACGTATTACCGTATCAAAGACATCTTCTATTGAAGTCCTGTTGTTGTACTGGCGTTTTGTAGGCATTAGTCAACCTCACGCAGCCATCACAACTGCCACTCTCGCGGAGACATACGATGAATAAGAAATATTCACAGCACGGCGCCTCTGAACCCGGTCACGGGTTGGAGCAATTGACGGCCAGGGGCGCCTCGCGGCGCGACGTGCTGCGCGCGATGGCCGCGGCCGGGATGATGTCGGTGACGGGCGCCGGTCTTCTGAGCGCGAGCGGCGCGGCATTCGCCCAGGCGAAGCCGAAGCAGGGCGGCAAGATCCGGGTGGCGACGCAGTCCGCTTCGGCCGCGGACACGCTCGATCCGGCCAAGGGCGCGCTTGCCACCGACTATGTCCGCGGCTTCATGTTCTACAACTGCCTGACCGAACTCGATTCGCATCTCGGCGCGAAGATGGCGCTCGCCACCTCGCTGGATACGAAAGATGCGACGGTGTGGGTCGTCAAGCTGCGCACGGGCGTGCAGTTCCACGACGGCAAGGCGCTCGCGCCGGCGGACGTGGTGTATTCGATCATGCGCCACAAGGATCCAGCCACCGCCTCGAAGGCGAAGACGCTGGCCGAGCAGATCAAGGAAGTGAAAGCGACCGGCCCGAACGAAGTGACGATCACGCTCGAAGGTCCGAACGCCGATCTGCCGGTGATTCTGGCCACCTCGCATTTCCAGATCATCAAGGACGGCACCAGGGATTTCAAAACCGCAATCGGCACCGGCCCATTCAAGGTCAAGGAATTCTCGCCGGGCGTGCGCACCGTTGGCGTCAAAAACGAGAAGTACTGGAAGCCGGGCATGCCGCATCTGGACGAAATCGAACTGGTCGGCATTGGCGACGAATCGGCGCGTGTGAACGCGCTGCTCTCGGGCGACGTGCAGCTGATCAACGCGGTGCACCCACGTTCGACCACGCAGATCAAGGGCGCCGGCGGCTTCTCCGTGCTGGAGACGAAGACCGGCCAGTACACCGACCTGATTGTTCGCGACGAAGCCGGCATTACCGGCAACGACGATTTCCGGCGCGGCATGATGTACCTGCAGGACCGCGAGCAGATGCGCCGGGCGATCTTCCAGGGCTACGGCGCAATCGGCAACGATCAGCCGATTGACCCGACGAATAAGTACTATCTCGCGGGTCTCCCACAGCGCGCATTCGATCCTGACAAGGCGAAGTTTTATTTTCAGAAGGCCAAGCTCGGCAGCGCGCCGCTGCAGATCTTCGCGTCGCCGGCCGCGGACGGTTCGGTCGAAATGGCGATGCTGCTTCAGCAGGTTGCGCCGCAGGCGGGCCTCAACCTGCAGGTAAGCCGCGTCCCAGCGGACGGCTACTGGTCGAATCACTGGATGAAGCATCCGCTGGGTTTCGGCAATGTCAACGCGCGTCCGAGCGCCGACGTGATCTTCACCCAGTTCTTCAAGTCCGACGCACCGTGGAACGAAGCGAACTGGAAGAGCCCGAAGTTCGACCAGATGCTGGTTGCGGCGCGCGGCGAGCCGGATGACGCGAAGCGCAAGAAGATCTACGGCGATATGCAGGTGCTGGTGCATGAAACCGGCGGCATCGGGATTCCGATGTTCCAGAGTTCGCTCGACGCCCATACCAATAAGCTCAAGGGACTTGGCTCGATTCCGCTGGCCGGCCTGATGGGCTTCATGTTCGCGGAAAACGTCTGGCTGGAGGCTTGAGGTGAATGAAGGAAGGGGTTCCAGGCTGACGAACTGGATTAACCGCAACGATGTTGTATGGGACCAGAGTAATGCTTTGCATGGGACCAGAGTAAGCGCTAAAGCGCTAACTCTGGTCGACACAGGAGGAGACTTTCGATGAAAACCCATGCGCAACGACTCATCGTCGCGCGCCTCGGCCTCGCGCTGCTCACGCTGCTGCTGGTCTCAGCGGTTGTGTTCGGCATCACGGGACTGCTTCCCGGCGATGCCGCGCAACAGGCGCTCGGCCAGGCGGCAACCCCGGAGGCCGTCGCGGCATTGCGGCATCAGTTCGGCCTTGACCAGCCCGCGCTGCAACGCTACTTCGAGTGGCTCTTTCATATCGTCAGCGGCAGCTTCGGCACGTCGCTGTCGAACAATCTCCCCGTCAGCGAGCTGATCGCGACGCGCTTGCCGAACTCCCTGGTACTGGCCGGTCTGACGGCGCTGGTCTCGGTGCCGGTGGCGCTGTTGATCGGTATTTCATCGGCGATGTTCCGCGGCTCGCTGCTCGACCGCACGCTCAACGTGCTGACGCTCTCCACGGTCGCCGTGCCCGAGTTTCTGATCGCTACCATTGCCGTGCTGATCTTCGCCGTCAAGCTGCGCTGGCTGCCGGCGCTGTCGTATCTCTCGGAGGTCCATTCGTTCGGTGCGCTGCTGCGCGTCTACGCGATGCCGGTGATGACGCTGTGCTGCGTGCTCGTCGCGCAGATGGCACGCATGACGCGCGCCGCGGTGCTCGATCAGCTCAATTCGTCATACGTGGAAATGGCCGTGCTCAAGGGCGCCTCGCCGGCGCGCGTGGTGCTGCGGCATGTGTTGCCCAACACCATCGGACCGATTGCCAATGCGGTGGCATTGAGCCTGTCGTATCTGTTCGGCGGCGTGGTGATCGTGGAATCGATCTTCAACTATCCCGGCCTCGCGAGCCTGATGGTGGATGCCGTCACCAACCGCGACATGCCGCTCGTGCAGGGCTGCGTGATGGTGTTCTGCGCGGCGTATCTCGCGTTGGTGTTAATCGCCGACCTGTGTCAAATCCTGTCCAACCCGAGGCTGCGTCGATGATGAGCCAACCTACCAATCCTCACCACGTTCCTCACGCCACCACAGAGCTGTACGACGTGTGCCACGACGAAGTGGTCGTCGAGCCCGCGCCTGTGGAAGCGGTGACGCCGAAACACGGCATGCTCAAACACCTTGTGCACCGTTTCTCCATACTTGGTCTGATCGGCCTGCTGATGGTGGCCATCTGGCTGCTGGTCGCGTTCATCGGGCCGCTGGTCGCGCCGTACAAAGGTGGCGCGCTGACCTCGACGGAAATTTTCGGCAGCTATAGCGCGGCGTATCCGCTCGGCACCGACTACCTCGGCCGCGATATGTTGAGCCGGATCCTCTACGGCGCGCGCTACACGGTCGGCCTCGCGCTCGCCGCGGCGGTGCTCGCCAGCGTAATCGGCACGTTCTTCGGACTGCTCGCGGCGGTGTCGGGCCGCTGGGTCGACGAAATCCTGAGCCGTCTGTTCGACGCGCTGATTTCGATCCCGAGCAAGGTGCTTGCGCTCGTCGTGATCGCCGCGTTCGGTTCGTCGATTCCGATGCTGACGACGGTGGCCGCTTTGGCCTACATCCCCGGCGCGTTCCGCATTTCGCGTTCGCTCGCGGTGAATCTGATGGGCCTCGAATATGTGCAGGTGGCCAGAGCACGCGGCGAAGGCATTTTCTATATTGCGCGGGTCGAGGTGCTGCCGAACATGATCCATCCGATGCTTGCCGATTTTGGCCTGCGCTTCGTGTTTATCGTTCTGCTGCTGAGCGGTCTGAGTTTCCTCGGCCTTGGCGTGCAGCCGCCGAACGCGGACTGGGGTTCACTTGTGCGCGAAAACATCGGCGGTCTGTCGGAAGGCGCGCCTGCTGTGCTGATGCCGGCCGTCGCGATTGCGACGCTAACCATCGGCATGAATCTGCTGATCGACAACCTGCGGCGTCGCCGCCACAGCCATGGAGGTGCATGATGGCTGATCGTGCTGAGCGGGACATGATCGAAGTGAAGGGGCTGCGGGTTACCGCGGGTGCGGCGCCGGGGTCGGTAACCGAGATCGTCAAGGGTGTCGACTTTTCGGTGAAGAAGGGTGAGGTGCTGGCGCTGATCGGCGAGTCGGGTTCGGGCAAGACGACCATTGCATTGTCGTTGCTCGGCTATGCGCGGGCGGGCTGTTCGATCAGCGGCGGCTCGGTACGGATCGGAGAGGTCGATGTGTTGTCGCTCGATGCCAAAGGACGCCGCGCTTTGCGCGCGCGTACCGTCGCGTATGTCGCGCAAAGCGCTGCGGCGGGTTTCAATCCGGCGCGCACGATCATGGATCAGGTGACGGAGCCGGCGCTCTTGCATCAGTTGATGACGAAAGAGGTCGCGCGCGCCAAAGCGGTTGGCCTGTTTCGCGCGCTTGCGCTGCCCGCGCCGGATACGATCGGCGACCGTTATCCGCATCAGGTGTCCGGCGGCCAGTTGCAGCGCCTGATGGCCGCGATGGCGTTGATCACCGATCCGGCTGTCGTCGTGTTCGACGAACCGACTACCGCGCTCGACGTGACCACGCAGATCGAAGTGCTCGCGGCCTTCAAGAAAGTGATCCGCGAACTCGGCACAACCGCCGTGTACGTGTCGCACGATCTGGCGGTGGTCGCGCAGATGGCGGACCGCATCGTGGTGCTGAACGGCGGCGCGGTGAAGGAGAACGGCGCGGTCGCGCAGGTGCTCGATGCACCCGTCGATGCCTACACACGCCAGTTGCTCGCCGCGACGCGCCACCCGGAGGTGTCGTCTAAAATGCCACAGCAGGCCGGCGACCACGTTCCGCCGGTGCTCGAAATTCGGGGGCTGGCCGCGGGCTATGGCCGTATCGACCGTTCCGGCGTACCCGCTGTGTGTGTGCTCGACGACGTAGGCCTCTCCATTCCTCGCGGCAGCGCGCTCGGCGTGATCGGCGAATCGGGTTCCGGCAAGACCACGCTCGCGCGCGTGGTGGCGGGTCTCGTCGACCGTACACGCGGCGAGGTGCTGTTCAACGGTGAGCCGTTGCCCGCGCAGATGTCGCGCCGCACGCCCGAGCAGTACCGGCAGATCCAGATCGTGTTCCAGAACGCCGACACGGCGCTGAACCCGAGTCATTCGATCGCGGATATTCTCGGCCGGCCGCTCGCGTTCTATCACCATCTGCGTGGTGCTGCCGCGAAGAAACGCATGCTGGAACTGCTCGATCTGGTGAAGCTGCCCGCCTCGATCGCCACGCGCACGCCGGCCGGACTGTCGGGCGGTCAGAAGCAGCGTGTGAACCTGGCGCGCGCGCTTGCAGCCGACCCGGCTCTGATTCTCTGCGACGAAGTGACGTCCGCGCTCGATACGGTGGTCGGCGCGGCGATCCTCGACCTGCTAGCGGAATTGCGGCGCGAGCTGGCCGTGTCATACATGTTCATCAGTCACGACATCTCAACCGTACGCGCCATCTGCGACGAAGTGATCGTGCTGTACGCGGGGCGTCGCGTGGAAGCCGGGCAGCGCGAAGTGCTCGCCGCGCCACCCTATCATCCGTACACGGGTCTGCTGGTGGATTCGGTGCCTGCGTTGAAACCGGGCTGGCTCGATGGGCGTCGCCATGTCGCTGCCTGCGCACTACCGGCGATGGGCGAAAGCGCCGCTGTCCCCGCGTTGTGCTCGTTCCGCGCGCGTTGCCCGGTGCGCATCGACGGGTTGTGCAACACGACGCCGCCGTCGCTCAGAAAGCTACCTTCCGGCGCTGAGATTCTTTGCCACCATTCGGCCGCCGAGCTCAGCCGTTTGCAAGCCCTGGAGACGATCCCGGCATGAACCAGCGATTTGTGCGGCTAGCGGAAACGGGCCGCAAGACCTTTCCCATCATCGTGGACGGCGTCGTGCGCGAGGCCGCCGAAGGCGACACGCTGATGGTCGCGCTGCTGACCGGTGTGACGGCCTTGCGCGACTCCGAATTCGGCGACGGCCGGCGCGCCGGTTTCTGTCTGATGGGCGCCTGCCAGGACTGCTGGGTCTGGACCGCGCAAGGCGAGCGGGTTCGCGCCTGCAGCACGCCGGCGATGCCGGGCATGTCGATCGTCACGAAGCTGGCGGAAGCCGCGGAGGGTGTATGGCCCCGCGCGTAGTCATCATCGGGGCCGGGCCGGCGGGCGTGCGCGCTGCGCAGGCGCTCGTCGAAGCGGGACTGCGGCCTGTCGTGGTCGACGAAGGGCGGCGTGACGGCGGGCAGATTTATCGACGGCAGCCGGAAGGGTTTTCGCGCAGCTACGAGACGCTCTATGGCACCGAGGCGGCGCGTGCCGCGTCGCTGCATCAAAGCTTCGATGTGTTGAAGAACCGGATCGACTATCTGCCGGAAACGCTGGTCTGGAACATCTCGCCGAACACCGCGCACCTGGTGAGCGGGACGCGGTATCACACGCTCGCGTTCGACGCGCTGATCGTCTGCAGCGGCGCGACGGACCGGCTGATGCCGGTCAAGGGCTGGCACCTGGCCGGCACGTACAGCCTGGGCGGGGCGCAGGTCGCGCTGAAATCGCAAGGCTGCGCGATCGGCTCGCGCATCGTGATGATGGGCAGCGGTCCGCTGCTGTACCTCGTGGCCGCGCAGTACGTGAAAGCGGGCGCGCAGGTGGCCGCGGTGCTGGATACGTCGACGTTCATGCAGCGCGTTGCCGCGCTGCCCGGGCTGCTGGCGATTCCCGCCGCGCTCAGAAAAGGCATCGCGTTGACGCGTGTGCTGGCCAAAGCACGCGTGCCGGTTCATCGCGGCGTGCAACCCATCGAGATCAAGGGTTCTCCGCAAGACGGCGTGAGCGGCGTCGAGGTTGCGCTGCCCGGCGGCGCGCCTCTCGAGTTCGCGTGCGATGCCGTCGCGCTCGGTTATCACCTGCGGCCCGAGACACAACTCGCGGACCTTGCCGGCTGTCGTTTTTCGTTCGACGAGAACACGCAACAGTGGCTGCCGCAAATCGACGCCGACGGCCGTAGCAGCATCAAGGGCGTCTATCTGGCGGGCGACGGCGCGCGGGTGCGCGGCGCGGACGCCGCCGAACGCTCGGGCCGCCTCGCGGCGCTCGCGGCGATGCACGATCATGGCATGCGGGTCGAAGGGGCGGAGCGGGAGCGCCTGCGCGCCGAACTCGCGCGCTTCACGCGTTTTGCCGCGGGCTTGCGCGAAGCCTTTCCATGGCCAGCGAGATTCGCCGCGTCGCTGCCTGACGAGACCATCGTCTGCCGCTGCGAAGCGATCACGGCGGGCGAATTGCGCCGCGTGGTGCGAGCGACCGGCGCGCAGGAAGCCAATCGCGCGAAGGCGTTTTCGCGCGTCGGCATGGGCCGCTGCCAGGGGCGCTATTGCGGCCACGCCGGCGCGGAAATCATCGCGGCGGCGGCTTGCGTGCCGTTGTCGTCGGTCGGGCGGCTGCGCGGCCAGGCGCCAGTCAAGCCGCTGCCCGTGGCGCTCACCGAAGAGATGCGCGACGAGGTGAGCGAATGAGCGCGACGACCCGCAACGAAGCCGATGTGATCGTGATCGGCGGCGGCATCATGGGCACCACGACAGCGTTCTTCCTGCGCCAGCGCAACCGCTCCGTCATCCTGCTCGAACGCGGACTCACCGGACAGCAGGCGAGCGGCGTGAACTACGGCGGCATCCGGCGGCAAGGCCGCGCATTGCCGCAACTGGCAATGGCGAACCGCGCGCTGCGTACGTGGCAACGCTCGGCGGAGTTGCTCGGCGAGGACATCGAGTTTCTGGCGTCGGGCCACACGCGCGTGTGCTATCACCAGAAGGACGTCGAGAATTTCGATCAGTACGCCATCGACGCGCGCGCCTATGGTCTCGAACTCGAAGTGCTGCACGGCGAAGCGATGTTCAGGCGCTTTCCGTTTCTCGGCTGCGAGGTGCTGGCGGCCTCGATCTCGCCGCTCGACGGCCACGCCAATCCACGCCTTGCCGCGCCCGCGTTCGGCCGCGCGGCGGCGCGGCTCGGCGCTCAGGTGATCGAGGACACGAAGATCGTGCGCGTGGAAAAAGATGGCGGGCGGTTTCGGGTAGAAAGCGCGCGCGGCGACGTGTATTGGGCCGCGCAACTCGTGATCTGCGCCGGCGCGTGGGCAACGCGTCTTACCGAACAGTTCGGCGAAACGGCGCCCATCACCGCGCGCGGACCGCAAATGTGCGTGACTGAGCCGGTGCCGTACGTGTTCAGGTTGTCGATGGGTGTGTTCACGTCGATCAAGGAGGAGAGCATTTATTTCCGCCAGATTCCGCGCGGCAACATCATCGTCGGCGGCGGTCCTGCCGGTCCGGCCGATGCCGTGACGAGCCGCGCCTCGGTGTTGCCCATCAACACCGTGCGGCAACTGGCGCAGATGCGCCGGCTCGTGCCCGCGTTGGCGCCGCTGCACGTGATTCGCGTGTGGAGCGGGGTGGAAGGCTATCTGCCCGACGGCGAGCCGGTGATCGGTCCGAGCAGTCAGGTCGACGGTTTGTTCTACGCGTTCGGCTTCAGCGGCTCGGGTTTTCAGATCGGTCCGGGCGTCGGCGAAACGATGGCGGAACTCGTCGATACGGGCAGTACGGCCATTCCCCTCGACGCGTTTTCCATCCGTCGTTTCAAGGAGCAAACGGCTGGCCGGTCGACCATCGTGACGTCATGAAACAGTCCATCAGCCTCAATGCCGCGAGCGCTTTCATCGAAGCCCATTTCGACGAACCGGTGACGCTCACTCAACTTGCCGCGCTGTCCGCGCTTAGCGTCTCGCGCTTCGCGACCGTGTTTCGCCAGCAATACGGATCGTCACCGTACCGCTATCTGTGCGGGCTGCGGATTCAGCGCGCGCAGACGCTGTTGCTCATGCCACATCCGATTTGTGCCGCCCTAGCAGGCTGTTGAATTTGGGTCCCGTGTAAACGGGGTTTGAGGGACAGGCGTTATGGATATCGTGTTCATGATCTTTGGCAGTGGATGCGATGCGCGGAATGGATGAGATGCAGGAACCCC
>NZ_QHKS01000063.1 GCF_003353175.1 Paraburkholderia lacunae | reverse complement strand
CAGATCTACAACCAGGAACGACCGCATCATTCTTTAAAATACAGAACGCCCGATGAAGTTCATCGGGCGTTTCTAACCGCGAACAGCGGTGCGTAGGTGTCAACCTATGTCAGGACGGGTCAGTTCGCCTCGGCGACTACCGCTGCGTGGCTCACACCACAGTCGCCGCCCGCTTCCTTGCCGGCGCGCCATTCGCGACGAAGTAGGGTGTCTCCACGCGAGCCAGCGCTTCCCGTCCGCGAATCCGGTCGGCGATCTTCTCGGCAAGCATGATGGTCGGCGCATTCAGGTTGCCGGTCGTGATCTGCGGCATGATCGACGCATCCACGACCCGCAGCGCTTCGAGCCCATGCACACGGCCCTCGTTGTCGACGACGGCCATCTCGTCGTAGCCCATCTTGCATGAGCACGACGGATGAAACGCCGTCTCCGCCCGCATGCGCACGAAGGTGTCGAGCTGCTCGTCGGTCGTCAACTCGGCGCCGGGATTCAGCTCGCGGCCCCGATAGCGGTCGAGCGCCGGCTGGCGCATGATCTCGCGCGTGACACGGATCGCGTCGCGGAATTCGCGCCAGTCGAGCGGATCGGACATGTAGTTGAACAGGATGCTCGGATGCACGCCCGGATCGCGCGACGTGAGTTTCACGCGACCGCGGCTCGGCGAGCGCATCGACCCGACATGCGCCTGGAAGCCGTGCATCCTGATCGCGTTTGAACCGTTGTAATTGATCGCGACCGGCAGGAAGTGATACTGGATGTTCGGCCACAGGTCGTCGTCGCGAGTGCGGATGAAGCCGCCCGCTTCGAACTGGTTGCTCGCGCCGATACCGGTTCCTTTCAGCATCCACTCGAGTCCGATCGCGGGTTGATTCCACCACTGCAACGCGGGATAGAGCGACACCGGCTCCTTGCATTCGTACTGGATGTACATCTCCAGATGGTCCTGGAGGTTCTCGCCGACGCCGGGCAGATCGTGCACCAACGGAATGTCGAGCTCGCGCAGCCACGTCGAGCGGCCCACGCCCGAGCGTTGCAGCAGTTGCGGCGACGCGATCGCGCCACTGCACACCAGTACTTCGCGGCGCGCCTGCGCGGTGACCGAGTTGCCATGATGCAGATACGCGACGCCGGTCGCCCGCTTGCCCGAGAACAGCACGCGGTCGGTCACGGCGTGCGTGACGATGCTCAGATTCGCCCGCGTCTTCGCGCGATCCAGATAGCCGCGCGCCGTGCTCGCGCGCCGGCCGTTCGCGGTGACCGTGCGATCCATCGGGCCGAAGCCTTCCTGCTGATAGCCGTTCAGATCCTCGGTGCGCGGAAAGCCTGCCTGCACGCCGGCTTCGACCATCGCGGCGAAGAGCGGGTTGTTGCCGGGCTTGCTCGTCGTCACGTGCACCGGGCCGTCGCCGCCGTGATAGGCATTCGCACCCGCGTCGCGCGTTTCGGCCTTGCGGAAGTACGGCAGGCAATCCAGATAGGTCCAGTTTTCCAGACCCTGGCGCTCGGCCCATCCGTCGTAGTCGAGCGCATTGCCGCGGATGTAGCACATGCCGTTAATCAGCGACGAACCGCCGAGCCCCTTGCCGCGGCCGCATTCCATGCGCCGGTTGTTCATGTGCGGTTCGGGGTCCGTCTCGTACGCCCAGTTGTAGCGGCGTCCTTGCAGCGGATACGCGAGCGCCGCGGGCATCTGCGTGCGGAAGTCGAAGCGGTAGTCGGGGCCGCCGGCTTCGAGCAGCAGCACGGTCACGTCGGCGTCTTCGGTCAGACGCGCGGCGAGCACGTTGCCCGCGGAACCCGCGCCCACGATGATGTAGTCGTATTCGTTCGAGGCCATCGCCGCGACTCCTTAGAACACCGGTTGATACGGGCCGAGTTCGACCTGCACGGATTTGATGCGCGTGTAGTGTTCGAGCGTCGTGATGCCGTTTTCGCGGCCGACGCCCGATTGCTTGTAGCCGCCCACCGGCATTTCCGCAGGCGATTCGCCCCACGTGTTGATCCAGCAAATGCCGGCTTCGAGCCGATGAATCACGCGATGCGCACGCGCCAGACTCTCGGTCACGACACCGGCGGCGAGACCGTAGGCCGTCCGATTGGCGCGCTCGATCGCTTCGTCTTCGTCGTCGAACACGAGGATGCTCATGACCGGACCGAAGATTTCTTCGCGCACGATGCGCATGTCGTCATGACAGCCGGTGAAAACCGTCGGTTCGACGTATTGGCCGTGGCCGAAGTGGCCTTCGACGATACGCTTGCCGCCCGCCACCAGCCGCGCGCCTTCCTGCACGCCGCTTTCGATGTAGCCGAGCACCTTCTGCAACTGCGCGGCGCTCACCAGCGGGCCGAAGTTGGTGTCCGCGTCGGTGGGCGCGCCGACGCGAATCCGCTTCACGCGTTCCAGCACCAGCGCTTCGAATCGCGCCAGCACGCTGCGCTGCACGAACACGCGCGTGCCGTTGGTGCAGACCTGGCCGGAGCTGAAGAAGTTGGCGCTCATCGCGATGTCGGCGGCGCGTTCGAGGTTGGCGTCGTCGAACACCAGCAAGGGCGACTTGCCGCCCAGTTCCATCGTCACTTCCTTCAGCGACGACGCGCCCGCGAGCGACATCACTTTCTTGCCCGTTTCGACCCCGCCGGTAAACGAAATCTTCTCGATGTCCGGATGCGCGGCGAGCATCGCGCCGACGCGCCCGTCGCCCTGGACAACGTTGAACACACCCGCCGGCACGCCGGCTTCGGTATAGATCTCCGCGAGTTTCAGCGCGGACAGCGGCGTGATTTCGCTCGGTTTGAAGATCATTGCGTTGCCGGCCGCCAGCGCAGGCGCGGATTTCCAGCAGGCGATCTGGATCGGGTAATTCCATGCGCCGATGCCTGCGCATACGCCGAGCGGTTCGCGCCGCGTATAGACAAACGACGACGGCCGCAACGGAATCTGCTGCCCTTCGATGGCGGTAGCGAGCCCCGCGTAATACTCGATCACGTCCGCACCGGTGACGATATCGACCGCTTTCGTTTCGGCGATCGGCTTGCCGGTGTCGCGCGTTTCGAGCGCGGCGAGTTCGTCGTTGCGCTCGCGCAGCAACTCCACGGCGCGGCGCAGGATGCGCGAACGCTGCATCGCGGTCAACGCGGCCCATACGCGCTGACCGTCGCGCGCCGCTTGCACCGCGCGATCGATGTCGGCCGCCGAAGCCTGCTGCACCGTCGCGAGCGTTTCGCCGGTGGCGGGGTCGCGCGTGTCGAAGGTTTCGCCGCCTGTCGCGTCGACGTAGGCGCCGCCTATATAGAGACGTTGCATTGCGAATGCCGGCATGGCGTGCTCCTTCCGATAAGAAAAATTCAGTTGTGTGCTGAGAGAACCAGGTCGATGTAGTCGTTGGCCACGCGCAGCGCGGCTTTGGTGTCGAACGGCTCGCCGGACAACGCGCCGCGCAGCCACAGTCCGTCGATCAGCGCCGCCAGACCGCTGGCCGCGCGACGCGCCGCGGGGCGCGGCAGCGCTTTCGAAAAATCCGCGCACAGGTTCGAGTTCAGACGGCGCGTGTTGACGTGTTGCAGGCGGCGCAGTTGCGGCTTGTGCATGCTCTCGGACCAGAACGCGAGCCACGTCTTCATCACCGGGCCGTTGGTCTGCTCCGCATCGAAATTAGCCGCAACGACGGCACGCAGTTTCGAACGCGGGTCCGTCTTCGCCGCGCGGCGTCGGCGCGAGGTGGCCTGCCACAGATCGCGCAGCACGTGACGCATGGTGGCTTCGAGCAAGCCGTCCTTGTCGCCGAAATAGTGGCTGACGATGCCGGTGGAAATGCTCGCGCGCTGCGCCACCGAGGCGAGCGTCGCGCCGGCGAGACCCGCCTGATCGATGGTCAGCAGGGTTGCGTCGATCAA
Source organism: Paraburkholderia lacunae (assembly GCF_003353175.1). Classification (GTDB taxonomy): domain Bacteria; phylum Pseudomonadota; class Gammaproteobacteria; order Burkholderiales; family Burkholderiaceae; genus Paraburkholderia; species Paraburkholderia lacunae. The sequence goes on along the minus strand of NZ_QHKS01000063.1, from coordinate 7,425 downwards.
CTGTGCGCGGCGGATTTCGCGCATTCCGAGCTTGGGCATGGCGTGACGGGCAATGGATGGAACCGAAGGCGATGGCGCATGTTAGGTTTTTTATATTGAACGGTCAATCAATAAAAAACGGGTTGCATCAGCGTGCGCAAGGGTTGCGCCTCGCATGTCGGTTCCGGCCAAACTGGTGTCGCGTTCGATACATGTCGTTTGCCGCAGCGGGGACTACGCTCGTTAAACGGTGCGCGGGAACGGATCAGGCGCGCCGCTCACAAGACATGGAGACGGACAAATGAGCAGCAATCGCGGCGTCGTATATCTGGGGCAGGGCAAGGTGGAAGTGCAGTCGATCGACTATCCGAAGATGGTCGATCCGCGTGGCCGGGCAATCGGCCACGGGGTGATCCTGAAGGTGGTGAGCACGAATATCTGCGGCTCCGACCAGCACATGGTGCGTGGCCGCACCACGGCCGAAGTCGGCCTCGTGCTTGGCCACGAGATTACCGGCGAGGTCATCGAGATTGGCCGCGACGTCGAAACGCTGAAGATCGGCGACCTCGTGTCGGTGCCGTTCAACGTCGCCTGCGGGCGCTGCCCGACCTGCAAGGCGCAGCATACCGGCGTGTGTCTGAACGTGAATCCGGCGCGGGCGGGCGGTGCTTATGGCTATGTCGACATGGGCGGGTGGATCGGCGGCCAGGCCGAGTACGTGATGGTGCCGTACGCCGATTTCAATCTGCTGAAGTTTCCCGACCGCGCGCAGGCAATGGCGAAGATCCGCGATCTCACGTGCCTGTCCGACATTCTGCCAACCGGTTATCACGGCGCCGTGATGGCGGGCGTCAAACCCGGCGCCACTGTGTACATTGCGGGTGCCGGGCCGGTGGGGATGGCCGCTGCCGCGTCGGCGCGCCTGCTCGGCGCGGCGTGCACGATCGTCGGTGACATGAACGAGGCGCGTCTCGCGCATGCCCGCAACATGGGTTTCCAGACCATCGACCTGTCGAAGGACGCAACGCTTGGCGAGCAGATCGAACAGATCCTGGGTAAGCCCGAGGTGGATTGCGCGGTGGACTGCGTCGGCTTCGAAGCGCATGGCCACGGCAGCAGCGGCCAGCACGAGGAAGCGCCGGCCACGGTCCTCAATTCGCTGATGGAAATCACCCGGGCCGCGGGTGCAATCGGCATTCCGGGCCTCTACGTGACGGATGACCCGGGTGCCGCCGATGCCGCCGCGCGCAAGGGCAGCCTGAGCATCCGCTTCGGGCTCGGCTGGGCCAAGTCACACTCGTTCCACACCGGACAGACGCCGGTGATGAAGTACAACCACAACCTGATGCAGGCCATTTTGTGGGACCGGCTGCCGATTGCGGACATCGTGAACGTGACCGTCGTGTCGCTCGACGAAGCGCCCGAAGGTTACCGGCAGTTCGACGGCGGCGCACCGAGGAAGTTTGTTCTCGATCCGCATGGGCTGTTGAAGGCGGCTTGACGCGGCATCACTGTGCATGCGTTGACTGAAGTCGAGCCGGGTGCTTTCCTGCCCGGCGCAACTGGCGTGACGATGCAGGCCGCGCCCAGCGGCCTGGACTCACGCCGCCATGACCGGCGACGAGGCGAGCGAAGGCACCTGCTTGCGGCGCTCGCGCGTCGGCGCGGTGCCGAACGCGTCGCGATAGCTCTTCGAGAAGTGGCAGGCCGACTGAAAGCCGCAGGCCATCGTGATGTGCATGATCGACATGTCGGTCTGCAGCAGCAATTCGCGGGCGCGCCGCAGCCGCAAGGTCAGATAGTAATGCGTCGGCGTCATGCCGAGATGCTCGCGGAAGAGGCGCTGCAATTGCCGCTGCGACATGCCCGCCAGCTGCGCGAGCTCTTCGCGTGAAAGTGGCTCCTCGATGTTGTTCTCCATCAGCGAGATCACTTCGAAGAGCGACTTGTTGGCCGAGCCGAGCCGCGCCACCAGCGGCATTTTCTGTTGCGCGTTGGTGTCGCGCACATGTTCGACGATGAACTGCTCCGCGATCTGCGTGACGCGCGCCGTGCCCACGCGCGGGGTGATCAGATTCAGCATCATGTCGAGCGGCGCAACGCCGCCGGTGCAGGTGACGCGATCGCGGTCGATCACGAACAGTTCCCTGAGAAAGCGCGTGTCGGGAAACTCCTCCTTCAGCGCCGACATGTTCTCCCAGTGAATCGCGCACGCGTAGCCGGCCAGCAACCCGGCGCGCGCGAGCGCATAGGTGCCGGTGCACAGACTGCCGAGCACGCTACCCATGCGGGCGAAACGGCGCAACGCGGAAAGATGGGCGGGCGTGGTGGCGCGCTGCACGTCGATGCCGCCGACCACGAACACGATATCGGGCTGCCCGACGCATTCGACCGGGCCGGTATCGACCGCGAGACCATTGCTCGCCGTCACGGGCCCGCCTTCGGGACTTACGATCGACCAGCGATAGAGCGTCTGTCCCGAGAGGTAGTTCGCCATGCGCAGCACTTCGATCGCATTGGTGAACGCGATCATCGTGAAGTTCGGAACGGGCATGAACGCGAAGTGCGACAGCGACGCAGTGCGATCGGTGGGCATGGGGGAAATGATTCCTTCGAATCTGTGGTATTGCGTCGCCGTGGGGCGCGGCTGACCCTGTGATTTTGAGTACTAGGGCAACTACTGTGCCATCGGGCTAAACCCTCGGTTGCCCGCCCATCGGGCTAGATAACTCGACAACCGGCACCAGAACAGAGCCGCGGCCACCCGCGAACGCACCCGAACAGCGCACAGCGTTCAGCTGCAGTGCAGCAATCTCTTCGGCGCCTCGCGCGCGAACCGTCGACTTGTGGATCTTCGGCGCCTCGCGCACGAACCGTCGACTTGTGGAAAAAGGACGCGTATGGCGGAAAAGGCAAAGAACGCGTCTGAATTCATAAATTGACGCGCGGGGCGAGCGTCAAGAATAGACGCAATGCAGACCGGTAGCAGCAGGGCTTCAGCGCCGCTTCCGGCACCCGTCAACGGCCTGTTTCCTGAACTTACGGACCCTCCATGTCGAATCCGAATCCTTTCTTCGAAGAATCGCTGGCCACGCGCGACGCGTCGGTGCGCGGCGCTATTTTGCAAGAGCTGGAGCGCCAGCAGTCGCAAGTCGAATTGATCGCGTCGGAAAATATCGTGTCGCGCGCGGTACTCGAAGCGCAGGGCTCGGTGCTGACCAACAAATATGCGGAAGGGTATCCGGGCAAGCGCTATTACGGCGGCTGCGAATACGTCGACGTGGTCGAATCGCTGGCGCTCGAGCGGATCAAGCAGCTGTTCAACGCGAAGTTCGCCAACGTGCAGCCGCATTCGGGCGCCCAGGCGAACGGCGCGGTGATGCTCGCACTGGTCAAGCCCGGCGATACGGTGCTCGGCATGTCGCTCGACGCCGGTGGCCACTTGACCCACGGCGCGAAGCCGGCACTGTCGGGCAAATGGTTCAACGCGGTGCAGTACGGCGTCAATCGCGACACGATGCTGATCGACTACGAGCAAATCGAGGAACTCGCGCAGCAGCACAAGCCGGCGCTGCTGATCGCGGGCTTTTCCGCCTATCCGCGGGCGCTGGATTTCGCACGGCTGCGCGCGATCGCCGACGGCGTCGGCGCAAAGTTGATGGTGGATATGGCGCACATCGCCGGCGTGATCGCGGCGGGGCGTCATCAGAATCCGGTCGAGCACGCGCACGTCGTCACGTCCACCACGCACAAGACGCTGCGCGGTCCGCGCGGCGGCTTTGTTCTGACGAATGACGAAGAGATCGCCAAGAAGATCAACTCGGCGGTATTCCCCGGCCTGCAAGGCGGCCCGCTGATGCATGTGATCGCCGGCAAGGCGGTGGCATTCGGCGAGGCGTTGCAAGCGGGTTTCAAGACCTACATCGACAGCGTGCTTGCCAACGCGCAGGCGCTCGGTGAAGTGCTGAAGGCCGGTGGCGTCGATCTCGTGACGGGCGGTACCGACAACCATCTGCTGCTGGTCGATCTGCGCCCGAAGGGGCTCAAGGGCAATCAGGTCGAGCAGGCGCTGGAACGCGCGGGCATCACCTGCAACAAGAACGGCATTCCGTTCGACACCGAAAAGCCCACGGTCACGTCCGGTATTCGCCTCGGCACGCCGGCCGGCACCACGCGCGGCTTCGGCGTCGCCGAGTTCCGCGAAGTGGGGCGCCTGATCGTCGATGTGCTCGACGCGCTGCGCGACCATCCGGAAGGCCACGCCGCCACCGAACAACGCGTGCGCCGCGAGATTTTCGCGCTGTGCGAACGCTTCCCCATCTACTGAGAACGCCTGGAGCAAACGATGAGCAACCTGCACGAGAACAGCATCATCATCGACGGTCTGAACATTTCGAAGTTCGAGCGCTCGGTGTTCGAAGACATGCGCAAGGGCGGCGTGACCGCGGTGAACTGCACGGTGTCGGTCTGGGAAAGCTTCCAGAAGACCGTCGACAACATCGCCGAGATGAAGCAGCAGATTCGCGAGTACGGCGAGATGCTCACGCTCGTGCGCACCACCGACGACATCTTCCGCGCGAAGAAAGAGAACAAGACCGGCATCATCTTCGGCTTCCAGAATGCGCACGCGTTCGAAGACAACCTCGGCTATATCGAAGCCTTCAAGGACCTCGGCGTGAACGTGGTCCAGCTTTGCTACAACACGCAGAATCTGGTCGGCACCGGCTGTTATGAACGCGACGGCGGGCTCTCGGGTTACGGGCGCGAGGTGATCCAGGAGATGAACCGCGTCGGCATCATGGTCGACCTGTCGCACGTGGGCGGCAAGACGTCGTCGGAAGCGATCGCCGCTTCGAAGAAGCCGGTGTGCTACTCGCATTGCTGCCCGTCGGGTCTGAAAGAGCATCCGCGCAACAAGAGCGATGAACAACTGAAAGAGATCGCCGATGCGGGCGGTTTCGTCGGCGTGACGATGTTCGCACCGTTCCTGAAGCGTGGCCCGGACGCGACCGTCGAAGACTATCTCGAGGCGATCGAATACGTGGTCGATCTGATCGGCGAAGACCAGGTCGGCATCGGTACGGACTTCACGCAGGGCTATAGCACCGAATTCTTCGACTGGATCACGCACGATAAAGGCCGTTATCGCCAGCTGACGAACTTCGGCAAGGTCGTCAATCCAGAGGGCATCCGCACGATCGGCGAGTTTCCGAACCTGACGGCCGCGATGGAGCGCGCCGGCTGGAGCGAGACGCGCATCAGGAAGATCATGGGTGAGAACTGGGTTCGCGTGTTCGGCGAAGTGTGGAAGGTGTGACCTTCACGCGTTCGTCGAAACCACCCCCATAAAAAACGGAGTCTCCACATGCAACCCCAACTGCCTATCGACGTCGATCCGAACACCGGCGTCTGGACCACCGACGCGCTGCCGATGCTCTACGTGCCGCGTCATTTCTTCACGAACAATCACACCGCGGTCGAAGAAGCGCTCGGCCGCGAGACGTACGCCGAGATCCTCTACAAGGCCGGCTACAAGTCCGCGTATTTCTGGTGCGACAAGGAAGCGAAACAGCACGGCATCGCCGGCATGGCGGTGTTCGAGCATTACCTGAACCGCCTGTCGCAACGCGGCTGGGGTCTCTTCAGAATCACGGAAGCCGATCCGTCCAGCGCGCGGGCGCGCATCGAATTGCATCACTCGTCGTTCGTGCTCGCGCAGCCGGGCAAGGAAGGCAAGCTTTGCTATATGTTCGCCGGCTGGTTCGCCGGCGCGATGGACTGGGTCAACGACACCGCGCCGGATTCGGTGAAGAAGGGGCCGCCGTCGTATTCGACGGAAGCGCAATGCGCGGCTGAAGGCCACGATCATTGCGTGTTCGAAGTGTCGCCGCTCGCGTCGTAACCGCACGCCGCAACGCACACAGTCTATCCATTCCGAGCATTCCGAGGTCGATCGCGATGCGTTACCCGAACCTTTTCAAGCCTCTCACGCTGAACCAGCTGACCTTGCGCAACCGCATCGTCAGCACCGCGCACGCCGAGGTGTATGCGGAGCCGGGCGGTCTGCCCGGCGACCGTTATATCCGTTACTACGAGGAGAAGGCCAAGGGCGGTGTCGGCCTTGCCGTGTGCGGCGGGTCGAGCCCGGTGTCGATCGATAGCCCGCAAGGCTGGTGGAAATCGGTGAACCTCGCGACCGACAGGATTATCGACCCGCTCGCGCGGCTTGCCGAAGCGATGCACACGCACGGCGCGAAGATCATGATCCAGGCGACGCACATGGGCCGCCGCTCGGCGTTTCACGGCGAGCATTGGCCGCATCTGATGTCGCCGTCCGGCGTGCGTGAGCCGGTGCACCGCGGCAATGCGAAGATCATCGAAGTGGAAGAGATCCGCCGCATCATCTCGGACTTTGCCGCGGCTGCGAAGCGCGTGAAGGATGCGGGCATGGACGGGATCGAAATCTCGGCGGCGCACCAGCATCTGATCGACCAGTTCTGGAGCCCGCGCACGAATTTCCGCACCGACGAATGGGGCGGTTCGCTCGAAAACCGTCTGCGCTTCGGCACGGAGGTCCTGAAGGCAGTGCGCGAAGCGGTGGGCGCGGATTTCTGCGTCGGCTTGCGCATGTGCGGCGACGAATTCCATGAAGACGGCCTCGATCACGAGCAACTGAAAGAGATCGCCCAGGCGATGAGCGAAACCGGCCTGATCGATTACCTCGGCGTAATCGGCTCCGGCGCGGATACACACAACACGCTCGCCAACTGCATGCCGCCGATGGCGCTGCCGCCCGAGCCGTTCGTGCATCTCGCCGCCGGGATCAAGTCGGTGGTGAAGCTGCCGGTGATGCACGCGCAAAGCATTCGCGATGCGGGCCAGGCGGAACGTCTGCTGGCGAGCGGCATGGTCGATCTGGTCGGCATGACGCGCGCGCAGATCGCCGATCCGCATATGGTCATCAAGATCCGCGATGGTCGCGAGGACGAAATCAAGCAATGCGTCGGTGCGAATTACTGTATCGACCGCCAGTACAACGGGCTGGACGTGCTGTGCGTGCAGAACGCGGCGACCTCACGCGAAGCAACCATGCCGCACGTGATCGCGAAGACGCGTGGGCCGAAGCGCAAGGTGGTCGTGGTCGGCGCCGGTCCGGCCGGGCTGGAAGCGGCGCGCGTGGCGAAATCGCGCGGTCACGATGTGGTGCTGTTCGAGAAGAACGACTACGTCGGCGGCCAGATCATGCTGGCCGCGAAAGCGCCGCAGCGCGAGCAGATGGCGGGCATCGTGCGCTGGTTCGATATGGAAACGAAGCGGCTCGGTGTCGATCGCCGTCTCGGTGTCGCGGCCGACGAAAAAACCATCATGGCCGAGAAGCCGGACATCGTCGTGCTGGCCACGGGCGGTTCGTCGTTCACGTCGCAAGTGGCGGCGTGGGGCGTCGAG
>NZ_QHKS01000062.1 GCF_003353175.1 Paraburkholderia lacunae | reverse complement strand
GGTGATCGGTTTCGGCCACCCGGTCTACACGATTGCCGACCCGCGCAACAAGGTCATCAAGGAAGTCGCGAAGAAGCTTTCGAAGGACGCGGGCAACCTGAAGCTGTTCAATATCGCCGAGCGAATTGAAACAGTGATGGCAGATGTGAAAAAGTTGTTTCCAAATCTCGACTGGTTCAGCGCGGTGTCGTATCACATGATGGGCGTGCCGACGGCGATGTTCACGCCGCTTTTCGTGATCTCCCGCACTGCTGGCTGGGGCGCGCACATCATCGAGCAGCGCATCGACAACAAGATCATCCGGCCGAGCGCGAATTACACCGGTCCCGAGAATTTGAAATACGTGCCGCTAAATAGGAGAAAATAGCGGTCGCTGTGCGCTTTCGAAGCGCGTGCAGTTCAACCTCGCGGTTCTCCAGACGGCCAACCGCGCAATGTTCAACTGAAATTAGATAGAAAGGTTCTCCTCCATGAAAAAGCTGATGATCGCCGCCGTGATTGGCGCCCTGTCCACGACGATGCTGACCGTCGCGACTGACGCCGCCGCGCAAACGGCGACCACCACGAATCCGGCTGCCAAGACTGCGGCGAAGCGCCCGCAACCGAAACGCCTGTTCAAGCGCAAGGCGAATCCGGCCAAGGAAGCGAAGGTCGATGCGGTTCCGGAAGGCTCGGAAAAGTGGTCGTGCAACGAAGGTCTGGCATTCGACCTGAAGGGCGACATGAAGCGTGACCAGATCGTCACGGTTCACTGGGCGAACAAGAACTACAACCTCCCGCGTGAAACGACCACCACGGGCGCGGACCGCTTCCACGACGCCGCAACGGGCATGGACCTGGTTGTGATCCCGACTAAGGCGATGTTGTTCTCGGATAAGGACAGCTCGCGTCTGGCCGACGAGTGCAAGACCGTAGCCATGCAGCAAGGCTCGCCGGCTCCGACGCAATCGAACGCGATCAACAAGAGCAGCAACTAATCGTTTACATCAGGGAAGCCCGATGTCCGCTCCGATTTCCAACGTACGACCCGACCCGGACCAAGTCCTGGTCGATATTGTCGATTACGTACTGGATTATCAGATCGACAGCACGCTCGCGCTGGAAACCGCGCGCAACTGCCTGATCGATACGCTCGGTTGCGGACTCGAGGCGTTGACCTACCCCGCCTGCACCAAGCTGATGGGACCAATCGTGCCGGGCACGATCGTCCCCAACGGCGCGAAGGTGCCGGGCACATCGTTCCAGCTGGACCCGGTTCAGGCCGCCTTCAACATCGGCGCGATGGTCCGCTGGCTGGACTTCAACGACACCTGGCTCGCAGCGGAATGGGGCCATCCGTCGGACAATCTCGGCGGGATTCTGGCGACGGCCGACTGGCTCTCGCGCAATGCCATCGCAGCAGGCAAGAAGCCGCTGACGATGAAAGACGTTTTGATCGGCATGATCAAGGCGCACGAAATTCAAGGCTGCATCGCGCTCGAAAACTCGTTCAACAAGGTCGGGCTCGACCATGTGCTGCTGGTGAAGCTGGCTTCTACCGCAGTGGTCGGCCAATTGATCGGCCTGACGCGCGACGAGTTGATCAACGCGGTTTCGCAGGCATTTGTCGATGGCCACGCGCTGCGCACGTATCGCCACGCGCCGAACACCGGCTCGCGCAAATCGTGGGCTGCGGGCGATGCAACGTCGCGCGCCGTGCGTCTCGCGCTGATTTCCAGAACCGGCGAGATGGGCTATCCGTCGGTGCTGAGCGCGAAGACGTGGGGCTTTTACGACGTGCTCTTCAAGGGCGACGCATTCAAGTTCCAGCGCCCGTACGGCTCGTACGTGATGGAAAACGTGCTGTTCAAGATCTCTTTCCCGGCTGAGTTCCACGCGCAAACAGCGGTGGAAGCGGCAATGACGTTACACGCGCAACTCGCCGCTCAAGGCAGGCGTGTCGAAGACATCAGGAAGATCACGATCCGCACCCACGAAGCCGCGATCCGCATCATCGACAAGAAAGGCCCACTGAACAATCCGGCCGACCGCGATCATTGCATCCAGTACATGATCGCCGTGCCGCTGATCCATGGCCGCCTGACGGCCGCGGACTATGAAGATTTGATCGCGCAGGACGCGCGTATCGATGTGCTGCGCGCCAAAATGGAATGTGTCGAAGACGCGCAGTTCACGCAGGATTACCACGACCCGGAGAAGCGTTCGATCGCCAATGCACTGACGATCGAATTCAACGACGGGTCGACGTTCGACGAAGTCGTTGTCGAATACCCGATCGGTCATAAGCGTCGTCGCGAAGACGGGATACCGTTGCTGGTCGAGAAGTTCAAGACCAACCTCGCGCGCCGCTTTCCGGTCAGGCAACAACTGGCGATTCTCGACGTGTCGCTGGATCAGGCAAGGCTCGAAGCCATGCCGGTCAATGAATACGTCGATTTGTACGTCATCTAGTTAAGTACTGTAGTTCCGCGATCAAACCAAGGAAAACACCATGGCCCACAACCTCCACAAAACGCTCAAGGAATTCGACAGCGGTTCCGGCAAAGGCAAGTTCTACTCCCTGCCGCAACTCGGCAAGGCACTGAACATCAAGATCGACCGCCTGCCGGTTTCGATCCGTATCGTGCTGGAATCGGTGCTGCGTAACTACGACGGCAAGAAGATCGCCGAAGAACACATCGAGCAACTCGCGAACTGGAAGCCGACCGCCGCGCGCGTCGACGAAATCCCGTTCGTCGTGTCGCGCGTCGTGCTGCAAGACTTTACCGGCGTGCCACTGCTTGCCGACATCGCTGCAATGCGCGGCGTCGCGCAACGCGTCGGCAAGAACCCGAAGTCGATCGAGCCGCTGGTCCCGGTCGATCTGGTGGTCGACCACTCGGTGCAGATCGATCACTTCCGTGAAAAGAACGCGCTCGACCTGAACATGAAACTGGAATTCCAGCGCAACAACGAGCGCTACCAGTTCATGAAGTGGGGCATGCAGGCATTCGACACGTTCAAGGTCGTGCCGCCGGGCGTCGGCATCGTTCACCAGGTGAACCTGGAATACCTCGCACGCGGCGTGCACAAGAAGGCCGAAGGCGCGGATACCGTGTACTACCCGGACTCGCTGGTCGGCACCGACAGCCACACCACGATGATCAACGGCATCGGCGTGGTGGGCTGGGGCGTGGGCGGCATCGAAGCTGAAGCCGGCATGCTCGGCCAGCCGGTGTATTTCCTGACGCCGGACGTGGTCGGCGTGCACCTGAAGGGCAAGCTGCGCGAAGGCGTGACGGCAACCGACCTGGTGCTGACCATCACCGAATTGCTGCGCAAGGAAAAGGTCGTCGGCAAGTTCGTCGAGTTCTTCGGCGAAGGCACGAAGTCACTGTCGCTGCCGGACCGCGCGACGATCGGCAACATGGCGCCGGAATACGGCGCAACCATGGGCTTCTTCCCGGTCGACGAAAAGACCATCGACTACTTCAAGGGCACGGGCCGCACGGACGCAGAAATCTCGGCGTTCCAGAACTACTTCAAGGCGCAGAACCTGTTCGGCATTCCGAAGGACGGCGACATCGACTACACCAAGGTCGTGACGCTGGATCTCGGCACGGTTGCGCCGTCGCTGGCCGGCCCGAAGCGCCCGCAAGACCGTATCGAAATCGGCAACGTGAAGTCGACTTTCAGCGACCTGTTCTCGAAGCCGGTTGCAGAAAACGGCTTTGCCAAGAAGGAAGCCGATCTGGACGCGCAATACACCACGACGAACGGCGTCAACGTGAAGAACGGCGACGTGCTGATCGCCGCGATCACGTCGTGCACGAACACGTCGAACCCGAGCGTGCTGCTGGCTGCCGGTCTGCTGGCGAAGAAGGCTGTCGAAGCTGGTCTGGAAGTCGCGCCGCACATCAAGACGTCGCTGGCGCCGGGATCGCGCATCGTCACCGAATACCTGACGAAGACCGGCCTGCTGCCGTACCTCGACAAGCTGGGCTTCACGCTGGCCGCCTACGGTTGCACGACCTGTATCGGTAACGCGGGCGATCTGACGCCGGAACTGAACGAAGCGATCACGAAGAACGACATCGTCGCGGCGGCTGTGCTGTCGGGCAACCGTAACTTCGAAGCGCGTATTCACCCGAACATCCGCGCGAACTTCCTGGCCTCGCCGCCGCTGGTCGTCGCTTATGCGATCGCCGGCAACATCACGCGCGACCTGATGACCGAACCGGTCGGCAAGGGCAAGGGCGGCAAGGACATCTACCTCGGCGACATCTGGCCGACCAGCGAAGAAGTCAACGCGCTGCTCAAGTTCGCGCTGGACGCCGACGCGTTCCGCAAGAACTACTCGTCGCTGACCAAGAAGGGCGACCTGTGGAGCAAGATCGAAGGCGAAGAAGGTCAAGTCTACGACTGGCCGAAGTCGACCTACATCGCAGAGCCGCCGTTCTTCGGCAAGGAGTTCTCGATGACGCCGGCCGACAGCATTGCTGCCGTGACGAACGCGCGCGCTCTGGGCATTTTCGGTGACTCGGTCACGACCGACCACATCAGCCCGGCAGGCTCGATCAAGGAAGACTCGCCGGCAGGCAAGTGGCTGAAGGCGAACGGCGTGCAGAAGGCCGACTTCAACAGCTACGGCTCGCGCCGCGGCAACCACGACGTGATGATGCGCGGCACGTTCGCCAACGTCCGGATCAAGAACCTGATGATCCCGCCGAAGGCAGACGGCACGCGCGTGGAAGGCGGCCTGACGATTCACCAGCCGAGCGGCGAACAGCTGTCGATCTATGACGCAGCGATGAAGTACATCGACGCCGGCACGCCGACCATCGTGTTCGCGGGCGAAGAGTACGGCACGGGCTCGTCGCGCGACTGGGCAGCGAAGGGTACGCAACTGCTGGGCGTGAAGGCTGTGGTCGCACGCAGCTTCGAGCGGATTCACCGTTCGAACCTGGTCGGCATGGGTGTTCTGCCGCTGCAGTTCAAGGGCTCGGATAGCGTGCAATCGCTCGGCATCACCGGCGAAGAAACGTACGACATCGAAGGCCTGGGCGCGGACTTCAAGCCGCAACAGGAAGTGACGCTGGTGATTCGCGGCAAGGACGGCAAAGAGAAGCGCGTGCCGGTACTGCTGCGTATCGATACGCCGATCGAAGTCGACTACTACAAGCACGGCGGGATTCTGCCGTTCGTGCTGCGCTCGCTGCTGGCTGCTTAAGGTATTCGCTTACGCTTAATAGACAGTCACTGCGAGTTGTTTTGCAGGGGCTGCGTCCTGTGGAGGACGCAGCCGACTTTGGAAGCCCGACCGATGGTCGGGCTTTTTTTATGGCGTGCCTATTTTTGGGTGGTGCCGGATAGGAAGGCGGTGGGATCGTCGGTGATGCGGCGTTGGGTCATGCGAGCGTTCCAGTTGGTGTCAGCGGGGACCGTTGCACGCGTTGCGGCGTGGCTGCGCGGCGGTTGCGCCGACCAGTTGAGCCATGGCGCCTGATCGATAGCGTCGCCTTCCGCCGGCCCGCGCCCGGTCCATTCCGGTTGGATAGACACGGAGGGCCGATCGGCGGGGCGAACGGCATGTTTCAATGCAAGCCGTTTATCGACATGCTCCAGGGTCAAACGCGCGGGCGCGGGTGTGCGGTCCACCTTTGCCGCGCGCCTCGTGGGCTCGTGAGTCGTAGCGCGCGCTGGCGGCTGCTGCGAGACGTGTGTCGATAACTGCGTGCGCGGGCTTCGAGACGCCGTCACAGGCATGGAATCGGTGCTCCTTGCGCGGTTCGCTGGCGGTGTCATCGGCACAGCATCGCTTGCCTCGGAACGCACTGGCGCGACGTCCGCCGCGTTCGAGTTCACCGCCTTCGCCAACGTTGCCGGCGGCGCGGCGCTCGCAACCGAAGCGGCCATCGCCGACGACGGGTGTACGCGTTCGGTGTCCCGCTGAGTCAGCTTGGCGGGTCGCTGCGGAATGCCGACGGCCAGGCTGCTGATTGCCGGTGACTCCGGCAGCTTCTTCGCAAGTTCCGGCTGTGTTCCGGCATCCTGAGTCGCGCATGTTGCCAGCAACCAGGCCAAGGCGATACTGCTGCAGACGAAAATCGCCGCGCCGCCTACGTGATCCGAACGGGACGACCGCGCGCGGACGTGGCACGTCTCGAGATCAAGATAGCGCTTTGCTTCAGCCATCGCCACATCGAAGCGATGAGAATCCACGCGTTGCGGCGGCGTCTTGTAGAACAGAACGTGCTTCACACCCGGACCCAACGGACCCCGGTGCGCTGGATTGGCGGTGCGTTGTATCGCGCCCCGCATCGACTGTTGCGCGGCACGTCGTCTCGAACCGAAAGGCGGCGGCACACCATCGAACGGTCGCAGTTTCGGGAACGCCAGATCGCCTTTGATCAAAGCCTGCGGTTGATTCATTGTATGAGGCTCCGGTGTGGATCGAACGCTGTATCGAGTTGCGTAGCCAAAGTCTTTGCGCGCTCCACAAGCGCATCGATAGCGCCGGCGTCAAACTCCAGCGAAGCAACGCTCGCACGCCGCAATGCCTCCATCAAACTGTGTGCGCCGACAAGACCTACGGCTCCGCTCAATCTGTGCAGCACGGTACGCAGACCTTCGCTGTCGCGTTGGCGGTTCAAACCGCTCAGGCGCGCAAGGTCATCGTCTATCGAATGGCGCCAGCCAACCATAAACGTGCGCAGATCGATACCCTCTTCGGCCAGTGCATCGAGGTAACGGCGTTCGAAGGGTTCAGATTGGAAGCCTAAGGAAGCGTCTTGCACTTGAGCAGCAATCGCGGATGGCGCCGGCGCATGACGAGCCGGTTCTGATGACGGCCCCCATTGCTCCACGGCGAACGGCGCACTGAACCGCGCGTAGATGCCGCAGTCAGAGCCGCTCGAAAGCGAGAGTTCACCTCGCATACGCTGCGCGATTGTCTCGCACAACGCCATGCCAACGTCCGTGCCGACAGGCCACGCTCCTGAAGACGGTTCATCGGCGCCCGGCTCGAAAAATTGCAGTTGAGCTGCAGGAGGGTCTCCAGCGTCGGTGCCTGTCAAACTGACAAAAATGCGCTGGGAGCCGGGATTCAATGGCTCCGACCGCACGACGACCGCAATCTCTTGATGCGCACCAAGCTGGATGGCGCGGCTCAGCAGATGGAAGATCATCTGGCCTAGCCGTGCGCTATCGGCGAGAATCCTCGTGGCCACCGTGGGATCAACGGTTGCCACGAGGCGTGTGCCTCGTCGGGCGGCATTCATAGATAACAGCGCGACGACGCCGTCAATGAGATCGCGCAGATTCGTTACGCTTTCGTCGAGAACGATACCGCCCGACGGCACGGGTGCAACGTCCAGAAAATCGTGCAGCGTTTGCGACCACGTGCGCATTGCGGATTCGGCCACCGCCAGCTGCGTACGCTGGGTGGCCAACATCGCCGCCGTTTCGATCGACTCCAGCATGCCCATCACGGCGATCAACGGAGCCTCCGCGTAGACGCGCATCGCGGTCAGCACCCTGACCCGCTCCCGCGTCTCGGCCGCGCTCGCCTCAGCAGACGCCGCCGCGCGTGCGGCCCGCTCTCCGGCTTCTGCTGCATCGCACCGACGTGTGCACTCTTCCTCGGTGCGACGCAGCGTCTCCGCGGAGCGGCTCAGCACGCTGCGAAATAGACATGCATTGCCCACCGCAACGATTGCGAGTGCCGCCACCGCCAACAGCCACGTTTGCCACTCGATCGAGGCAGCACGTGCGTCCGGCGCCGGTTGGCCGACGGTATCGCAGCCCTCACCCCCGGCAAATGCTAACGAGGCGCCGGCATCCGTTTGATCATGCGGATGAGTGTCGCGGAGCGACTGGCCGACCTGGTCCAATGCATAGGGTACGGCCGGCGCTACGGCCGGGCGCGGATGGTTCACCAACGGCGCGGCGTAGGCGCGCACCGACAACATGCACAGCAATACAAATGCAAGCAGACTGCCCAACAGCGTCGCGCGGCGTATCGAAATGGATCCCGCGTCCTGGGAGAAACGCGACGCGCGGCTCCCCGCGGTCGCTGAAGAACCAAGCAGGTTTATTTTTTTCATGACCCGCACGATTCAGTCAATGAGCCTGTGTAGCGAAGCAAACTCAATCAGTGCGGCCAATGACGTAAGCCCGAGCTTCTCCTGGATTCGGCTCTTGTACGTGCTGACCGTCTTATCACTCAGGAATAAGCGGCTCGCGATATCCCGATTGCTTACGCCACGCGCGAGATATTGCAAAATCTCCACCTCGCGCGCCGACAGGGTGCTGAGTCCGCTATCTGTTGCCGAATTAGCCGTATCGGCCGGAAAACAATCATAGCCAAACAATACTGTCTTTAAAGCCGTAATCAATTCGCCGATCTCGCGCCCTTTGCCGACATAGCCATTTGCACCGGCAGCACGCGTATACCCGGCCATGACGTATTCTGGTTTAGCGGAAAGAATAAGGATGCAGATTTTTCTATTGTGTGCCCGAATACGGCGAATCATTGATAAGCCGTCAAGCCGGGGCAAATCAAGGTCGAGAATGACAAGATCAGGATTTTTATCCAGCACCATTTTCAGACCGTCCTCACCGTCACCGCACTCTCCGATCAGCTTAAGCTCCGGGTCGGCGCGCAATACGTTCGCTATCGTCCCTCTGATCATTGGGTGGTCGTCTATAATCATGATTCTTTTCATTTGCCGCTCCATTTCCTGATCATTCATTAATGAGCGAAAAATCGAACCGAATAGCCTACCGCCGGGAAATACAAATTAAATTTTATCAACGGCTACGGAACATTTTTTCGCGGTCGCGGAATGATAGTTCCGCAATATTTGCCGGCTTTTCCTACCCAGCGGCTTGAGATGCCCTACGAGTAAATGGTGAATGAGATCAACTGCGCGGATCGCCTGAAGGGATGACACATCTCGTGAAAACGAGTCCATCGATGGAGGCGAGTCGGACGTGATTCCACCTCGGAGCGAGCAAAACGCAGAGAGCGGGATAAAGAAACGAGCGCGAAAATATTCGCGCTCGTGGAAACTTCGGGTGGATACATCGCGCAGTACCACCGATTAGATGAAATCGCCGGACTGGCAAAATTCCGGCGATGTCTCACGCTACTGCTCTTGCAGTTGCATCTGTTGCGGCATTGGCTCTTGCATACGCTGCTGCATTTGCCGTGAATTCATTGCCTGTGGCTGTGCATTGCTGCGTGTAAAGTCCAGCTCCACGCGACGATTCGGCGCCAGGCAGTCAATCAGTGCCTGCCGGTTCCGGTCGTGACACTGCACCACCGGTTCTTCCTTGCCGCGCCCACGCGCCATCATCGGCGTCGTGACACCACCGCTCTCCAGGTAACGCTTGACCGTCTCTGCCCGATTGGCCGACAACTGGCGGTTGTAGCTATCGCTACCGAGACGGTCGGTAAAGCCCTCGATGCGGATGCCCGTCACGTCGTCCACGTGTTTCAGATCGCTGATCAACTGGTCCAGCTTGGCCTTGCCAGCCGGCAGCATGCCAGGCAAATCGCTTCGATCGAACTTGAAGCTTGCATCGGCCTGCAACGTCATCTTCTGCGGAATCACCGGCGCCGCTGCCGCAACTGGCGGCGGCGTGCAGGCCTCGAGCGCCGCGCCGATACCCGGCACGCCCTTCTCGACACCGTCGACCAAACGCTGGCTCGCAACGAAGTTGCGGGTCCATGCGTCATGGCCGGCATGAATCAACTCGACTTCCGAGCACGCAGTCAGGCGCTGCGCTTCCGGGCATTGCGGAAAGAGCGGCGAGGTCTTCGCCGCCTGCACCTGTTTCCACAGATCCGGACGGATCACCGCTGAGGTGCGCAACTCCGGATTGTTCACCGAGAGTCCCTGACCGGTCTCGAGCGCCGTGGTCAGATGGTTTGCCTCCACCAGCGCTTCCTCAACAAAGCCCCAGCCGTCGTGGCTGGACCGTTGGTCGCGAGCGGCGTTCAGCCAGCACTGTGCCTTGTCGCCGAAATAGTTATTTTTGCGTTCACCGAGCGCGTTCAGCCGGGTCTGGACAGCGCTAAGCACCGCGCCATTCTTCACGCCGCCATAAGTTGCAGCCCACTGTGGCGTGACCGCTCCGGCGGCCTGGCTCTGCGTTGTGCTGAAACCCGTCTGCAAAACCGTGGGGTCCTGGATTTGCAGGCGATCGCGCGTCGCAGACAACGAACATCCTGCAAGCATCGCGGCGAGCGCGATGGCAATCAATGAATACTTCATGTCTGTTTCTCATGGAAAGAGGGTCGCACGGAAGCTTCCCGTGCGACCCAGACAGCTAACGTCTCGAGCTTCTATTCAAGGCCTTGCGGCCATGGTTTAGTTGCCGAGCACGATGCCGACGCCAGCGCGGACGATGGTGCTGTTGCCGCCCGAGCTGGACACGCCAAGGTTGTAGTTGATCGTGCCCTTCTCGTTCCAGCGCGAGACGCCCAGACCAACCGCCTGATAGCCACGGTAGTTGGCAACACCCGCGTTCAGCGTGGTACGACCTGGCAGATACGGCGTGACAATGTTCAGCGCCGATGCCGATGCGATACCCTTGGCCGCATTGCGGTCGATATCGTGCATCTGCTGCTGCACACCACCCATCGCGTTGTTCAACTGATTGAGGTTGACCGCGTCGGTGCCATGCGTACCGGCCGCAACATTGGTAATCTGACGCTCTGCACCGGAAGAACCCACTGATACGGAGTTGTCGCGATCAGTCGCCGAGTTTGCACCCAGCGCGACGGAGTTCGTGTTCGGAGCCGAAGAACCTGAGCCGAGCGACACTGAGTTGTCGCCGGCCGTCTTCGTGTCCTTACCGATTGCAATCGCCGCCTTCCCTGATGCAACGGCACCGTTACCGATCGCGATCGCATCCGAACCCGTCGCCGCCGCTGCCGTACCACCCGAGCTCGGCGTGCTGATGTTGATGTAGGTCGTGTTGCCGGTACCGCCGCCGGCGAGATTGTTCAGCTGGCTTTGGAGACTCGAGAACTGCGAGAAGTTGACCGCGTCGGTGGCATTGGAACCTGCTGCCACGTTTGTCAGGGTCACCGGAGCATGACCCTTACCGCCGAGAGTCACGGTGTTCCGGGTCGAGTCGTCATAGGCCACGCCGTTCGCGGTACCACCGCTACCTGCATGGTTCGCGACGTACACCTGCATCTGGCCCAAGTTGACCGCGTCGAGCAAGTCGGTCGCGTTTTTAACGTTCTTCAGCTGGACCGGCGTAGTGGAATTAGCGCCACCAAGCGTCAGCGTGTCATGCACGGCCGAGTCGTACACCACGCCGTCCGTCGTACCCGTGGCAATCTTCGCGTTCAGCGCGTCCAGTGCCGTGGCGACGTTACCGTACGTCTTGCCATCCAGCGACAAGGCCGCCGTGACCTTGCCGTCCGATCCGACAGTCGTACCACCGCCCAGCGCTGCTGCCACGCTGTTCGCCGTACCGTACAACTGCGAGCCGTTGATCGCGTCCTTGCTGCCGGACGCGATCTGGCCTGCCGCTACGTTGGTCAGCGTCACCGGCGGCGTCGAGCCGGCACCGCCGAGCGTCACCTTGCCCTTCGACGTGTCGTCATAGGCAACGAAGGCGCCCGTCACATTGCCGCTGCTGTCGATGTTCGCGCCTATCGCCTT
>NZ_QHKS01000061.1 GCF_003353175.1 Paraburkholderia lacunae | reverse complement strand
GGTGATCGGTTTCGGCCACCCGGTCTACACGATTGCCGACCCGCGCAACAAGGTCATCAAGGAAGTCGCGAAGAAGCTTTCGAAGGACGCGGGCAACCTGAAGCTGTTCAATATCGCCGAGCGGCTGGAATCGGTGATGTGGGAAGCCAAGAAGATGTTCCCGAATCTCGACTGGTTCAGCGCGGTGTCGTATCACATGATGGGCGTGCCGACGGCGATGTTCACGCCGCTTTTCGTGATCTCCCGCACTGCCGGCTGGAGCGCGCACATCATCGAGCAGCGCATCGACAACAAGATCATCCGGCCGAGCGCGAATTACACCGGCCCCGACGATTTGCCGTTCGTGCCGCTCGCCAAACGCGTCTGAAAGCGTTCCAAGGTGTGTCTTCGGGCGTCTCGAAGTGTGTTTTAAGGCGCCATGAACGCGTACGGGCAAAGCCGCAAGCGTTTCTCCTCCATTGCGTCTCGTGAGCGCGACGCAATGAAGTTAGGCCTTGGCTCGCTGGAACCCCGAGCCAAGGCTGTTTTTTGCGGCGCGTTTTGCAGCTTGTTCGCGAGACCGGCGGCAAGCCGGCGAGCTAAACTGAAGCCCGGCCGCCACACCGTCCCCGGATCATTACCGTTTTGTCCCCAGAGTTGTCCCCCCAAGCCATGAATACTGCAAACCGCAAACGCCTTCCCGGCACCGGGCTGGATTTCTTCGACACGCGCGCCGCCGTCGATGCGATCAAGCCAGGCGCTTATGACAAGCTGCCGTACACGTCGCGCGTGCTGGCCGAAAATCTCGTGCGTCGCTGCGACCCGGCCACGCTGAACGCATCGCTCGAGCAGATCGTCGAACGCAAGCGCGAGCTGGATTTTCCGTGGTTCCCGGCGCGCGTGGTGTGTCATGACATTCTTGGCCAAACGGCGCTGGTCGATCTCGCGGGTCTGCGCGATGCGATTGCGGCTCAAGGCGGCGACCCTGCGATGGTCAACCCGGTCGTGCCGACGCAACTGGTGGTGGACCACTCGCTTGCCGTCGAGTGCGGCGGCTTCGATCCGGACGCGTTTGCGAAGAACCGCGCCATCGAGGACCGCCGCAACGAAGACCGCTTCGACTTCATCAACTGGACCAGGCTCGCGTTCAGGAACGTCGACGTCATTCCGCCGGGCAACGGCATCCTGCATCAGATCAACCTCGAGCGCATGAGCCCGGTGGTGCAGGTGAAAGACGGCGTGGCGTTCCCCGACACGCTGGTGGGCACCGACTCGCACACGCCGATGGTGGACGCGCTGGGCGTGATCGCGATCGGCGTGGGCGGCCTCGAAGCAGAAAGCGTCATGCTGGGCCGCGCTTCGTGGATGCGTCTGCCGGACATCATCGGCGTGGAGCTGACCGGCAAGCCGCAACCGGGCATCACCGCGACGGATATCGTGCTGGCCTTGACCGAGTTCCTGCGTAAAGAGAAGGTGGTGTCCTCGTATCTGGAGTTCTACGGCGAAGGCGCTTCCCATTTGACGCTGGGCGACCGCGCGACCATTGCCAACATGGCGCCCGAGTTCGGCTCCACCGCCGCGATGTTCTACATCGACGAGCAGACCATCAAGTACCTGAAGCTCACCGGCCGCGACGACGAACTGGTCGAGCTGGTGGAAACCTATGCGAAGGAAACAGGCCTCTGGGCGGACAGCCTGAAGAACGCCGAGTACGAGCGCGTGATCCGCTTCGATTTGTCTTCGGTGGTGCGCAATATTGCCGGGCCGTCCAATCCGCACAAGCGCGTGCCGACTTCGGAACTGGCCGCGCGCGGCATCAGCGGCAAGGTGGAGAACGAGCCTGGCCTGATGCCGGACGGCGCGGTGATCATCGCCGCGATTACCAGCTGTACGAACACCAACAACCCGCGCAACATGATCGCCGCGGGCCTCCTTGCCCGCAACGCCAACCGGCGTGGACTGCTCCGCAAGCCGTGGGTGAAGAGCTCGCTGGCGCCGGGTTCGAAAGCGGTCACGCTGTATCTGGAAGAGGCCGGGCTGCTGCCGGAACTGGAACAGTTGGGATTTGGCGTCGTCGCGTATGCCTGCACTTCCTGCAACGGCATGTCCGGTGCGTTGGATCCTGCGATCCAGAAGGAAATCGTCGAGCGCGATCTGTATGCCACCGCCGTGCTGTCCGGCAACCGCAACTTCGACGGCCGCATCCATCCGTACGCGAAGCAGGCCTTCCTCGCGTCGCCACCGCTGGTGGTGGCTTATGCGATTGCCGGCACCATCCGCTTCGACATCGAGAAAGATGTGCTGGGGATCGACGCCGACGGCAAGCCCGTTACGCTGAAGGACATCTGGCCGTCCGATGAGGAGATCGACGCGCTCTTCGCTGCCAGCGTGAAGCCGGAACAGTTCCGCAAGGTGTATGAGCCGATGTTCGCCGTGTCCGTCGATACCGGCGAGACGGCCAACCCGCTGTACGACTGGCGTCCGATGAGCACCTACATCCGCCGTCCGCCGTACTGGGAAGGCGCGCTCGCCGGCGAGCGCACGCTCAGGGGCATGCGGCCGCTCGCCGTGCTGGGCGACAACATCACCACCGACCACCTGTCGCCGTCCAACGCGATCCTCGCCGATAGCGCTTGCGGCGAATACCTGGCGAAGATGGGCCTGCCGGAGGAGGACTTCAACTCCTATGCGACCCACCGCGGCGATCACCTCACCGCGCAGCGCGCCACCTTCGCGAACCCCACGCTGAAGAACGAGATGGTGCTGGAAGACGGCAAGGTGAAGGCCGGCTCGCTGGCCCGCATCGAGCCCGAAGGCAAGGTGACGCGCATGTGGGAAGCCATCGAGACCTACATGGAGCGCAAGCAGCCGCTGATCGTGATTGCCGGAGCCGACTACGGCCAGGGTTCGTCGCGCGACTGGGCGGCGAAGGGTGTGCGTCTCGCCGGCGCGGAAGCGATCGTCGCCGAAGGCTTCGAGCGTATTCACCGCACCAATCTGGTCGGCATGGGCGTGTTGCCGCTGGAGTTCAAACCCGGCGTGAACCGTCACACGCTGGGTATCGACGGCACCGAGACCTTCGACGTGATCGGCGAACGCAAGCCGCGCACCGACCTCACGCTCGTGATCCATCGCAGGAACGGCGAGCGCGTGGAGGTGCCGGTGACCTGCCGCCTCGATACCGCGGAAGAAGTGTCCATCTACGAGGCCGGCGGCGTGTTGCAACGCTTTGCGCAGGATTTTCTGGAATCGTCGAAGGCGGCTGCTTGAAGGCGCGCTTAAGGACGTGCTTAAGGACGTGCTTAAAGGTGTCCCTAAGGGCATCCCTAAGGACGTCCGTAAAGGCGTGCTTAAGGACGGAAGTAAAAGACAAGCCTGGAGACGGCATGTAAGGACGCGTTTCTCTCATCGCGTTCGGGCGGTACGGCGACGTGCCGCCCACTCATATCAGGACGACAATTTCATGGCTCACCAACCTCAGATCAAGATTCCGGCGACTTATATGCGCGGGGGCACCAGCAAAGGCGTGTTCTTCCGTTTGCAGGATTTGCCCGAAGCCGCGCAGGTGCCGGGCGCGACGCGCGATGCGCTGCTGCTGCGTGTGATCGGCAGCCCGGACCCGTACGGCAAGCAGATTGACGGCATGGGCGGCGCAACCTCGAGCACCAGCAAGACGGTCATCATCGCGAAGAGCCGCCGGCCCGATCACGATGTCGATTACCTGTTCGGCCAGGTCTCCATCGACAAGGCCTTGGTCGACTGGAGCGGCAACTGCGGCAATCTTTCCGCCGCCGTAGGCCCGTTTGCGATCAGCGCCGGCCTGGTCGACTTGAACCGCATTCCGCAAAACGGCGTGGCCACCGTGCGTATCTGGCAAGCCAACATCGGCAAGACCATCATCGGCCACGTGCCCATTACCGATGGCGCCGTGCAGGAAACCGGCGACTTCGAGCTTGACGGCGTGACGTTCCCCGCGGCGGAAGTGCAACTGGAGTTCATGGATCCGGCCGCCGAAGAAGAGGGCGCCGGCGGCGCGATGTTCCCGACCGGCAACGTGGTCGACGATCTCGAGGTACCGGGTGTCGGCACGCTGCAGGCAACGATGATCAACGCCGGGATTCCGACCATCTTCGTGAACGCGCAGGCGCTCGGCTACACGGGCACCGAGTTGCAGGACGCCATCAATAGCGACGACAAAGCGCTCGCGAGGTTCGAGACCATTCGTGCGCATGGCGCGCTGCGCATGGGCCTCATCGGGCATCTCGACGAGATTGCGACGCGGCAGCACACGCCGAAGATCGCGTTCGTCGCGAGGCCGGCCGATTACGTGGCGTCGAGCGGCAAGCGCATTGCCGCCCGCGACGTCGATCTGCTGGTGCGGGCGATGTCGATGGGCAAGCTGCATCACGCGATGATGGGGACGGCCGCGGTCGCGATCGGCACGGCCGCCGCGATCCCGGGCACGCTGGTGAATCTCGCAGCCGGTGGTGGCGAACGCGACGCGGTGCGCTTCGGTCATCCGTCGGGCACCTTGCGGGTGGGTGCGCAAGCTCGCCGGAACAACGGCGAGTGGACCGTCACCAAGGCCGTCATGAGCCGCAGCGCTCGTGTGCTGATGGAAGGGTGGGTGCGCGTGCCTGGAGCAGATCAGAACCGATCCAGCAGTTGACGGTTTGTCAGCTCACGGCTTAGCGCTGTGCTCTGACATCGAGGCGGGAAAGAAGCGAAGTCGCGATGAGAATCGCGAGCGCAAACGGAATCACCGCGGCAGCGAGCCAATGAGGCTTGACACCGTTCGCTGCGCCGCAAATTGATCCAACGGGCAAGGGTGGGGTTCGTCGCGACCGGAGCAGGGTTCAGAAGGGTTGCGCTTGCATTGGCCGCATTCCGTCGTGTCCCATCGCGTCACATCATGCCGCCCATGCTTCCGGTCCCCGCCCCGGTTCCACCGCTTCCACCGGTTCCGCCCGTGCCGGAGGCCGGCGATGTCGCGATCGGATGCGCGGCTCCCGCCGTCGTCATGAGCGAGATCGCGGCTGGGTCGGGCTCGCCGTTAGCGTCGATTGCGCCGCTGGTGCGGAGTGCTTCGAGATCGCTGTCCACGCCTGGTTGACCGACGACGAACGCAGAGGTCAGGAAATTCGGAGTGGTCAGCGTCAAGCTATATCTTTGCTGCAGATTTTGTACGACAGCGGTCTCTGCAGTCAGCACATTGTTCTGATTCGCCAGTGCTTGCTGAATTCGCGTGTCGGTTGGGATGCCGGCGACGAGTCCGCTTTCGGTCGTGCCCAGTTGCGCGGCCAGATACGACAGCAAAAGATCCGTTTCCGGTGTGACGTTGTATGTGCCGCCGGCAAATGCCGTCGACAGCAGCACAGTCGCACCCGACGTCGAGGTGATCAGGCAAGGTGGCACGGCGCCAAGTGTCGCGTGGTAGTTCCCGTTCGAATCAGCAGCCACGGACGTCGAGCCATGCACGCAGTCGATCCTGATGGCCGCGTTCGCGAGCGCCTTGCCGGTTGCCGTCGTACCGGAAAACGCCATCGTAGTGGGCATGTTGTTCGCGCCACTGCCGCCGCCACCTCCGCCACAGGCAGCGAGCAACGCGGAGAAGGTCGCCAGCAGCACGCTGCCACTGGATCGAATGACGTACTTCGGCCAGGTGTTCATCGAAATATGTCCGAGGTGCTGGTACGAGGTGTAAACGACCAGGCGCAGAGGACTATTCCATTGATCGAGGACGCTCGCTGTTGCGGCCCAATCATCGGGGGATTGGCGTGCCAAGGTTCTCAGTGGACGACGACACGCTTCCCGCCGGCCCACGTGGCGGCCCGATACCTGGGCGGAGGCAGCGTACCGATTGCGTCTGCGGTTTCGTGGCATCATCGTGTGCGACTTCACACGATTGCAGGAGCGAATGCCATGGCGACTTATATTGTCTTTACACGAGAAGGCACGCAGGATCAGGGCGAACTCGACACCTACCAAAGCAAGGTCGGCGAGACGTTCAAAGGTCACCCGATCAAGATTCTCGCCGCCTACGGACCTCAGCAGGTGCTCGAGGGCGATGCGCCGGAGGGCGTCGTGGTCGTGGAGTTTCCGTCCACGGCGGCCGCGCGTGCGTGGTACGACAGTCCGGCATATCAGGCGGCAGCGCAACATCGTTTAAAGGGGGCGCGCTATCGCGCTGTGCTCGTCGAAGGCGTATGACGACAAAGCGGCGAACGCGATGCGTGTCGGCGCGGCACGATCGGGCCCAGATGGAGGATGCCGGTCTTGCATTGCGCTGACGCATTCAGGAAGGATCGTGCATATGAAGACTCTATTTCTGGCGCCTCTTTGCGCAGCGCTGTTCTCGTTCAGCGTTGCGGCGTATGCGCAAGTCAACCAATCAGACCCGCAGGCGCTGATCAAGACCGCGACGCAGCAGATATTCGACGAGGTGCGCGCCCGGGCGATCGAGCCGGACGATATCCCCCGCATCATGGATATCGTGAACAGGGACATTCTTCCTTACACCGATTTTCGGCGCACCACGTCGCTCGTCATGGGCCGCTACTGGAGGACGGCGACGCCGGCGCAGCAGCAGCAGGTGGTCGAACAGTTCAAGATGCTCCTGATTCATACGTATTCGGGCGCTGTGGGTCAACTCCGGGCGGATCAACAAATCGACTACCCGCCGTCGCGCATCGCTCCAACCGATACGGACGTGGTGGTGCGCACGATCGCCATCAAGAGCGGCGAGCCGGCGGAGATCGACTACCGGCTGTATAAGACGCCGCAGGGTTGGCGTTTATATGACCTGAACGTGCTCGGCGTTTGGCTGATCCCGACATATCGGCAGCAGTTCGGCGACAAGATCCGGGAAAGCGGTGTGGACGGTCTGATTCTGTTTCTCACTGAGCGCAATCAGCATCTGGCTTCGGGACAACAGTAAGTGGTTGTCGGGTAAGCGAGCGATGTGTGGGCGATGAATGAGCGATGAATGAGCGGTGCGTCGGCGCTGGGCGTGCCTGGCAGGATATTGGTCGCGCGACGGACGATTGCCGCGCGGCGCTGGCCTTGTCATGGCCCAGTGCCTCGATCAGTTCGTCGATGTCCCAGGTGTCGATGAAACGGCATGGCCAAGTGACAGGTAGCTCCGGTGCAATAGCGATTCGATGGTTGCCCAATCGGCGTCGGTGACGCTGCCTGCTTCTTCACGGGTGTCGCGAAGCAGCATCGCTTGCGCACGCAAGCGCCCGTGTTCGAGTGTCGAGTTCGCGGACACCACGTACAGCGATGCGGCAGCTTCAGCGCACGCGCTGGCCAACGCGCCGGGCGGATAGCGCTCACGCTGCCGGTGCACGATCCACCATTCCAGTTCGAGCGCGGCGGTGCGCGAGACATCGAAGTCGCGGTTCCCGGTATTGCGGATCAGGCTGAAATAGGTGCGCAGCGCCGGCAACGCTTTTTCGTAATCGCTACGCTCGTGGCCTTCCTTGAAGGTGAAGGCGGCGGATGCGCCGTAGTAAGCGCCGACGTACGACCTTAGCCACGGAAAGCGATATTGCGTACGCAGGGTCTGCGCCAGTTCGAGAAAGAGCGCCACGTGCTGGCGGTCATAGTAAGAACGCCATATTTTCGTTTCGAGTGTCCCCGTCGCAATGGGATCAAAGCGGCTCAGGTCACGGTGCAACGGCCAGAAGAGATCGGCGGCGGCATAGCCGATCAGCACGACAAGCATGGCCAGGATCGCCCGTCGCCAGCGTCCCGGCCCAGCTGCAAGGGTCACGCGGTGCCGCAGGTCGTGGCTGCGGGCGCGCCCAGTGGTGTTCATGTCGAATAGTGTCGATGTCGAACATGCGTTGAACAATCTACTTCGCTACGCGCCCCAGTACTTCGCCCAACTCGGCGTCGTCAAGCACCGGCGTGATTTCCAACTCCATCAGATCGCTCCATTGATAGGCGAACTCGGTGAGTTTCTTCATATCATCTGTTTCGAGCAGGTCGAACCCTGAGCTCAGATCGGCTCGCGTCCACCGGCCCACCAAACGGACGCCGTCAGGCGGGAGGCCGCCGGTTCGCTGAAAACGGGCGATGGCTTCGGCACGCTGTTCGGTATCCGGTGCCCAGTGGAAGGTCATCATGAATTTCATGGCTGTGTCTCCTGACGGTGGCTCGTGACGGTGGCTCGTGGCTCGTCCACCTGCTTCATTTATATACGCACGATGGCGGCATACGGATGCAATTGGGGGGCGCACTGCAAAAAACGCATGTCGACTCGGGGAGCAGAGCGGGGCGACGGCTTACATCGCCAGGGAAATCGGCAGTCATCCTGTTTGCGTGCATCGCTCGCGTCACGATTGGCTTTGTTGGAGCCTCTCGAGCGTCGCGGGTAGCGTTGTCGCCAGATGACGCGATAGCGCTCTCACGCGCGCGTTTTCGCGAACATCGGCATGGTTGAGTACCCAAAGCGGTACGGCTAACTCTTCCAGGACGCCGGTCACGCGACGCAGCGATGGATTGGCGTCCGCAGCGAGGAGCGGAAGAATTGCAGCACCTATTCCGGCTGCCGCGGCGTGCATGATCGCGATGGTCGAATCGGCCCGCAATCGCGGACGCATTCCCGGCAGTCGCGCATCGAGCCACCGCGCTATCGTCAGCCGGCGCAAACTCTCGTCGAAGCCAATCCACGGCAGCTCCTCCAACTGCGGTGCCGTGCCTCTTCTGAAGTACCGGCGGTGAGCGAATATGGCGTAGCGCAGCTCGCCGACCTTCCGGCCGTACAGATGCTCGGCTGGCTGATCGGCAATTCGGAGTGCGAGGTCCGCTTCGCGATGCGTCAGATTGACATTCTGGTTCGCGACGTCGATCTCGATCTCGATCTCTGGATTCTCGTCGAGAAAGGTCGGCAGTACTTCGGGCAGAAGATACGCGGCGAACATCTCCGTCGTGGCGATCCGTACGACACCGCTCAGTCGGACGTCGGCGCCGAGAACGCGGCGCTCGGCAGCGAGTGCGGCCTCCTCCATGACTCGCGCCGACTCCGCCACGGCCTCGCCATGAGCGGTCGGCGAATAGCCACCGCGTCCGCGCTCGAATAGTTCGGCGCCGAAGCGCTCTTCGATTGCGCGCAGACGCCGGAAGACCGTCGAATGCTCGACCTGCAGCGCACGGGCAGCCCCGCTGAGACTGCCTTCGCGCGCGACGGCCAGCACTGTGCGCAGGTCGTCCCACGCGAGAGGTTCTGTGCGTTTCTGCAAGTTTGATTTGCGCATATTGCTAATTTATTTGCGTGAGTGCAAAGAATACTCTTGCCAGCATCGCAAACCAAACGGAGATTCGTCATGCAACTGAAGAACAAAGTGGCCGTCATTACCGGCGGCAGCAGCGGTATCGGCCTGGCCGCGGCCAGGCGGTTCGTCGAGGAAGGCGCCTACGTGTACATCACGGGCCGGCGTGAGGCCGAGCTCGACAAGGCCAAAGCAGCGATCGGCAAGAACGTGACAGCAGTCAAGGGCGACGTCGCCAATCTCGCCGATCTGGACGTGCTCTACGAAACCGTCGCAGCCGAAAAGGGCGTCGTCGATATCGTGTTTGCCAACGCAGGCTTCGTCGAGCAGAAGACGATCGATCAGATCACGCTGGAACACTACGACAAGACATTGAACATCAACCTTCGTGGTGTCATCTTCACCGTGCAGAAAGCGCTGCCGCTGATGAAACGTGGCGGTTCTATCATCCTCACGTCCTCAATCGTCGCCGACAAGGGCCTGCCGGCGCACGACGTGTACGGCGCCACCAAGGCGGCCCTGCGTTCGCTGGCCAAGACCTGGACGATGGAGCTGAAGGACCGTGGCATCCGCGTCAACACCTTGAGCCCGGGCGCCACCGATACGCCGATCATCGATAGCCAGTTCACCAGCAAGGAACAGGCGGATGGAGCGAAGCAAGCGTTCTCGACCATGACGCCGATGGGTCGCCTTGGCCGTCCTGAGGAGCTGGCCGCTGCGGCGCTGTTCCTGGCTTCAGAGAGCAGCAGCTACATCACCGGCATCGACCTCCCGGTCGACGGCGGTTACGCGCAGGTGTAACTACACGGGACCCTCTCCCACGACCCACGTGACCCACGTGGGAGGGGGCGGGTGTGTTGCCTGGACTAATGCGCGATTCGTAGAAACTGGATGACTATCAAATAACTGTTTATGGCAACAGCCCTATTTTTTCGGGTCCGCCGGCGTAGGCCAAATTGCTCCCGCAACGAACGCGACAGTCGGTCGAGTTTTCAGGCGGCACGCCGGGCCGGGGGCTTGCGCCTGCTGTTACCGGGTTGTCTGGCTTCTCAGGCGACGCATCGTGCAAGCAAAACGCGTCGCGGGGCGCTCGACACTCAGCGCGCGAGCGATCCATTTCAACGCATAACGCACGCGGCCACGCAGGTGCGCCGCTCGCACACGGCGCCAGAAGCGCTGCGGCACGAATCCGGCAGAACGCGCCTCTTTCTCAAGCAACGCCTTGCCGCCCGGCAAGTGGATGAACGAACAGCCACGAAACCACCGCAGGTCCCGATAATTGTTACCGGGCCAATGGCGGCCTACCGCCTGGTAAGCACCGACCTCGACAATTCCCTGTCCTTCATCGGCCAGTGCGTTCAGTGTCGCCGAGATAAACGCCTCGTCGCCGTGATGCCCCACCCGGTCAATTTCACCGACATATCGCGTGTAAGTGGTGCGCGCGTGCAGCACCAACCGGCGCAACGCCGCGGGGGTACCCAGCAGAAACTCACCGCCGTACCAGCGTGGATTCCTGAAGCGCCGGCCCGCGACGATTTCCAGATCGGCGACGACCTTTTCGCTGCCATACGCCGGAAATACCTGATCGGAGATGTCAAACGCGCCTAGACCTGCTTCAGCGCATCGCCCGATCAGCTTCTGCTCGAGTGGCCGCATCGCTACCATATCCGTGTCGAGTAGCAGCAGCATGGTGTCGGCGGGTAACGCGCCGGCAACCTGATCCAGCAGATCCAGTTTGAAATGCGCCGCGTAGAACGGTGTGTCCTTCGACAACTCGATGGTCGCGTTCAACCTCATCAGCGCTGGACGATTCTCCGGCGCCATGCTGTCGAGCCGTCGCGCGACATCGGCGGGCGCGTTGCTCATGATGGTCAGCGTGGGCATGCCCACCTGTCGCAAGCTGTTGTTCAGGCAGATCGCCTGACTCACGTACGACAGCGGGTCGCGATTCGTTGCGTTGGGACCGGGGCTCGCATCGAGATCCACATAAACCAGCGTGCAGGGAAAAAAGTTCATGTTGCTCCTGAAGGTTCAACACTGCTCTTCTATCCATTGGGCAGACTCCCGGCTTTTCCAGGCGCTGCCTTCACTGTCCGGTCGTCGCAGCGCGATTACGCGTCACCACAGCGACTCACACTCCTCCCCCAGTACACCTCGATGCAACCTCTCAATCAGGATCTCCAGATTGATCAGGCATCGTCGATGGAAATACCCGTAAGGGTGTCCATGGAACGAACCACGCATCGAGCACCCATGACTGCGCTGCAAGATGGTCGACCATCGCGGGTAACGTTTCGTCCAGCGTTCCGGCAAAGACCAGACTGAGTTCCTCAAAACCCGCCTTGCGGTCAGAACGTGCGCGGGTACGTATTACATGCGAAGCGTACGGTCGAATCAACTGCCACAGCGTGGCGACCCGGAGCTGTCCTGTCGGGCAGCGGACCGACACGGCCCATAGTCCGTGCGGAAAGCCGCCCGAATCGCTGGGGACGCCAGGCACGACGATCAGTGCCCGACGATGTCGTGAGGCCGGAGTGTGGTTCATTGCTGGTAGTAACAATTACAAGGATTCGTAGAATCGGAACTTCACCGGACCGGCGCACGCTTCGTGTTTGTCCGCACCTAAGTGTCTGGCCGTTCACGATCGCGCGCTTGACGTTCACTCAGTTTGCTCACATGCGCAACAACCATGCCTGTGAGACGTCGAGCGAAACGGATATCGGACTGATTTGTGCTGGGCCGCAAGGGGTTCTCGCATGGTGCCTCGCAGGAAACCATGAAAGCCTGCAGATTGGTTTGCGAAGTTACAGCGCTACGCTGAGCTGCAAGCACACATCATGGCGAACTGCGCTCGCCGCTTCGGGACTCCGCCTTTCCTCGAGGCGACGAGCGAGGAGTTCAACGAACACAGAAAAATCCTGCGCTCCGTGACGCTCCACAAATTCGCTGAACGTCTCGGCGATCGCTGCCCGTTGCGTGGCGGTCGACTGCGTACTGGCGATGTGCGAACTGGCCCGCGCCAGTTCAACAAAATACTCAACCTGGCAACGCGCCAGATCTGCAGCGGAGGGATGTTTTGCTCCAGGTGGCATGGCTTTCTCCCACGTTTCGATAGCCGGCAGACCGGTCGGCTTTTCAGGCTTCCAGCACATTGCGAGCCACCCCCGTACCCGGGAATCGCGGACGACGGTCGACTCTGTTCATCCGGGTGTAGCGGGTGGCGGAGCCCCATCGCGACACATCACTGGATTCGCCGTGTGTCTTTCCCATCCGTTTTTCCGACCATCAGATCGGCAGTTACGGTTGCCGCTTCCATCCGACAAAACAGTCCCTGACGTGCTGAAAATCGCCACCGCAGATGTTGGCCTGATAGCGGAATCTGGATTTCATGATGCGATCCCCTCTTTCCAGCCGGGGAGACCGCAATTCCTCCGCTTGTCGGTCTCCCGGAGATGTCGTGTACGACTGCTGGATACAGCCCTTGCACTGTGCTGTGAGTGACGCCCTCCGGGCGCCCCCAGTTGCCCTGTCACTGGCTCGCGCCCGACGCTGCTGCCGCGCTACCTGGGCTCATGGCTCCGGCGGCCGCGGGGTTGTTCATCGTTCCACTCGCCCCTGTCGCTGCGGCGCCGGCGTCGGTGCTGTTATCCGCCCGCTTGCATCCAGGCGCACCCATCGCCAGCAGTACGACCGACGCCACGATTGCAATGTGTTTTCTGGTGAGTTTCATCGCCCATTCCTCCTGGGACTGTTTAGAACCGGGACCTGGTCGTTGGATTAGCAGCGCCACGGATTCCAGCCGGTCATTGAGACGAGAGCAAATTGCGTGCCTCATATTCAACGGCGCCAATCGATCATGGATAGTGCGAAACGAATTCATCATCACGATAGCCAGAATGGCCAGCGACAGAATGAATAGGTGTAACCGGCCAGAATCGGCCGCTCAGCAGTGATACTCGAAAGGGAGCGGGCGGCTGAATATCTGCCCTGGGTAGTCGCGCAACGGGTGCTGGCCGGTATCGAACGTCACGGCGCATCGCAGGCGTCGCCGATGCCAGTAACGTTGTCTATCCGGCCGAATGGGTCAACTTTTCATTTGGTAAGAGCCTCGACGCGGAGTCCGTTGCCTGACGTTGGCGGTTCAGTGTACGTGCCTGCGCTGCTGATGCCGCGATTGTCGACCCACGCAACAGCCCATTGGCGAGCGGACTGATCGTCAATCCACGTAATCGCCCATTGGCGCGCAAACTCGATCGCTTCGCTCTCGCTGTCAAACCACGCAAGATCGCGGCCTTCGTGCATTTTGGTGCCCGCTTCAGGGTCGGGCGACGCACGGGTCAGTGTCGCGCGCGCGAAGAATTTTCCAAGGGAAAAATCCGGTGTGGCGTCGATGGTCCAGCCACCGTACTCGTATTGCATGATGCCCTCCGATACCCAGACTAATCGAAATCCGAAAAGACGAAGCATGGATTCGTCACGTCGCAATCGCTAAAACCTCCTTGGCCGGTTTCGTCCGGTTGGGTGCCCTGGCGGAGCGGGTAGCACATCGAACCCGCGCAGTTCATGCCGTTTTAGGCGTTTCCATGATGCGCGCCAGAATTTCTGTCGAGAGACCGGAGCAGAGAGGGTGCTCGCTGGACTCGTACTGGGGGCACACGGGAATCTCCACTTGTCAGCCATGGTAGCGCCGGCAGGGTTCAATCAATGAGCAGTTTTGTAAGAAATTTTTGGGTTTGTAAATTCACAAACGCGACCGGTGCGCGCCGACTCCAGCAGAGCACCGTCGCCAGTTGCGCAGCCAAGATCCTCAGATTTAATGATGAAAAAAATGCCTCGGCCGCTGTTACAAACGAATATTTTTCGTCTTGTTGCGAGCAACGGCGAACGGTATCTTCAAGTCACTCGTGCGGTCTACCCAGCCCCGCGGGTGTGTGATTCAGCGGCGTCCCGACTCCACGGCGGTGACGCCGACTTTTATGTCCCCGGTGTCCTCGGTCCTTCGGGTGCGGCGTTGCGAGGCGCCAGTCGTTGACATGCTCCACTCCAGCTAAGGCTGATCATCTTCCTGATCCGTTCGCACTATTTAAGATTTCTAAGCGATTCGCGTGGGGTTCGACGCACACTTCTTCCAACTGGGGCCTCCGGAAGCTGATGTTAATGCAATCCGAGCTTCGGCCGACGCTAACGACTGCACTCATGCGGCCAATTCAGGCGAGTGAAGAATGGACCCGTCATGAATTAAGTGAACGTTGTTTTCGAAGCTTCGGATTACTTCCAAATTCCAGTGCGTTCGCAATGGACAGTTCAGCGACAACCCAGCATCGGTCGCACGTGTGTAGCGATCGCCACTGAGGAATGTCTCTCTCCGACCTGGGATCGGCCAGTCGCAACTCGATAGCGAGTGACGCATGTGGGTCGAACTCAATCAGCCGCATCAGGGAGTGGTCGGCCATCTGCGGTCGTAAGTCCAAGCGGTCACGCGGACATTCGGATGTCGAGTTCGCTTCTAACAGCGGCCCTTCGTTTCACTATGCCATTCGGCCGTCGGCCTGAGCGACCTCTATAGATGGTTCGACTCCGCCTCGATCTGGGCGACAAACGTCTGAACCGGCGGACGGTTGTGCCGGTGCTCCTGAATTCCATTGCCGCCCAGCTCGTCGATGGTTGCGCCATTTAATGGAATGCCGTAAACCCCGCGCTTTTTAACGGTCCCTGTGCTCGTCCACAATCTCCAGCATCCGTTCCTGCGCACGCCGCCAGACTCACGTGACTCGTCTTTCTCTCACTGACCTCCCGTGCTGGCGAGTCGCTGGCGTGCGTATGCATTGTCCCGTCGCGCAGCTTCGCGCGTGGCGGGCGGTACGCAGACGTGGTCGTTTGGAAAGGCCTCACGCCAGACAAAGCCTTGGCGGCATGTATCGGGCCCGTACGGGCCACCGTTCGGCGACCGGCGCGACGCGGCCAAACGGTTGTCCGCGCTCGTCTGCTCGCGTGTGGCAGGTCGCACACAAGCATGATCATTACCAGTGGCCTCTCGCCATACGAAGCCCTGCTTGCATCGATCTTTGTTCGCAGGCGCTGACCGCGGAGCGACGGACAACGGTTCTGACGTTTCTCCCACAGGTTCATTCTGCGCAAGGACGGGCGTGGTCAGAAAAACGGCGAGCGCGCCGACAGCCATTAACGTTACCGGTCTCATTATCCACCTCGGTCAAAAGCAAACCTTTGCAACCAGGCCCTGTTTCCACTAGAACGATTTCATGCTTGCGGTTTTTCAAGGAACTGGACGTTCCTCGTCCAAATATAGGCTTAAACATCCCGCCGGAGAATCGCATGGACCTTTTGCACCGTTATCGGGCAGCTCGCATTATGTGGGGCGCGGCGTTCGTGAGCGTCTTCATCGCGGCCGCCGTGCCGTCCGCTGGATCCGATGCACATCCGGCGGACCGTATATTCGATTGTGCAACCCGCTTGCCGGGGCATGCGTCAGACTGGACATCGCAGGAGCAATGGACATGGCATCGCATTTGCACAGGACATGCGGCCGATCTCCAAACGTTGGCTCCAATAGACCCTCCCGCGGACGCTCACTCCTGGCCGGCCCAGCGCACCTTGTCTGCCCGCTTCATCGAGATGATCCTGACCGATGTACGTTTGCGCAATGCGATCCCCTATCGCGGGGTAGAGATTCGCGGCGCGCGGTTTTCAGAAATCATTAACCTCACGAGCGCCCACGTCCAAGTGCCTGTCACGCTCAGTCACTGCCGCTTCGATGCTGCGCTCAAAATGTCGCAGGCCGTCGTCGACGGACAGCTGTCGTTCGACGGAAGCTCATTGGATGGCGACGTCGACATGGCAGGTATCAAAACGTCTTCGTCGGTCGTGCTCGACCGCGCAACTGCTGCGGGCTTGGCTAGCTTCATCAGCGCAGATATCGGCGGACAGCTTTCGCTTAACGGCTTCCATATTAAAGGTCCTTTCAAGGCGGGTGCCGCTAGAATCGCCAAGGGCTTTTTTGCATCCGGCAGCACTTTTTCGGATGTG
The DNA here is from genome assembly GCF_003353175.1 of Paraburkholderia lacunae. Taxonomy (GTDB): domain Bacteria; phylum Pseudomonadota; class Gammaproteobacteria; order Burkholderiales; family Burkholderiaceae; genus Paraburkholderia; species Paraburkholderia lacunae. The sequence goes on along the minus strand of NZ_QHKS01000061.1, from coordinate 1,424 downwards.
AGCCTTACCGAGGCAAGAATCGGCGGAGAACTGGTAATCCAGAAATCCATCATTGCCGGTTCATTTACGTTGGACGCCGTGGAGGTCGATCAAAGCGGATATCTTAATAGCAAGACGATCTTCAAGAACGACGTCACCCTCAGCTCGACGCACGTGGTTGGTCAACTCGACATGAGCACCGCACAGATCGACGGCATTCTGCGGACCGAAAACCTGACGGTGGGTCGTACCATGTTCTTGCGTGGCACCGTAATCAATAAGCGCGCGTCGATGACCTATTTAAACGTCGGCGGCAATCTGGACCTGTCGAGCGGCTCATTTGCGACTCTCGACTTGACCGGCGCACGCATTGGCGAAGGATTGCGGCTCGGTTCAGCCTTGCCTGGCCGTGCGGCGCCCCGCTGGCAGGGCGACGCGCAACTGATCCTGCGCAATGCGTCGGCGCGCGACATTCAGGATCTGATGACCTGTCACGATCCGCACGAATGGACAAGCTGCGTCGATGGCTGGCCGAAGCACTTCGATCTGGTTGGTTTCAGCTATGAAAATCCAAGCGTTCTCGACGCCAATCGGCTGAGCGATTTGTCGCAGCGACCCGCAGATTGGTGGATCATGTGGCTTGGGCGCCAGACCACCTTCAATGCGCAAACCTACGCACAAGCCGCCCGGATGCTGAGCAAGATCGACCAGGACGACAAGGCTGTAGACGTACTCTATGCCGGAAAGAACCGTGAACGGACAACGGCGCACGGCATCGATCGCGTATTGCTGACGCTGCATCAAGTATTCGTCGGATATGGTTTTCGAACGTCGTACGCGCTGTGGTGGGCAATCGGCTTTATCGCGCTGGGCGCATTAATCCTGAAACTGTCTGGCGAAGGAAGACTCGCCGACCCACCGCTCGGTGTGATCTATAGCATTGACATGCTGCTACCGATCATTCGGTTGCGTGAAGCGCACTACGAAATAGACCTGCACGGGTGGGCGCGCTTTTACTTCTATTTCCACAAAATCATGGGCTATGTGCTGGCGTCATTTATCGTTGCAGGCATCGCAGGATTAGTGAACGGCCCTGTCGGCAAGTGATGGGGCACATCAAAGACAAGCCATCGTTCTATGGCGTCGCCTGTGACGCTTGACGGATATCCCAGTTATGCCGAGGCTGCGAGAAGGGTTCAGTTTGCACAAAACAAAGGCGTTAAAAAAGATGCCTGCGTTTGGAATTCTCATGACTGGGGTGAAAATCTTTTCCAATGACCGCCATGCTGACCGAGTCGAAGGCGCAAATGACCGCTGCATCTGGCGGATTCAACCGGTGGATGCAATAGTTTGCTGGAATCGTTCGGCTGGCGTTTCGTAGTTCAGGGTTTTTCTCGGACGCTCGTTCAATCGTCTCGCTACGGCATTGAGTTTAGCCTGTGAAT
>NZ_QHKS01000060.1 GCF_003353175.1 Paraburkholderia lacunae | reverse complement strand
GTCGTATGCCTTCGCTTCGCCGCCAAACTTCTGCGTCAGAACCGTCGTGATCGCTGCCGTCAGCGTGGTCTTGCCGTGGTCAACGTGACCGATCGTGCCGACGTTCACGTGCGGCTTGGTCCGTTCGAATTTACCTTTAGCCATGTTTCTCTTCTTTCAAAAAGTTAATCGTTGAATGACTTGCCGCGCGCTTACTTCGACTTCGCGTTGATGATCGCTTCAGACACGTTGCGCGGTGCCTCGGAGTAGTGCTTGAACTCCATCGTGTACGTTGCACGACCCTGGCTCAGCGAACGCAGCGACGTCGAGTAACCGAACATTTCCGACAGCGGCACTTCGGCGCGAACGATCTTGCCGCCGCCAATCATGTCTTCCATGCCCTGAACAATACCGCGACGGCCCGACAGGTCGCCCATCACGTTGCCCATGTAGTCTTCCGGCGTTTCGACTTCCACAGCCATCATGGGTTCGAGGATGACCGGTTGCGCCTTGCGCATTGCTTCCTTGAACGCCATCGAACCGGCCATGCGGAACGCATTTTCGTTCGAGTCAACGTCGTGGTACGAACCGAACGTCAGGTGAACCTTCACGTCAACGACCGGGAAGCCCGCCAGCACGCCAGCCTTCAGCGTTTCCTGGATACCCTTGTCGACTGCCGGAATGTATTCACGCGGAATCACACCGCCCTTGATCTCGTCCAGGAACTCGTAGCCCTTACCCTGCTCATTCGGCTCGAGCGTGATGACCGCGTGACCGTACTGGCCGCGACCACCCGACTGCTTGACGAACTTGCCGTCGACGTCTTCCGCCTTGCCGCGGATCGTTTCACGATACGCCACTTGCGGCTTGCCGACGGTCGCTTCGACGCCGAATTCACGCTTCATCCGGTCAACCAGAATTTCGAGGTGGAGCTCGCCCATGCCCGAAATAATGGTTTGACCCGATTCTTCGTCGGTTTGAACGCGGAACGACGGATCTTCCTGAGCCAGACGGTTCAGGGCCAGACCCATCTTTTCCTGGTCCGGCTTCGTCTTCGGCTCAACAGCCTGCGAAATCACCGGCTCCGGGAAAACCATGCGCTCGAGCACGATCGGGCTTTGCGGATCGCACAGCGTGTCGCCGGTCGTCGCATCCTTCAGACCAACTGCTGCAGCGATGTCGCCGGCGCGCACTTCCTTGATTTCTTCGCGCTGGTTCGCGTGCATTTGCAGAATACGACCCAGACGTTCCTTCTTGTCCTTGGTCGCGTTCAGCACCGTGTCGCCCGAATTCACAATGCCCGAGTACACACGGAAGAAGATCAACTGGCCGACGAACGGATCCGTCATGATCTTGAATGCCAGTGCCGAGAACTTTTCGTCGTCAGCAGCGCGGCGCTCACCTTGCTCACCGTTTTCCAGCTCGCCGGTAACCGGCGGGATGTCGATCGGCGACGGCAGGAAGTCGAGCACGGCGTCCAGCATACGCTGCACGCCCTTGTTCTTGAACGCGGTACCGCACAGCATCGGCTGGATTTCGCAAGCGATCGTACGGTCGCGCAGACCCTTTACGATCTCAGCTTCCGTCAACTCGCCCTCTTCGAGGTACTTGTTCATCAGGTCTTCGTTCGACTCAGCCGCCGCTTCGACCATCTTCTCGCGCCACTCGTTGCACGAGTCGACCAGTTCAGCCGGGATATCTTCGTACGAGAACTTCGTGCCTTGCGACGCATCGTCCCAAATGATCGCCTTCATCTTCAGCAGATCGACGACGCCCGTGAAGTTTTCTTCCGCGCCGATAGGCACCACGACAGGAACCGGGTTCGCCTTCAGACGCAGCTTGAGCTGGTCGTAGACCTTGAAGAAGTTCGCGCCGGTACGGTCCATCTTGTTGATGAACGCGAGACGGGGAACCTTGTACTTGTTAGCCTGGCGCCACACGGTTTCCGACTGGGGCTGAACGCCGCCCACAGCGCAGTACACCATGCACGCACCGTCGAGCACACGCATCGAGCGCTCAACTTCAATCGTGAAGTCGACGTGGCCCGGGGTGTCGATGATGTTGATGCGGTGCTCAGCGCGGTCGCCGGCCATGCCTTTCCAGAATGCCGTGGTAGCAGCGGACGTGATCGTGATGCCGCGTTCCTGCTCCTGCTCCATCCAGTCCATGGTTGCAGCGCCGTCGTGCACTTCACCAATCTTGTGGTTCACGCCGGTGTAGAACAGGATGCGCTCGGTCGTCGTCGTTTTGCCGGCGTCGATGTGAGCGCTAATACCGATGTTACGGTAGCGCTCGATAGGTGTCTTGCGAGCCACTTTGATCCTCTATTGGGATGACGCGATGCGAGAAAATACCCATCGCGCTGTAACACAAACGGGCGAGGCGCTTTGTAAGCGCACCCGCCCGGAATTTCTTTCCGCTTTTTCTGCTAAACCCGGGTTCGGGAAGCTTAGAAACGGAAGTGCGAGAACGCCTTGTTGGCTTCTGCCATCCGGTGAACTTCATCGCGCTTCTTCATCGCGCCGCCACGGCCTTCGGCCGCTTCGGAGAGTTCACCTGCCAGGCGCAAGGCCATCGACTTTTCGCTGCGCTTCTTCGCGGCTTCACGCAACCAACGCATCGCCAATGCCATACGACGCGACGGACGCACTTCGACCGGAACCTGATAGTTCGCACCACCAACGCGGCGGCTCTTCACTTCCACCACCGGCTTGACGTTGTTGAGCGCCACCGTGAACACTTCCAGCGGGTCCTTGCCACCCTTGGTCTGGATCTGTTCGAAAGCGCCGTACACGATACGCTCGGCAACCGACTTCTTGCCGGAGAGCATCAGCACGTTCATGAATTTAGCTACATCTACGTTACCGAACTTCGGATCCGGCAACACTTCCCGCTTGGGGACTTCGCGACGACGCGGCATGTTTCTTCCTTTAACTTTTCAGTTGGAGCTGCTTATCAGCCCCGCGGCCACCAACTAACCCGATTCATCTCTAACGACTTACCAGCCTGGTCGGGTGACCACTTACTCGACAGCACCGGCGAATCCGGCACCACCGCTAATACCGCCTTTGCAGGCGACCTGAAACTACTGACCGGCTATTACTTGCCAGCCTTGGCACGCTTCGCACCGTACTTCGAGCGAGCCTGCTTACGATCCTTGACGCCCTGGGTATCCAGCGAGCCGCGAACCATGTGGTAACGCACACCCGGCAAGTCCTTGACACGGCCGCCGCGAATCAGCACGACCGAGTGTTCCTGCAGGTTGTGGCCTTCACCACCGATGTACGAAATGACTTCGAAGCCGTTCGTCAGACGAACCTTAGCAACCTTACGGAGTGCCGAGTTCGGCTTCTTCGGCGTCGTGGTGTACACACGGGTGCACACGCCGCGACGCTGGGGGCAGTCCTGCAAGGCCGGGCTCTTGCTCTTCGTCGTTTCCGACGCGCGGCCTTTGCGAACCAGTTGATTGATGGTTGGCATTGTTTATTCCTGAAATTGAACAAAATCGACGCATCTGTTTCCGGGCAAAGCAGAAACGATTGCGCATCGAACTCCGGACCAGATCGCTCGCGTACGAATTGACTCCGCGCGCAGGCATTCCAAGAACCGGAACCTAGCATAATATTCCGAAAATACTAAGGGAGTCAACAGGTTGCGATGCTTCGCACCCCTGCCGACCTTTCAAGGCGCTCAATCGGCGGCGACGACCTCCAGCAATTCGTCGCCGAAACGGTCGAGTTTGCGGGCGCCCATGCCCGGAATACCGCGCAAATCCTCGATGGAATCGGGGCCGCTACGGGCGATTTCCGCCAAGGTGGCGTCGTGGAAGATGACGTAGGCCGGCACGCCGTCGCTTTTCGCCGTTTCGGTGCGCCAGGCGCGCAGGCGCTCCCAGCGGGCACGTTCGCGCGGCCCCATGCCGATCGTCGGATCGGCGCGCTCGCTTGTGCGGCCGGACGATTGCCGCGTACGTGTGGGCTTCACGTACCGGCGCATCGTGACGTTCTGCTCACTCTTCAACACCGCTTTGCTGGCCTCAGTGAGCACTAGCGAGCCAAATCCTTCATGGTCGACGGTTAGATAGCCGAATGCGACGAGCTGGCGAAACACGGCACGCCACTCCGGCTCGCCAAGCGCCGCGCCGATTCCGAACGTGGTGAGCTTTTCGTGCCCGCGCTGCATGATTTTCTCGTTGCGGTTGCCCCGCAGGATGTCGATCAGGTGACCCGCGCCGAAGTGAAAGCCGCTCGCCCGCTGCGCGCGGTACACGCACGACAACGCCATCTGGGCTTCGCGTGTCGCATCCCACGTGGCCGGCGGCTCGAGACAGTTATCGCAGTTGCCGCACGGCTTGCTCGACTCGCCGAAATACGCAAGCAATCGCACCCGCCGGCAGGTCGCCGCCTCGCACAGACCGAGCAACGCATCGAGCTTGCTAGTCTGCACGCGCTTATGCGCGTCATCGGCATCGGATTCATCGATCATCTTGCGCTGCTGCACGACGTCGCCGAGGCCGTACGCCATCCACGCATTGGCCGGCATGCCGTCGCGGCCTGCACGGCCCGTTTCCTGGTAGTACCCTTCGACGCTCTTCGGCAAATCGAGGTGCGCCACAAAGCGCACGTCCGGCTTGTCGATACCCATGCCAAACGCAATCGTGGCGCACATTACAATGCCTTCCTCGCGCTGGAACATCTCCTGATGCCTCTGGCGGATTTCGAACTCCATGCCGGCGTGATACGGAAGCGCGCGCATGCCCTTTTCCTTGAGCCACTCCGCGGTTTCTTCGACCTTGCGGCGCGACAGGCAATACACCACGCCGGCGTCGGTCGTGCCGTCCGGCTTCGAATGCTCGGCGCGAATGAAGTCGAGCAGTTGCGTGCGCGCGTTGTCCTTCTCGACGATGCGATAGCGGATGTTCGGCCGGTCGAAGCTCGAGACAAATACACGAGCGTCATCAAGCGCGAGACGGTGGATGATCTCGTCGCGCGTGATCGCATCTGCGGTGGCCGTGAGCGCGATCCTCGGCACGTTCGGGAAGCGCTCGTGCAGCACCGACAGCTGAATATATTCAGGCCGGAAATCGTGCCCCCATTGCGATACGCAATGCGCTTCGTCGATTGCGAACAAACCGATGCGCGTGCGCTCGAGCAACTCCTGAAAGCGGGGCGTCATCAACCGTTCCGGCGCCACGTAGAGCAGATCAATGTCGCCTTCGCGCAGCGCCCGTTCGGTGGCCATTGCTTCCGCGCTCGATAACGTCGAATTCAGATACGCGGCACGCACGCCCACTTCGGTGAGCGCCGCCACCTGATCCTGCATCAATGCGATCAGCGGCGAAACGACGATGCCCGTGCCGAAGCCTGCTTCACGGCGCACCAGCGATGGAATCTGATAACACAGCGATTTGCCGCCGCCGGTGGGCATCAGCACCAGGCAATCGCCGCCGCCGGCGACGTGCTCGACAATTTCGCCCTGCTGTCCTCTGAACGCGGGGTAACCGAAGACTTCGTTGAGGATTTCGAGCGGACGGGACATGAATTTGAGAGAAGCAGCGTAAGGCCGGTGACACGAATTTTACCAACGCATTCGTGCTGCGCCCGCGCTTTGCAGCAACGTTAGCCGTTCGGCCGACGAATCCGCAAAAGCGCGCTAAAGAGAGGCGCATAAAAAAAGCCGCTCAGTCGAAACTGAGCGGCCTCGCTGGCTGGTGAGCCCAGGCGGCTTGCGCCGCCGGGACCTACTCGCCTGAGTGCTGCTGTTCGGCGGCCGGGGTTTCCGGCGTACCGAATTCGAACGACTCTTCCGCTGCGATCTGATCGAAACGCTCGCGGTCGGACAACTCCTTGCTCTTGCGTGCCTTGTGGAACGCGAGACCGGTACCGGCCGGAATCAGACGGCCGACGATCACGTTTTCCTTCAGGCCACGCAGATCGTCGCGCTTGCCCATGATCGCCGCTTCGGTCAGCACGCGGGTCGTTTCCTGGAACGATGCCGCGGAGATGAACGAATCGGTCGACAGCGACGCCTTCGTGATACCAAGCAAGACGTTTTCGTACGTTGCCGGACGCTTGTCTTCCGCGATCATACGGTCGTTCTCGTCGAGCATATCCGACCGCTCGACCTGTTCGCCCGGGATGAAACGCGTATCGCCGTTGTCCGTAATCTGCACGCGGCGCAGCATCTGACGAACAATCACTTCAATGTGCTTGTCGTTGATCTTCACGCCCTGCAGACGGTACACGTCCTGCACTTCGTCCACGATGTAACGCGACAGCGCTTCGACGCCCTGCAGACGCAGGATGTCGTGCGGATCCGCCGGCCCGTCGACGATCATTTCGCCCTTGTTGACGACCTGACCATCGTGCACCAGAACCTGCTTTTCCTTCGCGATCAGGAACTCGTGCTGGTTGCCCTCGAGGTCCGTGATAACGAGACGCTGCTTGCCCTTCGTGTCCTTACCGAACGACGTCGTACCCGTGACTTCCGCCAGGATACCTGCGTCCTTCGGCGAACGTGCTTCGAACAGTTCCGCCACACGCGGCAGACCGCCGGTAATGTCACGCGTCTTCTGCGATTCAGTCGGGATACGTGCGAGCACTTCACCGACCTGCACTTGCTGACCGTCCTTCACCGTGATCAGAGCGCCGACCTGGAAGCCGATCTGCACCGCGTGCTCGGTGTTCGGGATCTTGACCTCTTCGCCGTTCGCATCGAGCAGCTTCACCTGCGGACGCACCGTCTTCGACGCTTGCGAACCGCGGCGCTTCACGTCGATCACGACCAGCGTCGAGAGGCCCGTCACATCGTCGATCTGCTTCGCAACCGTCACGCCTTCTTCGACGTTTTCGAACTTCACCGTACCACCGTACTCGGTGATGATCGGACGCGTCATCGGATCCCACGTCGCCAGTTGCGTGCCGGCCTTGATCTGCGCGCCGTCGAGTTGCAACAGCGTCGCGCCGTACGGCACCTTGTGACGTTCACGCTCGCGGCCGTGGTCGTCGGTGATCATCGCTTCGCCCGAACGCGAGATGACGATCTGCTCGCCCTTCGCGTTGGTGACGTAACGCATCGTCGCCGTGAAACGCACCGTGCCGTTCGACTTCGCTTCAACCGACGAAGCCACAGCTGCACGCGATGCCGCACCACCGATGTGGAACGTACGCATCGTGAGCTGCGTGCCCGGTTCACCGATCGACTGGGCAGCGATCACGCCGACTGCTTCACCGACGTTGACCGACGAACCGCGGCCCAGGTCGCGGCCGTAGCAGGCTGCGCACAGACCGTAACGCGTTTCGCAAGTGAGCGGCGTACGCACACGCACTTCGTCGATGCCGAGGCGTTCGATTTCTTCGACCGCGTCTTCGTCGAGCAACGTGCCTGCTTCGTACAGCGTTTCCTGCGATTCCGGATTGACGACGTCAGCCACCGCCACGCGACCGAGGATACGGTCACGCAGTGCTTCGACGACTTCACCGCCTTCGACCAACGCCTTCATGGCGACGCCGTTGGACGTACCGCAATCGTCCTCGACCACCACCAGATCCTGCGTCACGTCGACGAGACGCCGCGTCAGGTAACCCGAGTTTGCCGTCTTCAGTGCCGTATCAGCCAGACCCTTACGTGCGCCGTGGGTCGAGATGAAGTATTGCAACACGTTCAGGCCTTCACGGAAGTTCGCCGTAATCGGCGTCTCGATGATCGAGCCGTCCGGCTTCGCCATCAGGCCACGCATACCGGCCAGCTGACGAATCTGAACCGCGGAACCACGAGCACCCGAGTCAGCCATCATGTAGATGGAGTTGAACGATTCCTGACGCGTTTCGTTGCCGTCGCGATCGACCACCGGTTCCGTCGACAGCTGTTCCATCATCGCCTTGCCGACCGCTTCCGACGTTGCCGACCAGATGTCGACCACGTTGTTGTAGCGCTCTTGCGACGTGACGAGACCCGACATGTACTGACGGTCGTATTCCTTCACCTTCTTCGCGGCGTCGCCGACGATGGTTTCCTTCTGCGGCGGCACGAGCATGTCGTCCACGCAGATCGAGATACCCGCGCGCGTTGCCAGACGGAAACCCGACTGCATCAACTGGTCGGCGAAAATCACCGTTTCGCGCAGACCGCACTTGCGGAATGCGGTGTTGATCAGACGCGAGATTTCCTTCTTCTTCAACGGCTTGTTCAGCACCGAGAACGGCAGGCCCGGCGGAAGGATTTCCGACAGGATTGCGCGGCCGACGGTCGTCGCGTACAGCGTGATCTTCGGCACGAACGCCGGCGCACCTTCCGATTTGTCTTCGTTATGGACCATTTCGGTGATCCGCACGTTGACGCGCGAGGCGAGCTCGACTTCCTTGTTCTCGTACGCACGCAGCGCTTCCGACACGCCCGTGAACGACAGGCCTTCGCCCTTCGCATTCACGGCTTCACGCGTCGCGTAGTACAGGCCGAGCACGATATCCTGCGACGGCACGATCGACGGATCGCCGTTGGCCGGGAACAGGACGTTGTTCGACGCCAGCATCAGCGTACGCGCTTCCATCTGCGCTTCGAGCGACAGCGGCACGTGCACAGCCATCTGGTCACCGTCGAAGTCGGCGTTGAAGGCCGCGCAAACGAGCGGGTGCAGCTGGATTGCCTTACCTTCGATCAGCACCGGCTCGAAAGCCTGAATGCCAAGACGGTGCAGCGTAGGCGCACGGTTTAGCATGACCGGATGCTCGCGGATCACCTCTTCGAGGATGTCCCACACCACCGGCGTCTGGTTCTCGACTTCCTTCTTCGCAGCCTTGATGGTGGTAGCGACACCCATCACTTCCAGCTTGTTGAAGATGAACGGCTTGAACAGTTCGAGCGCCATCAGCTTCGGCAGACCGCACTGATGCAGCTTGAGCGTCGGGCCAACCACGATCACCGAACGGCCCGAGTAGTCGACGCGCTTACCGAGCAAGTTCTGACGGAAACGACCGCCCTTACCCTTGATCATGTCAGCAAGCGACTTCAGCGGACGCTTGTTCGCGCCGGTCATCGCCTTACCGCGACGGCCGTTGTCGAGCAGCGAATCGACGGCTTCCTGCAGCATCCGCTTTTCGTTGCGGACGATGATTTCCGGCGCCTTCAGTTCGAGCAGACGCTTCAACCGGTTGTTACGGTTGATCACCCGGCGATAGAGGTCGTTCAGGTCCGACGTCGCGAAACGGCCGCCGTCCAGCGGCACGAGCGGACGCAGTTCCGGCGGCAGCACCGGCAGCACTTCGAGCACCATCCAGTCCGGCTTGATGCCCGAACGCTGGAAAGCCTCGAGCACTTTCAGTCGCTTCGCGTACTTCTTGATCTTCGCTTCCGAACCGGTGTTCTTCAGCTCGGTGCGCAGCAGTTCGACCTGTTCGTCGATGTTGATCGCGCGCAGCAGTTCACGCACGCCTTCCGCGCCCATCTCGGCACGGAATTCGTCACCGTACTCTTCGACCTTGTTGTAGTAATCCTCTTCGGTCATGATCTGCCGCGCTTTCAGCGGCGTCATGCCCGGATCGATCACCACATATGCTTCGAAATACAGCACGCGTTCGATGTCGCGCAGCGTCATGTCGAGCACCATGCCCAGACGCGACGGCAGCGACTTCAGGAACCAGATGTGCGCAACCGGCGAGGCCAGTTCGATGTGGCCCATCCGTTCGCGACGCACCTTGGCGAGCGTCACTTCGACGCCGCACTTCTCGCAGATCACGCCGCGATGCTTCAGGCGCTTGTACTTGCCGCACAGGCATTCGTAGTCTTTGATCGGCCCGAAGATCTTCGCGCAGAACAGACCATCGCGTTCCGGCTTGAACGTCCGGTAGTTGATGGTTTCCGGCTTCTTCACTTCACCGAACGACCACGAGCGGATCTTGTCGGGCGAGGCCAGACCGATCTTGATCGCGTCAAAAACTTCAGGCTGTTGGACTTGCTTGAATAGATCGAGCAGAGCTTTCATTGCTTTCTCTCCGTAGTCCGATTAGTTGCGGTCGAGGTCGATGTCGATACCGAGCGAGCGGATTTCCTTCACGAGCACATTGAAGGATTCCGGCATGCCGGCGTCGATCACGTGATCGCCCTTGACCAGGTTCTCATACACCTTGGTCCGGCCGGTCACGTCGTCCGACTTCACCGTCAGCATTTCTTGCAGCACGTACGATGCGCCGTACGCTTCGAGCGCCCACACTTCCATTTCACCGAAGCGCTGGCCACCAAACTGCGCCTTACCGCCCAACGGCTGCTGCGTCACGAGCGAGTACGGACCCGTGGAACGCGCGTGCATCTTGTCGTCAACCAGGTGGTGCAGCTTCAGGTAGTGCATGTAGCCGACCGTCACCGTACGTTCGAACATCTCACCCGTGCGGCCGTCGTACAGACGCACCTGGTTCTTCGACGGCGTCATGCCGAGCTGCTTCGCGATGTCGTCCGGGAATGCCAGATCCAGTGCGCGCGACATTTCTTCTTCCGTCGCACCGTCGAACACCGGCGTGGCGAACGGTACGCCTTCGCGCAGGTTCTTCGCCAGTTCGACGATTTCGTCGTCCGTGAAGCTGTCCAGCTCTTCAGCGCGGCCCGACTCGTTGTAGATCTTGGTCAGGAATTCGCGCAGTTCAGCGATCTTCGCCTGACGTTGCAGCATTTCGCCGATACGCCAGCCGAGACCCTTCGCGGCCCAACCCAGATGCACTTCGAGAACCTGCCCCACGTTCATCCGCGACGGCACGCCGAGCGGATTGAGCACGACGTCAGCCGGACGGCCATCGGCCATGTACGGCATGTCTTCGATCGGAACGATCTTCGACACCACACCCTTGTTACCGTGACGGCCGGCCATCTTGTCGCCAGGCTGCAGACGGCGCTTGACTGCCAGATACACCTTGACCATCTTCAGCACGCCCGGCGGCAGTTCGTCGCCTTGCGTGAGTTTCTTGCGCTTTTCTTCGAACGCCAGATCGAACTGGTGACGCTTCTGTTCGATCGAGTCCTTGATAGCTTCGAGCTGTGCCGCTGCTTCTTCGTCCGCGAGGCGGATGTCGAACCAGTGGTAGTGGTCGAGATCTTCCAGGTAAGCCTGCTCGATCTTCGTACCCTTCGCGAGCTTCTTCGGACCGCCGTTCGCGACCTTGCCGGTCAGCATACGTGCGAGACGCTGGAACGCGTCACCTTCCACGATACGCAGCTGATCGTTCAGGTCGAGGCGATAACGCTTCAGTTCATCGTCGATGATCTGTTGTGCACGCTTGTCGCGCTGAATGCCTTCACGCGTGAACACCTGAACGTCGATGACCGTGCCGCTCATGCCCGACGGCACGCGCAACGACGTGTCCTTCACGTCCGAAGCCTTTTCACCAAAGATCGCGCGCAGCAGTTTTTCTTCCGGCGTCAGCTGGGTTTCGCCCTTCGGCGTGACCTTGCCGACCAGTACGTCGCCTGCTTCGACTTCCGCGCCGATGTAGACAATGCCTGACTCGTCGAGACGGCCGAGTTGCACTTCGGCCAGGTTCGAGATGTCGCGCGTGATTTCTTCCGGTCCGAGCTTTGTATCGCGAGCAACGACGTTCAGTTCTTCGATGTGGATCGACGTGTAACGGTCGTCGGCAACCACCTTCTCCGAGATCAAAATCGAGTCTTCGAAGTTGTAACCGTTCCACGGCATAAACGCGACCAGCATGTTCTGGCCGAGAGCCAGTTCGCCGAGGTCGGTCGATGCGCCGTCAGCCAGCACGTCGCCACGCGACACGATATCGCCGACCTTCACGATCGGGCGCTGGTTGATGTTCGTGTTCTGGTTCGAACGCGTGTACTTGATCAGGTTGTAGATGTCCACGCCGACGTCGCCAGCAACGGCTTCATCGTCGTTCACGCGGATCACCATACGGCCTGCGTCGACGTAATCGACCACACCGCCGCGGAACGCCTGAACCGTCGTACCCGAGTCGACTGCCACCGTGCGTTCGATACCCGTACCGACCACGGCCTTTTCAGGACGCAGACACGGCACAGCCTGACGCTGCATGTTCGAACCCATCAATGCGCGGTTCGCGTCATCGTGCTCAAGGAACGGAATCAGCGATGCCGCCACCGACACGATCTGCGACGGCGCCACGTCCATGTACTGGATGCGGTCCGGCGTGACCATCAGCGTTTCGCCTGCCTCACGCGACGACACCAGTTCGTCGGTCAGCGAGCCGTCAGCTGCCACAGCCGCGTTCGCCTGAGCGATCACGTAACGGCCTTCTTCGATCGCGGACAGATAGTCGATCTGATCGGTCACTTTGCTGTCCACGACCTTGCGATACGGCGTTTCGAGGAAGCCGTATTCGTTCAGGTGCGCGTACAGAGCGAGCGAGTTGATCAGGCCGATGTTCGGACCTTCCGGCGTTTCAATCGGACACACACGGCCATAGTGGGTCGGGTGCACGTCGCGGACTTCAAAGCCGGCGCGCTCACGCGTCAAACCACCCGGGCCAAGAGCCGACACACGGCGCTTGTGGGTGATTTCCGACAGCGGGTTCGTTTGGTCCATGAACTGCGACAGCTGCGACGAACCGAAGAACTCGCGAATCGCCGACGAAATCGGCTTCGAGTTGATCAGGTCGTGCGGCATCAGGTTTTCGCTTTCGGCCTGGCCGAGGCGTTCCTTCACAGCACGTTCGACACGCACGAGACCGGCGCGGAACTGGTTTTCCGCCAATTCGCCGACGCAACGCACACGGCGATTGCCCAAGTGGTCGATGTCGTCCACTTCGCCCTTGCCGTTACGCAGTTCGACCAGGATCTTGATCGTGGCGAGGATGTCGTCGTCCTGCAGCGTCATCGGTCCGACGATTTCGTCGCGACCCACGCGGCGATTGAACTTCATACGGCCTACCTTGGAAAGGTCGTATGCGTCTTCGCTGTAGAACAGGCGGTTGAACAGCGCCTCGACCGCTTCTTCGGTCGGCGGTTCACCCGGGCGCATCATGCGGTAGATCGCGATGCGCGCGGCCATCTTGTCCGCGGTTTCGTCGATACGCAGCGTCGACGAGATATACGGACCCTGGTCCAGATCGTTCGTGTAGAGCGTCTGGATGTCTTTGATCTTCGATTCGCGGAGCTTCTCGAGGACGGTTTCGGTGATTTCGTCGTTCGCGTTGGCGATGACTTCGCCGGTGTCGCCGTCGACGACGTTCTTCGCCAGCACGCGGCCGAGCAGATAGTCTTCCGGCACCGAGATGAACTTCGTCTTCGCGTTGTCGAGGTCGCGAATGTGCTTGGCGTTGATCCGCTTGTCCTTCTGCACAATCACGTTGCCGTCACGATCGGTAATGTCGAAACGTGCGACTTCACCACGCAGACGCTCCGGCACGAATTCCATCTGCGCGCCTTCCGGCATCAGCGTGAAATTGTCGAACACGAAGAAGTTTGCGAGGATCTGTTCCGGCGTCAGGCCGATTGCCTTCAGCAGGATCGTGACCGGCATCTTGCGGCGGCGGTCGACGCGGAAGTACAGCACGTCCTTCGGATCGAATTCGAAGTCGAGCCACGAACCGCGGTAAGGAATGATACGTGCCGAGAACAGGAGCTTGCCCGAGCTGTGCGTCTTGCCCTTGTCGTGTTCGAAGAACACGCCAGGCGAACGGTGCAGCTGGGAAACGATCACACGTTCCGTGCCGTTGATGACGAACGAACCGGTCGGCGTCATGAGCGGAATTTCGCCCATGTACACTTCCTGTTCCTTCACTTCCTTGACGACCGGCTTGCTCGGCGATTCCTTGTCGAGCAGCACCAGACGCACCTTGGCGCGCAGCGCCGAGCAGTACGTCAAACCGCGCTGCTGACATTCCTTGATGTTGAATGCCGGCGGCGACAGCATGTAGCTGACGAACTCGAGACGAGCGAAGCCGTTGTGCGAGACGATCGGAAAAACAGAGGTAAATGCTGCTTGCAGACCTTCCGGCTTGCGTTGCGTCGACGACGTTTCGGCTTGCAGAAAAGTGCTGAATGATTCAAGCTGGGTAGCCAGCAGGAAAGGTACTTGGTGAACGATGGGGCGCTTCGCAAAACTCTTGCGAATACGCTTCTTCTCGGTGAAGGAATATTGCATACGATCTCCGAATCACGGCGGGCATTGTTGTCGAGGCAGGATACCTTGATGAGACAACCCGAGTGTTCACCGACTGAGACCCGATGGCCGTCCGATGGCTTGAACGAGCCTAGAAGCTTGGTGGTTGGCCGCTACCAACCGCTGGCTGACGGCAGCGGATGCCTGTGTTGCCCGCTACCCGACCAAACTTGCCTTCTGCAGTCGCTTCAGAAGACAAAGAGAAACGCCGGCCAATGTTACCGAAAGGCGATTTTCTTTGGCTTCTGTGGTCACGTTTTTACCGAAACGAGCTGGCACAAACGTGGTTCCCACAAAGCACAAAAAGGCCGGCGGTGGAAAACCGCCAGCCTTCGCACAACGCGCTGAAACTTACTTGATTTCAGCCTTCGCGCCGGCTTCTTCCAGCTTCTTCTTGGCTTCTTCAGCAGCAGCCTTCGGTACCGATTCCTTGACAGGCTTCGGTGCACCGTCGACCAGATCCTTCGCTTCCTTCAGGCCGAGACCCGTCAGTTCGCGAACAGCCTTAATGACCGAAACCTTGTTCGCGCCAACTTCAACCAGGTTGACCGTGAATTCGGTTTGCTCTTCAGCTGCAGCAGCTGCGCCGCCGCCCGCCGGGCCTGCCACTGCAACAGCAGCTGCCGACACGCCAAACTTTTCTTCGAACGCCTTAACCAGCTCGTTCAGTTCCAGAACCGACATCGAGCTTACTGCCTCGAGGATGTCATCTTTTGCGATTGCCATTTGAAATACTCCTAAATTGAATTCGGATACAGTCAGCGATCAATCACGCTCGACTGAAGTGCGTTACGCAGCGGTTTCTTCGCCTTGTTTCTTTTCTGCCAGCGCGGCCAGAGCGCGCGCAAAGCCGGAAACAGGTGCTTGCATAACGTACAACAGCTTGGAGAGCAGTTCTTCGCGACTCGGGATGTTTGCCAGCGCTTGCACGCCAGCCTTGTCCATCACCTTGCCTTCGTAGGAACCAGCCTTGATGATCAACTTGTCATTGCTCTTGCCGAAGTCGTTGACGACCTTAGCAGCGGCAATGGCATCTTCCGAGATGCCGTAGATCAGGGGACCGGTCATCTGCTCTGCCAAAGGAGCAAACGGGGTACCTTCGACAGCGCGACGCGCCAGCGTGTTTTTCAACACGCGAAGGTAAACCTGTTGCTCACGCGCTTTCGCGCGCAGCTTGGTCAGATCGCCAACCGTGATCCCACGATACTCAGCCAGAACCACGGTCTGGGCTTTCGCGACTTGCGCGGCAACCTCAGCGACGACGGCCTGCTTGCTTTCTTTGTTGAGTGGCACGGTTAACCTCCAGATTCGATACACGCAGCGTGCGCCTTGTGTACCGCGTTCAATAACGGCGTCCGACCAGTCAGGAGTATTTCGACCGCCCGACACCCGCATGACTGCGGATATCCAGCGGTTTCATCACTACAAAACCTTTTCGGGTTCGCCATCTGCGTTGGCTTTGCATTAAGGGAGCGCCTACCTGCTGCGTTCCCGCCAACGGTCTTTGACAACCGGTCGCTCGATGCACACTGCCACCTTGCGACCGCCCAAAGCCCTTAAAACCGCCTCGATTCACATCGAGGCGATGAAATTTCTTACTGTGCCGCGATCGATGCCTGGTCGACGCGAACGCCAACACCCATCGTGCTCGACAGCGCAACCTTGCGCAGGTAGACACCCTTGCTCGTTGCCGGCTTCGCCTTTTGCAGCGCGTCGACGAGAGCGTTCAGGTTGCTACGCAGAGCAGTCGGCTCGAACGAAGCGCGGCCGATCGTGGCGTGGATAATACCGGCCTTGTCGACACGGAATTGCACCTGACCAGCCTTGGCATTCTTCACTGCGGTGGCGACGTCCGGCGTAACCGTGCCAACCTTCGGGTTTGGCATCAGGCCGCGCGGACCGAGGATCTGACCGAGCGTACCGACGACGCGCATCGTGTCCGGCGAAGCGATCACGATGTCGAAGTTCAGATTGCCGGCCTTGACCTGTTCAGCCAGATCTTCCATACCGACGACTTCAGCGCCGGCCGCACGAGCTTGCTCAGCTTTTTCGCCTTGGGCGAACACTGCAACGCGGACCGACTTACCGGTACCAGCCGGCAGAACGACCGAGCCACGAACCACTTGGTCCGACTTCTTGGCGTCGATGCCGAGTTGCACTGCGACGTCGATCGATTCGTCGAACTTCGCGCTTGCGCATTCCTTCACGAGCGACAGAGCTTCGTCGATCGAGTACAGCTTTTGACGATCAACCTTGGCTGCAAATGCCTGCAGACGCTTTGAAAGCTTAGCCATTTACACGCCCTCCACGGTGATGCCCATCGAGCGGGCGCTACCAGCGATCGTACGAACCGCTGCGTCCAGATCAGCCGCCGTCAGATCGGGCATCTTGGTCTTGGCGATGTCTTCCGCTTGAGCGCGCGTGATATTGCCGACCTTGTCGGTATGCGGCTTGCTCGAACCCTTGTCGATCTTCGCTGCCTTCTTGATCAGAACCGTAGCCGGCGGCGTCTTCAGAACGAACGTGAAGCTCTTGTCCGCGAAGGCGGTGATCACGACCGGAATCGGCAGACCCGGTTCCATAGCTTGAGTCTGCGCGTTGAACGCCTTGCAGAACTCCATGATGTTCAGGCCGCGCTGGCCCAGTGCCGGACCGACCGGCGGCGACGGGTTGGCTTTACCTGCAGGAATCTGCAGCTTGATAAAGCCAATGATTTTCTTTGCCATGTTGAAAACCTCTTTGGAACGCCACATGGGTGCATGCGGGCGTTCAGTGAGTAGTAGCGCGCGTTCGCCGAAAAACGGACTACTTACGCTCCTCAACGGCCATTACGCGGACCGTAAGCGCGAAATACGGAACGCACCGATTGGTGTGTTCCGTAGAATTCTGGATTACAGCTTTTCGACCTGGCCGAATTCCAGCTCGACCGGCGTTGCGCGGCCGAAAATTGTAACGGAAACACGGACGCGCGACTTTTCGTAGTTCACTTCTTCGACGCTGCCGTTGAAATCCGTGAACGGACCGTCCTTGACCCGCACCATCTCGCCTACTTCGAACAGGGTCTTCGGACGCGGCTTTTCCACGCCTTCCTGCATTTGCGACATGATCTTCTCGACTTCCCGCGGAGAAATCGGGCTCGGACGATTACGCGCACCGCCTACGAAACCTGTCACCTTTGCCGTGTTTTTCACGAGGTGCCACGTTTCGTCTGTCATTTCCATTTCCACAAGGACATAGCCCGGGAAAAAACGACGTTCGGTCACTGATTTGTGACCGCCCTTCACCTCGACCACTTCTTCAGTCGGAACGAGGATTTGACCAAACTGATCTTGCATGCCAGCACGTTCGATGCGCTCCTGAAGCGCGCGTTGCACGCTCTTCTCCATGCCGGAGTAGGCGTGCACGACGTACCAACGTTTGCCGCTCGGGGATGCCGGAGTATCGCTCATATCATTTCCAACCCAGAATCACCGAGAAAATCGCCCATTCGATGGATTTATCGCTAACCCAAAGAAAGATCGCCATGACGAAAACAAAGCCGAACACTACGAGCGTTGTCTGGGTGGCCTCTTTGCGAGTCGGCCAAACAACCTTACGGACTTCCTTGTACGAGTCTTTGGCGAAAGCGATGAAACCCTTGCCGGGCGCAGAGAGCAGACCGACTGCAACACCCGCGACCGCGCCAACAACCAAGGCAGCTCCGCGGACGTACCATTCCTGGCCGCTGAGCCAGAAGAACCCCACGAACCCGGCCAAGACCAACAATACGCCCGCGACGAGCATCAGCTTGTCGCCGGATGTATTTACAGTTTCGACGGAAGGATTCGCCATAACACCTTAACGAAGCGCCGCTTGCGGCGCGAGAATTGGCAGGGGCAGAGGGAATCGAACCCCCAACCTTCGGTTTTGGAGACCGACGCTCTGCCAGTTGAGCTATACCCCTAAACCATTTTGGGGTTGACGACACCGCCAACCCCGAAACTACAGATTAACGAGAACTGTCTGGCGTTACTCGAGAATCTTGGCAACCACACCTGCACCGACCGTACGACCGCCTTCGCGGATTGCGAAGCGCAGACCTTCTTCCATCGCGATCGGGTTGATCAGCTTCACCGTGATCGACACGTTGTC